>NZ_LYPA01000032.1 GCF_001675045.1 Paenibacillus oryzae
TCTATGTCTTGGTGGCCAGTTTATTCAAGCATAGATTCTCACCATTACCAGTTAATCTCGCGAACTGCATAAGTCATGTATATAAATAATTCCTTGCATTTATGCGCAACCTATTCCATATATCGCCAAACGGGGGCTAATGCCTCGTATAACGAATGGAGGGTTTTTAATGAAAAAGCTGTCATCGTTGCTGGCTTTACCGTTAATTGCAATGGCAATGGCCGCAGCTCCGGTCTCCGCGCTTGAAAACAGCGAGCCAGCCGAGGTGACCATCATAAATGCCGAAGGGAAAACAATCGGCAAGGCTATGCTTACGCAGCAGGGGGATAAAGTAGCTATCCATGTCGAAGCCGCCGGATTGCCGCCTGGCGAGCATGCCATCCATATCCATGAAAATGGAAAATGTGATCCGCCCAAATTTGAAAGCGCCGGCGCGCATTTTAATCCCCTTGGCAAGCAGCATGGCTTTCATAATCCTAAAGGATTTCATGGAGGCGACCTGCCTAACATTACCGTTTCGGCTGATGGCAAAGTGACCGCCGATCTCGTTACGGCAACCGTCACGCTTCAGCCAGGCCATCCCAATTCCTTGCGCAAGACAGGCGGAACTTCACTTATCATCCACGAAAAAGCCGATGATTACATGACGGACCCGTCCGGCAATTCCGGCGGAAGAATCGCTTGCGGAGTAATCAAGTAACCTTCCCGAAACAATAACAGCCCTTTAATTGCCGAATTGGCAGTTAAAGGGCTGTTGCATGTTTTTATCGGTCTGTCAGGCCTGCCCGCTATTGCTCCACGCATTACGCTGTGCTTGTGATGCGCCGCTACGGCTGCTTCCGGCACGCTGCGAGTGGCCGCTATTGCTGCGCTGCGGGTGAGGAGCGCCAGTACGACCATTGCTGACTCGCCCATGGCCCGACTGGCCATTGCCTGCTTGTCCAGTGCCAACTCGCCTATGGCCCGACTGGCCGTTGCCCGCTTGTCCGGTGCCAACTTGCCCATGGCCCGATTGACGCTCCTGCGAGCCGCCGCCATTCGTTTTGGCATGCTGAGCCGGACGGCTGGAGTTCCGGCTGCGCTGGCCGGACGACTTTGCTCCCCTTGCTCCGCCGCGATTTTGCCCCACGCCTCCGCTCTGCTTCTCTGGCTCGGAAGAGACAGGCATGCTGCCTTCTGTCATGGGATAAGGATGATCCTCCACAACGGGGATCTGCTTTTTCGTTACCTTTTGAATATCCTTCAGGTAAGGAAGCTCCTCCGCCTCGCAGAAGGAAATGGCTGAACCGCTATGCCCTGCCCGTCCGGTCCGCCCGATCCGGTGAACGTAGGTTTCCGGAATGTTCGGCAGATTAAAGTTAATGACATAAGATAATTCGTCGATGTCAATACCCCTGGCTGCAATATCCGTAGCAACCAGTATCCGGGTTGTGCCATTTTTAAAATTGGATAATGCATTTTGCCGGGCGTTTTGTGATTTGTTGCCATGAATTGCCTGGGCGGTAACGCCGATCCGGTTCAGGCCTTTAGCTACCCGGTCCGCTCCGTGTTTAGTGCGGGTAAACACTAGCGCCGACGTAATATCCTGCTTCTCCAGCAGAAGCTGGAGCAAGGCCTGCTTGTTGGATTTATCAACAAAATAAAGAGACTGGGAGATCACTTCAACGGTTGAGGACACCGGCGTAATCTCCACCTTGACTGGATTACGCAGAAGCGACTCCATCCAGCCCGCGATTTCCGGCGGCATAGTGGCCGAAAAAAACAACGTTTGCTTTTCCTTCGGCATGCCGGAAATAATCCGTTTTACCTCGTGGATAAAGCCCATGTCCAGCATCCGGTCGGCTTCGTCCAGCACCAGAATTTGCACATGGCGCAAATCCACTATTTTTTGATTGATCAAGTCCGTAAGACGTCCCGGCGTTGCGATCAGAATATCCGCGCCTTTCTCCAGCGCGCGCTCCTGCCCAACCTGGGATACGCCGCCCACTATCGCAACGCTGCGCAGACGCGTATAACGGGCGTAAGCCTTTATATTTTCGTCGATTTGCAGCGCCAGCTCACGGGTTGGCGTCAAAATAAGAGAGCGGATGCTGCGTTTGCCTCTCTCGGAGCCATAACCGTCCTTGTGCAGCAATTGAAGGATCGGCAGCGAAAACGCCGCCGTTTTGCCTGTTCCGGTCTGGGCGCAGCCAAATAAGTCTTTGCCTTCCAATATAACGGGAATCGCCTTCTCCTGAATCGGTGTTGGCGTTGTGTATTGTTCCTGATTTAATGCCTTTAATAGCTCAGGCATAAGGTTTAGCTCTTGAAAGTTCATAGATTCTCCTATAACTTGTTCATGGTTTTATGTTGACTCGTAAGGATACCATATTTGCAAGCATTAGGGAAGCCGCGGAGGACGGCGGCACGCTTATGCAAAAAAGAACGCAGTTTGCCGATAAACAGCCTGCGCTCTTTCCGTGCACATACGGCACATATGCATAATCAACTCAGAAAATAGGTTAAAATCAGTTCCCGCCGGAGCATTGACGCCTTGGCCCGAACTGCACGGACTCCCTAGCTTGCTCCCTCGCGAGCTTGTCCACTCCGCTTTTGAAAGCCGTTCGCTCCGCCCTGCATGCCGATCCGATAAAAAAGGACAGAAATAAGGGTGATGACGGCTACGGTAACAAACAAGGTGGAGCCTCCGAATTTTTGCAGCAAAAAACCGCCAAGCAGCGGTCCCAGAAAAAAGCCGAGACTGGTAAAGGACTGAGCGCCAAAGTAGGTGCCGCGCATATGATCCGGCGCCAGGCGGTCAACCATGATAGCTCCCGCAGGGAAGGTCAAAACCTCGCCCCAAGTGAAAAACACCATGGATACAACAAGCATCGTCCAGTTTTGGCTGAAGGCAAACCCCACATGTCCCACAGCATAACAGACGCTCCCAATTGCAATTGCAGTGAGCGGAGAATGTTTCTCCGCCCATTTGGATATCGGCATCTGAAATGCAATAACCACAATGGCATTAATAGTCATCAGCCAAGCAAATAACGTAGCGCCGGATGCAAATTGCCCCTCCACATATTGCGACAGCGTCGAGGTCATCTGAGCGTAGCCAATCCCGCTGACGATGCCCCCCAGGATAAAAAACCGGAAAGCTCTGTCTCTGGCAATAACCTGCCAGGACTGAGAGATGGTCACTTGCTCTTTCTTCTCGCCCTCTATGCTGCGAATGCCGAATTTGATCAGCAGTACATGCAGCGCAGCGGCATAAATCAAATAAAAGATTCCCGTGATCATCCAGGGCAAGCTTCCGTTAATTGCCGCAAACAATGTGCCTAGCAGCGGGCCAACCGCAACGCCGATATTAATGGCTAAATAACGCAGCGAAAAAATATGCAGGCGTTTCTCGCGCTCGGTCAGGTCAGCCATCAACGCTTGCGATACCGGCTCAAAGAAGGAGCGGCATAAACCGTTGGTGGCATTCAGAAACGCAAATACAAGCGGATTTTTGGTCAAGCTGAAGCCCAGAAATACAAGAGCCCATACATACAAGGATGAAAGCATGACGACTCTGCGCCCGAAGCGATCGGACAAAAAGCCGCCAACAAAACCGCCAGCCATACCGGACAACGAACCAATCCCGATAATAGCCCCGATTGTAACAGGATTCATATTTGTGGTTGCAAGCAAATAGATCGCCAGGAACGGCAGGCTCATGGAGCTTGCGGTACGGGCAAATACGGTTCCGATCAGCAGCATATTGACGATGGGATGTTGCTCTTTAAACGACGCCAAATATTTTCTCATGATGTCCATTCCTCCGTTGACAGTAATTCACTGATTATACAACACCCGGATTAAAGGTGGAATGATTATTTTTACTTTCAAAATCAAGCCATGCAAAAAAGCTCCGGAGCTAACGCCCCGAAGCGCTTAATTATAAGAAGTTTTTTCGATCGGGCATGAAGCGCTCGATAATGTAAAGAATTTGCGCTCGGATGTCTAGTCTTGAGCTGCTTGGCATCCGGCAGCTTTAAGCTACTTGGCGAAGCTGTGGTGGCCAATCGTTACAATGACGTCCAGCTTGGACCAAAAATCGCCTTTGGAGACTTTGGGATTGAAGAAATAAACGGCATCTTCAACGTTGTTTTTTCCATTGAGCGCATCCTTGGCTGCGCGAAGCGAGCTGGCATTAGGTTCGCTTTTGTCCAGCAAGCCATTGTGGGCAGGCGGAAATTGCTTGCCTGCATAAATGACATCGCGAATGGAATTAGGGAACTTTGAATTTTTGACCCGGTTCAAGATAACGTTTGCAACGCCGAGCTGCCCTTCATACGATTCATAACCCGACTCTACCTGCGTAATTTTGGCCAGCAGCATATAGTCCTCATCCGTAAAGGGCTTGGCGGGATGGTTGAGTATGGATGGTATAACAACCTTTAGCTTCATGCCCTCCTTGATATCCTTGGCATCCTCCAGTCCGTTGCGCGACAGGAGCGCAGCTTTCTTGGCTCCCGCTTCCTTGCTGATTTCATTAAGTCCGTATTCGGCCGTAACCGTCGCCGTTTGAACCGTCTGCAGCTCTACGGTTTGCTCCTCGCTGTTCCATTCCACCTCCGCATGCATAAGCTCCGCAGCATGGCGCAGCGGAATATACAGCTTGCCGTTCACCAGAAACGGCGGCGTATCCAGCATATATCGCCCTTCGTTGAAATAAACGACCGGCACTCCGTTGCCAAGCACAATTTTATCTCCGTTTGAGGTGTGGATGGTTGCTTCCTCCGTCTTCTGATCCCAATTGGACTTGGCTCCAAACGCTTTTGCTATCAGAGACACAGGGAGATAAACCCTTTCATCCAGCTTGCGCGCCGGATCGCTCAGCTTAACGGGCTCCCCGTCCAGCGTAACCACGATTTCCTTATCAATATTCCCTTTTTGCGACTGCGCGGCGGCGGACAGCGGAAAAACCGCAAGCAGCAGGGCAAGGACGAGCAAGCTCGCCACTGTTTTATGGCTTTTAGCAATCGTAAGCATAATTCCCTCCCGAACTTCAAGGCCTGAATGAAATAAATATGGCATTCCTCTGGTGCAGGGCGTGTCTGAAGCACGCTCCAAGGGTCATCTTCCGTCACATTATATCACAGGTCCATGATTGGAAAGATTAACAATTTCACATAATTCCACCGTAATAACGGAATTAGCGTAGCCGTGCGGACTGCCGGGCCGCAAGTGTAAATTGTGTGAAATTTGCATTTCCAAGCCGTGAACAAGATAGGCATCAAATTCATGAATAATTACAGCAAACACTAGACCTAGAATGATTACGGGTATTATGCTAGGTAAATAATCAAGATATTGATTACCCGATTCTACATAAAAGAGGTGCTGAACGTGTCAATAGAAGAGTCAATCCTGCAGGAAGCCGCCTTGGTTCGGCTGGCGGAAAGCATTATCGACGTGCACGACGAGGATCACGCCCGCGAAAACGCCAACCTGAACGGCGAAAGCTTTTCCGGAAAAATGAGCAAGCTGGGCAGCGAATTTTCGAAATGGTACGCCAAAAACGTCATTATGCCCAAGGCGCTGGTGGAAGCAGTTGACAGCAACTATGTGTATGTTCATGATCTGGATCAATATGTGCTGGGCACAACCAACTGTATTTTTATCCCGTTTGGCAAATTGCTGGAGAGAGGGTTTAATACGGGCAACGGAAGCGTTCGTCCGCCAAATTCTATCACTACGGCAATGGCTCTGGTTGCGATTATTTTTCAATCCCAGCAAAATGCCCAATACGGCGGCGTATCCGCGAACAAGCTGGACTGGGACCTGGCTCCGTATATTAACAAGTCGTTCCGCAAGCATTTCCGCAAAGCGCTCCTTGTTTTGCAGGAAAATGCGCCTTATCTAAGCGATGACCAGCTCGTTTTCTCCAACAAAGGCCTGCAGGATACATGCCCTGAATCCTATCAGCATGCCCGCAAGCAAACAATTGAGGAAACGAACCAGGCGGCAGAAGCGCTTATTCACAACCTGAATACTATGTCCTCCCGCGCAGGCGGCCAAATTCCTTTTACCAGCATTAACTACGGTACCTGTACCTCCGAGGAAGGACGTCTTGTCATAGATGCTTTGCTGAATGCCACGATCAAGGGTCTCGGAAACGGCGAAACACCAGTATTTCCGATTCAGATTTTCAAGTGTAAAAAGGGCGTCAACCAAGCGCCGGAGGACCCCAACTACGAGCTGTTCCTGAAAAGCATCGAATGCTCCTCCAAGCGGCTTTATCCCAACTTTGCCAATATCGACGCGCCAATTAATTTGGCCTATTACAATCCGGAGGACCCCGATACGGAGTTCGCCACAATGGGCTGCAGAACCCGTGTAATCGGCGACCGCTTCGGGCGCAATCGCTTGTCGGGAAAAGGAAACCTGTCCTTTAACACCATTAATTTGGTCAAGCTGGGCATTGAAAACGGCATTGCTCTCGGCAAGCGCCAGGTCGCCGATGAAGCAGGCTTCTATACCGCGCTGGAAAAATGTCTGGACATCGCCATGATGGGACTTATTCATCGTTACAACATCCAGGCTGCTCAACAAGCCAAAGCCTCCGATTTTATGATGCGCGAAGGCGTATGGGAAGGCGGAGAAAAGCTCGCGGCCACTGACAGCGTAGCGGATTTGCTGAAGCATGGAAGCCTGTCGATCGGCTTTATCGGCATAGCGGAATGCATGAAAGCTATGTACGGCAAGCATCATGCCGAGGATGCCGAGGTGCATGAGCGCGCGCTGGCGATGGTCCGTTTTATGAGAAGCTATTGCGATGCCAAAGCCGAAGAGCATGACCTGAACATTACGTTGTTTGCAACGCCAGCCGAAGGCTTGTCCGGAAAATTCACCAAGATCGACCGTCAAACCTACGGCGTGATTGAAGGCGTAACCGATCGCGACTACTACACCAACTCGTACCATGTGCCGGTTTATTATCACTTGAAGGCCGCCAAAAAAATACAACTGGAGGCTCCATTCCACGAGCCATGCAATGCCGGAGCTATTTCCTATATCGAGCTGGACGGCAATGCCCGCAACAACCAGCTGGCTTTCCTGCGAATCGTGCAATTTGCGCTGGCAAACGATGTGAGCTATTTCAGCGTCAACCATCCTATCGATCGTTGCCCTGTATGCGGCTATGAGGGCATAATCGGCTCCGTCTGCCCCAATTGCAACGCCAGCGAGGAGCGTCACGCCTTCCGCCGCTTGCGCCGCGTTACCGGTTATTTGACCGGTGATTACCAGACGCGCTTTAATATGGCCAAGGTGGCTGAGGTCAAGGATCGCGTCAAGCATCTATGAATCTGTCTGGCTATTACCCTGAAAGTATAAACGAAGGCCCCGGCATAAGGGCCGTGTTATTCATAAGCGGATGCCGTCATGCTTGCCCCGGCTGCTTCAGCCCGCATACATGGAGCTTCCGGGCCGGCGTCCCCCTTGATTTGGACAAGCAGCGGGAGCTGCTGGAGGACATGCGGGAAAATCCGCTGCTGCAGGGCGTCACTTTATGCGGCGGAGACCCGTTCTATTCAGCGGAGGAGCTCACTCCATTCGTTGCGGAAATCCGCAGGAGTCTTCCGCATTTCGATGTGTGGTCCTATACAGGCTTTACGTTCGAGCAATTGCAGGAGCGAGAGGAGATGCGGGCGCTGCTCCAGCTATGCGATGTTATCATCGACGGACGTTTTGTGGAGGAGCAGAAGGATTTGACCCTTCTTTATCGCGGCTCCTCCAACCAGCGGATTCTGGATGTCAGAGCAAGTTTAGCACATGGAAAAGCGGTATCTGCACCTGGATTTATATAATAAGCTGATACTATATAATTTCAACTAAGCACTCGACAAAAAGCGCAGCCCTTTCTTTCCTTCGAGGAAAGAGGGGGTGCGCTCTTTGTTTTTTATTCCGCTATTAAGACCAATATTGCTAATATTGCTACATGCAGCAGGCATGCTCCGAAGCTGAGAGCCTTGGAGGGCCAGTTTTATTCGCTATAGAGAGAGTCGTAAGCAGGACATGGCAGCTTGTTCAAAAAATCGGAAAGCGGCTTGGGTCTATTTTGATAGACCGTCCGCAGAGAAAGGTCTCTGTACACATTGCCAATCACAACGGGATGGCAAAGCTCTGAAATGATGATATCGCCATTTCCGTGCAAATGCAGCTGGGTTTTGCCCTCAATGCAATGCGTCAAATGAACATGGGGCCCTTCCTTGAAATCCAGACGCTCCGCAAAGCGGTCAATACACGTAAAGAAAAGACTCATTCCCTCTCTCCGGCGGGCAATCAGCCCGTGTATGGCTTCTTTAAGCTCCCGCTCCTCCAGAATGCCCTGCCAGCCGGTATGCGGCATTACGATGCTGTTCTGGATTTCGTGAATGCGAGCGCCCAGCTCATAGACGCGATCATGAATTTCATTCAGGCTGTTCATCGTTCCTTTAAATAACAGTGTCTCCAATACGGTATGGAAACCTGTCTCCGAGCAGGCGCGAATGTTGTCTTGAATGCGATCATAGAAACGGAGCGGCAGCTGATAATAAGCGGCAAACGACTCGGCCGTCAAATAGTTGAACGATATGTGGATTGCGTTTAACCCTGCTTTCTCCAGCTCCCCGATTCGCTTTGGAGTAAGCAAGCTCCCGTTTGTGTTCAGCTGCGTTTGAATGCCCCGGGAACCGCAGTAGGCCACAACGGCCAGTGTGTCCGCATATTGCATGGTTACCTCGCCGCCCGACAAGCGGACCCGCTTCAAATCTGGCAGCTCCTCCAGCAGCCTGATGATTTCCGGCGCCGCAAGGCTTTCACCGTCATTGCGCTTATAGGCGCAGCAATAGTTGCAGCGGAAATTGCAGCTTGACGTAACGCCGATTTCCAAACCCTCCAGCTGATATTCAGCCGGCTTTTCCAGCTCTAATGATTTGTATGGACTCAATGCTATTCCTCCTGCGGGCGTATTTCTGCTTTTTGCCATTGGACAAAAATGACGCTGCCGATTATATCCCAGCAGCTTCAGAGTTGCAGTGAGCCATCTCTCAATTTCACAAAAATACGCGTACGCACGGGAGATGCGCCTGAAAAAAACTCGGTCTATACCTCTTCAAAGCTTGTGACTTTGTTCATTTGAAGCGAGCAATCGTTATGGTAAGATGCCATAAATGAACAAAAGACGAACGGATGCCGAGTCAAGGATACCTATCCATCACAGGGGGAATGCAATATGAACAAAAGGAAAAAGGCAAATGTTCCGGCCAAAAAACGGCATATGACGCCGGTGCATTCGCCAGAGGAAGCAGCCAAACCATCGAAGTCCTGGCTGCTCATTATATTGCAGCTGTTTCTGGGGGCGGGAGCGATAGTTGGAGGCGGGGGCTTAATCCTTGATCCGCAAGGCGGCCTGTTAAGCATGCCATTATCCTTGCTCCAGCATTCCCCCTTCAGCGATTATCTGATTCCGGGGATCATCCTGCTGCTGGTGCTGGGCGTTGGGCCGATTCTGATCGCCAGCTCTCTGATTACCCGCTGGAAGTGGAGGCTTGGGGAACATCTCAACGTATTCAAGGACCGTCACTGGTCCTGGACCTTTACGCTGTACACGGGCTTTGCTCTGATTATCTGGATTTCGGCGCAAGCCTACTTTTTTCAAGCCGTATACGCCATACATGCCATCTACATGCTGCTGGGCCTTGTGATTCAAATTGCCGCCCTATTGCCGGGCGTTCAGCGCATCTACGCTCTCCAGCAATTCAAAACGATTTCGATTAAAGCGGATTAATCCATCATCCGCGATTCTGCACAGCTCGCGCGACAACGCGCTGCGATCCGCCAGCAAATAATCGGCGAAGTCGGCCCGGCTGAACGGAATGGAAAACGACCTGGACCCGTTGCGCTTCGCCTCCAGCTCCAAATAATGCAGAATCCGCTGGCGAAGCGATTTTTGCGCGACCAGATCAAGCTTTCGGTACAACACGCGGTTATTGGAAACAATCAGCGTCAGCAGGTTTTCAATCACCTTGGAGCGCAGCGCGCAGATTTCGCCCATCGGCCGAACGATTTTGTCCATTTGAATAAACAAAATTTCGCTGTCCTCGGCAGCATGGGCGCTGTACGATACCCCATCGCCACCTTGATCCCGCCCGGCTTGAAGCGCGGTTTCCCCCACTATATCGCCAGCCGACATTTCCGAAAAAATGGCCTGTCCGCCATCCTCATCGCTTTTGCATAAATAAACCGTGCCAGACAAAACAATACCAACCGCCCGAAGCGGATCGCCTTCATGAAAAATAATGCTTTTTTTTCGGTAACGCTGAACCGTTCCCTCCAGGCATAACAAGGCATTGGAAATCTCATCCTGGCTAAAGCCATGAAACAGCGCGGTTTGTTGAAACAATCCCATCCAATTTTCCATTCAAATCCCCTTCTTTCGTTGCAAAGGCAACGGAATTTGCAGCGGGCTTCTGATATGATTATAACAGTTGAGAATTATTTTCAACAAGGAGGGAACCGCAATGAAATTCAGCGAGCTAATTAAACATCAGCCGGGGCAGATCAGCAGCAGGCTGCTTTGGGAGGGCGGCTTGTCCGACGGCTTTATTTTTGCAATGGATAAAGGAGAAACAATAAGCCCGGAACGCGCCGAGGCCACACGCTGGTTCTACGTGCTGGAGGGGACGCTCCGCATTATCGGCTCAACATCTGCCGTTACGCTGGGCAAGGGCGAGGCCTGGATTATCCCGGCCTATCAGGAGCACGAGCTTCAAGGCGTCGAAAACTGTAAATACGCACAGATCAGCCTAATATCCGCCACGGCTATGATAACTATTTAACGGAGGGATCCATAATGGGACAGGATCTATTTATTCAAAAGCTGCCGCAAGCAAAAGTTATTGAGCTGAAAGAGCAGATTGCATATGGCGATCAGCAGGTATCCAGCATGACGCTGGTGCAGCTGCCGGAGCTTGGCATTACGCTGTTCGCCGTTGGCCAAGGCCAGCAAATCCGCAAGCATACAACGCCCGGGGACGCTTTGGTGCAGATACTGGACGGAGCAGCCACGATTACGATCGGCGAAAACCGCTATCGAGTAGCTGCAGGAGAAAGCATTGTTATGCCGGCTCATATTCCTCATGCGCTGGAAGCCAACGAAGAAGCTTTCAAAATGCTGCTTGTTGTTGTAAAAGGAAAAAAATAAAGTAAAGGAGCTGACGATAGTGGAGAAACGGGAGGTTGGCCATACCTTTCTGGCAAGGCTGGGCAAAAAACGGCTGCGCCCCGGCGGCATTGCGGCAACTAGCTGGCTGATGGAGTAAGCCAATCTGAATGCATCAACCAAGGTACTGGAAGTGCCGCCACTCACGGCAAAATGACGCTTATGAGCCCGCGCGGCATGCTTCGCGACGAAGGATTTTGGGGAACGATCATCATTATTCGCAATGGACTCCAAAAGGAAAACCGGGCGATGTTCAAAAAGATGTTTTCCTTCTTTAATCATCCCGACGTCAAGCTGGATTACATCGCTGTTTGCAGCAAAAAACCGTCCTAGCCTTGTGAGCATTAGCCCCACTGTTAGACATCAACTAGCAGTGGAGCTGGAGTTCATTCATGCTTGGATGGTTTTCCGCTTCGATCAAAATTGAATCGTTGTTATCCGTTTATATCATTATCCGCTTTTTCAAAGCAAAGATTGACGGTTCTGCCGTTTGAACGGGTACGATGCATAACATTTGCCTTAACGGTGTAGACGTCGCCAGGTTTAAGTGACACGGTCCCATCCTCGAAATCAATAAACAACTCGCCTTCCAGCACCATAAATAGTTCATCGCAATGTTCATGCTTGTGCCAATGAAATTCACCGTCGATTACAGCCGCACGAACAACGTGATCATTGACTTCACCAACAACAAAGTTAGTATATTCCTTCACATCTTTTGTTGCTTGAAACACGTTGATTTTTTCTGAGTTCATGATTGTAGCTGCCCCTTTTTTGTTTTACGATAATTAGAACTTGTCTATCTTAAAATAAAAGAATCCGAGTTCTTTAAGTAGTCCGCCATTAAGGAATTGGACACGGCCAAGGCCTCTTCTCTGGTTGCAGCAGGAGCCGAAATCATCAAGCCGTCTTCGCCCGACCAGCTTCCGCCGTTGCCGTCTTCATATTCTTCTATAACTGCAATCGTCATCTCGCTAAAGTCCCGATTAATGAATAACGTCCCGATCGTTTCATGAAGCATTGTGTCGTTACCTCTGACATACAGCAATTCCCCATTGGTTTGATCAATAAGCAGGTCTACTTGCCAGCTGTTTTCCTGGAGTAGAGTATCCTTACCCTCCAGCTGAATTTCGCCTATAAATTTGACCTTGTCTCCCAGCCTCCGATAAGCCTTGCCGTTGACATGAACTTGCAGAGACTCGCCATACGCTATGTTTTCTTTGCCAAGCCTGTATTTAAAGCCTTCGGTGTTCAGCGCTACTGTGCGAGGGAAAAACCAATAAGCGGCGAATGCTATAAAAATAATGATGATGGCTAAAGAGCCTAGCCACAGCTTCTTTTTCATGCGCTCACTCCACTTCTTTATATTAATCTTCCACCAGCCTACCCATTTTGCAATACATTCACTTCAAACTGAACACGGTTAAATTCTTTTGAAAAACTGGAGTCACTAGAAGGAGCGATTACTTGTTGTATGGTGTAATTTCCTTTGCTCCGTTTCTGAATATCCAGCTGAGCAGAACTCAATTCAGGGAATCCGTCTTCCTCAAACCACTCCGGAGTGATGGGGGTCAGCTGAATCCTCTCGACCTTTCCATAGTTATAGATCGTAAAGGTGCAAGTTACCAACATCTCGTCTTGCTCGGATCTAAATTGACAATTGCTGTTTGTGATATCGACCGAAGCAGCATCCACCGCATTGCGTTTGACCAGAAACATCGCCTTTTCCGCTATCGCGCCAAAAATAAGGGCAAATACAATACAGGAGATTGCCAGGATGCTTCCTATTTTTGGGTAACGTTTACGGTAGACCGAAACAGCTCCAAAAAGTCCAACCAACAGCAGCGGAATGCCAATAATGACAGGAATATGAAATCTCGAATTACTGTTGATTTCTATCCAAGGCTGTAGGCCAACAGCTCTAAACAAGCTGTCTCCAAATGATCCGTCCACGTGATGATACCGGGACAATAACAGCATGGCGACGATTACGGCGCCAATGTAGAGATACCCTTTGTACCTGTTAATTACTTTTTTCATCGTCTGTTTTCCTCTTCCTTATGCCCTGGCTCTAACTCAAGCTCGCGCTCGATTTCTGCATTTATTTTGCCCATCGCAAGGGGGTCCTTCTCTGCTGCAACCATTCAATCACCGTTTCCTTGCAAATTATCGTTGCGTCCATGTGCTTCTGATGTAGCCGATTTTCATTCCGGCGCGCTCCATATTGCGGTGGCTCTGGGACAAAAAGGCGCATTGTCCGACAACCAGCTTGCAGCCTTGCTCCCGGGCAGCCCGCAGTCGTTGCTCCAGCAATAGCCCCTGCAAGCCCAGCTTGCGGAATTCCGGCAGCGTAGCTGCAAAGGTTAAGGAAGCAACGGCGCCATGGCGATACATGACGCCAACAGCCGCCGGCTGACCATCCACGCTTGCCAGGTAAAACGACCAGCCAGGCCGGTTGTACAGGACACTATTGTTTGCAAGCACAGACGGGATGCCATCATCCGGCAAGCCGGTCCCCCTGCAATGTATGGTTGCGTACAGCGGCAGCTGATCCTCCTCCAGCGCAGAGATTATCACATTGGACTCGAATCCCTTCTCCGTCGATTCCAATATCATATCAGGCTCCATCTCATCCCTTTTTGCGCTGAACCTCTTATCTTCCAATTGCTCCAAAACCGCAAGATCAATATACATGGAGGTATGAACGGCAGATGAATAGAACCCACGATCCGTAAGCGCTTTAAGCAGCGTTTGATCAACTCCCGAAGGCACGATCTCCAGCTGAGGCTTACGCTCTCTTTCCCTGTAGAACCTTAGGATATCGTCCAAATAACCGATGTCGCTTCCCTTTAACCCTTTAACGGCATTAAATTGTCCCCAGGGCATTGTTTCGCTATACAGGCACAACGTTTGTCCAAACTCCCCGATATCAATTCCCTCCGGGTTGCCCGGACGGGCCTGAATCGCTTTCATGCGATCCCTCATATAGTTTATCTCTGATAATTCTATAGCATTCACAAGGTCTTCTGAAGGCAAAATAACAAACTCCTCCTTACAGTCAATAACTTCTATTATAGCATTTTCCAAAAGTGAGGAATCCTCATTGGAGCCATTATAAGTAGACTAGCCGGCAGTCTTGGATTGTTGTCTTGGATTGTTGTTTTGACTTGGTGTTTTGGTTTGTTGTCTGGGCTAGTAGTCTTACGGTCATCCGTGACCGCCAAAGCCTCAAAAAACCGGATTTCGAATTCGTAACGGTCGCGCTCGTCCTTTAACCTTCAAAAACCCGCGTATTACCGACGAAAATAGCCCGTAACGGCCGCGGATGTCCGTTAGATACTGGCTTTTCACAAAAAAGACATCCTAACGGTCACTGGTGACCGCAAGAGGTCAGAAAGAATGTGGGAAGGAGCGCTGCCCCGTTGTTCACCCTGCTTCAATAGCTCTAATTGCCATATTGCAAGCGGAGCACCCAGGCCATACATAACGAATTAAATGCCTCAAAACAAACTCAGCAACCGAGCGAACCTTAGAAAGCTCCTTTGGCCTATAGAGCTACCGGGTCCCCTTATCTAGACATTCAAAAACATAATGCTGAACGGCATGCCTATGAACTTATACGCTCTCATTGTTAATGCGGTAGCAAAAAAATGCCCTGCCAACGCGTATCCGCGCCGAGACAGGACATTCCTTCAGTATTCTTCACCAGCCAAGCTTGCTGCATTCAGCGCGGGCAGTATTCGTCACCCGCCGGAAATGGCTGTATTCAGCTCGGCTGGAACAGCTTAACCCAGCATAGCCGCTTGCCGTTTGTATTGATCCTCCAGCACCAGACAAGCCATAGCTTCGATAACAGGAACAATCCGGGGACAAATGCAGGGATCATGCCGGCCGATGGTCGAAATCATCTGCTCCTCGCCGTGAATATTGATCGTTTGCTGCGGTAGCGAGATAGAGGAGGTTGGTTTAACCGCCACCCGGAACACAATATCCTGGCCCGTGCTAATGCCGCCGACAATGCCGCCTGCATGGTTGGTGCGGAAGCCGCCCCCATCCATCGCATCGTTATGCTGGCTTCCTCTCATGGATGCCGCTTCAAAGCCCGCGCCAAATTCAATGCCTTTGACCGCCCCGATGGACAACATCGCTTTAGCCAGCTCTGCATCCAGCTTGTCGAATACAGGCTCGCCAAGGCCGGCAGCGGCGCCGCGAATCCGGCATTCCACAATGCCGCCGCAGCTATCTCCCTGCCTGCCCAGCTCCTCCACGAGCTGGATCATTTGCTCCGCTGCTTCGGGATCGCAGGCGCGGACAGCATTGGCCTCAATAGCCGCTTCGTCAAAGGTCTGACAAGCGATTCCTCCGATGGCCGACGTATAAGCCAGCACCTGGACGCCCCGCCGCTCCAGCAGCTTTCTGGCTACCGCGCCTCCGGCTACCCGGCCTGCCGTTTCACGCCCGGATGCCCTGCCGCTGCCACGGTAATCGCGAATGCCATATTTTTGCGTGTACGAAAAATCAGCATGTCCCGGCCTGAAGGCTTCATGGATATCCTGGTAAGCCTCCGGCTTCATATCATGATTGTACAGGATAATCATAAGCGGCGTTCCCGTCGTTTTCCCTTGAAAAATACCGGAAACAATTTTCACCTTGTCATATTCCTTGCGCGGAGTCGTAACGGAGGATTGCCCCGGTTTTCTCCGGTCCATCTGTACCTGAATATAAGCCTCGTCCAGCTCCACCCCGGGTGTTGCGCCGTCAACAATAACGCCAACCGCCTCGCCATGAGATTCGCCAAAAGTTGAAATTCGGAATGCTTCGCCAAATGTACTGCCTGCCATCCTTAACAACCTCCCCAAGTTTCAAACGTAATGCCAAAACCAAGCTGCTGCAGCCGTTCGTAATAGTCCGGCAGCGTTTTGGAGACGCAGCCGGGATTGGCAATTGAAATGCCATCAATTCTGGAGGATATAAGCGATAAAGCCATCGCCATACGATGATCGTCATGCGGGTCCAGCGTTGCCGGAACAGGGGTTTCGGGATACACGGTCAAGCCGTCCGGCTTTTCATCCACCGTTATAGACAGCTTGCCCAGCTCCTCGCAAATAGCGGAAATCCGATCGCATTCGTGTTTCCGGATATGGGCCGCTCCCGTCAACGAAACCGGAGCGTCGGCAAAAATCGCAAGCACTGCAAGAGTCAAGGTTTGGTCCGAGCAGCTTTTCATATTCGCCGTAAATCCGCCGCGCAGTACCTCAGGACCCTGCACCTCCACAAAGTCTTCGCCGCGAGTGACCATGCAGCCCATTAGCTCCAAATAACCCAGCAGCTCAATATCAGGCTGACGGGTGGACGCGGCATGGATGCCTTCAATTTTTACCGTACCGCCCGTCAAGGCAGCCAATGCCCAAAAGTAGCAGCAAGCGGAAATATCCGGCTCCAGCACGATGGAGCGTCCTCTATAGGCTCCGTTTGGAATAACGATTGCTTGCCCGCCGTTCGTAACGTGCGGAACGACGCCAAAAGCCGCCATCATATCCAGAGTCATCTCCACATATTGCTGTTGAACAACCTCATCCTTAATAGCAATCGTCAGAGGTTCGCGCGCATAAGGCGCAGCAATAGCCAAACCGCTAATAAACTGGCTCGATGTATCTCCCGGCAGGATTACGTTTCCGCCCTGCAATCCGCGAGCCTTCAATAGATAAGGCAGGCTGCTGCCTTCCTTCTCCATCTGTATTTCTGCGCCGCGATCGGACAAAGCATCCAGCAGCGGAGATAGAGGTCTTCGCGCCAATGCCGCGCTTCCTGTTATTTTCCATGCGCCTGCCGGCTGAACCGCAAGGGCTCCCGGCAAAAAACGTGCGACGGTTCCCGCCGCGCCGACGTATAGCTCACCGCCAACCAGCGGAAAAAGACCTCCGCCGCCTTCAACCGTCACTTTGTTTCCGTCTACCTCTAGCTTGATGCCAAGCCGCGTCAAGGCGTCGATACACCAGAAGGAGTCATCGCTTCGCAAAATGCCCTCAATAACCGAGGTTCCTTCAGCCAATGCGGCGATGATCAAAGCGCGATTGGTCAAGCTTTTGCTGCCGGATACCGTTAATACGGCTTCGACCTTGCCCTCGGGAGACTGAAGGCTCACTTTGCCTTTATCCCCATGCAGAGACCACGGCGACCGGCTTTCCAAATCTCTTTCCACATGCTTGTTCTCCATTTGCTGCCCCTCTTTCCGTTGAAACCTTTTGTTGCCTTCATTATAATAGGGGTAGTGAAATAAATTAAATTAATATATTACCCAATATCAATAGACACAGTCTATGTCAAAAGGGGAGGGGTTATCATTGATCCATTTGGAGTGGTACCGGATTTTTCTGCACACAGCAAGGCAAGGCAACTTCACCAAAGCTGCCAAGGATATGCATTTGACGCAGCCTTCGGTCAGTCACGCAATCAAGCAGCTGGAAGAGGAAATGGACGTCAAGCTTTTTCACCGGATGCCTAAAGGGGTAGAGCTGACGGAGGAAGGAGCCGTTCTGCTGGATTATGTGGAGCAGGCCTTTTCAATTCTGGAATCCGGGCAGCGGCATGTAGACGGGATGAAGAAGCTGCAGCGCGGGGAAGTGCGCATCGGAGCCAGCGACTATCTGATCAAGCATCATCTGCTCCCTTACCTGAACGTCTACCACAAGGAATATCCCGGCATTCATATCCGCCTGTCCCACGGCAAAACGCCTGAGCTGGCCGAGCGGCTGCTGGAGGGGGAAATTCATTGCGCCATCGTGCATCTGCCGCTTGAAGACCCGCTTCTTGAGGTCAGGATGCTGGCGCTTCAGGACTATTGCTTTGTAGCTGGAGCGGAGAAGTACGGAGCGCTTAAAGGGAGGCCGCTCGGAAGAGAGGAGCTGTCCATGCTGCCGCTGCTGCTGCTGTCGGCGGGCAGCAGCACGCGGCGTTTTGTAGAGCAGTGGTTTGCGGAGGAAGGTATTGAGGTTGAAGCGGATATCGAGCTGGGAAGTCTTGACCTGCTTGCCGAATTCGCCATGCTTGGCTATGGCGTTGCGCTTATTAACCGCTCCTTCGTGGAGGCAGAGATTGCGTCCGGCAAGCTGCTGGAGCTGGAGCTGGCGGAGCCGCTTCCGCCTCGAAGCATCGGCTTCGCTGTACGGCGCGATTTGAAGCTCTCGCTGGCGGCGGAGGATTTTGTCCGTTTGCTGATTGAGGGAAGCTCAAAAAACAACGCTCCGCTTTAGGGCATATCCGAAAACTTCGCAGGGAGCAAATAGTGCTGAAGTGTTCAGGCAAGCTTGCTCAGATACGCCCTAGTTCAACTTGCGCTTGTTCATAACAATAGCGAATACAAGGACCGAAACCGATCCGTACAGCAAGGGGGCGATCATTGCCCAAAGCTTCATCGCCCAGGATACGCTGTCGTAGTTCATCATGGCATGGATGGAAAAACGAATCGGAGGAAGAACGTGCAGCACGTTATCCCAGCCTTGAGGCAGCACGTTTTCCAGTCCCTTTGCCCCGAGGGAGCAAGCGATTACGGCAGCAAGCAGCATAAGCGACTGCACTCTTGAAGCGAACAGCTTAACCGTAAACCAGCAGGCTATGGAGGCACCGAGCCAAGCGGCGGCGGCATGATAACCCGTTGCCATCAGGAGCTCCTCCAATGAAGCGGCCCGATCAAATTTGTTCGTCAAAGCAGGATAAGCTACGGCAAACCAGCCAAGGGGCAGTGTAAACAACCAGCTGTATAAAACCTTGGCCATATTCAGCTTGCTCAGGCTTCCCGCATGCATCGAAGTGACAAGCTCTTGATTGGTCCTCTCCAGATCAATAACGGCAGCGCTAAGCGCGATAGATACAATAAACAGGAAGGATGCCGAAAACGCATAACTTCCCATAACGGGATTAGGCACGACCGAATAAACAAAAATAATGCCCAGCAAATAAACAAACGTTGGAGGCGCATACCGGTAAGAGGTCATGAAGCATTTGTGCAAATAAGCAAGCAATGCTCTCATTGTTTCCCCTCCTCCTCTTGCCGCTGAAGCGAAAGCAAAATGCCTCCCGCTTCCAACAACTCAGCTATAAATCGCTGCAGCCCCGATTCCGGAATGAAACAGCAATAACATCCGTCATCTTCAGGCGCAAGCTGGACAGCAGGAAAGGAAAGCTCAAGACGGTTCACCTGGCGCTCATCCAGCTTGCTTTTCACCTCATACCTAACTTCCCTTTGTGGGCTGCCCTTTGCTCTGACTCCCTCCTCCTGCTCCTGCTCCTGCTCCAAAAAAAGCTCTCCATTCCGCACCAAAAGTGTACGATAAAGCAGATACTCTGCTGGAATATCGCCATGTACCGCGACCACAATTGCTGTTCCAATCTGCTGAACGGCTTGTAAGGAAGACAGAAGATGCTCCACGGACGCCTTGTCCAGGCCGGAAAATGGCTCGTCCAGCAGCAGCAAATCCGGCTCCCGCAGCGAGGCCTGCATCATATTTACCTTTTGCAGCATCCCTTTGGAATAATGGCGCATATTTGTTTTGTTAGCGGGATCAAGCCTGAAACGCTCATGCAGCTCCAAAATCCGGGGTTGAAGCGTACGAGGTTCAATGCCAGCGATACGCCCCATATGCCGCAAATAGTCCGCCGAAGTCATAGCTAATCCAGCCAGACGATCCGGCGCGTAACCAATTACGGGCGGTGGAGAACCAACAATTATTCGTTCGCCCGAGGTTGGCGCGATCAGCCCTGCAAGCAGCTTGAGCAGCGTGCTTTTCCCCTGGCCGTTGCCTCCCCTCAGCAGCAGACATTCTCCCTTGCGAAGCTCCAGGTTTACCTCCGACAGCACCGTAGAACCTCCGTAACGCTTGTGTACATTTTTGAGGCTTACCAAAAGCTCGGTCATTGTACAGCTCCAATCTGCCTATGTTCATGTATTCCATGCTCAAGCATCTCTTCTGCGGTAGGCCGCAATCGCTCCCGCCATAAAAATGATTGCCCATATCCCTGCAATACCTGTCCCTTGCATGGGCGTAAGCGCATTTATGTCATCAGATGCAGGCTTCATGTACATATAATGTCCTGCTATATCGGGAAAATAGTTGAAAATACGCGGCAGATAAGGTTCCGATAGCGGACTCACAATGAAATAATATCCAATTAGCAACGCCAAAGCAGGAGTCGTTCGTCTTAATAAAGCTCCAATGGCCGCACTAATAAGTGTGGTTATCGTTAAATAACCTGCTGCCCCAGCCAATGCTTCTATCATTTTGTCCATTTCAATCGCCGCCGCTGCATCTTTCATCATCATAAAAGAATAGAATACGCCTGATGCAGCAATAATCAGTGCAGCAGGAACGGTTAGTATGGCTAATGCCACATACTTCATGGATAATTGATAGCCCCGCCAAGGCATCGCCGTTAGCGTCGTTCGAATCTGTCCATTCTCATACTCTGAACAAGCAGCCAGAATGCCCAAAATAATGAACCCTGCTTGAAGATATCCCATAGATGCAAGCCCCGTATTCAGGATACTTTGAGCTCCCGCACCTGATGCCCCCTGTAAGCCAGCAGAAGTAAAAGCCGCAGCTAATACCATATTAGCAAGGAATGCAACAATAAGAGTAAGCCATATCAAGGGGAGCGTAACCAGCTTTTCCAGCTCGGAGCCCAGCATATGCATGATCTTTCGACTAGAAGAAACAACAGAAGCCCTCATGCTGCAACGTCCCTTCTATGGAATACAATAGCTGCGATCATGAAAAACACAGCTGCCCAGGCAGCCATAACGAAGCCGCCTGCAAGTGGAGTGTGAACACTATCGCTCATAGACATAAACATATCAATACCAGCCCTGTCTGGTAAATAATACGCCAGCTTTGTAACCTTGGAAAGCACAACGCTTAAGGATACAACGGATGAATTAATCATGAGTACAGTAAGCGGGATGACTCCGCTTTTTGTAATAAAAGTTAACCCGGATGCCAAAAGAGCAGTCAAAACCCAATAACAAGCGACGCCAAGAAGTTTGGACCAATCAAAGGTTGGGGCATATTCGCCCAATATAAGACGTGTTACGGTCAAGGTTGTGAAAATAGCCACCACACACAGCAGGATGCTGATGATGGTTACGGCGCCCCCTTTTGCCAGCATAAAAGAAAGCCGGGATGGAACAACAGATAAACTTGTCGTCAGCTGTTGTCCCCCTCCGTTTTCATTGCTCTCCCTCACATATTCGCTGCTTACAGCAAGCACGCCAACTATAATGACGCCTTGCACACCAAAGGCTAATCCTATGTAGCCAACCTCTGAAAGCCGCGTGCTAATGCCTGCAATAATATCCTTTTTTTCCGCAAAATTATCGAGAGCCGCAAATAATGCCGGGGCAAACGCCCCTAGCAGAAGGGCGAGCCATATATAAGGCAGGGAAAACAGTTTGGATAGCTCCGCCTTAAAGGCTTTCATCCTGTATCACCTGCCCGTTCCGCCGTCAGAGCAAAGAAGGCATCCTCCAGGGTGGAATGAGTGCCTATAATTTCCTCCAACGCTCCATCCGCAACGATTTTCCCGCGTTTAATGATAACCACATCATCAACTGTCTCTGCAAGCTCACCCATTAAATGACTGGATAATAAAACCGTGTTGCCAAACTCGGCGCGTTCCCGCAAAAAAGTCCGAATCCACCGTATTCCCTCCGGATCAAGCCCGTTAACAGGTTCATCCAATACCAATATCGGGGGATCGCCAAGGAGAGCCGCTGCCAAAGCAAGTCTTCTCCCCATACCCAGAGAATAACTTCCCACTCGTTTGCCAGCCGCATAAGTAAGACCTACCATATCCAGCACTTCCTCGACACGGGAGCGGGGCAACCCCGCAGCACGAGCTATCCAGCGCAAATGCGCGCGTCCTGTACGCATTCCATGCGCTCCGGACCCATCGAATGCGGCTCCCACTGTCATTAGGGGATTAGCTAATTGTGCAAATGGCTTCCCGTTAATAAGCGCACTTCCCGATGTGGCGCGATCTAGTCCAAGCAGGATACGAAGAGTCGAGCTTTTACCCGCTCCATTGGGACCCAAAAAACCAGTGACTCTGCCTGGCCTGGCTTGAAAGCTGATCCCTGAAAGGATTTCATGAGCTCCGCGGCGTTTCACTAAATGATCAATAGTAAGCAACCATAACACTTCCTTTCTGTTATGGTTCCCATTATAAAAAAGCAAGGTTACATTCCGGTTATCCTGTCGTTTAATTCTGGGTTACCTTTTGGTTAAGCCTTGCCGATAGCTACTTTTGTGCCATTTTCATCTGATGTAAACTCAGCCTTCAGCTTCATTTGTTCGAGCATATACGTTGCAATGGATAAACCGATCCCGGCCCCGCGCTCATAGGAGAAATTGCTCATCCCCGGACCTCTGTCTGCAATAATGATGGCTTGTTTTTCGACATTAACGACAATGCTTGCGTATTTCCCCTCTGCGGCATGACGAAGGATATTCTGAAACAGATTATCCAGAACCCGCGTCATCCAGGCCGGATCAACCTCCCAATAAAAGGTTTCCTCTGACGGTAAATCAACCTCCACCTGAAAATCTTTTTCTTCAAAAAGGGGATACCACGCAGCAACAGATGACCTTACTAAACGACCGATATCGGTTGAAGCGGGCCGAAACGGATGTTTTCCCGAAGTAAGCAAGGTATAGGAAAATAAATCATCCATTAGCTCTCCGACCCTTGTAATCGTATGATTGATTTCGGCTAAGGAATTTTGTCCTTCTGCACTCATTGCTTCTTTGTTTAGGCGGGTAACATGTCCTCTCAAAACAGTAAGCGGCGTTCGCAGGTCGTGAGATAAGTTGGCAATGAGCCGCTGTCGTAACACTTCCTCCTCATGTTCTCGTTTGCGGCTATCCTCAAGCTGCTGAATCATCCAATTAAAGGAACGTCCTAACTGATCAATTTCATCCATGCGGTCATTTTGAATAGCTATTGGTTTAGGAAATGAATGATGATCTGCTGAAAATGACATAACCTCCTGCAAATTCGCCAGACGTTTCCGAAGTCTCATAAAAAACACCCAGGATATCACAACAAATGCAACACTAATAAAACCAAGCAAAACCAATGCAACGTAAAATAGATTTAATGTATTCAGGTCTTCCTCATTAATCCCCGGAAAACTAATAATCGCAAAAAAGAAAATAAGCACAAGCGGGGGAATAAAAATAAACTGAAAGTGCCTCGTTAAAAAACGACGAAACAAGGTACCGGGCTGCTTCTGCTCCTGTTTATGATTCTTTTCCTGCTTCTGTCCCTGTTCCTGTTTCATTCTCATAGCTTCACCCGATAACCTATTCCCTTCAACGTTTCAATGATCTCCGGGGAATCCGAATAAGGCTCAAGCTTTTGACGCAGCCGATGGATATGGACCATTAAGGTTTTATCGCCCGTTATATAGGCTTCCTCCCAAATGGCTTCATAAATTTGTTCTTTGGGCAGCACCTGGTTGGGATGGCGCAAGAAATACATCAGGATTTGATGCTGCTTCCCTGTCAAAATGATTTCTTCGCCGCTGCGTTTGTCGATGACCGTTAACCCCTCTGGATTGACTTCAATATGATTTCCTAACAAGATGCGTTGAGGCTGCACTTCGCCCCTTCGGCGGATTAATACCTCCATCCTTGCAACCAGTTCATCCATATGGAAGGGCTTTGTTAAATAGTCATCGGCAAATTGCAGACCATCTACTTTATCATCTATCGATGTCCGGGCAGATAACAGCAAAACAGGAATAGCAGGCGCTGCCTTTTTTAACCGTTTCCCCACCGTAAATCCGTCCAGGCCAGGCAGCATAATGTCCAAAATAACGATGTCATGCTGACCCGCTTCTTTTTCGGCCCCTTCGCCAGAAAGCAGCCAATAAACAGCATACCCCCGCTGCTCCAATTCTTCTTTTACCCAAACGCCTATTTCCTCATTATCTTCTATGTATAACACGTTTTTTTTCACGCAGCATCCCTCTCTCTCCTTCCAGTTTAAGTTGCGTTATCCAATAAAACAACTCTTAAACAATCGCATGTTATCCCCTTTGCAGGATATCGGATTTTCAAAATCAGGATGTTTTGCTTCCTTTATAAATTCTTGAAAACTAAGCGTTACAGTAAGTGGCATACAAAAAAACGCAAAGATCTGTCATAACGGGAAAGGATGAAGACCAACAATGACTCACGAATTTATTCTGCACACGGAGGGCTTGAGCAAAACCTATGGCAAGCAGCGGGCAGTGGATAACCTTTCGCTGCAGATCAAAGCAGGCACCATCTATGGCTTGCTGGGGCCAAACGGCGCAGGCAAATCCACTACGCTAAAAATGCTGACCGGGCTTATCCGTCCCAGCGGAGGTCAAATTTGGGTGGACGGCGAGCCCTGGCAGCGAAGGCATCTGGACTCCATCGGCGCTTTGATTGAAGCGCCCGCTCTATACGGCAATCTGACCGCAGCCGAAAACCTGACCATACACGCCAAGCTGAGAGGGCTGCCGAACAAAGCCATCCATGAGGTGCTGGAAACGGTAGGCCTGCAGCATACCGGCAAAAAGCGGACCTCCCAGTTTTCGCTTGGCATGAAGCAGCGGCTTGGCGTAGCCATCGCGTTGCTGGGCACGCCCAAGCTGATCATTCTGGACGAGCCTACAAACGGTCTTGATCCCATCGGCATTCAGGAGCTGCGGGATTTAATCCTCTCCTTCCCCGCGCGCGGCATCACCGTTATTTTGTCCAGTCATGCCTTGACGGAGGTGGCCCAGCTTGTCGAAAGTATTGGTATTATTAGCGAAGGTCAGCTTAAGCATCAGGGCCCCCTCCGGCAGGACAAGGATCTGGAGACTTTATTTATGGACGTAGTGCGGGGGGCGAAATTATGATTGCCGTCATTCAATCCGAATATCTCAAATATAAGCGAACCTTTACGCGCAAGCTGATTCTTTGCGCCCCTTTATTTATTCTGATTCTTGCTTTGCTGGTCAAGATTGTAGCGCCGGACCAAAACGGGGACTGGAGTTTTCTGTTAACGGTTATTTACAACTGGTGGCCAGTCATCTTTATCCCTATTGGCATGGCCTTGTTTGCCGCGTTGATTCACATTCAGGAGAAAAAAGCAGGCAATCTCGTAAACCTGCGAATCCACAACGTTTCTCCATGCCGCGTCTGGTTTGCCAAAATCGCCGTCATGGCCATCCATTCCTTTTGGGCAACGCTTGTCTTGATAGTCTGCACGCTTGCTTCGGTGCTGCTCATAGCAGCAGACAGCAGCGTTCCGTGGAGCCAACTCATTATAGGGGGACTGCTGATCTGGCTGGTTTCGCTTCCGCTTATTCCTTTGCAGCTAATGGCTGCGTTCTGGAAGGGCTTATTTTCCAGCATGGGCTTGGGCATTATCGGATTTTTCTGGGGCGTATCCGTTGCTCCAGGCGCAAACTGGATGTTTGTTCCATGGAGCTGGCCATCCCGCCTGATGGCGCCAATCGTTGGCGTACATCCCAACGGCGTATCCCTTCCACCCGGAGACCCTTTGCTCCTTGACACCTCAGTTATCCCGCTCGGAATCGGCATTTCAATTGCCGCGCTTATCCTGTTTTCAAGCCTGAGCGCTTTGTGGTTCAGCCGGAAGGAGCTGCGCTAATGAAACAGGCAGACCTTGCAAAACAGGCAAACCTTGCAGTCCTGCTTCAAATCGAATGGCTGAAGCTGAAGCGCACGCCCCTGCAATGGCTCTTGCTGGCGGGCCCCATCGGATTTGCCGCGCTTATTGTCTGGTATTACGCGGGAAGAGCGGTAACTCCCGGCCTTCCGGCCCTGATCTTCGATACGTTTGTTCAGGGAGCCAGCTCACTCGCCCTTCCGATAGGCATTGGCCTTCTAGGCGGGTATGTAATCCTTCAGGAGGAGCTAGCAGGTAATTTCAACGGCTTTTTAGGCACTGCTATTTCGCGTTTTCGCCTATACGGAAGCAAGCTGTTGTTTATGATTGTGTTAATGGCATCCGCAATAGCTCTGTCTACCTTAACGCTTGCCGCCGGATTGCAATGGTTTACCTCTGTTCCCGTTCGCTGGGATATTCTCGCTGCGGCGGCAGGCATCGGTATCGCAGCTTCGCTCCCGCTGGCGGCGCTGCACCTGTGGGTCAGCCTGGCGTGGGGAATGGGAGCATCGGCAGCGTTAGGCGGAGGCGGCCTTCTGATCGCGGCTTTGTCGGCAACCTCTCTCGGTGACGCGGTTTGGCCTTATATTCCATGGGCATGGCCCGTCCGCCTGTCCAGCATGCCGGGACTTTATTTGCTGCCGGAGCTGCCCGACGAAGCCGTTATGGACTACCTTTGGCAAAAGACTTATCAGGGCTCGTTGTTGGCTGCTGTTGGATTTGTAGTATTATGGATTGGCGGCCTTCTCTGGTTTTGGAGGTGGGAGGGGCGTAAAGCACAGGAATGATAATAGAGCTCCGTAGGCGATAACAGCCTTGGAGCTTCCGTGGCCGAACAACTGGTTTGGAGGTTGGCATTATGAAGACGATACTGATTATCGACGACGAAAAGGATATGGCTGGCCTGCTACAGGATACGCTGGAGGGCAGGGGCTACAACGTATTAACCGCCTATGACGGGACAACCGGCATTGCCCTTGCAAGGAAGCAGCCCGATTTGATTATTCTGGATATTATGATGCCAGGCATGGATGGCTTTGAAGTTTGCAGGCAAATCCGGGACGTCGTATTATGCCCCATTCTTTTTCTGAGCGCCAAGCAATATGAACAGGACCGGATCAAAAGTCTGGCGATCGGCGGGGATGACTATATCGGCAAACCCTTCAGCTTGCTGGAGCTGCTGGCCAAAATCGAGGCCCATCTGCGGCGCGAGGAAAGAGCGATGCTGCTTAATGCACACAGCGCACGTCGCTTGCTCCATTTCAAAAGCGCAACGATCGATCTTCAATCACGGCAGCTTCTTATAGGCACGAAAGCTATACCTCTAACCAAGAAAGAATTCGACATCGCCGAATTTCTGGCCCTGCATCCCGGACAGGTTTTTTCCAAGGATCAAATGTATGAAAAAATATGGGGCTACGATGCGGACGGCGATGCCAGTACGGTTGCGGAGCATGTCAAAAACATCCGCGCCAAGCTTGCCGAAGCGGACCCTGATGCAGCGTACATATCTACCGTATGGGGGATCGGATACAAATGGGAAAAATCCTGATGCGCTGGCCTCTCAAATGGCAGTTTATTTTTGCCTTTGCCCTGATTCTGATTCTTAGCGCGGCAGCAACGGCGTTAACTGTCGCTTCCTATGTCTATCTGTATTCGAAATTGGAATATTCGGGGATTTATCCCGCTAATCATTATGAAAAACAAATTCCATCACTGAATGCTTATCTCCGAGAGCAAGGAGACCGCCTTCTGAACCCGGAACGGGAGGAGCTGCTGCAAGCCGTTATCCCGACAGAGGGAATCCGTTATCAGGTGATAAATTCAGAGGGGCGTGTTCTTTACGGCACAGATCAACGCAAAATATTGAATAGCCGTGAGCAGCTAAGGGATAGCATCAATACCACTATTAGGGGCGACGGAGAGTATAAGGTGATCATCCCCCTTTTTGGAGAAAACAGCACATTAGCAGGCGGAGTCGTGCTGATGTATAACCTTTCCCCAACGTATGCCAGCAAAACAGATCAATTTCTTTTTGCTCCCTTGTACATGTTCCTTTTTCTTTCGCCGTTTATTTATATCATCCTATTTGCCTTCCTGTTCGCTCGGTTGTTGGCCAATAATATGGGCAAGCCGCTTCGCCAGCTCATTCAGGCCGCAAAGCAAATTAAAAACAAAGACCTGAATTTCACAATCGATTACGCGGGCTCCAATGAGCTGGGCCAGCTTAGCGAAGCTTTTCGGGATATGAGAGCCGAGTTGGAGGCATCCTTAATCTCGCAGTGGAGAATGGAGCAAGAGAGGCTGGATTTAATGGAGAATCTGGCTCATGATATCAAAACGCCCCTTGCCATCATTAGAGGTTATGCCGACTCTCTGCTGCTAGAGCAGTCCGACAGCAAGGATAAATGGCAAAAATATATTTCCGTTATCAAGGAAAACGCAATTCGCGGCTCCAGCTATATCGAGCATATGCAGTTACCGGCCGATTCCCAGCCATCCGCTTTTTCCATCCATTACACCTATGCCGATTTGAGCGAACTGCTCAAGCGAAAAACGGACAATTACAAGCTGTTAGCCTCGCAGAAGGAAATAGATGTCCGCTTAAAAATGGGAGGCTGCAACCCTGAAAAGTCATTTTCTTCAAAAAGATGGGTGGATGTCGGGAAGCTGGAACGAATTCTGGACAACATCGTCCTGAACGGTATACGCCATACGCCGCAAAAAGGCAGCATCCGGCTTGAAGCCGTCTTACGCGAGGATGGCTGCACCATCACGGTTTGCGATACCGGAGAAGGCTTTAGCGACGGTGATCTCCCCCACCTTTTTGACAGGCTATACAGAGGGAACGGCTCCGCCCAGGAGGACGATTATGCCCATTGCGGGCGTGGTCTCTATATTGCCAAACAACTGGCGGAAATACATGGAGGGGAAATCCGCGCTCGCAATAACGAATGCGGCGGAGCCTGCGTCGAATTTGATCTAGCATTTGGCGGCCCGAAGCAAGCAAACGAGTAATAAAAAAGATGCGGCCCTCGCCGCATCTTTTTATTGACCCTCTACATATAACAATCCTCGGTATTATTTGCTGACCTTATTTAGCTACAATATAACCTTCCGCCTTCAGCAGCTCGGCGATCAGCACCGCGCCGCCGGCAGCGCCGCGCAGCGTGTTATGAGACAAGCCAACAAACTTGTAGTCGTAGACGGAATCCTCGCGCAGACGGCCGGCGGAAACGCCCATGCCATGCTCGATGTCGCGGTCCAGCTTCGTTTGCGGACGGTTTTCTTCCTCAAAATACGTAATGAACTGCTTCGGCGCGCTTGGCAGCTCCAGCTCCTGAGGACGTCCTTTATATTCTTGCCAGCGCTGCAGAATTTCTTCCTTGCTTGGTTTGTTTTCAAATGAAACAAACACGGTTGCCAGATGGCCGTCCGTTACCGGCACGCGGATGCATTGCGTCGTAATAAGCGGTCCTTCCGCTTTTACAATTTCGCCGTTTTCGACGCTGCCCCAAATGCGCAGAGGCTCCTGCTCGCTTTTTTCTTCCTCCCCGCCGATGTAAGGAATAACGTTGTCCAGCATTTCCGGCCAATCGGTGAAGTTTTTGCCCGCGCCCGAGATCGCTTGGTAAGTAGATGCCACAACAACCTTCGGATTAAATTCACGCAGGGCGTTCAGCGCCGGAACATAGCTTTGAATGGAGCAGTTTGGCTTAACCGCAATAAAGCCCGTCGATGTGCCCAGACGTTTGCGCTGCGCTTCGATAACCTCGATATGGCCAGGGTTGATTTCGGGAACAACCATCGGTACGTCCGGCGTCCAGCGGTGGGCGGAGTTGTTGGAAATAACAGGCGTACCTGTTTTGGCATAAGCTTCTTCCAAAGCTTTAATTTCATCCTTCTTCATATCTACCGCGCAAAAAACAAAGTCGACGCCGCTTGCCACTTCCTCTACCTTGGAAGCATCCTGCACCATAATTCCTTTTACAGCTTCAGGAATCGGAGTGGACAGCTTCCATCTGCCCTGAACCGCTGCCTCGTATGTTTTGCCTGCCGAGCTTGCGCTGGCCGCAATCGCCGTTACTTCAAACCAGGGATGTCCGTTCAGCAGCTCCACAAAGCGCTGTCCCACCATGCCTGTTCCTCCAACAATACCTGCTTTCAATTTTCCAGTCATGAATCTCTCTCCCTTTCCGTAATCTCGTTATCCTGTAGTTATCGTTGCTTAATTAAATGCGGCTTATGCTTTATTGGTTCCCTCGAACAGCAACGTCAAACTATCGCGACCAGTCAAAAGAGTGCTTTTGGAGCCTGCTTTAATGGAAACCGGCCAATTTGAACAGCCTCGAAAGGGATGCTTCGTTCACCAGTGCTGCTGTACTTGCGCAATAAAAAAATCCCACCCCCAAGACTATAGTCTCAGGGACGAGATTAGTATGCTCGTGGTACCACCCGGATTCGCAGATATGTCGCCATATCCGCCTCTTCAAGTACGGCTGCAAAATTACCAGCTTATACTCTAGCTCTGTAACGGGAGCTCCCGTCGCACTATCCTTTCCGGCGGGCTTCCCCGTTCCGTCATTCCAATGCGCGGCTCTTAGTCTTTCTTCAGCGGGTTATTCTCTGCTCCTTCGCAGCTGCCGGAGCTCTCTGCAATCAAATAAATCCGCCTACTCGTCTCGTCGTTGCCTTTTCATATTGGTTTTATAATAGCAAGCAATAGCGGAAAATTCAATCGTCTTTCAGCAATTTTTCGAAAATCCGGCCGAGCATATATTGCCAGCACTTGTTTGGAGAGGGTGCTTGCTGCTCCGCCGGTCTTAACCATTTGGCTTAAGATTTCAGCTTTTATGCCGCCGGAATATTATGGCTTTTGTATGGCTACAACCTCGGTTTCACCATTCAGATAAGCCTCTTCACGGAACGACTGAGTAGCGGAACGAATTGCGTCAGCGGCCCAATGCGAGGCCGGAACATCCTGCCAGTCACCGCCGCTCCCCGACAACTGCGGACGGCCCAATACCCTGTTCAATACGGCAACAGCCTGTGCCCGCGTCACTTGACGATCCGGGCGGAAGCTGCCATCTTCATAACCCGTGAGCCAGCCTTGTTCCGATACGATGGAAATCGCCGAGGCAGCCCAATGCTCCGCCGCATCCGCGAACATAGCGGGCTGCTCCGTCCCTTGCGCCGCAAGCCAACGGGCCAGAACAACGGCCAGCTCGGCGCGGGTCAAAGGGGATTCTGGTCGGAACGAACCATCAGGTCCACCGCTCATCCAGGAGGATGCGGCTGCCTTGGCAATTGCCTCAGCCGCCCAATGCTCCTGCGGCACATCGCCAAAGTCTGTATCGCCGCCGGCTGCCGCCCCTGCCTGTCCGGCCGGCGAAAGCTTCGTCAATAAGGCGGCAAGCTCGGCGCGAGTGACCGCCCGATCAGGTGCAAAACGCCCATCGCCGTAACCATTCATATAGTTGTCGTAGGAAGTGACAATAGGTTCAGCCGCCAGCACGATGGCTTGGCCGGAGCCTTCCGTCTCAATCGTAATACCGGTTGCCTTGCCTCCAGCATCGTAACGAACCTTCCCCGCCATCAAGCGACTCTCTCCATTTTCAACTTTCATGTAAACCGCCAGTTTACGTGCTTCGACCGCATTAAGAGCGTCCGGCAAAGGAAGCAGCAGGCTGCCCTTGCCCGTAATTCCGCCACTTGCAAAGGATACTGCAGCACTTGCTTGCTTCACATTCCAGTTATGGGCTAGCGCGGTATTTGTTTGATCAAGAAGCCGCTTTGCCAGCTTTGTCCCTCCGGGCACCGCTAACTGAACAGACAGCTCGTTGGAATTGCTTTTAGAAAAATCCAATGGCATTTCATATTCTGTTTCCTCTATGCTCAAAACCAGCTTAAGCTTCAAATCCTTGAGCTGTCGAATGGCCTCTGTCGAAAACGCAAACCGCACCTGCTCCGCTTTGTGAGCTACACCTGATTGCGACTCAATGCGCAGCACGTTTTCGCCACCGGCAGAAGCAGCGGAAACAATGGCTCCGGCCGACTCCAGCTTCAATTCATAATGCAACGCTCCGCTTGAATCAACAATGCTTGATTCCGTAAGCCCCGTTATCGGCTGGCCGTTCAGCCTTAATCCAAATATTTGGCTGCGGATAATTGGCAATGCCGCCGCCGCTGGTCTTGCGCGCGTAATCTCTATTTCATAGGTTTGTTTAACCGACGCCAGCTGTGCCGTTGCTTCAACGTCCACTGTATTGGCGCCATAATTCAGCGAAACTACTGCTTGCTCCCCTGCCTGCACCGCCTTGCCGTTGACCGCTACCGATGCGGCCATATCAGCCGCCGAGGCCGTCAGCAGCACAGAAGCAACCTCGCTTGCCACCTGTGCCGTATAATGCGTCTGCCGTGGATCGAATACTGGAGAAAGGGTCACCGGCTGACCGTCGATGCTCAGCGTCAATGCCGCAAGATCAGCGTTAATACGGCGAATGTTGTCCACTTCAATGGTAGCGGCCGCTTCATTGCCAGCTGCATCTTTTGTGTAGACGGTGTAGACGCCATTGGTTTGTGCATCAAACTGGCGGGCTTCCGTTATATCGTTGCCAGCTCCGCCGCTGAAAAATGCAATCGGCTCTTCGCCCTCTGCCCACTTCACAACTGCGATAGAATTGCCATCGCCGACGGCAGTGACCTGTGCAAGAACAGCAGCCCGCTCACCTGTTGGTTCTTCCGTTTCCAGGCTCAGTTGCAGTTTTGGTTCATCCCGATAAATATTCATCACGTTAATTTGCTGAACGGTGCTGTTGCCCGCGTAATCATAGGCAATGACCGTATAAAGGCCATTGGCTGTAGCAACAAACACTCCATCCATCACTTCTTCGGATGGCCAAGGGTTCTCCGTTTCTGGAGAAACGGCGGACCAAAGCACCGTTCTGACTCCGCTCTCGGAATCCGACGCAGTTACGGAAATCATCACGTTGCCGTTAATCGGTGCCGTATAGTCCGATGTTAACGTCAAGGCTGGTTTCATTCGATCCACGTTTGAAATCGTGATTCTCTCAACTGTTTTGTTGCCAGCCGCATCACGTGCATAAATAGTGTACGTGCCGTTTTCATCAGCCGTGAACTCTGATTCGTCCAGCACATCCTCACCGCCACCGCCGATGAAATAGGCGGTGTCAAAATCGCCCTTCGCTACACGAAGCTCCGCAAGGCTATTCCCCGCCGCTGTGCCAGCAACGGAAGCGTCAATGCTTACCACAACATCACCGTTGGTTGGAGCACTTGGAGAAGACGTTAATGTCAGCTCAGGCGCCTGCCTGAGTATGTTCGTTAGCTCTATGGTCTCCATTGTTTCATTGCCAGCCGCATCGCGTGCATAAACAGTGTACATGCCGTTTTCATCAGCCGTGAACGCTGATTCATCCAACATATTCTCACCGCCGCCGCCAATGAAGTAGGCAGCATTTTGATCGCCCTTTGCCGCACGAAGCTCTGCGAGGCCATTGCCTGCTGACTCACCGGCAACAGTAGCAGCAATACCTACCTCAACGTTTCCGTTTGTTGGGGCACTTGGCGAAGGCGTTAACATCAGCTCAGGCGCTTGCTTAAATATATTGGTTATCTCTACGGTTTTCACCGTTTCATTACCTGCCGCATCGCGTGCATAGACAGTGTAGGTGCCGCTTTCATCAGCCGTGAACGCTGATCCATCCAGTACATCCTCACCGCCGCCGCCAATGAAGTAGGCGGCATTACGGTCTCCCTTCGCTGCACGAAGCCCGGCAAGGCCATTACCTGCTGACTCACCAGCAAAAGTAACAGCAATACCTACCTCAACGTTTCCGTTAGTCGGAGTATTTCGCGAAGACGTTAACGTCAGCTCAGGTATCTGCTTGAATATATTCGTTATCTCTATTGTTTTCACCGTTTCGTTGCCAGCCGCATCGCGCGCATAGACAGTGTACGTGCCGTTTTCATCAGCTACGAACTCTTCTTCGTTCAGCACATCTTCGCCGCCACCACCGATGAAATAGGCGGCATCTTGTTCACCCTTCGCTGCACCTAGCTCGGCAAGGCTATTGTCTGCTGCCGTGCCCGCGACCGAGACTTCAACGCCAACCACAACGTTTGCGTTGGTCGGAGCACTTGGCGAAAACGTCAGTGAAAGCTCAGGCGCTTGCTTGAATATATTCGTTATCTCTATTGCTTCCACCGTTTCATTGCCTGCCGCATCGCGTGCATATACAGTGTACGTGCCGTTTTCATCAGCCGTGAACGCCGATTCATCCAACACATCCTCACCGCCGCCGCCAATGAAGTAGGCAGCATTTTGATCGCCCTTTGCCGCACGAAGCTCTGCGAGGCCATTGCCTGCTGACTCACCGGCAACAATAGCAGCAATACCTACCTCAACGTTTCCGTTTGTTGGGCCACTTGGCGAAGGCGTTAACATCAGCTCAGGCGCTTGCTTAAATATATTGGTTATCTCTAAGGTTTTCACCGTTTCATTGCCAGCCGCATCGCGTGCATATACCGTGTACATGCCGCTTTCATCAGCCGTGAACGCTGATTCATCCAGAACATCCTCACCGCCGCCGCCAATGAAGTAGGCGGCATTACGGTCTCCCTTCGCTGCACGAAGCCCGGCAAGGCCATTGCCTGCTGAATCATCAGCAACAGCAGCCTCAATGCCTACCACAACATCACCGTTTGTTGGGGCACTTGGCGAGGGCGTTAACATCAGCTCAGGCGCTTGCTTGAATATACTCTTTATCTCTACGGTTTTCACCGTTTCATTGCCTGCCGCATCACGTGCATATACCGTGTACATGCCATTTTCATCAGCGATGAACTCTGCTGCGCTCAGCACATCTTCACCGCCGCCAATGAAGTAGTCGGCATTACGATCTCCCTTCGCCGCACGTAGCTTGGCAAGGTTGTTGCCTGCTGACTCGCCAGCAATAGAAGCCTCAATACCAACCACAACATCACCGTTTGTTGGGCCACTTGGCGAAGGCGTTAACATCAGCTCAGGCACTTGCTTGAATATATTGGCGACTTCAATCGTCTCCAGAGCGGAATTACCCGCCGTATCCTCCACGTATACGGAATAAACGCCATTTTGCGTTACAGAGAATCCATCATTTAACGAAGTTCCATTTCCGCTTTGGAAAAAAGCCGCATTTTGCAGCCCTGCCGCCCATAGCCGCTTGGCAATGGCTACATTATCCGAGGCGTCCAGCCTGATTTCCACATCCGTATTGGTTGGACCTGCCGTCCCTGAAGGCGTCAACACGATAACCGGCGGGATTTTGTCAATTGAAGAGACTGTAATCGGAAACACCGCTTCATTACCCGCTATATCGCGGGCGTACAGAGTAAAGGTCCCGTTCTCTGTTACCGTAAAGCTGTCTGTCGCTAACGCCGCTCCAGCATTGCTGCCCAAAAGATCATGACCCTGCGCAACAAAATAATTAACATTCTGATTTCCTGACGCCCACTTGAAGCTGGCGATTGAACTACTCGCGTCCGCAGCCGAAACTTGTACCGAAACATCCTCATTACTTGGACCGCTTGGTGAAAGCGAGTAGGTTAGCTGCGGAGCCGTTTTGTCGTAAAAAACGACAGAGTTGTTCGTCGTCGCGGTAAAAACACTGCCTGGCGCTCCCGCCTCTGAAAATATGGCCGCTGACAGAGACACAGCTCCTTCCGGCAGCATATCCGTCACCGCCAAACTTGCGCTCCAGCTTGTCCCGCTCCCTGTTGCCGCCACTGTCGTTCCGGCAATCTTGATGATAGGGCTTTGAATGGCAATATCCGTCTCAAGCTCAACGGTTATGGTATCTCCAGTTTTGGCATAGCCTGGTGCTCCATCCGAGGAAACCGTAAGCGAAGCGATATGGGGAACAGGGCGGTTCAGCTCATATGACCAATGGACATGATCGGTGGTATTGGTCCAGCCATCCGTAAAGGAGTAGAGTGTCGCCCACAACGCATTTGGAGGAATATTCAGCTCATTATCGGTCGTGAGCTCGGTTATGCCATCCACTGAGTAGCGAAAAGAGGTGTTGCCAATCGGATTATTCACACCTGTCCGTTCGACCTGGAAGGAAGAAATCGTAACCCAGGTCGCCGTCGCAGGAATAGCCAACGAATCGCTTGTTTGTCCGATTGCACCATTGCTGCTATAGGTAAATACGGGATTCCAGCTAAAGCGACTCCAGCCATAATCATAAAAAACCGACGGCGTCAGCCAATCGGCAACGGCTGGAGGATTCGGGCTATTTTGGACAATACCATCTACACTAAACGTATATTCTGTCGCCCGCCCTTCATACACATTGTTAGTATACGTGGAATATCCGGTTAATATCTGTCCGCCAATACCCGCCGCTCTTAACGGTACAGTTAATTCGGGAGTCAGAAGGGCGCCAACAACCGGCAGCAGCACAACAAGCGCAGTCAGCCAAAATATCATTCTTTTTTTACTCATTATAAACGTCCTCTCTTCCAATCAATATACAATTGCGCCCCCCTAAACCGACAGCCATGTCATATGGAATAGCTCGTAGCAGACCCCAACAATGACCGCAAGAGCCAATATGATGCCAAAATACCATCTGGCAAACCTCCAGCCTGTATAGACGGCATTCCACCAAAGGCTGATATACAGCAGCACCCCCAAAACAAGCACAATAATAGAAGAAATTATGGAATCGCTCATGCTTTCTCCCCATCCTTTTTTCAATGATTTCACGCTATTTCTCGGCTTCCTAAAAATAGGTCAAACGAAGCTGTTACTCCATACCTAAAAAGGAGTATCTTTCGACAATTCCATTCATATAGAGGGTGCAATTTCACCCTTGCTTCCAGTACAATAAAGAAAAAACGGCTATTAAAATCTAGGGCGTGTATCAAACCCGCTCAATTCGGGGTGTTCGGGTATGACCAACCAGCTTTATGGGTCTGAAATGACATTAAGAGAGTGGATGCGGCGAAATCCCTATAGGGAAGGAGCGTCACTCCGCAAACTGGCAAAAGCCGCAGCGCTGCAACTCCGGGAGCTGCATCTGAAGCAGCGGCTCCATCTGGAGCTGAGACCGGAGCAATTTATCATCAGCGCTGATGGAGAAGGACTCAGACTTGCGGGTTACAGGCGCGATACCTTTTGGAAACAAGAGGAACATGACAAACATGGAGATTCACCTGCTCCGAATTTCGGCAGTTTGCCGGAAGCCTTGCCCTACTGTTCGCCGGAGAGTACAGGGAGAATGCAGCGGAGGATTGATGAGCGGAGCGATCTTTATTCGCTTGGCGCCATTCTTTACGAGCTGGTTGCCGGACGGCCTCCCTTTTCCGCAGCTACTTCCCTGGAATGGGTCTACATGCATCTGGCCCAAACCCCTCCTCCGCTGTCGGCGCCCGGATCGCCAGTGGTTGACGGGCAGCTCGAAGCCATTATTATGAAGCTTCTCGCGAAAAACCCGGATCAGCGCTATCAAACTGCAGACCAGCTCATTCACGATCTGGATCAGTCCGGGACAAGCGACGAAGCCTATATCGAATTGCAAGGCTTTTATGGACGGGAATACGAATTAAACGTGCTGACACAGGCCTTCTATTCCGCCTGCTTCGGCTCCACCGAAATCGTCTACGTAACCGGCGAAGCCGGCATCGGCAAAACAAGCTTGATCCATGCGGCCTTTCGGGATTTGCGGAAAAACCATCGCTTTTATTATATTTCCGGCAAGTTTCAGCAGCTGGCTACCGGCGTTCCATATCAACCCGTCATTGGAGCCTTCCGCGGCCTTGTCCGCCATATGCTGGGAGAAGGAATGGCTTATACAGAGCAATTAAAAATCCGGCTTCAACATGCGCTTGGCGCCAATGCGGCCATAATGACCGCCATTATTCCGGAGCTGGAGCTGTTGACCGGCATTTCTCCCTTCCCCGAGGAGCTTCCTTCCAATGAGTCGCAAAAACGATTCATCTACACATTTCGGAGATTCACGCAGGCACTGGCATCCAGAGATTGTCCAATTGTGTTGTTTATTGATGATTTGCAGTGGGCCGACGCCTCTTCCTTGCAATTAATACACGCCTTGCTGTGCGATCCGGAATGCCAATATTTATTATTCGTTTGCTCTTATCGCCCCTCTGAGCTGGGCCTAGATTCGCTGCCCGGCTACGAGGAGAATGGAAGCATATCCGACCAAGCCGCCGTTCGTCATCTTGAGCTTGCTCCGCTTGATAGAGAGCACATAGGCCGCATGATGTCGGAAACGCTGGATGTCCAGGCGGATATTACGTACCCATTGACCGAAATGCTTTATCGCGAGTCGGGAGGAAATCCATTCCACTTCAGGCAGATCCTGCTCCGCCTGCGCGACGATCACATTGTTCGTTATGATGAAGCAAAGCGCTCTTGGCAATGGGATATCGGCCAGATGATGAATCTCTCCCCGCATTATGCTGTTCAAACGCTAATTCGCCACCGTCTGGAGCGGCTTTCGGACAATGAACGCAAGCTGCTGCAAATGGCTTCCTGTATTGGCAGCGAGTTTGATCCGGCTATTATCGCCGAGGCGGCAGGGCAACCACTATCCGTTGAAGATTGGACCATGATGGAGACGGAGGGGCTGCTCAAATCCTCCAGACCGGACCGTTACTTTTTTGTCCACGACAGCATTCAAAAGCTGATCTACAGCGAGCTCGGCAGCGAGGTCAAGCAAGCGTTTCACCAAGCCATTGGAGAAACATTGCTTACACGGCAGAGCGGCAGCGAGGATATTCCGTTTGATGCCATCAACCATCTGAATCAAGGCTCGGATACGCTCTCTGATCCCGTCTCAATTAGAACGCTTGCCCGCCGAAATCTGGATGCAGGAGCCGGAGCCAAAGCGGCTTCCGCGTACGATATGGCCTTGTCCTATTTTGCAAAAGGGGTCGAGCTGCTCCGTCCTTATCCGGCTGAGCTGGCATTGGAGCTGGGGTTCGAGCTGCAGCTCCAGCATGCCGAATGTCTTTATTTGTGCGGCAGCCACCACGAGTCCGAAGCCGGATTACAGCTCCTCCTGCAGCGCGCATCCAACACGTCAGAACGGAGCCGGGTGCAGCTGCTACGCATTATGCAATTGATTAATCAAGGAAAATATGCGGAGGGAACCGAGCTTGGTCTAACTTGCCTTCGCGAGCATGGCATCGACATTTCGCCGAAGCTGGAGCAAAGCCGTTTGAAGGTGGAGGCTGCCCGCATAGAGCAGATTTTGGAGGAACGTATGGATCAGCTTGGGGAGCTTCCCGATATGTCAGACCCGGAAACCATACTGATTATGAATTTGATGTTTGCCATTACGCCTTCCACCTTTTTTACAAATAAAAATGTATACGCCCAGTTGATGTGCAAAGCGCTGGAGCTTACGCTGCAATACGGCAATACGCCCGTATCGGCAGCCGTTTACACCGCCGTCGGCATGCTGCTTGGCACAGATCACGGCAATTACAGCCTTGGCCTGGCCGTCGGAAAAGTGGGCGTCGAGCTGTCCCGGCGTTATAATCTGGCATCCATCAAGAGCAAAACCTATACCATTTTTGGCGGCGTATTGAGCCAATTTGCCGGAGACAGCCGCGAGAGCGAGTCTTATCTGGCTCAAGCCTTGTCCAGCGGACTGGAATCCGGCGACTACATTTTTGCCAGCTATGCGGTGGGTGCTCATGTCAATGCCATTTATGCCCGAGTGCCCCTCAGCAAGCTGAATCGGACGATAAGCGATTATATGGATGTTCTGGAAACGACCCGGGATGATTTTGTGCTGCAAAACCTGTACCTGTACCGGCAGCTCGCGCTGGCTCTTCAAGGAGCCACTGCATCGCCCGAAAGCTTCAGCAGTGCAGGATTTGACGAGGAACAATTTTTAGACCGGATTTCCGGCGGCGAAACGGCTGTAACTACGTTATTCCAATACTGTGCTTACAAAACGCAGCTGTGTTTCCTGCTGGGATATTATCAGGAAGCGGCAGATTGGGCGCGTCAAGGCAGGCAGCATGAGGCTTACGCCACTCATCTGCCGCATCTGGCGGAGGGCTTGTTCTACGAGCTGCTTGCGCGGCTCGCGCTTAAGCCTCTTGAAGCTTCAATTGAACGGGGCAATACAAAGGAAGCAGTCAGCAGGAAGGAAGCAAACGGTTCGAGGAAAGCGAGCGATTTCGGAACCAGAACGATTGCGGAAAGTCTTACCGTTTTCCGGCATTGGGCGTCTATCGCGCCAGCGAGATATTTGTCCCGGGCCGTTGTGCTGGAAGCCGAATACGCCAGAGTCTCGGAAAAGCTTGAACAAGCCGAAGCCTTATACGACCAAGCTATCCGGGAGGCGCGGGAGAGCGATGATATTGCTGCAGGCAGCATCGCGGCAGAGCTGGCCGCCCGCCATTACCGGGAACGCGGAAAAAGCACCAGCGCTTTCTACTATCTGGAGCTTGCGCTTCAAGGCTACAGCCGGTGGGAGCTTGCCATTAAGGTAACGCAGCTGAAAGAGCTGGAGGCGCACTGGACCAATCAGGACAAGCCAGATCTGCCTCCGCTTGCCGAATATCAAGCTTCGGGCGGAGCGCGCGGCGTATCCTCACTCTCCGAGATTACGCTCGCAGGCGATGCTTCTTACAGCCATCATCTTGATCTTGACGCTATTCTGAAAACCGCCGAAATGATTGGGGGGCAGGATGACACAGCAACGGCGCTTCGCAATATTCTTAATACGATTGTCACCTATGCAGGCGCCACAACGGGAGCGCTGTTGACCGGCGGCAGCGAACGGCTGTATGTGCAAGCCTATTTCGATATCCACTCCTCTGATGTCTTCACTCCGACGGGATTGAACAACGATAGCCTTTCGCTGCCGGAAGGGCTGATCCGGTATACGCTGCTGACGCAAGAAGAGGTCCGCTATAGTCCCGAGGAAGAAAGCTGGCTGGACCATAATCCTTATATTGCAGAACGCAAGCCGCAATCGGTGTTATGCCTGCCCGTCACGGTGCACGGTACGATGCAGGGCGTGCTTTATCTCGAAAACCGCCATGCCGCAGGCGTTTTTGCTCCCCGGCATCAGCCGGTGCTGCTGGCCATGGCCGCTCATGCCTTATTCCTGTGCGCGCTGCAAACCGCAGCTGACAAGGCCGGCGCTCATTCCGATGCGGCCGAGCTGCCAGAATTGCCGCAAACGGAAATGCTGGAGGAGCCGCTCACGGAGCGCGAGCTGGAAGTCTTGGCTCTGCTGGCAGCGGGGTTGTCCAATAAGGAAATTGCCGAACATCTCATTATTGCAACAGGAACAGTCAAGGTTCATATCAAAAATCTGTTTGCCAAGCTCAAGGTAAACCGGCGGACAAAAGCTATCGCGCAAGCCAAAGAGCTGAAGCTTCTGAATTAGCGCCAGCACCTGTGGGTGATTACGAAGCACTGAGCCAAAGGCCCAAGGTGACAATATTGTCACCTTGGGCCTTTCAAATTGTAAGGCAAATCGAAGGTACTCCCAAGCCGCCCTTTCTATAATTAGGATATAAAGCTTAAGGAGTGAATGACATGCCGATTTTGAAGGCTACAGGCATACAAAAGGTTTACGGCAATAAATATAATCGCCAGGAAGTATTGAAGGGCATCAACCTCAGCATTCAGGAAGGAGAGTTTGTTAGCATTATGGGGGCGTCGGGCTCCGGCAAAACCACTTTACTGAACGTATTGTCCTCTATTGACAAGGTCAGCTCGGGCAGCATCGTGATCGCGGGAAAGGATATTACCGGGATGAACGAAAAGCAGATCGCAGAGTTTCGCAAACGGAATTTGGGCTTTATTTTTCAGGAATACCATCTGCTGGATACGCTTACGGTTAAGGAAAACATTATGCTTCCGCTCACCGTAACGAAGCTGCCGCGCAAGGAAGCCGAGCAGCGTTTTCAGATGATTGCTTCGGAGCTTGGCATTTTTGATCTGAAAAACAAATATCCAAGGGAAATATCCGGCGGGCAGAAGCAACGCGTAGCGTCGGCAAGAGCTTTTATCCATCGCCCCAGCCTTCTGTTTGCGGACGAGCCAACCGGCGCGCTGGATTCCAAATCCGCTTATTATTTGCTGAACAAGCTCAGCCAGCTCAATCAAACCCTAGGCAGCACCATTGCCATGGTAACGCATGATGTGGAAGCCGCCAGCTACAGTGAACGGGTAATTCTGATTAAGGACGGGCTGATCTACAGCGAAATCCATAAGGGCTCCAAAACGCGTGAAGCGTTTTACGGCGATATTCTAAGCAGCCAAGCCCTGGCAGGGGGTCGTCCGCTTGAGCATTAAAAGCATTATTTTTCATAACCTCATTGAAAATGTTAAGCATTACTTTCTGTACGTTTTTGCGCTGGTGTTCAGCTCGTCGCTATATTTTTCCTTCGTCACTCTGCAATATGATCCTGCAGTGGGCCGGCTGACCGGCGGCATCAAAGGAGCGGCTGCGCTTCGCGCAAGCTCCATCCTGCTGATCGTTATCGTTGGCATTTTTCTTTTGTACGCCAACAATTTGTTTATCCGCAGACGCGGCAAGGAAATCGCATTGTTTCAGCTTATCGGCTTGACCAAAAGCCATATTTTTCGAATTTTGACGGCCGAAAACTTCATGCTTTATTTTGCATCGCTGCTAATCGGTGTTGGAGTAGGACTCTTTTCATCCCGACTGCTGCTGGATATCCTGCTGGATTTAACGGGGATTCAAACATCAGCCTCACTGGATTTTTCCATGCAGGCGCTGGTTCAAACCCTTCTTGTGTTTGTGGCCATTTATGTGCTAATCATGCTTTCCAACTTTCTTTTTATCAAGCGGCAAACCATCCTTGGTTTATTTCAAACATTGGCTTCGACGGAGGACAGGGGAAGAAAGCTTTCACTGCTGGAGGTGCTTTCCGGCGTTGCAGGTCTTGGCTTGATTATTTACGGCTATAACCTGTCATCCCGATTGTTCGACGCGACTAATGTGAGCTCTGTCAATGATTTAATGATAGCTATGGTACTGATTTTGGGTTCCGTTATCGTGGGCACCTATTTGTTCTACAAAGGCTCGGTTCGCTGCATCTTTTATTTGGTCCGCAAACGCAAAAACGGCTATTTGAACGTCAAGGAGGTGCTGTCGCTATCCTCCATCATGTTCCGTATCCAGTCCAACGCGCTGCTGCTGACTATCATTACAACGGTATCGGCACTGGCGCTCGGCTTGTTATCCCTGAGCTACATTTCTTATTATTCCGCGGGAAAAATGGCGCAAGCGACTGTTCCGAACGACTTTGCTTTTATCTATGAGGAAGAAGCCAAACCCTTTAGTGACGGGCTTGCGGCAAAAGGCATTTCCTTTGAACAACGCAACATCAGCGTGCTTCAAGTACATGCAAAGCTGCCGGGAATCGCGGTTAAAGGCGGAGAAACGGCCAATGAACCGCAAGAAGTCACACTTGGCGTCATCAGTGAATCCTCGGTTGATGGTTTGGATATTTCAGGGCATGAAACGCTCCTTTCCGGGTATAGCGATGCTATGAAAATGGTGCTTCCGGGTGTGTTTGAAGGCCGTGTGGAATTTACAGGAATGAAGGAAAACATCCCGTTAGCTATCAAGGGTATTCAAAAGGAAGCGGTAGTATCCTTATATTTCTCCAACGGCAGTTTACCCGTTGCCATTGTTGACGAAGCGGTTTTCAAGCGCCTTCAGGAGGATGCTGATTCCAAGCTTCAGCTCGACTCCTCCACCTATATTGGCTTCGATATTGCAGACAGGGAAAGGGTCGCGGAAGCAAATGAGCTGTTTATGTCCATGAAGGCTAGCGAAAAACGTTACAACGGCTCTCAATTGGATAGCGAGCAAGGAACCTTGCAAAACCTCGGCCTGCTCCTGTTCGTTGTTGGCTTTCTGGGTCTCGCCTTCCTGATGACCTCAGGCTGCATTTTGTACTTCAAGCAAATGGAGGAAAGCCAGGCGGAGAAGCCAAGCTTCACCATCCTTCGCAAGCTGGGCTTCAGCAGAGGGGATATGCTGTCGGGCATTATCCTGAAGCAGCTGTTCAGCTTTGGAATTCCGCTAGTTGTCGGGCTTGGACATAGCTACTACGCCGTTCGTTCCGGCTGGTTTTTCTTCGGCAGTGAATTATGGACGCCCATGCTGATTGTTGTAGCTATCTACGGAGGTTTGTATTCAATCTTCGGCGTATTGTCCGTTTTCTACGGCAAAAGGGTCGTAAAGGAAGCACTGTAACGAGTAACGACGGCTGCTTGGCAATTAAGCCCGTCTGGAACTTGAGGGAAAATAATAAAGGTGAAGGTAAAGCCATGAAAAAAACCAAAAGATTCAAACTCGGAAAGCTGATGCGAAATATCGGCTTGGGCGTACTTGCGCTTATCGTTTTGGGAATCGCCTTCCATCATATTTTAAATGCGTATGAGCAGGTGAAATTTCCGCCGATTGGCCAAATGATCGAGGTAGACGGAGGCAAAATGCATGTCTTTGAAAAGGGAACCGGCGACAACACGATCGTTTTGCTGAGCGGTCTCGGAACCTCTGCGCCAGCGCTGGACTTTGAACCGCTCATAAACGAGCTGTCGAAGGAAAATAAAGTCGTTGTTGTCGAAGGCTTCGGCTACGGATGGAGCGACTCCACAAACAAGGAACGCACCGTTAAAAGGATCGTGGAGGAGCTTAGAACCGCCCTCAAAAAATCCGGCATCGTGGGTCCGTATGTATTGATGCCGCATTCCATGTCCGGCATTTACAGCCTTTATTACGCCAATCAATATCCGAACGAGGTGAAGGCCATTGTCGGCAACGACTTGACGCTGCCGCAGGCAGTGGCTTACTTCGAGGAGGAGGTTCCCGATACACCTCCATACTTGTCCTATCTCGCACCGGCGGGTATTGCCCGTATCATGACAGTAATGGCTCCGAAGGATTTCCTTCCCAAAGCTCCGGAAGGTGTTTATTCAAAAAAAACGCTGGCTGCAATAAAGTCGTTTGCAGCACGGAAGACGTATAATGTGAATGTTGTTGACGAGGCCAATCACATTAAACAAAATATTGCTGCAACAGAAGCGCTCCGCCACCCGGAAAATATGCCAATGCTCATCTTTATGAAAAAAGACGACCGGGTGCGCGAAGACGGGAAGTCCATAGCATCCTTCTACCAGACCCAGCTGACCGCGCATCCCGCAAGCAAGCTGATTGCCCTGGAGGGCCATCACTATTTGCATTGGACGTTATCCAAGGAAATGAGCGGACAAATAAAAGATTTCCTTGCCTCGATAGCCGCGCATTAGCGCGGGCATCAAAATGACATCATGGCGGCGTTCTCCCCGGAGAACGCCGTCTTTTTATTATTTTGGAGAATAAAAAATCCGCATTGGGAAAATATACCCTTAACCTATACTTGCTCCAGCACTCCTCGCTTTACGGTTTGAGCAACCTCTCACAAGGAGTCTATTATGATGGACATTTTGGAATACAGGCATACGCCCTTTAGCACCCGGCTGACAGACAATATTGAAATCATCAAAAAGATTTATAACGATTCCGCCGACATTAGATCCAGATCGTTTCCGCTTGCGGGCAACACCGATGCCTTCCTGCTGTTTATTGACGGCATGATCAATGAGCAGCTTCTTGATCTGCATGTTCTGGCCCCGCTACTGCAGGCTCGTGCTGATCCTGACAAAATAGACTTTTCCTACATAAGCTCGATTGTTGCTGCAAGCCAGCTGGTAATCGCCGCCAGCTTTGACGAGCTGCTGCGTTCTATATCAAACGGAAGCGTCGCATTGCTCGTTGACGGACTTCCCTTTGGCATTACGGTCAGTTTGCCCGGCTGGCAGCAGCGCAGTATCGAGGAGCCGGCGGCAGAATCTATTATTCGCGGGCCGCGCGAAGGCTTTACCGAAACGTTAAGCGTCAATACCTCCATGCTTCGGCGCAAAATTAAAGATCCTGCCTTGAAGCTAAGCTCTTTTCAGGTCGGACGGTACACAAAAACAGAAATCATGCTTGCTCATATCGACGGCATCGCGAATCACGACCTTGTCGAGGAGGTTACAAGCCGCATCGGGAAAATTGATATCGACGGCGTGCTGGAAAGCGGCTATATCGAAGGGCTGATTGAGGATAATCCCTATTCGCCTTTTCCGCAAATCCAGATTACAGAACGTCCCGATGTCGTTAGCGCCGCTCTGCTGGAAGGGAAAATTGCAATTTTGCTGGACGGCACGCCGTTCTGCCTTATTGCGCCAACTACCTTTTTTTCGATGCTGCAATCGCCCGAGGACTATTATCAGCGCTTTATGATCAGCAGCTTCATTCGCTGGCTGCGGTTTCTGTTTCTATTGATTTCATTGCTGCTGCCTTCGCTTTACGTTGCGGTGCTGACGTTTCATCAGGAAATGGTGCCAACCTCGCTCCTGCTCAGCATAGCGAAGTCGAGGGAAGAAATTCCTTTCCCCGCGCTTGTTGAGGCGCTGCTCATGGAGGTTTCCTTCGAGGCGCTGCGAGAAGCCGGCGTTCGCTTGCCCAAGCAGGTCGGCTCTGCCGTCAGCATCGTTGGCGCCCTCGTTATCGGACAAGCGGCAACCTCGGCCGGTCTTGTTTCGTCGCCAATGGTTATGGTTGTTGCCATTACCGGCATCGCCTCCTTTCTGCTGCCGCAATATAGCGCTGGCATCGCCATTCGCGTACTTCGTTTCCCCATCATGTTTTTATCGGGGATGTTTGGCCTGCTCGGCCTGATGCTTGGTCTATTGACTATTATTGTTCATCTGTGCTCCCTCCGCTCATTAGGCGTCCCCTACCTGCAGCCCCTTGCGCCAATGAAATGGAGTGAAATGCTGGATACGTTTATTCGAGGGCCTATCTGGGGCATGCGCAAGCGGCCAAGCCTTACCGGACGTAAAAATACAATCCGTCAGGCTCCCTTCAACCGACCCGAGCAAGGGGAAGAAGGAGCGCCCTCATGAGCCGGGGGACTCGCTTTCTTTTGCTTATACTGGCTGCCCTGCTGATTTGCCTCCTGCTTGGCGGCTGCTGGGACCGCAAGGAAATTAACGACCTGGCCCTTGTGACAGGGGTAGCTATCGACCAGCACGGCGACAAAAACGTTGAAATCACCATTCAAATCTTTATTCCCCTAGGCTCGACACAGGGAAGCGATTCGCTCGGGAAAGCAACAAGCGGTACAGGGACAACCTTCATACAGTCCGCGTCTGGAGAAAATATTGCCGATGCGTTGTCTCATCTTCAAATGAAGTTTTCACGCGAAATTTTTTGGGGACATTCCGAGGTCTACATATTTGGCGTGGACAGAGTAAAAAAGGGGATCTCGAAGGATATGGACTTTCTCATGCGGGATTCGGAGCCGCGCGAGCGCGCCTTCGTTTTTGTCAGCAAAGGAAAAGCAAAAAAGATATTAGAGAAGCATTCCATTCTGGAGCGCAATACGTCCGAGGTTTTACGCGAGATGGCTAACAACCGGGCAAGCATTACCACAACGCTGGCCCATTTGCAGGAGATGCTGGACAATGAAAGCAAAACGGCTTTGCTGCCGTGGGTGGAGCCTATGCATGCGCCCAGCGAGCCAGATCCCACAAAAGGCGTCGGTTATATTAGCGGGACCGTTATTCTCCATAACGAAAAGCTGGCTGGCATAGCCAGTAATGAGGATACCAGAGGGTTGTTATGGACCATTGACGAAATGCACAATGCAACCATTACGATAGAGCCGGAGTCTTCGGATGGTACTTTATCGGTTCAGCTTTTGCGAAGCCGGACCAGATTAGTGCCAGCCATCAAAAACGGCGAATGGTCCGTCACTATCCACGTCAAATGCAAAAACCAATTAATCCAGAATGAATCGGACATTAACATCAACCAAAGCAGCGAAAGCTTGCAAGCTATTGAAGAGCAGCTTGAACGGAGTATTGAGCAACGAATTTTACAAACGTTTGAAGATGCGAAAACCAAATACAAGGCAGATATTTTCAATTTTGCAGGAGCCTTTCACCGCAAATACCCCGGTATTTGGAAAAAGCATCAGAAGGACTGGGAAGAAATTTTCCCAAAAATAAAGGTCGCGGTAAAAGTGGAAGCGGAAATTTTACGCCCCGGCATGTTCAACACCCAGCAATCCGGCTAGAGAGGAGCGACAGCTTGCATGAGCAAGGAGAAAATCAACGGAAATCAAATATTTTGGCTGATTTCCACCATGCAAATCGGCATGACTATACTGCTAACCATCAATCCCTCCATCGCCGTCGCCAAGCAGGACGCCTGGATTTCCATCCTGATCTCCGGTTTGTTTTCGGTGGGCCTGGCTTACGTGCTGACCCGAATCAGCATTCTATATCCCAACGAAAGCATAGTCACGTATGCGCCTAAAATTTTGGGGAAATTTGTTGGACATGTCGTCATTCTGCTCTATGTTGTTTATTGGTACACCGTGCTGGCGATTATTTTGAGGCAATATGCCGATTTTATAAGCGGCACCATTTTGCAGCTTACGCCGGTTTTCATCCCCATCCTCGGCATGCTGCTTGTGGCGGCTTATGTATCTTTCGCAGGCATCGAGGTGCTGGCGAGATGCAGCGAGGTGCTGGGGCCGCTTATTCTGCTTGGTATAATGGTGCCTTTGCTGCTCAATGCTCCACAAATCAAGCTCCATAATCTGCTGCCGATTATGGCGGACAATACCCCCCTTGTACTGCTTATGGGAGCACTGCCAACCGCTTCGTTTCTGGGGGACAATATTATGCTCATGATGATCCTGCCTTTTCTCGCCCGTCCTCGCGAAGGCGTCAAGGGAGCTATATTGGGCTCTGTTGTGGCCAGCGTCTTTACGCTGCTGTCAGCTATGCAGTGCATCGCCATCTTCGGTCAATCCACTTCGTCCAGGCAGACCTATCCGTTTCTTAATCTGGTGCGTTTTATTTCCTTCGGGTTTCTGCAAAATCTGGATTCGATCGTTGTCGCCATCTGGATTATGGGTATATTCATCAAGGTAGCTCTCTATTTGTTCGTGGCCTCCTACGGCACCGCCCAATGGATGGGGATCAAGCGTTGGCGCATCATCATTTTTATAGCTGCTCCAATTGCGATTACGCTCGCCATGCTGCCGCGCAATTTCGTGGATAGCTCCATTCTCTATCCAAAGCTCGTCGCCGTCCCCTTCAACCTGCCCGTCCTTTTTATGCTGCTGCCGCTGCTGCTGTGGATCGTGGGGGCGATTCGCAGCAAAAAGAAAACAGCCGGGAAAACGAAGCAGCTGCCCAAAGCTCCCGCCTGACCGTGGCCTGACCATGACTGAAACCATGAGACGTATTGAATTCAACTGTCACGGCTTCCCGCTTTTGCGGGAGTCAGCGCTTCCGCCTGATCCCTCCGCGCCTCCGCCCGATCCCTTCGGATGGAGGAAGGCGATTGGCTGCGGATTTTACGAAAAACCCGCCCGAAATACGTTATCGTGGAAAATCCGACTCGCTCGGCAATTTCCGTAACCGGCAAATCGCTCTCCAGCAGCAAGCGCTCCGCCTCCTGCACGCGCAGCGTGTGGAGGTAGTCGATAAAGGTTTTGCCCGTTACCTTTTTGAACAGCTTGCAAAAATGATTGGGACTTAAGTTAACCATCCCCGCCGCCTCGCCAATCGTAATTGGCTCGCAGAAGCGCTCCCTGAGCGTCTTGAGCAGGCTTGTGAAGTCATGCGGATTGTAGGTCCGCGGCGGCGCCTCCGACATAAACTGCTCCGCGTAGCGAAAATAAAGGCCGAATATACGCAGCAGCTCCGCTTTAACAAGCAGCTCGTAGCCGGGACGCTTCTGCCCGAATTCCGATAGCAAACGCTCGAAGGCTTCCCCCAGCTCCTCCATGCATGGAGCATCCTTCCTCATCCAGCTGGGCCATTTTTGCTGCTGCTGCAAGTAGGGAACAAAATAATGATACTCCGTAATATCCAAGCCGCTGCCCCGGACAAGCGCTTCGTTAAACACGATGCAGATCAGCTCCGTATCGGGAGTTTGCGTTGCCGCGCTGTGCAATTGCCGCGAATTAATAAACGCAAGCTCGCCTTTGCCGATTTGCTCAAAGCTGCCGTCAATCTGAATTTTGGCCAGCCCTTCCTTTACATACACCCATTCGATATGATCGTGCCAATGAGGATAAACGTCTCCCACCCGAAACACATTGATCGGGAAGGTGCGATCCGGTATAAACGTATTTTCCTTGAGCGGACTTCGCGTCATGCCGAGCCCTCCATTCAGATACGATTTTACGATCATATTATTCCATATTCGAAGCCGCCTATGCCGCCAGGCAGGTTGCGTAATGGAAGGCGGACTTATTGAACAATCTCTAGAAGAAGATTGTGCGAATGGTTCGTCAGATTGTACCTAGCTCTGCTAGTCATGATACCTTATGATGGAGTTGTTGTATATGACTAAAAAAGTGAGGGACATCACTATGAACAGCATAAAAATAGGCACGCTGGTTGGCGGCAACAATGCAGCAAAAATTATTCCCCAGCTCATTCCGCACGGCTTTGAATCGTTTTCCCTGACCTTCTGGCAATCGACGGGAACTACTCCATTGCAGGAGCTGGCGAAGCAGGTGCGAGAGCACACGGACAAACACGGGATTCCCATTTCAACGCTTGGCATCTTCGGCAACCCGCTGACGGGAAAAGGCGACAGCGCAGACACATTGGCAAGCTGGGAGCGGCTGATAGATGCGGCGGAGGCTTTTGGCTGCGATACGGTGGCCGGCTTTACGGGACGGGTGCCGGGCAGCATTGACGAGTCCATGACCCGTTTTGGAGAGGTATTCGGGGAGCTGGCGAAACGCGCGGAGTCGCGCGGCATCCGCCTTGCTTTTGAAAACTGCGATATGGGCGGAACCTGGAAGGAAGGCGACTGGAACATCGCGCATAACCCGACAGCCTGGGAGATGATGTTTAACGCTGTTCCAAGCGATAACATCGGCCTTCAATGGGAGCCTTGCCATCAAATGGTCAGCCTGATCGATCCCATTCCGCAATTGCGCAAGTGGGTAGGCAAAATTTTTAACGTGCACGGCAAGGACGCCACAATCGCCTGGGATATCGTTAAGGAATACGGCATTCATGGACCGTGTGAATTTGTATGGCACCGGACGCCGGGCTTTGGCGACTCCAACTGGACCGACATCATTTCCATTCTCAGACAAGCGGGCTACAGCGGCAGCATTGATATCGAAGGCTGGCATGATCCCGTCTACAAGGGCGAACTGGAAATGACGGGGCAGGTTCATGGACTTAACTACCTGAAGCGTTGCCGCGGCGGCGATTTTGTACCAAACCCGGTAGAATAACAAAGGCTCACCGAAGCATTAACGCTATTAGCTTGTATGGAACAACCTCTATTAACCACCTTAACAACGGGGAGCTGTCGCTAACGATGAAGCATAACATATTGGTCGCAGGCTGTGGAGGCATGTCCAATACCTGGCTGGATTACGCCGCCGAACGTCACAATGCGGAGGTTGTAGGCCTTGTAGATCTCTATGAGGAAACCGCCCGGACGATGGCCGCAAAGCGCGGGCTAAACGTCCCGGTGTTCACCGATCTTGAAACGGCATTGGCTGAAACAGACGCCAGCCTTGTTTTCGACGTCACTATACCGGCCAGCCATAAAGCGGTCGTTACCGCAGCGATGAATGCGGGCTGCAATGTGTTCGGCGAAAAACCGATGGCGGAATCCATGGCGGATGCGAGAGAAATCGCGGCGCTTGCCCAATCAGCAGGCAAACGGTATTCCGTCATGCAGAACCGCCGCTATTTGAAGCAAATCCGTTCCTTGCGGGGTCTGCTGGACGCGGACGCCATCGGCACTGTGGGAACGATAAACGCGGACTTTTATCTCGGCGCCCATTTTGGCGGCTTTCGCGATGTCATGGACAGCCCGCTAGTCGTCGACATGGCCATCCATACGTTTGACCAGGCCCGATTTATTAGCGCCGCCGATCCCGTGTCCGTTTATTGTCACGAGTTTAACCCTCCCGGCTCCTGGTACAAGGGGAATGCATCGGCCATTTGTATTTTTGAAATGAGCGACGGCTCCGTGTTCAGCTATCGCGGCTCCTGGTGCTCGGAGGGGCTGAACACCTCCTGGGAATCGGACTGGAGAGTGATCGGCAGCCGCGGCACCGTGCGGTGGGACGGACATTCCATGCCTTATGGCGAAGCTGTCAACGCTGAAAAATCGGAAGGTTTTATCCGCGAGCAGCTGACTGTACAGGGTGAAGAGGTGTGGACCGGCCGGGAAGGCCATTACGGCTGTCTGGACGAAATGTTTGCGGCCCTGGAGGAAGGACGCCCTGCGGAAACGGACAGTGCAGACAATCTAAAAAGCATGTCCATGGTATTTGGGGCTATCGAAAGCGCGCGCACAGGCAAAAAAATCGGTTTGTAAACCGTACATGGCAGGCAGCTTGAAGCATAAAGGAACTGTCTGAAAAGTCAAGTGAAACGAATAATTATTCAGCAGAGGGACCGGAGGGGAAAGGGTGTCTTGAGGGCGAGTTTTTTTGTCGGCTTTTATCCACTACAAACAGGATTAAAATAAAGCGGACAAAAATGTTTGAGCTTCCAAGACACCCTTTTCCGGGAGGGACCGGTTTGCTGATTAATTATTTACCGTCACAGACTTTTCGGACAGCCCCTTCAAGCGTTGCGCTGCGAACCATCGAACAAATGCCCTGACGGGCACAAAAAGAGAGGCAATATGCTCCTCTCGGAGTTTGCTTGCACGCCCTGGCACTTACTTCTCCAGCTTTTTCTGCAAGCTTTCTTTGTCCAGCTCGATCAGCCAGCAATCCCTATATTCGCCCTCATGCCACTCATGCCGGGGCAGCAGCCTTTTTTTGACGAACCCGTTTTTTTCATAAACCTTGATTGCCCTCTCGTTCCATGCCTGCGGATCCATGACAATTTTATCGGCCCCCTGACAGCTGAACAAATAACGGGCAACCTCCCCGATCAGCCCTGTGCCGATCCCCTTGTTCCAATAAGCCGTTTCTCCGATGAACTGATCCATTCCGTAGATAACGCCGTCGATTTCCCCATACCCGTAAGACTGCTTGTCTTCATCGTCCAGCGGATAGAACTGCAGGTAGCCAATGTCGTTCCCCATAAACTGAATGATGCAAAGTGTAGCCTCACCCGTATCCTCATAAAAGCTTCCTCTGATATCGTCGTGACTTTGCGGACGGTCGCGCCCTTCATAATAAGCCAATACATCAGGATCGTTAAGCCACTTCCAAAGCAGCGCCGCATCCTCCGGCTCCAATAATCTAAGCCCAATTTGTTCTCCCTGTATCAAAATCATGTCATACCCCCTCTTTTTTCCATTATAGTCCTATTCCCTTTTCTGCAAAATGGGTATTCTGGGTATATAAAAGTTTTTTTGGACGGTTTGAAAAATGAGGCGGCTTTCGGTTGTATTTATAGTGAAAGGGGGACCCGAGGGTGCAAGCTTCATCTGAGCTCAATGAACGAATTCGCGAAGCCGTCGGATTGTATTCCGACAATTTGATCAAAATTGCTTTTGCTTATCTCAAAAACGTGGCTGACGCCGAGGAGGTCGCCCAGGACGTATTTGTGGCGTACCTTCAAAAAGCTCCCGTCTTCGAGAGCAGCGAGCATGAAAAGGCATGGCTGATACGAGCAGCCATCAATAAAAGCAAAAACATGCTAAAAGCAGGCTGGTTTAAACGCCGGAGCCCCCTTCCGGACAACCTGTCCTATTTGCCCGGAGAAGACCATGCCGTGCTGCAGGCGGTATTGTCTCTTGCTCCAAAATACCGGATACCGATTCATTTGTTTTATTTTGAAGGTTATTCCCTGGAGGAAATTGCGGATATTCTTCATTCAAAACCCGCAACGATAGGAACATGGCTGGCGCGTGGACGCTCGCAGTTAAAAGGCCTGTTAGGAGGTTGGCAGGATTGAAGCATTCGGACTATAAAAAAGCATTCTCCAAATTGAGAACAAGCGATGATTTTCAGAAACGGACGCTCAAACGGCTGGAACGAGAACAACAATTTATGGACCCGCATACAAAAGGAGAGACTTATATGACCACTACAAACCGTAAAAAACAAAACAAAACATTTGCATGGGCAACGGGAGTTGCCGCATGCGCCGTACTTGCGGTAGGCGTGTTTGCTTTTAACCAAAGCCCGGACGGCACGGCGCCGGTTCCAGCGCCAACAAACAGCGTTGCAGAGGGGCAAACGCCGACATCAGCTTCACCGCAAGCCTCAGGCACGACTCAGGCGCCGCCGGCTGCTAAAGCCATTGTCAACATCGACGGCACTATTGAAGAGGTTTCCGCAGACGGGCAAAGCTTCCGCATCGGCGAGCTCTGGGTAACGGTAACGGATGCAACGGAATACGGCATTCCCGGTCCAAACGCGCCAGCTCCCTCCGAGCAGCTTGTCAGCAAGGACTTTAAAGTCGGCAATGCTGTTTCCGGCTACACCTCCGGCGATATCGCAAGCGGAAAAGTAACGGCGGAGCGGATTTACAACAATTTTTAATCGGTTTTCATGGCTCAAACCAGAAATCAGTGCTTGACTTGAGCCGAGATGAAACGCTACGGGACAGAGGGTTCCTCCGCTAGGATAAAATAGAAACAGCCGTCACCATGCAGGAGGCCGATACGTTGTCAAACGTCTGGCAGCCCTTGGTGACGGCTGTATTTTTTACGCGATTTCAATTCGTTATGCCTGTTCGTTTTAGTCATGCCCGCCTTTTAAAAATACAGACGGCACAAACTCAACCAGCCATACATCGTTTTCCGACTTGTAGAAGATATGGCCAAGCTCATGCATCGCGGCCGCTTCAATTTCCAGCAAGGCTGGCTCGCCATGTCTGGAGCCTACCTTCATGGCCAATGCCGGATCATCACTCAAATGGACGTGCTGCCGGGTTCCCTTTTTGATGCCCAATAGCTTAATAGAGGGAACCAGATGGCGGGCCGTGCCATGATAAAGCCGCGCTGGCGGCTTCTGCTCCTTTAGCTCAACGTCCACCGATAAGGAGTGGCCCTGGTTGGCCCTGATTTTGGTGCGGTCCTCGTTAAAGCTGTATCTTTTTTTGTTGTTTTCAGCCACGATCCGCTCCAGCGCAGCACGATCCAGCCTACTGCCGGAACGGTTTACGCCGGCGATCAGCTCATCCACGGACGCCCAGCCATTTGCATCAAGCGTAATACCTGCTGCCTGGGGCTGATGCCGAAGCACCAAACTTAGAAACTTGCCTATTTTTACATCATCATTTTTGTTTCGCATACCCATCTTGCCCTTCCAATCTTTTTTTACTGAACATTTTGAAATTCTCTTCGAAAAGCATTTATACTGGCCTGATCACGGCTCCGGTCAAGCACGGCATAAACGACTTCATCAAACAAAGCTCCGTATCCCCGCTCCGTTAACAGCTCGTTCCACCATGCGGCAATTTTGACGGGATCGTTCCGGAATACGCCGCAGCCATAAGCGCCAAGCACCAGTCTTTTCATGCCGGCTTCGGCAAAAAGGGCAAGCGCCAGCTCCATCCGTTCCTTCATCACGCGATCCGCCTCTTCAACATCCTCGCCCTTCAGCACGACCTGGCCGAAGTTAACGGCAGGAAGCGTCAATACGGACGCCGTAGCGGGTTCGGCAAGCAAATTAAAATGGGCATCCCGGAAAAAAACAACGTCCGGCGAAAAAATAGCATGATGACTGTACATCATCGTCCCGCACTTCCGATTAAATTCATAATACCGCTCATGCGGCAGCAACGTCGCATACAATCCGCCGGAGGCCGCCAGACTCTCCTCCTGCGCCATGGCCCCGCCCAAAAAACCGCCGCCCGGATTTTTGGCGCTGGCAAAATTCAATACGCCCAGATGGCTTCGTTCCTCCGCCGGACATGCCAGAATCGCCTCTACTGTTGCTTCGTTGCGTACATATTGACGAATAACCGCCGGTCCGTTCAAGCGCCGTCTAACCGTCTCCAATACCTTCAATGCTTCATCGGGTACAAGCAGCCGGCTGCCCTTCTCGGATTGCTTTTGCATAGAAGCAATGTCGATCAAGCGTCCATCCCGCTCGTAACATCCCCGCCCAATAATCGCAAGCGTCTGCTCCGCCACCTGCTTGCGGCTTGCTCTTCCCTCTTCTGCTTTTCCTCCCGCTATTGTTCTATCTCCAGCTTTTCCTGCGGCCTTTTTTCCATGCCCTTCTTTTTCCCCGAGTGTTCTTCTTCCTTCGTAATTGCTTCTTTCTGTATGTGGTTTCATCTGTAATCTCATCCTTATTGATATCGTTAATTATTCATTGACAGCAGCTCGTCGCGTACCTCCGTCAACACAAACCCAAGCTTGTTTTTGCCCCGCCATTTGGGCGGACATTCCGCGTCGGGATTGCTTTTGCCCATGCCGATGCCCCAGATTCGGTCTCTTGGGCTTGCTTCAACCAAAATTCGTTTCCCCGTACCCAGCAAATACTTCTTCAATTCCTCGTTTTGGCTGAATTTTGCCCAATTGCCCTCTTTGACAATCCCGTAGCTTGCCTCATTCCATTTGGCGTCATCATATCCCGTAACTGCCCTGCCGTAGGCTTTCATTTCCTTGGGGTGTTTGGCCTTCATAATAGCTTCAAGCATCTCCTGGTCGCCGAACAAACGCGCTTTTTCAGCCATCATATATTGCTCCGTGCAGCTATAGACAACACCATTTACCTCAAAACGGCTCATCCACCATTGACTCAGACAGCTTTGGTTAACAACTCCATCTGCCGGAGGCGTATGTCCCCAAAAAAATAAATATTTAAAACGTTCGCCAGCCTGATAAGCCTTGCGCAACGCATCCACATTATATATCATGATAAATTCTCCCAGTTTCGTCGATATAGTCGCGACGGCCGATGTCCGGCCGGCTCTGTATAATGATCGGTTTCCACAACCAGATGAGCCACCTTTCTCCGAAACGCCGCTTTTAACAATTCCTTCCCGCCAATAACCTCGTACACCTGCTGCAGCTGCGTCAGGGTGAACAGCTCCGGCATCAGATGCAGGGCAATGCTGGTTTCATCCAGCTTGCCCCTCAGCCGTTCGATTCCGCAGGCAATAAGCTTGGCATGGTCAAAAGCAAGGCCTTCATTTTCAATCAGGATATAGTCCGTTTGGGCAGCCGAGTTGGTATACACGGTCCGCTTCTCCACGATGGCTTTCAGCTCCGTTTCCTCATGGCGAAGGACAAGCTCGTATTGCCAGCTGCGCGTAAAGCCATCCTCCTGATGCTCCTTCTGTTCCCTTACCAGCCGGTACGATATTTCAAACCATGCGGCTTGGTCCGCATCGTCCCCGCCCTCCACTTCGACCGCGCTTCCATCGATCAGCGCCATATACGTACAGCTCATAACCCATGTCCGGGGATCGCGTCCCGGCTCGCTGAAGGTCTGAAGCTGCTCCATATATACAGAATCCAGGCCCGTCTCCTCCTGCAGCTCTCGCCTCGCGGCTTGCTCCGTCGTTTCATGGGGCCTGACGAAGCCGCCGGGCAACGCCCAATGGCCGATATAGGGATGTCCGGCTCTGCGGATCAGCAGCAGCTTTAATGTTTTTTCGGGAAGCTTGCGGTAATTGTCTCTTTCGCTGTCCATGATGGTGAAAATGACCATATCCGCAGCTACTGAAGGACGCGCGTAATCCCCCGCATCGTATTGACGTAAAAACTCTTCTTCGGTAAGACCGTTCCGGTCCCTGACACTCATCTTAGTCATCCTTTCAAGCTTGTTTGTATGATTAATAACTCATGACGTTAATTTCTATTGAATATTAACTAATTGTTATTAGCTATTTGTTATTATCCGAATGATATTAACTATATGTTACTAATTTAATGCCGTTCTCAAAAATTGTCAAGGTCAAAACCGTATTCGTTGGAGCTTCTTGCATTCCGGCACCATGTGCCGCTGTGGAGTCCAGCGCCTGATATGCGGTCTGCGAGCGAAAAGCGCGACTCTATTACTCTGTGGGACCCACACACGAATACGACCAAACAAAAACCAATATTGCATCGCGAGCAAGCTATTACGGCCTTCTCGCTTTACTGCATCTTCGGAATAACAGAAAAAAGGGCCATCAGATTTCAGCTCACACTGACTTCTGACAGCCCTTCCTTCTATTACTTACGCTTTAGTGCAATCTTGAATATGTCGCCCGCTTCGCCGCCGAAAACGATCAAACCGCCCGCAGGCAAAATCACGCTTGAGCTGCCGCTGGCCACCGAATGTTGAATCGGTATTCCATTGGCGTCGTAAACCACGAAGCCGCTAGACTCCGGCATCTCAACCGTCATGCTTCTTCCCCCTGCTCCCTCGCCAATTTGGAACCAACGCGCATGGCCAGACGCAGGAATGGTTACAGTAGAGGCGCTTCCGTTATAGATCGGCATGATAGCCGTCTCGCTGATGAAGGTCCAACCACCCGATTGTAAATATTCAATCCCATTCTCTTTATAAAAAATCAAATCAAATGCGTCACGGCCATTCATAACAGGAATTTCGGCAATGTTCATTGCCTTATTGTTCTCCATAATGATGGTTCCATTAGCATAACCGCTTCCCTCGTCAAGCTGAATCATTTTCGATAACACTTGAGGCGAAAAATAAAACAGCGAATTAATTTTTTCATTTACTGCATAATAGGTTTTTCCGTCGCGTTTCTTCCATACCTGTGTGATGGAATCATCCGGCGTATTAGCGTCCAGCTTCTGCAGCTCATAATGATCGAGAGCGGATTGTCCAAATCCGGGAAACTCCAGCACACTCTGGACACGAACATAGGTCTTTCCGTTACTTTGCTCATCGAAGCTGATAGCTGTACGTCCATCCTCTCCCATAAAGACCTGATCACCGATATAAACGTAGGTTTGCTCCGGAATGAGGCCGCCCTTCATCGCAGGCAGGTTTATTTCACCATCCTTGACCGTAAGGCTAAGTGTAGAGCCAACCTTTCTATATAAACCGGAGTAGGCCTTAAAATGATCCGGCATTTCTTTTTTGACAGGTGCTTCGAAGGTTTTGTCTGGTCGAATATCCTTGATTTCTCCGCTCCCCTTCAGGTAAGCCAGCAAAATATTTGATGCCGCCGCTGTATTGAAGGTGGACGGTCCACCTGCTGTCAGAAACGCAATCGAAACCTCCTGCTCCGGCAAAACAATGTACGCTGCATGATACAGAATCGTATTTCCGCCTTTGGTCACTGCTTGAATGCCGTAATCATCAAAAGGAGCCAAATCGACCGAGTCCCACCCCAGCCCATACCCGTAAACGTTCGAGCTTCCGTCAACCCAAACGCCGTTGCGGTATTCTGGCTGCTGCATAGCCAAAGCCGCCGCTTCCGACAATAGGTCCGGTTGTTTGCCTGTCAACACTTCCGAGAACAAGGTCAGCTCCTCGGCGGTGGAATAAATGCCGCCGGTTCCGAGCACGTTGGCATTTTCGACGGGAAGCGCACCGTCGATGCCTGGCACATGCACAGAGTAGATCTGACTTCGATCAAACGTGTCAAGCGGGGTTTTTGTTGAAGTCAGCCCTAACGGAGCGCTAATGCTTTGTGCAAGAAATTGGGTGTAGCTCATGCCGCTTACCCGCTCCACCAAAATCTCCAGTAATTGAAATCCGTCGTTGGCATAAACGGAATATTCACCCGGCTCCGACTTTAGCCGCTCTGAACGCAAATTTTGCAGTAATAGGTCATGGTTCTCCGTATCATTATCCGCAAACAACATGCTGTTTCTGTAATGACTACCATAAAACCCAGCCGAATGGTTCATAAGCATACGTGGCGTAATCTGTTTGTACCTTTCGTCGGCCATTGTGAAATCGGGGATATAGTTCGTAAGAGGAGAGTCAATGTCCACCTTGCCGGCATCGGCCAACATCATCGTTGCAGCGGTCACGTACATTTTGCTGACCGAGCCAATGGCAAACATGACGTTATTTCCAATCGGCGTTTTGTTTCCAGCAGCATCGACGCCTATTCCTCCCGACAATACAATCTCTCCTTTGCTACGGATGGCATATTGGACGCCGCTTGCACCATAGCCGTCGATAAGCGTCTGCGCCATCAATTGGGCTTCCGCTTCGGCTAATCGCTTAGCTTCTGAGCCTTGATCGGCCTGTGTCACCCCGTCCTCAGACTTTGCTACAATACTACCCTGATTAGCCTGTATCGCTCCTTCAGCCATCGGAGCTGCAAACAGCACAGCCGCAATCAAGGCTACGCCTGTTCTTTTCCACATTTTCATTTCGTTATTCCCTCTTTCTGCAGATCATTTTCTAGTGAACTCATCATAGAGGAAATACGGGGAAGAAAAGAACAAATCTCCCTGAAACGAAAAAAAGAATCCCCGAAATGCATTACGTTCGGGAATCCCTGGAGCTAGCGAACGGCAAAACAACCATATTCTCAAATTGTCGCGATTCGCTTTCGATGGTCATGTGCCCGCCATATTTTTCGCAGATTCGCTTAATATTGGTCAATCCGTAGCCATGATATTCTGGATTTGCTTTTTTGCTCTGCAAATTGGTTATCTCCCGCTCCACATGATTGCGAACACGGATAAATAACGCAACTTCATTGGAACGAATATGTATAAGGATGTGCCTATCTTCGGCCATTTTTATTTTTTTTGAAGCCTCGATGGCATTGTCCAGCAAATTACCCAGCACAACGCATAGATCATAACGATCAACGGGCAGCTTGCTGTCGAACAGAAGAAGCTCAGTTGCCATAGTAATCCCATTCGCTTGTCCGATGTTTAACGCATTGGTTACCAGAGCATCGATAACAAGATTGCCGGTGTTGATTCGGTGATACGCCCCTTCAACCTTGTTCAGCGTGACGCGGATATGCTCGCTCGCTTCGACCGTCATGCCCCGACTGATGCATTCTTCAATGTATAGCAGGTGCTGGTTAGTGTCGTGAATGATGCTTTTGATCTTTTTGAAGCTATGCACCGTCTTTTCATAGTTGGCGTCCTGATAATTCATTTGAAGCTGGAGCTGTGTATTTTCGTGCAAAAGCTGGAATCTCGCCATGACCGTATCAAGGATATAGACGACCAGCACGTTGACTATGATAAAGCCAAAAACCGAAAGGAAATAATTGATGTTTTTTTCGCTGTAGATCGTAAGCACATTCACCTGATAGATACTGATGGCTGGCACACTGAGAAACAGCAAATAATAACGGAAGCTTAGCGGGTAGCTTCTTCGTTTGGAGAAAAAGCGAATGACTTGAATCACCGCAAACATGATTATACAGCTAATTAGTAGAGCTCTACCATAAAGCATCTGATCCCCATTATTGCTGGTGTAGGCATTGTCCAGCGCCACGGACAGCGAGGGATCAAGCAAATAAAGACAAAGCGTGTTAACAAGCGTCAGCAGCACGGCATAAAGAACGGAAAACACCAATTTCATTCGCAGCTCAGCCTCATACCCCAATGACAAACAAAAAATAACCGTCACATACAGCAGGTTGGACCATAACAAGGAAAAAGGCACGGTCAAATACAACACATTGATAATCAGAAACGCCAGAATATACTTCCACTTCGTTGGCTTGCTTCTCTCTTTGCCAAAGACGGAATTAAAATAAAAATTCACTTGAACAGCCATAACCAGCACAATACTCAGGTTCAACAGCAGAATAAGAGGCTCCATCGTTTCAATCCGCCCTCATGACCATAAATTTGGTACATGCATCTTTAACTTCCTTGATCTTGGATCGGCCAATCGGCAGCTCCAGCCCGTTCGACATCACTACGTTATTCCCGGAAAATTTATGCACGTGAAGCAGATTGATAAGAATCGAGCGATGAATCTGCAGAAATTTGCTGCTTTTTAATGCCTCTGCATATTGCGAAATCAATCCACGACCGTCATAGACGGCACCCACCGTCGTAAATTTCAGCTTACTCTTCACCGTCAAGCTTTTAGCCGCTTCTATAGCAATAATGTCCTCGATTCGCAGCACAAATTCCTCATATGCCGATTTGATAATTAAAATATCCTGATCCCGTTCTTCAAAATACCGACACAGCCTCAGCAGCTTACTCTCGAAAACCTCTGCCTCAATCGGCTTCATCAAATATTGGAAAGTAACCACGTCAAAGCTTTCCAGCATGTATTCGGCGTAGCTCGTCAGAAAAACAATTTGTTCGTGATTCCGCTTCATTTCCCGCAGCCTGCGCGCAGTCTGAATACCGTTTAAGCCGCTCATCTCAATATCAAGAATGAGGATATGGAAAGGAGCCTCCTCCTTCTCGTAATGCGCGATTAACCCCTCGCCGGAAGCAAACTCTACCACCTCGAAGTCGTTCCCGCTTTTGACTGATAGAGCGACCAGCATCCCTCTTACCTTCTCCCTCTCTCTTTCCTCATCATCGCAAATAGCAATTCTGTACATGCGATTTCTCCTCTCTTAAACAAAAAATGTTACCACCTACCTCCATTTTCAGCTAATTTCTTGCAATTAATAGCCTTGCCATTTCTTCAAAGGAAGTAAATATCTCACGTATATAAGGCGCTAAACATGCACGTATCGCTTCTCCATTTTGCTCAATTTCATCTAATTGGTGTAAATAGTCGTGCAGCACCCACTGGCACAGAATGAAAAAAACTCGCTAAGCTCATCTTAATATCTAGCTGTGACATGCTTATCCCTCTCCTCATAAATAATCACTATGTAGTATAAAATATTTCCACTACGAAGACATCTCTAATTGCAACATTACACTTTTTTCTAACATAATAATCTGAAAATCATATTCGGAAGCCTGTACAGGAACCGTGAGGAATTACCTATGATTTCACTGGTTGAGGTTCAAGGATTTAGAAAAGCAAATTTGAATCCCCATTATACCTATAAAAGGGCTGGGCAGAAAACGTTATGTTTTCTCGCCCAACCCTTTTATTTTAGGGACTTTTTGGACAGCCACACGCATTATAGCTTAAAAATACATCCCGTCCTCCCGCCTCTGCATAATAAACGAGTACGCCATTTTTCCAGAATCGTGTATTCACATCATCGGGAGGAATGCCTTCGATGCCCTTGGACAACAGAGTGTCCTGCCTTTTCAATACATCATAAACAACAACCTCGGTCCTACTGTCAGCTTCTTCCCCATCGTTAAAATGGGCCTTCTCGTATAGGGTAAGATCCATCGAAACATGCCCTCCATCATCATCAACCAGCAGCATATGTGAACGGGCATTTTCATAGCTCGACCATTCCGTCCATTGCTGCTTGGTAAAGTCATAGCTGATGAGGCTTAATGCTGACTGCCCCTCCTTTTCTCTCTTCAATGTCAGCCACAAGGTTTTGTCAGACTCCCGATAGTTGAGACTGTCGACTCCAGCATTGCTCCAGCCATCCGCTTGCGGCAGATCGGAGGTCTTCAACAATGGCTCCTCTTCCCGAACGCCTTCAATGCTCCGGTAAATGCCATCGTCCCACACGCTTAACTCCGTATAGCTTAAGTCCAGCATATCGTCTATCCGATACCCCATCTCTCCTTCGGATAAGAAATAGCGGGTTTTCTGAATGGCCATGTATGGATCAGAATAGGAAAGATACGTCTCTGCGTCGACATACCGCACGCCTTCTTTTTCCCCGCTGTCGATGATGGAATACCCTATCTGGCGCGGGCTTGTTCCCTTCAGATAGCCTGGATCATAGCTAAAAAAGGAATGTGCATACTCCTCATCCCGATAAATGAGCGCCTCAATCGAGCCAGCCACAATGTCCTCCGGCGTTGGCTCCTGATCGGTCACTTCAAGTCTCACCAGCTTTTTATACTCATCATTGGTATGGAATGTTTTATAGACCAGCATACTGCTGCTATTTCCGCTCCAAACAGGCTGCTCCAGTGTAAAACGGGCTTGCTGCTTGCCTTCGATGATTTCCCCCGTATTCCGGTCCCAGGCATCGGCCAGCTGGTTTTCAATCAATCGTTTCCGGGTCTGGAAGTCGATATCGGCAATCCACAGCTCCTCCATTGCCGGGTTCCCCCTGGTTACAACAAAAGCAACATAATTACCGTCCGGCGATACGCTTGGATAACTTCCTTCCGCAAGCTTACGTTCCTCTTTGGTTTTAAGATTTATGGACATAATCGCGCCTTCCCGTTCGAACACTAACGTTCGTTGTCCAGATACATAAGACGGTGAAGACCCGACACTGAACAAATGTGCCTTCCCATCCTTAACCTCAACCTCCATTATATCTCCGACAGCGCTTTTCCCTGCAGTCTCAGGCTGATTCAGCACATCCGACTTTTCCTCCTCCCCCTGTCCGATTCCAGCTTCGCGCTTATCATCCGCAAGCTTTACAACGGCAATCCGCTCGCCACTCGGCGACCAGACCGGGGAAAGATATTTTCCAGCCCCTTCCGACTTAAGTAAAAGATGATTTTGATTTTGCTTCAAATCGTATACATAGACATTCCCGCCGCGGGTATATGCGAGCTTGCCGCCATCCGGCGAAACGGCAACTGCCTCGGCTCCTCCGGGCACAAGCAGCTCCAGTCCATTGTTATACTGCGCGTAAATCCCCTCTTCCTCCACAGCGTAATACCGGACATCTCCAAATTCCGCGACAGCTACGCTGTTTTCCTTGCCCAATTGCTGACTGAGCGTGAATTGGCTTGCTATATGCAGGGATGCCGCCAGCACATGCGCTTCCCGCTCCCAAGGCTTTATAACAAAGCTGCCCAGCAGCAACGCAGCTGCCGTAATACCTGCCAAGGCTCCACGCCAAATTCTGCCTTGCCTGCGCTTGCGGAGCAAGGAGGCATGCAGCTTGCGCTTCAGCTCTTCATTCACGGGCAATTGTTCCTTAAGCTGTTCCATTGTTTGTTCCCACATGACCTCGCTCATTGTTTTCCCTCCATGCAAACCGTAATTAACCGGGCCATCTTTTGTTTAAGCCGATGGGTTCTGACCTTTAGCCAATCCTCCGCTTTGCCTGTTAATTTAGCGATATCGGCATATTTCAGACCCGCTATGTACTTTAAATTAAGCAGCTCTCTTTCCAGCGCAGACAGCTCCTTCAGCGATTGCTCCAGACATTCGCCACGGGCATCTCCCTGATCCGGGAACAATCGGGAATCCGTATACCCGTACACCTCGGGATCATCGCCGTAAGCCACTTCCTTTTTTCGCCTGTAATAGTCGATGACCGTATTCCTGGCAATAACAAACAGCCATGCCTTCGCCCCCGAAGGCTCGATTCCCGATTTCCGAAGACTCTGAAACGCCTTGCGAAAAATATCGCTGACGAGATCATCCGTATCCCACGCGCTCCCCGTTTTGAAAAGCACAAACCGGTACACATCATCAAAATATAGATTGTACAGCTCCTCAAATGTCGTTCTCATGCTCCAACTCTCCCTTATAACACATCAAACGAATGAAGCCATGGAAAAGTATCATCGTCTCAAAAAATATTCATAAAAAAAGCTCGAACCGAACCGGAAATCAACGCTGGGTCTCAACCAACACGACGGACCACTTTGAAACAGGGCGAAGCACGCACAGAATTGGAGCAGAGCCAAACACGCATAGAATTGGGGCAGAGCGAAGCACGCACTGAATTGGGGCAAGCGAAGCACGCACAGTGGCAGGTTCATTCTTACGGACATTTCTGACCATTAAAAGCTGTTTTTTACGCGTTGCCAGTTTGTAAAGGACATTGGTGTCCGTAAAACCCAATAATGCCGCATATTTGAGCCAATTTGGAGCGCTAAAGGACACGGGTGACCGTTGTTTGAAGAAAATCCGGGCATTTCAGGTTCTAACGGTCATCGCTGACCGGCATATCACAAACCTGGACTAACCCCCTCTTCATTTACCCGCCATTGACCTATGAGCTAATATTCAGCAGTACACCCTTGCAACAAACCAAGTGCTGTTTATGCGGTTGAGACATAATAAAAGCATCAGCATGAGGGTAAACACCGGCAAGAGAAGAAGAACAAGCAATCGGGCCGTATGTCTCAAGAGAAAAAACGCACAAGCAATCAGCCATGCTTCACAGGAGAAAAAAGAGCGCAAGCAGCGGTCTTACGTCTCAGGAGAAAAAAACGAGCAAGAAATCGGCCATTTGTATCAAGCGAAAAACGTGCAAGCTATCGCCATACGTCTTAAGAGAAAAAAGCGCAAGCAACCAGCCTTACGGCTTCGCTGCTTGCGCTTTATTTGGAATGTCAAGTACAAGTGCGAATACTCGCATTGATTCATTTAAGCCTGCGGCAAAATATCGCTGAACACAATCGTATTGAGCCCGCTTTTATGGCGTTCAGACGGCTCTGTCAAAACGCCGCTTTGCACAAGCTGCTCCAGCACGCGCGAGCGCATGTTGTTATCGCTCATACAATTGCTGGAAAACGCCTGAAATAACTGCTGCATATGCTTGGGATAGCGGGATTTGTTCAGCTCATAGATTTCCTTGTCCAGCTCCTCCCCTATCCTGACAACCACCTCGGACGGCTCTGGCAGCAGCTCAAACAGTCGGGAGGAGTACTCCCTTCCTCCCTCAGCTCTGGTTACAATCAGATTGACCTGCTCCTGCCCGTTGTATAATTGGATATAACCCTTATCGCATAATCGTCTGTATTTATCGACCTGGCTGGGCTCCTTGCTCAGCGAACCGCTCAAATATTCGTATACGTACTCAAAATCTGCACTTCTATTGGACTGCCAATCCAGCTCTCGGCTGTCATAATACGTATTAAGTTGCCAGGCCATAACGGGGTATTTATCTGACCCGCGGCGCATATCCCCACAGACTCTGTAACGTTCTTCATCGACTTCGGACTCGAAGTCAGCCTCTAGCGTAGCAAAAGCGATGTAATCGCCCCCGTCCTTGCGCTTGACTGAAAATCGCTTGTGGTCTACATTCTTTATTTGCAGCTTATTGCCAATGCTGTACGTAATGGCTGCCCAAAATAACAAATTCATATCGTTGTCGGGAATATAGATATCCGCTTTATCTATGTCTCGCATTGCTTCAATAACATCAGGTACGTAATGAGTGCAGAGCAGTCCTGCATAATGGTTGTAGATTTCATGCATCTTTTTCCCGATTTCCCGGTCCGGCTCCGTAATAAAAATTTCCGTCCGATACTTATTTCCCGGCAGCCGATCCATAAAGCCGTATTCCTCCAATATCGCAACCTCATCCTCTACAAACAACGGCGACACCGCAAGCTCCTCCGCGATTTCATTGACCGTTTTTGGCTCATGATACGCTGCATAGGCGATATTTTGCGTAAGCCGCTTTTTCAGAAAATCGCTTGTGTCCCCTAAATGCCCGGCGCTCCCGCTATGCCCCATCGAGCAAAACCTTACTGGCTTCAATCCCAGGCTTCCAGTTTGTCTCATGTTAATCATCCCTTCCTTTAAGCTGTGTTTGGCCTCATACATATGCCATTTGACCGTACCGAGAGGAATGGCAAGCTCGCGGGCAATATCATCCAGCTTCATCCGATCAAAATAATGCCGAATAATAATTTCGCGCTGGACCTTGGATAAATAAGCAATTTCCCGTCTCAAATGAATATAAGCTTCGCTCTGCGCCAGCTCCTCCGTAAAATCGCCCTTGGCCGGAATTTCTGTCATATGCACAGAAAGAGACGTTTTTTTGCAAGCCGCGTCCACCGATCTGGCATAGACATTCTGGGCGATGCGGTAAATGTAGCTGTTGGGATTGGCGATGTTATCCCGTTTGAGCAGCGCCGCATATACCTCCAGAGCAATTTGCGATGCCAATTCCTCCGCCGCTTCCATACTTCGCGTTTTGGACAACGCAAAACCAAACAGTTTTTTGTTGTAGTCCAACATGTATTGATCTGCCGCTTGCTTCTCCATGCGCTCCTCCTTGAAGGTTGGTCGCTATATAAGTGTCCGGTATGCACAAAAGGTTGGGTTTATTTTTAAAAGTAAGAGTATTTTAACGCAGCCTGTCATTTGCCGGACATAAATGACCGTCAGAGACTAAAATAATCAGATTTGCTTTGAGCAACGGTCACCCGTGTCCTTTAGAGCTCCAGAATGATGCATTTATGTGGAATTATAGGGTCTTACGGACACAAATGACCTTTACAAACGGACTTACCGTAAAATACTCCTTCTAAAGGTCAACAATGTCCGTAAGAATAAGCCTGCCTCCAAATCCGCTTCCGTTTGCCGGATGAATGCGCCCAATGGAGCAGAGGAATAACAGGAGTGTAAAAAACTGCGCCTGTATTTATGATTATACATGCAGAAACGCGTATATCTTTTCAAATTAGGCTCGATCTGGCGAATAATTGCGATTCGTTTTCCATTTGCTTGAGATTGCTTGTGCTTAAAAGCAGCCCAACCAACAAAACCCGCATCTCCTCCTAAAGAGATGCGGGTTAAATGAGGGCTTTATGGATTATGCTTTGAAGATTATGCTGATTACACAAATGATGCGATCGCAAGAGATTAGCGATTCGATCTCCAGTGCCATTTGCCCGTGCAATCTGCCCTGCCTATATCATCTGTTCGAGTCATCTGCTCATACCATCTGTTCGTGTCATCTACTCATGACGTCTTCTTATGGCGTTCTGCTTAAGATGTTCTACTTATGACATTCTGCTTATGCCCAACTATCAACTGATGAATTTTCGGGCGGTAATCAACTCAGGAGTGCCAGGGGATCAGGTTGTCATGGTTGTCTCGGTTGTCTCAGTTGTCTCCTTGTATTCAAAATAATCGAAGTCGGCATATTTCCGCTTACGGTACGAGTCTTGACAGCAGATGCCGACAAAAGCGCCCGTGAAATGTCCCGACGAGGAATATTCGTCGGAGCATTTGCTGGCGTCAAGCTCCGTGCCGACCTGCCACCACAATGAACCGTCGGAGGAGCAATAAAAGTTCAAGGTACCGTCATGGATGACGGCGCGAAGATAAACCCTCTCCCAATCCGGGATTGGAACGCGGGATTCCAGCCATTCCGTCCGCTTGCCGTTGTCCGCGCTCAAAATGCCAATGCATGGACAGCCAAACGTTTCGCTGTAATAAATCCGCAGATAATAAAACATATTTTGATCGTAAAAGAGCGTGAGCCCCGCCATCTCATGAAAATTTTCCGGCTGGAATTCCACACAGGTCTCCACTGTCGCCCGGAAATGCTGCAGCCGCCGCGCCACAAGGCTTTGCTCATGCAGCGAAAACAGCGACTCGCGGCCGCGCAACCGGAGATAGCCCGGTCTTGCTTCAAGCGACATCCAGGCTTCCTCCAGCGGAACCCGCAGCGAGTTCAGATGAACATTCCACTTCCCGCTGTCGAAATCCTCTCGTATGGCCTCTGCCGCGAAGGGATGGGCCTCAAGCTTGGGGGCCTCCACCGTCATTTCGGCGCGATTGCCTCCATTAGCCATCCGAAGCCAGCCATCCTCGGTCCACTGACAGCGCTGGAGCGCCGTTTCCCGCCCAAGCATGCTCCTTACCTCCGATTTAAGCGGCCTGGCGCACAGATGGGCAATATACCATTCTCCTGTTTGCGTTTCAACGATGGAGCCATGTCCGCTTTTTTGCAGAATGGAGTCGGGATTATATTGATACGGCTTCAAATAATCGTCGACGCCTCTGCGGTTCAGATTGATCTCGCGGGCGGACGTAATGATCGGGTTGCAGGGGTCTGACTCATAGGGACCAAATAAATCCCGCGAGCGTGAAATGACGACGCCATGTCCAAAACCCGTCCCGCCTTCCGCCGTCACCAGATAATAATACCCGTTGCGCTTATAGATGTGCGGCGCCTCCAGACAGCCCATGTCCGTCGCTCCCCGGGAAATGGAGCGCGCTTCGCCAACCAGCGTTTGGAGCTTTGCGTCGTATTCCTGAATTACGATGGAGCCGGGATGCTCGTAGCCCTGGCGAAAATCCCATTCCAGATTAAGCAGCCATTTGCGTCCGTCGTCGTCATGGAACAGCGACGGATCGAAGCCGGAGCTGTTCAAATAAATGCGCTCCGACCACGGACCTTCGATGTTGTTCGCCGTTACAACATAGTTGTCCAGATCAAAGGCTCCGCCGTTTGTGCTGCGCATAATTGTATAGATCAGATAAAAGATGCCTTCCTTTTCGTTATACGACAGGCAAGGCGCCCAAACGCCGCCGGAGGCCTCGATACCCTTCAAATCCAACTGCGACGGGCGGTCCAGCGCATAGCCGAGCACCCGCCAATGAACCAGATCGCGGGAATTATGAATTTGAACGCCGGGAAACCATTCAAACGTGGATGTGGCGATATAATAGTCCTCGCCTACTCGTATGATAGACGGGTCGGGATTAAAGCCGGGCAAAACCGGATTTTGTATCATGTATATTTTCCCTCCAAAATAAAACTTCAACGCCATGACCTATCCCTTAACTGCGCCGGCCGTAACGCCCTTCGTAATTTTTTCGTTAAAGATAGCGTAAATCACGATAGCCGGAATTGAAGTAAGTACCATAACGGCGAATTGGGAGCCGTAATCGGATGCGTATTGTCCCGCAAAATTCATGACGGAAAACGGCAGCGTCTTCAAGCTGTTATTACTAATGAAGGTGTATGCCATAATAAACTCGTTCCAGCAGTTCAGGAAGGTCGTTACCGCAACCGTCACAACAGCCGGCATCGTCAGCGGCAAAATGATCTGAAATACGGTCCGGTAAATGCTTGCGCCGTCCATAACGGCGGATTCCTCAATCGCCCGGGGAATGCTGCGCATAAAGCCCGTCAGAATAAAGGTGCTGAACGGAACCGACACCGCTGTATAGGGCAAAATAAGTCCCCAATAGGAATCCGTTAAGCCCAGCGTCTTGAAGATAGCGAAGTTCGGCAGCAAAGTAGCGTGGATCGGAATCATAATGCCCAGCAAAATAACGCCGAAAAAGAATGCGCGCCATTTCCACTCCATCCGTGTAAACGCGTAAGCCATGGACAGCGAGATGACCGTTGTCAAAATAATCGTTGCGCCGGATACAATGACGCTGTTAATCAAATAACGAACGAATTGGCCGTCTACCCAAGCGTTGATGTAATTTTGCCATTTAATAATATCGGGCCAAACCAAAACGCTATCAGAGAAAAATTCATTGGAATCAACTAGCGAAAAGTCAACCAGCCAGACTAGCGGAAATAATTGAACGCATGCGACAAGGAGAAAAAAGATCCAGAGCATGCTGCGGTTTGCTTTTGACATCTTGTTCTCTCCTTAATAATCCAGATTTTTGTTTTTCATAATGCGGTTCAACAGGAAGGTAACGAGCAGGCAGACGATAATAAACATGATTGAAATCGCGTTGGCGTAGCCATAATTGCTGGCCGAAAACGCCTGATTATATAGGTATACCGCAAGAAACTGAGTAGAATCGCCGGGACCGCCGTTTGTGGTCAGGAACACCGTTTCCATCTGCTTCAATGCCGTAATCATAGCCAAGGTCACTTGTACCGTAATAACCGGGGAAAGCAGCGGAACCGTAATGCGCCAGTGAAGCTTGATGCCCGTTGCTCCGTCCAGACGCGCCGCTTCATATAACTCCTCGGGAATGCCTTTAACGCCTGCATAATAGAACAACAGACCCCAGCCAAAGCCGGACCAGATCAGAATGGACAGGAGAGAGCCAAGCGCCGTGCTGGAGTCGCCCAGCCAAACATGCTGCAATGATTCCAGTCCCAGAAAGCCCAAAACTTTGTTCAACAAGCCAAATGTCGGGTCAAGCAGCGAAAGCCACATTCTGGAAATAACGACAACAGATATTACGCAAGGGATAAAAAAGATGGTGCGGAACCATTTTTCCGCTTTGCCGCCGATCCGATCCAGCATAATCGCAAAAAAGATACAAATGGGATGCTGGATCAAGACAAAGCCCAGTCCCAGCAGCAGCGCATTGCGAAGGGAAAGCCAGAAGCGCTCGTCGTGCAGAAGCAGCTCCTTGAAATTGCTGAGTCCAACCATATCAACGCTTGTTCCGGGCGCAATCGTGTTCGTCAAGGAGTAATACCCGCTCAAAATGATAGGGGCTACAAAGGTCAGGATGAAAAAAGCCAATCCCGGGAAGACGAATATAAATATCGCCATCCGATCGCTTAATACTTTATGCATGATGCCACTCCTCCCAAGAGAGACAAAAAGGGCAGATCACGATGTCCGCCCTTTTCGATTTTTCTGTTTATTTTTTGCTTGCCGCTTTATCGAGCTCAGCCGCAAACTCTTCAGGGGTAATGTTGCCAATCGCCAGCTTGCCGAGAGCCGTCTGAGCCGCGTCTTTGAAGGAAGCTGTGCTGGCATCGATTAACAGGATGCCTGTTGTGGACGTTGCTTCCAGCAAAATATTGGCCAGTTCCTTTTGCACTTCGGTTTCTTTGCCAGTCAGCTCATATTTCTGGGCGGGAACAGCAGCTCCAGTGTCCCATGCTACCTTCGCCCATTGATCGGCGCTCATCATAAAGTCAAAGAATTTTTTCGCTTCCTCTTTATTTTTGGAGGCTTCAACCAGGGAATAGCCGCCGCCGTTCCAGGCAATCAGATCATTGATGCCGCCTTTTCCGTCATTCACAACCGGGAAGCGGATAACGCCCAGATTGTCGCGGAACGATTGCGGCAAGCTTTCATTAGAGGCCATGCCAGCTTCCCATGAGCCCATATACCACATCGCCGCTTTGCCTTGAGTAAACAGGTTTTGCGACGCGCCGTAGTCCATCGTCATGTAAGCTTTATTGTAAATGCCGTCCTTCACCATTTGCTGCAGCAGCGCTGCTGCTTCTATAACATAAGGATCGTCGGCAAATTTCCTTTGGCCTTTGGCTGCTTCCTTCAGGGATGTTTGCTCGCCGCTAAGCCGTTGATGCAGGTTCTGAAACATGGCGCCAATATTCCACAGGTCCTTGCCGTTCATGGAAATAGGCTCGATTTTTTTCTCTTGGAACGCTTTGGCTGCAGCCATCAGCTCGTCTACAGTTGTTGGAACCTTGATGCCATTGTCCTGGAACAAGGCTTTATTGTAATAAATAACGGAATAGTCGCTGTTGCGCGGCAAGCCGTAAATTTTATCGTTAAACGTAAATCCCGTAAATACGCCCGGCAGGAAGTTATACTTTTCGCCTTCATAATCCTTTGGATTCAGCTCGGTCACGTAACCGGCCGCTACAAGCGTATCCAGCTCGGCGCCGTTATGGACCATTGTAATGTCGATTGGCTCGTTGGAGGCCATGTAAGCTTTAAGCTTGTTTTTAAACGGCTCCTCCGCAAGCGCCTCAACGTCGATTTTTACATTTGGATTTTCTTTTACGTAATTGTCGATAACCGTTTGCTCCGCCAAGCCTTGGCCGGATTTGCGGTCAGGCAGGTTGGAGAAGAATCGGAGCGTAACTTGCTTGGTCTCGCCGGATGTATTCGTATTAGAAGGAGTGTTTCCCGGCTTGCTTGCTCCATCGTTGCTTCCGCAAGCGGATAAAACAGTTGTAAGCGCAACAGTAAGCGCCATTAACGAAAACGCTGTCTTTTTCTTCATCATGTCAAATCCCCCTCATTGTAATCCGGTATCTGCCGGTTCATGTTTGTATCATAACAAGCCATCCGCATGCTGTAAGTAGAGAATCATCGCGTAAGGTTTAGATTTATATCATAACCTCTTTCGCTTATTGTTAACCAAGTCCGGGCAGGCTACACTGAAAGTATGCTTCAATACGGGGCTGTCCGAATAGTCTGTTACGGTGAATAAATATTCAGCAAAACCGGTACCTGCAGGAAAAGGGTGTCTTGGAAGCTCAAACCTATTTGTCGGCTTTTTTTTGATCCTATTTTGTAGTGGATAAAAGCCGACAAAAAAACTCGCCCTCAAGACACCCTTTCCCCTCCGGTCCTTTCTGTTGAATAGTTATTCGTTCCGTTTGACTTTTCGGACAATCCCTTAATTAAGATGACAAAATGATCAGCATCAGGCCAGAGTGTGAAGGGTTCTGGAGAAATGCCTATGCTTACGAGGTAACGTTCTTTCAGAACGTTTTAAGCGTTCGCTTGTGTTCCTGGATCTCACCCATTGAACAATTAATTCAGAGAAATCCGGGAACAATGGGCGATCGGAAGAACTTTTCACACGTCGGCCCGCACCGCTGAAGCTCTTTTGTTCAACTTATATAGGCGTCTATTTGAACAACCTCAAAGAGAGTTGGAAGCAGATATGGTCAAATCCTTTTATCATTGGAGCCTGAAAACAAAGCTGATTGTTATCATTCAACTCATCACGGCGCTTGTGGCCGTTACGCTGGGTTATTTTTCGTTTGAAACGTCCAAAACCCAGATCGTTAACAAGGTCAGCGTTTCAAACCAGTCCGTTATTACGGTGATCGACAACAATGTAACGCGCATGCAGCGCTCGATCTCCGACTGGGCTACTGTTTTTGTGCTGTCGTCTACGGTTCAGCAAGCCTTGCAGATGCAAGCCAATGAACAGGATGCGCTGGAGTTCGCTCTTTATTCGGGGCCGGCTGCTTCGCTGATGGATCAGATGCTGGTTACGGGAAATTTTGATTATTTGGCCTTGTACGGCGAAAGCAGCAGCGATCCGCTTTACCAGGTTGCAACAGATGACAGCAGCGGCCCCGCCAAGCTGGAAACGATAACGGCCAGCGAGGTATACCGGCAGACGGAGCGGCTAAACGGCGCGCCTTATTGGTTTCCGCTGACGCTTACGAATAATGCTTTTATCGAATACAACCGGCAGGGCAAAATGGGCATGAGCCGCATCGTCCGCAGCACGTTGAATGGCGAAAAGCTTGGCGTTATTTTTGTAGGCGTCAATCATCAGACAATCCGCAGCCACTATTTGAAAAACCTGTACGATCAGGATCACGGAATTCTTATTCTGGATCAAAACGGCCAGTCGATGCTGGCGGCAGGCAAAACGTTTTATGAGCCGGATTTGGCTCTGTTTAGTCCACAGGAGAACGATTTGCAGGAACCAAGCGGTTCGCGCGTCACGCAAATTGGCGGAGAGGAGCTGCTGATTTCCTACAGCGTAATGGACAATGGCTGGCGCATTTATTACGCCGTGCCGCTCCATCTGCTGACGAAGGAATTAAACGCCATTAAATTGTTTGTTGGCCTGGCTATACTGGGCATCATCGTATTGACCGTGCCGCTGACTACTCTGCTGACGTCCTTTTTGACTGCGCCAATCAAGAAGCTTCTGATCTCCATGCGGCGTTTTCAAAACGGGCATTTCGGAGAGCGCGTCGAGGTCAAATATCAGGATGAAATCGGATTGCTCAGCCAAGGCTATAACAATATGGTATTAAATATTAAAACGCTGGTGGACGAGGCCTATGTGCTGCGCCTCAAGGAAAAAGAAGCCGAACTGAAGGCATTGCAATCACAAATCAATCCCCATTTCCTTTACAACATGCTGGATATGATTTTTTGGGAGGCCGAAAAGGCGGGGCAGGACCGGATTAGCGACATGGTCATTACGCTGTCAAGACTGTTCAGGCTAAGCCTGAACCGCGGTAAAAGCTTTACCAGCCTGGGCAAGGAAAAGGAATTGATCCGGCAATATTTGAAGCTGCAGCAAATGAGATTTGCGGACAAGCTGACCTGCGACATCGACATTCCCGAGGAGCTGGAGCATTACGTCATCCTGAAGCTGCTTCTTCAGCCCTTTATCGAAAACGCGCTGATCCACGGCATCGAGCGCAAGCGGGAAGGCGGGTACGTAAATGTCAGCGCCAGACTTGACGGCGAGCAGCTTTCTTTTGTCATCGAGGATAACGGAATAGGCATGGATGAAAGCATGCTTAAGGAAATAACCGAGCTTCAGCCCGAATCGGACGTTTATACCGCTCAGGAAACGGGCGGATACGCCATCCAAAATGTTATTCAGCGCTTGCGCCACTACTATAAGGATGATTATAAATTGACCTACATCAGCGAGCCGGGCAAGGGCACGCGGGTCGAACTGAGCATCCCTGCTATGACGGAAACCCGGGAGGAAGAAAAGCATGGTTGAATTGTTAATTGTGGATGATGAGGAACGCGCGAGAAGCGGCATCAAAACGTTGATTGATTGGGAGGAGCACGGCATAACCATCGTTGGCGAAGCGCGCGACGGAGTCGAAGCGCTGGAGCTGCTTGAAACAAGACACGTTGATATTATGCTAACCGACATCCGCATGCCGGAGATGGACGGCCTCAAGCTTATTGAAAGCGTCAAAAGCCTCTACCCGCATATCAAATCAGTCATTATGAGCGGCTACGACGATTTTAATTATGCCAAAAAAGCGCTCAGTCTTGGCGCCAGCGACTACCTGCTCAAGCCAAGCCGCCGCCAGGAAATATTGGATACCGTCCTGAAGCTGTCGGACGAAATACAAGCTGAACATGAGCAATCGCAGCATATGGAGCGTCTGAAGGCAGGCTTCCGCGAAAGCCTGCCCTTGATGCGGGACAAGGCGTTGAGCCGTCTGCTTTTGTCGGAGGACGCGCCTCATGCCAAGCTGCTTGACAACCTTGCGTTAAGCGGCCTGACCTTTCCCCATCCCTATTTTGGCATCATCCGTATCCAGATTGATGATTATCTCCAGCACCAGAACCGTTTTGGCGCTTTCGATTTTGAATTGCTAAAATACGGCTTAAAAAATATTTGCGAGGAAACGTTGTCTCAAGCGGGGATTTGCGCAGCCGTGGAGGAGCAGGACGATATAGCCGTTATTCTGAACGTGGAGCAGGAAATGACGGTCTCAGCCTTAAAGCCGCTTGCAGAAAAGCTGATCGCCAATGCTGCCGCTTTTTTACGTCTTAGCGTCTCCGTCGCCATTGGCTCCGCGGACAAAGGCATCAACCAGCTCCGAACCGCCGGACTGCTTGCTGCAAACGCCTTGGATACGGCTTTTTATCAGGGCCCGGGCAAGCTGATCGACTATGAGGAAGCTATGGATGAAGACTCTCTGAAGACCGCCTATCCCATCGAGCTGGAAAGGCTGGTCCTCCAGTCGGTCCTATCGGGAGACGAAGGGCAAATCACGTCCGGCCTCCTGTTATTTCAGCAATCGCTTCATCATGAAAAGCAATCCAAGTCATTGGTGCTTAAATTTGCTTTTGCGCTATATTTTTCACTGTACCGGCTTTGCATTGAAAAGGAATTGGACGTAAACGCTCTGTTTGGCCAGGACCTGGAGGAGATTACAAAAAAGCTGGCCAAGCTGAACATCGACAGCATCTATGCCGAGCTGCATAGCACCGCATTATGCATCGCCCGTCAGCTCAACGAAAAAAAACAAAGCAACAAGCTGTTCGAGTCGATTCTGGACTATATCCGCGAGCATTACAGCCAGGACATCAGCCGGGAAACCGTAGCCAAGGAAGTGTTTATTACGCCCGGTTATTTGAGTCTGCTGTTCAAGCAGCAGCTTAGAAGCAGCTTCCTTGATTTTCTGCACAAGGTGCGCATGGAGAAAGCATGCCTGCTGCTTAAGGATCAAAGCCTGCGCGTCGCGGATATCGCCCTTCAGGTGGGCTACAACGATGAAAAATATTTTTTTCAGGTTTTCAAAAAATATATGGGCATGACGCCCAAGCAATACCGCAATACGATCAGCTCTTAACGGACGGCTTTATTCCAGCGGTACTGGTACGTAAAATTCATGCTGCCCGTTTCCAATTGAACCGGGAACAGCTTGCCGTTGGAATAAACCAGCAGGTTGTTTCCGGCTTTCACAGCACCGTAGTCGGTACCAGCCATCCCCTTGGGCGCATCCACTTGTGCCGTCCATAACACCTTCTGCTCCTCCAGCGAAAGCAGCGAAAGGCTCCATTTCTTATCGTTTCGTTTTTCCAGATGGCCAACCACGACGTTCCGCCCGTCGTTTTCCGCAACCAGCACTGTTTTTTCCAGCAGATCGGGATACATGCCGTCCAGACGCTGGGTCAGCTCCCAAGCTTCGTCATTCGGCAGGGCCAGCGGTGAAGTCGATGCAAAAAAGTCGTTGCTGAGCGTATCCTTGTACGCCGGGTTTTCCGTCACCTTCTGGAGGGAAAAATCTACTTTATAATATTTTCCGTCCAATGCATACAGGTAAAGCTCATCCTCTGAAGCAACGTAATAATCGTTGGCGGCATAGCTCAAATTGTCCTCCAGACCAGGATAACGCTTCAGCCACTCTGCTTCGGTCAGCGCCGTTTTCCCCGTCATGGGATCAACAAAAAATAACGTTTTTTTCTTTGTGTTGATGGTCAAAATGCCTTCCTTGGTACCTCCGATTACCGATTCATGCCAAACCGATCTGCGATGCCAGGCATTACGGCCCGTCTCCAAATCAACCGCAATCATCTCGAAACGGGACGTACTGGTGGAGATGCCGTTGGACTGTCCGTTTGGAATGATCATTCGCATTTTATTGATCGCAAGCCGCTGGCCGTCTTGCTCCGCCAGCACTGTTTTTGAATCCGCCTCAATCCTCACCGACCGGCCTGCGCCGTTAAACACAAACAATACAAACGACCCGCCCAGAAAACCCACAGCTATAATGGCAGCTAGCGCAACGGCCGCTTTTTTCAAAGCAAACGGCTTGGAGGAGGACCTTTTTACCCAACTGTATGCTACTCCCAATATAGCAAACGCTATCGCTCCGTAAATGATATAAAGAGTCAAATCCTGTCCAAACCAGCCCGTTGGCTGCCAATTCCGAAAAAAGTCCATGACTATTCCTCCCCAGTTCCTTCGGCCCTTATGCCTTTCTCCAAACCACTCACACCTTGGCCTGACGCTACTTCTCTATGGTTCTGCTTATATATCATCCAGTACGTTTATTCTGAAAAGTCTACCATATGGAAGAATGTCTCAACAACCATGACCACATTCGTAAGCCAAAAGGCATTACAGCGGTTATAAAAGCGTTGCACACTGTAGGATAAAAGTCATGTTTTGTGGCTAAAAAAAAGTAAAACGCAAGCCCCAAGGGAAGCCGCTAGGCCCTCCCTCAATGCTTGCGTTTGTGTTGAATCATTAAAACCTGCGAACTATCGAACATTTCTTGTCGCTCGGCAGCGTGCGGCGGAAGATTTTCATTGTGTTAGAAAACGCCCCGTTTAATCCTGGACCTTGTAGCGGAACCAGTCAAAATGCGCCGGCGTCTGCGACGATGCGCCGTTGCCCGTAGCATACATAGCAAAATAAACCCCTGTAAAGCCGCCCGCAACCTCCGTTGAAAGCAAGCTGCACTCCCCGCTTCCAAACGGGATAAATGTGCTGTTGCCGTCATAATAACCAAGCGTATATCGCTCGCGATCGGCTTGTACAGCCAGCGTAATGGAATCCGCCCCCCACGGCATTTCGTTTTCAATCCTCCACAAGCTGCCGATGCGCCTTCTCATAATCAGCTTTGTTTCACCCACAATTCGGGCAATGGCTATTTCATAATGGAATCTTTCATTCATAAAGACCGTAAGGCCGGCTTCATCCCCATCCCGCTCCGGCGCAAACGCCATAAGTGCAGACACCTCGCACTGGAAATGCTGCTGCCTTCTTCCTACAAATGCAGGAGCAGCGATATCATTGAGGGTAGCCGCGGAGCCGGTTAGCGTAAGGAAGCCCTCTTGTTTATTCAGCGACCATAGCTGCGAATCGGATTTCCGCAAAAAATTCCAGCTATAATCCAGCGTCTTGCCATCAAAATCATCTTTCTCCGGTTTAGGGGCAAGGGGTTGCAGATTCAACCCGTCAGAGGACATCTCTTCACTAATTGTTCCGTTGTCTCCGATTGTCGGCCATCCCTCCTCGCTCCAGGTAACAGGGGCAAGAAAGGTTTCCCGGCCAAGATGATGCTTGTTGGGATAACCAAGCGGGCGTATACCCAGAAATACGGCCCACCATGTCCCTTCCGGGGTCTGCACCAAATCCGCATGCCCTGTTGCATGAATGGTTTTGTTCAGGCTGCGATGGGTCATGATCGGATTATGCGGGTTGCTTTCGTAAGGGCCATCCGGCCGTTTGCTTCTTGCAATCGTTTCCATATGCCCATATTCAGTACCGCCCTCCGCAATCATAAGGTAATACCATTCTCCAATGCGGTAAATATGCGGCGCCTCGGGATATTGTCCGCCCGTGCCGTTCCATATAGGTACACAATCCGAAAGTCTTTTGCCCGTAGCGAGATCTATTCGGCTTTGATAAACCTTCATGTCCATGGAGGTTGTATAATAAACAGTGCCATCGTCATCAAAAAACAGCTCGGGATCGATGCCGCCTTGCTCCACATAAATCGGATCAGACCATTGTCCGCGCGGGTTATCGGTATAAACAAAAAAATTGCCGCCGCTCGTTACATTGGTAGTCGTCATATAAAATATGTCCTTATGTACACGAATTGTTGGAGCAAAAATGCCCTGCGAGCTGCCAGCCCGGCTTAAATCCAGCTGCTCCGGCCTGCTCAAGCAATGCCCGATCTGCTCCCAATGAACGAGGTCCTTGCTATGGAACAATGGAACACCAGGATAATATTCGAAGGAACTTGTGACCAGATAATAATCATCCCCGTGCCTGCAAATGCTGGGATCGGGATGAAAGCCGCTGATAACGGGATTGCGATAAGTCATTTCCTATCACTCCTTATAAAAAAATGGATATGTACATAATATACTACCACTACCAGACTCTAGTACAACCCTTGTCTTTCTATACGTTTTACAAAAGAGCTGCAGCGTTGCGGGCATTTCTCCTAAACCTCTCACATTCTGGCCTGATGCAGGTTTGTTTTTTTCCTTTTTATCCTATATCGTAAATAGAATAGAAAGGAGCGGAATGATACATGCAACCTGCAAAACCTACATCCACGCTGTCGCAATCTCCCGGCAGCATTCGTTTTCATGCCGCAATGTTGGTTCTTTTTTTTCTGAATGTATTTGTACTGGTTCCCGTTTTGGCGGCGCCTGCGGAAAAGCTGTATATGGCTCTCCTTTTTCCGCCTCTGATTGTGATGAACCTGTGGGCGTTACTGCTGATCCTGCTTCCAGCCGCATTGCAGCGGAGCTATATTTTGTTCAGAGGCATATTTGGCGTAGTTTGCAGTCTGAGCCTGCTTATTGTCATGCAAAAATTCGCCTATTCCATGCTGGAGCTGAATACTCCGTTTTTTGCATTGGGAACCCTGCTCGCCTATGGAATTGCTCTCTATGACTATATAAAACGGAACCGCAAAAAAAAGGGCAAGCAAACTGCCCCTGTCTTCTTGCAAAAGTCAAAAAAGGATGCCCGGACCAAGTCCGAATGGAGCAAGCCCGTCGCAGCCTTTGCAGGTCTGGGCTATCTGGCTTCCAATGTTACGCTTGGATTTGTTACGCAGCAGTTTGTTGTCGTTGTGCTCATTTTGATCTATGGCATGCTGAGCTATACGGTGTTTCATTTTATGATGGAGCTTAGGCGTTATATTTCGATATCCCGCTATCCTTCACTATAGTAGCTGAACAAAAAGTGCGTACTTACCGGGCAACACACTTTACTTTTATACTTATAACTGCAAAAGACTATAAATCATTAACTCGGAGGATAGTCATGAAAACTCTCATCATCATAGCCCACCCCGATTTAAAATCATCCGTGATCAACAAACGCTGGATGGCCGAGCTTGAGAAATATTCAGATAAATTTACGATTCACGACTTGTACAAGGCTTACCCCGAAGGCAAAATCGACGTAAACAATGAACAAAGGCTTGTGGAGGAGCACGGGAATCTGGTTTTTCAATTTCCTATCTACTGGTTTAGCTGTCCGCCTTTGCTCAAGCAATGGCTGGATGAGGTTTTGCTCTACGGATGGGCTTATGGCTCAAACGGAACCGCACTGAAAAACCGCAAGGTTGCTCTTGCCGTCTCCGCAGGAATCAAAAAGGAAGAGTACAGCCCATCCGGGCGATACCGCTCAGAATTGGAACAGGTTTTACTTCCGTTTGCGCTGACGTTCCAGTATTGCCAGGCCAACTACCGTTCGTTCTATGCCCAATACGGACACGAGGGCGACCCCGGAGAAAATACTCCCGGCATGGACGCCAACAATTCAACAAACGAACTGGACAAAAGTGCCCGTAATTACATTGACTTCCTCAATCATGTGAATTAATATTACCAGTCAGCCAGGCATATTTTGATCACTTCTATAAGCAAAAAGGACGCCTTATCATTCTAATAACGAATGAGGGCGTCTCCAGCTCGCAATAAAAATATTCATGACATCAAGAGAATCATCCGGCAGCATGCCCGGCGGAACACAGGTTTCACTCATAGGCCCCGCCCTCCTTTTTGCCTTTCATTTGCTAATCCATGTATAATTCTAAAAGGTCGTATCAGTTATTCACATCATCAAGCATCTATAAAAATATCATAATTATCCAAATTGAACCTTTAATTTAATCGTGTTTAACTAGATGAAAATCTTCATTAAATGTTCACTTATGCGCGGAGTTTTTGATCTCTATAATTAACCCCATACTAGATATGAAGGGTTGAGAGAGAATGCCGGCAACAAAGAAGGAAAGTCTTTATTTTGGCTTAATGATGTGTTTTGGAATGGTTATTGTGATGACGACGTATAATCTGGCGTTGAATAATCGGTTATGGGAGATAACGTTAGCGGAGGGCGTTGTTGAATTTTTATGCGGCATTTCTGTAGCATTTTTACTGGACTTTTTCCTCGTTGGGCCGTTTGCCAAAAAAATGGCGTTTAAGCTTCCTATTAATAAATCCAAAAAGGTGTACGCCATTTTGTCCATCTCAACTTGTATGGTTATCGGAATGGCGGCATGCATGTCCTTATACGGCCTGGCAATGGCCTATTGGATTAACGGTCCAGGGACGGAGCCGCTGTTGGTAAGCTACCTGCAAACCTTCGGCAAAAACTTTATTGTTGCCCTTCCGCTGCAATTATTAATTGTTGGTCCCTTGGTTCGTTACGTATTTATTCGTTTTGTCCAAAAGAAAACCAACTCCCCTCTCGCAGGCGCAAGCCAGATTTAATAATGCGCATCTCAGTCCTGGCGATCTGTCGATCTGGCAATCTGAAGATCTGGCGATCTATCGATTCCGCGATACTCAAAGAGATCACGCTGAAAAAAACAAACAGGCTCATGGAGGTTAATCCTCGGTCGAGTGCCTTCCAAGATAATTATCCGCGTTTGCGAAAAATGACCAAGGCGTAATCAGCCTTGGCCATTTCATTTGTTGCATTTGCATTAATGCGATCTCTATTTAATGCCCTCAAACTTAATGCCCTCAAATTGTATTTATACGATAATTCACTCAAAATAGCTGCCCATCCAGGGAGGAGAAGGCTTGTTGTATGAAAAAACATACAAAATATAAGCCTGAGCCCTCTGCCGCCTTCGTTTTGTACGATTCATCATACAAAATAGCTTAACTGACCCTTATGAGAGCAGCTTTTATACGAAAAATCATACAACGCACGCTCTCTTCCGTATTAATTGTACGTCCACTCTGCATTTACTCCATCAATTTGGCAACGATGGCTGCTACCTCTGCCCGCGTTATTAGGCTTTTTGGACGAATCGAGCCGTCCCCGTAGCCGGAAATAATTCCTGCCTCCGTCAAAGCCTTGATCGCTTCTCTAGCCCAAGCCGAAACGGCGTTGCCATCGGTAAATACATGCTCGCCTGAGTTTGCTCCAGCATCGATTGGCTTAAGCTTATCTTTAAGACCTCTGTAAAGGATGACAAACACTTCTTCGCGCGTCATCTGATCCTTCGGCTTGAACTCGCCGTCAGGGAAGCCATTCACCAGACCGGCGGTATGCAACCCGTTAATATAAGGACCGTACCAGGCATCCGCGGCAACATCAGTGAACACAGCCGGTGTATCGGTTGCCTGCAAGCCAAGCAGTCTGAACGCGACGGCCGCAAACTCCGCCCTGCTCATCTGCCTTTCGGGCTTGAAGCTGCCGTCCGGGAAGCCTGTCAGCACACCGCTTGCAGTCAGCTTGGTTATGACCTCTTTCGCCCAATGGCTGCCCGTATCTGCAAACTCCGTTGGTGTTGGAGACGGACTGCCCGTAGGGGCAGGCGTTGAGCTTGCCGTTGGCGATGGCGTCGGACTCGGGCTGGCGCTTGCCGTTGGCGTCGCGCTTGGCCCCATCGACGCTGTTGGCGACGGCGTCGAATTTGAACCCGGCGAAGTCGTTGACGATGGTGTTGGACTTGTTGTGGACGTTGGCGCAGGAGTAGGCTCCGGCGTCGTTGTTGGAGTTGGTGCCGCCTCCACTGTCACATTGCTCCAGTCGCTAAAGCCGCCGTCTGCTGTTGTCACGCTAATAACAGCCGTTCCTGCCTTTAATGCCGTTACCTTTCCGGAAGCATCCACTGTTGCCACATCAGTTGCATTACTGGACCACAGCAGTCCCTTGTTTGTTGCATTAGCTGGCGTTACAACAGCGTTAAGCGCTGCTTGCTCGCCCGCCTTCAAGCTGACGGAGCTGCCCTCCAGCTCCACTCCCGTTACCGGCACGTCTTGCCGAGGCGGCGTTACGCCCGGCACTTGCGCCGACAAAGCCGCATATTGCGATGCCGTTACCGGAATAACGGTGCCATGGCGCGGACTGGATGGAAGATGGTAGCTCGCCGATTTTGTCCAGTTACCGGAATCCAGGTCTGTTGTCTCAAAAGGTACGTATCCTTGTTTCCCAAATTCATCAATGAACAGATACCATTTGTCCTCGGTATTGGATTTGACAACGGTTGGACCTTCTCCGCGTTCAATCTGTCCTTTCCCGATGGCTTCCTTCACCAGCTCAAAATCATTGGCGAAAATGCCGCTTCCTTTTTCCTGGAACACAAACTTTCCGGAAGGCGTCCCCTGGTTGTTGTCCCGTTCATCCTTCGTGAAGCGGTATACGCTTCCTCCATCCTTCACTATTGTGGTATCAATGATGGAATATCCGTAATCCATATAAACCTGCGGCTCCGAGAAGGTGTAAAAATCTCTCGTTGTAGCGTACATGATCCGTTGCTGGCTGTCGCCGCTGTGATCCGGCGTATTGTACAGCTTGGATGCCCACAATACGACGTATTGGCCATTGACATCGTCGTACACAACCTCTGGAGCCCAGGTATTGCCTGCGTTTTCCGGCGCTACCTCGACCATGCGCTGCTGAGACCAGTTCACCAGATCGGAGGATTCCCAAACCATAATGGAGCGGCTGCCGGAGCGTTGCGCGCGATTCCAGTCATTATTGCCGTAAATTTTCAGATCGGTTGCGATCATATAAAACTTATCGCCCTCGGGCGACGCGATAATGGAAGGATCGCGCAGTCCCTTTTCGCCAAGCGCAGAGGTCAACACGGGTTGGCCATTATTCATTTCTCGCCAATCCAGCGCCGTATTTCCGTTGCTTAGAGCCATGTAAATTTGCTCGCCGTTTGCGCTGCTTTCGCCCTTGAAGTAGCTGAACAAATATCCCGCAAGCTCCTCCTGAGGCGGAAGCTCCCGAACAACAGCTCCAAAAGCTTTGGTCAGCGAAACGGAGCCTTTGCTGATGGTTGCCGTTAAAGCAATCGTTCTATCCCCGCTTCCATGAGCCGGACGGTTCACTTCTCCAGTAGCCGTTACAATGGAACCATCCTCTGTCGCCCATGTAATGACAGAGCCGTGCTCGCCCTTGGTCGGCAGCGTCAAATGACCCCGCACATCAGCGATATTATTTACCTTCAACGCCGCGGCATCCCACTCCGCCAGCTGGCGGTCATTTTCCATAGGCAGCACGGTAAAGGTAAAGCTTTTGCTCCCCTTATGCGTACCGTCGGACACCTCAGCCGTCAACGTGACGATGGCAGGCGGACCGCCATACGGAGGACGGTTCACCGTTCCGTCCGTGCTAATGACGCTTGCATCGGAGGAGGTCCACGTTACTGTCAGCCCTTGCCCGGCAGTTGTCGGCAGACTCAGATTTCCACGCACCTCATCCTTGGATGGGTTGGCCCCAAGCATCGAGGCCGCATCAAGCTGCTCCGCAGCCTCCGATACAGACAGCCCCTCCAGTACATCCAGCTTGTCGGCATAATCTGTATACAGAGCTTCTACTTCAGCCGCGTTTAACGCGCCGTCATAAATTTGGAAGTCGGCAATTTTCCCGCCGAAATAAGGGTCCAGGGCATAAAACGATTTGCCGATATAGCCGCTTGGTCCCGTCGTCCGTTTGATCTGCTCCAGCGTAAAGCCGCCCGTTGCTCCGGTTCCGGCCGGCTGGCCGTCAATATACAAGGCAAGCTTTCCTTCCTGCCCCTGCACGGTTACCGTTACCAGCTTCCATGTTTGAGTCGGCAGAACGGATGAAGCAATCGCGCTTTGCTCGTTTCTCCAGCCGTTTGTCGCAATACCGGTCCGAGCTCCGCTTGACGCGTTGTTGTTATTGTTGTATTTAGGCGTCAAGTATAAATAATGGGTATCGTTTTGTCCTAGAGCAAACACCCACTCCGCCGGACGAGTGCTATTCCAGCTTACGAGCGAAGATACCGTCACATCCTGCAGACCGTCCAAAACGCCTTGCGGAATTTCGATATAGGAATCTACGGAGCCTCCGGCAAAATCCGCCACGCCAGTGCCTCCGGCCTCGACGTGACGGGCCTTGTCTTTATTCCTCCAGATGCCGTCAAATTCACCCGCCTGGTCCACTACCGTCGTATCCTCCACCTTGCCAAAATCATAGTAGAGCTTCAGCTTCGGCGTTTCACGCGGCGGTTCAACATCTGTTCCTTTGGATTCGGTAATCATAATCCAGCTAATCTGCGGATCTGCGTTGCCGCTCGCCGCACGGCGCACGGTCAGCTCCAGCTTGCCGGCGGTTGCCGTTACATTGCTGTAGCTCAACACATCGCGCGCCGAGGTGAACACGTAGCCCGGCGTCATGACGTTCCCGTTCAGCAAAATGTTGGCTTTCCGGTTGCCGTTGGAGTATTGAGCCCATGGATCATACAGGCCAACGTAAACGTTGTATTTTGCTTCCTCCACATCAAAACGATAGGTTAAATCATCGCCTTTATTGCTCAGCAGGTAGCGAAGCGAGCTGAACAAATCTCCACTGTCGGTGCCATTGGAGTTCGTATTGTATCCGACATGCCCCCAAGTGGGAGCAGAAGCCGCATTATAGGCTTGATCAATGACAGCGCCGTTCAGGACGTTTTCCGCCCCCATCAGCTCTATCATTTCCTGGTAATCCGCTGTATTGGCTCCGCCCGCATGGACAAAATAAGCCTTGCCCTCAGGGATTACATAAAGCTTGTGCTGAATTTTTTTGTTGCCGAACTCGGGCAGCGTTCCCGCCAGAGTAGCCGGACCCGGCTTTGCAAAGGCTGACGCAGTGGAAGTCCAAATCACTGGCGTTGTGACGTCAGTGCCGTCGCCTTGCTTAACTACGAGAGTTTCCGGAAGCTGCGGCAGTTGACCAATTGTAGTGCTGCCGGGAAGCTCCGTCTTGATCTCCACGCGGCCCATGCCGTTCAGATCCTCCAGCGTCCATTCGTCATGCCAGCGCAGCACAATTTCATCGCCTTGCCCGAATTCGATAGGCAGCCAAACGTAACGCGAGTTTTTCAAATCATTTTTGTTCCAGCGGTCGCCCATATAAATAAATTTGCCGTTAGCAGGGTCCACCGGAATTACATGTGTGCTTTGCGAGCCAAAGGTGGTAGAGCTGCCCGGCGCAACATCGCGCATCGGCCTCCACGGCCCCATCAAATTATCCGCTACCGTATATTTGCCCACGTTAGGGTCCCAGCCCGTAGCTCCGGATGTAATCATGTAATAAAGACCCTGATACTTGAACAATGCCGGAGCCTCGCGCTGGGCAAGCGGGAAAACGCGGACGTAATCTACGCCGTATTCCGCCTTGTACTCCGTATCCCGCTCGACATTGCCATCCTTATGCCAGCCCACAACATCCGTATAATCCTCATTCAGCCTGGAGATATACATCGTTAAATTCTCTTCACTGGAATAAACCAGATAAGCCGTACCGTCATCATCCTTGAACAGCGTCATGTCGCGGGCCATGCCCGGCTGATTTGGCTGTCCGTTGTCCGTCGCTCCTTCAGGCGCACGGTCCATTCGTTCGCTTTTGCCATAAACAAACGGTCCTGTCGGGGAATCGCTGATTGCATAACCCGCCTCCGCCTTGGCATAGTTAGCTGTGGACGTCTCTGAAGGCCCGTCGGTATGCATCCACATGACGTAATTGTCATTTTTGGCGTTGTAAAGGACCTTTGGTCTTTCAATGATCCGGTCGATGCCGATATCGTTGAGAATGTCGGCTTTATCCTGACGCCCTGCGTACAGCGACGAAATCAGCGGATCATTGGTGAAGGCGTCCATATCCTTAATCGCAGTCAGCGCTAGACCTTCATCCTGCCAGTTGTACAGATCGGTCGACGAATAAACGCGCACTCCTCTTGCAGGCAGGTAGCCATGCGTTTTATCCTCGCCGTACCAATAATACTTTTGCGATTTTTCATCAAAAATAATGCCTGCCCCATGAGCCTGGATCAAGGCTCCGTTCGTATCGTTCCAGACAGCGCCCGGCTTAAAAGAGGAATAGACCTCGCTCACCGCCAGACCCGCTATGCCCGCAGCCAAATCCGCAATAGCCGCCCGAATTTTCTCCTGATTGTCCGGGCTTCCATAATCCTGCCCCGGCTCCGATAGAGCCGTCAGAAGAGCATTAGCCGCTGCAATGGAATCGTTCAAAATACCAAGGCTGTAGGGCGAATAATTATCTGCGCCTTTTGCTGCCTCAGCCTCCGTTATTTTATCCTGCAAATCAGAAGTCGGCACCACTACGGATTTCCGAATGATCAGATAGTTGACCAAGGGATCGTTGTATTGATTCAAGGTTCCCGCTGCCGGACCTTGCACACGCAAATCCAGCATGCCATCGCTCACCGCGATTTTGCGGTAGGTTACCTCTTTAAAAGCGCCGTCGGCCCCGATCGCCATATCGCCGCCGGAAACATTAACGCCCTCAAGCAACAGATTGACGCTGCGGCCGCTCCAAGGGTTCTGGAAGCCGAAGGTGACATCATATTCATCCGAAGGCAGCTCAAAACGGTATTCCAGCGCTTTGTCCCTGACCTGAGGGCCATTGTAATATCTCAGACTGCCCTCCTTGGTTGCAGCATTGCCTCCGCTAGTTCCGCTTGTTGCTGTCACCAGCCCCCACTGCTTGCCTGTAACGGGATCAGGACCGTATACCTGCTCCGTAACGGAGGCGTACAGACCAAGCTTGTCATTGCCTTCCAATGTAGCAGGCGTGGCATCGCCCGCGTTTACAAAATACAAAATATAATCGTTAGCCTTTAGCTCCTGCTCCGTCCAGTCCGAGGAAGGCGCGCTGTCGCCGCCATCCGCAAAGACCGGTTTCATTGGCGTCCACAATGTCGCAAGCAACATGCAGCATAACGCTAGCGAAATCCATCTTTTCTGTTTAAGCAATGTGTTGCCTCCTTTTAATGTAATGATCGCCCTCGCCCTTGTTTGTATGCGCTTCCACGTTGTTTAGCAGAACGTCACAACGAATGATAACGAATCCTTTCTGGTCTCGCAACTGAAGAATATCTACGCGAATGAACTGGAGCAAACCAGGGATTTTCCGGCCAAAAACGCAAGAAATTTCATTGAAGCTTGAATTGTTCATAGTTCATTCTGAGCATACCGAGACTATGGGCATGGCCGTGAAGAAGGCCTATTTCCCGAGTGAACAATATCATACGGTGTGAACTGGTCAGGCATTCCCTGGCAAGCGGCTCACTACAGCTTTTGCGGGAATCCCGAGCAGCACAAAAAAGCCTCGATTCCCGGCTTGTTCAAAAAGAACCCGTCAGAAATCGAGGCTATTGCTTATCCGTTCAAACTCAAAATAATCCGTCCGTTTACGTTCAACATAATCTGTTTATGTTCAAGATAATCTGTTTGTGCTCAAATTAAACTGTTTATGCTCAAGTTAATCTGTGTCCGTCGGGGCTAATCAGTTGACCTTCAGACGGATGACGTTCCACGATGCCTTGGACAGGCGGGAGGTAACGCGTGAGCCGTCAATAGTCGTATTACCCTTATCGTGAGGCACAACGTTGTTTGGCGCTGCTTTGGAGTTGAAGGCTTTCAAATCATCGTTCTCCATCACGATATGACGGTCAAGGGTTACATTGCCGAAGCTGCGCACATCAATGTCCAGTTCCATCGCTTCGCTCAGGTGACGGTTGACTGCAAAAATAGTGACATAGCCGTTTTCCTCATCATGCACCGCTGTTGCTTCCAGGTAAGGAACATCCGTGAAGTCCTTCGCATCGTATTTCGGCGAGTTTACGATGGAGTGGATAACCGTGCCTCTGCCAAAGTTGGAGGCGTGCAGGAACGGATAATACGTCGTTTGCAGCCAAAGGGAACCGTCATTTTCCGTCATGATTGGCGCGATAACGTTGATGAGCTGCGCCAGACACGCCATTTTGACACGGTCCGCATGCTTGAGGATCGTAATCAGGTAGCAGCCTACAGCCAGCGCGTCCTCATGGTTGTACACATCCTCGCATTCAGGCGGCGCAATTGTCCAGCGTTCTTCCATGCGGCTTGTTCCGATCGTTTTCCAGACATTCCATTCGTCCAGCGAAAGCATCAGCTTTTTCTTGCTGCGCTTCTTGGCTTGGGCTGCATCGCAGATTGCGGCCACGCTGCCGATAAAATGATCCAGATTAAGCGATGACGCCAGGAAGTTTTCCGTGTTGTTGTTGTTATTATTGTAATAGGTATGCAGCGACAAGTAGTCAACCTGATCGTAGCACAAATCAAGCACAGTTGATTCCCAATACGCAAACGTGTCCATGCCGCTGCTGGAGCTGCCGCAAGCAACAAGCTCAATTGTTGGGTCAACCCACTTCATTACTTTGGCCGTTTCGTTAGCGAGACGTCCGTACTCCACTGCCGTTTTGGCGCCGATCTGCCAAGGACCGTCCATCTCGTTGCCCAGACACCAGGTTTTGAAGCGATGCGGCTCCTTGTAGCCGTGGGAAATACGCAAATCGCTGTAGTAGGAGCCGGATGGATGGTTGCAATATTCCACCAGGTTGCGCGCTTCGTCGATGCCGCGTGTACCCAGGTTAACCGCCATCATCACTTCGGTGCCGACCAGCTTGGCCCAATCTGCAAATTCGTTAGTGCCTACTTCGTTTGTTTCTGTCGTCCACCAGGCCAGCTCCAGCAAACGTCTGCGCTGCTCCTTGGGGCCAACGCCGTCCTCCCAGTTGTAGCCGGATACAAAATTGCCGCCGGGATAACGGATAATCGGCACGTTCAGCGCCTTGATCGCTTCAATAGCGTCCTGACGGAAGCCATTGGCGTCAGCCGTCGGATGTCCCGGTTCATAAATGCCGCCGTATACCGCGCGGCCCAAATGCTCGATAAACGAGCCGTAAATCCGCTTATCTACGGATGAAATAACAAAATTCTTATCAATTAACATGGTTGACTTGACAGTCATCGCTTCAGCCTCTTTTCTTTGAATTAGGTAAAAGCAAAATCCTGATATTGATAACTTCACTTTATTTGTATCATAATAGAGTAATGTAAACAACTGCAATTGTTCAGGATTCGATAAATAACTAATTCTGACTAAACAAGTTGAACAAACGATAAGTTGGACAAAAGATAAGTTGAACAAACGATAGTTAAACAAAAGAGTCTAAGCAGTATGGCCGGCATATGAAAAGTCCTCCCGATCTCAATTGCTCCGGACTTCCTTGTATGGCGTTCTTCCGACTTCAATTGCTCCGGATTTCCTTGTATGGCGCGCTTCCCGATGTTGCTTGTAGCCTGGTGAATGAGGCTCATCGCAGGAAATGTCTCCGGCAGATCGTAGAAAGAAACTCGTTGAAGTATGCTCGACGATGAGAGCACATCACTAATCACTCACCGTTGGCAGCACATCACTGACTGATCACTCGTCGATGAAAGCACATTCTGCCGGACATTTATGTCCGTCAGCTCCCTGAAATGCTGGAATTCTGTTTTCTAACGGAAGCGAATGTCCATTATGGGGGAAAAAAGCTCTAAATCACGCTCAAAAACTTCTGTAACGGACATTCGTTTCCGTTAAAAGACGAGTTGACTCCAAAATCCAGCTCTAACGGTCATTTATGTCCGACGCATGTTGTTCATGTCACCCTCTATACATCGCTTATTCCTTGCATTGCACAATCACTACATTGCACCATCGTACCACCGTACATTTGATTTGATACATCGCATCATCGCACAACATTCAAACTAAACAACTCTTAACACTGCGCGTAGGAGCGATTGTCCCATTATCGCATTAACTGCCTGAAGGAGCTCATTATGTATCTGACAACAAACACGGAGTCGCTGGCCGTCTATGAAGCGCTGGCTAGCGAAATACGCCTCAAAATTATAGACCTGTTATACATTAAGGAAATGTCCATCAAGGAGCTGGCGGCCAAGCTTTATCTCAGCAACGCCGTTGTCAGCAGCCACGTGGGCAAGCTGGAGAAAGCCGGCGTCGTTGGCAGCGAAATGAGGCGCATCAATGGAGGTACTTATAAATTCTGCTTCGTGACAACCGAATTTATGCAAATCAAGCTTTCTCCGCCGGCAACAGATATCAATGTCAAGGAGCTGTCAATCCCGGTGGGTCATTATACAGAGCTTGAAGCGTCGCCGACCTGCGGCATTTCCACGACGGAGCGGTTGATCGGACATTACGACGATCCTGTCAGCTTCCTTGACCCCGAACGGGTTCACGCCGGCATTTTGTGGTTTGCGAGAGGGTATGTAGAATATCGCATTCCTAATTATCTGCTGGGCGATCAATCTCTGAAGGAGCTTGAGATATCTATGGAAATTGGTTCGGAAGCGCCCGAAATTAATGAGCATTGGCCTTCCGACATTTCCTTTTCGCTGGATGGAAAGCCTGTTGGTATCTGGACCAGTCCGGGCGATTTTGGCGAGCAGCGCGGCCGCTTGACCCCGCTATGGTGGAATCCGAATGTCAATCAATATGGCATGCTGAAGGTTCTTCGTCTTAACCCGCACGGAGCCTTTATCGACGGCATGAAAATATCCGAAGCAACGGTCGACATACTGGACCCTGGAGCTACCTATTGGACATTGCGGATCAGTGCCGAGGACCTCAAAAAAGGACGGGGCGGTCTGACGCTCTACGGACGGGGTTTTGGCAACTACGAGCAGGATTTGTTAATCCGAATGCGCTACACGGAGCGGAGCTAGACAGACAGAGCTAGACAGACAGAGCTAGATAGGAATGCCCCGAGAATGACTACTCACTGTTGCCGTTCCATACAAACCAAGCAAAGCCAATGCTTGTTCTGCGCCAAGTGTGACGGCCGTTCTTTTTTCTTAAGCGCTAAAGTGTTAAACTTCTAAGGGAAATAAAAAGGCTACAAAAGGGATTTAGAAATGAGGAGGAGTTAAAGAGATGCCAGCAATTGCAGATTTACAAAAGTATGCCGATCTGATCGTCAGAACGGCGGTTAACATTCAACCGGGGCAAGAGCTTTGGATTAATGCCCCTATCCATATTCCGGAGCTTGTCCGTCTGGTCGTCAAACGCGCCTACGAGGTAGGTGCAAAGCACGTTCATGTAGAATGGCGCGACGAGGAAGTTACAAAATTGATGTATAACCTTGCGCCTGATGAAGCCTTTCAGGAATACCCATCCTGGCGCGTACAGGGAATGAATGAAATCGCGGAGCGCGGCGGAGCTTATTTGCTGATCAAATCCGACGATCCCGAGCTGCTCAAAGGCGTCGATCCCAAGCGCATCGCCGATTATTCCCGTGTTTCCTCGGCCGCGCTCGTCAATTGGCGTACCTATACGTCCTCCAAAAGAGTATCCTGGTCCATCGTGGCAGCCCCATCTGACAACTGGGCCAAGCTTGTATTCCCTGAGCTGGATAAGGATGCCGCCGTGGAGGCCTTGTGGGAAGCGATCTTCAAGGCCGTCCGCGTCAAGCTGGATGACCCGGTCGCGGCATGGGAGGAGCACAATACTACGCTGCTCGCCAAACGCGCTTATCTGAACGCCAAGCAATACAAAAAACTCCACTATCGCGCTCCCGGCACGGATCTTGTTATTGGTCTGCCCAAAAATCACAACTGGAACGGCGGCATTTCCAAAAACGAGCGTGGCGGAACGTTTAACCCCAACATACCGACGGAGGAGGTTTACACCGCGCCTCATAAGGATGAAACAAACGGCATAGTGAGCAGTACCAAACCGCTCAGCTACCAAGGCAACCTTATTGAAAACTTCAGTCTCGTTTTTCAAAACGGGCGGGTTATAGATTTCAAAGCCGAAAAAGGCTATGACTCCTTGAAGGAGATGCTGGATCTGGACGGCACCTCCCGTTATCTGGGAGAAGCGGCTCTTGTTCCGCATCGTTCTCCCATCTCGGATGCCAACATCATTTTCTTCAATACTCTGTTTGACGAAAATGCATCCAACCATCTGGCTCTGGGCAACGCGTACCCAACCTGCGTGGAGGGCGGCGCGGCCATGTCCAAGGAGGAGCTGCAACAAGCCGGACTTAACCAAAGCTTCCTGCATGTCGATTTCATGATCGGCTCCGCCGAGATGGATATCGACGGAATTACCGAAGACGGTAAAGTCGAGCCGGTCTTCCGCAAGGGCAACTGGGCGTTTTAAGGGTGTTAATTAAAATAGCAAAGGGCCTTCTATTCCACCTGTATAGTGGTTTAGAAGGCTTTTTTATTTCAATAGGCACCTTTATTGGCAAGATTGTGAGTGATATTGTATGGAAAATCAAAAATGTATAACACATTACAGAACTTTCTCCTTATTGACGATATAATCAGTACAACAAACACAAAGTGAAGGTTGGGGGCCACTGATTATGAAGAAAAAACAAATATTGACCAAAATGGGATTGACCATGCTCGGAGTTGTGATCGGAACCGGAATTATGATGAACGATCAAGCGTATACAGCTGTAAAAGGGGTCTTCAGCGACGGAGGCACAAAAAATATGATCGGCTTTAACAATGTATATGGATTTGGCGGCAATGTCTCGCTTGGTGCCATTGATATCGAAACCGCACTTATGATGGTGCAGCAGCAGCGCAGCCAGCTTTTGGAACAACAGTTAAAAACACAACTCGAAGCAGTCCAAGATCGCAACAAGTACATTGCGGAGCTGAATCTTCTATTGAACCAGGTAACGACCGCCATGATAAATCCAATAAACGGAAATTACAGTCTGGATGCCGCCATCCAAAATTCCTTGCTGGAGAAAGGCGTACCCCTACAGAAGAAAAGCATGTATAGCATGGCCGAAATGAATGCAATAATTGAAAGGCTTAAATCACTCATCGATTCTAATAACAGTTCACAGCAAATGGACATGTTGCGTATGCAGAGTTTGACAAACAAACGGAATGAAGCTTTTGACCTGATGACCAATTTCATCAAAAAAATGCAGGATTCCAGAAGCTCCATTATCGGCAATATGCGTTAATAATTTTTCGTTCAGACACAGCACAATTCTGTTATAATCAGGCTGACTATCTGTGACAAAGCAGCACGGGGCTGTCCGAAAAGTCAAATGGAACGAATAACTATTCAGCAGAGAGGACCGGACGGGAAAGGGTGTCTTGAGGGCGAGTTTTTTTGTCCGCTTTTATCACTAAAAACAGGATCAAAATAAAGCGGACAAATAGGTTTGAGCTTCCAAGACACCCTTTTCCGGGAGGGACCGGTTTTGCTGAATAGTTATTCACCGTAATAGACTTTTCGGATAGCCCCGTTCTTTTATGGAGAGATGATTATGACGGATATTGTATCCTTTTTGAAACGCAATCCATTGCTGCGCGGCGTGCCAGACGCGGAGCTTGCCAGTGCGGCCGCGATAATGGAGATTCAACAATTGCACGATGGAGAACGTTTTATCACAGAGGGAGAGGTCGGGGATTGCTGCTATTTTATTATGAGCGGTCAAGCTCTGGTTTCTTCGCGCAATTTAATTGGTCGTCCTGTTATTCTCGGCGTCCTCGGAGAAGGCGCCTTGGTCGGGGAAATTGCTTTACTCTTGGATGAGACGAGAAGTGCAGATATTAAAGCGTTGGGCGAGCTTACGCTTCTGCGACTAGGAGCTGCTCCATTTTATCGCTTGGCCGAAGCAAGTCCCCTTTTCTATGAAAGCTTATTGTTTTCGGCGCGTATACGCCAGGTTCATGGGCTGCTTCGCAAAGCAACCATCTGGTCATCCATTGCAGATGCGGAGCTTCGAGGCTTGGCTGAAGTCACGTCCAGACAACAAGTATCCAAGGGAGATATTATTGTAGCCCAAGGTGAACAGGCCAATTCGCTTTATATGATTGCCAGCGGCAAATTTCAAGCCATTAGTTCGGGACGAAAAAAAGCCATTTTGGGAAGCGGGGATTGCTTCGGCGAAGGCGATCTCCTGTTAAATAAAAATTGCAGCGGAACAGTGACGGCCCTGGAGGACGGGGAACTCCTGCTTATGGGCAAGGAAGAGTTTCATTACATTTTGCAGCAATACGAGCAGGTTCAGCGACTTTTTCTGGAGCTTGTCAACATTCGCTATGCCGATGCCGATGACGCTATGGCGGGCAATCCTCTGCTGGACGAGAAGGATGAGAAGCCTGTTGAGCCTGAAAAAAAATCCGAGACCATTAAAAGCGATGCCTGGATAAACGTGCTTTTTATCCTTGGAGGCTTGTTTATTGCTTCTACGGCTCTCGCCATATGGCTCAAGCATCCGATATGGGTGGGAGCCTCTCTCCTATTTGGCAGCGTGACAGGTCCTGTAGCCTTTGTCTCGTACATCAGAAGCTCACAATTGCTTGGTTATCGGATCAGTCGGCTGGCACAAGTATTTGTGCTTTCAGCCTTTACCACCGTGCCATTGGCATGGCTGATCCAGAGCCGGCTTTTATTCGCTGGCGGCGCCTGGCTGGCTCATTCCGGGCCTATTATGGAACCAATCGCCGTCAGCATTATCGAGGAAGGGCTAAAGCTGCTGCTGTGCATCCTGATTCTTCGCAGCGGAAAGCATCGCTTCCTGATGGACGCCGTCGTATTCGGCGCTGCTGTAGGTATGGGATTTGCCGCTGCAGAAAGCCTCTGGTACGGCTGGAATTACCTGCAGCAAGGCACAGCCTCCGACATGCTCGCCGTGATGTGGGTACGCGCCTTGCTGTCTCCTTTTGGGCACGGCACCTGGACGGCCATAGGTTCTGCCGGATTGTGGTTCGGTCTTAAAAACAGAGTCCGCCCAACATCACGACAGGCCGTTAGCCGAAACTCTGTTGCTACGCTGCTCCTGCTGGCGACAAGCCTGTTGCTGCATGCCTTGTGGAACAGCAGCTTTATGGAAGGAGCTTTACGTATACCAGGCATGCTTCTTATTGGAGCAGCCGGCTTGTTTATCCTCTTCCGGCTTTTGAACAGAGGCGTGCGGGATGAGAGCGCCGCTCTGAATACACTAAACCCATCGTTTGACGCGCAGTATCCTGAGCAAGCGGCCCTTCTGGAAAAGCTGGATGCTGCCTCCTCGCCCCAGCCCGCTCTTAGATGCGAGGCCTGCGGAACGCTTGCGCCCAGTCAGCTAAGCTATTGCGCCCGATGCGGACAGGCGCTGCGTTCCAGCCCATGATCTTTTGATAGCATACGGCTTCCTTTTATTTCACAGCAAAAAGCCGGACGGTTAAGGGGTACTCCCCGTCCGCCCGGCCTATTTGTTTTTAATCGAGTCACCTTACAAGTCCGTTCCTACTCGACTCCGTCTACAAAATTTTTGTCATAATGCTTGTCGCCCTTGTGCTCCAGATCATTTAACGTTTTTTCAAGCGTCAATATGATTTGCTCCTTCACTTCCGCAAGCGTATTGTAGAACAATGCTTCCTCGCTACCCACGATCTTTACGCCGCTTATCGCCTGCATGGAGCTGTAGCGACGATGTTGATCCGCCAAATCGTCCAAAGCGCCGAGCGTATGCTTCGCCTGAAGGAATAAATCTCTGTGATGCTGTTCACTCAACCGATCCTCTAACTGTTTCAGTCGCGTATACATATAGGCCATCTCCCGTCTTCACGCTTTGTTCTGAATAGTGAGTTATATAAGTTCAACTAAAAAACCGTCAGTAACTGGCCAAAGTGAGGATGGTTCTGGAGAAGCGGAGTGTTCGCTTGTGTTTCCGGATTTCTACATTAAACAAATACAATCAAGAAATCTGGAAACAACTGCGATCGGAAGAACCTTCCTCACGGCGGCCTGGCCCCTGCCAACATTATTTAGTTGAACTTATATAGAAATCTTCTCCTCCTTATTTTATACCCATTGAAGCGTTTTGCAAACTGGATGCATTTTAACAATGACAAGGATCACTATTCCCGACATTCCCAAGCTGCTTCCTGATTGAAACAAACCTATACGGACTTAAACGAGACAACGACAACACGCCCCCCTATCCTCCGCCAAATTTGATATATCAAATCGATCACACCAGCATGAAACGACATGTCACGCTGACTTTGCCTCCGTAGAATGACGAGCATTGACAGCTTGTATTCTGCCAAAATGCGATATAGTATAAATCAATACAACAACAATTCATGTCATAATAGCAGTCTCTCCGACACGTCCTTCGTGCCTTTGACAAGCGGCGCCCCTCATGGAACCGCCAAATATCGAGAGTTATCGCCCTTCACCCTCCATGCAAACACCCTTTTTTTGCACCAGCGCTTAAAAAAACGGGCATCGTGTCGAGAGTCAACCAACATCATACTACAAAAACATACATATACCATTTTGACAAAATGACCTCTAATATGATATACCAAATATGAAAGAGGAGTATTGTTATGACCAATATACCGTTGTATCAAAAAATCGTTGATGCCATCAAGGCGAAAATAGGTTCCGGAGAGCTGGGAAGCGGAGATCAGGTGCCAACGGAAGCGGAATTGTCCAGTCAGTTCGGCGTCAGCCGGATTACATCCAAGCGGGCATTGACCGAGCTGGAGAATGAAGGGCTAATTTACCGGGTACAGGGCCGGGGAAGCTTTGTGCGGGAGCAGAGCCAAACTGCTCCCCATGGCCAAGGGCAAGCAGCGGAGGCTGGCGGCCAAGTTCATAGCGGGCCTTACGGCAATGCTGAAAACAGCGTGCTTTTGATTTTGCCGTTTGCCCATAATCCCGGATTAGGCGATTACGAAAAAGGGATTAATGACTATCTTAGCCAGGCAGGCTATACGCTGAATATCCAGTCCAGCTCCAATTTCGGCCAGCGCAGGCTGCTGGAAAATGCCTTGCGCGGCCCCAATCGGGGACTGATCTATTATCCGGTGGACAGCCATTCCGATGTCGGCGCCTTGTACCAATACCGTTTAAAGCAATTTCCGATTGTCATCATGGACAAACAGATCGAAGGCTTGCCCTTTCCATCCGTCGTTTCCGACAACTTCGGAGGGGGCTATATGGCCACAGCCCATTTGATTCAAAACCATCATCAGAAAATCGCTTTTATTTCCTCGTTGAAGGTAGAGAGCTCGTATAGCATCCGGGAGCGCTATTTGGGTTATCTGAAAGCGATGTTTGACCATGGATTGCTGGATCGGGAGGCTGCCGATACGACGGATCATTATCTGGCGCATGAGGTGGACATCAGCAGAGAAAGTTATATCCGGCTGATCCAGAGCTTGCTGGAGCAAGGCGTAACCGCAGTCGTAGCGGAAAATGATCTCCGGGCCATCGAGTTTATCGGCGCTGCCAAGGAGATGGGGTTATCCGTTCCGGATGATCTCTCCATCATCGGCTTCGATAATATTCAGCTCGCGGATTTAATTGAGCCTAAGCTGACAACGATTTCGCAAAATTTTGAGCAAATGGGCTATATGGCAGCGGAAATGCTGGTGCAGCAAATACGCAATCCCATGCAGCGGCCGGAGCCCGCAATTGTTCCCGTCGCTCTCATGGAGCGCCAAACCGTCAAAACCTTGCAGGGCCGGTCATAATCGCCGCACGCCCGATTCTATCGTAACTATTTAACCGTAACTATTTAACAACCTAAAGGAGAGTCCACATGCTGCATTACATCGACACCAGACAAGGCACAAACAACAAGTACACCTACTCCAACGGCAACGCGCTGCCTTATACGGCCGTTCCTTTTGGCATGAACCATTTTGCGGTGCAAACCGAAAACGAAGGCAGCTGGTATTTTAATCCGAACGACCGCGTATTTCAGGGCTACCGCCTGACGCATCAGCCAAGTCCGTGGATGGGCGACTTCGCGCATTTCCTGATGACGCCAATTGCCGATGACAAAATCCGCGGCACCGTCTTCACCTGCCAAAGCTCCTACCGTCCGGAGGAAGCTACGTTCAAGCCTAACTATGTAAAGGTGAAGCAGCAGCGCTACAACATCGTGTCGGAGCTGACTCCAACCTGCTACGGCGCGGCTATTCGCGTCAAATACAATTCGGTGCAGCAAGCGGGCTTTGTCATCAACGCCAAGCAAAAGAGCCAATTGACGCTGGACATCAAAAACCGTACCTTAAGCGGCTTTTTCAATAACTACTCCGGCTGCCGCGATGAAAATTTCGGCATTTACGCCGTGTTGACCTTTGATAAAGAAATCGACGCAGCATCTACCGGTTACTATGACTCCGAAGGCAACTTTACGCAGGCAACCGAGCTGGACGGAACAGACCGCCATTTCGTGATCCGGTTCCTGGATTGTGAAAGAGGCACGCTGCTGGCCAAGCTGTCCACCTCCTACATCGGCTTTGATCAGGCAAGCCTGAACTACAGCCGCGAGCTGGAATTCAGCTTCGAGGAGCTGAAGGAGCAAGCAGCGGACAAATGGAACCATTACCTGAATAAAATCAAGGTGAGCGACCGCGACGAGGAAAAGGTAAAAACCTTCTACACCTGTCTGTACCGCATGTTCCTGTTCCCGCAAAGGTTCTATGAGCTTAACGAAAACGGCGAGCCGATCCATTACAACACAACCGCCAAAGAGGTGCAAAAGGGCATTCTCTACACCAACAACGGCTTCTGGGATACGTACAAAACGGTTTATCCGCTTTATTCCTTGATCGCTCCGAAGGAGTACGAGGAAATGATGCAGGGCTACCTTAATTCCTACCGGGAAACAGGCTTCCTGCCAAAATGGCTCTCCCCCGACGAGCGCGGCCTGATGCCGGGAACGCTGATCGACGCAGTTATTGCGGACGCTGCCAAAAAAGGCATCGGCATGGACATGATGCCGGAGATGCTTGAAGCGATGCTGACTGCCGCAACGACGCAAAGCCAGAAGGACGGTTACGGCCGCCAAGGCACGATCGACTATCTGAAATACGGCTACGTGCCGCTGGATTACCATGAGAGCGTCAATCATACGCTGGATTACGCCTACAGCGATTTCTGCATCAGCCAGGTGGCAAGCGTACTGAACAAAACCGACGTAGCGGAGAAATATAAGCAAAGCTCCTTGAACTACCGCAATATTTTTGACAAGGAAACGGGCCATATGCGCGCCAAAAGCAAGGACGGCGAGTTCCGTCCGGGCTTTAGCGATACGAGCTGGGGACTGGATTACGCGGAGGGCAGCTCCTGGCAAAACGGCTATGCCGTATACCACGACTTCCAGGGCCTGATCAACGAGCATGGCTCCAGCGACAAATTCTTTGAAAAAATCACGGAGCTTTGCAACAAAGCGCCGGACTTTGATGTCAAGGGCTACGGCTTTGAAATACACGAAATGAGCGAAATGGCTGCTGTCGATTTCGGCCAGGTGGCGATTTCCAATCAGCCAAGCTTCCATATTCCGTATCTGTTCAACTATGTGGGCCAACCGGCTTCGTCGCAAATCGTCATTAAACAAATCATGACGCATCTGTTCAACAGCGGGTATGACGGCTTCCCTGGCGACGAGGACAACGGCAGCATGTCCGGCTGGTACGTGTTCAGCTCTATGGGCTTCTACCCGGTTTGCCCGGGCAGCAATGAATACGTGCTGGGCATTCCGTTGTTCGACAGCGTAACGGTGGAGCTCGCGAACGGCAAGCAGCTGCAAGTCAATACGGAAAACAACAACCCGCAATCCAACTTTGTCAGCAAGCTTGAGGTGGACGGCGAAAAGTATACCAAGCTGTTCATTACCCACGAGGACATCATGGCGGGCAAAACGCTGGACTTCCGCCTTGGCCTGGCGCCAACTCACCGGAGCTACAGCGCAGACGAGCTTCCGTTTTCGTTAACGAAGAAGTAGAGTAAAAATAGCAAAGTCTCAAACAATAAAAAGCCGGCTGAAAAAGCGTTCCCCATTAGAACGCGGTGTTCAGCCGGTTTTTTTGGTTTTTTGCTTGCTCATATACTTACTTTTTACTCAACCCGCTAATTCCTCGCTTAGCTCGAGGTAAATGTTTTATGAAAAAGAGAACTCTTGCGAATGTCGTATGCAGTCTGTTCTTTTCCATCGTATTAATCATAAACTGCGTTATCGCTTATCAAGCAGCGGGAATTAATTCAGAGTTGATTGTTATCTCGTTTTTTGCTGCATGCATGGCTACTTATTCAAATATATTGTTATCGAGAAAAAAAATTATTTATCATTTATCCTCACTCATAGGAAGCTTGTTACTGTTGATTGCGTTAATCATCATAACAGTTAACCAAATGCCGCGATACACATATAACGAAGCAACAACGATGATTTTGCACAACTTACCTGAAAACGCAAATGTAGAAGCTATCCATACTAAAACCAAAACAATGAAATCAACTAAAAAACTGAATTATTTTTTAAAAAGAGGATATGTAATAAACATGCAAATTAACAATCAAAAAGTATCTTTCTTTTTCAATCCGATTAACGGCACATACATGGAGATAAATGAACAATAATCACTTTACACCAAAAAGCGGCACTTTTAGCGTTCTAATAACACTGAAAGTGCCGCTTTCTTTATTGCCAATTTGCTCACCCTCTCCTGCTGACCAGCAGCAAAACAAAGGAGATGATAATAATAGCCCCCGTCCATAACCAAGCTATCTCCATATTGCCAGAGTCAACCGCAACATAGATGGCTGTAGGAAGGGTCTGGGTTTTTCCGGGGATGTTTCCCGCAATCATTAACGTGGCGCCAAATTCCCCAAGGCTGCGGGCAAATCCGAGAATATAAGCCGTTACAAGCGAGCGAAACGCCAGCGGAAGCGTAATATACCGCAATACCTGCCATTCATTCGCCCCGATGGAGCGTCCGGCATCCTCCAAATCCCGGTCTATGGATAAAAAACCTGTTTTCATCGTTTGATAAACCAGCGGAAAAGCAACCACAACCGCTGCCACAACCGCTGCCCACCATGAAAATACAATCGGCGCGTCAAACAGCCATTCGATCCATTTCCCGAGCCAGCTTCTGCGTCCCAGCATCACCAGAAGCAAAAAGCCAACAACCGTTGGCGGAAGCACCAACGGCAGCATAAATGCCGTTTCCACAAAAATCTTGCCTCTAAAGGAGCGGCGGGACATCCAATGAGCAACAGCTACACCAATAACAATAACGATAATACTGGAGAGCAGCGAAACCTGTAAGGACAGTTTGATTGGAAGCCAAAAATCATGCCAGTTAACCATCATTATTCAGCAACGGAAAATCCGTATTTTACAAAAACGTCCAATGCTTCTTGCGTTTGCAAATACGCGTAGAAATCTTCAGCTTCTTTGGCGTGTTTGGTTGCTTTTACGATACCGATCGGGTACTGGATGGACTTGTAGGTCGATGGATCAACAACAAATGCGATTTTCACTTTATCCGACGACAATGCATCGGTTTTATATACAAAACCCGCATCCGCGTTGCCGGTTTCCACATATTGCAGAACCTGCCTTACATCCTTGGCCTGAACTGATTTGGACTGGAGCGTATCCCACAGGTTCAGGGCTGTCAAAGCTTCCTTCGTGTAATTGCCAGCCGGTACGCTTTCCGGAATGCCAATAGCAATGGTTTTTACTTCGGCATTGCTCAAGTCCTCAACCTTCTGAATCAATGCGGCGGAATCCGCAGCGGCAACCACAACCAATTCGTTCTTCAGCAGGTTTGTTTGCTGGCCGGAATCTACTAATCCTTCATCAACAAGCGCGGTCATATTTTTGACAGCGGCTGACAGGAATAAATCGGCAGGCGCTCCCTGCTCAATTTGCTGCTGTAATGCGCCGGAAGCGCCAAAGTTAAAGTTTAGCTTTATGCCGGAATGATGGGCTTCATACAGCTTTTGAATGTCGGCCAAGGCATCTGTCATGCTAGCGGCAGAAGAGATGGTAAGCTCAACCGTTTCAGCGGGCTTCTGACTCTCCTCCGGCTGATGGCTTTGCTCCGATGCGCTTTCTGAGGAAGCAGTCGCAGCTGCCGGCGCATTACCATTTGCATTTTGAGAACCGCCGCAGCCTGTAAATACTATCATTATCGCAGCAAACAGCAGTATAAGCCATTGATTTTTAACCCCATTAAACATATGAATCCCTCCACATTCTCCCTCAAACAAAACAAAACTAAATCATACACATCATATCTAAACAAAACTATACTCCATCAATATATATCGTTTCATGATATGAATCAATGCTTTTACATCACCTTCATATCGATTTCATATAATTTGATTCGATTTGATATTATTTGGGCATGTGCATTTTTAAACACAAAAACCTCTCCAACATTGAAGAGGTTAAATGGATAATTCCATTTCAATTGTCCTTATTTTGTAGTATGTACAATTAGCGATTCATCTTCATGACTGTACTTCTCCTTGTAAATAGTCATCAAGCCGGCCCGGTTTAATTCCTCGACACGCATTTCAGACTATGCCTCCAGAAGCTGCATCCCGTGCTTCGTCAACCGGATAAAGACACTTCGCCTATCTATCGGCAGGATTGGGAAATCTCGACAATCAAGGAGCAGCCCCGGGAGGCACACTAAAAGTGGTTGTTCCAAGTCTTACACATAATTTGGATAACCAACAAATCTAAAGTCTTTGCCAAGCTTCTCAACGCTAAGATCGTCCAGCTCCACCGCATCGCTCATTTGCGGTAAACCCATGCCTGCCAAGAAAGATGGAGCATTGCGGCCTCCAATCAGCTTTGGAGCCATATAAAGGATTACTTTATCAATAAGCCGATGTTCAAAAAAGGAAGCGTTCACCTCGCCGCCTCCTTCTATGAGAAGGGAGGAAATCAGCTCCTTGCCGAGCGTATGAAGCACCTCCGCTGGATGTACCCTGTCGTCTTGGTCCGTAACAAAAACGCGGACTCCAGCCTCCTCAAGCGCTTTTTTCTTCTCGGAATCATGCCGGCTTGTCGTAAATACCCATGTTGGCGCTTCTCCGTCGGTTACGACCCTAGCGTCCAACGGAAGCCGCAACGTGGAATCCATAATGACCCTGACGGGATTTCTCCCGTTTGGCAATCTTGTCGTTAGCTGCGGGTCGTCCTTGATTACGGTATTGGCGCCAACCAGAATCGCGGCGTGCTGATTACGCAAGACATGAACGTCCTCACGCGCGGCATCCGAGGTGATCCATTTGCTGTGAAACGAATGGCTTGCGATTTTCCCGTCCATCGTAATAGCTGTTTTCAACGTGACAAACGGCGTTTTTTCAAGGATGAACTTGTTGAACACTTCATTCATTTTTCGGGATTTTTCCTCGCAAACGCCAACGATGACTTCAATTCCGGCTTCTTGCAGAATAGCTACGCCTCTTCCCGAAACCAAAGGATTGGGATCCAGTGTGGCGATCACAACTTTTTTAATGCCGGCTTCAACAATAGCTACCGCGCAAGGTCCGGTTCGGCCATGATGGGAGCAAGGCTCAAGCGTAACGTAAATCGTAGCGCCCCTTGCATGCTCGCCTGCCATACGAATGGCATGAATTTCGGCATGGGGCTCTCCTGCCTTCATATGAGCGCCAACGCCTACAATGCGATTGTCATTAACAACGACAGAACCAACCAGGGGATTGGGATCGGTTTGTCCCTTCATCGCCATCGCATTTTGCAGCGCCAGATCCATATAAAATTCATGATTAGTCATTGTTGCAGCAGTCCTTGTCTTCGCCCATGCCATCCTCTTCGTTTAAATGGCCGGAGCGATGTATTTTGGTTTGCAGATACTTTTCATTATACTCCGAAACATCTCCCCATAGCTGCACCCGTCCTGCAACATCCAGACCGGCTTTGCCCAATGCATCCAGCTTTCGAGGGTTATTCGTCAGAAGCGAAACTGGCTTGCTCCGCAGCGTTTTCAGCACCGCAATGGCATCGCTGTAATCCCGCGCATCATCAGCAAAGCCAAGCTGAAGATTGGCATCCACCGTATCAAAGCCGTTTTCCTGCAAAATATAAGCAAGAGCCTTGCTGAAAAGACCGATGCCTCTTCCTTCATGGTTGGCTAAATAAAACAAAGCGCCGCTTCCATGCTCCGCGATTTGCTTCATAGACTGCTTCAATTGGAAGCCGCAGTCGCAACGCTTGCTGCCAAAAATATCGCCAGTATGGCAAATGGAGTGAAACCGGATCAAGGCGCTTTCCTCCTGCTCGAAATCTCCGTAGACGAGCACGCTAGACTGCTGAAGCTCGGCCAAATTAACAGCGGACAGCTTGGCGACGATACGCTCGAAATCCTCCGTTACCTCCTTGCAGTTCAACCAGCAGTACCATTTGAACTCGATGGTTTGCCCATCCAGGTTAACCGGCAGCTTAATGGGACCAACCAGATAAATAGCCCCTTCATCCTTTTTAATCAGCTTAATTTTCGGTTGCAATAAGGACAGGACTTTTGGGTCTAAGGTTTTTATGGCGGGCATAAGTATGTCTCCTTTTCCGGGCTATATAAGTCGAACAAAAAAATGCAGCGGAGATGCCGCCAAGTGAAGCGACTTATACAGAAAAATGATTGTTGTCTTAATATGTGTAAAAACAACGCTTGTACTCCCGTCATCCGTATGTTGATGTACATAGGCAGTTTTCACCGGGATATGATATAAGTCATAATAAATTAATATTTGTATAAGTAATTTATTATAAGTTGGCAGGCAAGTCAATAGGTAAATCGGCGCTTAGCATAGAGAAAAGCCAAGCTGGCCGGAATGTTGCGCTGGCATGCTTGGCTTTATCTGCTTCATTATGACGGATCAGATTTCATTATAGGCTTCTTGCGCAGCTTCGTAGCTTGCTCAAAGGAATACGCTATGGAAATAAGCTTGGCTTCGGCAAAAGCTGTTCCGGCAATAGTAATGCCAAAGGGCTTACCGTTAGCCAAATATCCCGCAGGCACGGCAACACTGGGATACCCGGCCCGGGCGCTCAAATCCGAGCCGACATCGGCCGCAAAAAGGATCGCGTCCAGATTATCGCGCTTCAAGGCGTAATCAATACCACTGTCCTGAGCCTGAAGCAAGTCGGATACAGATTCCATAATATAGTCTTTATTTTTAAGAGCGCCGCTTAAACCCGCCCGGTATTGCAGCATATCTTGACCATAACGGAGCGCATGCTCCTTATGCTCCTCGTTCCAGGCAATAAGCTCATCCAGAGAATGAACAGGGGCATGAGCCGGAAGCTTCTGCAAATAACGATTAATGCTGTGCTGAAACTCCAGGTTTAGCTTATTCCACTTCCAAGGCCCGTCAAAAGAAGGAATTTCGATGGACTCGATCACCTCCGCGCCTCCCTGGCGAAGCGTTTCGATGGCATCATTAAACAAATTTTCGTCATAGGAGGAAAGCTCACCCTCCGGAGCCTTCCGGAATACTCCTATCCGAGCGCCCCGCAAGCCATCCTTATTCAAGAAGGTGGTATAGTCCAAGCTATTTCCGTTATTAGCAGGATTGCGCCATGTCGCCGGGTCCTCTTCATCGCGGCCTGTCAGCGCTCCCAATAATACAGCCGCATCTGTAACCGTCCGGGCCATTGGCCCCGCCGTATCCTGACTATAAGTGAACGGAACAACTCCCGTACGGCTGATCAAACCAACCGTAGGTTTGATGCCAACGACCGATTGCTGCGTTGCCGGGCTCAAAATAGAACCTGTCGTTTCCGTTCCCACCGCAGCCGCAGCGAAGGTCATTGCAGCCGCTGCAGCCGAACCCGTGCTGGAGCCGCCTACAAAGAAGTCGCCATAGGGATGACGAACCTGACCGCCCATTGCGCTATATCCCGCCCACATCGTGGAGGACATGCCGTTTGCCCATTCCGTCAGGTTGGTTTTGCCAAGCAGAACGGCACCCGCTTCCCGAAGTCTTTTGATCAAAAAAGCATCCTCCTGCGCCACATGCCGGGACAGCGCAAACGCACCGGCAGTTGTCCGCATTTTATCCCTTGTTTCAATATTATCCTTGACCAGAATCGGAATGCCGTGCAGAAGCCCCCGGCTTCCCTGGCTCTGCCGTTCCAGATCAAGCGCCTCCGCTATAAAAATAGCGTCGGGATTCACTTCCAGAACCGAATTGATGCAAGGTCCGTCCTGGTCATAACGGGCTATGCGGAGCAGATAATAAAACACCAGCTCCCGCGAGGTTAAGCTCCCATTCTCCATAGCTTGCTGCAGCTCAAGAATGGTGGCCTCCTCCGGGTCCAGCGAAAGCGTAATGAGATGATGCTCTTCATTCATTGGTTATACCCCCGGCTTTATGGATAATTGGAAAAGCTACCCTGATTTTAATTTGTCTACACGCCCTCTTCCCCTTCCAATGTGAATTATGATAAGCAAATTCGCGATATTATTAAGGCTGCAGGGGCCTGAATTCGGGCTTCCGAACATCCCGGCATAGAGGACTGGACGGGAAAGGGTGTCTTGAGGGCGAGCTTTTTTGTCCGCTTTTATCCACTACAGATAGGATCAAAATAAAGCGGACCGGTTTTGCTGAATTGCAGATAGTATCGTCTTACTCTACCTTCAAAACATATTGTGCAATATTTTTGCTATGGTCGCCAACGCGCTCCAGATTGTGGATTATATCCAGAAAAATCGCTCCGCTATTGCCGGTGCAGGCGTTCTGGTTAAGCCGGTTAATATGGGCCGTTCGATATTCCCTCTCCATCCGGTCCAGCTCCGCCTCGTGAAGAAGCACCTCATCGGCCGCGCTCCGGTCATGATGCTCAAGCGCATATATCGCCCGCTCCACGGCCCGGTCGGCCAGCTCCAGCATGTCCCTCAGCTGCAGCTCCGCATCCTGTGATATTTCCACTTTGTTATCCGCGCAATATTGAGTCAGCTCCACGATGTTTTCTGCATGGTCGCCAATCCGTTCAATATCATTTACCGCGTGCATAAGACCGGTCGCCCGCTCGGACTCCGCCTCCGGCAAGCCGTTTTGGTGAATTTTCACCATATAATCCGTTATTTTTCGTTCAAGCTCATTGACTAATTGCTCCTTCTGCAGAGCCATGGCGGCTGATTTTGCATCCCGGCGGAAAAAGTATCCGGTAGCATCCTCAAGCGCTTCCCTTGCATATTTGCCCATGCGCATAATTTCATGCTGGGCCTGTCCCAGCGCCATAGAAGGCGTAGCCAGCAGCCGGAGATCCAGAAATTTTGGCGCAAACTCCAGCTCTTCCATTTTGCCCGGAACCATTTTGGTCACGATCCAGGCCAGGAATGGAATAAGCGGGAAGAAAATAATCGTATTGGCTACATTAAAAAAGCCGTGCGCATAAGCGATTTGCATTCGAACGTTAATGTCCGGCCCAATCCACATCAGCACATTGTAAACCAGAGGCAGCGAAATCATAAAGAGAATAACGCCAAGCACATTGAACATAACATGCACCAATGCCGCGCGTCTGGCTGCAACGGTGGCGCCAATGGAAGCGATTATAGCCGTAATCGTCGTTCCAAGATTATCGCCGAACAGGATCGGCAAGGAATGGCGGAAGCTGATCATGCCTTCATCCGCCAGCGTTTGGAGAATGCCGATAGCTGCTGTAGAGCTTTGAATAATAACAGTAAAGATAGTTCCCGCAAGAAGCGCTAATACGGGATATTCCGACATGTTTACGATAAAATCCGAAAAAGCGGGCAATTGGCTAAGCGGCTTGAGGCCGCTGCCCATCGTGGATAAACCCAGAAACAGCATGCCGAAGCCAAATACAACCTGACCTATGTACTGTACCTTTTTTCGGCCGATAAAAAAGAGCAAAATAGCTCCAAGGCCGATAATGGGCAGCGAATACGTTTCAATTTTGATCCCCACGATAAACGCCGTCATCGTTGTCCCGATGTTAGCGCCCATAATGACGCCGATCGCTTGTCTTAACGTCATCAAGCCGGCATTGATTAGCCCGATAGCCATAACGGTCGTGCCTGTTGACGACTGAATTAAAATGGTAACTCCGATACCAAACAACACACCCAAAAAAGGATTAGACGTATACTTGGCCAGTACATCTCTCATTTTGTCGCCTGCCGATTTCTGAAGCCCGTCCGACATATATTTGATGCCGAATAAAAAAATGCCGAGTCCTCCTGCAAACTTAAAAATTACATCCTGCCAATTCACTCATTCTCCCCCTATACCCAAATGATAGGAGCGCCGTAGAAGCGCCTCCCCCATTATAAGTAATTTACAAAACATTAATAAACCCTTTTTCGACAAAAAGTTAAAAAACCGGCCGTAATGTTGCCGGAGGGAGATATCCCGATTCGGAGCACATACTCCAGCGTCAATGATGCGCTTCGCGATATTTTGCAATCCAGAACGCTGGGACGAATCGTTGTTAGCCTGATTTAGTTGAGTCCCCGCCCCGAACAAACTAAAAAGCCGCCCTATAGGCGGCTTAATCGGGGCAACTTATTAACTGCATACTACTATCTCTTTGCTATCTCAGGCTTACACTTCTTGCTTCCACCAGCATGTGCTGCCAGCTGCCGCTTGCCGCCTCATATTTACTGCTAGTCTGCTGCTTTTCTTCCCTGCAGCTTCCGCCTCTTTACGTCTTGGAAAGCTCAATAAAGCCTTCCCCGAACACATCGCGCACATCATGAATCGTAATAAAAGCGTCAACATCCTCTGCCCGCACGATCCTTTTCAGCATGGGAACCTCCTGCTTGCTAATGACGATATACAATATTTCCTTCGGATTTTTTGTATAATAGCCATGCCCCGACAGCACGGTTACGCCGCGGTCCATTTTTTCAATGACCTGCTTCGCGATATTGTCCTGCTTGGAGGATATAATCGTAATCGCTTTTTTGGGATTAAGGCCCTCAATCATAAATTCCATCACCTTCGTGCCAACAAACAGCAGCACGATCGTACACATAAGCCCCTTGGCTCCAATAATGAAAAACGAGGAAAACGCCACAATCAGATCAAAAAACAGCAGCGCGTAGCTAATGCTCCAATCCAGATATTTGTTGGCGATCCTCGCCAAAATGACCGTTCCTGCGGTTGTGCCGCCGACGCGTACAATAAGCCCTATGCCAAGTCCCGCAAAAACACCTGCAAAAATCGTATTGACCCAAAGCTCGTCGGAATTGATGCTCCAGCTTTCTGTAACATGCAGAAACAGAGAGTTGAACAGCACCGTTATGATCGTATATACCGTTGTCGTTTTATCCAGAAATTTATAACCCACAATGAGCAAAATGCCGTTCAGAATCAGGTTCATCAACCCCGGCGACCACTGGAACAAATAATACAAAATAATCGTAATCCCCGTAACCCCGCCTTCGGCCAGATCATTGGGAATAACAAACAAATTGACCGCCAAAGCGAAAAAAAACGCGCCAACCATCAAACAAGCTATATCCACTATTCGTTTCTTCATGCTGCATTCCATCCAATTCTTCAAAAAAATCAGCTTGCGCACAGAGCGTACCTGTTGTTCCATAACGCAAAAACGTCTCTTCGCGCCCATAGCTGTCAAGTGGTGTTACCTATGCCCCAGCAATGATTCTAACAGGAGTCGCAAAATTTGTATACAATATATTTTGTTAACGGCTGGAAAACGCAAACAGCCTCGCCCTGAACCCCTCAGAGCGAGACTGACGAAAAGATTACGATGGTTTGGCCGTTCGCCGCTTGGCTGCCGCCTGATCTACAACAAGCTGGATTTCCCGGAGCGTGGAGTCAAGACTTTGTCCGCCTAAATAGCGGTTTACCGCTTCCTGGATTTGCGTTTGCAGCGTTTCCGTTGAAACCGTATGCGGCCAATATAGCACCGCATCTTCTCTTGTGACGGCGGCCGCAATCTGTGCCGCCACGGGATTGTCTACGCTTGCCGTCACGATGGAGGGAACAGCCAAAGCGCCGGCCGCGAGCTTTTCCTGTGTGGACTTCCCCGTCATAAAAGCAACAAACTTTTTGGCCTCCTCGGGATATTTCGTCATGGAGTTAATGACTCGGTAGGTGCCGACGTTAATGTTGGGAACCGTCTTCTCCCGCCCGGGAACCATCATAAAGCGGATGTCATTACGGGGATTGCGCTCCTGAATGCTGGGGATGTCCCACGTTCCCGTAATGATCATTGCTGCTTTTCTTTCGCCAATCAAGTCCTTGGCTTGCTCATGCTTCAGGCTTTGCCAGTCCGGGGGAACGTAGCCCCGGTCTATTATTTCCTTATGCATCCCGATCGCTTCCACAAAGATAGGATCGGTGATTTTGATCTCTCCCGACTCCAGCTTGCGGGTCCATTCCTGATCCGCGCCATTGTTGGACATAATCGAACCCCAGAAAAACTGGGCGGTTGACCACTCCGCATCCATGGCGATAGGAATGATTCCTTCCTCCTTAAGCCTTTCGCAAACCTGCAGCAGCTCATCCCATGTTTCCGGGACCTCCAGCTCAAACCTGTCGAACAGCACCTTGTTGTAGAGCAGCCCGTCGCTATGCATAACCTCCGGCGCGCCATACACCTTGTTGTCGATGGTGACAGGCTTTAAGGAATTAGGAAAAAAATCGTCCAGAAACTCCGAAAGCGTAAGGTCCAGATAAATGTCGCTGCGGAGCGCCCGGAATTCCTCGAACAAGCTGGGAGACCATGTATCGAACACATCCATCTGCTCGCCGCCAAGCAGCCGGATTTTGATACCCGCTGTATAGTTGTTATTTTGGATAAAATCCGTTTCAATCTTGATGGAAGGATTCTGCTCCTCAAACTCCCTGATTGCATCATAATAAACCTTGCCCGCCTGAGCCGTATCCAGCAAATAGCTGGAATATCGCAGCGTGATTTGCTCGCCGGACGTCTCGTCGTCACCGTTATTAATCATGGATGTGTTCAAATTGCCGCCCGTGCTTTTACATGCGGGCAGCAGCACGATCAGCAGCATGATGCCAATAAATTGTCTCCAGCTTTTTTTGACCATGATGCCCAAAACCCCTTTGGTCATCTTTTTTTAAGTTGAACAAAAGAATTTTGGCAGGAGGGCCGCCATGTGAAAGGTTCTTCCGATCGTAGTTGTTCCCGGATTTCCTTAAATAATAGGAGTTAATGGTGAAATCCGGGAACACAAACGAGCGCTTCGCTTCTCCAGAACCATTCACACTCTGGCCTGTTGCTTATTTCGATTGTTCAACTTATATCATTTCATACGCGTTCCATATAATAGAGCGCGGATGCAAAGTCGCCTGTGCCGTTGCACAGCTCTTCCTTGCGGATTACAATCCCCGCGTTCATCAGCTCATCGCCGTAATGGACCCGGCTGGAATCATCGTTGATTCTGTAGCTAAAGTCGCTCTCCAGACCGGCAAGCTTCATTCGCTTCCAGCCTTCATTAACCCCGTTAAGTACCCGATAATACCCGGCAAGAGCTTCCGTTTTGTCCTCCGATACGACAATCCAGCCCGTAACATTGCCGCTAAATGGACTTAACAGCCGATAGAAAACACCCTTCTGGATAAGCTCCCGATGCCGCTTTGCAAAGGTGATTTGCCGCCTTACCGTCTCTCGTTCGTCATCGGTGAGATGGTTCAGGTCCAGCTCATAGCCAAAGGCGCCAAAACAAGCCACATTTGCCCTTGTTTCAATCGGCGTTATCCGTCCAAGCTGCTGATTCGGAACCTCGGATACATGAGCCCCCATGCTGCTCAGCGGGTACACAAAGGAGGTGCCATACTGAATCTTCAAGCGCTCCACCGCATCCGTATTATCGCTTGTCCACGTCTGCGGAGCGTAATAGAGAATGCCGGGATCAAATCTTGCGCCGCCGCTAGAGCAGGATTCAAACAATATATGCGGAAATTCCGACGTCAAGCGTTCATATAAATCATACACCCCAAGGATGTATTTATGGAAGACCTTTCCTTGTCCGCCAGATCCCGCTGTGGCGGAATAACATTCCGTAATGTACCGGTTCATATCCCATTTAACATAGCTGATGGACGCTCCCCGAAGAATGGAGGACATTTGCCGATAAATTTCATCCACTACCTCGCGGCGGGAGAAATCCAGCACATATTGATTTCGGGACGGTGAGGCGGAACGCCCCGGCGTCTCAATGATCCAATCGGGATGAGCTCTGTACAGATCACTGTCCTTGTTGACCATCTCCGGCTCGAACCAGAGGCCAAACTTCATGCCCAAAGCTTCAATTTTGCTCGCCAGTCCATCTATGCCGTCCGGCAGCTTCTCCGGGTTGACGCTGCTCCAATCGCCAAGTCCGGCAGCATCATTGTTGCGGGCTCCGAACCAGCCGTCATCCAGAACAAACAGCTCGATGCCCAGCTCCTTCGCCGTCCGGGCGATGCCCAATATTTTGGATTCGTCAAAATGGAACGAGGTCGCCTCCCAATTGTTTATGAGAATCGGCCTGACGGAATCTCTCCATTGCCCTCTCGCCAGTCTTGTACGGTAGAGCTGGTGAAAGGTTTGACTCATGCCGTTTAGTCCCGCGTCGGAATACACGATCACCGCCTCCGGCGTTTGAAAGCTTTCGCCGGGAGCCATCGGCCACTGGAAGCCGTCGGGATGGATGCCCATCAGCACCCTCGTAGCATGATGCGTATCCACCTCGGCTTGCGCCAGGAAGTTTCCGCTGTATACAAAGCTGAACCCGTACACCTCTCCCGCATGCTCGTCTGCGGAAGGGCGCTTCAGCGCCAGAAAAGGATTATGCTCTGCGCTGCTCGCTCCCCGAAGACTATAAATTCCTTGCACCCCTTGCTTCAGCCCGCCAACAACAACATGCCGCTCCCGGCTCCACGCTCCGGCGAGATTCACCATCTCGAAGTCATCGTCGGGAAGGTCGACGCACAGGCTGAGCGCGCGCGTCAATACCAGCTCATGGCTTCCGCGATTAATAAAACGCACGTGTCGCGTCAGCACGGGACTGTCCCGGTAAATGCTATAGCTCAGAATCAGCTCCGCGTCGATTACTTCATCGTATAGCGTTATTTCCAGCGTTTCCGCCTCTTGGGGCTGCTCCGTATATGTCGCCGGCAGCCCTTCAAGCTTTCTTTTGCCAAGGAAGATATCATGGGACTTATATTGAAAGCAGGTAATACGGCTTCCGTTTTCTTGCAGAATCTCAAACGCCGGATAACGGAAATCGGTCGTTCCGTAGGAGGGATATTCCTGCTTCGTATGCTGCAGCGAAAGCTCGTAGTCGTTTTCGAACACATAAGCGGCAAGCGAACGCAGCTCTCCCTGCAGAAGATGCCGGAACGTCTCCCGCTCCTTCACCCTTTTGCCAAAATAGAGATTGCCAAGCTGCCCATTGCGCAAAATGCCGATTACATAGCTGATGTCATCATTAAACAGATGAAATTCTCCAGAGGCTTCGTTAAATCGTATCGTCATTCCATAATCTCCTCTTTTAGCGAAATGATCTCCCTTGTCCGCGCCTTAATACCGCTGGCGAATGCTTCCCATTACTGATTACAGCTTGCCGCCGCTTGTGGCGACCCCTTCAATAAATTGCTTCTGGAAGATGATATACAGCACCAGCATAGGCGCAATCGCCAATACGGAAGCCGCCATCAGCTCGGGATAATCGACCGAATAGGCTCCCTGAATCTTGGCCAGCGCCGACGATAAGGTGGCCGCATTGGAATTGGTATTCACGATCATCGGCCACATCAGGTCCTTAAAGGCGAACAATGCGGTGAAAATACCAAGCGCCACCATGCCGGAGCGAACGAGCGGAAGCATAATCCGGACAAACGTTTGTCCGATGTTGCAGCCGTCGAGCTTTGCCGCCTCCTCCAGCTCCTTCGGCAAGCCCATAAAAAACTGGCGAAGAAGAAAGGTGCCAAATGCGCTTACGAGGCCGGGGAACAGCAAGGCAAAAATCGTATTTCGCATGCCAAGCGAATCCACCATCAAATATTGCGGAATGATGAAAATTTGGGTCGGCACCATCATCTGGAACAGCACCAGTCCAAAAAAGAAGTTGCGGCCCGGAAATTTCAGGCGGGCAAACGCATAAGCCGCCATCGCGCTAAACACGATGGAGCAAGCGATTCTCAAAAACACCATAGCGAACGTATTCCAGTACAGCCTGAAAAAGTTGTTTTGCTGAAGCACCTCGACATAATTTTCCCACTTCCAGACCGAAGGAAAAAACACAAACGGATTCATAGAGGTGGATTCCGTTACCGTTTTGAAGGAAGTCAGCAGCATCCAGCCAAAAGGCAAAATCATAAGCGCAGCTCCGGTAAAAAGCAATAGATGAACAAACAAGCGGGTAAGCCGTTTTTGTTGTGCCACAGGATTCAACCTCCTTACATGTAGTTAACCCATTTTTTTTGCGCTCTCATCTGGATAAAGGTAATCACCATAATGATCAGGAGCAGCAGCATAACGATGGCGGAGCCGTATCCTTTGTTGGAATATTTAAAGGAGTTGTTATAGAACAAATAAACGAGTGAAACCGTATTGTTATAGGCCGGGCTCATGACGTCAATCATCATGTAGATCACGTCGAATACCTGCATGGCCTGAATAAGCGAGGTCACGATAACAAAAAACAAGGTCGGCGATAACAGCGGCAGCGTAATCATAAAAAATTGCCGCATTTTGCTCGCTCCGTCAATATCGGAGGCTTCGTAATAATCCTTTGGAATTTCCTGCAATCCCGCAAGCAGCAAAACCATGTTATAGCCGATAACGCTCCAGATTCCGATAATGGCGATGGAAAAAAGAGAAAGCTTGGGATTGCCTACCCAATCAACGGCGTTAATGCCGATGCGCGAAAGAACGTAATTGATCAGTCCGAAATGCTCGTTATAGAGCCATCTCCATACCATCGTAACCGCAGCCGGGGCCGCAACCATCGGGATAAAATAAATGGTGCGGTAGATGGACTTGCCTCGAATTTTTCCGTTCAGAAAAACGGCGACAACCAGGGAAAGCGCAATGCTGGTCGGCACAACGAGCAGCGCATACAGAAGCGTGTTGCCAACCGCATGCCAAACCTGAGCATCCTGAAACATTTTGACGTAATTATCAAAACCGACATAAATGTTGCCGCGGCCGAAATCGCCGCTTTTATGGAGACTGAGAAATGCCGTTTGAATAATGGGAATGATATTTAATACAACAAGTCCAATAATAGTTGGCGCGATCAGAAACCAGCCCCAGCTCCATTCACCCCATGTTTGTCTGGAGATCCGTTTGGCTGCTAGTCTATTCATAGTTTTCCTCTCCTATCAAATGGGGCTGTCCGAAAAGTCTATTTCGGTGAATAAATATTCAACAAAACCGGTACCTGCAGGAAAAGGGTGTCTTGGAAGCTCAAACATTTTTGCCGGCTTTATTTTGATCCTATTTTTTAGTGGATAAAAGCCGGCAAAAAAACTCGCCCTCAAGACACCCTTTCCCCTCCGGTCCTCTCTGCTGAATAGTTATTCGTTTCACGTGACTTTTAGGACAACCCCATGAGGTGTTTCTGCTTGTAACGGGACGTTTCCTTATTTCTCTTGGGCCAGGCTTTCATTCATAACCTTGGCTGCGTTTTTGGCTGCTTCTTCAACGGTAGCTTTACCCGTAAACGCTGGCGCAAGGGCTTCATAAGCTTTATCTTCCCATGTCGCCGTTGTGTTGGAGTAAGGGCGGATTACGCCATAGTCAACCATATCGACAAAAGCTTTGATATTAAACGTTTTGTTGGAATTCAACCAAAGATCGGCTGCGCCCTTGTAGGCCGAAATTGCGACCCCAAGCTCCGCCTGACGCTCCTGGCCTTCCTTGGAGCTGAGGTATTCAACAAATTTCCACGCCTGCTCAGGATATTTCGTATTATGGGCGATAGCATGGCCCAGACCGTTGTAGATCGAAGCCTGCTTCTCTTTTTTCGGCAATACGGCAACATCGAAGTTTTTCGCCATATATTCGTTTTCAGTAAAGCCGGACAAGTTCCAGGAGCCGAAGAAGCCCATTGCTACCTTGCCGTTTTTAATCAGCTCGCCGCGTCCTGCATCATCAAATACAGCTGGGGAAAGTCCTTCCTTGACCAGGTTGATGTAAAATTCGAGCGCTTCAATCGTTTTAGGATCGTCATAGCCTGAACGCTTGTCGTCCGTAATGATTGTGCCGCCGTTCTGGTAAACAAAGTTGTAATAACCCTCCTGATTGTGCATTGGAGCGAGAACGCCGTAAACATCGTCCTTTGTCAGCGCCTTTGCCGCGCTGTGGAGATCATCCCATGTCCACGATTCGTCCGGATACTTCAGCCCTGCGTCATCAAACATCGTTTTGTTGTACCACAAGCCGATCGTATCAAAGTCCTTCGGAACGGCGTATTGCTTGCCCTCGAAGTTGTAGATTTGGTTCAAGCCTTCCGGGAAATTCTCCAGCTTGACGGCTTGGCTGGCTGCGATCTTGTCATTAAGATCAAGCAGCATGCCGTTAGAGGCGTAGCGGTAAATTTCATTGGAGTGCATCCAGAACACATCCGGCAGTGAGCCGCCTGTCGCCCCTGCTTCAAGCATGGTCCAATATTCGCTCCAGCCCGTCACCTCGATATTGATTTTGATGTCCGAATTGGCCGCTTCAAACTCGTCCGCGATCGTACGCAAGCCCTTTTCCTGATTGGAATCCCAGATAGCATACGTCAGCGTAACCTTCTCTCCGCTTCCCGAATCATTGCCGGGAGTAGCCGTAGCTTCCGTTTGTGTTGCGGGCGTCGAATCAGCTGGACTCGCGGATGGAGTGGCATTGCCGCCTCCGCTGCATGCCGCAAGCGAGGAGGCGATAAGCCCCAGCGTTAATGCTGCAGTTAATTGTTTTTTCACCAAAAGGCCCCCTAAATGGTTGATAGTGTGTTGGTTCGTTACGCTTTCATCTTAGTGAATTATCGCCGGAAGCAAAATCAAGGATATTTACCATCCCTTTTCTTTTCTTTACTTTTTGCCGGGCAACAAAAAAAGCGCATAGCTTTCTATGCACTTTCTTTGTCGTTTGGTGTTTTATCTTTACATCACAGCCCCGCGAGGTTATCCCCGGTATTCCTCCGGGCTTGAGCCGGTCATTTTTTTGAACAGCTTGCTGAAGTAGGTTGTGTTCTGATAGCCCACCCGATTCGCCACCTCATATACCCGCATATGCTTATCCTTCAGCAGCGATTGGGCTCTCTCGATTCTGATCCGGGTCAACAGGCTAATAAAGTTTTCTCCCGTTTCCTGCTTGAATACCCGGCTTAAATATGAGGCGTTAACGTTAATGGCGTCCGCAACGGTTTGCAGCGAAATATCCTCGGCGTAGCTCGTCATAATAATTTTGCGCGCTTGCTCCGCATAGCTTTGCGGACGATCGGCGCCACCGTTCCGGTTATGCCGCTGACACTCCTCCAAATAGCGAAGAGCAAGCCTGTGCATGCCGTCCAGCGTTTCCTCCTGAAGCAAAAGCTCATAGACGCTCGCCTCACCGCCCCCAAGCTCCGGAAGGCTGGGATAGCAGGAGGAGATAACGGACAGGAGAGAAATATACGCCTTGCGCGCGGCATGCTCGCTATAGCCCTTCTCCTGCAGCTCCAGCCGCACGGCATCCATGTAGCGAACAGCTCCCTCCACGCTGCTCTCCACCTCCAGGCGGAACCTCCGCTCCTCGTCCTGCGAAATGGAATAGGTGTCCAGACGCCGGGACTTTTGAGTGATTTGATCGTAATAAGCGATTCGCGTAGAGGAATCAAAAAAGAGCTCCCTCGCTGCAATATCGGCCTCCCGATGCGCCCGCTTCAAGCCGCCGAAGCCGGGAACAACCGAGCTGACGCCTATTGCCGCCGTAATGTTAAGAAAATCCTTTAACGAAGCCTGAATTTTGGCAAATAGCCGATTGCAAAGCTGCATGTCCTCCTGATCAAGGAAATCGTTCTCCATGTTCAGAATCAGCCAATATTCAGCGGAATTTTCCACGATGATTTCTCTTCTTCTCTTGCGGGAGACAAGCTCCTCCATCATATTAACAATGGAATAACGCAGCAGCTTCTCGTCCTGCTCCACGTATTTTCGGCGCAGCTGATCGAAGCGGTCCACCCTCAGCTTTGCCAGAAGCATTGGACCCTGTTGGAGAGCTATGCCCAAAGGCCCGCTTTTTTGAATGATTTCCGCTTCGTCCCGAAAGCCGCTAACCAGCTCCTTGAACAAGGTTTCCTTCAAAAAGCCGATGCCTTCCTTGACATGTCCCTTAAGCGCCTCCGCTTCCCCCTGCATTGAATTTTGAGCAAGCCGCTTCTGGATTTTGCCAAGCGCGTCGATCAGCTGCTGCGGCTTGATGTCGCTTTTGATCAAATAGTCCGCAGCTCCCAGCCGGACCGCCTCCTGAGCATATTGGAATTCATCCAGACAGCTAAGGATAATATATTGGCAGCCCTCAAACCTGCGGGAGTTTTCCCTTATTAGCTCCAGCCCGTCCATAACCGGCATTTTGATATCCGTTATAATCAGCTCCGGCCTGTGGAGCTCCACAAGCTCAAGCGCCTCCTTGCCATTGGCCGCTTCCCCGATAATTCGAAAGCCCTGCTCCTCCCAATGAATCATGGATTTTAAGCCAATTCGCATCAGCAGCTCATCATCTACGATCAGCACCTTTTTCATGCCTCATCGCCCCCTTTCCGGTTCTGGGAATCGTGATGGTAAATGTCGTTCCCTTCCCCTTCACGCTGTCAAACGTAATGCCATAGGCTTCGCCAAATACTCGTCTAATGCGGCTGTGCACATTATAAACGCCAATGCTGCCGGAGGGGCTTGCCGGCTCCTTCAATGCCTGCCGCAGCGCCAGAGCGGTGTCCTCGTCCATCCCTATACCATTGTCGCTAACAGCAATAATGAGGTCATGCTCGCCATGGGGCGCCACCGTTATCGTCAGCAAGCCGTCCTCCTGATCCGCTATGCCGTGGAAAATGGCATTTTCGACAAGGGGCTGAATGCTAAGCTTTAAAATTTCATAATGCAGCAGCCCCTCGTCCAATTGATAGTCCACCGATATGCGATTAAAATATCTGACCTTCTGTATGGTCAAATAGTGGACGATATTGTCCATCTCCTCGCTGATCTTCACTATTCGGTTTTCGACCTTGGAGGAATAGCGCAAAATGGAGATTAACGCCTCCGTCATTTCCACAATTTTATCCGCTCTTTGCATAGAAGCGATCCATTTCACCGAATTCAGCGTGTTGTACAGAAAATGGGGATTGATCTGCGCCTGAAGCGCCCGGATTTCCGCCTCCGCCTTTTCCTCCTGCTCCTGATAGATACGTTCAACAAGCTGCTTCAGCTCGGACGACATATGCTCGAAGCGTTTGGCAAGAAGCCCGATTTCATCATTGGAGCGAACGGAGGGCAAATTGTCGAACTTGCCTTGCTCAACAAGAGTCATATTTTTCATAAGCTGCTTGATCGGCCTCGTAATTACATTGGACAAATAGATGGAGCTAATAACCGCAAACAGCACCAGAGCGATAACAAGCGTCCACAAATTCCGCATCAGCATATTTCCTTCAACGGCAAGCTCCTCTACCGGCATATACAGATAGGTGGTCCAGTCATGCTGCTCGAAGGCGGAATGAATAAGGATATAGCTTTTGCCGCCCGATCTCACAACCTCTCTCGCCTGCTCCTTGTTGATTTGGTCCTTCAGCGGAAAAATCTCGTTAAATGGACGGTCAATGCTGGCATAGTTACTGTTGAAAATAACTCTGTCATTTTCATCCACAATAGTAAAGGCAGACCTGTTGCTCTTCTGCAGACGTTTGTTCACCTTGTTAATAAAGTCGATGTCGATGCTTACGACCATAACGCCAAGCAGCTTGCCGTCCTCCAGATCGAATATTTTGCGAAGATGATAAATCGCCCAATTGTCATCCTGCTTCGTCTGAAGATCGATGCGGGTGGGCAAATCTCGAATAATATCGCTGGAGTCCAAAAAATCGCGGAACCACTCCTCGTTACGCGGATGGTACGTATAATCCACCGGCTTGTTTGTGCTGACGAGCAGGTCCCGGCCTCCATTGAGGTTGTAAATATAGACGGAAAAAGCTCTCTCCTTCATCGTGATGTAGTTCATCAGCAGCTGCGTCGCCTGATTTCCATTGCTCTGCGAGGCGTTGCCCAAATAGTTTTGCACCGGATAATTTTCCTGCGATACGGCGGAAACATAGCTGTTGATGCCATAGCTGGATATGAGTGAAATTTGTTTGATATCATCCAGAAATTCCTCGATGCGGATATTGGATTGCTTGGTAATATCGGATAACAAATCGGTATATTTGCTTTGGAGCATTTGTTGGGAGGAGATATAAGAATTGATAAACATAATGATGATCGGGATGAGAATGGAAAGAATAAACAGTAGCGCCATTTTGTTCTTGATGCTTATAAACTGGAATTTTGGATACAAGAGAGGACCTCCATGGCCAAAGTTAAACCTTGTCTCTATGATAGTCCCAATCGCCCAAACTTGGCTAGCTTACCGTTAAACAAGTAAAAAAAAGGACCATACAAAGTCAAAATTGTTCACTCGGGGATGGAAAACCGGGCCAAGGCAATCCCTTGGCCCATAGTTCCCTGCCGCCAGTTCTTTATTGCGCTTATCCGGCTGATGCGCCGGGCTTGACTTATTTTGCAGCCGCCTTGCTTTTGATTGAAACGAGTCTCTCTTTGTCCAACAAAACAATAATGGCCGGCAATACCGTAAGCGTACTAATGAGACACAATAAAGTGTCCAGCACCGTGGATATGCCAAAAACGCGCACAACCTCAAAATTGGTAAACATGAGCGCGCTGAATCCGCCGATAACCGTCAAACCGGATGCAGTAATAGCCCGGCCGACCTTGGTCATGGCTTTCAGGATAGCCTGATCCGCTTCTAGGCCATTTGCCTTTTCCTCCAGATAACGCTCCATCAGCAAAATGGTAAATTCCGTCCCGATACCCAAAACAAGCGCACCTAAAACCGCCGTTAGCGGATTAATGTCAATGCCAAGAATATAAAGGAATGCAACTGACCACCCGTTAACCAAAATAATCGGCAATATCGGAAAGAAGGCGCGTTTAATATTGCGGTATACAATAAATAGTCCGACCAATATGGCAAGAAGCCCGCTAAGCAAGGATGTGTGCCTGCTATCTGTAAGACCGTTCAAGCTTTTAACCTGGAGAACTTGTACGCCTACCGGGTGAGCTTTTATTCCGCTGGGGGGGTTCATCTCCAGTTCCAGCTTGGCAAGCAGCTCCTCTTGTGCCTGAGTATCCATATTAGCCAATGTAAACGTCACACGGGCCATATGATAATCCGAGGAGAGAAACCGTGATACCATTTCCTCCGGCGCCTGATCCAGAGTAGAATGAATTTGCTCTGGGCCGGAATCCAGAATATCGCTTTGAAGGGAGGTCAATACATTTACAATACTGGAGGCTTCTTCAATCTCGGCGTATTTATGTACGCTGTCGCTTTGAAATTGACTGATCCATCGCAAAACCTCAGGCTCCCTGACATCCTCTCCTTCTATCATCCAATCTATTGTCAATGTGCTGCCTACGACATCGCGTATTTCATTCATGGCCAGCGAGGCCGGCGCATTCTGAGGTATTAACTTTTCAATATTGCTCTCAACGTTCAGCTTGTTATCAAGGCCAAATCCAATTGCCGCAATAAGCACTGGCGGGATAAGAAACCAAACCGGCTTGCAAATAACCGCCTTGGCCAGTACCGATAACCCCCGCTCAATCAATCCTGACGCATTTCTTTCTTTGGAGCGCAGCTCCTTACGATCTCTCAATGCCAGAACAGGTAGCAGCAGCACAAGCCCGATGATATACATAATAACAACGCCAATAGCCAGCATAAGACCAAAATCTTTAACCATTGGCATTGCCGACAGCAGCAGCGTCAAAAATCCAACCGCCATAATCAAAACGGCCGTTCCCACTGCCGGCCCCATATGGCTGATCGTGCTGGTTACTGCCTTCAGCACATTTTTGCTTTTGACGATTTCCTCTTCATAGCGGTTATGAAATTGCAAGGCAAAATCGGTCCCCAAACCAATTAAGATGGGCAATAACGCCATTGTCGCAATGCTTAAAGGCATATTTATATATCCCATCAAACCAAATGTCCAGATCATGCCGACTAAAATAATAGGCAAGGAGATCAGACGTGAACGAACAGGGAACACTAGCGCCAGCACAACAATCATTAAGAGAATGACGGTTAGCAGCATAGTCAGAATATCGCTTTGAATATAATCCTCCAACGTTTTGGAAATAGCCGGAATTCCCGAAAAAATCATCCTGGTCCCCGGTATGGCATGATTATTAATAACCTGTTCGACTTTATCGGTGACAGCAGCCATTTCCTGCATCGTTAAATCACTGTTCAACTGAATTTGAAATAACATATTGTCTCCATTTTTGGGAAGCAATGCAGCAAAGGCAGGTTGAGGCGTATTATTTTCATCCAGCAGCGCAAATCGAACAAACTTTTCATTAGCTGCAGTAAACTCCCCGATCCCCTCCATTTTTGAAAGCTGTTCACCGTATTGCTCCTGGATGCTCTGAAGCACCCTTGCTTTTGCTTCCTCGACCGCGGCTGTCAATGCCGCTTCATCTCCGCCGGCGTCCGTAACCTGCTCAGCCGCTTTTGCGACTGCTGTCTCCATGGCTTCCGCTATTTGCTGCTCCATTTGATCAGCTTGATCTTGCGCTTGCCGGGCAACTACCTCCGCCATGGAGATTGGACTGCTTACTGAATATACGTTATTTACCTTAGTTAAGTCATTCTGCAACCCGGACAATACAGCCAAAGATTCCTGCTTGAATAATTCAGCCTGCTTCCCTCGAACAAGCAAAACCAGACTTTCGCCGCCAAATTTCTCTTGAAATCTGGCATGGTTAATCGCTACCGGGTGCTCATCCGACAACAGCATATTCACACTGGTACGAATCTCTATTTGACTCAGACCGTATCCCATTACGCCAGTCAAAACCATTACGCCTACTACAAACCAGATCGCATATTGAGTCATCCATTTCCCTAATGTCTCTGACATTTTACTCAACGTATCATCCACTCCATCTGTTTAGTCTGTTTCATCACAATACACAAAAGACCCAAAAACTAAGCACGTTACCTTCTTTCTTCTGCCTCACCTCCTTAACGATATTTACACTCGCTAATGTGTTAAGAATGCTTTAATTTCTGGGATAAGGTAATCAGCTGCTTCCTCGCCTGCGGCAATACATTCCGTTACTTTGCTAAAATCAAACGCCGCATACTGTCCCACCTCTGGACGAATAACGAGATCAGCCAGGTGCAGGCTGCTATGCTTACGCTCTGCATTCATCAAGCTATACGAGCGATAGACCGCTTCAACTACATTGCGGGGCTGTTTTTTTTCATGCTGTCCAGCCACATCAACAGCAATAATGAAATCCGCATCTTCGTTGCGCATTTCGGCAACGGGGCAATAACGCCAGGAAATACAGAGGTAGCCCTAAGCGCTGTTCCGAGATCTCCACGCTCCATTAATACTTGCTTTCCCTCCATTAAATCAACGTCAACCGTAGGCCCTCGAACTGCACCGCCGCCCAAAACAAGACCTATTATTTTTCAATGCTTCACGCCTCCGGTTTCACAAAAGACCCAAAAACTAAAAAGATGAGACTCGCCTTTAAGCGAGTGCTTCATGGACAAAATCAGACAATAGCTGTTGCTCGTTTTGGGATAAATCGCCAATCAATTTTACATAAGAACTGGCGAGCTCCGCGATTTCACCGCTTATCTCGTCTGACATCGTTTGAATAACGGTGCCCAAAACCGTGCCAACAAACATCAGCAGGCTTGTACCAGGCACTGCCGTTTTCTTAATGAGGCGCTTGATGATTTCCTCCGCTTTGCCTCCAATCTTTTTTAAATAGATAATAAGAATGCCCAAAATACTTCCGCAAAACTCCAGATTAGATCGCTTCTGAGGCATCTCATCCATTAATGTTTTTATCAAATCCTGCACATTCGTATGCTTCCATTTGTTATGAAGCAAATCGCGCAGAGATTGCAGGCTTTCTTCCCATTTCTCGGGATCGCCATCATTGGAGCGTGGCTGCTCCAGCAATTCGGCGGCTTTCTCCGTTGGGGCAAATACAACCTGGGAGCGCCCGGTTTCATTGGGATTTACTTCATAGCTTCGTGTAACATAACCCGATTTTTCTATTTCCTTCAACATATCATAAGCGGTCCACTTGCTGACGCCAACTTCTTTCGCCAATGCTTCATAATGAACCGGTACATGCTGCTTTTTATACATGCCTACCAATTGATTCAGAAATTGCAGCCTTCTTTTGGACATGGCCATCTTCATCTTCTCCTTCCGGGCTCCTTACGGCTAAAATCGTCCAGAGCGAAAAATGGCATAAATAAGCCAAAGAAACATTAAAAATGCAATCGCAAATCCAACCTCGATCACCGGTATTTTCCCCATGATCGGAGATACGGTTCCGCTTATGGCCGCTCCAATGATCAGACCAAGCATTACAATGCTCAAAGCAAGCAATACAATGCTGAACGCAAGGCGGTTAAACAGCCGGTCCAGCTTGTTTAACAGTTCGCCCAATTGCGGAGAATCCGCCTCGATGCGCAGCTTTCCCTGCCGGACAAGCTTCATTAATCGTTTGACGCTTCCCGGCAATTCCTGAACGGCATCAACCAGCTCAGGCACTTCCTCCATTACCTGCTTACCCATGCGAATCGGATTCAGCCGGTTCAAAAATAATTTTGCGCCAAAGGGTTCGGCAACATCAACGACACTGATTTCGGGATCAAGCGAGGTTGCGACCCCTTCCATGGTCAGCATCGCTTTACCCAGCATGGTCATTTCATTCGGAATCCGGATTCGGTGCCGATAAGCCACCTGAAACAAATCCTGAACAGCTACCCCTACGCTCACTTGATTTAACGGAACCTGATAATACTTTTGGCGCAGCTCGTCCACATCATCAAAGAGCTTGCTCTGATCAATATCATCTGGCACTACACCCATGCGGGAAATCGCCCTGATGACTCCCCGGGTGCTTTGATTTCTAAGAGCAATTACAAAGGAGGCGAAGTGATTTTTCAAATGCTCCGGAAGCCTGCCCACCATTCCAAAATCCAAAAAGGCAACCCTTCCGTCCGGTAGCGCCATAACATTTCCCGGATGCGGGTCCGCATGAAAAAAACCAAGCTCCAATATTTGCGAAAAGATGGAGGTTGCGAATCGGTTGGCAAGCTGCTTGGTATCCAGCTGCGCCTCCCTGAGCCGAGCGGGCTCGGAAAAGGGAATCCCTTTCACAAACTCCATGGTCAACACTCTTCGGGTCGTAAACTCCCAATACACATCCGGTATGTGGATATAGGCCAATGTATTGCGCGCCTTCAGCTTCTCCGCATTCCTTGCTTCCTTCATATAATCCAGCTCATCCAGCAGGGCATTGCTTAACTCCTCGACGGCATCTCTTAAATGGTAATGCTTCGCCCAGCTCATTTTCATTTCGCTAATGCGCGCCCATTCCGTCAAAATTTCCAGATCGACGCCGATCGTTTTGTGGATGTCGGGCCGTTGAATTTTTACGATGACCTGGTCTCCACTCTTGAGCACGGCCCGATGGACCTGACCAATCGACGCTGAGGCCAGCGGCTCCTCCGAGAAGGACTTGAATAAAGTCGAAACAGGCGACTTCAACTCGCTTTCAACAATGTTTACAACCTCGGAGTAGGAGAATGGCTTCACATGGTCCTGAAGCCTCTTTAATTCCTCTATTACACCGCCAGGAAACAAATCCGGCCTGGTGCTGGCGATTTGTCCCAGCTTCACAAAGGTCGGGCCAAGCTCCTCCAGCATCAGGCGTATTCTTTTTCCAAGCAAGTCTACACTTGGGTGATCCATCTCACCGTCTTTGGCGCGCCACGATTTCCCTTTATTGTTCAATCCATCGGCAACATAACCAAAGCCATTGCGTGTCAGCGCGCCAACAATAGTTCTGTAGCGAATCAGATGGCGGAATTTGTTGGCCAACAATCTCAACTCCTACATCACTTCGATTGATTTTGCTCAAGGACCTCAATACGCTTTATTAGACCCTCCAGCTCTTCCTTTGTCACCAGATTGTGTTCCTTCAATATAGCTTGAAGCTTTTGCTGTGCGGCCTTTTCAACCGTGCTCTCCATTTCCTTACCCTTGGCAATTGCTGCGTCGATCCACACCTTCGACTCTTCTTTTGTTAATTCCCCCTTCTCCACCAGCTGCCCAACTACCTTGTCTACTTGCTCTTTTCCTATGACAGCCAATCCAAATGCCAATGATACAGCTTTTTCAATGGTTTCTTTCATAAAAAATCTCTCCTTTAGCTTAACATTTTTTGTATAGTATGATCACGAGGACAGGACGCGATACACAACATCACTGCCTCTTCAAAAAACATAAAAGACCCAAAAACACAAAAAAAATGAAGACGCCTACCAGCATGCTCCACCATCAGCACTCGACACCCTGCACACGTCTACTGGCGCTTTTTTGGTTTTTTGTGATTTTATATTAACACTCTGCCCCTGCTCCGTCAACTTAAATGGGGTGCTATTTCTTCTTTCTCTGACTGCAAAAAAACAACCCGGCCCGCCTGACATGGGCGGACCGGGAAGCATGGCAACACAAGCAATCAATTAGGGCTTGCCGCTTTCGCTTTGCTGCCTGTTATTGCTTTTCCCCCTATATTCCAGCACAGACAGCAGCAAGGCTGCAACCTGGGCTCTTGTGGCAACGGAATGGGGGCTAAAACGGTTGTTGCCCATTCCTTCGATTATTCCCGCTTCCTCTGCGGCCGCAATATACGGCAGCGCCCAAGGCTGGATATCTCCGGCATCGGCAAAAGCAGGTTTGGCTGACGGATTCACGCTGATTCCAAGTGAACGGACCAGAATAACCGTCATCTCCGTCCGGGTCAGCGTATTGTACGGACGCAGCGTGTTATCGTCATAGCCCGTAATCACTTTTTCCGTGACCAGCTGGGCAAAAAACGATCTCGCCCATGCAGGAACTTGATTAGCGTCTGCAAAATTCATTGTGTCGCCCGCGCGCTCCTCCAGGTTTAACGCACGCCCGATCATGGTAATGAATTCCGCTCTTGTCGCCTTGGCGTCAGGACGGAAGCTGCCGTCCCCGAACCCTTTAATAATGCCGGCGGATGCAGCCTTTTTAATCGGTTCAGCTGCCCAATGATTGTCTACATCGGTAAACGAAACCGGCGTCGTTGTTGGAGACGGCGTCGAAACCGGTGTCGTCGTTGGTGTTGGCTTGCTCGACGACGTTGGCGTCGGTGCAGGCGATGGCGTCACTGTCGATGTTGGCGCTGGCGTGCTGATTGGCGATGATGTCGATGTAGACGTTGGCGTCGGCGTTGGCAGCGGCTTGCCGTTTAAATCCACAATACGCCCCTCAACAGCAGATGTCGCCGCCGTAATTGTGCCCGCCTTTTGAATATAGCTTGTAAACACCTCGTAATCCGGTAAATACAGCAGCTTGACGCGTCCTTCGTTATAGGCTTTTTCTAACGAAGAGTAGAAATCTCCGCCTTTTGCCGTAAACGCGTTTGTAGCCACTTCATAAGTCGCATTGAGATCAAGCGGCACGTAACGGCTGCCATTTTTGACCTCAATTCTTACGATGCGCTCATTTACAGGCTTGGTAGAATCATAGTCAAAGCGCATGCCGGCAATATGCGGGAAACGCCCGTCTTTTGTTGTTGTAATGGTGGAAACGCCATTTTCCATCGCTTCCTTGATTTCCTGGCCTGTTAGTGTAATTGTAACCAGATCATTGTTGAATGGAAGCACAGTCAGCACTTCGCCTTGCGTGATAGGGCCTTCATCGATAGATGCTCTGATGCCTCCGCCGTTCTGAAGCGCAATGACCGCATTTGTACCCGCCGCCTTTGCCGCCTCCAGCATGCCGTCCGCGATCAAATTACCAAGGTTGGTTTCCTTGGAGCGCACGTCTGCACGAACGCCGTTCAGCACAACATTGCTTTGGCCAATAACGGTGCCCGAAAGCTCCGCAACACCCGGCTTATATTTGCTGTCGAGAATTTGCTTGGCCTCTGCATCCTCCGCGATAACATAGTTGTCATTCACCTTGGCATCGACGGAAATAAGCTCCTCGTCCCAGTCCACTAATACTCCCGCTTCATCAAACAGTACCTTCAATTTGCCCAGGAACTGGCCTTTTTCGCCCGTCTGCACAATCAGCTTCGGCTTATTCTTCTCCGTCCGGTCAACGACGGCTTCGTCCAGCTTCGTGTGACTATGTCCGCCGACGATAATGTCGATGCCGGAAACCGCTTTGGCCAGCTCAATATCCGCGTCATAGCCCAAGTGAGAAAGTACGATAATTTTATTAATGCCCTGTTTTTCAAGCATAGCTACCGCATCTCTTGCGCTTTTGACGGCTTCGTTGAACTTGACGTCGCCAGGAGAAGCGATGTTTGCCGTATCCTCCGTCGTCAAGCCGATGACGCCAACCTCCTCGCCATCTACATTCAATACAATGGCCGGATAAACGCTTTTTTCGACTGCGGGACTGCCAATCTCGTCCTTGAATCGTTTGCTCAAAATAGTATCATCCGAAAAATCAATGTTGGAGGATACAAACGGAAATTTGGCGTTGCCAATAAAGTCATCCAGCACCTGCGAGTTTTTATCAAACTCGTGATTGCCAAACGTCATGGCGTCATAACCGACCAGATTCATAAATTCCAGATCGGCCTGGCCCAAATATTTGTTGAAATAAAGCGTACCGGAGAATACGTCGCCCGCATCCAGCAAAATGGGATTGACCGCTCCAGCCTTTGCTTCCTTGATTGCCGTCACGCGCCGCAAAATGCTGTTGGGCGAGCTGGTGGTATCCAGGTTGGCATGAGTGTCGTTGGTGTGCAGGATCGTAAGCGGGAAGTTCTCTCTCAGGTCAATCTGCGCAAGAACAGGATCATGATCCGATACCCGGCCGGCAGAAGGTGAAAAATCAGCATTCAGATGGACAATATCGACCTCGGCGCCAGCAGTCAGGTTTTTGCTGACCAAAATGTGATCAAGCACCTGCGAATTGCCGTCATAGGTATAGGTGTAGCGTTCGTTCAGAGGCAGCGTGTCGATCAAATTATCCAGCTCGTTGCCTTTAAGAATGGTTGCCGTTCCCGTAAATTGAAAATCATTCAAATCTCCCAATGCCACAATGTTGGCTTCAGGATTTTGTCTCAGCACATCCTTCACAAAACCATTGACAACAGCAGCGATCTCATGGCGTTGAGCCTCGCTAGACAATACCGGGGGCTGCGTTACGCCAAACGGGCCGTTGTCGCCGGACTTGGAATTGAAATGATTCGCAATAACGATAACCTTTTCCCCGTTAAATTCAAACTGCGCCGCCAAAGGCTTGCGCGATGCCCTGAATGCCGCATTCTCAGGGTCAATCCGGCCCGGGTTGTGAGTCAGCTCATCTGCTGTCGCGCTGTAGCCTACGGCCTGGGTCGCGCTTCCCTTCCCGTTAGCGCTATCCGACAGCTTGACGCGGGCCGGATTGTACAGGAAGCCCACCCGAATGTTGCCGCCAGGCGCTCCGCCGTCCACTTTATCCTGCGGCGCAATGTCAGTGTATACATATTGCGGGCCGCCCTTCGCTATAATCGCTGCGATCAACGCAGACGGGTCGGCTTCAACAACGCCATTATCCGTCTCGCCGTTGCCGTCCTGCATCTCGACTACCCCGATAATATCCGGCTTCTTCATGTTGGAAACAATGGATTCCGCCAGCTTGTTTGTTTTGTCCGCTCCTACTCCAGGGTAGTAGTTTTCAATGTTGTAGGAGGCAATCAGCAATTTATTATGATCTGCCACAATGCTCGTCGTTTCCTGCTGGAACCCGCCTTGCGCAATCGCCGGCAGGTCGCCTTTGGCTGGAATCACCTTGAAGTTACCGTTGTTGTAGCCGATAACTCCCGTGACGTCGTCTGTAAACTTGTCGCCAGTATTAACCTGCTGACCCGGATTTCCATAAGCGATCAGTAGTCGCTGCGGATTCAGATTGCCTTCTTCCTTCAATACGAGACCGCCAGCAGGGGTAATGGCGTCTGTGCCGTCATTTTCGACTCGTGTCGGAATGTTGTACACTATGGAGCTGCCATTTCCGCTTGTCCAATACGGACTGAGAATAGTTGGCGCGGGAAGGGTAACAAGCATGCCCTCCAACGATTCGTAGAAGTCGATCGCATCCTCATTCGGCTGAAACTCCTGCATATTGTCATTATCAATAATGGAGGAAGGAATAACCCGGCCGTCTTTGCCCAGAACAACGGGCTTTGGCATCTCGTATGAATGATCCGTTATGATCACTCTTGATGTCATCGTAATCTGCGTAGAGGTCAGATTAGTGGCGCTTCCTTCGTTATATTCGGATACCGTTCCTGTAACGGCAACTAAATCGCCAACAGCCGGCTTCAAAGCTTCGTTTGTGCTGTACACAAAAATCCCTTCGGATGTATTTACGTTTTGATCCGGCTCAGGGTCCTGCATGAAAAAGCCCTTGTAGCCGCCCGTTGCAAACGTATATCCGTATTGCGTAACGATACCCTGCACATCCTTGACGGTCTGTCCGGCAAAGGAAGTAGTATGCGCTTCGCCTTGAATATCATGAATGCGAAGCTGCTCGGACGCTTCATAAGCGAACGTATAAACGCTGCTCTCTGCGCCGCCTGCGACTGCGATGGCTTTGATAACAACATTTTCATTCACTTTAATGGGCGAAACGTATTTGGGACTTGCTGTTGTCGGGGTGGAATTATCCGTTGTGTAATGGATCTCGGCCCCCGCTGTTGGGCTGGACAACGTAACCTCTTGTCCAATGACAATGCGGCCTGCCCCCGGGTTCGCCATAACCGACAGCATATTTTCAACCAATGCTGACTCACCCAGGGGAATAAATTGATAAACGTCTCTATACTGCTTAATTACACCTGTAATTCCCTCAAAGGTGACACCTGCTTGGAGCTTGGACAAATTGGAGTAAATAATAAAATCAGATCCGCCTTGCGTTGCCGTTACTGTGCTGCCTTCAACCTTCTTGATCGTCACGTTCTCCAGCGTAACCAGCTCGGATTCATGGTTTTCTCCATTTGCTGTCGACAGATCAGCCGCTGTCAGCAGCTTTGGCTCCGGCACCCCCGCATTTTCCTGGACAACTCTGTACGTCAGTCCATTCTGCGGCTTGATCTCCTGCAAATTGTTGAAAATATCCATGACGCCGCTAACCTCAACACGATCGCCGACTTTGGCGAACGCAGGGAAGCTGTAGAGCATAATGCCGCCAGTTTCATCCTGAATATAGATGTCAGAGCCGTCGATAAACGTCACGACGCCTTCCGTCCATATATTTTGTCCTTTGTCCTTCGTTCTGGCTGCGGCGATATCGCTTTTATCCAGAATGGAATAAACAAAAGCGGATTCAGGACTATCCGCCATGCCCGGCGCGGTTGCACGCGCCTTAATCGTCATTGCCTCATTAAGGGTAATGGGTCCCGTATACGGAGCATACGTAGACTCGCCCACCGTCACCTGAATCGAAGCGCCTGCCGTTTCCGTGCTCAGCGCTATTTCGGTTCCCTCAGGCCAGGCATTGGGCTCCGGCGAAGCTGTTACAGCTCTGACAGCCAGCTCGCTGTAGGAGCTGTTGCGCGGATTAGGCGTTTTGACTTCAAAATCCGCCGAATTGTTGCCAGAATCCTCGCCTCTGCTGCCTTCCGATGAATCCGCGGCAGCCTTCCGTATCGCCGCTGTCGTATTGGATAAGGCGCCGGTTGGACTGCCTTCCGCTTCATTGGCCGTTCCGTACCCGACCAAATCAATGACTGCGCCGGAATCGTCAACCAGATCCACCTTTCCATTTGTTCCGCCCATGGCTATATTGCCGCTGGCATCCGGTGTTGGCAAATCAGCTCCGTTTGCGCCTCCCGAGGCTTGCTGAACCAAATAGTAGCCTTTGGCTCCAATTGTTCCGTTTAGTCCCGTTACGTTTGATGTATTGCTCCACGAGCCCGATGCGCTGGCATATCGAACCTTCCAATTTGTCAGAGAAACAGGTTGATTAGTAGGATTATATAGTTCGATAAAATCATTTTTATATGGCGCTCCGCTGTTGCCGCCGCCTCCAAAAACCTGAGAAATAACTACATGACCGGCCTCTGCCGCCTTTACGGACACGCCCATGCCGCTTAAAGCCGTTCCAACCAGAAGAACAGCCGCCAGCATGATGCTTGTTGTCCTCTTCATTCTCGAAATCCATCCCTGCATTCGTTATTGCTCCTCTCTTTATTCGTTTCGTGAGTTGTAAAGCTTGAAATTACTAAAAACATCACGCCACCATATTAGAGTAGTTAACAATTGTCATCCAGGCGTTAAATAAATATGGAGTTCAGGTAAACATGGCCTGCCAATGGTTTCCTTTAATGGAGCTGTCTCAAAAAATGCTCTTCCACACATATTTGTAGTAAGCCGGAAACTCCCGCAGAATGGAATAAACGTCCCGAAGCTCGTAATAATCGGCATGGGCCCCGTATAAGGGTCCAATATCCATCCTTTTAAAGGCCAGCTTCGTTCTCGATATATGAAAATATTGCGAAATTACCATCGCGGATTCCCAACCCGCTTCGTCCATAATCCGGGCAGCATTTCGTGCGGTCCAATCCGAGTTTATTCCTTTATTGTCCTCTATGATGCTCTCTTCCGGTATGCCTGCCTGAACAAGGTAGCTTTTCATAACCTGTGCTTCATCGAAGCCTTCTTGACCAATACCTCCACTTACGATGATGTGGTCAAAATATCCCTTGTCATACAGCTCCGCGGCCTTATCCAGTCTGGCCTTCAACCGCTCTGAGGGTTCGCCGCTATCTTCCACCTTATTCCCTAATACAACAGCAACATCCGCCTGCTTAAGCTCATCGCTCAGGCCATCTGTCAGGATGACAGCCGTATGTACAGCAAACCAGGCCAAAATTACGGCAGCCGTCAGCAGCAGACGCTTCGCCAGCCTACGACGCAATTGCTTCCCCCCTTTCAACCAAACTAACTGGAGCACGACTCCAAAAGCTTCCGTATTTAGCCCGGAAAGCCGCTTAGATGCTCATGCACCAGCCTCCAATCTCCTTGCTCGTCCTTCAGAAATACATTGGTCGCTCTGCCGCCGCCTTGAACAAACTTGCCTTGAAAATACCCCTCATAATGGTAGTAATAAATGCAAGTAGCGGCTCCATCCGTTTTTACGACCCATTGAACCTGAGAAGCGGAATACTTTTCATCCTGAATACTCCTCCAGGCCTGTTCAAAATACGCTTGAATCTCATCCATCGTCCTGCATTCCTTATCGCCAAACCAATAAACGGCGTCGGGATGCAGCAATCGTGCCACCTCGCTGAAATCATGGGTGTTAGTCGCCTTTATGTATTGCTCCAGCACGGCTTCAGGGAACATTACGCCAATCACTCTCCTTTTTCATAAAAATAGCAGCCCTCTATGAGCTGCTCTCGTTGCCAAACGTGTGAGTAAAACCGTAATACCTGCTATTCTCTTTACGCTTGGCTTATCTATTAAACGTTAGCTTTCCGTTAAAGGTTGCCAATAATTCATAAGCGGATGGATTTGCAAAATGAAGTAAACGAAGTCTATAATGCTTTTTTCAACGGACATAAACCGGCTCGTTCTCACATCGGGGTGTCCGAACTTGTCAGTCCTGATCTTTTAATCGAAATCGAAGCGATCGCAGTATTGGATAAATGAGGGGTCGCGTCAAGCCGCAAACGGCGGCTTGACGATTGACCGTCGAAATCAGGTCCGGGAAATTGCTCCTGATCATTCCTTATGAAACAACGCGACATATTCGTCCTTGGTCAGTCCGAACAAAACAGTATCATGATGTCGTCCGTTCAGGTAGTAGACCTGACGCCGTACTCCCTCTTGAATACACCCTACTTTTCTCAGCATAGTTGCGGATGCTTCATTGCCTTCCAAAACAAAATTGTTGAATTTATGAAGCCTGCGCTCAAAAAAGGCGTATCTCAGCAGAATATGCAAGGCTCGAGTGCCATAGCCCTTGCCCCGATGAGGTTTATCCAATACAATGCCGATGCTGAACGTGCCGTTCCTTTCATCGATGCTGTTTAAATTAACGCCGCCAACGTTTACTCCGCCAAGGGTTTCAATAGTAAACATAATTCTTCCGTTTGTTGATGTAAAATCCGTATTTTGCTCCACAAATCTTTTGGCATCCGTCACGGTTGGCGGGAGTTCGGTTTCACATTCCAATAATTGACGCGCTGGCGTATCAAAGCCGCCGATATAACAGCTTTCCCAATCCTCGGCTGAAATGGCTCTCAATCTAATGACATCATCCTGCCAATAGTAGTCGCTAAAATCGATTTTCTGCATTTAGTTGTCCCCCGTTCCTGTTACTAACATTTTCAGTATAATCCTTTATTTATGGATACGGGTTGTATTGAACAGGTATAAAACATTTTTTCTCTTAGCCAGTGCTGCTTCCCATCTTCTTGATTTATAAGGAAACCAAATCATCCTTTTTTCGCAAGAAATAGTCCAGAGCTTTAGCGAGCATGGGCTGTAAAATTGACAAATGTCCTTCCCCTTCAAAAAGCTTGAAGTCCACCTTTAAGAGAGGTGAATTCGGGGATGAAAGGCATTTATGCATAGCCTCCGCATCCTCGGCCATGTATGGAAGCTCCTCCGAACCAACCGCCATATATAATGCCTTTTGCCCGCCCAATTGAATTTGTCCGTTGCAGAAGTCTTCAACCTTTTTCATCAGATAGCGATTTTTCCACCATATGGACGGGCTTCCCGCCATATAGGTTTGAAAGCACTCCGGATGGTTAAACAAGGTATGGAGAACAAAAAAACCGCCTAGCGAATGGCCGAATATAGCTTGTTTAACGGGGTTAACAGGAACAGTCCGCGCGATCTCCGGCTTTACCTTGTCCTCTATAAACCGCAGAAATTGAGAGGCGCCCCCTACCTCGGGCAGCTCCATTCCATCCGGCGATTCGTCGTTGGTTGCGTGAATCGTATAATCCCAAAACCGTCTTTTGAAATCAAAGGGTTTGTCAGTGGGATAACCGATACCAACAATTACCGCAGGCTCGTAGCTGGCATATGTATAGTGATCCATTCGGACGCCCTCGACCGCCGAACCAAAAACAGCATTCCCATCAAGCAAATAAAGCACCGGATAACCTGCCTCCGGCGCAGGAGTATCCGGTATATAGACGTAGATGCGATATTCGCTTTGATTCTCACCAAATATCGACCACTCCTTTGTTCCGGCAATGGAGAATGGTCTTTTAAAGCTGTCTCTCATGGGCCGGTTATTACAGGCCCAGGTCGTCGGCTAGCGCTTCAACGCCCGTAAAGATGGAATCGCCGTAGCCCCAGAAGTTGTTGAAGTCGATGACAAAGATTTTTTTGTTTTTAATAGCGTTAATGCTTTGCACCTGCTCGTTAGCCAGCAGCATCGCAATGGTTTGCTCCGGATCGATGCCGCCGGCGTATTTGGAAATGACCAGCGCCTCCGGGTTTAGCTCCACAAGCTGCTCCAGACTGATTGTGCCTGTTTCATCGATAAGCATATTATGCATATTGATCAATGACACTGCGCTTTCAATAAAGGTATCCGTATTTCCGTTGTAAATACCGACAGTGCCGTCGCCGTTGTCAAAAATAGAAGCATAGTTGATGGTTTCGGCGCTTGCGCGAGCCGCCAGCGCAGCTTCGCGTGTTTTAAGCTGCTGGATATAAGCAGCGGCATTAGCCTGCACGTTGAAGATTTCGCCCAGCTCGGTAATATCCTGATACAAATTGTTTAACGATGCGCCTGAAACACTCGTTCCCTGCACATACGTTTTAACCCCCAATTCGTTCAGGCTGTCTACTGTGCCAACGCCCCAATCGGCATCCTGGAACAAATCGCCGCGCCCTACAACAAGCTCTGGCGAAGCGCCTATTGTTAATTCCTTGCCCACATAGCCTTCGGCCAAAACGGGAATTTTACTAAACTCATCCGCAATATCCTCAGGCACATGACCGTACACCGCGGCAACCCCAACTATTTTGTCGGTCAAGCCTAGACGGATTAACAGCTCGGCTGCGCCCTGCGTGTTAGCAACTACTTTTTGTGGCGCCTGGCTAAAGGTTTGCTCCTTCGCTGTCCAAGCGCCGTTAGCCATAGTATAGTTTGAAACAGTCACAGGGTAGGTCGTCTGAGCTGCGCCTTGAGCAGCCTCATCACCGTTATTCTCATCCGTTGGCGCATTCGCAGCGCTATTGTCCGCAGGCTTCTGTGCGTTCTTGTCGGCAGCGTTGCTGCCATTATTCGTACTGGAGCAAGCCGCGAGCACAAACACAATCGCAGCGATCAAGCAAAGAAACGTACCCTTTTTAACCAATCCTGACACGTACAAACATCCCCTTTTTCATTCATCGGTGTCCTGTTAACCATTGCCTCAAATCGTCATTGCTCAGTATACAGCAATTGTCCAAGGTTGTAAATGAGAATCAGTATCAACATATTGAAAATTGTTCTCAGATGTTTTACAGTAAGATAGTTCGCAAAATCAATCATAGAGGGGCATATTCCGATGCACGTTCCATCCTCGCAGCAAGGCTCCAAGCTGGCTGCGCTCATTCATTCCAAAGCGGGCTTCTACTCCTTCGTTTTTCTTTTGCTGATTCTGGCTCTGTTTTCGATAGGGGTTTCCGTTTCATTGGGGCAAGTCGACATTCCGCTTGGACAAACCTATCGTATTTTGCTCTATAAAATAACGGGTTTTATCATAGGCGACCCAAGCGGGGTTGTATCGGGGTCTTATACGGATATCATATGGAGCATTCGTTTTCCGCGCGTGCTGCTTGCATTGTTAGTTGGAGCTGGTTTATCCCTATGCGGCATGGTTATGCAGGCCACTGTCCAGAATCCATTGGCCGATCCCTACATACTGGGCATTTCCTCCGGCGCGTCGCTTGGCGCAACCTTTGCTATTCTGGTCGGCTTTGGCGCGGTTGGCATGTTCGCGCAATACAGCTTGGCGTTTGGCGCCTTCATCGGGGCTTTTGGGGCTTCGCTGCTCGTTCTGACATTAGCAGGACTAGGTGGCAAAATGACCTCCGTCAAGCTTGTCTTATCCGGCATGGTCATCAATGCGTTATGCCTGGCGTTTTCCAACTTTATTGTCTATTTCGCCAATAATGCCGAGGGCATTCGCACGGTTACCTTCTGGACGATGGGCAGCCTGGCAACGGCTACCTGGAGCAAGCTGCCGCTGATTTCCATTATTGTAGTGCTTGCCATCCTGTTTTTCCTTATTCAAACCCGCATCCTGAATACCATGCTTGTGGGCGACGAAGCAGCCGTAACATTAGGCATCAACTTAAGCTCCTTCCGAAAATTTTATTTGCTTGCCACTGCGCTTATCACCGGCGTCATCGTTGCAAGCTGCGGAATGATTGGTTTTGTCGGCTTAATCATTCCTCATATCGTGAGGGGGATGGTCGGCTCCGACCACCGCAGATTATTGCCGATCACTGTACTCATTGGCGCCATTTTCCTTGTCTGGACGGATGTTTTGGCCCGCACCATCGTTCCGTCAGTAGAACTGCCCATTGGCATTATTACGGCGATGATTGGCGCGCCGCTGTTTATGTACATGCTTGTTAAAAAAGGCTATTCATTCGGGGGTAAATAGCAATGGAGCTTACTGTCAACGACCTGTCCGTCTCGATCGGGAATCACGCCATCGTGCAGGATGTCGCTTTAAAAGTAACGAATAAACAGTTTGTCGGCTTGATCGGGCCAAACGGCTGCGGCAAATCTACATTGCTTAAGAGCATTTATAAAATCATAAAGCCGGCGCATGGAGAAGTATTTCTTTCCGGGCTTGATGTGCTGCGTTCTTCTCCTAAGGTCGTATCGAAGCAGCTTGGCGTTGTAGGCCAATTCAATGAGCTGAGCTTTGATTTCACCGCCGCCGAAATGGTCATGATGGGAAGAACCCCGCATAAAGGCTTGCTTGAGGCCGATCATGCCAAGGATCACGAAATTGTGCGGGAGGCGCTGCGCAAGGTTAATTTGGAAAGCTATGCCGGACGCAGCTACAACTCCTTATCAGGCGGCGAAAAGCAGCGCGTAATTTTGGCCCGCGCCTTGGCGCAGCAGCCGCAGTTTATGATTTTGGACGAACCGACCAATCATCTCGACATCAAATATCAGCTGCAAATTCTGCAGATCGTCAAGCAGCTCAATATCGGACTGCTGGCAGCCCTGCACGATCTGACGCTTGCGGCCAAATATTGCGATTATTTGTATGTCATGAAGAAGGGCCAGGTATATGCCAGCGGCAAGCCGGAAGAGGTGTTAAGCAAGGAGCTTATTCGCGAGGTATTCGAGGTGGAATGCGAAATATACCGCAATCCGGTTACGCAGGATTTGGGTATTGCTTATTTCCATATGTAGAATATAAAAGGCAACAACAACCGGGCGTCGCCGCAATGACGATTACGCTGGAGGGAGTCGATTCTACATAGAACAAACTCCCTTCACAATACTCAAACGATTATTACGTAGTATCATTGCGGTTAGGCATAAAAACATCTAATAATTTCCCTGCCTGATAATAAGGATAATCCATCACCTTTTGAACCTTTTCCGCCATCTCCTTATCGGAGAATGACTCCACAAGATACAGCCCTAAATCTATTGAAGCTGAAACGCCGCCTCCCGTAAATGTATTTCCGTCCCGTACTACACGCGCTTTAACAACCTCCGAGCAATAAGGAGCCAATAAATCATATGCGGAAGGGTTCGTTGTCGCCTTTTTACCGCTCAAAAATCCCGCAGCGCCCAAAAGCAACGCCCCCGTACAAACAGACACCTTGTACTCCACATCGCGAGCGCTTCCAATCCAGGACATAAACGTTGTATCGTATCTCAGCTCTCTCGTGGACATGCCGCCTGGAATAAAAATCAGATCATATTGGGATAGATCGGGGTACACATGCTTAACCTTTATGGTCATGCCCCGGTCATCTACAACTTCCTCCTTATTTGCACAGAGATCCCACGACATATCCTCCTTCACCTTAAAAATGTTCAGCCAGGATACCGCATCATAAAAACCAATAAAATCCAAGGTCGTCATCTTGTCAAAAAGGATATAAGCGATTTTCATTCCCTGACACCTGCCCCTTCAACTATGAATGGAAACAAAAAAAGCATCTGATCGTTCAGGATCAAATACTTTGCCCAGGCGAACGGCTTATGAAAATAGGTGCTCCCCCGTGGTGCTCCACGCTTCGCCAGTTACACCTACCATTTATTTACTGACATTATACACAACGCCCTCCATTTTTGGCAAGGCCCTCCTCTATCGTTTTCAAAAAAGAAAGCACGGCAGCACCCATCTGCTCCAGCCCTGGCTGCTCAATGGGAAAATGGCCGGCGCCCTCTAAAATAACGCATTCTTTTTTGCCTTTAATTTTGTCGTAAAAAGATTTGCTATAGCTAAACGGGGTCTTCGGATCTACTTGGGGATGCACAAGCAATACCGGACAACAATCAAACTCCTCCGGCTTCAGAATCGGCTTCCTGTTTAAAAACGTTCTTAATAGGCGAAGAGGAATTTGTACGCCCGCCGCTTGCTTGTCATTCATAATAAGCTTGGTCAAAGCATCGTTATTCGTAATCAAATTCATGCGCGATACATGCTTTATAGAAATAGGAAAGGAGTCTAATAAATACGAAAATTTGTCCATAATCATTTTTCCTGCGCGGCTGATCAGCTTGTTAGGGGCCAGTTGATCGCGAACCTTGACATCGCTTGTATCTACAAATGTTGTTGCAATTAACCCTTTAACCCGCTTGCTTTGTACAGCCGCGTGATAGGCCAGCATGCCGCCAATGCTGGTGCCTAACAAAATAACGGGCTTGCCATCCTTTTCTAATTCCCGATTGATCAATTCATTAATGATGTTAATCCAGAGCTGATAATCCAATGCTTTTATGGAATCGGCATAGCTTAAACCATAAGGCGGAAGATCAGGCGACACGACCTCATAACCGTAATTTTGCAGCATACGCGCATAAGGCGCCAGCATTCTGCCATTGCCTCCAGCCCCGTGGATCAAAATAATTTTTAAGGCAGCATGTGGAACAGCCATACGGTCCAGATGGACATGAACATGGTTCCAAACCATCCATTCTTCCGACGGTGCATTATGTTCATTTATCTTCATTTCCTCAGAGAAAAACGTCTGGTATTGCTTCCAGTACGTTTCCGTCTGATTATAAGCTTTAGCCCTGTCCATATATGTAACGTTCCTCTCTGATGACAAACTGAGTTCATTACGCTTGTTCCATTCCAGTATACCTGAATGTAACGATGAGAGGATACCAATATCCCCATTAATCTCCTTGAGATTGGGGTAACCTAAAATGCCGAATAATTTAAGGCAATTACAGTTGAAGGAGGGAACACATGATGGCTCACAATAAACACAAGTCGATGGAAGCCAAAAATCAGGCTTTTGCCAAGCAATCCAGGGAAGCCGAAAATAACGTTGCTGCCTCGACAGACGAAAATACCAATCAGAAAGGCCATGTGCCTAACAGCCCATCAACGGGTTAGAACGGGATAAATCGGAATAGCTCCAATTCCAAATGGGACCTTCCATAAGGCAAGCAACGACAGCCTAAGATGAAATAAGCTTAGACTGTCGTTACTATTGCTACTCCTGTGGCGGCCCATATGGAGCATGATTATGCCGCATACAGCCAAATAAATAACAGCCCGAATACAAGGACGGAGTAAACTCTGCTTTGGGGGTATACCCGTCGGATGACACACGCTCCAATAAAGATTCGTAGCGGCTAAGCTCACGGTTCAGCTGTTCAATATAGGCTGTTTTATCGGCAAGGGTCCACGTTTCGTCACATTCCTCCAGCTCGCTGTCCTGTATGTCCCGTTGCTTCTCTTCCATCACTTCTCTTAGTAGTTGTTCGGCGGTTTCCATCTGATTCAGCTTGAACAGTGAATAGATGTAGCCTTCAACCCATCCGGGCTGCTTGTAATAGCTGCCCCATCCTTTTTGGAACCAGATAGCGGCCTCGCGATACAGCTTCATTTCCAGATAAAGCTCGGCCACCTCAACACTGCCTGCAAATTCACCATCGTTTTCGTCAAAAGCATCCAGTTTCTCCTTGGCCTCTATCACCCTTCCCAGTTCAATCAAGCATTTCACATGATTGTACATGGAATAATCGGACACCGATTTGGAGCCCTTCCGAAAATACGCTGCGGCCTCCTCCAGCTTGCCTAAATAATAACTGGCAATTGCCAGGTTATGAAAAGCTTCCGTTGTTGGCGTTAGTTGAATGGCTTGCAAAAGCAGGCGATAAGCCTTCTCCCACTCCTTTTGTTCAACATAGATTTCGCCTGACAGGCTAAAAGGAAAATGAGAGTACGGAGCCATTTGCAGCGCCTCAGCTAACAGCTCCTCAGCCTGCTGGCTTTTACCCTCTTCATGATAATAAAACCAGGCAAGGTTTGTTAAGGATTGTACATTTCTGGACTCCTCCACGGCCAGCTCAAAAGCCGCCAACGCTTCCGTATAAAGACTTTTTTCATAAAGCTCAATCGCTCTTTGATTGGTATTCAGGTTGTACACCCCCTGCATACGATTCGTTATAATCAGTATACAGATACGTACAGCTCAATGGGTGAGTTTTTCTCGAATCCCTCTATAAACAGATTCGCACAGCTCCGTTGTAAACCTGCCCGACATTCCTTCAAGCGCTGTATTGGTAAACGCTACAACACTAAGCTCCTCGCACGGATCAACAAACCAGGAATGACCATAGGTGCCGCCCATTCGCCAAGTTCCCGGCGATTCCGGCGTATTGGCAGCTCCTGAGTCTTTAAGCAGTGTGAAGCCAAGCCCAAAGCCTCTCCCCGGCCAATAGGGCATCACAAGGTCGCCAATTTGATTGGTTGTCATTTCTGCGACAAGCGCCTCGGGCAAAATCGGATTTCCTCCCTGCCGCAATGCCTCCAACAGTTTAATAAAATCTCCTGCGCTGCCGACCATTCCGGCTCCTCCAGATGGATAAGCCGTCTTATCCGTGAACCTGTCCGGTGAAAGAAGGAAGCCTGCCGTCCCCTCCAGGAAAGGAATGGTATCAAAATCCTGCAAGCGTCGCGGCTTTCCGGCACAATCTGCGTAAGCCGCGGTTAATCTGTCCATATCCACAGCTGTGAAATCCGTATCCATCATTGAAAGAGGATGAGTGACAAGCAAACGTACAGCTTCACTTAGCGGTAATCCCGTTACCTTTTCGATAACCGCTCCAAGCACATCGGTTGCTATGGAATACCTCCACATCTTCCCTGGCTCATATAAAAGCGGGACAGAAGCCAGTCTTCGCAAATTCTCCTCAAGCGTAATTCCCGCCAAATCCATGCCGTCCGATACCCCGGCAAGCTCATATGATCCCGCTTCTTCCTGAAAGAAACGGTAGGTCAAACCGGCAGTATGCGTCATTAAATGGCGAATGGTTACTGAGGCATATTGTCCGGTTGTCAGCTTGGGACGAAAAGCTGGCAGCCAGTTTTCCACCAGATCGCTTAAATGCAATTTCCCTTGCGATATTAATACCAGGGCTGCCGTTGACACAATCGGCTTGGTTACAGAAGCAAATCTAAACAATGCATTTTCCTGCATTGGCCTTTTCTGCTCGCGATCGGCCCAACCGGCAGCCCTATTGTAAACAAGCTCGCCGCCTGATGTAATTTGGACGACGGTACCCACAATCCTCTTTTCCTCTAATGTGCGGTCAATGACCTCATTTACATCCTTATGCAGCAAATCCAGATCTATTGTTCTCATGCTTCTCTCCCTCTCCTGTTGTTATTTACTTGATTAGTTATAGCAATTGCGTTTATTATATTAATTATTTCCGGCGCTTTACATGAAACAAACAAGCTATATAAAGCAACTAACAATGATTCTAAAGGTATTTGCAAGAAATAACTTTCAAAACAAAGGAGATGCTACTATTGGACGAAATTGATAAAAGCATCCTGCTCCATATGCAAAATCAGGCAAGATTATCAATGACAGATGTAGGCAAGCTGGTGGGACTATCTCAGCCTGCTGTTACAGAACGAGTTAAGCGCATGGAAGAAAAAGGCGTTATTGAGGAATACCGGACCGCCATTGATTCGCAAAAAATAGGCAAACAATGTACAGCCTATATGCTTGTTCGGACCCGTAATTGCAATCCCTTCCTTGATTTTTGCCGTTTATCGCCAGAGGTCATAGAATGTCACCGGATAAGCGGAGAGCATAATTATTTATTAAAGGTGCTCACAGAAACAACCAAGATGCTGGAGGAGTTTGAAAACCGGTGCGATCAATACGGAACCTATACGACCATGATTGTTATGTCTTCGCCAATTGCCTACAAAAATCTCATCGGAGAAGCGGACTTACTTGCGTAAGAGCACTCCTCTAATCCCCCAAAAAATGAATCCGTCATTTGACGAATTCATTTTTTTGCTTATGTTGCATCTACGAAGAGGTTCCTTTAAGAAGGAAAGCCGTGCTTTTTAGATCGCAAAACCGCAAATATAGAGGGCAGCAGCAGAATGGCCAATACCCCTGGAAGGAATACGACCCCAAGCCGTTCAAGAAGAAGCCCGCCGACAATACCTCCTCCGCCAATAGCCACATTCCACACAGTAACCAGCATGGATTGAGCTATATCTGCGCTTTTGCCCCCAGCTTGAGCGATGGCTGTTTGCAATAAAGTGGCTGCCCCGCCAAACGTTAGCCCCCAAACTGTAATGCCAAAAATGAGCAGTGCAGGTTGATTCATTCCGATTCCTAGAGCTGCTGAAGCCAGAACAAATCCTGTAAGGCTGATTAAAACCAGCATTCTTAGCCAGCGGTCAATTAGTAAGCCTACTAGCCAAATGCCAACAACCGAGGTCAATCCGAAAATAAACAAAACCAAATCCACTCGCTGAGCAAATGCCGTTTCCTTAAGAAACGGTGCAATATACGTGTACAAAATGTTATGAGCCAGCACCCATCCCAAAACGACAAATAAAATCGTTCTTATCCCGGGAATAAGGAAAACCTTTTGAAGAGGGAGCCGATCACCGGCTGGTTCACCGGCAAAATCCGGCACCTTCCAGAGCACCCAGCCAATAAGTGCTGCCGTCAATAATGAAATGGTTCCGAAAATGAGGCGCCATCCTGCATATGCTCCAAAAAAAGTGCCAAGCGGAACGCCCAGCGCCAACGCCAGCGGGGTGCCGACCATGGCAACCGCCATCGCTTTTCCTTTCAGCGAATCAGGTACCATGCGCCGTGCATAACCGGCCGTCATCCCCCACAGAACACCAGCCGAAACGCCTGCGAAGAAACGCCCAGCAAGCGTCAGCACATAAATGGAGGATAACGCGGTGATGGTATTAAATACAAAAAAACCGATGATGCACAGCAGCAGAAGCGGACGGCGCCTCCACCCGCGCGTAGCTGTAGTCAAAGGAATAGCGGCCAGTAGAGAGCCGACCGCATACAGGGTAACCAATTGCCCAGCAAAGGCTTCGCTGACTCCGAGATCCTGTGCAATTTGCGGCAGCAAGCCGGCAGGCAGACTTTCCGTAAGAATGCAGATGAAACCCGCCATCGCTAAAGCTAGCAGCCCCGCCCACGGAAGTCGGTTGGCAGTTGGAACAATTTTACGACCTTTACTTATACGTACAGTGCTTGAATTCATAAAAAATCTCCTTTAATCATTTTTTGCCGCATGTAAAGGCTATGCTTCTGTATAAGATTATTAAAATAAGGCTCTCCTTTACATGGATGATTAAAGGAACATAAACTGAAATAAGAGGAAAACACTTTTGTTTTTATAGAAATTCATTGATTTTAAAAGCCAAAAAAAAATCGCAAAAAAACCACGAAAAAGCCGAGCGAAAATCAGGGGGGAAACCTGAATTTCATCGGCTTGGCGGTAACCTTTATTTTTCATTAATTAGACTTGCTTATGCCCAGATTTACGATATATTTTAGTTGTGCTTCATTGAGTACTAGCAACCATGATATTTTTGTGCAAGGATTGCTAGGCTCCATTTCCCGCCATTACCTATAATTCAACTTGAAAGAAGGATTTGAATGGATTGGCTAGACCGCATGAATAACGCAATGGAATATGTCGAAACACACCTGTCTGAAACAATAGATTACGAGCAGGTGGCTAGAATAGCCAGTTGTTCAACTTACAATTTTCAGCGGATGTTTTCATTCATCACAAATGTTCCGCTGGCAGAGTATATTCGGCGCAGGCGCCTCACCCTAGCCGCATTTGAACTGCAAAGTAGCGGAATAAAAGTCATCGATGTGGCATTCAAGTACGGCTATGAATCACCTGAGGCATTTTCCAGGGCGTTTAAAAAAATGCATGGTGTGATGCCAATGTCAGCGCGCGACAAAGGTGTTTCACTCAAGGCCTATCCTCGGCTAACCTTTCATATTTCGATTCGAGGAGATGTCGAGATGAATTACAAAATGGAGGAGATACAAGGTTTTGCTATGTTTGGTGTTTCAACTCTGATTAATGCAGCTGGCGAGAATCCGTTTATTGAAATACCAAAATTTTGGGAGAAATGCAAATCCAACGGAACAGTAAAGCGAATCCGTGCCGCTGCAGGTTTGGGGGAACATGGCCAGATCCATGCGGTATTATACAACAACAACAGTGAGTGCTTCTCCTACATGATCGGTTATTTCTTGCCTGAGCATGAATTGCCGCAAGGGTTTGAAAAGCTTCAAATTCCCCCACAAACGTATGCTATTTTTTCAACTGGTATAAATCCCGACGGAGAAAACGACATTCATGAATTGTGGAGACGTATATGGAGGGAATGGTTTCCGACCTGTGATTATCATTTCACAAGTGGCCCTGAGTTTGAAATGACCTATGATAGAGGCAACGGCATGTACGAAATGGAAATTTGGATTCCTGTCGTTAAAAAAAGTGAGTCGCAGGCGTAGTACCCAATTATTACCTTAGTGTTAGGGGAGATTTCTTATGGAAAGTGTAAACCGAATGGATAATGCAATCATTGCGCAGCATGCGCTTGCACAGTACGATATAAATGTTGTATCCGTATCGTCAGTAGCTCAAAGTGGTGCGGCTATTTTTAAAATTGAAGATAATTGTGGAATGTTATACAGCCTGCGTGTTCACAAATCTAAAATCAGTACGCTTGAAAAGATGTGGACGCACCCAGATGTGCTAGCTTCTGAGATGGATTGGCTGAATGCGCTTAACCGCGATACTAATCTCAACCTCCCTGTGCCAAAACGCAATCAGCATGGGTCATATGTTACACAAGTTGACGATACAAATTGCACGATGATCAGTTGGGTGGAAGGCGAGATAAAACAATACTTTACCAGCGAGCAAGAATTGAAATCCACCGCTGAAATGATGGCAGCTTTGCACCATCATGCCAGTAGGTGGCAACCCCCTTCATCTTTTGTCCGCCCAATAGTTAATCGCGAACGCATACAAAATGCTTTGGACTTGCTTAAGCAGCAGGTGCGGGAAGGGTTATTAGATGCACATGATGTTCAGATCCTTGATGCCGCTGGGGAAAAAGCGATGGCCCTGCTCGACACTCTCCCTAAAAATCAGTTGACCTGGGGCGTATTACATGGTGATATCGTTCCTCCCAATATCGTGTTTTTAGAAGGTGTTGCATGTCCAATTGACTTTGGCGCGTGTGTATTCGGTCCTTTTCTCACTGACTTGGCCATCACATTTACCTTTATTCATCCCAATGCCAGACAGCAATACATTGATTGGTATGGAAAGCACTTTCCGCTACCAAATGATTATGTGTCACAAATAGAAGCATTATTTATTTCGCTAGTGCTAATCGGGATGAGGAACGCTCTTGGTATGCCAGAATCAAGCAATTGGCTGCCGACGCATGTTAAAAAGTGTGCATCTCGTGAATTTGGCAGGTATACAAATACAGAAGGGTTTTTATTTACAGGCACACCATTTTGGGAGTGATAAGCAATTCGACACTGATTTTAGGATTTCGAGGAAAGCTACGAAGAAAGTTGAATCGACAAAAGCAAATGGTATAGTAACTGTTTTCAAAAGTGGGCATTCCAACTCAATTTGAATGGGGATGCCCATTTACTGTTGTTTAGAACTTGAAGATCATAACATGTGTAACTTATGGACAAAATAGTTTTTAGTAGTTAAACATAAAGAGTTCCACATATTAGTCATACATAATATGTGAAACCCTTTATTTGATTTTTTTAGTTTTAGGTTTTGATAAGAGAAGGTCTAATACTTTATTAGACTGGGACGCAATATCTGTCAGGTAAAATAAAACTGTGGAAGCAATTTTGTTGATTATATTGAATCTACCAAGGAACTTAATAAATACGGACAATAAAATGTCTGGAACCACCAAAGTCTATCATTTAAAGAATGTTGGTATCTATTGTTTAAGTGGTTATCGTTCCTCATTTTTCCCCCACAATTCAAACCCCGCCCAATATACAGGGTGACTGTAATCCTTTGACTTAATGAGCTCCCTTTGCCCAGAACTTAGCATCAAATACAATGGTTTTTCATGATTTTCATCTAATGAAAAGTGACCAAGCAACTCTAAGCAAGGCCGTACATCTACATCCCATTTACACAAAATCATACTTCCTATTTTCTTACCTAGGACAAAACTCAATACGCCAGTGCTGGATTCTAAGTGTTTACCTACAGCATTTCCACTTCTACATGTAAATAATATCAATTCATCAGTATAGTCACACAGATCCGAGATATCATCTGCTGATAAAGAGGCATCTGTACCGTGTACTGAAAAAGCACCGCTATAAAGGTCAGAGTTTGGGTCTGGTACGCCGTGTGCAATTATTGCCAGTGTCTTGGGTCTTACTGTTTTACAAGTTGAAAACAGGTCCGAATTGTGTTTACCGAAATCATCCAGAACAATTAGCTTATTCGATGCATGTGACTGTGCAAAACTTTTAGCACGCGGTATTGCAGCATCACTCCCTGAATTAGACGCTCCAATAGCAAATAGTGTTGTATTAGTTTCAGATTTCTTAGAAGTACTTCTTAAAAGATATCCCATATCAATAATATTACTTATATTATCTAGTTTTGAAATTACCCATTCATTTTCAAACCTAATTAAACTAGTTGAGAATGCCTTCAATGTAATATCCGGGGACACATACACCTTTTTAATATCTTGCGCTTGTAAACGATGTATCAAAGAACCGTAAATTTCAATTGATAATTCACTACAAATTTTCTTGATTTGTTCTTCTGTTTCATTGTTTGGCTGAACACTTAATTGTTGAAATAGTAGTTCATCCAAATGCTTTAACTTAGTAATCTTACCTAGTCTGTAGGTTACAAATTCCGATTCTTTATCCACCAGTAATGTGACAACACCGAAACTGGTAATAATATATTTAAAAAACACTTCATCTATTTTCAAAATACCCCTAACTTCATCAATATCCTTAATTGTGAAGAGTGGTAACGCCTGAAAATGAGGATGATTTTTTGTTAATTGTTCCTTTATACTATTGAAGTACTCAATTTTGTTAATGTTTTCCTCTAATCTATAGTCTTGAATACGACTAACCTCATCAAACAAAACATCATATTCTAGTTTAAGATCATCTATTTCTCTGTTAGAAGTATTAGAATAATCAAGTTGCTCAATTAGTGTTCTAGGCGATAAAACTGCAAACATTTTAATTAGCTCTAATTTTGCCCTGTGTTTTTCCTCGAGACTAAACCCTTCAGTGATATATATAATACCTTGCATATCCAAATATAATTTGTATACATCATTTGCCTCTGCAGTAATGGCCGCACGCTCAGTTTTATGATGAACATTTTGCCGTTTTGACTCTACATCTTGAATTGCAGTTGTTAGCAAAGTTACTGCTAGCCTTATTGCTTCCACCCCTAACTTACTCATATTAAAGAATAGTATTTGGGACCAGCTAAGCAAAGCACGAAATCTTATGTCTTTACGCTTTTCCATCCCAATAATTGCTTCATTGTAATACTTGTTTATCAACTCAACTGCCTCTTCTTCTCTATCAAGTCTCACGAGTGCAGCAATTAAATTTGCAAAATGGCCCGACCATTCTGATGAAAAATCATACTTTTCAACGCGTGGTTTTAATAATTGATACGCGCTGTTCCAATCCCCTTGCAGCATTGAAGATTCAATGGCAAACAAACCATCTTTTTCAGTCACTCCACCAAATTTACTAATAAAATCAGAGGCATTTTTTCTATCCGCATCCGTAAAAGTATCAGCGTGCTCAATTACCCACCTAGTTATGATATTACTTGAATCCATTAATGGTTGGATTATTGATAACTTTAAGGCAAATGGTATTACCGAAATAAGACAACTTAAACCTTCAATATGGTTGCCTAATCTATATTGTGAATTTCCCCAAGCGACAAGCCCTAATATTTTTGTTACTTTTCTTTCATGGTCATCTTTAATTCTAGAAGATAACTGAAGTATTGTGAGTGCATGATCATTAGCTAGCTGGTTTTTTCCAACTAATGACAGGATGATTGAAGCCTCGTATCTTCCCAAAAGTTGATCGTATACTGTGCCTAAAGCACTTAACACTTTAATAGCATTTTCAGTAAATTCTTGTTCGTCTATTTCTAGTTCCTGAGGTATCCCTGTCTTAGCTAATCGTAAGTTACCAATAATAGTCTTAACGCTTATTCCATCAGTTTTGTCTTCACTAAGTGATTCTTCTCTCGGAGTTATGCTAACAGCTACCCATTTTGCTAACTCTTTAGAAAGCTTTATAGATAGGTGTTCTTTCCAACTATCCTCCGATTGTGCTCTTTCGATAAAATTTCCCCACTTAAGATACCCTACATCATTATTTGCTAGTACATAAATATCTTTAATTAATTCATCTACAATTGTATTTGCTAATCTATCTGCATGATTCTCATTCTGAAAGGGCTTAATTTTTCCAAGAGCCCTGACCGCTGTATTTGGATCCTGAAGGATTTTCATCCTTAGTAGGGCACCTTCGGAGGCATTTCTACTTTCAGAGTCATTTGATAATTTAATTAAGTACTGGAAACTTTTTAATGGACTATCGTACTTGTTTAAACAAACTAAACCAAGCCTAAATAAAACTTCATCCTGGAGTTGTGGATAATTGCGTGCTACGTCCTGTAAGACTTCTTCTGCCGTCTCCCTTTTGACATCCTTGTCGTAAATATAACAATATCGATCCATCATTTCGAAATATGGATTTTTTGTAACGTTGTATAGTTTTCTCCATATTATAGAGGCATCTGAAAAACGTCCGTTATTCATAAAGAAATTCCCAATTTCCTGTAGAACATACTCATCCTGATGGTTATTATTAATTGCTTCTTCTATCCACTTTTCATGCTCAACACTTTCCAGGCTTTTAGAAGTTTTAATTAATGCTTTCATTATATTTTTCGACCAAGGGTCAATCTGATAAGTTTGTTTTAGTATCTTATATGCTTCTTCAGCTTTTCTATCATATAGCAATAATTCTGCCAAATAGACCTTTTCCTCTGAGTTTAAAATATCAATCACGGACTTATACATCTCAATCGCTTCTTTTCGTAACCCATTAAATTCATAAGCTTTTGCGTAGTAGTAACTAATCAATTTTTGTGAAATATCTTCTTCATACCTTGTTATGAATTCTAAACTCTCTTTCAAACTGCCGGTCGAGATAGTTTTAATAATGCTATTGTATATCTCAGCGCTATTATCATTTTCTATAGCGATATAAAAAATCTCTGGTTCTTCATTAGCCTGAAATAGCTCTGTAATTTTATCAAAACAGCTTGTCTCGGTAGTGATTACACAAACGAATTTTTGTACCTGTAATTGTAAACTCTTGTGAATCTCATGTATATTATCCACGATTTCTTGCCAAGGTAACTGTTCCTGTTGAAATGAACGAAACGACATGTCGGAGTATTGTTTAACAAAAATACCTTCCCCCTTTAAGCTGTTAAACAATCGCTCTCCACCTAATAATACAACCAGGTCATTTTTTTCCACTTCACTTAACGATGCAAATATATCTTCTATTTGAATAGAGTTACACTGTACTAAGTTAATTCTCTGCTTAACTTGATTTACCTCAATACCTAGGCGTTCACTATCATTTTCAAGGGTCTGTAATATTTGCTTAAAGTTAAATCTTTCGTTATGAAAAGAAAGTAGTTGTATAATTCCACTTTCATAAATTAGTAATTCTGCAAGTAAGTTTAAAATTACTCGGTTAATCTGCTGAGTTGAATCTAGTATGACAGTGTATGCTTCCTCAGATATCTTCTCCATATGATCTCCCCTACTTAAAAATAATTTGGGAGCGAGTCTCTCCCAACCTCATAATGTCCTTTGTATGTACCATTCATACTAAGCCGACTGACGCAGCTACTAAAATAAACGCTTTTGAAATCTCCAGTCTCAAGGGCAGAACGGCTTGCTTGGCCAGTAACTTTAAAAAATAAGTGACCAATGCTCCCTCTCTAGACGATATTTGAGCACGAGTTCGACACCAGATGCTAGATGGAGTACTGCATACTTTATGCTGTACTCCGTCGACTCTGCTTTTATTTGATTGATTGCATACTGAATAAAATCCAGACAGTTTTCAAATAGATTAAGTTTAATCAATGGAGCCTTTCCTTTTTCCAAAAGGCAACACCAGACTTCCCTGCTCTAAATAACACATTTCTGTTTTTCAAACATCATTAAAGACTAAGGAGTAAACTGACTTCGGCCTATGTCACTAATGCACGGCATCCGAATTACATTCGACATTTTCCACAAAAACCCTACTTTATTCACACATTTTCCAATTACTTCTCAGAGTAAAGTAAAGTAAAATAAACAAGAGCTGGGCATAGCAGCTATACTGCAATACCCAGCCCGACAAGATTTAGTAACTATCATTGGAGAACTTCCAATAGCTTTGTCTTTATCTGATTTTACTTACTATAAGAAAGGTTTCGGTAAGACTGCCGATAAAAAAGAATACTATGCCTTAGCCTTTAAATGAGCTACTATGCTCAGCACGCCGCTAAGACACTATCAGACCATTACTTTTTAGAAAAAGGTTTCATCTAACAATAGTAATTCGACGTGACCTAATTAAATGCTCTCGAAGGTAGTATGCTTCAGAAGACGCCGTTTCCACAATTGCATCAAGTAAAATCCAAATTGCTTGGTACAACTCATTCGGTAGCGCTCCTCAGTATCAACCAATAAATAATACTGAAGACATGTAACCAAATAATAATTTGTATTCACTCCAGATAGTAACTGCGATCCACCCACATCTAGTTGATGCTTTGAAAGAATTAGTAAGCCATCTTCTTGGAAAACTGCAGGGAAGTGGTGCATAAGTGAAGCCATCGATTCGAAAACATCTGAATTCATTCCAATATTTTTAACGAATTCTAATATTGATTCTTTACCAAGTATAATTACTTGATTAACATAATCTACTTTTTGGAGAAGTCAGTAGCAATGACAGTGACTGCTCGAAATATTTTCAAGTTTCTCTAACCACATTGAATCTACATCAATCACTGGAAAATATTGTTCACCTATCTTAGATAATGCTACAAACTCAAACTTATGATTTTGAGTCGCATAGTTAATATTACTTATAGCGAGTGGTTGCTTATGATACGGACAAGTACTTACCCCCGGCAGTTGATGAGATCGATGATGAAAGAAAGAAAAAAGAAAATCTCAGCCTACTTTAGACTAGAGATTTTCTTTTTTTTTGACATAATACTGCTACCCTCGTCGCACTTCAGTCTACAACTTTATTTGCTCGGTTATCACTTTATTTTTCAGTCTAGAACTTTATTATTATCTTCTGACAACCGTCTCATGAGGGGCGGTTTTTTTAATTGATATTGACATAAATTCAATACACACTACGAATGCGCATATGAATTGACTGATGGTATGATGATGAATTATCATAAAGATGCGCATAAATAATCTGTATAAATAAAATAAGGGGGAGTTTTCTTGAAAGACATCTACACGTATTGGGGGTATCTCGATTTAGAAAACGACAAGGTCGTGTTTCCAGATCTTGCCCCGCTGGAAGTTCAGTACGACAACGAGGATTCCATTCAAGAGGTAGTACAGGTTGGATTAACAGAACATTTATTCGGACTTGAGGTTGCAAATGAGGCGATCCCAGAACCGAAGAGCATTGTTCAGTTGTCCAAGGAATATCCGGCGAAATCGTTTTTGTCATTTATAGCGTTTATGGCGTCCGTACGTTCAAATGCACAAAACAAAAACGTTCGAAAAAACGTTTTGATCGACAAAACTCTAAACGATATAGCAGAAAGGCTGTCTATTAACTTCTCAGAGACGCTCAGAGACGCACTAGAGCTCCGTTTAATGGTAAAGGAGCCACAGTCGGTTAAAGTCGTTAAAATCGGCGATATACGCCGTAAAACAGGACGCACAATTGAGGAGATCGCTGATAAATCTAGGATTCCACTCTCACGTTTGAGTGCAATTGAAACTGGAACGCGAATTATGACCGAGAAAGAACGCTTAAAGCTGGCAAAGGCTTTTGACTGTGAAGAGAAGGATTTAATTGGGGCACCGTCTCTTTATCACCCATCCGATATCAGTACTGCACTGGCTGCTATACAACGTGAAGGTGTTCTTGATGGGATGTATGGACGAAAAGAGGAAGACCTGCAGGGCTTTGTTATGCTGATGAACGACATGTGGAAGTGGTATCGTGGTATGCGGATCGGCTGGCAAGAGGCAGCTGAAAGCAAGGTCACGAGATTTAAAAAAGAACTCGTTCGTTATCTGATGGATGAAATGAATGATCACCCTATCAATGTTTTCCCCTTTACTGCGCTCGGTTTTAACGGGCCGGCTACTTTTTGGGTCGAAATTTATGAAGAGGATGAAGTGGCTAATGGTCGCTACACGGTCGTTTTAGAAAATATCATCGGAACCAGCGTGACCAACAATTGTGAAAACTTCATTCCAGCACTCGTTGAAACGATTCTGAAAGATCGCTTTTATTGGGGGGAGCTGCCCAAGCAAAGAAAAGGGCATAAGTATCCTGAAATTTGCTTCATGGAACGTCAAGTGGACGAAGGGGCGGAGCGTTACTTTGAAATTATGCTTTTTCCAAACGGACCTCAGTGGAAGGAATCAAAGTTGGAATTACTCGAAAAGCAAAGCAGTAAAAGTCGCACCTACCGTTATATTGTTAGAGCTAAAGATTTGCCGGATCCTTTTAGTAAAAAGCCTGGTAATGATCGATGTGGAGAATGGAAGGGAGACGGCTGCCCACTTGTGACGGGCATTGCTCCAGATCCAAACTATGGATGTGTCAAATGCAGTGACATTGCAAGGGTTTGGCGTGCTAGGGAGTGGTTACTGAGTTTTCTAAGTGATGATGAGATTCGAAATATGGGGCGCTCTAGTGAGTTCCAAATTAAGCACCCTGAACTTCTTGCTTCTATGGCTCAGAAGTTCACTCATGATGATCTAGAAGGAGCACGACAGCTTTTTTACTACATTCAGGAATACGGTGGGTATGAAAGAATGGGATCGATTACAGTCATTAATAATCCTGGCTACGAGACAACGTATATCGATGGACGTCATCGAACGAAAGTTGCGCAAATATTGGATATTACAATCCCAGTGATGTATTCAACATATGAATACATGCCATTTGAGTTGATGGAGTAGGTGTATGGAGAAAATATGGGGTTGTTGATTTAGCGGGTTTTTGGATCGAAGAATCGTCAGCTTTAGCATAATAAGATTAGACTGAGGCATTAATAGAAAGCAGCGGCAGCCAAGGACAATAAAATAAAGTTCTAGACTGCCGCTGTTCTTGTTAAACTAACAGTCGCAATAGGTACGCCTTTGAAGTTATCTCCAGCTTTTCCCCTGCTTCATACCGGACGTTCGAGTTTCCCCGCATCCGGCGTTCCATCTAAATGAAATTACTTAATCATAGCTTCCACGTTACTCCTAAAAAAGTTAGATCGTTTTTAGTCCACACTTGTTGCGGTATTGGTTAATCAACTTGACCATAGGCTCGGTTATCACTGCCTCCTAGATGTAAAGGTACGTAGTGATGACAGTGAACGTCATTAGCAAAAAGACAAATGCCATTAATCTCGTACTTCCCCATCCTCATGCTGTAGCGACTCATTCGGTTATCCATATACTCGACACTGCGGTTCGGAAGATTTGATTCCAACAGCTTTACGAGTTCCCGCCCAATATCCGGTCACAACTTCTTGTATATCCGATCTCTTCCTTCCGCCGTGTAAGGGGTAAGGCTTTGACTGAAATTCATGGTATTGCTTGTTTTTACGTCTGCAAATGGATACAGGTACACGTTAGCCAACTTGAAAGTCCTGAAACCACAGCTATAAAATTTCTTGTAAGTCGGTGGCGGGTTTGCAGGGCATCTTCTATATTATTAAAAGTAAAATAGTCGCAACAAGGACATTGCACTCTTACCATGTTTTTGAGCCACCTACTTAACCATTTCCCCACTATTTCGGCGTTGCCTTCATGATTTAAACAATTCTTAATAACGAAAATAAGGTAGCCCGAATTAAACTCATCAGGCTACCCATTAGATGTTTTAATAACTCTAATTCGTTTGCGGTTCCAAACATTATTTACTGGTTCCACAGTTTTTTCACAGGTTCCACACTTTTATTTCACCGGACGCAACATCCACCAGACACCTTACTCCACCGTAACACTCTTAGCCAAATTCCGCGGTTTATCCACATCATGGCCGAGCGCCAGCGAGGCATAATAGGAAAGCAACTGCAAAGGAACAACCGACAAAGCAGGAGTCAGGAGCGGCAGCGTCTTCGGAATGCTGAAGACCTCGTCTACCGATTGAGCGACTTCATGCTCGAATCCAGCATTTGTAACCGCCAGGACATGAGCGCCGCGCGCTTTAACCTCTTTAATGTTGCTAAGCGTTTTTTCGTACAGCCCCTCTTGCGTTACCAGAGCAATTACCGGCACGCCGTCTTCGATCAACGCCAAGGTGCCATGCTTCAGCTCGCCCGCTGCGTAAGCCTCAGAGTGAATGTAAGAAATTTCCTTCAGCTTCAACGAGCCTTCTTGGGCAACAGCGTAATCAACGCCGCGACCGATAAAGAACAAGCTGCGATGGTTCGCCATAGATTCCGCAACCTGCTTCAACACCGCCGATTGAGTCAAAATCGATTCAACCTGCTCAGGCAGCTGATGCAAAGCCGCAATCAGTTCCTTTACGGTCTGCTGCTCCTGCGTACCAAGCACGCGAGCCAGATTCAAGCCCAGCAGGTAGAAGGCGATCAGTTGCGATGAATAAGCTTTAGTGGACGCAACCGCGATTTCCGGTCCTGCCCATGTAACCAGCACATCATCGGCTTCGCGGGCAACCGAGCTGCCCACCACGTTGGTAATAGCGAGTACCTTGGCGCCATTGCGGCGAGCCTCGCGCAAGGCTGCCAGCGTGTCGGCCGTTTCGCCGGATTGGCTAACAACGATAACGAGCGTGTCTGGCGTAATGATCGGCGAGCGGTAGCGATACTCCGAAGCGACATCCGTTTCGACAGGGATGCGGGCCAGCGACTCAATGACCGATTTGCCGACAAGTCCGGCATGGTAAGCCGTGCCGCAAGCGACAATATGCACCTTGCTGATGGAGCGGATATAGTCATCCAACATGGACAATTCCTTCAGATTGACCGACAAACCGTCATCCGCTATTCGGCCAAGCATCGTATCACGATAAGCCTTAGGCTGCTCATGGATTTCTTTCAGCATGAAATGATCGAATCCGGCTTTCTCCGCAGTCACCAGATCCCAATCGACATGGAATATTTCCTTGGAAATATGTTTTCCGTCAATACTCAGCAATTCGACACCTTCACGTGTCAGGATAGCCATTTCGCCGTCGTCCAAAATATAGACGTTGCGCGTATGCTCCAGAATAGCCGGAATATCGGACCCGATAAAATTTTCACCTTCGCCGACGCCGATTACGAGCGGACTGGCGAAACGAACGGCTACCAGCTTTTCCGGCTCGTATTCCGTCAAAACGCCCAACGCGAACGCTCCGCGCATCCGTTTAACCGCCTGCTGAACGGCTTCGACAATATTGCCTTTATATTCATCTGCAACCAGATGGGAAATAACCTCTGTGTCGGTTTCCGACAGAAAAACATGTCCTTTTGCCGTCAACTCGGCTTTCAGATCCAGATAATTTTCGATAATGCCATTATGCACTACCGAAAATTTCGCAGAATTATCCGTATGGGGATGCGAGTTTACATCGGAGGGCTTGCCGTGCGTTGCCCAACGTGTATGACCAATGCCGACAGAGCCAGTCAACGGCTCACCCTTCAGCTTATCCTCTAGGATCGCAAGACGTCCCTTGGACTTCTTGATTTCCAGCCCGCTTTCCGTAAACACGGCAATACCGGCGGAGTCATACCCCCGATACTCCAGCTTCTTCAAGCCTTCCACCAAAATATCCTGACAGCCGCGATGACCAATATATCCAACAATTCCGCACATAATTAAACAGACCTCCGTTAACGGTATATTTCCCCCGTCCACGGATGCCGGCCAGTTGCGCAGCACAGGCATTGTATATGAAGTTGTCATCGAATACTTAAAATCCGGTCGAACTTTTCCCGTGCCGGCCCTGCAGGCGGCATCGCGGACATAAGGATACAAATTAAATTTGCGGCAGCCCGCCGTACGTTTGTGGAATCGGTCGCCCAATCCTTTTGCGTAACGGCTTACGGTTGGCATGCCCTATACCGGAAGGTCCCCGCCGAATACTTCGAACACCTTCACCTCGTCAGCTTACGGTATGAACAGCTTCAGCAATCCGAACAGCTCGTTCATCACGCAAGCTCTGGCGCTTGTCGTACCATGTAACCTCTATCCTCGCTTTCCTTCCTGAATCATACTACCTATCATATTCATTTTTGTCGCCGTGCGCAACCTGCCCCGCCTAAAATGGACAGGTTTCGCCTCATTTCTACAAAGAAAGTGAATTCTCGACGTTCAATCTCGCTCATTTAGACCACTGGATTTCGTTCATAACAGGAACCAGATTCTCGCCTTCAATCACAATGGCCGTCATGCCTTCATCCGAGCCTGATTCATGTATTTCCTCCGGCTCCCAAAATGCGGCCATTCCTGGCCCTATATCGTATTTAACGCCTTCATTTCCGACTACCCAGCCGCGACCGTTGACCACCAGAAACAGCTGGTGGATTGTAGCTGGATGTGACCCTACAACACCATTAGCCTCAACATGGATACAGCCGATATGAATCGGCTTGTCGTGTCGAATCATTTTCGAAAAAAAGGCTTGCTGGCTATTAAAATGAGTTATTTTCTTACCTGTTTCTTTAGTAAAACTAAATATTCTCAATGGAACACTCCTCAAAATAACTCAATCGTATTTTCGAGTGCTAAGATCATACGTTAGCCCAGCTCGCGCTTGACCACCTCGGCAATTTGATCGACATACGCCTCAACCAGCGCCTTGTCCGGCCCTTCCGCCATAACGCGAATCAGCGATTCCGTACCGGATGGACGAACCAGCACGCGCCCGTTGTCGCCCAGCTCCGCCTCCACCTGATCAACCGTTTGCTGAATAGCGGCATTGCCGTTATACAAGCTTTTGTCCGCCACGCGAACATTAACAAGCTTCTGCGGGTATTTGCGCATCAGCCCCTTTAGCTCACCCAGCTTTTTGCCGCCAAGAGTTACGGTTTCCACAAGCTGAAGCGCAGTCAGAATACCGTCGCCCGTCGTAATGTAGTCCAGAAAAATAACATGGCCGGATTGCTCCCCGCCCAGATTATAGCCTCCACGGCGCATTTCCTCCATCACGTAACGATCGCCAACCGCTGTGCGGGCCGTCTTGAGGCCAATGGCTTCCGTACCTTTGAAAAAGCCGATATTCGCCATCACTGTCGTTACGACCGTGTCGTTTGCCAGCGTGCCCTCCCGCTTCATCCGGTCTCCGATCAGACAAAGAATAAAGTCGCCGTCCACCTCTTCGCCCGCTTCGTCGATCGCGATAAGGCGGTCTGCGTCGCCGTCAAAGCTCAAGCCCAGGTCCGCGCCCAGCTCCAGAACCTTCTCGCGCAGAAACTCGGGATGAGTGGAGCCTACGCCTGCATTAATATTGCGGCCATCCGGCTCTGCCCCCACCGTTGTCACATCTGCGCCCAGCTCGCAGAAAATAGCGGGAGCAAGCTCAAAAGCAGCCCCGTTAGCGCAATCCAGCACTACCTTAAGGCCGTTAAAGTTGCCCTTAACCGTTGTTTTCAGGAAATCGAGATAACGCCTTTTGGCCTCCGTATCCGTCGTTACAGAGCCGATATCGCCGCCGGACGGACGAGGCAGCTCATCCTTTTCGGCGTCAATCAGCGCTTCGATCTCAAGCTCCGTTTCATCCGACAGCTTAAAGCCGTCGCCTGCAAAAAACTTAATGCCGTTATCTTCAACGGGATTATGGGAGGCCGAAATCATAACGCCCGCGTCCGCTCCCAGCTCCTTTGTCAGAAAAGCAACCGCCGGAGTGGAAACAACGCCAAGGCGCACCACGTCCGCTCCGATGGACAATAAACCGGAAACAAGCGCCGCTTCCAGCATCGGTCCCGAAATTCGCGTGTCCAGTCCGATAACCACCTTTGGCTTGCTTGCCGTGCGCGTCAGCACATAACCACCGCAGCGGCCGATTTTGTAAGCCAATTCAGGCGTCAATTCTGTATTCGCGACACCGCGAACTCCGTCCGTACCGAAATATTTCCCCATAAATGCTAACTCCCCTGTTCCCAAAATAATTAGTATAAGTATATGTTCCTCTTGCCTTATAACCCGTCAGCCGAAGCAATCAGCGAACGGGACGTTCGTATGCTTGCATTCTGGTTGCCTGCGGCATTCCCGCTGCCGCCGCTATTGCCGCTTCCCCCGGCATCCTGGCCGTCATTTTCGTCAGGCTCCTCCTCCGGCGTACCGGTAACCGGCGTGTCCGTCGGGGCGCCTCCTTGCTCAAGATCATCCCCATCACCGTTAACGGGGGCGGAATCATCCAAAATTTCAATCCGCACCGTCAACGGCTGTCCTTCCGCAATGACCGGCTCAACATAAGGCGGCAAATCAAGCTCAAGCGGCACGGTATGAATGCCAGGCGGAAGCCCGTCCACCTTGGCAAGCAATGAAATATCGCTTGCCTGTACGTCCTTCAGCACAGCTTCCGCTCCCCGAAGCTGCAGGCTCATCGTCCCGCTTTCCGGCTCGCGAAGCTCCGCCTTCAAGCCTTCTCCTTCGCCGCTAATCGCAACGGGAAGGTTGTTGATCGTGCGGGTTGCCGTTCGTTCAACCACAACATCCAGCGTTACCTCACCGGGGTTGACGGACGATATGCCGTCAACCGGCAGCGTTTTGACTGCAATTGGCCCGGAGCCCTTTACCTTGGACAAATCCAATACAACACCGTCATAAATCGATATGGCGTCAAGCTGGGCCTGCTGGGCATAAACCGTAATTTCACTGATGTTAGGTTTGACGGACACCAGACTCAGCTCGGAATCCAGAACGCCGCTATAGCGGACCTGCAGCGGAACCGCCTTGAACGGCAGCGTCACCTTGGCTTCGGCATGAACTGTCCCCGGCGATACAGCGGCTTCCGGAATTTCAACGCCGTCATTGTCATAGACGACGACCTTAGCCTTTTTGTTCACAACCGTTTTATCTGCGCCTGTCACATCCAGTGTGACCGCCACTAGACCTACGCGGGTCATGTCGTCTTTTGGCAGCGTCACCTGAACCATGGAGCCGCCCTCCGACAGTACCGCCGGCGTACCCAGCACATATCCATCCGCAGGCTGGCCGCTCGTCAACACCTGTACGTCAAAGGACTTCGTAACCAGCTCCTCGATCCGGACATTCACTTTGCGCGGAGACAGCTCAACCTCTTTAATATTTCTAGGCAGCTTGGAGGTCAGGGGCAGCTCATGGATGCCGGGCTCCACGCCCTCCAAATCAACGTTAACGATGTATTGTTCATTTGCCGCAGTACGAAGCGTCGAGATTCGTCCTTCTACAACAAGCCGCGCCACGGTCGGCTCCATCGCCGTCATGACGTATTTGGTCGTATCCAGACCTGTCGGCACAATAGTTACTGCTTCAATCACCTTTGTATCTATATTGGACGTCGCCGTCTGAGGCGAGGTTACCGGATCGACATGCACAATGGCAAACAAGATCACGCCCAAAATAACCGAAATGATTTTAAGCGCCGTAGGGTGGCTTAGCCACTTATCCATTTTGCCCCTCCTTCCGCTTCCAGAACGCCGACTTGATGCCTTTTTCCTTGGCGCGTCCGTTCACCTTTGGAGTCAATTCCTCGAATAATTTGGAAATGAGCGATTCTTCATTGATGTCTCGCACAATCATGCCGTTTAGCGATAGCGAAATTTGGCCCGTCTCCTCCGACACCGCGATGGACAACGCGTCGCTTACCTCGCTGACGCCTATCGCCGCTCTATGCCTGGTGCCAAGCTCCTTGCTGATAAAAGGATTTTCCGACAGAGGCAAATAACAGCCCGCCGCCATGATCTGATTGCCCCGAATGATGACAGCTCCGTCATGCAGAGGCGTATTGGGCGTAAAAATATTAATGAGCAGCTCCGATGTAATACGCGATTCCATAGGCGTGCCGGACTCGATCAGCTCCGTTACTCCCGTCTGGCGCTCGAATACAATCAGTGCTCCGATTCTGCGCTTGGCCATATGCTGCACGGCCCGAATAACCTCGTCGATCTGCTCGCTCAAGGCATTCCGCTCCAGCGATGAGCCCCGCGAGAACAGGTTGCCGCGTCCCAGCTGCTCCAATGCCCGCCGCAGCTCCGGCTGAAACAAAATGAGCACGGTCACGATGCCAAAAGTGAACATCTGGTTCATCACCCATTTTAACGTATACAGGTTAAACCAGGTGCTGAGACCCCAGGTGGCGATCAGAACAAACACGCCTTTCAGCAGCTGCACGGCACGCGTACCCCGGACAAGCAAAATCAATTTATAAATAATATAGCTGACAATGCCAACATCAATAATATCCTTAACCCAGTCATGCCAAGTTGAATCTGTAAAATAGCTCATGCGCCAACCCCCAACTGCAGATCACATCTTGTCTCTATTATCGCATTTTAACTGTATTGTTTTCTACTTTTGGGTATAGAAATCCTCTATTTGCATTTAACTTTTTCCTGCGGCCCACTTATCTATTATCGCTAATACAGGGGCCATATTTCAAGTTTTCCAGACTTTCACAAAAAAAAGCTCCCCATCCAACAGGGAAGCTTTACGTCGTTAAACGCTCATATTTCAGGATTTTGGCGATATAGCTCCACCAAACGCAGAGGTCATTTTGTACCAGAACCAATCCAGCGCCTGATCAATTGTTCTGCTCTGTCCCGCTATATGTCCGGTTGATGCCAGCACCATAGAGCCGTCGATTACCGTCACATTGCCTTTTACAGAGCCCTGCACTTCGATTATTCCATTCTCTACAGTCAAATTGCCTGCAAACTCCACGCCCTCCGGTACAATAACCGTATTGCCGTCAATGATGACATGCTGCAAATCCTCGCCGGATACAATCAGCTCCGTATCCTGATCCCACGAGGCCATCATGCTTCCAAGCATCACGAACAGGAATACAGCCGCTGCGGTAAGGCCGGGATATTTGTACAGAAACCGTACAAACGGACTGCGTTGCTTCTTTTTCGTGACCGGCAGCGAAGCCATGATTCGGCTCTTGAGTTCTCTGGAGGCCGCTTCGTCATACGGCACGGCAGGGCGCAATGCCTCAATCGCAAACATGGCTGCGGCATCCGTTTTCTCCAATTGCTCCAATTTCGCCTTGCATCCCGGACAACTTTTCAGATGGGCGTGCAGTTCATTTATTTCGTCCTTCGGCAAATCGCCGTCCAAATAATCATGAATCCTGACATTGGCAACTTTGCAATCCATAGCAGCCAGTCCTTTCTATCGTCCTCGCCATACAACTTGGCATAAAGCTTGTTATAGGATACGTTTCACAAAATAGGATGTTTCAAATTTTCGCAAATTTTTTTTTGCCAAGCTCCCCATAGCCTTTTCCCCGCATCATAGGCCGGGTTTCAGCCCTCACTGACCGTTGGCCTTCGCTCATCCAGCCTGCTTCTTAGAGCTTGTGCTCCAGCTTTTTGCGCAAAAATTCCCGTCCCCGGTGAACCCGCGTTTTGATCGTTGTAACAGGCATGCCCAAAATATCGCCAACCTCCTGCAGCGACAAATCCTGTATGTATCTCAGCATCATTACCGTCTTGTATTTCGGCGGCAGCGTCTCCATTGCTTGATGGATGATGCGTTGCGTATCGGACAAAATAAGCTCGGATTCCGGAGTCCGATTGTCTCCCGGAATCATTGAATAACCGTCCAGCCCCTCGTATTCGCTGGATTCGGCATCCAGGGAATACGTCGGCCTTCGCTTGCGCAGGCGATCTATACACAAATTGGTGGCAATCCGGTAAATCCACGTTGAAAATTTCAAATTATCGTCATACCGATCCAAATTTTTATGTACGCGAAGAAAGGTGTCCTGTACGACATCCTCCGCTTCCTGCCTATTGTTCAACATTCGGTAAGCCATATGAAAAAGCTTGTCCTGGTAAAGCTCAACAAGCTCCTCGAAAGCCCGCTGATCCCCCTTAAGGGCCAACCTAGCGAGCTGGTTCTCCAGCATGTTCACCTTGTCTTTTCCTCCAAACGTCATACCAGCCGTTGTCCACTTTTCAACCAATAAAAAAATGGTAATGCACACAGCTTGAAAAAGCAAGAGCATTGATGCCTTTAGATATCACAAAAATAAGCCGCCCCGCTTTTGGAGGTCCGTTTCTCCGCCAAATCGGGTCTGCGGAAGAGCGGCTTTCTTTCAAAGCGAGGGGGCTTGGCTGCTGCCAGTTCATTTTTTTAAAGTTCCATTATTGGCAATCTGTTATACATCATCGGCAATCTGTTATACAGCGCCGCCTTTCAGGCCGTCCAGCACCTCCAGAATCGTGGTTGTGGGGATTGCGAAGCCGATGCCCTGCGCCTCGGCGTTCACCGCTGTATTGATGCCGATTACTTCACCGTTTTCATTCAGCAGCGGACCGCCGGAATTGCCGGGATTAATGGAAGCGTCCGTTTGCAGCAAATGCTCGTATACCTGCTCGCTGCCATCTTCATTTTGAATGTTAATTGGCCGCTCCTTGGCACTTAATACTCCCATCGTCAATGTATGGTCAAAGCCATAGGGGTTGCCGATTGCCAGCACCCAATCGCCAATGGCTGTCTGATCGGAGCTGCCGAGCTTCAGCGAAGGAAAATCCTTGCCATCGGGGCTGGTTACTTTAAGTACGGCCAAATCCAGCTCTTTGCTGGAGCCCATCACTTGTGCGTCCAGCGGCTGGTCATACCCTTCCACCGTTACCTTCAATTGCGAGGCGCCGGATATAACATGTTCATTCGTCAGGATATAGCCCGACTTATCGAAGAAAAAGCCCGTTCCCGAACCCATTAGCGTAAGCTCGCCAGTTTCGCTTTGCTCCTGCTGCTGTTGCTGCCCGCCGCCGCGTCCCGGAAAACCCCCGCCGCCAAGGAATTGGCGGAGCGCATCCAGATTCCCGTAGCCGCTATTTTGAACAACGCCGTAGTTTTCGATTTTCACGACAGCCGGACTGGCCTGGTTATAAACGTCGGCAATCCCCTTGTCCGTGCTGAAGGATGCCGTTGTCAGTCCCGCTCCATTACCATTCAATGCGCTTGAAGCCGCTTTTGCCGCAGTTCCAGACTGGGCAGCGCCGCCTGTAAACAAGTTGGCCTTGTCCGCTCCATAAGCCAGGCCGCCGATCATGAGCGCCCCCGCCATAAAAGCGGCTGCCAGAGGCGTAATGGCTTTGCGTTTTGGACGTGGAGCGCGCAAATGCTTCACTTCCTTATAATAAGCTTCAAAGCGGTCCTGAACTGCTGGAGACTCGGCTTCCACATCGGCCGTATTTGCCGTGCCAGCCGCGCTTGCGTTTGCGGCTTGCTCCGCACCTGTTGCTTGCTCCCATCCAGGTCCTTGCTGCGCTCGTGCTATTTTCTCTGCAAATGCTGAATGCTCCGCTCCCAGTCCTTGCTGCGCACCTGCTGCTTGCTGCAACCCGGCTTCTTGATTCACTGCCTCTGGTTGCTCCATTCCCGTTGCTTGTCCGACTTCTGCTGTTTTCTCCAATTCAGCGGTGTTCAGTATGTCCGTTTGAGCCTTGTCCTCGTAACGCGCAGTCTCTTTCGCGTTGTTGTTTCCTTTATTGTCATCTGGCAGCATGCCGTCTTCTGTATAATGCTTCATGGCTCTCATCCTCCTATAATTATGAATGAATTCAATTGATATCGACGTCGTATGTGATGTCTCTATCATGAAGGAGATTCCTTAAACCATTCTTAAAGCGGAATTAGGCGCACCTAAAAAAATCCCCATTCTTTTGCGCTACTCTTATGCGCTATTCTTATGCGCTCAAAAAAGTGGAGGCAACTTTAATGACTAGTGAATGCGGACATCTATGTCCTTTAAAAGCTTATGTTTGCAGAATGCCCGTTTGTAAAGGACATCGGTGACCGTAAAACCCCATTTTTGCGCGATTTTTTGCCATTTTTGAATGCTGGCGGACATGGGCGTCCGTTAGCTGGTGAATAACTAACTTTTGGGGGCTTTAACGGTCAAAAATGACCGACTGGGCACAGGAGCAGCGCGCAACTTGCTGGCTATCAGACTACACGCCGCTACTTGCTGGCTCCAGAGGATTACTGATAACAAAAAAGCGATGCCCAGCCACCCCAAGGGGGCAGCCAAACACCGCTTTTTTAAATTAGCCACAGAATCTATCCAACGATAGCTGTCAATAACTCAGCTTTGCTGAAAATTCGCCAAAGCCTGCCGGATTTCCGCCGCCGTATCCAGCTCCAGCAGCTTCGCTGCAAATGCCTTGCACTGGGTCTGATTCAGTCCGCGCACCGCCGCTTTGACGCGATGGAGAGACCCTGATGCCATGCTCCATTCATTCAGTCCCAGCCCGAGAAGCAGGGGAGCGGCGGACGGGTCGCCTGCCATGCTGCCGCACATGCCGGTCCATTTTCCATGGCGGGCAGCGGCGTCGATAACCGTTTTGATCAGACCAATAACGGCCGGGTGGAAATAATCGTATAAATAAGCGACCTTTTCGTTCATCCGGTCCACTGCGACCGTATATTGGACAAGATCATTAGTGCCGATACTGAAAAAATCAACCTCTCTCGCCAGTCGATCCGCAAGCAGCGCGGCGGATGGCACCTCAATCATGACGCCAACCTCCATAAAAGCGGGAATCTCAGCGCCCTCCGCGGCAAGCTGGGTACGCGCCTCCTCGTAAAGCTCCTTGGCCGCCCGCCACTCCTCCATGCCGGAAATCATCGGAAACATGATTTTGACCGTGCCATGCGCACCTGCCCTGATCATCGCACGAAGCTGCGTCAGCAGCAGCTCGCGGCGGTCCAGACATAGCCGGATCGCACGGTAGCCGAGGAAGGGGTTCATCTCCTTGGGCAGGTCGAGATAAGGCAGCTCCTTGTCGCCGCCAATATCCAGCGTCCTGATGACAACGGCATGGCCTTGCATAGCTGCGGCGGCCTCGCGGTATGCGCGGTATTGCTCCTCCTCAGAAGGCATCGCTCCCGTTCCCATAAATAAAAATTCAGTGCGGTACAGCCCAACGGCTTCCGCTCCTTTGGCAAGCAAGCCCGCCGCTTCTTGAGGGGTGCCGATGTTGGCAGCCAATTCAACAGTTACGCCGTCCAGCGTTACGGCAGGTAAATCGGCTAATGAACGCAAACGCTCCTGCTCTTCATTTTCAGCCAGGCTTCGCCCTTCAAATTCTGCTTTAGTCGATGCATTAGGATGAAGCACACAACGTCCGGTGGTACCGTCGATAACCAGCTCGGCTCCATGCGGAATGTCGTCCACAGCCTCCCCTGCGCCCAGCACAGCCGCGATGCCGAGCGAGTTGGCCAGAATGGCCGTATGCGAGGTTTTGCCACCCATAGAGGTTACAAAACCAAGCACATATTGCTTGTCGAGCTGAACCGTGTCTGAGGGCGTCAAATCATCCGCCACAATAATGACCTGCTCCCGAATATCCTCCAGCCGCGCTCCCTGATGTTCGACGATATGGGAAATCAGCCTGGCTCCAACATCACGGATATCGGCTGCCCGCTCCCTCATATATTCATTCGCCATCGCTTCAAACAAACCGGCGACCTGAGCGACTGTACGTTTTGCCGCTGTCTCTGCCGTCCAGCCCTCGCCCTCAACAAGCTTCCGCATCGGCGGGTAGAAGGAAGGATCGTTCAAAAAGCTGATTTGCCCTTTCAGAATCGCCGCCTTTTCCTCCCCGAGACTGTCCGAGGTTTTTTCGACGAGCGCTCCAAGCTCGGCCAAGCACTGCTCCTTCGCCAGCTCCAAACGCTTCAGCTCATGTTCGGCATCATCGTTTTTGGACTCCTCAATGGCCTCCAGCTTAAGCGGCTGGTAAACAAATGCTTTGCCAATCCGTATGCCCTCCGAGACGCCAAGCCCGTTAAACTGCTTTTCAGCCTGTGTGACCGACATTGCATATTCCTCCCCCCTCTTAAGCTTCGCCAAATCCGCTTTCGATCAATGCCGCCAATTGAGCCACCGCTTCCTGCTCATCCGGCCCGTCCGCTTCAATAAGAACAACCGCGCCCTTTTCCAGGCCAAGCGTCATCAAGTTCAGAATGCTTTTGGCATCCGCCGTTGTTGTTGTGCCCTCCGGCTTTAACAGAATGGTGGATTGAAACTGAACCGCCTTTTCCGAAAATAGCTGGGCCGGACGAATATGAAATCCCGCTTCATTTTGAATCGTTGCTTTTTGTGCGTACATGCTTCTCAGCTCCTCCTTGTCTTATAAACGTTGTTTCAAAAAGTCGATATTTGAATCTGCCCTTATATCGTTTATATCGTTGCCAAAAGCTGCTTTAGCTGCTCCGCATCGGATACGGCCAGCAGGCTGGAACGAAAATCGTCGTCGATCAGCTTTCGGGACAAGGAGATCAGAATTTTCAGATGATCGTTGCCTGCCGCCGCTTCCGGCACCGCAATCATAAACACGGCCTGCACCGGCTGGCCGTCCAGCGACTGCCAGTCAACAGGCGACGCAAGCTTTGCAAAGGCAATGCCTGCCTGGGCGACGCCAGCCGACTTGCCGTGTGGAATGGCCACCTGAAAGCCGATTCCGGTCGAACCCGTGTTTTCGCGTGCCAATACGGCTTCCAAAAATGCTGCTTTGTCCGTAACAACGCCAGCAGCCTCGAGACTACGCACCATTTCGCCAATGATTTCGTTTTTATCCCCCGCCTTTAGCGGAATCTGAATGCTTTGTTCATTCAAAAGCTGAAGTATATTCATAAAAGTAACCTCCCGTTGTTTTGTGGAACTATGCCGGATTATTGGACTTCAGCGGCTTTTTGAGCACGCTCAGCATAACCGCCGTTACGACGGTGCCGATGACGATCGCCAGCGCATAAAGCCCTAGATGACTAACGGCGTTTGGAATGGGCAGTACAAAAATACCGCCGTGCGGAGCACGAAGTGTAGCTCCAAATGCCATCGACAAGGCTCCGGTAACCGCCGAGCCGGCTACAATCGACGGAATGACGCGAAACGGATCGCTTGCCGCAAACGGGATAGCGCCTTCCGTAATAAAAGAAATGCCTAGAACGGATGCTGCTTTTCCCGCGTCTCTTTCTTCTTTTGTAAACTTGTTTTTGGCAATAAGCGTTGCCAGCCACAGACCAAGCGGCGGCGTCATGCCCGCTGCCATAACCGCGGCCATGGGACCAAATACATTGCTTGCAAGCAAGCCGACCGAAAACGTATACGCTGCTTTATTAACGGGACCGCCCATATCAAAAGCCATCATGGCCCCCAGCAGCAAACCAAGCAAAATCGCGTTGGTGGTGCCAAGCGCGGTCAGCCAATTGGTCAAACCGTCCATTATCGCTTTGACAGGCTCTCCGATAACATAAATCATTAATAAACCGGTTACCGCCGATGCAATCAGGGGGATGAGCAAAATCGGCTTTAGGCCTTCCAGATTGCGGGGCAGCTTAATATATTTTTTCAAAAACTGCGTTGTATATCCCGCCAGGAAACCTGCAAGGATGCCTCCCAGAAAGCCCGCTCCGATGGATGAGGCGAGCATGCCGCCGATCAACCCTGGAGCGAGGCCCGGTTTTTCAGCAATGGAAAAAGCAATAAATCCGGCAAGCACGGGCACCATCAGAGCAAATGCCGAATTTCCTCCGATATCCATCAGCGCCGCAGCAAATGTGCCTTCTACCTTGAAGGCCTCAATGCCAAACATAAAGGAAATAGCGATCAGCAAGCCGCCCGCAACAACTAGCGGCAGCATATGGGAAACGCCGGTCATCAGATGCTTGTAAGGACCGGAACGAGCCGAGCTTCGCTCCGATTTGGACTGCTCGACGCGTTTTACGTAATCATTGGCTACAGCCTCTTTAGCCAATGCTTCATCCAGCAAGCCCGCCGGATTTTTAATCGCTTGAGCAACAGGTACTCTCACTACCGGTTTTCCGGCAAATCTAGATTCCAATACGTCCGTATCAGCCGCTACAATAATGGCATGAGCCTCGGAAATTTCCTGCTCGGACAATTCATTTTCAACGCCTACCGCGCCTCGGGTTTCTACTTTGAGAGAAATCTCTTTGGCTTTGGCCGCTTTTATTAATGATTCCGCCGCCATATACGTATGAGCTACGCCAGTCGGGCAAGCCGTAACTGCAAGAATTTTTTTCATGAATGCCAACCTCCTCTATAGTCATTACCGCTCCATGATTTCGGTTAACTCCACTTTGTGAATCGCTTCTTCGATTTCGGACATCGTGCAAACTTCCGTCCCCGGCTTGGAAGCGGTTACCGTCCCGGCAGCAGATGTCCACCTTGCCATTTCCTCAGCTGTTTTTTCCATCATGATGCTATAAGCCAGCGCCGCAACCATGGAATCGCCAGCACCAACCGTACTGAGAGGTGTAATAGGAAACGGGCTTGCTCTCACCGCTTTTTCCTGGCTGACCAGCACCGAGCCGTTTTCTCCCATCGAAACCAGCACATAACGAATGCCTCGTGAAAGGAGCGAACGCGCTGCCCTGGTAATCTGCTGCAGGGACTCCAGCCGTTGTCCCATCAGCACTTCCAATTCATGAATATTGGGCTTGATGACAAGCGGAGCTGCCTCGATGCCTAGCGCAAGCGCTTCTCCGTCGGCATCAAGCAAGGTATCCACCCCGTGCTTCCGCGCCAGATTAATAAGAGTGCCATAGTAGCCGGGAGGCGTTCCCGGCGGCAGGCTTCCCGCCAGCACCAAGAGAGAAGCGCCCGCCATATTGGTTATAAAATGTTCTTTAAATTGCTCCAGCAATTCTCCGTCGGCATAAAATCCGGGTTCATTAATTTCGGTTGTTTGCTGAGTGGATTCATCCACCACTTTTAAATTCACCCGGGTATCGCCAGCCGCCTCCAGCAGATAGCATGGTATGGACTGGTCCTTCAGCATATCCCGTACAAGTTGCCCCTGATATCCCGCTGCGATGCCAATTGCGCTGACGTTCATACGGAACGATGCCAGAACCTTGGCCACGTTTATGCCTTTGCCTCCGGCGTCTGTCCGGCCGCTCTTGATCCGGTTAAGCCCGCCGTATTGGAAGCTCTCGACCGTAACCGTTTTATCAATTGCAGGATTCAAGGTAACCGTGACTATTTTCCCCCGGCCGCTCATTGCCCTGCACCTCCCGGTCCAGCCAGAACTACCGATATGCCGGCATCCTCGAACGCGCGCATCTTGTCTTTTGGCGTTCCGCTATCCGTAATAAGCGTTGTAATATCCTCTGCGCCGCCAAATCGGGCGAAGGAAACTTTGCCAAATTTGCTTTGGTCCGCAAGCAAAATAACGTTTTGAGCCGATGCGATCATTCTTTTTTTCGTAGCGGCCTCCAGCATATTAGGCGTCGTCAAACCGTTCTGCTCATCAAAGCCGTTTGTTGCCAGAAACAGCTTGTCGAAGCGAACCGATGCAAGCGTACTCTCTGCGAAGGGCCCCACCATTGCCAGCGTTTCAGGCCTTAACGTGCCTCCCGTCAGCAGCAGCTCGATATTTTTCTCATTAGCCAGCTCCTGCGCAACCATAACCGAGTTGGTGACGACCGTCAGCTTTTGAAAGGATTTGAGCAGCTTGGCAAGATGGTAGGTCGTTGTGCCGGAGTCCAGCATAATGGTGTCCCCGTCCCGAACGAACGTTAGCGCGGCCTTGGCAATTTCCAGCTTCTGCTGTTGAAAACGGTCCTCCTTTTCCACAAAAGAAGGCTCTCTATTGTCGTCCTCCTGCTGTACAACAACCGCCCCTCCATGAGTGCGGAGCAGCAATCCCTGCTCCTCCAAATCCTTCAAGTCGCGTCTTACCGTGGAATCCGATACCTGATAATGGCCCGCAAGCTCCTGTACGGAAGCTCTGCCTTTCTCATGCACATACTCTGCGATTTTCCGTTTGCGTTCTTCCTCGAACAGCATAACGTTCCTCCTCCCTCAAGCATTCTATCCTCAACTGTTTAGATATCCTGCTCATTTTTGCTCACTTCTATCATTTATATGCTAATTCCATTATCACTTGCTCTTGTTTATGATTGTATATGACCATTTGTTATTTGTAAAGCGCTTTCCAGATGAAAAAAAGACCATTTGCGCTCAAATGCGCTCATTTCAATCACAGCACCTCCCTCCTTCCGCTCATCTTGTCTTAAAAAGGACAAATAACTGCTCGTTTTGGCAATGGCCCCCTATAAGCAGGGCATGGTAGGATAAAGGTAATCATAAAGACCAACTTTCCCATGAAAAAGAGGAGGACGCAGCATGCTAGACACGGAAAGCAGCGACCAGCAAATTGCAAGCGGATACAAGGCATGGCTAAGCTATCGCCGCCTGGCGGACCAGCCTGGTTTTGAAAGCATGGCGGAGCAATTGAGCACCATTTCAGTTTTTGGATCAGGCGGGAAGGAAGTACTCCTGAAAACAGCCGTAGCCGAATTGCAGCTGGGGCTGCAGGCTCTGCTGGGCAAGCCGATTTTGATCATACAAGAGCAAGAGCAGATGCAAGGCGGTATTGTGCTTGGCCAGTTCCATCAGGACGGCAGTTCTGGCGAAAGCTTCGGCACGCGTTATTTTAACGAATCATCCATTAAAAACGCCGGGAGCGAAGGCTTCGCCATAGTCTTCAGCAAAAGTGATAACTGCCTGGCCATTGGAGCCGCATCCCCTGCCGGGCTTCTTTATGGCGTTTTTCATTTGCTTCGGCTGATTGCGGCGGGAGAAACCAGGGTTCAAGATCTGAATGTAGCGCAGGCGCCTGCCAACGGGCTGCGAATGATCGACCATTGGGATAATTTTGACGGAAGCGTTGAGCGCGGCTATGCCGGACGCTCCTTCCTGTACGAAAACAACCGCTTCCTGACGACCGAATCAGACCGGATGCGCGATTACGCCCGGCTGCTGGCTTCAATCGGCATTAACTCGCTTTGTATCAACAATGTTAATGTCCATCATGAAGAAACCTATTTTATTACGCCGCGCTGTTTGCCGGAGATTGCCCGAATCGCGGATATTTTAAAGGACTATGGAATCAAGCTTTTTCTCAGCGTCAACTTTGCCGCTCCTATCGAGCTGAAGGAATTAGATACAGCCGATCCGCTGGATTCCAGGGTAGCGGATTGGTGGAAGCGGCAAACCGCTGTTGTATATGAAGCTGTGCCGGATTTTGGAGGTTTTCTGGTCAAGGCCGACTCGGAAAACAGGCCGGGACCTTTCACTTACGACCGGGACCATGCGGACGGTGCCAATATGCTGGCGGACGCCCTGCGTCCATTCGGAGGCATCGTCATCTGGCGCTGCTTTGTCTACAACTGCAAACAGGACTGGCGCGACCGCAAAACGGATCGGGCCAGAGCCGCTTACGACCATTTTCAGCCATTGGACGGCCGTTTTGCCGATAATGTAGCACTGCAAATCAAAAACGGCCCTCTCGACTTTCAGGTCAGAGAACCCGTATCCCCGCTCTTCGGCGGTCTTGAAAAAACGAACCAGGTGCTTGAATTCCAGATTGCCCAGGAATATACGGGGCAGCAGCGCCACGTATGCTACCTCGTTCCTCAATGGAAAGAGGTGCTGGACTTCAATACCTTTGCAAAAGGCGAGCAAGCGCCAGTCAAATCCATCGCCTCCGGTTCATTTTGGGGCAACAAAATCGGCGGTATTGCAGCTGTCTCCAATACGGGACGTGACGGTAACTGGACTGGGCATTTGCTGGCGCAAGCCAACTGGTACGGATTTGGCCGGCTTGCCTGGAATCCCGAGCTGACGGCGGAGGAAATAGCCCAGGAATGGACGACTCTTACCTTTGGCCACGATGAAGGGGTTAATGCCTTGATCATTGATATGTTGATGAATTCATGGCGGATCTACGAGTCCTACACCGCTCCGCTAGGCATTGGCTGGATGGTGAATCCGAACCATCATTACGGGCCTAATGTGGACGGCTATGAATTTTCGCAATGGGGCACCTATCATTACAGCGACCACAAGGGTCTTGGCGTTGACCGGACGACCGCTACAGGCACGGGCTACTCCGCGCAATATTTGGGAGAAAACGCCTCCATCTACAATTCTTTAGAGCAATGCCCGGATGAATTGCTTTTATTTTTCCATCATGTTCCGTATACGCATGTTCTGCATTCCGGCAAAACGGTTATCCAGCATATTTACGATACTCACTTCCATGGAGCAGAAGAAGCAGGCGGGCTGCTGGCACAATGGCGCACATTGAAGGGACGTATCGAAGACGGCCTTTATCTTCAGGTTGAAAGCCGCCTTCAGGAGCAAGCGGAACATGCCAAGGAATGGCGAGATCAGATCAACACCTATTTCCACCGCAAAAGCGGTATCCCGGACGCCCAGGGAAGACGCATCTATTAATGGGCGGTCTTAATCGGCTTGGCTTTAATCGGGGCTTTCCGAAAAGTTTGTTACGGAGAATCACACGTTCATTAGCCGCATTCAAGGTTAATGGCGCTAATCATCAATCCGGTTTATTATTTTTTCGCGGTTGAGCAGAAAAATCTGCACAATAGGAACGGCTGGGAAAGGAGCGTTACATGGCCTTAACGGTTGAGCAGGTCATAATGGAGCTGCATCGGACAGCGCCAAAACCGGAGATTTCGGTGGATGGTTTAGTCGAAGGGAAAATGGATTGGCCCGTTACCGGAATCGCCACGGTTTTTTCAGCGTCGCATGAGATCATTCAGCAAGCGGCTGAGCTGGGCCTTAACCTGATTATTAGTCATGAAGGCCACTATTACAGCCACCACACTATGGCAAACCGATCGCTTGACCCCGTCTGTCAAAATAAAGCTGCGTTAATACACGGCTTTGGCGCCGGCTCGGGCGCCGGCTCTGCCAATAGTCCAGGCATCAGCATTTACCGTTATCATGATGCCATTCACCAAATGAAGCCCGACGGGATCATGACGGGTTTATTGAGGGAGCTGGAATGGGATGCTTTTGTGGAGACCCATCACCCGGCAGCTTCAATCCTCAGGCTGCCTGAAATCAAAATAGAAGCTATTGCCCGGCACATCAAATCCAGACTAGGCTCCCCTTTTGTGCGAATTGTGGGAAATTATACAAACACATGCAAGAGAGTTGGCGTGCTGGCGGGTTATAGAGGCGGCGGAGAGCAGTGTATCCCGCTGTTCCATGAAGAGGAGTTGGATCTGATCATTGCTGGCGAAGGACCGGAGTGGGAGACCCCTGAATATGTAAGGGATGCTGTAGCCCAAGGCTTCACCAAGGCGTTTATGCTAATTGGACATGCGGAAAGCGAGCAGCCGGGCATGAAGCTGCTGGCTGAAACATTGGCCGCCCGTTATCCGAAACTGCCCGTGTCCTTCCTTCCCAACACACCTTTGTTCCATCTGCTGTAGCATGTGTTTACATGCAAAAAAAACCTCCCGCGCGAAGCAGTCTATTTTTCAGCTGCTCCGGCGGGAGGTTTATTCAGTTAGCCTGCTCTTGCCCCAGCTGGATAAGGGGCGGCTTTCCATAATCGACTTAGCCCGTATTGCGAAGGCCCGCTGCAATTCCGTTGATGGTCAGCAGCACTTCGCGCAGAAGCTCTGGATCATCCTCGTCCTTGTCGCGCAACGCACGCAGCTCGGACAGCAATTGAACCTGCATGTAGCTGAGCGGATCGACATACGGATTACGCAAGCGGATCGATTCCTGAATAACAGGCACGTTATCCAGAATTTCATCCTGCTTCGTAATTTTCAGGATAAGCTCCGATGTCACACGGTATTCCTCGTCGATTTGCGAGAAAATCCGCTGCCGGATCGTATCATCGCTAATCATATTGGCATATTCCTTAGCAATCAGCAAATCGGCTTTGGCAAGCGCCATCTGCAAATTGTCGATTAGGGAGCTGAAGAACGGGAACTGCTCGTACATGGTACGCAGCGTTTCCAGCCTTTCCTCGCTATCGCCAACGTATTGCTTCAGCGCCGTACCGGCTGCATACCAGGCGGGCAGCAGATAACGGCTTTGCGTCCAGGCGAATACCCAAGGAATCGCGCGCAGGTCTTCAAAACGGTCGCTGTTCTTCCGTTTGGATGGACGGGAACCAATGTTCAGCTCGCCCACCTCCGGCAGAGGCGTCGACTCTTTAAAGAAGGTCATAAAGTCAGGATCGCGGAAAATCAGATCCTGGTATTTGGTCAAGGCCGTTTCGGAAATGCTGCGGGCAATTTCATCCCATTCGCGCTCCGCTTCAGGCTCCTGCTGCGGATATTTGTTCAAACGAGCGGAAGTGATAAGCGCCCATGTCGCCTGCTCCAGGCTTCGGTACGCAATGCCTTCCAGGGAGTAACGGGAGGACAAAACCTCGCCTTGCTCCGTAATCTTGATGCCCGCTCCGACCGTATGAGGCGGCTGGGCCAAAATGCTGCGGTTAAGAGGCATGCCTCCGCGCCCTAGCGCTCCTCCGCGGCCGTGGAAAAACTTCAGCTTAACATCGTATTCTTTGCCAGCTGCCGTAATTTCCTTCAGCGCTACGCGCAGCTCCCAGTTGGCCGTTACCACGCCGCCATCCTTGTTGCTGTCGGAGTAGCCCAGCATAATTTCATGCATGTTGCCGCGAGCTTCAACGGCTTTGCGGTAAACCGGCAGCTCGAACAATTCCTTCATAATGGCTGGAGCCGCATGAAGATCGTCGATGGTTTCAAACAGCGGCACCGACTGCAGGGTACAGCGAACCGTACCGTCGCTTTCTTGGCGGAACAAGCCTACTTCTTTGGCAAAAACCATTACCTCCAGCATATCGCTGGCAGCCTCTGTCATACTGATCAGATAGCTCGTAATGCAGCCTTCGCCAAACTCCTGCTGTGCGCGGTAAATCGTATGATAAACATCCAGGCATTCTCTAGTCGATTCCGAATAATCCAGATGGCTGGATGTAAGCGGACGAGGGTCGTTCAGCAAACGGTGCAGCAGCTCCGTTTTTTCCGCTTCCGACAATGCGCCGTAATTCTCGGTAACATGCATTTTTTGCAGAATTTCCGTCATGGCGTTTTGGTGCTCCTGGCTATGCTGACGCACATCCAGCGCCATCAGATGGAAGCCAAACAGCTCCACCTGGCGAACCAGCTTGGCCAGATCGGTATCCGCCACGTAGTCTGCGAAATGATGGCGTAAACTACGGTCGATAATCAATAAATCCTCGCGCAGCTCGGAAGGGTGATTGTAACGCGTTGGCGTACCCTTCAGCGATTCGTCGCGGGTATTCGCCAGCTTCTCCAGCATAAAGGCCAGCTTGATCCGGTAAGGCTCCTTGGCATTGCGCCAAGGGTCGACGCATCTCAGCTCTACATGGGAGCGGTCATTGCGAATAGACTCTACCAGCTCCTCGGAGACCGTCACCAGATTGGTGCTGAAGCTGAGAAGATCCACCAGGTTTTTCAGCTTTTCTTCGTATTTGCGAAGCGCCAGCTGGCGATGCAGCTGCAGCGTCTCCCATGTGACACTGGACGTGACGGAAGGGTTTCCGTCGCGGTCTCCGCCGATCCAGGAGCCAAAGCGGAGGTAATCCGGGACATGCCAGTGCTCGCCGGGGTAATACTTAGTCAGACAGCGTTCCAGTTCCTCATAGACGCTTGGAATCGCTTCGAATAATGTTTCGTCGAAGAAATACAAGCCGTTGCGTACCTCGTCGATTACCGTCGGCTTACGGTCGCGCAGCTCGTCGGTTTGCCACAAAATCAAAACCTCGTTAAGCAGCTTTTCCTTCAGCTTGCCGCGTTCGCGGTGCGTCAGCGTCGGATTGTCAAGCTGCATCATATCGTCAGCGATGCGCTTGTGCACATCAAGCACGACACGGCGAGTCGCTTCCGTCGGATGCGCCGTAATGACCAGCTCAAGCGAAATAACCTTCATGATCTCCGAAACAGCGGCAACGTCGAGTCCAAGCTCGCTTAGCTCCTTAATGGCGCTTTCAATGGAACCGCGCTGTACCGTCTCCCCCGCCGAAACCTCGTAATCCCGCTTCCGTCTGATCCGGTGATTTTGTTCCGCAATGTTGACCAGCTGAAAATAAATCGCAAACGCTCGGATCACCTGATGGCGAATTTCCGGGCTTAGTCCGTTAACCGTCGTTTTAAATTGCTCAAACAACTCCGGAAGAAAACCTGCGCGCAGCGCCTTGCTCTGCTCGCGAATCCGTTCTACAATGTCCAGCAGCTCGCGGCCGCCTTGATGAACCAGCACATCGCCAAGAATATTTCCAAGAAAACGCACATCGCGTCTCAATAAATTATTGGCGCTTGTGCGGCTGGCAGTGGTTGTTGCAATAGGTTGTTCCGACATACCGTTCCTCCTACAATTCGTGCAGCAAACTCACTTTGAAAAGCATCCGCTCTTCCCTCGCGAACATGCCCGATTCAACTTTTTGAGTAATCCAAGGGTTACATTTCATACTACTATACTACAAAACGGTGCTTCGTTGAAGCCCTAAAGTGTTATCCATATTTTTGTTTTGCTCTCTCATTTTACTTTACTTGACTACAATCATCAATCTTCTTGCCATCTCCTGCGGCAAACATGGAGAAACAGCAATAATGTTTAAGTTAGTTTTAAGAAACTCCAACTAAAGTAAAAGCAACTTGTAATACCTGCGATTCAATAATAGTTAACCAAATTCAAGGAAAACAAACCACATGAACGCAGGTGGAGAGAATATCAATCAACTGGGGGAGTTATAAATGAAGGCAACAGTCGGAAAAAAATTGCTGGCAGGTTTTCTAAGCGTATTGATTCTAATGGGATCAGTCGGCGGAATAGCCGTGTTTAGAATGAAGCAAATGCAGGAGCAGGCTTACGAAGTACACACCGTCTGGATTCCAAATGCAGACCTGCTGGCCGGAATGGAAAGCCGCATTATTAATACGGAGCGGCTGGCGCTTAAATATGTATTAGAAAGCAATAGCGATTCCCGCCAGCAGCTGGAGGAGCAAATAACCGCCATGTTGGCCGATTTACAAACATCAGGCGAGACCTATCAAATCCTTGGGAATCAGGATGAAGAGCAGACGCTGCTGAATCAGATGCTGCAAATTCAAAGCGAAATGAAGACTTTACTGGAAAAGCTTTTTAATTATGACGAACAAGGAAATGAGGATGGGATCGCACAAACCGCGGAAGAGCTTCAAACTTACATAGGCGGCATGCTCAATAATTTTCAACAGCTCAGCCAAATCAATGATCAGCTGAGAGAAGCGGCATTGGCTAACTCGGACAAGCTGTCAACATCCGCCGTACTTCTTGTTTTTGTCCTTTCCCTGCTGGGGTTAGTCATTGGCACCAGCGTTGCCATCATCATTTCGCGCCAAATCTCAACCCCCATTAAAGCTATGGTTTTCGCGGCAAGGCGCATTGCCGATGGAGAGCTGACAACGCCTCCTCTAAAGGTCAAAAACCGTGATGAAATCGGCGGTTTGGCCGACGCCTTTAACCAAATGGCGGGCAACCTGAGAAGCCTGATACGAGAAATGAACACAGGAGCTGAATATGTGGCAACGGCTGCAGAAGGTTTGAATTCAGGCTCGGATCATATCCGATTAAGCGCAGAGAACATTGCTGCAACAACCGGGGAACTAACGCGCGGATCACAGAAGCAGGCCCAAAGGCTGGAGGAGAATGCCAAATCCTTTGGCGAAATGTCGGATAGCGTGCAGCATATCGCCGCAAATGCAGAATCCGTTGCCGGTGCTGCAATCCATACCGCCGAGCTTGCGGGCACAGGCAATCAGCGCGTACGGGCGGCAATTGATCAAATGCAGGCCGTAGGGTCCACTGTTTCCAATCTGGCGCAAGCAGTGGACAGCCTCGGAGCAAGATCGCAGAAGGTCGGCGATATTGTTGACGTCATTACGGGAATCGCCAAACAAACGAATCTGCTGGCTCTGAACGCAGCCATTGAAGCGGCACGGGTAGGGGAAACGGGCAAAGGCTTTGCCGTCGTTGCCCAGGAAGTGCGTAAACTAGCAGAGCAATCCGCTTCCTCCGCAGACCAAATCGCGCTGCTCATCGGGGCGATGCAAGGGGAAACCGTACAAGTGGTTGAACTGATGAAGCAGGGAGAAAAAGAAGTAACGGAGGGCATCGCAGCTGTCAAGCTGGCGAGCGACTCATTCCAGGAAATCCAGCAGTCGGTCGGCCAAGTCGCCAGCCAAATCCAGGAGGTTTCCGCTGCCTCTGAGCAAATGTCGGCGGGTACGGAGCAGGTTGCATATTCCATGACGGTTATTTCTGACATAGCAGCAAGCACTTCCATCGGAACCGAGCGGGTAGCCGAAGCTGCAGGCGATCAGCTGGCTTCCATCCAGGAAATTTCCGCCTCGTCACAATCCCTGTCCCATATGGCAGACAAGCTGCGTCATCTTATCGGCAAGTTTAACGTGTAGACCAGAAGCTGCAGCACCACCTGACAGAATCGAGTAGGAGGCTACCCATTAGTTGAGTAGCCGACCTCTCACACCACCGTACGTACCGTTCGGTATACGGCGGTTCAAC
>NZ_LYPA01000033.1 GCF_001675045.1 Paenibacillus oryzae
GAGCAGTTACTCTCCTAGCCGTTCTTCCCTGGCAACAGAGCTTTACGATCCGAAAACCTTCATCACTCACGCGGCGTTGCTCCGTCAGGCTTTCGCCCATTGCGGAAGATTCCCTACTGCTGCCTCCCGTAGGAGTCTGGGCCGTGTCTCAGTCCCAGTGTGGCCGATCACCCTCTCAGGTCGGCTACGCATCGTCGCCTTGGTGAGCCGTTACCTCACCAACTAGCTAATGCGCCGCAGGTCCATCCGTCAGTGGCAGATTACTCCGCCTTTCCCGATTCCGTCATGCAACAGAATCGCGTATCCGGTATTAGCAATCGTTTCCGACTGTTATCCCGGTCTGTCGGGCAGGTTACCCACGTGTTACTCACCCGTCCGCCGCTAACCAGATTGAAAGCAAGCTTTCAATCTAATCCGCTCGACTTGCATGTATTAGGCACGCCGCCAGCGTTCGTCCTGAGCCAGGATCAAACTCTCCATAAAAGTGTTTGACTTGCTCATTAC
>NZ_LYPA01000034.1 GCF_001675045.1 Paenibacillus oryzae
AGACAGGTGGTGCATGGTTGTCGTCAGCTCGTGTCGTGAGATGTTGGGTTAAGTCCCGCAACGAGCGCAACCCTTGATGTTAGTTGCCAGCAGGTGAAGCTGGGCACTCTAACGTGACTGCCGGTGACAAACCGGAGGAAGGTGGGGATGACGTCAAATCATCATGCCCCTTATGACCTGGGCTACACACGTACTACAATGGCCAGTACAACGGGAAGCGAAACCGCGAGGTGGAGCGAATCCAATCAAAGCTGGTCTCAGTTCGGATTGCAGGCTGCAACTCGCCTGCATGAAGTCGGAATTGCTAGTAATCGCGGATCAGCATGCCGCGGTGAATACGTTCCCGGGTCTTGTACACACCGCCCGTCACACCACGAGAGTTTACAACACCCGAAGTCGGTGGGGTAACCCGCAAGGGAGCCAGCCGCCGAAGGTGGGGTAGATGATTGGGGTGAAGTCGTAACAAGGTAGCCGTATCGGAAGGTGCGGCTGGATCACCTCCTTTCTAAGGAATAC
>NZ_LYPA01000035.1 GCF_001675045.1 Paenibacillus oryzae
ACTTATGCAGTTCGCGAGATTAACTGGTAATGGTGAGAATCTATGCTTGAATAAACTGGCCACCAAGACATAGAAAGCGTCTTGGGCCAGTATACGGAAATAAGGCTTGCAAATCGGCGTACCTCTGTGTCACAATCGATGTAGATTCGTTCAATACCCTTGTGGTTCCTTGATCGAACCTGGCAACGAGTGTGGAAGAGACCCTGAACCATTTCGCCGTGGGTGGAGCTCTCATCACTCGTTTTTTCTTTGTTTACTTGCCATAATGCGTAGGACAACAACGTTTCCGTCGCAAATAATAGCTCCATATGTGCGTGCTGATGTGCTTCTGACGTGGAGTGGCACTTCTCGAAGCCAAGCTCCTGCTTGGCGGTCCTGAAAAACACCTCAATCCGCCAGCGTTTACCATAGACAGCAAACGCTTCTTTCGGAGCATCATGACGGTTACTTATGATCAAATATGCGCCCTTGTAGGTCGCCGGATCATCATCCTTGTCCATCTCACTAACCGCTTCTTCATCCTCCTTCAGCCGAAT
>NZ_LYPA01000037.1 GCF_001675045.1 Paenibacillus oryzae
CAGTGCCACATCATAGTTGCCGCTGACGCTGTTGTAGGTGACGATCGCTGTTACTCCTGCGGCATCCCCGATAAGCAAGCCATTTACATAGCTCTGTACGGCTGCTGTTTTGTTAGTCTGCGAGGCTCCAAAAGCAACATCGATCTCTCCGTCCGCCAAAGCCGCCTTGGCGGCAGCCACGGCCTGTGTATTAGTAAGGCCGCTAAAAGGTGTTGCGGTAATCGCTATCGTTTGCTGCGAGGTAGTCTGACTTCTCTCGCCTTTAGACACCGTTATGGTGAAGGCGTAGCTGCCGTTTGTACCCTGCGGGTTTTCCTCATCGCCCGCGATCGGCGCAGTGTAGCTAACCCTGGTGGTCGTGACCATAACCGTGTTGTTGTTGACTGCTGCTTCAGCAGTCGCTTTTAGTGCCGCCGCAATGACCGACTCGCTGGTCGCCGCTGCTTGATCCATGGTGCTGTAGCTCGCAGCTTCCGCCGCTGTCTTGGCTGCCGATACAATAGCGATGTCCGGATCTGCTGATTCGTTCACCGTCATCATTAAGCTTTTAATGTCATTCACGC
>NZ_LYPA01000038.1 GCF_001675045.1 Paenibacillus oryzae
GACTCCAAGTGTTCCAAAACGTCTTGAGCAGCTATCGCTTTTTACTGTAAATTTAAGGAAGTGTTATGGGTCAAGCGTAGATATAAGCATGGCTTGGGGCGTTCCTCCAGGCTCATGCTTTTTTTTATGCTCCAGGCGCGAGCTTATGAAGCCTTATTTTCAGCGCTAAGCCCTTCGCATACTTGTCCCTGCCCGCACATAAGATGGGGTATGGGATGGACAAGGAAGCGGGAGGGATAATGATGGGGTTGAAGGATGATGTCAGAGAGCGCAGACGCCATAAAATACAATCGCTTTTGGATGCTTATGGAGATGAACCCCGGCAGCCAGTGTCCGGCAAAGATCGCAGCAGCGGCCGCCCGCCGGTTTTGAAAACCGGTAAATCAGATGCAGGAATGACCCTGCCCAAAGATAACGATCCAGACCCCGAGGCTGCCTGGAAGCAAAACCGCAATCCATGGTCTGCCTGGGAAGCGAATGATCATTTTCAGCCTCCTGCCTGGCGGGACGAGGAACAGATCAGGACAAGCAGAAACGAAGGCCCCGGAGATGGAGGAAGGTTTTGGAAGGAATTAAAATGGAAAATGGTAATTGCCGCGCTCCTGTTTGGCGCTATTTGGGGGTTGTTCCAGCTGGATGAGGGCTGGAGCAGGAAGGGACAGGTTTTGATCAAAAGCGCGCTGACCGATGAGTTTGATTTCGGGGCGGCTGCGCAATGGTACAAAACCGCCTTTGCGGGAGCGCCATCCTTTATCCCTCTGTTCCAAAAGGAATCTGCGCAAACGGCGAGCACCGGCGAAGACGGGGATGTCTTCGCGGCTGCCCCCGTCAAGGACGCTTCGCTTTTGCTAACCTTTGCCGAGCTGCTAAACGGCATCCAGCTTGCTGCTCCTTCTGGAGCTGAGGTTGCTGCGGTGGGCAAAGGGCGGGTTCTGTTTGTGACCGACAAAGGCGATACGATTTTGATCCAGCACGCCGGTAATGTTATTACAGTGTACGGGGAGCTGAGCCAATCCTTTGTGGCGGTTAATGACTGGGTGGAAGCCGGAGACATTATCGGAAAGCTTCCTGATGCGGGATCTGACGGAAGCAGTCCGCTTTATTTTGCCGTCAAGCGAAATGACCGCTACATTGATCCCCTGGATGTGATTCCGCTTGATTAAATGGGGCGGCATTTTATGGTCGATCCACCCTTTGTTTGTGATGGTTATGCTGGCTTCGGCGCTTACGGGTTATTTTATGGAGCTGCTTGTCCTCTTTGTTATTGTGCTTGTGCATGAATTGGGACATGTGGCGGCCGCCAAAGGTTTTGGCTGGCGCGTCAAAGAGGTCAAGCTGCTGCCTTTTGGCGGTGTTGCGGAGGTAGAGGAGGCAGCCGGCGTCTCGGCGAAGGAAGACGTTATTGTTGCGCTGGCGGGGCCGCTGCAAAACGGCTGGATGGCGCTTGCAGCCTGGGGGCTTGGGCAGCTTGGCCTGTGGCATTCCGAATGGGCGTCCTACGTTGTAGAAGCAAATCTCATGATTGCGTTATTTAATTTACTGCCGATTCATCCGCTTGACGGGGGCAAGCTTTTGCATGCCTTGCTGGGCAGCGTTTGCCAATATTATAAAGCGCTGCTCTGGACGGCGCGGCTTGGTCTGCTGTGCAGCTGTCTGATGATCGTTGCGGCGGTTGTTCCCTTTTGGCTGGAGGAGCAAGCTGTTCAGTTGAATTTACTGGTGGTTGGTTTATTTTTGTTTGCCAGCAATCGCGCGTACAGCCGCAATGTCCCCTTCCTTTTTTTGCGTTTTCTGACACATCGGGAGCGGATGACAAATCGGGCTATGGAGGCAGGAAAAAAGGCTTCACATCTTGTGGTGAACGGCAGCCAGTCTCTTATGTCGGTTGCCAGACTGTTCAAGCGTGAGGCCTTTCATGTTGTGTACGTTTCGGAGCATGACGGGAGCAGTCTCAGGATGCTGCCGGAAAATGCTATTGTCAGAAGCTGCTTGTCGGGTCTGGGACCCCACCGTGCAGTCAGCGAGCTTTTGATGTAAACTTAACTCATAAGCATGCCGCCAGGCATGCCTCGTAAAGTAAAGCGGACTTTTTGAACAACCATTAAATCAAGTTCAAAAAGTTTGGTTTTCAGTACCGAGAAGATGGGATGAAGCTAGAAATCGAGAACCGGAGCGTAGTGGGAGCTACGTGAGGATCGGAGATTTCGGCTGAATGCCATATTCGACGTTGATTATGCCGCCAGGCATGTTTCGTAATGGAAGGCAAACTTTTTGAACAACCTCTAAAAGGGCGGTGAAGGGATGAAGCAGTTGCTGCTGCATGTCGAGGATAATTCCTTGCAAACCGCAGTTGTACAAGATGGGGTATTAATTCAGTTTTATATGGAGCGATCGGCTGGCAGTAGCCTGGTCGGGAATGTTTACCTGGGAAAAATCGTCAACGTCCTTCCCGGCATGGAGGCCGCGTTTGTGGATATTGGCCTTGGCAAAAATGCGTTTTTGTACATCGATGACCTGCTGCATCCTCATGCGGACAAGCAGCCTCGCCAAAAACCCGCGATTCAGGAAATTGCCAGGCCGGGGCAGGTTGTTGCTGTTCAGATCGTCAAAGATCCCATCGGCGGAAAGGGAGCGCGGGTTACGACCCATTTCAATTTGCCGGGCCGCTATCTGGTGTATATGCCTGAGGCTGGGTATGTCGGCGTTTCCAAAAAAATCGGAAGCGAAAGCGAGCGTGAACGGCTGAGGCTGATCGGTGAATCCATCCGGCAGGGTCAAGAAGGCATTATTATGCGTACGGCCGCTGTAGGAGAAAGCGAGGAAGCGTTATCCAGCGACGCAGGCAAGCTGCGCAGGCTGTGGGATCATATCGTGACCAAGACGACAGCTTCAAACGCCCCCTGTCAGCTTCATGTGGAGGCCGGTCTTTTGCACCGGGTCATCCGGGATACGGTTGCGTCCGATATTGGGGAGATATGGATTGATCATGAAGCCAAATTCCAGGAAGCCCAGAGCTTGCTTGGCGAAATGGCGCCTGCTCTTAAGGAGCGGCTGAAGCTTTATATCCCTCAAGACGGTCGGGAGCTGTTCCGTTATTTTGACGTGGAGGAGCAGCTGGAAACGGCCTTTGCCCGAAAAATTCCTCTTGCTAGCGGGGGGTATCTGATTTGTGAGGAAACGGAAGCGCTGACGGTGATTGATGTGAATACCGGCAAGTTTACGGGAAACAACAGTCTGGAGGATACGGTGTATCGAACCAATCTGGAAGCGGCCGAGCTGATCCCAAGGCTGCTCCGCATTCGGGACGTAGGCGGTATTGTCATTATTGATTTTATTGATATGGAGCGGGATGAAAGCCGCAGCAGCATTTTGGCCAGAATGACAGAGGAAGCTAAAGAGGACGGAACCAAATGCAGCATTGTGGGCTGGACGAGGCTTGGACTGATGGAGCTCACGCGAAAAAAATCGCGGGAGGCCGCTAGTGTGCGCAAGGGAGAGCTTTGTGCAGCCTGTGGCGGAACCGGGAGACAAAAAACGGCGGAATCCGGGAACAAGAGCTGAAGCAGCAAAAAAATCCAAATAGCAGTCTTGAACTATGGGCATCATTATGATAAGATATTCGAGTGTATATTTTATATGTGCAATTGAAATGTACAGGTACCGCTCTGTCGGGGTATGAAAAGCGCAATGGCGTAAGCCGCTGCCACCTGCTTCAGGCGAGTCTTCGAAATTAAGGAGGTGCACCCAATTATGTTCGCAATTATCGAAACTGGCGGCAAGCAATACAAAGTTCAGGAAGGCGATGTTCTTTTCATCGAAAAACTGAACGGCGGCGAAGGCGAAAGCGTAACATTCGATCGCGTTCTGGCCGTTTCCGGCAAGGATGGTCTGGTTACTGGCGCTCCAGTTGTATCTGGCGCAGTCGTTACTGGCAAAGTCGAAAAACACGGCAAAGGCAAAAAAATTACCGTGTACAAATACAAAGCCAAAAAGAACTACCGTCGCAAGCAAGGCCATCGTCAGCCTTACACGAAAGTAACAATCGAAAAAATCCAGGCGTAAGCGGGATTTGGCATGATTGAGATTACGATTGTGCGCAATGCTGATGGTCGTATTTTGTCATTTGCGGTGGAAGGACATGCCGGGTATGCGAAACGCGGCAAAGACATTGTCTGCGCTGGGGTATCGGCCATATCTGTAGGCACGGTCAACGCAATTGAAACGTTAACGGGCATCGTTCTGCCGGCAACGATGAGAAACGGCTGGCTCTCCAGTGAAATTCCGCTCCAACCCGAACGGGAGAAAGAGGAAAAGCTGCAGCTGCTGCTGGAATCCATGGTTGTTATGTTTGGGACGATTGCCGAGTCATATGGCAAATTTGTTGCCGTGAAGGAGAAGAGCGTTTAGCTCTCCCGTCGCCGCAATCATTTTCGTAAGAAGGAGGGCTACATCATGTTGAAATTGGATCTCCAGCTATTCGCTTCCAAGAAGGGCGTAGGTTCCACAAAGAACGGACGCGATTCCCAGTCCAAACGTCTTGGCGCTAAACGCGCTGACGGCCAGACTGTAACGGGCGGAAGCATCCTGTTCCGTCAACGCGGAACAAAGATTCATCCCGGCACTAACGTGGGCATCGGCAAAGACGACACGCTTTATGCTAAAGTGGACGGCGTTGTGAAATTCGAGCGCTATGGACGCGATCGCAAAAAAGTGAGCGTATACCCTGCTCCGCAAGCTCCTGTTGCTGCGGCAGTTGAAGCTTAAATCATAATATTGACGCATAAGCGTTGAGATTATATCGGAAAGCCCCGGCCGGCATTGCTAGGCCGGGGCTTGCTTCGTTCAGTCATGATTTTGCTGATGACCTTGTCTGACGGTCGTGATATACTGGTAAAGCTAGGAATTTACAAGAAGGTAGGTTCGTGGAATGGGACGAAATGGGCTGGCCAAGTATGTAGCCGCAGCATCGATTGTCCTTCCCGGAGCGGCGCTGCTGCTTATGCCGGAGGAAATCTGGACGGCGGTTCTTTTTGTATGCTGGACGGCTGCGGCAGCTGCATTCTGGATCATCAGCAAGCAAAGAGAGCATGAAGAGCAAATGACCCGAACGATAAAGGCGATGCAAAGCGCTGGCATACGAACATTGAATCATCATCGTCATGACTGGATGAACGACCTGCAGGTATTATTCGGATATGCCCGACTGGGAAAGCTAGATAAGTGCATCAGCTTTATGGAGAATATAAGAGAAAGAATGGCGGTTGACAGCGCGATTGCCAAGCTGGGCGTTCCTTCGCTGGTCAGCTACATTCAATCCTTCAGAACCATTTCCAGCAATATGCTGCTGGAGCTCGAAATTCAGAGCGATCTGAATCTGTCCGGCATGAGGCTTGACCATGACAAAATCGCCGATACGCTAATCCATGCCATTAACACGTATCGGCTTGCCGCAAAACCGGGCGCAGGCGAGCTGGCTGTACTTCGGCTGAAGCTGAGCAGGGATAATACTGCGCTTTATGCAGCATTTTATTATGAAGGCGAGCTTATTAATGAGCAGCAATGGAGTCAAAAAATGATACAGCAGTTAAAAGGCGCGCCTCTCAAGGTAGTGGATTCGGAGCATGGCTTCAATGTGCTGCTGCGCGCAGACATAAGCGCTTGAACGGAGGCTATTCATGTTTGTTGATAAAGCAAAAATATTTGTAAAAGGCGGCGACGGCGGCGACGGGATTATCTCGTTTAGACGGGAGAAATACGTTGAGAACGGCGGACCTGCAGGCGGCGATGGCGGCAACGGCGGCGACTTGATTTTTCAAGTTGACGAAGGTTTGCGCACGCTGATGGACTTCCGCTACCAGAAGCATTTTAAAGCGGAACGCGGCGTACGGGGTAAAGTAAAGGGCATGCATGGCGCAAGCGCTGACGATACCATCGTTCGGATTCCGCCAGGTACGGTCATTATCGACGACGACACAGGCGAAATCATTGCGGATATGACCCGTCATGGCCAGAAGGTTGTTGTGGCCAAGGGAGGCCGCGGCGGCCGGGGCAATATCCGTTTCGCTACACCGACTAATCCGGCTCCTTACATATCGGAGAATGGAGAAGAAGGCCAGGAGCGCTGGATCGTGCTTGAGCTTAAGGTAATGGCGGATGTTGGTCTTGTTGGGTTTCCCAGCGTAGGCAAATCGACGCTGCTTTCCATTGTATCCGGTGCAAAGCCAAAAATCGGAGCTTACCATTTTACAACCATTACGCCTAATCTAGGGGTTGTAGACGTAGGCGATAGCCGGAGCTTTGTGATGGCGGATTTGCCTGGGCTGATCGAAGGCGCGCATGAAGGCGTTGGGCTTGGCCATGAGTTTTTGCGTCATGTGGAAAGAACCCGCGTCATTATCCATGTGGTCGATATGGCTGCGTCTGAGGGACGCGATCCTTTTGACGACTGGATGAAAATCAATGCGGAGCTGGCCCTTTATAATGCCAATCTGGCGGATCGCCCGCAGATCATTGCCGCTAACAAAATGGACATGCCGAAGGCGGAGGAGCAGCTTACTCTGTTCAAGCAACGGCTTGCCGAGCTAGAGGAAGGTAAAAAGCATGAAATTGTGCCTATCTCTTCCCTGACGAAGCAAGGCATACAGGAGCTGCTTTACAAGACTGCCGACCTGCTGGATTCCATTCAAGTGGAGGCAGTCCAAGCGGAACCTGCGGAGCAAGCTGAGCGCAAGGTTTACACGATGAACAAAAAAGAGGAGATTACCTTTACGATTCGCCGCGAGGACGAAATTTATGTCGTCGAGAGCGAAGGCATCGAACGTATGATGAAACGGATGAATCTGAATTCGTACGACGCCGTTATGCGTTTTGCCCGTACGATGCGCAAGCTGGGCGTTGACGAGGCCTTGCGCAAAAAAGGCGCAAAAGACGGCGATATGATACGGGTCAACGACTTTGCGTTTGAATTTTTTGAAGGCAGCGACTACAACCCATACGATTAATGTACTAAAAAGGGAGCGTTCCTGGTCATGGAAATGACAGGAGGCTCCTTTTCTTTTTTCAACAACATGGCAGACCGGAAGATTCAGGCGTTATGACCTGAAACGAAAAACCGGCATGGCTCTATTTTGCAATTGCCTATTGCCTGAGCCTTCCCAATTGTATATAATGTCCACTATGGATGTACATTTGTCTGTCTAGGGAGGACGAAAATGGCGGAGCGCTATTATGTCGTTCGAGAGGACCTGCTGCCGGAAGCCATCGTCAAAACGATGCAGGTTAAGGATATGCTGGATAGCGGGGCTGCGTCTACGGTTCACGAAGCGGCGGAGCGGGCGGGCATAAGCCGCAGCGCTTTTTACAAATACAAGGATGGCGTGTTTGCGCTGCAGGATGTGTCACGCGAGCGAATCGTCACTATATCGATGGATTTGGAGCATCGCGCAGGCGTTTTGTCCAGCGTGCTTGGCTTGTTGGCCAGCCGGGAGGGTAATGTGCTGGCAATGAATCAAAGCATTCCGCTGCAAGGGTTTGCCAACGTTGTGTTGTCTGTTGACATCGCGGGGCTGGCAGGAGACCTGTCCTCGCTGATTGAATTGCTCAGAAAGCAACAGGGCGTGCGAAAAGCCGCCGTTATCGGGCAAGGGTAATAAAAAGGAAGCATAGGAAGCCATTATATCATTGCTGTTGAACTGGAGGTCAGTTATGAAGCCGATAAAAGTAGGATTGCTGGGACTCGGAACCGTCGGAACCGGCGTAGTACGCATTGTTGAGGGGCATCAGGAGGATTTGCAAAACCAGGCGGGCTCCTCTATCGTCATTGAAAAGGTGCTTGTGCAAAATAAAACAAAAGCGCGCGCCATTTCCGTGCCGCAGGAAAAGCTGACGGAGGATCCCTGGGATATTATCCGCAACCCCGAAATTGACGTTGTTGTTGAAGTGATGGGCGGCATCGGCAATACGAGGGACTATATATTGGAGGCTTTGTCTCTGGGCAAACATGTCGTGACGGCCAATAAAGACCTGATGGCGCTGCATGGACCGGAAATTTTGGCCAAGGCCCGGGAGCATGGCTGCGATGTGTTGTATGAAGCGAGCGTAGCGGGCGGCATTCCTATTTTGCGCACGCTGGTGGAAGGATTTTCATCGGACCGTATTACCAAAATTATGGGGATCGTTAACGGCACCACCAACTACATTTTGACCAAAATGAGTCAGGAGGGGGCATCCTACGGGGATGTACTGAAGGAGGCTCAAGCGCTTGGTTATGCCGAATCGGATCCTACCTCCGATGTGGAGGGGCTGGATGCTGCTAGAAAAATGACGATTCTGGCTACGCTGGGCTTCCGCACCCATGTATCGCTGGATACGGTTTCGACTCAAGGCATTTCCTCCGTGACAAAAGAGGACATCCTGTATGCCAAACGTCTCGGCTATGAGCTTAAATTGCTTGGTATTGCAGAGCGCCAGGACGATTCCATCAGCATTAGCGTCCAGCCTACCATGGTGAAGTCGACTCATCCAATCGCCTCTGTCAATGGTGTGTTTAATGCGGTTTATGTGTATGGCGAAGCGGTGGGCGAAACGATGTTTTACGGAGCGGGAGCGGGGGAGCTGCCGACAGCTACGTCGATCGTTGCGGATCTGGTCGCCGTTGTCAAAAACATCAAGCTGGGAGTAGGCGGCAAAAAAAATGCGTTAACCTACAACGAAACCAGACAAAAAACGGATGAGGAAATATCGTCGAAATATTTTCTGCTCCTGCATGTGGCGGATCGGGCCGGCGTATTGGCGCAAATTACTCAGGTTTTTGCAGCCTTTGAAGTCAGCCTGCAATCCGTATTGCAGCAGCCTAACCCTAATAATCCGGAAGCGGAAATCATCATTATTACTCATGACGCCAATAAAGCCGCTGTAGCCAAGGTGCTGGAGACGTTCCATAAGCTGGATGTTGTACACACGGTGAAAAGCGTGTATCGGGTGGAAGGATAGGATTATGGATAACGTAGGAGAAATGGACAAAAGATTACTAGAGCTCGCCTCCTGCCGCAGGGTGACGGTCAAGGTTCCGGCGAGCACCGCCAATCTTGGACCGGGGTTTGATACGCTTGGCATGGCGCTGTCTCTGTTTGCTTGGGTCGAGATGTCGGTTTCCACGAGCGGAGCCACAACGTTCGATTTGCACGGGGAAGGAATGGACGGGCTGCCCCAGGATAAAAGCAACCTGCTGTACAAGGTGGCCCAGCTTGTGTTCAAGCAGGCTGGAGCCGAAGTACCGGAGCTTCATATCGCTATGTACAGCGATATTCCGCTGGCGCGCGGGCTTGGCAGCAGCGCAACGGCTATAGTTGGCGCTTTAGTTGCCGCTAATGCGCTGATCGGCGAACCGCTTAGCACACAGGAGCTGTTCCAGCTTGCAACGGAACTGGAGGGGCATCCCGACAACGTAGGAGCTTCACTGTTCGGCGGCATTGTAGTGTGCTCCTGGACGAAGGGCGAGGAGGCGCAGCACGTGAAGCTGCAGCCGCCGCCAGGACTTGAGACGCTGGTTGCCATCCCGGCGTTCCAGCTCTCGACAGAGAAGGCGCGTCATGCACTGCCGGCTGTCGTCGACCGGGCCGACGCCGTCTATAACGTCGGCCGCAGCTCCTTGCTTGTCGCCGCGCTTGCCAGCGGCGAGCTTGAACTGCTGCGTCATGCGCTTGGCGACCGGCTGCACCAGCCCTACCGTGCGCCGCTAATCCCCGGCATGACGGAAATATTGGCGCGCGCCGGTGAACATGGCGCGCTGGGCGCTGCGCTCAGCGGGGCCGGGCCGACGCTGATCGCGTTTGTTGACGCCGCCAGCAGCGGCAAGGCGGCGCTGGAGGCCTTTCTGCAGGAGACGATGCAGAATGAGGGCATTACGGCGCAGACGCTGTGGCTGGCGCCATATGGCGAGGGCCCGCAGGTTAACGTTGCGGAGCTGTGCGACGATGCCGTGATGAATGACGGCAGCGGTGAAAACGGCGGAACGGATTTACCGTTTTTGGACAGAATCAAAGGAGAGCGGTTATCATGAAAACAATAGCGCTGCTGCCCGCGGGGTCCGTCTCCGACGAAGCGGCAAAGCAGCTTTTTGGCAGCGAACAGGTTAATTGGAGACATCATCGGCTAATCGCCGATGTTTTTCAGTCAACGGCAACCGGTGTGAGCCATTACAGCGTTATTCCGATCGAAAATACGATTGAAGGCTCCGTCAGCCTCCATATGGACTGGCTTGTTCACGAGGTGGATTTGCCGATGCAGGCTGAATGGGTTTATCCCTCGATTCAAAATTTGATCGGCCGCCGCCCGGAGCTGCTAAACGGCTCCGGCGAGCTGGATTTGACGCGTATCCGCAAGGTGATCAGCCATCCCGTAGCGATGGCTCAATGTCTGCAGTTTTTGCGGCGGTTTATGCCGCAAGCAGAGACGGAGCACGTCAGCAGCACGGCAGAAGCGGTTAAAATCGTCAAGGAAAATCCGGGCGAAGGCATTGTGGCGATCGGCACCCGCATAGCGGCCCAGATTAACGGTCTGGATTTGCTGGAAGAGAAAATAACCGATCACGACAATAACTATACCCGCTTTGTTCTGGTGGGACATGAGCCATACAAGGCCAGACAGTCTGAACGGATCAAAACCAGCATTCTGATTACGCTGCCGGAGGATTACCCTGGCGCGCTTCATCAGGTGTTGTCAGCTTTTGCATGGCGGAAGATCAACCTGTCGCGAATCGAGTCGCGTCCAACCAAGAAAAAACTGGGCAATTACTATTTTTATATGGAGATTGAAATGTCGCTGGACACTGTCCTTCTGCCATCCGCGCTTCAGGAGGTTGAGGCGATAGGCTGCCAGGTGCGGATATTGGGCTGTTACCCGTCTTTTTCCTATGAGCAGCTGCTGTAGCGGAAGGGCTTGAGAATTGAGTTGAGGCCGTATACAGGGCGGCTTTTTTGCGGTAAAGTATATAAGTATGGTATTAATCGGCATGACATTTTGCGGAGGTGTAGGGTAAGGTTATGGCACAGCAATGGATTTATCTCAATGGTGAATATGTAACTAAAGAGGATGCAAAAGTTTCGGTATACGATCACGGTTTTTTGTACGGCGACGGCATTTTTGAAGGCATCCGTATTTACGGCGGCAACATTTTTAAATGCAAGGAGCATTTGGACAGGCTATATGATTCGGCCAAATCCATCATGCTGGACATTCCGCTGACGCAGGACGAAATGCAGGAAGCTTTGGTGGAAACCATTTCCCGCAACGAGATGCGTGACGGCTACATTCGTCTTATCGTATCGCGCGGTCCCGGCAACCTGGGTCTAGATCCAAAACGCTGTCCTGCGGCTTGGGTCATTATCATTGTAGAGCAGCTGGCCATTTATTCTGAGGAAGCTTACAAAAACGGTCTGGTTTCGGTATCGGTATCGCAGCGCCGCAATATTCCGGATGCGCTCAATCCGAAAATCAAATCGCTTAACTACTTGAACAACATTTTGGTCAAAATCCAGGCCAATCTGGCGGGCGTCGGCGAAGCGATTATGCTGAATTCGCAAGGATATGTAGCGGAAGGCTCCAGCGACAACATTTTTATTATTAAAAAAGGGGTTGTTTATACGCCTCCTTGTTACGTTGGCGCATTGGAAGGCATTACGCGCGCAGCTATAATGGAGCTTTGCGCCAAGCTCGGCTATACGTTGAAGGAAGAGCCGTTTACACTGCATGATGTTTATGTGGCAGACGAGGTTTTCTTCACGGGAACGGCAGCCGAGGTTATCGCGGTTCGCGAGGTGGACGGACGCAAGATCGGCTCCGGCCAGGCAGGCCCGATTACGACTCGCTTGCTGCAGGAATTCCGCAGCATTGTTACCGTAGACGGCGTCCAAGTATTCAACTAATAGTTCGGAAGCATTTAAAGGTTCCTGTCAGGCAGAAGGATCTGCCTGCGGGAGCCTTTTTTGTCGTTCATTTTTCAGAGGCATGCCTATATAAGGACATACTGTCGAAAAACGATGAGAAGGAATAGCTGTTTTTTTTCTGTCAAAGTGGAGACACCAGCCCATCTCCTGCATAGGATGTAGAGATTGATAGCGGGCATTCCCCGTTACACAGAACGTGACAGGAGGTTATTGGGCAGTGAAAATCCATATTGTGAAACAGGGAGATACGTTATACGGCCTGGCCCAAAAATATAACGTAACTCAGGATCAGATTCTGCAGCTGAATCCAAGCATCACCAACCCGGATGTGCTGCATATCGGCATGAAAATCAAAATGCCTTCCAGCCATGCCGGTGTTCATTCATCGGACATTATGCATCAGCATGTCGTCAAACAGGGAGATACGCTGTGGAAGCTATCCAAAGCATGGGGTGTGCCGCTCGCCTCTATGGTTCATGCCAATCCTCAGTTGAAAAATCCTAATGTGCTGCTCACCGGGGAAATCGTTAATATCCCGAAAGCGAACGCTGTTATAACGCCACAACAAAGTCACGCTTCCAGCACACATCACGGCGGCAATTTTATGCAGAATGTGCAAGGCGTTGTTGGCAAGCTGTCTACTGCGCCCGTTATCGGTAAGACGTTAACCGGCTTAGCCACGGGGAAAAAGAATACAGCGCCTATCATGGAGAAGACGCCTACAGGACCAATCGTTAGTCCGGTTCCACCTGCTCCAGAGCCAAAGCCCGCACCTGCACCTAAAAAGGAAGCGGCGAAAAAAGTCGAGCCGCTTAGCAAAAAGGTAGAGCCGCTGGCGAGCAAGGCGGAGCCGCTTGCGAAAGGTAAGGTGGAGCCGTTGGCAAGCAAAACAGAGCCGCTTGCGAAAGGTAAGGTGGAGCCGTTGGCAAGCAAAACAGAGCCGCTTGCAACAGGCAAGGTCGAACCGCTGGCAAACAAAGCACTGCCGCTCGCGGCGAGCAAGGTGGAGCCCCTGGCAGCCAAAACAATGCCAAATGCCAACGTCTCGCCCATGTCGTCCAACATGGCGCCGCTGAGCACGGGCAAAACATCGCCTAACGCCAACGTCTCGCCCATGTCGTCCAACATGGCGCCGCTGAGCACGGGCAAAACAATGCCTAACGCCAACGTTTCGCCGATGTCGTCCAACATGGCGCCGTTGAGCAACTCCAACGTCTCGCCGTTGTCATCGAACATGGGCCCGTTGAGCAACTCCAACGTCTCGCCGCTGTCATCGAACATGGGCCCGTTGAGCAACTCCAACGTCTCGCCGCTGTCGTCGAACATGGGTCCAATGAGCAATGCCAACGTGTCGCCAATGTCATCGAACATGGGTCCGATGAGCACGGGCAAAACAATGCCTAATGCAAACGTCTCGCCAATGTCGTCGAACATGGGTCCGATGAGCACGGGCAAAACAATGCCTAATGCAAACATCTCGCCAATGTCGTCCAACATGGCTCCGATGAGCACGGGCAAAACAATGCCTTATGCCAACGTGTCGCCAATGTCATCCAACATGGGCCCAATGAGCAATTCCAACGTGTCGCCAATGTCATCCAACATGGGTCCGATGAGCAATTCCAACGTGTCGCCAATGTCATCCAACATGGCTCCATTGAGCAATTCCAACGTGTCGCCGATGTCATCCAACATGGGTCCGATGAGCAATTCCAACGTGTCGCCAATGTCATCTAACGTGGGTCCATTGAGCAATTCCAACGTGTCGCCAATGTCATCCAACATGGGTCCATTGAGCAATTCCAACGTCTCGCCGATGTCATCCAACATGGGCCCGTTGAGCAATTCCAACGTGTCGCCGATGTCATCGAACATGGGCCCAATGAGCAATTCCAACGTGTCGCCGATGTCATCGAACATGGGTCCGATGAGCAATTCCAACGTGTCGCCGATGTCATCCAACGTGGGCCCGTTGAGCAACGCCAGCGTTTCCCCGCTGTCTGCGGCGCCGGCTGCCAAAAAGACTCTGCCAAATGAAAAGCCGGTGGAAAAAAAGGTTAATGCAATGAATTCCGAATATATTCAAAGCATTGATTTATTTCAGCAATATGATACTCCTGCAGTTCAGGCGATGTCCGGAATGGATTATTCCTTCGTTGAAGGTGCTAACGTTGAAGGTGCTAATGCTGCCAACAGCAATATATCGCCAGCCAATTATGGCATGATGGGCGAAAACGTCCCTGCGGGCAAAGGAAGCTGGGGAGCAGCGCAAGCCCAAAGTGCAAACAATCCCAATACGAGCGTTGAGTGGGCGCCTTATGCATCAACGGCACCTGTTTATCCTTATGATTGTCCTCCCGGAATGTATCCGGCTTATCCGGTTTCACCTTATAGCCCTTACGGTATGGGCCCAATGTGGGGGTATGGAAATAACCCTTATCAAGGATTGGGCGAAAATGCTAATGTGTCTCCGTCATCTATTGGGCCAAACGCCAATGTTTCGCCGTTATCCGTTGGTTCCAAAAAAGGAGACGTCTCGCCGATGGCATATTCCGAAAACGCGGAGCCCATTGCGCCTTATAGCGCAATGCCGAATCATCCCGGAGTAGCAGCCTTGTCTGCGCAATATCCGCCGCCTGGTTACGGTGGTTATCCAACAGGGTATCCTGCGGGCTATGTTCCGGCAGCGCCGCTTCCCATGTGGCCCGGCTATGGAGGACAACAGATGCCGTATTATGGGGCTCCAGGCGGCTGCGGCTGCGGAGGCATTAGAGAGGATCAAGTCAACGCTAATACGATGTCGACCTTCTCAACACCGAATTATTTGACTCCTGATTATTCAAGCTCCAGTTCTACTCCAAAGACGGGAGCGGCAAAGCCCAAGAAGAAAGCAAAAAAAGCCGTTATTCGCACGGTTGTTTCCAAGCCAAAGCCTAAAACAACCAGGGGCAGCCGCCCTTGGCTGAATCGTTAAAGAAATAGCCCGGCTTCCTGTTACAGGTTGCCGGGTTTCTCTTGTTTACTGTATGAATTCGGCTTTTTAAGTATCAAAAAGTTAACTGGCGGGTGTATAATAAGGGTGATTTTGTATCCGATTACATGATACATAGACGAGATTGCGAGAGAGGGAGATTTAGATGCCGCTGATTGATATGCCGTTGGAGCAGCTAAAGCAATATGAAGGAATAAATCCCAGACCAGCGGATTTTGACGATTACTGGAAGCGCGCGATTGCGGAAATGTCCGCGGTTGAAGCCAAGGTGGAGCTTATTCCCAGCTCTTTTCAGACACCGCTGGCGGAGTGCTTCGATCTTTATTTTACAGGCGTGAGAGGGGCAAGAATTCATGCCAAATATGTTCGGCCCCGCAATGCGGAAGGCAAGCATCCAGCCATTGTACAGTTTCATGGGTACAGCGCCAATAGCGGCGACTGGAGCGACAAGCTGGTGTATGCCTCGCTTGGTTTTTCCGTGCTGTCGATGGATGCGCGCGGCCAGGGCGGACAATCGGAGGATGCTGGCGGTGTTAAAGGCAACACCTTGAACGGCCATATTATCAGAGGACTCGACGATCATCCCGACAACCTGTTGTTTAGACATATTTTTCTGGATGCCGCCCAGCTAGCAGGCATAGCTTTGTCGTTGCCGGAGGTTGACCCGGACCATGTTTATGCAACCGGAGGTTCTCAAGGCGGAGCGCTTGCAATAGCTTGCGCCGCTCTGGAGCCGCGCGTAAGCAAGCTTGGCACGGTTTATCCGTTTTTATGCGATTATAGACGGACATGGAATATGGATTTAGCCAAGGATGCTTATCAGGAGCTGAAAAATTATTTCCGCAGCTTTGATCCTCTGCATGAGCGGGAGGACGAGGTTTTTGAACGGCTCGGCTATATCGACCTGCAATATCAGGCAGGCAGGATCAAGGCTGAGGTTGTGATGGCGGTTGGACTGATGGATACAATTTGCCCGCCATCGACTCAATTTGCGGCCTACAATAAAATAACCGCTCCCAAACAAACCTTGATTTATCCCGATTTTGGTCATGAACATCTGCCGGGCTTAAACGACAAATTAATACAATTCTTCCTAAGCCCCATGGTATAATAGATAATATTTGTCGTTTGTGTGATTTTACTGGCGCAACCAATTGAAACGTTATTCCAGTTGGCGCGTATTGTTAATTATAACGACCTAACAGGACGAAGGAGGAATTGTTGACTATGAGTATTTTTCAAAGACTGTTCCGTATCGGTAAATCTAATGTTAATGCAGCACTGGACCATCTGGAGGATCCGGTGAAAATGATTGATCAGGTATTGCGTGAGCTGGACGAGGATATCGAAAAGGTAACATCTGCCGTAACGACTCAAATTGCGGTGGAAAAACGTTTTGAGCGCGAGCTGAATGAGGCAAACGAGGTTATCGCCAAACGCGACGCCCAAGCCCGTCAGGCGCTTGCCAGCGGTAATGAAAGCCTTGCCCGCGAAGCCCTTGCCGATAAAAAGCGTTACTCCGATAAGCAAGTCGCGGCGCAGGCAAGCTACGACAGAGCCAAAGCAACCGCAGACAAGCTGCGCACGCAGCTCCAGGAAATGAAAGCAAGAGTGCAGGAAATGAAAACGCAAAAAAGCACATTGGTTGCTCAAGCTGAGGCTGCAAAAGCTCAAGAGCGCATCAATAAAACAATGAGCGGGATTGGCAACAACGATCTTGGCGCAACCTTTAACCGGATGGAGGAGCGCATCAGACAAATGCATGATCAGGCGGATGCGGCTTACGAGCTGGCCAATGAAGGCAAGTCGCTGGACTCTAAATTCGATGAACTCGAAAAATCCGGCAGGGATACCGAACTGGACGATGAGCTTGCAGCTTTGAAAGCGGAGCTGGAAGGCAATAAGCAATAATGAATCCCGATAAATAAGGATCAAAGAAAAGTCTCCACATTACCACGTCAGCGCAGTCCGAACTGCGCCGATGTGAAAATGGGAGACTTTTTTTCAGGTTAAGGCTTCCAGAACAAATAGGCCGACCTGCGTACAAGCCAGGACAATCTTGCCTCTTATTATTTGGCTAGCGCGTTTGTAATTTCCTCGTTAAGGGCTTTAATGTCCGGTTCGTCGGTTGCCGCATCCATTAGCTTGTATTTTTGCTTTAGCGCAAGCAGCCTGTACAAGCTTTCATCCAGCCTCATTTCGGTTATCCCGCCATTCTGGACTTCACTTTGCAGCGCTGTCAGCACCCTCTGCTGCAGCTTCTCATCATGCCCGACCAGAAGCAGGTCGGCTCCGGCTAACACCGCCTTGACGGCTGCCTCTCCGATTTCATTGTCCTGCAGCAAGCCGCCCATCGTCAGGTCATCGGTGACAACAACGCCATTGTACCCAAGGCCAGTCCGAAGCAGGCCATTAATGGCTTTGTACGAGATCGAAGTGGGGAGCTCCTTGTCCAATGCAGGTATAAGCAGGTGGGCCACCATAACGGCGTCGGCATTATGCCCCACGGCCTCCACAAATGGCAGCAGCTCCAGCTTGCCCAGCTCGTCCAAGGATTTGCCTACGACTGGAAGCGCGTAGTGGGAATCCACTGAAGTGTCTCCGTGTCCGGGGAAATGTTTGACTACGGTTGTCACGCCAGCTTCCGAAATGCCCTCCATCATGGCCATGCCGTGGTTAATAACTGTATCCGCGTCAGAGCCAAAGGAACGATCGCCGATAACGGGATTGTCGGGGTTGCTGTCGATATCAAGCACAGGGGCAAAATCCAAATTAAATCCCAAAGCCTTAACCGTTGACCCCAATGAGCGGCCAACCTCTTTTGTATGTGAAATGTCCTTCAATACCCCCAGCTCACGCGCCGAAGGAAACTTGGCAATCTCCGCAGGCAGCCTGCTCACCTTGCCGCCTTCCTGATCTAGGCTTAGCCAGAGAGGAATGCTATTTTCGTTATTGGCAGCCTTAAGACTGTTCAGTAATGCCACCGTTTGAGACGCAGATTTAATATTGTCCTTATACAGGATAAATCCGCCAATTTTGTTTTCAGCAATCATTTTTTTTGCAAAAGGGCTGATCTTTTTTCCGTCCAGTCCAATTAATAGAAGCTGCCCTATTTTTTCATCTATCGTCATTTTGGCGATTTGAGCTGCAATTTCTTCATTCGCTGAAGGTGGTGCTGTCGGGCTCTCCGTCTCCTCGGGCGCAGCGGGCGAGGGAGCAGAGGGATCAGGTGATGAGGTTGCAGCTGGCGGAGAGGTTGCAGGGGGGGAAACATTTCCGCCGGATTTACCGCACCCGCCGGCTACGATGAGTGCAAAGGATAAAGCAACGGCCAATACAATTCGCATAAATCAACCTCCCATCTGATTTCTCCTATTGTACCTATATGGCTCAGGCGGGTCAAACGCCGTTTCCATTTTCTTGCTTCCAGCACATGATGCAATACATTAATCAGAATGGAAAGGATGTACCCAAATGGATATTTGCGTTGTGGGAGCGGGGTATGTCGGCCTCACGACCTCGGCTGTTTTGGCGAAGCTCGGCCATACCGTATGGTGCTGCGATCGTGACGATATCAAAATTTCTTCGCTGTTGAACGGTCATATTCCTATATTTGAGCCCGGATTAGAGGAATTGGTGCAGCAAGGCACAAAAAACAACCGTTTGTTTTTCAGCTCCGATGTGCCTCTTTACGTAGAAAAATGCCCGGTCATAATGGTAGCGGTGGGTACGCCTTCCGCCCCGGACGGAACAGCGGATTTGGTTTATGTCAAAAGCGTATTGTTAACCGTTGCAAATGGCATGCAGGAGCCCAAAACCGTCATTATTAAAAGTACGGTGCCGCCAGGAACGGGAGATTGGGCGCAAGACTTTTTTTTGCGCAGAGGCGTTCCAAAAGAATGGGTCGAGGTGGTATCCAATCCGGAATTTTTGCGGGAAGGCACAGCCATCCATGACTCCTTTCATCCCGACCGCATATTGGTAGGCGCTTCCAGTGTTCAAGCCGGGACGCTTGTTGCTTCGCTGTATGACGGCATTTCCGCACCGGTGCTGCATACGGGTCGAACAGAGGCGGAAATGATCAAATACGGCTCCAACTCCTTCTTGGCCGTCAAGCTTTCTTTTATTAATGAGCTGGCAAGGCTTTGTGAAGCTTTTCGTGCGGATATTACCGAGGTAGCAAAGGGTATTGGAATGGATGAGCGGATAGGGGCGAGGTTCCTGCAAGCGGGCATCGGGTATGGCGGCTCGTGTCTGCCAAAGGATGTTTCAGCACTCATAGCAACGGCAGCCGGTAAAGGAATGGGACTAAAGCTGCTGGAGGCTGCAGCATACGTAAACGAAACGCAGGTACAGGTATATGTAACGAAGCTGACTCGAGAGCTTGGAGCATTAAAGCCGGGTATGACCATTGCTGTTTGGGGTGCGGCCTTCAAGGAAAATACGGATGATCTTCGCTACTCCAAAGCTTTGGTGCTAATGGAGGAGCTGGCTGCAAAAGGATGCGGGGTTACCGCATATGATCCCTTGTCATCGCCGGACATGGATGGGGTCCAATGGGCGGCGTCCCAGTTGGAGGCGCTGGCGGGTGCCGACGCTTTGGTCGTGGCGACCGGATGGAAGCAATTTGTCGATGCTGATTGGCAGGTCGTCAAAGCGGCCATGAAAGGCAAGCTTGTTGTAGACGCGCGCAATGTTCTGGACCGTGCTGCGGTGGAGGAGGCCGGGCTACATTACATCGGCCTGGGAAGACCTCGTAAAAGGGAGACAGAAATGAGCGCAGCGGACTAAAGCGGCTCTATAAAGCGCCTAGTTTGCCGCATTTTTAACGACCCCGAACGTAATTTCAGCGATTTATTTCTGACAAATACGTAATGGCGGAGGCGATCATTTTCCGGTAAGCCGGGGATTGGAAGGAGGGCGCATGATGGCCGGGCTGCAAATATACGACAGTTCCGAGACCATACTTGCGCTCCCAACCCGCAGGAATGGCAGTACCTTGGAATTCATATGCCATAAAAATCGTCTTTTCAACAAAGTCATCCAGCTCGAACTGATAGGGCTCCTCCTCCAAAAGAAAGGACTCGATGCCATCCATGATGGGATGGCTTGCGCCTGCTTCCGTGACAACGTATTTTAACTGCTGGTATGGAGGATGATTCGTAAATTTGCCGCCAATCAGTGTCAGCAGCTCGCTGCTGGCTTGCAGCGAAATTCCGTTATGCAGGACAAGCATTTTTCCGCCTCCCGCTACATAACGAAGCAAACCTGCCCTTTGCTGGGCTGACAGCGGCTTATCCCAGCAATCGGTGTAGCTGATGAATAGATCGCAAGTATTATTGGTGTCTAATGCAGACAAAAGATGATAGTCCTGACTTGCGGTCAAACGGCAGCCGGCAGGAACGATGGTTTTCATTTCCTCGATGATTGCGTTCAAAGGATGCCAGGGAGCGTCCTCGTTATTTCCCAGCATTATGGCATGTATAGATTGGCTCATCTCTTTTCCTCCCAAGCCCCCGTGTACGGGAACGAAATGTATGAATGCCCTTACAAAATAACGCTGCCTTTATTGTAAGCTGCTCGCCTTCTTGCGGCAAGCCGTTTAGTTTATTGATGGCGGTTGGATGTTTCATAGAGCTGGCGGTAAGTGGAAGGCGTCATGCCTTCGTGCTCCATAAATCTTTTGTTAAAATAGCTGACGCTGGGATAACCCGCCTCCTTGGCTATGTCGCCGATACTTAACGACTGGCGCTCCAGAAGCCATTGCTTGGCTGTCTGAAGCCGGCAGCGGGTAATAAAATCCATCGGCGTCATCTCCATCACTTGGCGGAACAGCTTGCAAAAATAATGCGGCGTTACCCCGGCGAGTGCCGACCAGCGTTCCAGCAGAAAGGGCTCCGTCGCCTCCTGCTGCATAACGGGAAGCAGCTCCAGAATGCGTCCACCCGAGGAAATGGACCTGCCGCTTGCCTTGGGCACCGCCTGCTCTACAAATAAAGTCAGCAGAGCATAAGTCAGGGTCGAAAGTCTGTGAGGATGCAGCATCCGATTTTGCTCCGCTTCCGTTAACAGCTCCTCATGAGCACTCATCCATAACTCCGGTTGGCGAATGCTCCAGATTCGGCTAAGATGCAGCTCGCGCTTCACCATAAAATCAAACAAGCTGTCGCCGTAGAAGTGGACCCAATGAATATCCCAAGGCTCTTCCTTGCTGCTGTAATAACGCTGCTGCTGCAAGGGGAAATAAAGGAATGCGTCTCCCGGTCCAAGGGTGTGGATAACGCCGTCCTGCTCGACATAGCCTTTCCCGCCGGAAACAAAGTGAATATTAAAATTGTTCATCGCATCGGCATTTCGGCTTACGGTATGTTCGGCCCATCTCCGATAAAAGCCTACAGATTCCGGCATGCAGAAGTAAGGGCTGGAAGGCAAAGTAAGAAGATGGCTTTGGCGCTGCATCGACAATCCTCGACTTTCATGACAATATAGTTATAATCTATCTTAATATATTGTCATTTTCATTTCAATCCAGCCCATTTATAATGACAATATCGTCATACTATTTATTATATTTGAGAAGATGGGATGAAGCTAGAAACAGAGTAGCGGAGCTTAGTGGTAGCTAAGTGAGCAACGGAGGTTTCGGCTGAATGCCATATTCGAAGCCGGCCATGCCGCCAGGCATGATCCACAATGGAAAGCGGACTTTTTTAACTACCTCGTCTAAAATGAGGTTTAAAAAGTTTGGTTTTCAGTGTCGAGAAGATGGGATGAAGCTAGAAACAGAGTAGCGAAGCTTAGTGGCAGCTAAGTGAGCAACGGAGGTTTCGGCTGAATGCCATATTCGAAGCCGGCCATGCCGCCAGGCATGATCCACAATGGAAAGCGGACTTTTTTAACTACCTCGTCTAAAATGAGGTTTAAAAAGTTTGGTTTTCAGTGTCGAGAAGATGGGATGAAGCTAGAAACAGAGTAGCGAAGCTTAGTGGCAGCTAAGTGAGCAACGGAGGTTTCGGCTGAATGCCATATTCGAAGCCGGCCATGCCGCCAGGCATGATCCACAATGGAAAGCGGACTTTTTTAACTACCTCGTCTAAAATGAGGTTTAAAAAGTTTGGTTTTCAGTGTCGAGAAGATGGGATGAAGCTAGAAACAGAGTAGCGAAGCTTAGTGGCAGCTAAGTGAGCAACGGAGGTTTCGGCTGAATGCCATATTCGAAGCCGGCCATGCCGCCAGGCATGATCCACAATGGAAAGCGGACTTTTTGAACTACCTCTAAAAGGAGCTGGGAAGATGAGTATGAAGAAACTAAGATGGGGCATCCTAGGCAGCGCCTCCATAGCTAAGCGCGCGGTGATACCGGGAATACAGGGCTCTGCTATTAACGAAGTCGCGGCCATTGCGAGCCGGGATTTGCAGAAGTCCAGAGAGACCGCAAAGCAGTTTGGCATTGCGGATGCTTATGGCAGCTATGAGGAGCTTTTAGCCGACGATAGTATTGATGCCGTATATATTCCGCTGCCCAACCATCTGCATATGGAATGGACGCTAAAGGCTGCGGAAGCCGGAAAACATATATTATGCGAAAAACCGCTTGCGCTTACCGCTGAGGAAGCGCAGCAAATGGCGGATGCCTGCCAGCGCGCCGGCGTTCACTTGTCGGAAGCCTTTATGTATCGCTGGCATCCGCGCTATGATGAGATCGCTTCCATTATTGCCTCTGGCGAAATTGGCGAGGTAAGGAGCATAACAAGCTCCTTTACGTTTAATAATGCGGGAGACAGCGGCAATGTACGGTATCGGAAGGCATGGGGCGGCGGTTCCTTGTACGACGTTGGCTGTTATCCCATCAGCGCAGCCAGATTGCTGCTGGGCCAGGAGCCTGCAGCAGCGACGGCGCACGCAATGTTTTCACCGCAGCACGATGACGTTGATATGATGCTGTCCGGCCTGCTGGAATTTGAGGGAGGCAAGTCGCTTATTTTTGATTGCGGCATGTGGGCGGCATTCCGCAATCCGCTGGAGGTGCTTGGCACGGAAGGGATCATTCAGGTGCCAAACGCGTATGTAACCAATTCGCCAGGCAGCGCCAACTTTTTTGTACACAGAGGCGGAGAAAAGAGAGAGGTACAAATTGCGGACATCAATGCATACACCGCACAGGCGGATGCTATGCATGCAGCCATTACAGGCAATGTTCCGCTGAAATTTACGCCAGCCGACTCCGTAAATAATATGAAGGTTCTTGAAGCATGCTTGCGTTCCGCGAACGAGCGTAGCAGAATTTCTATTTAGTGATGATCAATACTATCCAGCTCTTTAAGCTCTCATTTAAGAGGAGTAAAAGAGGGGTAATGCAATAAGCGGCAGGTCAAAGTGCTAAAAAAATTAAGTAGTGCAGGGAGGTTTTCGTAATGGAATATATCCATATTGAAGGCTGTGAAAAGCCTGTTTCGAGGCTGATGAAAGGCACCGATTATTTCAGGCATGAGAGCTATGAAAAGGCGGCAGCCAATCTGGATGCGTTTCTTGCAATAGGGGGGAATTCGCTGGATACGGCCCATATTTATTGCGGGGGACAAAGCGAGGAAGTAATCGGGCGGTATATGAAGGAAAGAGGCAACCGGGACAAGCTGGTCATTATGACCAAAGGGGCGCATCACGATCAATTTGGTCCCCGCGTCAACAAGGAAGCCATAAATAAAGACCTTGCTGAGAGTCTGGAGCGGCTGCAAACCGATTTTGTCGATTTGTATGCTCTTCATCGCGACGATACCGAAATGCCCGTTGACGTTATTGTGGATGCGCTTAACGAGCATGTTCAAGCGGGGACAATAGGCGCTATCGGCGTATCCAACTGGACATGGCGGCGTATTGAAGAGGCGAATGCCTACGCAGCTCAAAATGGCCTTCGGGGCTTTACGTTCAGCAGTCCCAATCTCAGCCTCGCCAAAGCGAACGAACCCTTCTGGCCTGGATGCGTTTCTACCGATGCCGAGACGCTGGCGTGGCATCAGTCGGTACAGTTGCCGCTGCTGTCCTGGTCCTCACAGGCAAGAGGTTTCTTTACGGGCCGCTTCACGCCTGAGGTTCGCGATAATAACGATCTGGTGCGTGTATTTTACAGCGATGCCAACTGGGAGCGTTTGGCGCGCGCCCGTGAGCTGGCGGAGCAAAAGGGAGCGACAGCTATCCAGATCGCGCTTGCTTATGTGCTGAATCAGCCATTCCCAACCTGCGCCTTGATTGGCGCACAAAGCGCTGAGGAGCTTCAGTCTTGCCACCAAGGCTCCTTCATCAAGCTTACTCCATCGGAAATGGAGTGGCTTGAAGGCTCCGGTTAAAGGATTAATCAAGCCATAAGGAAAGGGACCCCGCTCTCCACCAAGATGTGGAAAGGGAGGTCCCTTTTTGTTCTATTCGGTTTTAAACAAGGTTGCGATAGAGCCGCCTTCTGTAATAATGTGAATAGCAGCCCCTAGCAGCGGAGCCATCGGCAAAACAACAAATTTGTCCGGGCTAGCAGCATCCAGCGCAATCGTGTCGGTGATGACAACCTCCTGAATGTTGGGATGGTCCAGCTTCTGTACGGCATTTTCGGAAAATAATCCGTGCGTAGCGCAGATGAAGGCGTCTTCCGCGCCCCGTTTTTTCAACGCTTCAACTACATTGACGATTGTGCTTCCGGTATCGATCAAATCCTCAATAATAATAGGCGTTTTGCCTTCAACCTCGCCAATAATATGCGTAATTTGAGACTGGTTGTGCGCCGGTCTGTTTTTGATCATGATCGCAAACGGGCAATCCAGCATATTGGCCAGCTTTTCCGCAGTCGTAGCTCGTCCCGCATCGGGGGAAACAACAACAGGGTTTTTAATATTTTTGGAGCGCAGGTAACCGATAATCAAATCCAATGCGGTCAAATGATCCACCGTTATTTTGAAAAAGCCCTGAATGGCATCGGCGTGCAAATCGACCGTAATGATACGGCCTGCTCCAACCGTAGTTAAGACGTCGGCTACCATTTTGGCGGATATGGGCTCGCGCGGCGCGGATTTACGCTCCTGGCGGGCATAGCCGTAATAAGGCATAACGATATTGATCGATTGGGCGGAAGCCCGTTTGGCCGCATCAATCATTACCATCAGCTCCACCAGATGCTCATTGACGGGATGCGACAGCGATTGTACAAGAAAAACGTGGCTATTGCGAAGCGACTCCTCGTAGGATACATGAATCTCGCCGCTTTGCTGGCGGGAGATGGCAGCTTTTCCTAGCGGAACGCCAAGCTCCTTGCACACATTAAGCGCCAGATCACGGTTGGATGATCCGGAAAAAATTTTGATTGACATAAGGTCCTCCTCGGGTGCTATCTCAAACCAGGCATGGCGACATCCGGATTTGTGTCGGCTTCATAATCGACGCCGTCGGTTTCAAAGCCGAACAATTGGAAAAATTCACGGCGGTAGCCTTCAAGATCGGATAGCTCGTATACATTATCCGTTGTCAGCTGCTCCCATACTTTAGCGACTTCAGCTTGAATGTCCGGCTTCATTTCCCAGTCGTCCACGCGAATCAGCCCTTTTTCGTCCACAGGAGCAGAGCCTTCGCCATAAAGACGTTCCGAGAACAGACGGTACATTTGCTCGATGCAGCCTTCATGCAGCCCTTTTTCCTTCATGATTTTGTACAGGGCGGAAATGTAAAGCGGGACAACCGGAATGGCTGAGCTGGACTGGGTTACCAAAGCTTTATTGACGGATACAAATGCTCTGCCGCCTTTGGAGTCAAGTCGGTCGTTCAAGGTTTTTGCTGTTGCTTCCAAATGATTTTTGGCTGCGCCGATTGTTCCCTCACGATAGACAGCGTGAGTAATTTCGGGACCTATGTAGGAATAAGCAACCGTTGTTGCGCCTTCTGCCAGCACGCCGGCTTGCTCCATCGCGTCGATCCACATCTCCCAGTCCTCGCCGCCCATAACGGCAATCGTCTGGCGAAGTTCATCCTCGGTTGCCGGTTCAATGGTGGCTTGGCTTACTTCACCTGTGTGGAAGTTGACGGTTTTATTGGTGTAGACGCCGCCCAGCGGCTTGATGACAGAGGAGAAAGTTTCTCCTGTTTTGGGATGGGTACGGCGCGGCGACGCAACGCTATAGACCACCAAATCTACCTGGCCAAGCTCGCTTTTGATCAGATCAATTGTTTTGGTTTTGATTTCATCGGAAAACGCATCGCCAACAATGCTGTACGACTTCAGGCCGGCTTCTTGAGCAGACGCCTCAAATGCCGCAGAGTTGTACCAGCCGGCGGATGCCGTACGGGCGCCCTCTGCCGGCTTGTCGAAGTAAACACCGATTGTTGCAGCGCCTGCGCCAAAGGCGGAAACGATGCGGGATGCCAGACCGTAGCCTGTGGAGGCGCCAATAACGAGCACATTGCGCGGTCCCGAAATACCTTTTTGTTCCTTCACATATTTTATTTGCCGCTCCACTTGCTTGGCGCAGCCTTCCGGATGTGCGGTTGTGCATATAAATCCGCGAGTTTTAGGTTGAATAATCATTTAGAGTTATTCCTCTCTTTATTAAAGTGCGTGTTCAAAAAGTTTGTTTTTCAGTACCAAGAAGATGGCATGAAGCTAGAAATCGAGGAACGGAGCTTAGTGGAAGCTAAGTGAGCACCTCAAATGTTTCTGAAAGAAACATACTTCGTAAGCCTACGCTTCTTTCGGCTGAATGCCATCTTCGACGCCGTTCATGCCGAGAGGCATATTGCGTAATGGAGAGTGGACTTTTTGAACAACCTCTTAAATGGAATACTCCCATTTTACCGATATTCAGCCATAAAAGAAAGAGTAACCGTCAGGAATGCTATGTAACGAGCCCGGAAGCAAATAAAAAACGCAGCCAAGCGCTGTGATGCAGCGGGTTGGATGCGTTGGTTTTGCTGCTTATAGCTCTGTCAGCGGCCAAGGGATCAGCTCGCAGCCTTCAGCGGTATCCGCTCAGCTGCTGCTCGGCCATCTGGACAAGGCGGCGAGTTATGTATCCGCCAATGGAGCCCATATCGCGGGTGGTCATATTGCCGTAATAGCCGTCCTGCGGGAGCTGAATGCCAAGTTCTTGGGCAACTTCATATTTCATCTGCTCCAGCGCGGCGCGAGCTTGAGGGACAACGATGCCTCTGGATTGACTGCTTGCCATTTCTGATCAACCTCCTTTGCTTCTATTATGCAATACCGCGCTGTGCATTATTCGCTAACTGCGCCATATTTTACCGAAGAATTGAAGGGAGGCGTCATGCTAAAATGAAGCGATGGAGGGGCTTGTCTATGTTTGAGAAACCGATGCTGCCCATCAAGCGGAAAACTCCGTTTGACAGCGAGGACCATTTGTTTGAACCTAAAATAGCGGGGCAGCGGCTGCGTCTGGAGATGAAGGATGGAGTAACCACTCTGCTGTCGAGGCATGGTTTCGACTTAACGATGCAATATCCGGAGCTGACGCGCGTTCCTCTCCGGTTCCCTGCGGATGTGGTGATCGACGGCGAGGCGGCTTGTTTGGACCCGGATACGGGCCGGGAGGATAAGGAAAAGCTGCAGAGCCGATACCGGATGACCCGCCGGCCCGATATCCGGGAAGCGGCGAAGGTAAATCCGGTTACTTTTTTTGCTTTTGATCTTCTTAGCTTGAACGGAGCGGATTTGCGCTTATGGCCACTGTTGGAGAGAAAAAAGGCGCTGCATGACGTTTTGGAGGAAAATCATTATTTTAAACATATGCTTTTTGTCGAGCAGGAGGGCGTCAAGCTGTATCGTTTGGCGGGTTTGATAGGACTTGAGGGCATAATGTGCAAAAAAAAGAAAAGCCCTTATCGCGAGGGACGAAGCCAGGACTGGCTGGCTGTCTTGAACGATAAAGGACAAGTAACATTATAGCGTGTTCACAAGCCTACATTTTCAATGCATTAGAAGATGAAGTGAAGCCAGAAATCGAAATCATTCCATGACTTCTACCATAATAGAACGCATTGGAACAGTGGGTTGAGGTTGCTTCCGAATGCTACGCCAGATATATGAACGTCAGGCTGCTCCTTACAAAATAACGCTAGAAAGCAGAGCTGGAAATTTATTTGCTTTTGCGGACACAAATGTCCGTCAGGAGCTTCTTTAGTTGGATTGTCACATTGTTATGGACATTAATGTCCGTAACAGCTCAAACTCCCGCCCGAATGCGCCAATTTGGAACTCTAAAGGACACGAGTGACCGTTACTTTAGGAAATTGCAGCCTTTTCTTATTCTAACGGTCATCAATGACCGGAGCGTAGTCTAAGCTACGAGAGGACCGGAGATTTCGGCTGAATCCCATATTCGCCGCCGCCAGCCATGACGCTAGTCATGACCCGCAATGGGAATCGGACTTTTTGAGCGACCTTATTCAAATAAAGGCTCAAAAAGTCCGGTTATCAGTGCCAAGAAGATGGGAAGAAGCTAGAAATCGAGGACCGGAGCGTAGTCTAAGCTACGAGAGGACCGGAGATTTCGGCTGAATCCCATATTCGCCGCCGGCCATGACGCCAGTCATGCCCCGCAAAGGGAAGAGGACTTTTTGAGCGACCTTATTCAAATAAAGGCTCAAAAAGTCCGGTTATCAGTGCCAAGAAGATGGGAAGAAGCTAGAAACTGAGTAGCGGAGCTTAGTGGGAGCTAAGTGAGCAACGGAAGTTTCGGCTGAATCCCATATTCGCCGCCAGCCATGACGCCAGTCATGCCCCGCAAAGGGAAGAGGACTTTTTGAGCGACCTTATTCAAATAAAGGCTCAAAAAGTCCGGTTATCAGTGCCAAGAAGATGGGAAGAAGCTAGAAACTGAGTAGCGGAGCTTAGTGGGAGCTAAGTGAGCAACGGAAGTTTCGGCTGAATCCCATATTCGCCGCTGGCCATGACGCTAGTCATGACCCGCAATGGGAAGCGGATTTTTTGAGCTTCCTCTCTCTCTCTCTATGGTGTTTTGTCTCCTCTGGCGGTGATATATAGCCTCCACCACTCGTCACGCGTCATGGCGTCGGCTTGGTGCTCCGCATCGCGGCAAGCGACAATACGCTGTGGGTTTGCAGTCCCGATTACAGGCTGAATGCCTGCCGGATGGCGCATCAGCCAGCCCAGAACGATTGCTTCCGGCGTTGTTTCCCGCTCCTTAGCCATCTCCTCCACAAGCTTGGCTGTGCGGACGTCGCTCTCCGAAGCGTTTTCGGGAAGCCTGCCGCTATATTTTCCCTGCGCTAGCGGTCCCCAGGCTTGCAGCTGGATATTGTTGCTGCGGGAATATTCGATAAGTCCTTCCTGGAATTGAACGGACAAGCCGGCCTTCTGATTGACATAAACGCCATGGTCAACCCAGTCATGACGGGCCAGACTAAGCTCCAGCTGATTAACAATAAACGGCTCCGAAAAAGACCGCTGCAGGAAATCGATTTGACCGCTATGCATATTGGATACGCCGAAATGACGCACCTTACCAGACTCCTTCAGCTTTGTCAAAGCCTCGGCAACTTCGTCCGGCTCCACCAGCGGGTCAGGCCGGTGCAGCAGCAAAATATCAATGTAATCGGTCCCAAGTCTGCTTAATATGCCGTCAACCGAATTCAGGATATGCTCCCTGGAAAAATCAAATCGATTGGGAAGATTGCCTTCCGATAGCCTTATGCCGCATTTGGATTGTATAACGATTCTTTCGCGCAGCCCTGGCTGCTTGTCCAGCACATGACGAAACACTTGCTCGGCTTTACCGCGCGTATAGATATCGGCATGGTCAAACATGGTGATTCCGATCGACAAAGCGGCTTCCACTGCCGCCTCCGCTGTTTGGATATGCTCTTCCCGGTAAGGCTCATAGCTCCAATCTCCGCCAAGCCCCATGCAGCCGAGAGCCAGCCTGCTGTTTGTTACTCCCCTTTGTGAAAGCGGCATTACAGTCATATACGATCAGCCTCCAGTATTCCAATAATTTGAATTTTCCATTTTGATTATACTCTTTACAAAAGGCAACGCCTATCCTTTTGCAGTTTTCCATAAAATCATGGTACATTTTTGATGAAGATTCTAAAGATTATCTACATTGACAGGAGATGAAAAGATGGCTCGTATTCAATGCGACTTTTTTTCGGAGACATTAGGCATCAGTACATCCATGACGGTTATTTTGCCCCAGCAAACGAGCTCGCAGATCGGCATGAGCAGCGTAAGCGGAGGAAACAAGCACAGAACGCTTTATTTGCTGCATGGCTTCTCTGATGACGATACCATTTGGTCGCGCCGGACATCGGTGGAGCGTTACGTGGCGGAAAGCGGCATCGCAGTTGTTATGCCAAATGCGCATACCAGCTTTTATACGGATATGGAGTACGGGGGAGCGTACTGGACCTTTTTGTCAGAGGAGCTGCCGGCGTTGGCGCGGTCGTTTTTCCCGCTGTCTCACGCCAGAGAAGACAACTATGTTGCTGGCTTGTCCATGGGGGGCTACGGCGCGTTTAAGTGGGCGCTTAGACGTCCCGAGATGTTTGCGGCGGCAGGGAGCTTTTCCGGTGCGCTGGATATCGCTGGCCTTGTTAATAACACGGAGAAGGCTTCACCGATTGGCCGCGCCTTCCAGCTTATTTTTTGCGATAAGGACGTAAAAGGCTCGGCCGATGACCTGCTGGCGCTTGTGGATCAGGCAAAGCTTACAGGCGCGGAAGTACCCCGGCTATATCAAAGCTGCGGCACCGAAGATTTTTTGTATGAAGGAAATGTGTTGTTTAGAGATAAATGTGTTGAAAGAGGTCTTGATTTAAGCTATGACGAGGGACCGGGAGGCCACACCTGGACGTATTGGGATGATCATATCCAGCTTTTTTTGAAATGGCTGCAAATTGAGAAAAGGAATTGATAAATCGCTCGTTTGCCTTTATGATAGGAATAGGATTAACGAATATGTTTGTGGATTAACAAAATCATTATTCCATGAGCATGGACATCCTAATACTGGAGAAGAGGCGATGGAATGAGCAGCAAGGTTGTTATTCAAGGTGATCAAACGCTTGGCAAAATCGACCGCAATATTTATTCCCATTTTTCCGAGCATCTGGGCAGATGTATTTACGAAGGCTTCTGGGTGGGCGAGGATTCGCCGATTCCTAATACAGCCGGTATCCGCAACGATGTTGTGGAAGCGCTTAAAGCTATTTCTATTCCTGCGCTCCGCTGGCCTGGCGGCTGTTTTGCCGATGAGTATCACTGGAAGGATGGCATCGGTCCGCGCGAAAACCGCAAACGGATGATTAATACGCATTGGGGCGGCGTTGTCGAAAATAACCATTTTGGCACGCATGAATTTATGCAGCTTTGCGAGCTGCTTGAATGCGAACCGATCATTTGCGGCAACGTGGGCAGCGGCACTGTTCAGGAAATGGCGGAGTGGGTTGAATATATGACCTTTGACGGCGTTTCGCCGATGGCCGAGCTTCGTCGCGCCAATGGCCGGGAGAAGCCGTGGAAGCTGACATATTTCGGAGTCGGGAACGAAAACTGGGGCTGCGGCGGACATATGCGTCCTGAATATTATGCGGATGAATATCGTCGTTATCAAACCTACGTCCGTAATTACAGCGGCAACGTGATTCACAAAATTGCTTGCGGACCAAACGTGGACGATTACCGCTGGACCGAGGTGCTGATGCGCGAGGCGCATAATCATATGCATTCATTGTCTCTCCACTATTACACAGTTCCCGGAACCTGGGAGAAAAAAGGAAATGCTACGCAATTTACGGAGGAAGAGTGGATCGTAACGCTTCGTAAAACGTTATTTATGGAGGAATTGCTGACGCGCCACTCCGCGATTATGGACAAGTACGATCCTGCGAAGCGAGTGGGTCTGGTCGTTGACGAGTGGGGCAACTGGTTTGATGTTGAGCCAGGCACAAACCCCGGCTTCTTGTACCAGCAAAACACAATAAGGGATGCGCTGGTTGCGGCATTGAACTTCCATATTTTCCATAACCACAATGACCGTGTGCGGATGACCAATATTGCTCAAATCGTCAATGTGCTTCAATCCGTTATTTTGACGGAGGGCGATAAGATGCTGCTGACGCCTACGTACCATGTATTTGGCATGTTTAAAGTACATCAGGACGCGGAGCGTTTGGCATTGCATTTGAATACGGGCAATTATACGTATGGAAATGAAAGCATTCCTCAAGTTTCTGCAAGCGCGTCGAAAAACGGAGACGGCGTTATTCACATCAGCTTGTGCAACGTGGATACGGCTAAGGATGCCGAGGTGGAAATCGAGCTGCGCGGCTTGACAGAGCAAAACGTTGAGGTATCGGGAACGGAATTGACAGCAGCCGAGATGGATGCCCACAATACGTTCCAGCAGCCTGATAAAGTGAAGCCTTCCGCATTTACAGCGTTTAAGGTGGAAGGAACAACACTGAAGGTGAAGCTTTCCCCGATGTCGGTTACAGTGCTTGAGCTGAAGTAGAAGGCTTTTTGAGCGGAACAAAATGGTTAGGATCAATGAGATGGCAAGAGAAGGAGAGGATTGGCGGATGGAGAGGCATAATGGTTATCGGGACGAGTGCAAGGGCTGCGGAAGCAACTATCAGGTTAGCAGCTCAGACATTGACCGCATGCTGGCCGCTCCCATATTCAGCCGGTCCGATGTATGCGTAAGCGATGACGAATACAATGCCCGCCTTCAGGTATGCCGCAGCTGTCCGCGTTTGCTGGATGGCGAAACGTGCTCCGCTTGCGGCTGTTATGTGCGGGTTGCCGCAAAGCTGAAGTCGAAAAGCTGCCCATTGCCCGGCGGAGGGTTATGGCCTGCCGTTACTTCGGAGGCAGCATCGGGCAAGTAGCCGTTCTTGCAGTCCGGCAAACAAGCCATTATAATCTTGATATATGAAACAAATCGTGAAGCACACGACAACAGGCGCATTGCGCCAGTAGTCGTGTGCTTTTTTTGTGTCGGCAAATTGAAAGATGGAAAGGGAAGATAACGGGATGAAAGGCGGTGAAGGCTATTCAGGATCAGGAGGAACAGTTGCGTAGCGAGGTCAGTCATGACGAAGCGTTTAAAAAATTGCTGGAGGTCTTTTTTAAGGAGTTTATCGAGCTGTTTTTTCCTCAGCTTATGTCCTTATTGGACTTTGGACATGCCCGCTTTTTAATGCAGGAGCTGCTGGTGGATATTGTCGGCGAACAGTCGCGAAGTCTTGATTTGCTGTTGGAGACAAAAAGCGCAGATAGCAGCGCATTTGTCCTTGTCCATTTGGAGCCGCAATCATACAGAGATCCCCAGTTTCATGAACGCATGTTTATTTATTACAGCCGGCTCTTTGAAAGACATCGCACTCAGCATAAGCTCATTATTCCGATTGCGATTTTTACAGCGGATGAAGGTTCGGAGGAGCCGGATAAGCTGGTATCCATAGCGGGCGATCATGAAATTTTGAGGTTTCACTTTTTTAAAATTGAGCTTCGCCGTCTTAGCTGGCGGCGTTTCGTAGATTCTGCTAATCCTGTCGCTGCTGCATTGCTGGCGAAAATGGGGTATAATAAAAAAGAAAAACGCGAGATGCGGCTTCATTATTTGCGGATGCTGCTGAAGCTGCGAAATCAATTGGACGAGGCTCGCCTGCAGCTTGTTATGTCAGTAGGCGACTTGTATTTTAAACCGGATAAAGCTGAGGACCGGCAGCTGCTGGACCTTTTGGCGGAGGAATTTGGCGAGGAGGAGGCGGAGCTGTTGGAGCTGATGCCAGCATGGAAGCGTTGGGGATACGAGGAAGGACTAGAGGAAGGCTTGCAGCAGGGAATGGAGAAAGGCGTCGAAAAAGGCTTGATGCTCGGAAAAGCTGATATGGTACAAAAACTGCTGAACAAAGGTTTTCAGGAGGATGATATAGCCGACATGCTGGATATTCCGCTTTCTGAGGTCGATGAAATGGCCAAAATCAGTAGGCCGTCTGAAAATAAATAATAGGAACCCGCCAAAGCAGAAATGCTTTTGGCGGGTATTTTGTTGCGAAGCCTTCAGCTTATTTAAAGGCAGGAAGCCAGCTGCCGTGGGCTTCAATCAAGTCGTCGCACATAGCGATGATATCGTCCATGGATAATTCCGCGGAGGTGTGCGGGTCCAGCATTGCAGCGTGGTAAATATGCTCCTTTTTGCCGGTTATTGCGGCCTCGATCGTCAAAAGCTGGGTGTTAATGTTGGTGCGATTTAATGCAGCAAGCTGAGGCGGCAAATTTCCTACATAGGTTGGCGTGACGCCATTCCGGTCAACGAGGCATGGAACCTCGACGCAGGCTTCGCGCGGCAGATTTGGAATAAGGCCCGTATTCATCACGTTTCCGCCAATGCGGTACGGCACATCGCTTTCCATGGCTTCAAGGATGTAGGACGCATATTCATGACTCCGGCAATGCTCCAGATTTTTGTCCAGCACCAGCGAGTCGCGCATCTTTTTCCAGTCCTCGATTTGATTAATGCAGCGTCGCGGGTATTCATCCAGCGGAATATTGAAGCGTTCAATCAGCTCGGGATAGTTTCTTTTGATAAAATAAGGATGGTATTCCGCATTATGCTCGGAAGACTCCGTAATGTAATAGCCGAATTTCTGCATCAGCTCGAAACGAACCATGTCATGATGGCTTTCCTTTTGCTTTTCGGCGGCGCGACGTTTGATTTCAGGGTATAAATCAACTCCGTCCTTGCTTACCTCAAGCAGCCATGCCATATGGTTAATGCCGGCGATATGCCATTTGACGCCTTCAGGGTCCATGCCTAGATGGTCGAACAAATGAGGTACGCACACTTGAACGCTATGGCACAGGCCAACTGTATTTATTCCCCCATGCGTGATCATGACATTTGTCAGCACGGCCATTGGATTGGTGTAGTTGAGAAACAAAGCATCGGGACATACCTCCCGGATATCGGCGGCAAAATCCAGCATCACCGGGATGGTTCGCAAATTACGGAATATGCCTCCGATGCCTACTGTATCGCCTATAGTTTGGCGCAAGCCGTATTTTTTCGGAATTTCAAAATCGGTAATGGTACAAGGATCATATCCGCCTACCTGAATGGCATTGACGATATAGCGTGCTCCCCTCAACGCCTCCTTGCGGTCGTTATAGGCTTTCACAACGCAGGTGCTGCCGCTTGTTTGCTTCAAATTGAGCAGCATTTGCTCCGAATCCCGCAAGCGCTCCCCATCGATATCGAACAATGCAATCTCAAATCCTTGAAGCGCCGGGGTTTGCATAACGTCCCCCAAAATATTTTTGGCGAAGACCGTGCTGCCCGCTCCGATAAATGTAATTTTGGACATTGAAAAAACCTCCTGGTTTGGATAAGCTGGCTTCTCGAAAAAGTCATTCTTTACAGCCTTAGTATAAGGTTATACGCTTTCTTTTCATATGGAAGGAAAGCAGAACTATATGGATAAATGTCGTCTCACAGTATAAAATAGAGCAGGTAGTGCCGGGGAAAGGAGGGGGATTTATGAGCGATCACCACATGATTTCCATTGCCGTCAATTCATCGCCGTTCCGCGATGAAATGTCGGTTTTGTTTTGCGGAGAGGGAGAGCCCCGAGGCGGGCATATCATCGGACCTGCGGTTCATGATTACTATCTCATTCATATTGTGCTGGAGGGCGGCGGCGTTTTTGAAACGCTGGGTGAAAGGCATCGCTTGAAAGCAGGAGACTGCTTTATCATTTTCCCTGAAGTGCTGGCAAGATATGAAGCGGACAAGCAGCAGCCCTGGACATATATGTGGGTCGCTTTTTCGGGAGGAGCAAGCGCCGACATGTTAAGCCGGATCGGCATTACCCCGGATGCCGGCGTTGTCAGAGGGTGCGAACTGGCGGAAATGAAGGATTTGTTCCGCAAGCTGAGAGGCAGCCTGGAGAAGCCGGAGGGAGGCAGCGCGGGGCTTCGCAGCGTGGAGGCTTCGGGATGGCTCAGAATTATGCTGCATAAGCTGGGACAGCTTGCAATAACCTCCGACGCAGGAGCGCCGTTAGACAAAAGAGACAGCAACGTGGAAGCGGGAGAGCTGCATTCGCGGGCTTTTCCCGGCTTGCAGCAGGCCATTTCGATGTTGTCCTACCAATACGGGCAGCATACCTCGGTGAGCGAAATCGCCAAGGCGCTTGGGTATCATCGCGCCCATTTGACCAAGCTTTTTAAGGAAACAACGGGCCTGTCTCCTATGCAATATTTGAATAAAGTACGGATGAAAAAAGCCGAATCGCTGCTCATGAACGGTTTGACTGTCGCTCAGACGGCAGCATCGGTCGGCTTTAACGATCCGCTATTTTTCTCGAAGCAGTTCCGCAAATGGAGCGGCGTCGCGCCAACGGAATTTAAGAAAACAAAAGAGGTTAATGCCGAATAACTCCATGCCAAAAAGCCCTGCTCCAGTTAAGTTGAGCGGGGCTGTTCTTCCTTTGGCTTCGGGGATAAACCGTACATAATCAAGTCAAGAGTTCGTTCAATCTCTTCATCCTCGTCAATGTCCTCATCCGGCATAAGCAGCAGGCGTGTTCCCACCATCCCGATAAATATGCTCGCTGTCGTACGCAATATTCGCCAAGGCGGGGCTTCAATGACTTGGCCCTTTTTCTGAAAATGGATGATGATCTCTTCCATCCGTTTCAGCACGATCTCCTTAAACAAAGCTTTTGTCTGCTCCAGAAGCTCCGGCTGAAACGGAATTTCATGGATGAGAATGCGCAATAGCTTGAAGTGGTCGCGGACGAATTGAAGCCGGTCTTTAGCGATGGTCCGCAGCAAATCCCGAAATTGCTCATGGGGCAAATCCAAAATTTTGGATGCAAATTCTCGCATAAGAAAGGGAGCGGCCATTTTAACGGCAATTGGTCCTGCAATAGATATGAGCAAATCCTTTTTTGTTTTGTAGTGTCTGAAAATGGTGCCTTCCGCTACGCCCGCCTTTTGCGCAATTTCGCTGGTGGAGGCTGCGGCAAACCCTTTTTCGCTAAAAATTTCAATGGCGGCTTCCACGATGCGTGCTTGCTTTTCCGTTTTTATGTTATCCGATCCTTCTGCAAGCATCATAAGCTCTTTCAGCCATTTTTCATTTTGCTCCGACATAAATGCCACATTTCCTCCAATCGTGTTCCTCCATCTGTCAATTGCTACTATCAGATTACTATAATGCCCGATGCTTGCGCAACGCAATGATATTTGCGGACATAAACACAATGCATAATCCCGCAAGCACGTAAACATCGAAGGCGATGCTGCTCCAGCCTTCTCCTTTGATCATCACGCTTTTCAGAGCATCTGCTCCATAGGCTAACGGCATAATATGGGAAAGCCAGCTAATCCAGGGCGACATCGATTCCAGGTTGAACAAGCCGGAGAAAAAGACTTGCGGGACAATCACAAGCGGGATAAACTGCATTAATTGAAATTCGCTTCCGGCGAACGAGGAGAGCAAAATGCCAAAGCTAAGCGCGGTTGCCGAAATAAGCACCGTAATCAGCAGCACGTACCAGATGGAGCCAACAAGCATCAAACCAAGCACATGGATGGAGAAAGCGGCGATAACCAGGCTCTGGATTCCCGTAAACAAACCAAAGCCCAGCATATAGCCAATGACGATTTCATGGCGTCGCAGCGGAGTTGCCAGCAGCCGTTCCAGCGTTCCGCTTGTGCGCTCCTTCAAAAAGGACACGCCGGCAATGAGGAAAACATAAAAAAACGTAAATACCCCGATAAAAACAGAGCCCAAATTATCAAAAGTGGTCATATCCGGGCCTCCGTGCAAATACTGCACAATCGGCTGGGGGAGATTCCCCGGTTCGACTAAAGGGGACTCCGAAGCTCCAGAACTCGTCGGCTCTGAAGTATGGCCAAGCGTATTGCCGATAAAAAGCAGGACCGCTTTGCTTTTGGAAGGGTCGCTGCCTTCCAGCTTGACTATTGGTTTGCCTTCTTCAATGAAGACATAAGCGTCGATGCTTCCAGCCTTCAGCGCTTCCACGGCATCCTGAAGGGAAGAAAAGGAGGTTATGCCGGCCTTTCCTTCGGCAAGCCGCTGCTCAACGGGAGCAGGTAAACCGGCCGTACCGATTTTTGGCGTATAGTCCTCTCCGTTAAAAACGAGGTAAAGCAGCGTCAGAACCAGAATCGGCGCCAGAATAAGCAGGGCAAGCGTTCTTTTGTCATGCAGAAATTGCCGGATAATACGAATGAAAAGCGACATCATCCTCATTTGCGAATCCCTCCGTAATAAAGAAAGGCTTCTTCCATCGTAGTTCCTCGCGCGGTTTGCTTAAGCTCCTCTGGCGTTCCCGTTGCAATAAGCCGCCCATCCAGAATCATGCCTAACCGATGGCATTTTTCGGCTTCATCCATCACATGCGTAGTCAACAAAATGGTAACACCGCTCCGGCAAAGCCGATAAAGCTCGTTCCAAATCATAAGCCGCAGCGACGGGTCTATGCCGACGGTTGGTTCATCCAGAATCAATACCTCGGGCTCGTGTATAAGTGCAATTGCCAGCGACAACCGGCGCTTCATGCCTCCGGAATAAGCCTGCACCATTTTTTTGGCATGGCTCTCGAGGCCTACCAGCTCCAGAACCTCCCGCTGCCTGCGCATAAAATGTTGTCCCTTTAAGCCAAACAACGAGCCAAAAAAGTCCAGGTTTTCCTTGGCGGTCAAATCATGGTATAGAGCGTCCGATTGTGCCATATACCCGATTTTTTTCATCATGGACAGATGCGGAAGTGCTGTGCCCAGCAGCGTGATTTCGCCGCTGGTTGCTTTGTCGATGCCGGCCAGTATTTTGATAAGCGTGGTTTTACCTGAGCCCGAAGGACCTAAAAATCCGAAAATTTCCTGTTTGTTGATGTTTAGCGATACATCGCTAATAATTTCACGAGCTCCAATACTTCTGCAAATCTTGTGCGCCTGAAGGCAAAGCGATATGGATTCGGATTGACTCATTGCAGCACCTCCATAATCATAAAAGTGAGTGATCACTCACTTATAAAAACAGCTTAAATCTTCATGGGAGTATTGTCAAGTGAGTAATCACTCATCTTTATTCAACTAAAAATACCTTTGAAAAACCAAAATGGCCGATGCGTTTGCATCAGCCATCTTGGCTTATTGCTATTTTAATAGGTGGTGAATGCGAACTTAGCTAGTTGTTCAAAATGGCTCTTGCAAGGGAGCAGCCGCCAGTTTGGCAATAGCGTTGGATTCCAGCACCTGCAAGGAAGATCCGTCCATGCGCGCCGCCTTTAACATGGCTAGTGCAACATCGCTGCCTTTAATGGCTTTGTAACGGGCAAGCGGCCCTATCATCAATGCGCCGAGCGGACGCGACAAAAGGATGGCCGCACGTTCGCCGGCCCTGCTTTCCGTCCGGTGGCCAAGCAGCAGGGAGGGGCGCAGAATAACGAGACGCGGCAGCTTGAGAGCGGTCAAATCACGTTCAAGCTCGCCTTTGACGCGGCTATAAAAAAACCTCGAAGCAACGGAGGAGCCCATTGCCGTTACCAGGATGAAGCATGATGCGCCAAACCGGCGTGCCGCGCGTCCCAGCTCCAGCGGGTAGGTATAATCGACTCGGCGGAACGCCTCTTGGCTGCCGGCTTGCTTGATTGTCGTGCCAAGAGCGCAGAAGACGTCAGCGCCTTGCAGCAGTTTCCCGTCCAATTCCTCCCCCAGAGACTCAAAAGAGATGATTCGTTCCTCCAGCTTGGGATGGGCAATGCCGAGTTCCCGCCGCACAATGACGACAATGCGGCTGTAGGCGGGATGATCAAGCAGAAGCTGGACGAGCTTTCTGCCGACAAGTCCTGTCGCTCCCGCAACTACAGCTGTTGAACCATGAAACTGCAATTTTTTATTGTCCATATTGGATCAGAAATTAAAATTGTCGGGGTCAGATCCGAAACGGCGGTTTTGGTTGAGGGAGGAGAGCTTCTCCATGTCCTCACGCGACAGCTCAAAGTCGAAAATATCGGCATTTTCGGCTATACGGGACGGCGTCACCGATTTGGGAATCGTAATAACGCCGTTTTGCAGGTCCCAGCGCAAGACGACCTGTGCCGGCGTTTTGCCGTATTTGTTGCCGATTTCCGCCAGCAGCGGAATGTCGAGATGGCCCTGCATCAATGGGCTCCATGCCGTTAATTGAATGCCGTTGGCCCTGCAATATGCAAGCAGCTCAACCTGAGACAGCAGCGGATGGTATTCCACCTGGTTTACCATTGGCACAAGCCCACTGCCTTCGGCCAAGTCCTGCAAATGATGAATTTGGAAGTTGCTGACGCCTACAGCTCTCGCTTTTCCGCTTTTATATATATCCTCCAGCGCACGCCAGGTTTCCTTATATTTGCCTTTGACCGGCCAATGGATCAGCAGCAGATCGACGTAGTCCATGTCCAGCTTTGACAGGCTTTTTTCAAAGGCGGCAAGGGAGGTTTCATATCCCTGATCCGCGTTCCAGACCTTTGTTGTAATAAACAATTCGTCGCGGGGAACGCCGCTGTTTTTGACGCCGGCGCCAACGCCTTCTTCATTGCCATAAGCCGCCGCCGTGTCAATATGCCGATAGCCGGCATCTATTGCGGCTTTAACCGTTTTTTCCGCCAGGCCTTCCTCGGTCACTTTAAATACGCCAAGCCCCAGCCATGGCATCTTTACCCCATTGCTAAGTACAGTGCTTTCCGTTAATGCTTTTGTCATCATCGTATCCTCCTTGTTAGGTCTTGTCCTACAAACATTACCCTGATATGACGTTGCACAATCATCGGATTTGCAGCGGGGGTAGGCCGCGTTAAGCATCGCACTACAGAGACAGCTCCAAAATAGCCTTTACATCGTCTTTCGCCAATACTTTAAAGGAGCCGATAGGGCCGTAGCGAACAGCTTCCTCGGCCATCCGCTCCAATTGATCGGAGCCAATGCCGAAGTCGGCGAGGCGGGCTTCAGCGCCGATGCGAGTGAAAAATTCGCGAGTGGCCTGAATGCCGGCAAGCGCTGCTTCCTCTTGGCTTTTTCCTTCTGTCTTAATCCCCCATACCCGTTCTGCGTATTGAACAAAACGGTCGATGCGCTCTTTGTGCACATATTTCATCCAGTTAGGGAATACAACTGCCAAGCCGCCGCCATGCGGGATGTCGTAGATGGCGCTGATTTCGTGCTCAATTCCGTGCGATGCCCAGTCATTTCGGACGCCAACGCTGATCAAGCCGCCGTTAAGCGCCATCGTGCCGCACCACATCAGGTTCGCTCTTGCTTCATAATGCTCCGGATTGTCCAGTGCAAGCTCGACATTTTCGATAACGGTTTGCAGGATGGATTCACAGAGCCGCTCCTGAAGCGGAGTATCCGGGGTAAGGCTGAAATATTGCTCGAACACATGGGACATGATGTCTACCGAGCCATACACGGTCTGATTACGGGGAACGCTATAAGTCAAAACGGGATCAAGAATAGAGAAAACCGGGTTAAGAAGAGGGCTGCCCGCGCCGCGTTTCAGCTTTTCCTCCCAGTTGGAGACAACCGTATTGCCGTTCATTTCAGAGCCCGTCGCCGCAAGGGTCAACACGGTGCCAAGCGGCAAAGCCTCTTGTATTCTGGCTTGATTGGTGAAGAAATCCCAGACATCGCCCTTATAGGGAACGCCTGCAGCAATCGCTTTGGCTGCGTCGATAACGCTTCCGCCGCCAATAGCAAGTATAAAATCAACGCCTTGCGCGCGGCAGAGCTCGATGCCTCTTTTAACGGTTGTCAAGCGAGGGTTGGGCTCGATGCCAGCCAGCTCATGAACCTTGACGCCTGCAGCTTCTAATTGCGTTAGTGCACGGTCATACAGGCCGCTGCTTTTGATGCTGCCGCCGCCGTACACGAGCAAAACGGTTTTGCCATATTTAGCTGTCCATTCCCCAATGCTGTCCGAGGTGCCTTTTCCAAAAATGATGCGTGTGGGATTGTGAAATTGAAAGTTATTCATGTTGCTCCTCCTATCATTAACTTTTGGGGTAATCTAATTGCCGTAAATTACAGTATTCGGCTTCATTTTAGTGAATGTATTGTGGTGTGTCAAGCTTTAATGGAGGGTTGAAAGGTTAACTTTGAAGTTATATAATGAGCTGAATTAGATATGGAAATAGAGAAGGGAAGCTGCTATGAATATTGAAGTCAACCTTGAAAATATGCAATTTCTGGAGTGCTTCTCATCGCCGACACGAGTTAGAATCATTGAGCTTCTGGGAAGCGGGCCCATGAATATTAAAAGCTTGTCCGAGGCGCTGGCTATAAAATCTCCAATCGTGACTCGTCATATTCAAAGGCTCCAGGAAGCAGGCATTATTCGCTCCGAAACGATAGCAGGCAAAAGAGGGCTGCAGAAGCTATGTTACCTTCAGCTTTCTCAGGCGACGCTGCATTTCAAGGGCGTGCCAGCTATTGATACCCGCAAGAAATACGCCTTTTCAATTCCGATTGGGCATTATTCGGCTTATGAAATCAAACCAACCTGTGGACTTGCGTCAGAAACAAGCATGATCGGAATGTGTGATGATCCTCGTTATTTTGCCGATCCCGAGCATGTGGCGGCCAAGGCTCTCTGGTTTGGTTCAGGCTATGTAGAATACCGGATTCCGAATTACATGATTGCAAATGAGCAGCCGGATTCTCTGGAGCTCTCTATGGAGATCTGCTCCGAAACGCCGTGCGCCGTTAATCATTATCCCTCGGACATTATGTTTACCATTAACGATGCCCCAATCGGGGTCTGGACATATCCAGGCGATTTTGGTGGAGTACGGGGCGTCTACACGCCGGAATGGTGGTACAAAAACATCCATTACGGTTTAATGAAAACCATTCGGGTGAATCAGGAAGGTTCGTTTATAGATGGCGTTCGTGTATCAGATACAACGATTAACGACCTGCAATTAACCTATGGAAAAGAAATTCTTTTCCGTATATCGTGCAGCGCGACAGCCAAAAATTGCGGCGGCGTGACCTTGTTTGGCAGCGGCTTCGGTAATTACAATCAGGACATTGATGTTGTACTTCGCTGCCGCCCATAGCTATAAGTGTTGAATGAAGAGATGCCCTCGGGCATCTTTTTTTTGGATATTCAAACACAAATAAATGTATTCAAAGGTAAACAAAGATGTTATTATGGGTGTAATCTCAAAAAAACAAACATTGCGGGGGGATATTCATGGTTCAAAGCTTATGGAATATAGAAAAGGCGGATGCAGTAAAAAGCGGCCTTGAGGAGCTGGTCTATCGTTCCAATATCATTGGCGAGGACCGTCGTGTCTGCAATTATGGCGGAGGGAATACCTCCAGCAAAACAGTTATAAAGGATTTTCGCGGCCGTGACGTCGAAGTGATGTACGTAAAGGGCAGCGGCTCTGACCTGGCAACGATGAAGGCGGGCAACTTCACGGGACTTCGCATGGAGGATATAGCGCCGCTGTTCCAGCGCTCCGAAATGTCTGATGAAGAAATGGTGGCATATTTGAGTAATTGCATGATTGACGCCAGGCATCCGCGAGCTTCGATCGAAACGCTGCTGCACGCCTTCCTGCCGTTCAGACATGTTGACCATACGCATCCTGACGCCATTATCAGCCTGTGCTGCGCCGATAACGGAAGGCAGCTGGCTGAAGAGATTTTCGGTAATCGATTTGTATGGGTTCCATACGTTCGTCCCGGCTTCGCCTTGTCCAAAATGATTGCGGAAGGCGTATTGGCCAACCCCAACGCGGAGCTGGTACTGATGGAAAAGCATGGACTAGTCACATGGGGCGATACCTCCAGGGAGTGCTATAACCAAACAATTCGTATTATTAATGAGGCGGAAGCCTTTATAGAAGCTCGTATTGACGAAAAAAAATTGTTTGGCGGCATGACGTTTGCCCCGCTGCCTGCAGATGTGCGAAACGCGCTTGCTGCGGCGGTTATGCCAACTGTTAGAGGTGCGGTCAGCGACGAAAAAGCGATGATTCTGTCCTTTGACGATGGCGAGGATGTATTGGCTTTTGTTGGCGGCAAAAACTCTGCGGAGCTGTCGCAGGTTGGGGCAGCATGTCCCGATCATCTGGTGCATACCAAAGTGGTGCCGCTATTCGTGAACTGGATACCTGATGCCGGCGACGTTGAAGGACTCAAGGTCAAGCTCGTTGAAGAAATTGCAGCTTACAAGGAGCAGTACAGACAATATTTTAAGCGGAACAAGCATGAAGGCGACGTGCAGTTTGAAGCAGCGCCGCGTGTCATTCTGATTCCAGGAGTAGGCATGATCAATACCGGAAAAAGCTGGGCCATGTCCCGGGTAAGCGGTGCTTTGTACCATCGCGCGATTGCTGTAATGCGAGGCGCAACAGCGCTTGGAAGCTTTGTTTCCTTGAGCGAAAATGAATCCTACAATGTAGAATATTGGCCGCTTGAGCTGTATAAGCTTTCACTGGCTCCCGCCGAAGCGGAGTTTTCACGAAAAGTTGCTCTCATTACCGGCGGCGCGGGTGGCATCGGCAGTGAAACGGCTCGCCGTCTCGTATCGGAGGGAGCCCATGTCGTGCTTGCCGATTTGAATCTGGAAGGCGCGCAGAAGGTTGCGGCTGAAATCAATGCCCGGTTTGGAGAAGGGCGGGCAATTGCTGTCGGGATGGACGTGACTAGCGAGGAGCAGATCCGCACCGCTTACGCAGCAACGGCCTTGCAATTCGGAGGAATGGATATTTTGGTCAACAATGCAGGCTTGGCGACTTCCAGCCCCTTTGACGAAACGTCCCTTAAGGAATGGAATCTTAACATAAATGTGCTGGGCACCGGCTACTTTCTGGTGGCCAGAGAAGCCTTCAAGCTCATGAAAGCACAAGGCTTGGGCGGAAATATGGTTTTTATAGGCTCCAAAAATTCCGTATACGCCGGCAAAAATGCAACAGCCTACAGCTCCGCAAAAGCTTTGGAGGCTCATCTTGCGCGTTGTATTGCGGCTGAAGGCGGGGAATTCGGCATTCGCGTCAATACCGTGCTCCCGGATGCGATCCTGCAGGGCTCGGCCATCTGGAACGGAAGCTGGCGCAATGAACGGGCGGCGGCTTACGGTATTGAGCCTGAGGAGCTGGAGGAATATTATCGTAAGCGTACCACGCTGCTGGTCAACATTTACCCGCGTGATATTGCGGAAGGCATCGCTTTTTTTGCATCGTCCAGATCAGCCAAAACGACCGGCTGCATGATGACTATTGATGGAGGCGTCCCCGCCGCCTTTACAAGATAAGAGCATGAAAGGAGAACGGTATGCATCATGCATTTGCGTGCTGAATATCTCCTCCAAGGAGGCTTTGTTTGCCATCACTAAGATCGAATTTGCGTTTGGTTTTTTTGGCCTGTGTTATCCCACATCAGAATGAGAGGACGTTTTGGACATGAATGATCGCGCGTATGCGCTGTTTGAAGAACAGCAGACCGCAAGGGGCATTAATCTGGTGGAAGTAAAAGCTAGCTTGAAAGCGCTGCGAATAGAGACCCCTTCTTGGGGTTATGGCGATTCCGGCACCCGCTTCAAGGTGTTTCAGAAGGCGGGAGTGCCTAGAAACCCATTCGAGAAATTTCAGGATGCCGCCGAGGTTCATCGCTTGACGGGGCTTGCTCCTTCAGTGGCCATTCACATTCCTTGGGATAAAACAGAGGATTACGGCAAGCTGCGCAGTCATGCTGAAAGTTTGGGTCTTTCCATTGGCGCGGTTAATCCCAATCTGTTTCAAGAGGATGAGTATATGCTAGGCAGCGTCACCAATGCCGATGCCTCCATTCGGCGAATGGCAATCAATCATTTGCTGGAATGTGTTGATATCGCCAAGGAGACCCGCTCGCGGGATTTAAGTCTCTGGTTTGCTGACGGCACCAATTATCCTGGCCAGGGTCATATCCGCAATCGCAAGCGCTGGATGCAGGAGGCGCTGGAGGAGGTATACAAGGCGCTAAATGCGGATATGCGCCTTCTGATTGAATATAAATGTTTTGAGCCGGCCTTTTATCATACTGATCTGGCGGATTGGGGAATGGCATATAATCTGGCGCAGAAGCTGGGGCCGCAGGCAGAGGTGCTGGTGGACACAGGGCATCATCTGCCTGGCGCAAACATTGAGCATATCGTCGCTTATCTCCTCGACGAAAGACGGCTTGGAGGCTTCCACTTCAATAGCCGAAAATACGCGGATGATGATTTGATTGCAGGATCTATCAATCCCTATGAGCTCTTTCTCATCTTCTATCAGATTCTGAGCGCTCGACAGGATGGCGGAGCCGAGGTGGCCGAGAGCGTTGAGCATATTGCCTACATGATTGACCAATCCCATAATATCGAACAGAAAATTCCGGCCATGCTCCGCTCCGTGCTGAACGTCCAGACGCAATATGCCAAGGCGCTTCTGATCCACCTTGACGAGGTTAATGCTGCCGCGGCGCGCAATGACGTGCTTGGCGCCGAGCATGCCGTGCGGAGCGCCTTTGAATGCGATGTCACGCCGCTGCTTCACGCGGTTCGCGAGGAGCAAGGCTTGCCGCTTGATCCTATGAAGTCGTATTTGGCGGGGAGCTACGGTGACAGCATATTGGCCAGAGGAAAAGGCGGTGCAAGCTGGTGAGCTCCGTCCTGGCATTTGATTTGGGGGCAAGCAGCGGCAGAGCGATGATCGGCCATTTGGCAAACGGAAGGATAGATATTTCCGAGCTTCATCGCTTTCCCAATGAACCTGTTTGGGCCGGAGGCGCGTTATATTGGGATATTTTGCGCCTGCTGCATGAGTTGAAAACGGGGATATGGCGTGCCAAGGCCGAAGGCTTTGTTTTGGATAGCCTGGGCATCGATTCCTGGGGAGTGGATTTTGGGCTGATGGATGACAGCGGAGAGCTGCTGGGCAATCCGCGCCACTATCGCGATGCCGCCAGCTCGGAAGTGATGGAGCGAGTTGTGGAGCGATTAAGCGCAGAGAAGATATTTGGAAGCACCGGCATCCAGCTGATGCCGTTCAACACCCTTTATCAATTGGCGGCTTTGGCGGAAAAACAGTCTCCACTGCTGCGGGAGGGCAGACATTTTCTGATGATTCCCTCTTTGCTTCGGTATTACTTGACGGGGCAGAAAGTCAATGAATTTACACTGGCCACAACGAGCCAGCTTTTTAACCCCTTCACAGGAGAGTGGGACGATGAATTGCTTGCTGGCATAAGCGTTCCTCGCGAATGGTTCCAGCCTGTTGTAAAACCTGGAACAGAGGTAGGGCGGTTAAGCGATTCGCTCTGCGATGAGCTGGGCGTGGCGGCAACGCCCGTTATCGCTGTAGCGGAGCATGACACAGGCTCTGCCGTAGCTGCTGTCCCGGCCGAGCAGCCGGGGTTTGCCTACCTGAGCTGCGGAACCTGGTCGCTAATTGGCACCGAGGTAGAGCAGCCGGTTATTACAGAGCGGTCAAGGGAGCTTAACTTTACGAATGAAGGCGGCGTATATGACACTTACCGGCTGCTCAAAAATATTATGGGATTATGGATTCTGCAAGAATGCAGGCGGGAATGGGAACGCCAGGGCAACTCATTCAGCTTTGCGGAGCTGGTGGAGCTTGCAGACGAAGCCTCGCCCTTTGCTATTTTTATTGATGTGGACCATGGCTTGTTTTTGCAGCCTGGCGACATGCCGGCGCGGCTTTGTCAATATTGCCGCAATACCGGGCAAGCAGAGCCGTCGTCGATTGGCTCAGCCGTCAGGGCTGTAATGGAGGGGTTGGCGTTTAAATACCGGTACGTGCTGGAGCAAACAGAGGAGCTGGCAGGAATTAGCTTCCCGGGCCTGCATATGGTTGGCGGAGGCATTCAGAATTCACTGCTCTGCCAATGGACGTCCAATGCGCTGGGCAAGCCGGTATGGGCGGGGCCCGTTGAAGGAAGCGCAATCGGCAATATGCTGGTACAATGGATAGCAAGAGGGCAAATTGAGGATATCTGGCAGGCCAGGTCTATTGTAAAAGCTTCTTTCCCCAATGTGGCGTATGAGCCGAATAATCATGACGACTGGGCGGAAGCTTACCAACGTTATCTGGCCGTAACAGGATTGTCCGCAAGCTGACAGGCGGTATCGGCGCAACGAAGGCAATGCATCATGAGCCAGTCCGGTTTGCCCGCAAATTACGGACACCGGAATCGGTTGGAAAGAGGGCAAGGTATGCTGGTAGCTGAACGCTATGAAAAAATTGTACAGCTGGTTAACGAGAGAGGCAGCATCCGGGTGACGGAGCTGAGCGAGCAATGCCAGGTGACAGAGGAAACGATCAGGCGCGACCTCGATCGGCTGGAGCAAGCCGGAAGGCTGCGCCGTTCTCATGGCGGGGCCGTCAGTGTCAAGGAGCAGCAGCCAGAAACGCCGTATTTTGAGCGAGAGATTGCTTTTGCCGAGGAAAAAAAACGCATCGCGATGGAAGCGGTCAAGCTTATTGAGCCGCAGGAGCGTATTTTGCTGGACGCCAGCACCACGGCCTGGTATATGGCAGCCTCCATGCCGGACATGCCGGTCACCGTACTCACTAATTCCATTAAGGTGGCGATGGAACTGGTCGGCAAGGAAAAGATCCAGGTTATTTCCACAGGAGGCATATTGGCCGCCCGCAGTCTCTCCTATGTGGGGCCGCTGGCGGAACGGTCGCTGGACGCCTACCATGTGGACAAAGCGTTTCTTTCCTGCAAAGGACTGCATCTGGAGCGCGGGATTAGCGAGTCAAACGAGCTTCAAGCCCGAATCAAGCAAAAAATGGTGGGTATGGCGGATCACGTTATTTTGCTTGCGGATTCAAGCAAATACGGCGTGCAGGCGTTTACCCATGTAGCTGATTTGCATAATATTCACATGCTGATTACGGATGCCGGACTTTCACCAGAGGAAGCGGACCAATTGGAGCAGAGGGGAATCTCCGTAAAATCGGTTTAATCAATAGCAGTTTAATCAGTGGAAGGAGATGGGACACAGGGATGAAGGTTTCTATGTTTATTACCTGTATGAGCGATGCCATGTTTCCCCGTGTCGGCGAGGCTATGGCCTGCCTCCTTGCCCGATACGGAGTGAAGCTGGATTTTCCGGACGTGCAAACCTGCTGTGGACAACCAGCGTACAACAGCGGATATTGGAAGGAAGCGCGGGAGGCTGCGCGCAGGATTCTGGACGCCTTCGAGGACAGCGATTTTGTGGTAGCGCCTTCAGGCTCTTGTACAGGGATGCTGCATCATTATGACAAGCTGTTTCAGCACGAGCCGGAGCAGCGGGAACGGATTCGTGAGCTTAAGGAGAAGTCTTATGAATTTACGCAATTTCTCGTACAGGTGATGGGCATAACGAGTCTTGGCGCTTCATTTCCCCATAAAGTGACGTACCATCCCTCCTGCCACGGCACGCGAATATTAGGCATTAAGGACGAGCCGCTGCTGCTGCTGGGTCAGGTTGAGCGCCTGGAGCTTATTCCGCTTCCGTTTGCGGAGGACTGCTGCGGGTTCGGCGGTACCTTTGCGGTCAAAATGGCGGATATTTCCGGAGCGATGGTTACGGAAAAGGTTGATCATGTGCTGGAGACGGAAGCGGAGGTGCTCGTTGGATTGGATATGGCTTGTCTCATGAACATCTCTGGAAATTTACATTATCGCGGCAAGCCTGTGCGCGTTATGCATCTGGCGGAGCTTCTGTACGAGGGAGTGAAGGGCGCATGAGCGGAGGAAGCAAGGGCGGAGCAACGGTTAAGGCCCGGGCGGAAATCGCCCTGAACGACGAGTTTCTGCGCAAGGCGGTCCGCTTCACGACGGAGCGTCTCCGAAACGGTAAAAAAAAGGCTTCTGACGAACAAGGCAATTGGGAGCAATGGAGAGAACGCGGACGCGCCATACGGCTGCATACCATTGCTCATCTTGACTATTATTTGAATCTGTTTGTAGATAACGCCAGAGCAAATGGCGTTCATATCCATTTTGCCGCAACAGCGGCCGAGGCGGTGGAGATCAGCCTGGATATCGCCCGCCGATGCGGCGCTCGTTCGGTCGTTAAGTCCAAATCCATGGTATCGGAGGAGCTGCATCTCAATCAGGCGCTGGAGGGCATTGGCGTTGAAGCAATAGAGAGCGATCTGGGCGAATATATTATTCAATTGGCCGGAGAAATGCCCTCTCATATCGTCATTCCCGCCATTCACAAAAACCGTTATCAAATTGCTGAGTTGCTGTCAAGGGAGGCGGGATACGAGCTGCCGCCGGATACAACGGCTTTGGCCGGTTTTGTGCGAAAAAAGCTTCGGGAGAAGTTTCTGGAGGCGGATATTGGCATGACAGGCTGCAATTTCGCCATTGCTGAAACCGGCTCAATGGTGCTGTTTGAAAATGAAGGGAACGCACGAATGGTAAGCACCATTCCCCGTACTCAAATTACACTGATGGGCATGGAGCGGATCATCCCCTCCTGGAGCGATCTGGAGGTGATGGCGACCTTGCTGCCGCGCTCCGCTACGGGACAAAAGCTCACCATGTATATGTCCGGCATTACGGGGCCGCGTCGTAGCGCTGACGCTGACGGACCGGATGAAATGCATATGATCATCGTCGACAATGGCCGTTCGCTTCAGTTAGGCGATCCCGAGTTTCAGGAGCTGCTGAACTGCATCCGCTGCGGCGCATGTCTGAATGCTTGCCCGGTTTATCGGCATATCGGCGGACATTCCTACGGCAGTACCTATAGCGGCCCGATCGGAGCCGTTCTGACTCCCTCGCTAAACGCCAATGTAGCGGAATGGGATGATATAGCGAATGCCTCTACCTTGTGCGGCGCTTGCTATGAGGCTTGTCCCGTCAAAATTCCCTTGCATGACATGCTGGTTTATTTGCGGCGGCGAAAAGTGGAGGACGGCCACGGCAGCAAGCTGGAGGGGCTTGGCATGGGCGGCTTTGCCGCAATTATGGGCAGCTCCAGGCGGCTTGGCGGCATGCTGCGGCTTGGGAAAACGGGGCAACGGCTGCTTCTGCGCGACGGCTTTATCAAATCCAGGCTAGGACCGCTCAAGGGGTGGAACGCTTATCGGGTTACTCCTGCGCTGCCAAAACAATCGTTTCGCGATCGTTGGCCCACTCTGGAGCAGGAGCTGAGAGCGGGATTGCAGGAGATGGACGCTTCCGTTTCAGAGCGGCTGGAGCGGCGGCTGCAAGAGAGAACGCGAAAGGATAGCCATGGAACAGACAGCGCCGACAACAGTCAGCTTAACAGAGTCAGGGATAAGCAATGGGAAGGTGGCGGGGGTCATGAATGAAAGTCATGAGGAATGGCTTGCGCGTCTGGAGAAGCGATCTCATGATAGGCAGAAGGCGTTTATCGGAGGGATTGCCAATCGACTGGGGCATGGTCCCATGACCGAAGCGCCGCTGAATCCTCATCGGGGCGCGCCGGATTTCTGGACTGCTCTGGAATGGAACACGGAGGAGAAGGTGAAACGATTTACCGATAATTTCTTATCAGTCGGCGGTCATGTGGAGCGGCTTGCATCGTTTTCTGACGCTTCTGCTTTCATCGTTGATAAAGCAAAGGAAATGGATGTCAAGATAGTGCTTCGTCAGGACGAACCTGCTCTGAATGAACTGGAGTTGGAAAAAGCCTTGCCGGAAGCGGAAATCGCCGTATGGAACAGCGACCGGGACAAGGCATGGAAAACGGAAGCGGCAGGAGCGGATTTTGGCATTGTGCAAGCGGATCATGCCGTAGCTTATACGGGCTCGGCGGTTGTTCTGTCTTCCAGCGGAAAAGGGCGCTCTGTCAGCCTGCTCCCCACCGTTTTGTTTATACTTATTCCTGTTGGACGACTGGTTACGAGGCTTGGAGAAGTGCTGGAAACATTTGATCAGGCGGGGAAAGAGAATTTGCCGGCAGGCATTCATTTTATTTCGGGGCCTAGCCGCTCCTCCGACATCGAAAATGATCTGACCATCGGCGTTCACGGTCCGGGAATTGTGTATGCGCTATTAATAGGATAATGACATGCTATGGGTGTCTTGGAAGCGCAAACCCACAAGACACCCTTTCCCCTCGGAGTTATTACTTAATGGCGCTGGCAAACGTTTTAATGAATTGAAGAGCTTTCTCCGGGTTTTCCGAGTTGACGCGAACGCCGGCAAATAAGTCCATTTTTAGCAAGGGAAGCTCTTTGTCAAGCCAGGAGCCGCTTAAATCAATTGCATAAATATGCTCCTCGCCTGGAGTCTCGTCCAGAACGCCTGGTGTGACGGTGAGCTTCTGAAGCCTTTTTTCATCCAGTCCCTTGATGATATCCGTTTTGTCGTCCAGCTCCATAAGCACGCCTTGGGTTCCGATGTACTGCAGCATGCTGCGGTCCATAATATAAACATCGGCTTTCTCCGTTACCAGCGTAACAGCTGCCTTCTGCAAATAGGCCATCTGGTTCATGTCATCCTGCGGCACAAATGTAATCGTGGAGTCCACGCGCTGCCATTCCGGAAAATGCGACAGCAGCGCCGCGTTAACGGCGGTTTGATCCTTTTGTCCCTCCGGCAGCATAAAGGTGCCAAAAAACGAGACATGAACGTCAACGGGCGGCAGGCTCGCCAAATATTTTTGATGCTCGCGATGATCGATATAGCTGTTGATGCCATAAATCAGGAGTGCGATTAACGCGATTGCGCCAAGCGTATGAAACTTATAGTAGCGCCAAAAATGGTCCACCTTTTGCGCTTTTTCCGCCATGCCGCCGTATTTTCCGTATTCCTGCTGATTAAAGGCCTCCGTTATTTTTCGATCCTCGTATTCCAGAATGTAGCGATAAGCCTCCGTTATTTTTGTGAATTCCGGCTCGTCGCGGCCCTCGGAGGAGGCGCTTTCACTAGCGCTTTGCTTTTGGCGCGCGCGCTCTCTCTTCAGCAGTGTAGTATAGCGCTTTTCCACCTCTTCCTTTTCCGCCATTGGCGCAAGTCCCATTAAGCGATAGGCTTCTTCCAGTTGTTTATTCTCTTCCACAGTTTCACCTCAGTTATAATTGGGAAAAATCCGCTAGATTCCTTATAGTATAAGTATACGTAATTATCCCGGCAACGCAAATGATCGCGTTTGAGAGGAGATTGTCTACATATATTCATAGTTGCCGGTCTAGCTTGCCAAGCCTATTCCAGGGGATTTACAATAATAAACAATGTGATGGACCGAGGGGGGAGAGTGTGATGGGGGAAATATGGACGGGCTCTATGAGCGGAGCGCCCTGGACAGCGGAGAAGATCACTAATGCCGTCAAGCATCTCCGAAAGCGGGCTACGGTGTCGTTTGTTGCCGGAGCTGATAAGCTGGACGATTTGGCCAGACTGGATACAGAATTGTTTGCCAAACGTCCGGATTTGATTTTATCGGTTAGCAATAGCGATGCCAAAAGCCGCTACCCGGAGGAAATGGTGATGGCGCTTTCAGGTCTTAGGCATGTGTTCGCCCTGCAGCTCGATATGAATCATTCGCAACATTTGGAGCAGTTATCCGCGTTGGAGCGGATGGATTTTTTGGTGATAAGCTCCAAAAAAGAGCTGTCTCTCGAATTTATTAACTCCTATAAACAACTGCGCTATCTCAGACTATCCGGCAAATTTGCTTCCTTATCGCCAATTACAGGCTGCTCCTCGCTGGAGTCGCTTGTTTTGAATCGCGCCATCGCCGGTCTTGATTTCGTTGCGTCCTTACCTTTGCTACGGGACTTGCTGATCGACAGCTGCACTCTGGAGGAGGGTTCGCTTGCGGCGCTGTCGGATTCCTCCGTGTCCATACTGTCCTTGTCCGCCATTCGCAACCTGACGAATCTGGACGAGTTGAGACTGCTGCGAAATCTCGCATTTCTTCAGATTGCACAGCCTAAGGTGCAGCGCCTATTCGATTTCTCCAAGCTTGAACGGCTGCGCCAGCTGGAACTGGTTTATATGAAAGGTCTGAAGGAAATTGACCTTCTGTGGACGGCGAATACTCTGGAGTATTTGGAGCTCAAGGAAATCAATCCCGTCATAAAAGCAGATGCGTTTAGGAGATTAACCGAGATGGAGCATTTGCGTCAACTCGATTTTCGCTTCATAGATTTTAATAAAGGCCGTATTGCCGCACTTCAGAAAATGATGCAAGAAGCAGGCAGAGAAGGCGTCCTGATACAAAATATTCCGGAGGACAAGCACATTCGCTCGTTGGCCCGACAGCAGGCCGCTAAACATTTATTGGGGGAATAGCAATGAATTTTCATCCTACCGTTTTTGAAAATATTAAGGTTGCGCTGGAGAATGAGCTGTACGACATGGATAATCTGGACGGCCTGGTGACTGTGTCGGGACGGAGCGATTTAATGGATATGGCAGTTATGGGCCGCGAGCTGTCTCTTCGCTTTACGCTTCCAGGACAAGGGGAGGTCGAGGCGGAGGTGGTTTTGTCTTCGTCGCTGCGGGAATTGGCGGCGGAGCTTTTGGCTGAAGATGAAGATAGGGCGGCGGCGGATGAAAGCGCCTGCCGGCTTCGGGTTCGTTTTCATCTGGAGCTTGAACGAGAGGACGAGCAGTGCCAAGCCATCGAACATGTCCTGCTCCACATCTGGCAGCCAACAAGCCGGCCTGCGCAAACGGTCAGCAAAATCTATGGCGCTTCACAGAACTCCAAAGCCCGCTGCACAGCTGAAATTCATTTTGATCGCGGCATTGGAGAAGAGCAGATGGAGGATATTCCCGAGCTGCTGCGCCATATGGCGGAAACATTGAAGGAGCTGGGGAGGCTGCTGTAAGGAGCTATTCCCATACGGGAATGGTTGTGATATAGTACGATGGATAACTGAAAAAGAAAATCCGGCATAGCTGCCCGCATTTATGAATGGGGTGCGCCGCCGGGAGAGGTTCGCGAACTCCCTCTATAAAAAACTAAACGAAACGGTAGTCCGTCGGAGCGTGTTTTTAAACACGACCAAGGACATCGTCGTTTTTGTGTTCGGCGCTTACGGTTCTTTATGAATCGGGGGCGCCGTTTTCTTTTGGAGAAGGCAGCTTTTACTGCCGGATTTTGCGAACGCTCCATCTTTGAGGTAATGAGAGGAGCGGTAAAGGATGAGGAACGAAAAAGCGGTTGTTGTATTCAGCGGCGGACAGGACAGCACGACATGTCTGTTCTGGGCCATAAAAACCTTTCGGGAGGTAGAGGCGGTTACTTTTAATTACGGTCAACGTCATGTTCTGGAGCTGGACTGCGCGGCGGATATTGCCGCCGAGCTTGGCATCCGGCACCATGTGCTGGATATGGGGCTGCTTAATCAGCTGGCGCCAAATGCCCTAACCAGAAATGACATTGAAATCAAGCAGGAGGATGGCGGGTTGCCCTCCACCTTTGTTGACGGGCGAAACCTGCTTTTTTTGACCTTTGCCGCCGTTTTGGCAAAAGGCATTGGCGCCCGCCACATTGTAACCGGCGTTTGCGAAACGGATTTTAGCGGTTATCCGGATTGTCGTGATGTATTTATCAAGTCGCTTAACGTAACGCTGAATTTGTCGATGGACTACCGCTTTGTTATTGATACGCCGCTGATGTGGCTGAATAAAGCGCAAACCTGGGCGCTGGCTGACGAGCTAGGAGCCTTTCAGTTTGTGCGCGAACGTACGTTGACCTGCTATAACGGCATCAAGGCGGACGGCTGCGGCGAATGTCCGGCCTGTCAGCTGCGACGGAGAGGGCTGGAGGAGTATTTGGATAGCGGAGCATCTCTGGAGGGGACGCAACTGGAGGGAACATCATGATGGCGCGGTCACTTGCCGTCCCCAGGGCAGCTTCCCGTGAAGCAGCCAATGATAGGTTTTCTGCCGACAGCAGCGCCGATTGCAGCCAGGGCGCTCATGAAGGGGTTGTTGACGCTGCCGTCGGACGCCGCATCCCCGTCATGGAGGTGTTTGGTCCAACTGTGCAGGGCGAAGGCATGGTCATCGGCCGCAAAACGATGTTTGTCCGCACCGCAGGCTGCGATTATCAGTGCAGCTGGTGCGATTCCGCTTTTACATGGGACGGTACCGGCAAAGCCGACATTAGGCTTTTGAGCGCAAAAGAGATTTTCGACGAGCTGCTCGCCGTTGGCGGAGAAGGCTTTGATCATGTCACGATATCGGGGGGCAATCCCGCGCTTCTGCCGCAGCTGGCTTCGCTTATAGATTTGCTGCATGCTGAAGGCATCAGAGTTGCGCTGGAAACGCAGGGCAGCCGATGGCAGCCCTGGTTTACCGTAATCGATGATTTAACTTTGTCTCCCAAGCCGCCAACCTCGGGCATGGTGACGGACCTTGGGAAGCTGGACGAAATCATCGGCGAGTTATCTCAAGCGAAAACGGTGTTTTGCTTGAAGGTTGTTGTTTTTGACGAGGCCGACCTGGCTTATGCCAAAACCATTCATATCAGGTATCCCGGCGTGCCGTTTTATTTGCAAGCCGGAAACGGGAATTTGCTGGAAACCGATCCCGCAGCGCTTTTGCCATATTTGGTGGAGCGTTATGAATGGCTGATCGAATTTGTTATGGACGATAATGAACTTCGCGGCGTACATGTATTGCCGCAGCTTCATACCTGGGTATGGGGCAACAAAAAAGGCGTGTAGCCGTAAACAAGGATGAGAGCAATGAAGCATAATACAAAGCAAACCAGTGAAGGAAGAGATAGCAGGGAGCTGGATGGTCTGACGCTTCTGGGCAATCAGGGAACAGCGTACGCCTTTAGCTATGCGCCGGAGGTTTTGGAGCATTTTGAAAACAAGCATCAAGGCCGTGATTATTTTGTCAAATTCAATTGTCCGGAGTTTACGAGCCTTTGTCCCATTACGGGACAGCCCGATTTTGCCACGATCTATATTTCCTATATTCCCGATGTGCGGATGGTCGAAAGCAAATCGCTAAAGCTTTATCTGTTCAGCTTCCGCAATCACGGCGATTTCCATGAGGACTGCATGAACATCATTATGAATGATTTAATCAAGCTGATGGACCCTCGTTATATCGAGGTATGGGGCAAATTTACGCCGCGCGGCGGCATTTCGATCGATCCTTATTGCAACTGGGGCCGCCCGGGAACCAAATACGAGGATATGGCGCAGCATCGGCTGATGAACCATGATTTGTATCCCGAAAAGGTGGACAACCGTTAATAGTTGCGGACGATGCGCAGTAGAGCGTAGAGCGTAGAGCATAGAGCGTAGAGTGTAAAGCATAAAGCATAGAGCATAGAGCATAGAGCATAGAGCATAAAGCATAGGGCAGGCCTGACGGCGCTGCCTTTTTTGCTGTGAAAAATATCTGTTGTGAATGTGGAGAGGGGTATAGTACAATATTAATTAACCTTACGGTATAAATAATTATTGAGAGGGGCAGTTTCGGTGGTCGGTAAAAAGGTGGCAGTTATCGGAGCTGGTCCGGGAGGTCTTGCGGCGGGGATGCTTTTATCATCGCAAGGCTATGAGGTTGCCGTTTATGAAAAACAAGACGCTGTAGGCGGCCGAACATCCCGGTTTCAACTTGGCGACTATTATTTTGACCGGGGCGCAACGTTTCTGATGATGCCTTGGCTGCTTGAGGAAGTGTTTCAGGCGGCGGGCAGAAATTTGCAGGATTATGTAAAAATGATTGAGCTGGATCCCTTGTACCGGCTTCAATTCGGCGACATTGCCTTTGAAGCTACGCGTGACCGTGAGCGAATGGTGGCGGAAATTGAGCGGCATTTTCCCGGCAATGGAGAAGGCTATTTGCGCTTTATGCGGGAGGAAAGCGAAAAGTTCAAGGTTATTAAGCCGCTGCTGCAGCGCCCTTTCAGCAAGGTGAGCGATTTGTTCTCCGCCGATGTGTTTGCCGCTTTGCCCAAGCTTCATGCCACAGATAATGTCTATAATCGACTTTCACGATATTTCAATGACGAGCGGCTGATAAGCGCTTTTACCTTTCAGGCCAAATATTTAGGCATGTCGCCCTGGAGCTGCCCGGGTACGTTTACGATCCTGTCGTATCTGGAGCATCAATACGGCTTGTTTCATCCCATTGGGGGCGTAAACCGGATTTGCCAGGCAATGGCGGACGTTATAAGCGAATATGGCGGCGCCATTCATCTGAACAAAGGCGTTGGCAAGGTGCTTTCGCAAGGCGGAAAGGCGATTGGCGTGCAATTGGACGACGGGGAAAACGTATATGCGGATCATGTCGTGATTAACGGGGACTTTGCAACGGCGATGAACCGACTGTTCGAGCCCGGACAGCTCAAGAAATATTCACCCGTAAAGCTTGCCGCCAAAAAATATTCCTGTTCCGCTTATATGCTGTATTTGGGGATAAACCGGGAAATCGACATGCCTCATCACACTATTTTGTTTGCCAAGGATTATCGCCGCAATGCGGATGAATTGACTCGCAGCAAGGTGTTGTCCAAGGACGCCTCCATATATGTGCATAATCCTTGCGTTAACGACCCGACGCTGGCTCCGCCGGGAAAAACGGCATTGTACGTTCTTATGCCGGTGCCTAATCTGACGGGCAGCATTGATTGGGAAAACGAGGAAGAGGCGGTTAAACAATATGTGCTGAACCGGCTACAGCAGGAGCCTGGCATCGGCAAGCTGGGGGATTCCATCGAGGTGTCAGCAAGCCTAACGCCGCTGGGCTGGCGTGACCGCCATGACGTTTATCAAGGCGCAACCTTCAACCTTGCCCATTCTTTGGACCAGATGCTGATGCTGCGGCCTCATAATCGCTTTCAGGAAATGGGCAATTGCTGGCTTGTCGGAGGGGGCACTCATCCCGGCAGCGGCTTGCCTACCATTTTTGAATCCGCACGTATTAGCGCCAGACTTATTTTGGAGCAGGATTATGGTAAAAAAAGCTCGGCTGCGAACTTTATCTAGAGTCCAGCCAAGGCATAGGAGGAGGTGGCGGACTTGCCGCGAATAATAATAGCGGGCGGCGGCATCGGGGGAATGATAGCCGCCTTGCTTCTAAGCAAGCAAGGCGCCGATGTCGGACTGTTCGAGAAAAATGACAAGCTGGGAGGACGGCTCGCTTTTCAGGAGGGGGATGGCTTCCGTATTGATCAAGGTCCAACGATTGTGCTGTTGCCGGAAATGCTGCTTGATATTCTGGAGGAGGCCGGTATCCCGCGCGCATCCATCCCGCTTCAGGAATGCTCACCTATGCATGTCATTCACTATGCCGACGGCACCAGGCTGACAAAATGGCGGGATACAGACAAACAAATGGAGGAGCTGGAGCGGCTGGCGCCGGGAAGCTCAAACGGTTTTCTTCGGTATATGGATCATATGAGAGAGGGCTTTAAGCTTGGCAAGGCCGCATTTTTGGATCGTCCCTTTTTCCGAAAAAGCCATTTGTTTACCGTATCCAATTTGAGGCTGCTGGCCCGATTGCGGGCATATAGAAGCACGCGGGCGCTTGCCGCCCGATATTTTCGGGATGAACGGCTGGTAGACGCTTTTTCGCTGCAGACGCTGTATATCGGGGGAGCGCCGTTTCAAGCGCCGGGCCTCTATACCTTGCTGCCCTATGCGGAGCATGAATATGGCGTCTGGTATGTCAAGGGCGGTTACGCCTCGCTGGTGCCGCTGCTGGAGAAGGAGCTCCGGTCGCGCGGGGTGGATATTCACACCGGCATGGAAGTAAGCGAGCTGCTGCTGGAGAACGGCATATGCAGGGGCTTTATTGCGGGCGGCAAGGCGTACAGGGGAGACGCCGTCGTTTATAACGGAGATTTGCCCCATAGGCTGCCCGTGCTAAATGAGGCAGAAGAAGCACTCGAAAAGGAGGAGCGAAGCGATAAATATGTGCCTTCCTCCGGGTGTGTGCTGGTGTATGCCGGAACAAACAAAACATGGCCTAATGCGGCAACCCATCAATTCTTTTTGCCGCCGTCGCTGAATGATAGCTTAAAAGATATTTTTGTCAAAAAGACATTGCCAAGGAATCCGTCCTTTTATGTGTTTAACCCTTCCGCGATAGATAAAGACGCTGCTCCTGCGGGCCATAGCGCGCTTTACTTTTTGATTCCTTGTCCGCCGGAGCCTTTTGTGGATTGGGAGCGTGAAACGGCCGCTTTAGTAGACAACGTGCTGGAGGAGGCCGAGCGAAGAGGGTTTCCCGGTTTGAGGGCTTCGATCGTTTGGAAGAGCGTGCGGACGCCCCGGGACGCCAAGAGGGACGGCTTGTTTCAGGGGGGCAGCTTTGGCCTTGCGCCGCTGCTCCTGCAATCCGCAGCTTTCCGGCCTCAGTTCAAGCACGGCAAAATAGAAGGGCTTTACGCCGTGGGAGCATCCATTCATCCCGGCGGGGGCATTCCCATTGTTATGCAAGGAGCAAAGCTGCTTGCCCATCATCTTATTGAGGAGGTCTTCCCATGAACGTACAAGACAACCTGGCTCAATGCGAAGCCATGATCGCCAAAGGTTCAACTAGCTTTTACCATGCCTTCCGCTTGCTGGACAGTCCTCGAAGAGAAGCTGTTTTTGTCATTTACGCCTTCTGCCGCCTTATTGACGATGCGATAGACGAGGAGCAGCCGCTTTTTAGTATTGATGAGCTGGAGCAAGGATTTAAGGACCTGGAGCATGCGGACGGCCATTTTATATGGGATTCGCTGCGCTGGCTGTTCCGTCATTTCAAGCTGAGCAAGGAGCCTTTTTTCCGTCAGATGGAAGGACAACGCAGAGATTTGGTCGTCACCCATTACGAGACGATGGAGCAGTTGGAGAGCTATTGCTATCTGGTAGCGGGAACGGTAGGGGAAATGCTGCTGCCCGTTTTGCATGACGCGCCAGGCGAAGCCGTAACCAAATCCGGCATCTATTTGGGCAAAGCCATGCAAATTGTTAATATTATCCGCGATGTGGGCGAGGATCGCGAGCGGGGACGCAGGTATTTGCCGCTGGAATTAATGAAGCGCCACGGCTATACGGAGGAGCAGTTTGACCGGGGAGAGGTGAACGAGGCGTTTCGCCATCTCGTTGACGAGCTGACGGAGCTTTCCAGGTCCTGGTTCCGAATCGGGCTGGAGAACATCGGAAGTTATCCTGTGCAAAGCGCCATCGCGGTCGAATTGGCGGCAGGTTATTATAGCGCCATTTTGAACAAGGTGAAGGATAACCGTTATGAGGTGTTTACAAAACGCTCCATCGTGGGCTCCCTGGAAAAAGGCGTCATTTACGCTTCGGTCAAACGGAAATACGGCAAGCCGCGTCAAAACGGGACGGAAACTGCGGTGAGCTGAGTATGGGCAAACTATTTGTTTTTTGGTATGTGGTTGGCCTGTTGCTGATGCTTACGGTAGGCGTGCCGGATTGGCTGGCTTTTTCAAACGGCCTGTTCCTTGTTTTTTTTGCATGCTGCGCGCTGGATATAGAACGTCAGCTTGGAGAAAAACGGGTTATTCGCTGGAGCCGGGCTTTTGCGGCAGGGCTGCTCACTTTTTCGGTAGAGTGGCTGGGCGTTGCAACCGGCTGGCCGTTTGGCTCTTATCATTACACTGATGTGCTTGGATTTTCGTTAGGCGGCGTTCCGTTAACCATTGCGTTTGCCTGGGTGGGCGTTATCGTAACTGCGGTTCTGCTATCGGACTCGGGAAGCAAGTGGATCAGGGCTTTATGGGCGGGCTTATGCACGGTTATATTCGACCTGGTGCTGGACCCCGTTGCCTACGCTCGCGGGTTCTGGTCCTGGGAGGGCGAGGGAGGGTATTACGGCATTCCGTTTACCAACTTTGCCAGCTGGTTTATCATTTCGTTTGCGCTGTCGTTTCTGTTTCCGATTCGCAAGACACCGTTCCCTATTCGCAGGAAAGCCGTTCGCCTGTCGCAGATGATGCTTCTTATGTTCGGGGTGCTGGGCCTTCCCGAGCGGCAATACCTGCCCATTCTGATTGCGGTGGCGGCGTCGGCCTTGCTGGAAAGGGGGCTTCGTCATGGAAGCTTCAAACGAACATCCCGTATTTAAAGCGATTTTTGACCGGTATAACGAATATTATTTGCTGCGGCGGCATTTTCGGGCTTTGTCGTTAAGGGTTGGTTCCATGCCTGATGAGCTGACAGGTCCCGTCCTGTTTATCGTCAATCATAGCTCATGGTGGGACGGCCTTCTTCTGCGGCATGCGGCAAAATATGTGTCCCACAAGCCAACCCGTCTTATGATGGACAGTGTTCAGCTGGACAAATACCGTTTTTTCCGCAAGCTGGGGGCTTATCCTGTCGACCGCAGCAGCAGGCGCGGCATTTTGGCCGCGCTGGATCATACCGTTTCGCTGCTGCGGCAAGACGGACATGTCTGGCTTTTTCCCCAAGGTAAAATAACCCACCAGGAGGAGCGGCCTCTCGTTTTTGGGGGCGGCGCCGGTTATGTGCTCCGCGCTTGTCCGCAAGCTGCCGTTGTTCCCGTCAGTATTCATTACAGTATTTGCGGACAAAAGCCGGAGGCGTCTATGTGGTTTGGCGGCGCTATCCGCAAAAATTGGGATGAATGGGAGCGAAAGGCGATAACCGATATGCTGCAAAACGTGCTGGAAACCCAGCTTGACCGGCACAAAGCAATCGCCGTTGAGGCGGGTGAAGCCGGGATGGCGGACAATGAATGGTTTAACTCCCTGTTCCTCCGGCACAGCTCCACGAGCGAAAAATTCGACAACTGGAGGGAGAAGCTGCGGCAATGGAAGCGTTATTAGAATGTATAGCGGCTGTTCTGGGGTTCCAATGGCTGTATGTATTATGGAATTTGCGCCAAATGCCGCAACTGAAGACGCCCTCTATGGATGAGTCCAAGGAGGGCCAAACCTCGTTTTCCACCCGGCGGAATGAGCTGTCTGGCAGCGTCCGTCTTTCGGTCCTGATTCCCGCACGCAATGAAGAAGGGAAGATTGGCCGCTGCATTGCGTCCGTGCTGGCGCAGAACTGGCCGGGGCTGGAGCTGCTGGTGCTGGACGACCGTTCCGAGGATGGCACGCGGGAGGAGGCGTTGGCGGCATTTCAGGCATCATCCTGCCGCGCTGGAGACACTGTTCTTCGCTTGATCGACGGAGCGCCGCTGCCGCCCGGCATAACGGGAAAATCCCATGCCTGCATGCAGCTTGCACGCGAGGCCTCGGGACAATGGCTTCTGTTTCTGGACAGCGACGCAGAGCTGGGAGAACGCGCATTGGATGCCGCGATGGCGATGGCGGAGCAGCAGGGAAGCGGGTTGATTACCGGCTTTCCGCGTCAGGTGACGGGAAGCCTTATGGAGCGGCTTGTCGTGCCGCTGATGTCCTTTGTCATCGCCTGCCATTTGCCGATTGTTATGGTTCGCAAATCGTCCAATCCGGCATTCGTCGCCGCCCATGGCGCATTTATGCTGGTTCATTCCGCCTCTTATGAAGCCAGCGGCGGGCACGCTGCGTTAGGCGAGCATCTGCTGGACGACATGGAGCTGGCGCGCAGAATCAAGTCCTCAGGCTGCCCTATGACGCTGGCCAATATATGCAGCCATGTCTACATGCGGATGTATAGGGATGCCGGCGAGGTTTGGAACGGTTACCGCAAAAATCTGTTTGCGGGACTAGGACGCAGCCATTTACTGCTTTTATGGATCATGCTTTCCTATAGCTTGCTTTATCTTCTTCCCCCGGCGGCGCTTGTCTGCGCCATTGCGGGCTTGCTGCCGGCAACGGCAATGCTGCTGGCGATAGTGTGCTGTTTGCTGGGCTTCGGAATAAAGCTGACCGTTGACCGGCATCACCGCCGGCCGCTTCGGGATGCTGTGCTGCTTGCGCCGGGCATTGCCGCCCTGCTGGCAATCGCCGCCGCCTCATGGTACGGCTCTGTAACAGGAATAGGCTACAGCTGGAAAGGAAGGCGGTATCTATGAACACATCTATGAAAAAGGCAATCGTAATCGGGGCGGGACTGGGCGGTCTTGCCGCTGCAATTAAGTTGGCTCATGCCGGCTACAGAGTAACCGTTCTGGAGCAGCAGGCGACGGTGGGCGGCAAGCTTCAGCGTGTTCAAAGGGACGGTTATCTGTTTGACCGGGGTCCAAGCACGATTACGATGCGCCATATTTTTGAGTCCCTGTTCAAGTCGGTAGGCAGATCGCTTGAGGACTATGTGACCTTGTATCGGCTCGACTCCGCTTCCCGAAATCTGTTTCATGATGGTTCTATCGTGGACGGAACCTCTGACCAGGAGGCGATGATTGAGCAGCTGGCTGCATTCAGCCCTCGCGATGCCGCCAATTACCGCAGCTTTATGGAGGAATCGGCAGCCCTGTACCGGCTTGCGGAGGAGCAGTTTTTAAACAGGCTGCTGGCGGGCTGGAGCGACAAGCTCCGGCCCGGCCTGGTGGGAGGCTTTCTCAAGGCGAAGCCTTTTACCTCCCTTAACGGCTTGCTCCGCCGTTATTTTTCCCATCCCCATACGCTGGCGATGTTTGGCAGATATGCGACTTATGTAGGCTCCGACCCCGCGAAAGCGCCGGCTATCTTCGGCATGCTGGCTCATGTCGAGCTTGAGCTTGGCGTCTATGCGGCAAAAGGCGGCAATTACGAAATTGCTGAAGCATTCAGCAAGCTTGCCAAAGAGCTTGGCGCGGAAATTGTCACGTCAGAGAAAGTGCTTCATATTGTCGTGAAAAGAGGCAAAGTAACGGGGGTTTCTACTGCCAAAGGAGATTATGGGGCCGAGCTGGTCGTTGCGGGCGGGGATGTATTGTCGGTTAACCGGGAGCTGATTCCAGCCAATGCCCGGCCTTCCATGAGCAACGCCCGTATCGGGGGTTATGAACCCTCCTTGTCTGGTTTTGCCATGATGGCGGGCGTACGGCGAGTATATAGCGGGCTCCGGCATCACACTGTTTTTTATCCCTCCATATACGGAGGAGAATTTAGCGATATTTTTCAACGTTTGACAGCTCCGACCGATCCTGCGATATATATTTGCCACTCCGGCTATTCGGAAGCGGGCATGGCGCCGCCGGGAGGCAGCAATTTGTTTATTTTGGCCAATGCACCGTATTTGTCTGAGCGATGGGACTGGGAGAAGCAGAGAGAGGAGTATGCCGCCTTTTTGCTGACCAAGCTGGAGGAGCGCGGACTGTGCGGGCTGGTCTCCAGTACGGAGTTTGCTGAGACCTACAGCCCTCTGGACCTGCAGGCCGATACGTCCGCATATCGCGGCGCCATCTACGGCATTTCCTCCAATACGCCGCGCCAAACCTTTAACCGCCCTTCCAATAAAAGCAACGTGGAAGGCCTGTGGTTTGTTGGGGGAACCACTCATCCCGGAGGGGGCACGCCTATGGTTACGCTCTCCGGCATGCTTGTGGCGGACCGGATTCTGAAAAACGCCGCGTCGTCCAGTTGACAAAAACGGCTTCTGTTCTTAGAGTGAATAGAGATGTTTTGAACGGAAAAAAGCTCCAATGATCCAATGACATGACGAACCCAGCGGGAGAGCGATATGAAGACGGTTATGGTGACCGGGTACCGGGCGCATGAGCTAGGCATTTTCAGCCAAAAGCATAAAGGGATTCCCTATATTAAAAAGGCGATTGAAAACAAGCTTGTTCCATTGCTTGAGGAAGGGCTGGAGTGGATCATCACGCCCGGGCAATACGGGGTTGATCTATGGGCGTGCGAAGCGGCTATCGGCCTGAAGGATCGTTACCCGAATCTTAAGGTTTCGGTTATTACGGCGTTTGCCAATCAGGAAGCGGACTGGAAGGAAGACAAGCAGTCCTATTACCGGAATCTGCTGGCGGAGGTCGATTATTATGCTCCGGTAAGCAAAGCCCCTTATGAGGGGCCTTGGCAATTTCAGGCGAGAGACGAGCTTTTGCTTCGCAAAAGCGATGCGCTTGTTCTGCTTTACGACGAGGACGCAGCAGCGGGAAGCCCGCGGTTCTTGAAGGAAAAAGCCCGCAAGCGGTCGGAGCGGGACGGCTATCCAATTCTGACGATTACATCGGAGGATATTCAGAGCATCGCCGACGAAGAATCGTCATCCGTCGACATTCAGGATGGGGATTTTTAACATTGACAATTTAAAAGAATGGTTGCTATAATTCTGAAAACCATTAATTCCGATTTAGTTAATGGGAATTATTATTTTCAGGAGGTCATACATAATGAAAGCAATCAAAGGTTTAAGCGGCAAATGGCTGATTGCGCTTTTTGGAGCGGCAGCCTTGCTGCTGGCCCAGCCTGCGTCCCATGTCGGGGCCGCGACGGTATCGGCAGCTTCCGCTGTTCACGCTCAGGAAATTGGCGGCGCCGAATACGGTCTGTTCCTGCAGGAGAAATACGGGGTAGCGTTGCCGGAAAAGCCTGCTAAAGGCGATTTTATTGAAGCGGCTGCGGCCATTTTAGGCTATGAGGGCGCTGACGGCACTGCTGAATTCAGCGATTTGAAGGCTGGCGACAAATGGTATGGCCCTGCTTCCGCATTATTTGAACTAGGCGTATTGAAGGGGCCGGCGGTAGGCGGAGACCAGCCCCTCACCAATGCGGTAGCGGTATCTATTGCGCTTCGCGCCGCTGATTTGAAGGAGCTTGCCTACACCTATCCGGCTGACAAGGTTGAGCGTTCGCTTTCGCCGCTTGGCATTACAGGCAAAGGTCTCGGTGCGCATGTGGCTCAGGAATTGGCGGCCGCCGTTGATACGGGCCTGCTTCCGGCATCGGAATATGCCGGCTTTAATCCAAAGGGAGCCGTTGACAGAGAGCTTGCCAATGTGCTGCTGGGCAAAGTGCTGGAAAGCAAAGGACTGTACAAGCAATACATTGGATATGTGTATGACGCGGATATCGCAACTAAGCTTCATGCCGCATATGCAACCTCTGATATCATCGACGCTCCCAAGCTGCAAGGTTTGGTCAATGAAGCGCTGGAGCAGGAGCTTATTACGGGATATAATTTGAAGGATACCCGCTTTGATTCCCGTTTTATTGATTCCCTCAAGCTGACTTACGGTCACTCTAACTTGAAGCATGCGGTCCAATTAATCGGCTTGCTTCGCAGCGAAGGGCTTAATGCCAAGGTTCAATTCGAGCCTAAAACATCGGCCTTCCTCCATTTGAAGGAATGGGGCGACCCAGGTCCAAATGTTGTTCAGATTAAAAATGGCAACTTTATCGCTTATGCCAAGGAATACGATCTGGTGTTTGAATTCGCCAATGCCAAGGACAAGACGAAGTTCCAGGATGTTATTTTGGCTTATGCCAAAAAGAATGAAGCCGACCAGACCGGCCTGATCGCAGGCTCCTGGTGGCAGCCGCTTTATTTTTCGCCTACAGCGATTGACGGTTATGAAATCATTACAAACAACCTGATCACTGATCCCGACAGCCCTTATACCGTTCATCCTTTTTCCTTGAATGAAAACTCGGAAAAGGTTATTGAAGGTTTAAAAGCGATTGATCCCGATGCGGTTATTACGCCGTATCAGTTCTGGGTAGACGTGCCATTCTTTAATTATTTGCATGGAGAAGCGTTGTAAAGCTTTTTAAAGAATAGCTAGAAAAAGCTTGCATAAAAGAAATCGCTCCGTTTGACTTTTGACGGCGGCGGTTTCTTTTTTTGCGGGATGACGGTGGAATTCCCTTTGGACAGAGACAAGTTGACGGACAACCTTGAGCTGCCTCGCATATATAATATGGAATCCAAGTTATTTGTGAGAAGAGGTGGCGGCGATGTCGCTTGTATGGGTTTGTTCTATGATTGGCGTGTTGGGTTCTTTAGTTACGTTTGCGTTCGGACACTGGACGGAATCATTAACCTTGCTGCTGGTGACAATGGGTGTGGATTATATCACGGGTGTATCCGCTTCGCTGAAGGAAGGCCGGGGACTGAACAGCGCGTTTGGCTCCTGGGGATTGGCAAAAAAGGGCTTGACCCTGCTTGTTGTGCTGCTTGCGCATCGGATTGATATTTTGCTGGAAACGGATAATGTAACGATGGCCGCAGCAGTCTATTTTTATATTGCCAATGAATTGATATCCGTTACCGAAAATTATGGCCGAATGGGCTTCCCTTTGCCGGAAAGAGTTAAAAAAATGATTGAGGTCCTCAAAAACAAATAATTTCCAAGCTGGCGGTTGCGTTTTGGTCTTCTCTTCTATTATAATGGGAACAAATGTTCTTATTATGGAGAGTCAGTATGACTACTTTGGCTGACTTAATTGGAGGGATGGCTATGGAAGCGAAGGCTTCAATCAACAAAACCGCCGTCAATCGGGAGAGGAAGGTTTGGACCAGGCCTGTGCAAAGCATGGTGGAGCTTCAGCTGGTTCAGCGTTATATGGTATTGGGCATTCTTATTTCCGCCCTTGAGCATGATATCGGGATTATGTCCGCGTCGGACGCCAAATTCAGGAGGTCTTATATTTCGTTCCTGAGGGGAGTGCAGGACCGCGTGCTTTTGGACAAGGCGGGTCTGGGATTGAAGTTTCGGGCAAGGGGCATATCCGTGCATGAGGAGAAGCGGGAGCAGGCCGGCTTGAAGGGCGTCTATATGTGCCGGGGATATCAGCATCAATTTACGATGTTGTGGGGTGCCGTTCGTCAGGAATGCGAGGTCATCATCAAAGACTTTTGCCAGAGAAAGTCATAAAATGTTCATAGTTTTGTCAAAAGTGTGAAAAAAGTTTTCGCTTTCCCAAGTTTATTATTGTGATCAGCAAACTACCTTTGTAATATAGGAAGTAGATAGTAGAAGCTGTGCAAACATGCACGACTAGATTGCAAAGGGGAGCCTGTCACCATGCACAAATGGATTATGTTTACCGTTTTCATTGCTGCGTCATTACTGGGAGTGTTTTTGTTAACCTTCAAATTGCCGGAGAAGCCAGTGGATGAAGCCGCTTTGATGCCGGATGGCGTAACGCTTATGAAGGTTGTGGCATCCAATGATTTTACCTTTAACCAGGATGTATTTACCGCCAAGGTCGGAGACAAGGTTATTATGAGACTGGAGAACAAAAGCGGCGTCCATGGTCTCAAAATTGACGAGCTTCAGGTTTCGCTCGACAATAACAACAAAGAGACAGAGCTTGAATTCACGGAGCCGGGAGAATATATCATTTATTGCTCGATCGCATGTGGACCGGGCCATCAAACCATGCAGGCCAAGCTGATTGTTGAAGCCGCATAGTAAAGAAGGAATGGAAAGGAGCCGAAGGGCTCCTTTTTGTATAGAGCCGGCATTGTTAAGGCTTAGCGCCACTTGCCGTTTTGCGGCGTTCTCGCGCGATCAGCACATCAACAAAGAAACCAACCAGCGCCCATGTCAAAATCGTCAGGCTATACATCATAAGCACGCTGACTTCATGGATGTCGATAAACAGATCGGCAATCCAGGCTGGCACGCTCAGCATAAAAAAGACCATATTGTGGGGATCGTAGCCCGTGTAATTAAAAGCACAGATGCCTAAACCGATAATGGCCGCGATGACTGTTGCTTTGTATCGCATGGCGTTTGTCTCTCCTTTAATTGCATAATTATCATTCAAAAAGCTTGGTTCTCAGTACCTTTTTGAATAACCTTTTTGCAAAAGATTGCCGTTGTACAAGCCTATAGGTTATTATGTGACAAAAGGATATTAATCATGCTATCCGCCGAAACGCGGCGGGGCTAATTCACATTCAGGAGGTAAATCGTTATGATTACCCATATTGTTTTTTTTAAGCTGAAGGACAGAAGCAAAGCAAGCGTTGACGCGACGGCAGCGGTTCTCCGCAATTTGGAAGGGAAAATCGACGTTTTGAGGTATATCGAGGTAGGGACGGACGTGCTGCATTCGGAACGTTCGTATGATATCGCACTGGTGACCCGGTTTGACTCCCTTGCCGATCTTGACGCCTATCAGGTGCATCCCGAGCATAAAAAAGTGATTGAGCATATGTCGCAGGTGAGGGAATCCTCCGTTAGCGTCGATTACGAAAGCTAAGAGGTCAAACCATCCATGGCGGAAATGAGAGACGTATACGAGATGTTGACCTATCTGCTGGTTATTATTTTCAGCAGCATCATTATGGTGGCCTGGCTGAAGCGGAGAGCGAAGCGCAGGAAGTAAACCCGAAAGCAGGGAAGCCTTTATGTATTACGTAAATCAAGAGCAAATATCCGCCAGGCTGGCGGAAATTCCTCAAATATCGGAAGCTCTTAGAGAGTTGTACGGTAACTGGAGGGGAACGGCGCTGGAAGGTTTGGCGCAGGAGCGCTGCCTTCATTTGGCGATTGAAATCGTGACGGATGTAGGGAGCTATCTGATTGACGGCTTTATTATGCGAGACGCAAGCAGCTACGAGGATATTATAGACATTACTGGAGCTGAAGGCGTTTTTTCGGAGCAGCTGCGAGATAACTTGATTCAATTGGTGAAGCTCCGCAAACCTATCGTGCAGGATTATTATAGCTGGCCAAGAGCAGAGCTGCATCATCTGACGGGGCAGCTGAGTGATTGGCTGGAGGACTATAAAACTGCAGTCGAACATTATTTAATCCGGGAGCTGGCTTAAAACAAAAAGGAGGCCAACGGGCCTGCGGATACAACAATCCGGGGCATGGAGGTGGTAACCGTGGCGCAAGGTCATAGAGAGCATTGTGATGATAAGGAGCCTATTTTGGGAGCCGGGCCCAGAATCGGAGGCGCTACCCGTAAAAATATATTGCATTATTTGCGAGTTAAGGGAAGAATGCATGCAAGCGAGCTTGCACATGTTCTGGGACTTACGGAAATGGCGATCAGACGCCATATGCATGAGCTGGAAAAAGAAGGGGCCGTGCAAATTATTACCGTTCGCCAAGCTATGGGCAGACCCCTGCATGCTTTCCAGCTGACGCAGCAGGCAGAGCAATATTTTCCTAAAAATTATCATTCTTTAACGATTGATTTGTTGGCAGAGCTGGAGAGCGACGAAGAAACGGTTGCTCTTATCGACAAAATGTTTTTGGGAAGAAAAAAGCGGTTATTGGAGAGGTACGCGCCCAGAATGGACGGTAAAAATTTGGAGCAGCGCGTGACCGAGCTGGCGGTCATCCAGAATGCAGGCGGTTATATGGCTGAAGTCGAGGAGCGGTCAGGTGGCGGCTATGTGCTTCACGAATATAATTGCCCGATCAAAGACGTAGCGGATCAATATCAGCAGGCCTGCAGCTGCGAGCTTGCTTTGTTTGCTTCATTGCTGGATGCGGAAGTGGATCGAACAGAGTGTCTCGCCAAAGGCGGAGGGCGCTGCAGCTACGAGATCAAGAATTCCCGTCAATAAAAAAGCTGATCTTATAATCGAATATATAATCAATGAACTAAGCCTGTCGGGAAAATATATCCTGACGGGCTTTTTTTTGATGTCATGAGCTAGCGCCTAAATTTATCAGCATCATTTTGTGTCAAAACAAGCCCATGCTGATTATACTGTCAATACGTTATGGGCATTTGCCCCTGCACGAACTGACTGGATGATGCAAAGGAGCTGGCGGTTATGGAATGGATTGCAGCGATTGCGACAGCCGTTTTTGCCATGTTGGCCATTGGCATTTTGATTGCGCTGCATGCGTTGGTCCTGCGCTTGAACGCTCTGCAGAAGTCGGCGCTGGAGGCCCAAGCGGAAATCACCCGCTTGTCGGAGCAAGCCCGCGCTGTTATGGTTCCAGCGGAGGAAGCTGCGCGCAACCTGCAGGAGGGACTGGAGGCTGCCAAATGCTGGTTTCAAGCCATGGAGGATGCGGGAAGCATCGTTGCCAAAACAACGACAGCGGCAGAAAAAGCTGCGCACATACTTAGTCAATCTGCGGTTAGACATGCGGAGCGCCTGTCGCAAACGCGAGAGGCGGAGCAAGCTGTTCAATGGGCGGAGCTGGGTTTGACGGCCTGGCAGCTATGGCGAACAGGGCGCAATGGATGAGCAATCTGCCCAATCCGGCCATACATCCCATAACTCTCATGCATCAACGATGCAGGCGAAAGGGAACGCTAAGTTTGAAAGGAGACAATGATGATGCAAAAACGAAAAAGTAACACAGGCTTTTTGCTTGGAGCATTGGCTGGAGGTTTGCTGGGCTCCATTACGGCATTGCTGTTTGCCCCCAAAAGCGGGAAGGAGCTTCGCGGAGACATTGCAAGCGGAGCTCACAAGGTAGGAGAATCGACGCGTTCGGCAGCAACTCGCGCAACCGATGCAACCGGCCGTTTTGCCAAAGAAATCGGTAATGGCGCAGCCAGGCTGTTTGACCGCACCAAGGATGCCGCAGGAAGCGCCGTACATGCATTCAAAGGTGCCAAGGATGGTGAAACGGGGCATGACGAGGGCTCAATCGCAAGTATTTCATCGCTTGCCGTAGAAGCAAGCAATGAACTAGGCGAGCTTACCGATACCGGCGAAAAGCGGGAGGCATTTGCCGAAGCGGGAGAGGCTGTATTGGGCGATATCGGCGGCGGCAACAGCCGTTTAACCGAGCAGGAAAGCGAAGCATCCAGAGAATTCTCCGATGAAGACATTAGCGGATAATCTTACTTTTGGTGCGGCGTGGGGATCAGGGAGTGTGTGAAGCGCCCTGCATCCCCCATCCTTCCTGGTTACAGGCACCCGCAATTAGCGTTCATTCGGGCTAATGGCTGAGGCGCTGCGTGACCCGCGTTTCTCCTTGAAGCTTGCCCGGATATGCGATAAGATGTAGGTACGTTTTTGAGCACGCAGACATATGCTGTGTTGTAATTGCTCCTATGATGTATACCTACTCCAAGAAAGCGGTGTGTTTGTGCAGCAACCGATTGCAATATTAGATTCCGGCGTAGGCGGCCTGACGGTGGTCAAAGAAGTGATGCGCCAGTTGCCGCGGGAGAAAATCATTTATTTTGGAGATACGGCCCGAACGCCTTATGGTCCGCGCTCCGCAGATGAAGTATTGGATTTCACTCGTGAAATTGTAGATTACCTGATTCAATATAAGCCCAAAATGATAGTGATTGCATGCAATACGGCAACGGCTGTTGCATTAACAGACATCCGCTCCAGAGTGGCGATTCCGGTTGTAGGTGTAATTAATCCTGGAGCTAGGGCTGCAATTGGCAGAACCGCAACGGGCTGTATCGGCGTTATCGGGACGGAAGGAACGATAAGAAGCGGCGCTTACGAAAACGCGCTGCGCGAGCTTTCGCCACATGTACAGGTCGTTAGCGAAGCATGCCCGCGTTTTGTCACCCTGGTTGAGCAGGGGAATTTTCGATCCTCCGAAACGTTTGATGTCGTATATGACTCTATTGCTCATATGCGGACATATCCGATAGATTGTTTGATCCTTGGTTGTACCCATTATCCCTTTTTGACGGAAACGATATCAGAGGTGATGGGCAGCGGAGTAAATCTCATCAGCTCGGCGGATGAAACGGCAAGGGAAGTCAGTACGATTCTGCAAGACAAACGCAAGCTTGCGCGAGGCGACGAATTTCCCGTGCATCAGTTTTTCTGCAGCGGCGATCCCGTCATTTTTCGGGAGATTGCCCAACAATGGTTAGGCGAGCATATTCAATTGACGCCGGTTGTTTGGCAGGTTCCTCATATTAGCTGATGCTTTTATTTATAAATGATAGAACAGCCGTCTTTCGCTGAAAGGCGGCTTTTTGCATGGATAGGACATCCCCAAGCTTACATAGTATGTAATAACCGGCTTAGCTGATTTATTTGTTTAGTCCGGGTTTAATGATCGAAATCGGGGAGGACAACCATGCTTGATAACGGAACCTATTTGTATGAAAAAATGATTCAGGACAGCTGGCGGCTAGGGAGCGGTCATTCAGCTTTATCGGTATACTCTATCGGCCGCAGTGTTTTGGGCAGAGAGCTAATCCTTCTTCGCTGTGGCTGCGGTCCCCGTCATATTGGAATTAATGCGGCATTTCATGCCAATGAATGGATTACATCGGCATTGCTGATGAGGTTTGTGGCGGAGCTTGCAGAGGAGTATAAGAGGGAAGGCGGCGAAAGTGAAGGCCTAATGAGGGAATTTTGCCAAACCACTACCCTATGGGCTGTGCCAATGGTTAATCCCGATGGCGCCGAGCTTGTCCAGCGGGGGTTGGACTCCGTTCATCCGCTATGGAGAGACAAGTTGCTTGCCTGGAACGAAGGAAGGAATGACTTTAGCGCATGGAAGGCCAACATAAGGGGAGTCGATCTTAATGATCAGTTCCCGGCTTATTGGGAGGAGGAGTGCAAGCGCAGAGGTGTTGCCGGCCCTTCTCCGCGCGATTATCCCGGCCCCTTTCCGTTAAGCGAGCCGGAGGCAGTTTCTATGGAGAGGTTGACAGAAAGTTTGCGTTTTGACGCTGTAGTGGCGCTGCATACGCAAGGCAGGGAAATTTATTGGAATTATCGTGATTATGAGCCGCCGCACGCGGAAAAGCTGGCCGAGAAGCTGGGCTACGCAAGCGGGTATAAGCCGATAAAGCTTAGCGGAAGCGATGCGGGTTATAAGGATTGGTTTATCTCGCAATATCGAAAGCCTGGTTTTACAGTGGAGGTTGGCTTGGGTGAAAATCCGCTTCCCGCCGAAACCTTTGACGGCCTATATACGGAACTAAAGCCGCTGTTGCTTGAAGCCATGCTGCTGTAACGGAAGAGGTTTTTTTCTTCAGCTTGTACTATTCGATGCCGGTATTGCCGCAAGAAGGGCCAAAGGTCTGGCTTGAGGCTGGACCGTGGTCCTGCATCGGCGGTCTCTTTTTTTGGACTGAGGGTCAGTGGGGGATGACGGGCACTATGCTATACTGATTTCAAAAAATAAAAAGGCGGGATGTCATATGCGCAAGCTGTTATCCTTAAGGCATTGGAGGCACACATTTGCTCTTATTTTCCGGCTGTTGAAATCCCGTGACGTTTCTATATGGGATAAACTGCTGTTTGTTGTGCCGGTGTTTCTTTATTGGGTGCTTCCCGATGTGATGCCGATGCTCCCTATCGACGATATTGCATTTACGATGATTGTCGCGGAATGGTTTGCTGTTAGGATGGGGAAGAAGTATAATATACTTTAACGCCATCAAGGCAATAAGTGAGAGTATTCAAGAAGGAGCTGAAGCAGAGTGAAGTGCAAAATATCCCGCAACGCGGCAAAAATGATAAAGCTGGAGCTGGACAAGCCTGAGAATGAAGGCAAGCTGCTGCGCGTCTTTGTTACGCATGCCCATGGCGACCACGCCCATTACGGCATGGGGGTTGACGTGCCTGGCGAAAAGGATGAGGTTGTTTCAACGGATAAGGGTATCGACGTCATTTTGGAGAAAGATAATGATTTTCTGGACGGTATTCGCATCGATTATTTCTATGTTCCGGAGGAAGGGTTTGAAATTACAAATCCGTCCAAAGGCAATCACGGAGACCACTGAAGTTTCCAGCCTGCTTTGGCTGCCGGGGAATGGATGATGTCACATGGCAACTAACGACATAAGAGTTTGTGATAAATGCAAGCATATGGCAATGAAATCTACCGTAGCCAAGATCCAGAAATTGGCTCCGGATGCCGAAGTGCGCGTTGGCTGCAAGTCCTATTGCGGGCCATGCGCACGTTATGCCTTTGTCTTTATTAACGGACGTTATATTAAAGGCGCTACCGAAGACGAGGCGATTGAAAAGGCAATGAATTATTTGAAGAAATAATTGAATTCCAATCATTGGAAGAATAGCTGAATAGAAAGCCCGCCCAAAGAGTCCAGCATGAGTATAACATGCAGGACTTTTTTTTAAGCCGGAAAGGAGAATAAAATGGATATAATTACTCCGCAATTGCTCTATCACGGCACAACCAGCGGCACGGTGGATTCTTTTCGAAGCAAGCTTTTGGACAGTCAATATTGGAAACCCGGCAAAGATTTCGGAGAAGGCTTCTACACCACCATCTCCATTGCCCAGGCTCGAAAATGGGCGCATAAAGGCGCCAAGGAAAGCTGGGATGGAAGCAAGCCGTGCGTTTTGGTCGTCGAGCTCAAAAGCGTTCCGCCAGGCATTACGCCGCTTCTGTTCCTTTCTGATTCTCATGGCTGGGCAGGATTTGTTTACCAGCACCGTAAAGCAAGCGTCAAGGGACATGATCCCTGCGCCGCCCATCCCGAAATTATTATTGGTCCCATGGCGGACAATGACACTGGCAAAATCGTACAGAAGGGGATACAATTAAACAAGGATGAAGATTGGTTCTACGAGCAAATTACAACATCCCGCAAAGGGAGGAAGCTTGATTCGCTCCAGTTAGGCAATCAGGTGGTGTTTTGTTCTGAAATTTGGGAGCCCGCTCTTGTATTTGTAGGCTGCCATATCTATACGGGAGGAAGGTGGATCTATGAGGACGCCCGCTCGTACAATCAGACTCAGCATGTATGAACGCAGCATACTTGATGCTCTGGTCAGCAGGCATGGGTATGAGCACAGCTTTGCCCGTAGTCTGGTAAGTGATTATATTGATGTTTTGCGCAAAATCGGCGGATATGAGCAAAGCGGCCATTATGCCGATCTTATTCACCGCGCTTATAGCGAGGGCTGCAGCCCCGAGCGCTGGCTCGGCATAATCGCCGACGTGGAACAAGGCGAAGCCAGAGACCGGGGAATCAGGGAGGAGCTGCAGCACGACCTGCAAAGCAAATAATGCATTTATACCATAGGTTATGGACAGGGACGACTCCGGTACAAGGGAGCTAGCAATAGCGCCGCTTTCCAAGAGTCGTCTTTCCTGATTAAGGAGAGAAGGGTTGTTTTTGCGAACTCACACCGTCGGACAAGCTTATTATTACGCGGGCGCTCTGCTTTTTGTCATCGCATTAATTGGCGCCGAGCTGATCTGGCTTCCTGCTCCCATTGTAGGAAGCGGGGGCTTTGAATGGATTGATATAATTAATTGGCTTCAGTATAGCGTTGCGGCGGTCCCTCTCCTCTGGGTTGCAGGGGCCATTAAACGCCTCAGACATGGGGGCGGGGGGACTATGCTGCACCTCATCAGATGGGGGGTTGCCGTTTCCGGGCTCCTTGCCGCTGCGGCAATTGCATTAGGACTTCAGGAGATGCTTGCATGGCTGATCGGCAGCATCGCCGCAGCCGCTTTGCTATTGTTTGCGGACTTGCTGATTATGGAATACATAAGCCGCAGAACGCTGCCTTGGCAATCGGGTATTATCTTAGCCGTTTTCGCAGCCCTGCTTGCCCTCACATTGTGGCCAACCGGCAAAATGGTGACGTACCCTGCGATGACGCTGAATTTAAATCGCTACGCCCACATGGATGGCGGCGAATCAGGGGGATGGATAGACGGCGTCCTCGTTTTTGACAGGCCTGCTGTCCTTGCGGATTCTCTGTACGGACGTTTATTTCCGCAATACGTGTTCCAGCCCAAGCCACAGAATCAGCCGCCGTTAACGCAAATCTATGCGGAAGCCGTCGAAATGAAAAACGATGCTAACGAAATTGCGTCCGCTATTGCTTTACAGAAGGTTGGGCTTGGTAAAGGCGTACTTTATGACGGCGTTTTGGTTGCAGGCATCGTGAACGGCAGCCCTGCTCAAGGGGTATTGGAGGCTGGCGATATTATTGACAGCATGAATGGAGCTCCGTTAACAAAAGTGGAGGATTTGCTGGAATACATGAACACAAAGGTCGAACCTGGCGATCAGGTGACGGCGGAGGTCCGCCGGAATAATGCTGTGCTGAAGCTCGACGTGAAGACAAAAGCGGCCGAGGATGACGCAACGCGTGCCGTCATGGGCGTTTCTGTACAAAACAAGGTTAAGCTGGACAATCCCCGCAAGGTATATTTCACCAAATATACCGCGCATGCTGGAGGACCTTCACACGGAGCGATGCTGACGCTTGCATTTATTGATCAACTGACGCCTGGTGGAGTTACGAACGGTCATCACGTTGCAGGTACGGGCACCATCGAAATGGACGGCTCAATCGGGATGGTGGGGGGCATTCCTCAGAAGGCGTATGCCGTAAGCAGGACCGAGGCGGATGTGTTTTTTGTTCCGGCAGAAGCTGCGGAAGCGGCGGCCAAAGCCGCGCCGACATTAAATGTAGTGGCTGTCAGCCATATTGATGAGGTTTTGGACTGGCTTAACAAACATAAACGCCCCTAGTGTGGAAGATTATGAAAAAAGCCTGCAAAGGGAGTGAAAGCATGATCATTAAAGGAATGGACAGCGAGCAATTAAAGGCAGCTGCCCAGCTTTCGGACAGAACCTTTCGAGACAAGGATCAATCCTCAATGGCTGATGCTTTTCCGAGCATTTTTTCAGGAGCTTTTGGTTGCTCGCTGGGCTGTTATGAAGAAAATGAACTGATTTCATTTATGGGTCTGGTGCCCCAGCATATTGCGATTGGACCAGCAAAGCTGCCTTTAATGTCGCTGGGTTCGGTTTGTACGGCAGAGGAGCACCGAGGCAAAGGCACTGCCAGCCTGCTGCTGCAGGAAGCTTTTAGCCATATGGATGAAGCCGGCGTCAGCTTGCTCTATGTATCCGGCGACAGGCAGCTGTACATGCGGAACGGATGCCGGTATTTTGGGGATGTCTCAACCTATACGCTGCAGCCTGATGATGTAAAAAGTCAGCCTGGCGAAACTCCTCCATACAAGATCAGGGAAGCATCCGCAGCGGATTTGCTTGCTGTTCAGAGCATTTATGAAGCCGGCGTTGTCCGTTATAGGCGCAGCATTTACGAAACGGGCGTGCTGCTGAAGGCTCAAGCGCTGGCAACCATTTACAAGCTGCGGCAAAGCCTGGTTGTTGCGGAGCTGGACGGCGAAGTCGCTGCCTACGGAGTATTGGCGCTGCCGGGAACTCAGGCCTCTTCTCATAAACCGTTTGTTGTGGAATATGGGGGAGATGCAGCTGCCATTTTTGCATTGCTAAAAGGGAGCCTGGATCAATTTTCGCTGGAGAGCCTTTCCATCGCCGTTCCTTGGCAGGATGCGGAGCTCCATGGCATATTGACTGGCATTAAGCGCGAGGACGGGAAAAATGAAGGGACCGTGCGGATTCGCAATCCTCGCCAGCTGTGGAAGCAGCTCGCTCCTTATCTGCTTGAACGCGACGAAGAGGCATTTTCCGGCATGCTGCTGGAAAATGCCCCGTCGGAGGACGATCAAGCTTGGGCGGCTACGCTTCATATGCGCGGAGAAGCGGTCCGGCTCAGCCGCGACGAGCTGACGGCTTTGCTGTTTGATCCGGAACCGCACATACCGTCCATGTCGGAGGAACAGCTTGTATGGGCAGGCAGGCTGCTGCCTGTTCCCCTTCCTTATTCCGCTACCTTGAACTATGTCTAGCGGAATTGCCGGTATTGCCGGAGTCGCTTATTTTGCCCATGGCTTCTAAGGTTCTGCCGTTATACAGGTAACGAAGCAAATCGCCGATGACGATACGGTCCGATATGATAAGCTGCATCTCCGCCTTTTGCTTGATGGACTGGCATAATGCGTTTTCGGCAAGCTTGCCATTTTGCACGCTGTAGCACGAGCCTTCGCCGGTTATTCCGTCTTCCGGAGGCAGATAGTAATGCTCTCCATCCGTCCCGGAACCGTTGCGTTGTACGATAATATGATCGGTACCGGCTTCCATATCAGTAAGCAAAGGCATGCCCAGCATGCCTTTTTCCTGTGCGGAAATACCAAGCAAATGCAGCATAGTCGGCGCTATATCAAGCTGGCCTCCTGCCGCTTCGCGTGGCCCTGCATGGCTGTTATCGGGAAGATGGAGTATAAAAGGCACATCCTTTGCCATTTGCTCCTGCTCCAGCTTGCTTTGCGGGTCTGCCATAAAGCGGCTGTATAATCCCCAGTCGGTAATGGAGTTATCATGATCGCCATACAGAGCAAATATTGTATTTTCCCACAAGCCGTTGTTTTTAAGCTGTTCAATCAATTCTCCCAAGGCGGCATCGGCATAATGGATGCTTTGCAAATAATCCCCCATAATCGTGCCGTCCAGCTCCTCGGTATCCAGCTCGCGAATAGCCTGTGGAAGCTTGTAGGGATGATGACTGGAGAGCGAAATCATAAAAGCGTGAAACGGCTGCTCCAGCTTGGAAATAACCTCCATGGATTGCCTGTAAAAGGATTTGTCTCCAAGCGCCCAGCCCAGCGGTTCATCCAGCTTGAAATGCTTCAGGCTGTAAAATGCGTCATATTTCATATTGGCGTACATCATATTCCGGTTCCAAAAGCCGCCTTGGTAAGCATGGAATACGCTGGTGGAATATCCTTGCTCTTTAAGCTGCTCCGGCAAACAGTGATATTGATGGGAGGCGTATTGGATAAAAACAGAACCGCTCTGAAGAGGCATCAAGGAGCAATTGGCGCTAAAATCGGCGTCGGAGGTACGCCCCTGAGCAGTCTGATGATAAAAGCTGGTCCAGTAGGGGCTGCTTTTCATCAACTCATTCAAATGAGGCGTTATTTCCTTGCCGCCTATAGATTGGCCTAACACATAGCTTTGCAGCGCCTCTACCTGTACCAGCACAATATTGCTTTGGGCATAAGCGCCAAACAAGCTGTCTTGATGCAGAAGCTCCTTTTCGGCATCGAGCTCCGCCAGCCATTGCTCCGTATCGGAGCGTTGCTCGGCCGTTACGGTTTCCGCTCCAAACCAGTTCAGCTTTGCATAGCGGTATACGTCATAGCCGTGAAACCCCAAGCCCCCCGTTACATTGTAAATGGACAAATTCCACCAGTTTTTCTGGAACAGCCCCTTTGCCCATGTTTCCGTAGCATGATGAACGCCGCCAAAAAACAAACCAGCGCCAAGACTCAAAGCCGCTATGCCGGCAGCGCCGCGCTGAAGCAGCCGGCGTTTTCCGGGCAGCTGCGACCTTGCTGTCTTTTTGCTATTGCCCTTCCATAACAAGGCCGCGGCAAAGGCGAGCAGGAAGGGCAAATCGGCAAATAGCCAAAAATCGCGAAAGCGCAGCAGCTCCCCGATGCTGTCTCCCAGTGAATCCACCTGGCCTGCCTGCAGAAGAACGGGCACGGTGATCAGGTCCTGAAAATAACGATAATAGATAACATCCGCATACAGGAGCAAAGAAAGCGCCAGGTTAAGCAGCACAAGAGCGAGGTTTCGCGCGCGCACCGGCAGCCAGAGACACCAGAAGGACACAAGTAAAACGGCGCCGGCTTCAATCATCAGGTCCTTGCGGGTCATATCCATATAGAGCACGGACAGCAGCCGGTTGAACCAATACAGCTTGAGCAGCATCAACCCGGCGAACAGAAGCGTATCCAGAACAATTAACCGTTCAAGGCTGCTCTGGATACGCCCTATCAACTGATTTCCTCTGGTCTTATAGCTTGACATTGCTTCGATCTCTAGGAGGAAGAGGTCCGAAAAACTGGAAAAAGTCAGTTTGGATGCGGCCATTGTACAGCTTTCGTTTTTTATCGGCCTTTTTGCCCATGTAATGCTCGATGGATGGCGACGGGGTTATCGCAAAAGTCGACCAGGTCGGATAATGAAGCATGGTCAAGCCGAATTGGCGCAACGCCTTTTCAACGGAATGATCGTCGCCTAATCTCTCTCCGTAGGGAGGATTGGTAATAATAACGCCGTAGTCGCCCTGCAGCTTGACTTTAGCGACCGGAAGCGTTTGGACGGAAATATCCTTGGCGAAACCGGCTTTTTTGATAGCGGCTTCCGCTATGGCTATAGCCTCCGGGTCTATGTCGGAGCCTGAAATGTGCAAAGGGATATCATCCTTTACAGAATCGTAGGCTTCTTCGCGAGCAGCCTCCCAAAGGCTCTCGGGCACGAGCGGCCAGCCTTGGCTGTCGAAGGTGCGGCGCAAGCCCGGAGCGATATTCCACGCAATCATTGCAGCTTCGATAAGAATGGTGCCGGAGCCGCAAAAGGGATCGTAGAGGGGACGCTCAGGCTGCCAGCGGCTAAGCTGAATCAACGCTGCCGCCATTGTTTCGCGCAGCGGAGCTTCCGTCGAAGCCAGCCGATAGCCGCGTCTGTGCAGGCCCCAGCCGGTTGTATCCAGCGTCAGCAAAGCTTCATCATTCATTAGAGTTACTTCAATTACGTATTTGCCGCCATCCTCGGGAAACCATTCCGTGCCGTAACGCTCTTTCATTTTTTCTACGACGGCTTTTTTGACGACGCTTTGGCAAGCGGGCACGCTGGTCAGCTGCGATTTCTGCGATCTTCCGTTTACCGGGAACTCGCCATCCTGCGGAATCCATTCCGGCCAGTCCAATGCTTTTGTGCCTTCAAACAGCTCCTCAAAAGTGGAAGCTCTGAATTGGCCCATGTTAACCAATATGCGCCCTGCGGAACGAAGCCACAGGTTGGTGCGGCAAATATCGCCCGGCGTCCCGGTAAAATTGACTCTTCCGTTTTCCGTTTTCAAATCGTTGTAGCCCAGCTCCTTGAGCTCGCGCGCAACAACCGCCTCCAGTCCCATTGGGGCGGTCGCAATCAGATTAAGTTGATTCATTCATTACACTCATTTCGTTTTTCGGTATAGGTTTGGTACAATTAAGTATAGGCCATATGTTCATAGGATTTCCACATGAGATTATATTATATAAGCTCAAAAAAATATTTTCAGCGATCAGGGCCGCCATGTGATAGACGCTTTCGATAACGAGATGATGAAGCAGGATGGGGGAGAACGAGTGAATCTGGACGAGCAATACGTTGAAGGGTTATACGGGCGGGACGGTATATTGGAGAGAGTAAAGGAAGGAACCGCAGCGTCAGGTATGCCTTCTATCTGGATAGCAGAGGGATATGGCCGTTTGCTCAGCATGCTTGTGCGCATGACGGGAGCCCGGCGGGTGCTGGAAATTGGCGCGTTAGGCGGTTATAGCGGGGTTTGCCTTGCACGCGGTATGGAAGAGGGAGGGCGGCTGGTTTCGCTGGAGCTGCATCAATCCTACGCGGATGCTGCCAAAAAGCATATGGAGGAAGCCGGGTTTGGACAAGCCGTGGAATACCGGGTGGGCGACGCCCGCCAAAGTCTGGAACGGCTGAAGGAGGAAGGAGCAACCTTTCAGTTTTTCTTTATTGATGCTGATAAGGAGGGGTATCCGTTCTATTTGGAGCGAGCCATCGAATTGGCTGAGCCTGGCGCGGTTATTGTAGCCGACAATATTTTGCTGCGCGGCAGAACCATTGATGAGGCCAGACAAGGTCCCGCCGTGCAGGCGGTAAGGTCTTTTAATAAAAGTATCGCAAATGATCCCCGGCTGGAAAGTACCGTGCTTCCCGGCTATGACGGATTGGCTATCGCAATCGTCAGAAAGAAATAGAGGAAGCGCCCAAGTCAAGCACTCTTCCAGAAGGGCTCTAGCAGAAGGTCTTTAGGCGTTGCTGACGTTCCTCCTTGACGTTTTTCATCCCTTCTTCATGACGGGGAATGCGACTTGTCATACTATTGTCATAGGAATCGGAGCCCCGGCAGTTGTTAGCCGCTCTGAAAAAGGGCATAATGGTAAGCAGATAAAAATACATAGAAATGGGGAACGGCCATGTCTTATAACGACCGTTTCATACGGGCAACCCGGAAGGAGCAAGTAGACGCGGTGCCGGTATGGTACATGCGCCAGGCAGGACGTTATGATCCGGACTATCGCAAAATAAAAGAAAAATATTCGCTGCTGGACATATGCAAGCAACCGGAGCTTGCGGCGGAAGTTACGATGATGCCGGTTAAAAAGCTGGGTGTCGACGCGGCTATTTTGTATTCGGATATTATGAATCCGGTTGCTTCAATCGGCATCGATTTTGATATAGTGGCAGGCATTGGCCCCGTTATTCATAATCCCATTACATGCGCGGCGGATGTAGAGCGTCTGAAGCCGATCGACGTTGAGGGTGATTTGGGCCATGTTCTGGAGACGATAGCCATATTGGACCGCGAGCTTCAGGTACCGCTAATCACGTTTGCAGGCGCTCCGTTTACGATCGCCAGCTATTTGATTGAAGGCAAGCCTTCACGCAACTATCTTAAAACAAAAGAGCTGATGTATAGCCAGCCGGATGTTTGGCATCAATTAATGGCCAAGCTTGGCGACATGGCTATTACTTATTTGCGCGCCCATATCCGGAGCGGCGGGAAAGCGTTTCAGTTATTCGACAGCTGGGCGGGCGCATTGTCCCCTGCGGATTTTCGCACGTTTGTACAGCCGACCGTGGAGCGGATTTTTGCGGAGCTTGGCGATTTGCCGCAGCCCAAAATTTATTTTCCCGGCGTAAGCTCCGGAGAGCTGCTGCCGCTGCTTGGCGATTTGCAGGCTGACGTAATCGGCCTGGATTGGCGCGTTTCCATTCAGGAGGGCAGACGCCGGCTGGGCGGAGGCAAAGCGGTGCAAGGCAATCTGGATCCAACTGTGCTTACGGCTCCAATGTCTGTAATCGAAAATCGTGCGGCGGAAATTATCGACCAGGGCTTACAAGAGCCGGGCTTTATTTTTAACCTGGGACACGGGCTGTTCCCGGAGGCGTCGCTGTCCAAGCTCGCCGAGCTGACCGCCTTTATTCATTCCTATTCGGCAAAGGCGATTGCCGCCAAAAGCAAGGAGGAAGCGGGTTATGTCTAACAGCAAGGGTAAAATCGGAGTGCTCGTCATGTCCTACGGCACCCCGGAATCCATGGATGACGTGGAGGCGTATTACACGCATATTCGCCGCGGGAATCCCCCAGCGCCGGAGCAGCTTCAGGAGCTGAAGGATCGATATGTTGCTATCGTTGGCGGCGTGTTTCCGCTGCGCGAAAATACAAATGGCCAGGTAGCCGGGCTTCAGGATAAGCTGGAAACGCTTTACCCCGGAAGCTATGCCTGTTATCAAGGCCTCAAGCATGCCCGTCCGTATATTGAAGACGGCGTTGAGGCTATGGCAAGGGACGGCATTACAAAAGCGGTAGGCATTGTTCTGGCGCCGCATTACTCTGTTATGAGCGTTGGAACCTATATTAAACGGGCGAAGGAAAAAGCAGCCGAGCTTGGTATCGATATGGATTTTGTCGAGAACTACCACCTTCATCCCAAGCTGGTGGAAGCGCTGAGGCAGCGGGTTGAGGACGGGCTTTCCGTCCTGGCGCGCGGAGAGGCGGGAAGCGAACCCGTTAAAGTACTGTTTAGCGCTCATAGCTTGCCGGAGCGTATTCGTGAAATGGGCGACCCTTACGAAAAGCAGCTGCTGGAAACATCGGATGCGGTTGCAAAGGCCGCAAACGTTACCGACTGGCAGTTCACCTGGCAAAGCGCCGGGCGGACGCGCGAGCCATGGCTTGGGCCGGATATTCTGGAGACGCTCGCGGAGCTGCAGAGTCAGGGCGTTAAGGCCGTGCTGGCGGCCCCGATCGGTTTTGTCTCGGACCATCTGGAGGTGCTGTACGATCTGGATATCGAGGCCAAAGCGGAAGCAGCCAAACGCGGCATCCATCTGGAGCGTATTGCTATGCTGAATCGTGATCCGCTATACATGGAAACATTGGCAGAAAGCATTGTGGACGTTTTGGCGCCTAAAAGAGAGGAATGACGGTTATGCGGAGTGGGGATGTCATTGATCGAATTGTCATTATTGGCGGGGGGATCAGCGGACTGAGCTCCGCTTTTTATTTGCAGCGGGAAGCGCAAAGGCAAAACCGGCAGATCAGGGTGACGATAGTGGAGGGAGCCCCAGCGCTTGGAGGGAAGATCAATACGTTGAAGAGGGATGGCTTTGTTATTGAAAAAGGGCCGGATTCCTTTCTTGCGCGCAAACAGCCTATCATCGATTTGGCGGAGGAGCTGGGGATAGAGCAGCAGCTTACGGCAACCAACCCCGCAGCGGGAAAAACCTACATCCTGCATCAAAAAAAGCTGCATGCCATGCCGCCGGGCCTGGTGCTGGGCGTTCCTACTGAAATTGCGCCGTTTGTACGTTCGTCGTTAATTTCATGGGGGGGCAAACTCAGAGCCTTAATGGATCTGGTATTGCCGGCACGCCCAGCCCCTGAGGATGAATCATTAGGCGGATTTCTGGAGCGCCGCGTCGGCACCGAAGTCATGCGCCGAATCGCAGAGCCGCTTCTTGCGGGCATTTATGCCGGCGATTTGAAAAAATTAAGCCTACAGGCTACTTTTCCGCAGTTTGCACAGTCGGAACGCAAATATGGGAGCTTGATCAGAGGCATGGTCAGCAACCGGAAAGCAACGGCCGCGGCGGCGAAGGGCAAAGCTAAAGCCAGCACCTTCCTTACCTTCAAGGGCGGCTTGTCCGCTATGGTGGAGGCGCTGGATTCCGCGATGCCGGAGGTGGAGCGCCGTCTTGGCGTCAATGTGGCCGCTATCAAGCAAAATCGCGAGCAGCCGGAGGCTCCTTATAGTGTCGAGCTTGCAGATGGCGAAAAGCTGGCTGCGGATTACGTGGTTGTAACAACGCAGGCATTTGCCGCCGCCGATTTGCTGGAGCCGCTGGTTGATGTCAGCGAGCTAAGAAGCATCCGTTATGTATCAGTCGCCAACGTGGTCATGGCGTTTGACAAAGCTACTTTCGGTTTAGAGTTTGACGGCTCCGGATTTGTTACGCCGCGTTCCGAAGGGCTCAGCATTACGGCTTGTACGTGGACGTCCAGCAAATGGCTTCATTCCAGCCCCGCTGACAAGGTGCTGCTGCGCTGCTATGTCGGGCATTCCGAGGATCAGGAAACGGTCAAGCTGCCCGATGACGAGCTGATCGCCGCCGTGCGCAGGGACATTAAAACAACGATGGGCATCACCGCCAAGCCGCAGTTTACGGAAATTACGCGGCTTGATCATTCTATGCCGCAATATCCCGTCGGGCATGTCCAGAATCAGAAGGCGCTGCGGGAAAGGCTTTCCCGCGAGCTGCCCGGCGTCTGGATAACAGGTGCGGCGTTTGACGGAGTCGGATTGCCGGATTGCATCCGGCAAGGCAAGGAGGCCGCTGCGGCTATTTTGAATGACGGCACGGCATAAAGAATATGTGCTACTAATGCTAAGCCGATACAATCATCCCTTCTACATGCTTCAGGGAATAGGCTACAAGACACATCCTTCTCTCCAAATAAGGGGGGGAGGATTTTTTTGTTTGACGCTGACGGGGCGAACGGTATATTTTGTGAAAAAAATAGCAGTCTCGCAACGGGATCTATTAGACGATATAATAATAGATAACGTTCAAAATACCAGCCTATATAAGTTGAACAAAAGAAAAGTAGCGACAGGCCAGAGTGTGAGGGGTTCTGGAGAAAAGCATATGCTTACGAAGTAACGTTCTTCCAGAACGTTTTAAGCGGTCGCTTGTGTTCCCGGATTTTACCATTTGAACCTATCATTCAGGGAAATCTGGGAACAACTGCGATCGGAAGAACTTTTCACACGCCGGCCTACACCGCTGAAACTCTTTTGTTCAACTTATATAGATGCGTGTTTAAAAAGGTCATATTCTTAAAGGAGTCCTTCATGACATTATCCCGATCAGATAGCTTGCAGCAGGAGAAAAGGAAGCGAAAAAGGAAACTTCAAAAAAGGATTAGCTTAGGCCTTATCACAGGCGGAGCTCTTATTGTTTTGCTTGGCGCAGGCATTGCGCTTAGCGGCGGAAAACTGAATGGACTGCTGTCCTTTGGCGGCCAATCAAAGCCCTCTGTTACAGTTGACGGCGGCCCTTCGAGCACCGCCAGCTCACCTTCCGGCGGGATGACCGGCGAAGAAGGAGCAGAGCCGGATGACACTAGCGAGGAGGGACAAGCATCGGGCGAGGGGACAGACAATGGCAATGGCGGCGAAGATAATGCAGGTGCTTCCGCTAGCGAAAATGGAGAGGGCGAGGGAGCGGGGCCGGATGGCGCAGGCGCCGAATCCGGTTCCGGCGACGGCCAAGGAAATTCTACGCCTGATGATTCAGGGAATGAGCCGGGTTCCGGCCAACCGTCGGTCGACCCTGGCTCTGCCGTTAGCTTATCCTTCGTTGGCGACGTGCTGCCCGGCGAATATTTGACTGCTCTTATGGAGCAGCAAGGTTACGACTACCCTTACCGGCAGGCATTGCTGTACCTTAGCGAGCCTGATATTATGGCTGGGAATCTGGAGATGCCCATAACAAAAAGAGGAACGCCGATCGAAAAACAGCCTTATGTCTACAAGGGCTCCCCGGATGCGCTGCCAGCCTTGCGAGATGCGGGCTTTGATGTTTTGAGCCTGGCGACCAATCATGCGATGGATCAAGGCATTGAAGGTCTGGAGGATACAATCAAGTATATGAATGAGGCCGGTTTAGGGCATATGGGCACTGGAAACAACGATAAAGAGGCATTTGTCCCCCATATTATAGAAACCAAGGGGATCAAGGTTGCATATATCGGCTTAAGCCGCGTTATTCCAATGTTGTCCCTCAAGGCGGATCGCAATACGCCGGGAATCGCGGAAACCTATGATACTACGAGAGCGGCGGCGGCGATTAAAAGCGCCAAGGACGAAGCGGATATCGTCGTTGTTATGGTTCATTGGGGAGAAGACGGAAAAGATAAGCCCAACGACATTCAAAAAAGTCTCGCTAAGGCTTATATTGATGCGGGGGCTGATCTTGTGGTTGGAAGCCATCCCCATGTCCTTCAGGGCTTTGAGAAGTATAAGGGCAAATGGATCGCTTATAGCCTGGGCAATTTTGTTTTTACTGCTTATCCCAAGGAAGCATTGGCTGAAACGGGCGTATTGGACGCTTTGTGCAGCAAGAACGGCGAATGCAGCTTGACCTTTAATCCCATGAAGGTTGTTGCGGGCCAGCCAACTCCGATGCAGGAGGAGGACGCCAAAACGCTGCTTCAGCGTCTAACCTCGATTTCTTATGGCGCTTCTCTGGACAGTAGTGGGAAAATTAGCGCGCACAACAGGCAGGGAGAGGATGATTAAGGCATGAAAAACCCCTGTGTTGCGCATCGGGGCTGGTCCGGCCGCGCGCCGGAAAATACAATGGCGGCCATCAAGCTGGCGATTGACGCTGATGATATCAAATGGATCGAAATCGATGTCCAGTTATCCAAAGACGGCGTACCTGTGGTGATCCATGACTATAATCTCCGCAGGACAACGAATGGAAGGGGAGAGGTCAAAAGCTGGAGCGCTTCCGAGTTATCGTCGCTGGATGCGGGCTCATGGTTTTCATCCGCATTTAAAGGAGAGCCTATTCCAAGACTGGATGAGGTATTGCGGGCCGCCAAAGGAAAGTGCATGTTGAATGTGGAGCTGAAAACGGATGGCGTCCGCTACCCCGCGCTGGAAGAAAAGGTGCTGGATAGAATCCGGGCTTTTGGCATGGAGGATCAGGTTGTATTGACCTCCTTTCATGCAGGAACATTATTTAAAGCCCGCAAGCTGAATGCCGGGGTTCGCACCGGTCTCATTCTGGATGCATGGCGCCCCTCGCTGATAGAAGAGCTAAGATCGCTGGGGGCTGACTTTTTGTCCATCGGCTATTCCCGTTTAAACCGGATGAGGATGGAATTATTGAATGCGGCAGGGATTAAGTGCATGGCATGGACCGTCAACGACAAGCGCAGCCTTGCCAGGCTTATGGCGATGGATTCCGGCTTGATGCTTTGTACGAATTACCCTGAGCGCTGGCGGGAAGCCTTGACTAAGCAGCCTCGTAAGCTTACGGGCTGGCTGGGCATGCCGTTCAGATGAATACAATCATGCAATGGAGACAGAGGCCGGTGAGAGAAAAATGGTAGGCATTGTAGATGAATGGTGGATTCGGCTGCTGTTGGGACTGCTTGGGGGCGGAGGCATTGCTTTTGCCGCTTACAAGCTAAGATCGTTATCTCCTTCGGGAGCATGGTCGGCGGCTATAATGGGCGCAGGCTTTGTAACGCTTGGCAAGCCGGTTTGGTTTGGCTTGCTGATTGTTTTTTTTGTTACCTCGTCGCTCTGGTCGAAATGGAAGAAAAAAACGAGAGCAAAAGCAAAGGCGGAAGCGGGTTATGCTAAAACGGGAAGGCGCGATGCCGGACAGGTATGGGCTAATGGAGGCATTGGACTGCTGCTGTGCGCGCTGCATGCGATTTGGCCTCATGAAGGCTGGCTGATGGCCTACATCGGTGTAATGGCTGCTGTCACCAGCGATACCTGGGCGACTGAAATTGGAGCGCTTAGCCGCTCCGCTCCGCGTTCCATAGTGAGCGGCAAAGTTGTAACCCCGGGCACCAGCGGCGGAGTATCGCCGCTGGGCACCGCGGCCGCGCTTTGCGGAGCCGCTTGCATCGGCGTTGCGGCGGCGCTGCTGCTGGACCCGCTGCCTGCAGCGCTAGGCTTCGCCGCTGCAGGCGCGGGCGGGGCCGCGTATCCCTCGGCGGCTTTGCTCATCGCCGTGGCCGCCGCGGCCGGCCTGGCTGGCGCATTCGCCGACTCATGGCTCGGCGCAACCAGCCAGGCCATGTATCGCTGCGCCGTATGCGGCAGCGAAATCGAACGCGCCGAGCATTGCGGCACGGCGGCGCGCCATGTACGCGGCTTTGCCGCGTTGACTAACGACAGAGTAAACCTCCTGTCGTCTATGTTTGCAGGCGCTCTTGCCTGGCTGCTGGGCGTATGGCTGCTGTAGCGGCATTAAGCTGCGGGGTCCCCTACCTAATAATCTATGGGTGGCACCACGTGCTTTCTCCTAATGGCCACCGGCGACCGTCAGCGTCTGGAAAAGCCAGGTTTGCCAAGGCTTACGGTCACCCGTGTCCTTTAGCTGCCCAAAATGGCGTATATTCAGTGGAAAATCGGTTTTTACAGCCGGAAATGTCCGTTAGAAACTGATATTCCGTAAATAGAAGCCGCTAAAGGTCAACAATGTCCGTATGCGAATAACTACTGAGTCATGCTCCATCTGTGCAGCCCGAGCTTCAAAAAAGCCAGAAAAAAGAACCTTCAAAACCGCTTTAGCGAGCGGTTTTGAAGGTTCTTTTGCACTAGAAGCCCTAACTGCGGGGAGAAATCTTAATATCGCTGTTTGAATAACGGATGTCATACCCGGAGCTTGTTTTAAACTCCATTGATTTTGTTTCACCATTCAAATCTCTGACTTCCAAATGCTTCTGCAATAGCAATTCAGCCTCCGACTCGCTGATATATTGCGCCAGCACATTAGTTGCCGCTGCGATCGTAACATCGTTTACCTGGCGGAGAAATACAGTTAAATACGGTTTTTGTGAAGTTGACAGAATAAACGAAGCGGAGTCCAGCCGGGATTCCGGATCTTCAAGGATGGCAACCACTGCAAAGGTTGCGTCGTAGTGGTCTGCTTCCAAACGGAGGCCCTCAAAAGCCGGCAAATTGGAAATGGCATTTATAAATTGTTTTGGCGCTTTTGCGTTAAAAATAACGGATTCGGGATATTGCACCTGCGGCTGCTCCTCAAGCTTGGCGCCAAATGAAAGGGAGGCTTCCGTTGCTCGCTGAAGCAGCGTGACCGCTTCTGCTCTTGTCAGCTGCTTTGTTCCGCCGTATTGCGATAAATCAGCTTGTCCAGAATTGCTTAATCCCCGTGCAATATTATGCTCGTACAAAAATGCCACTGATTCGGAAACCAAATCCTTCTCGTGCTTGAAGCCCAGGTTAGCAGCAAGATAAACGGCTGTTTCGTTTCGGTCCAGCGGGAGATTCAGCTTATAATAAATCGGCATATTCCGTTGTTTGGCATCCTCGTAAGGCTCAAGTCCGGATTTAGCCGCCCGTGACAGCATAATTAGAAATTGCTCCTCGGTCACCGGGGCATCGGGTTTGAAGGAACCATCGGGAAAGCCTACAACAATTTTGTTTTCAACTGCCCAGGCAATGGGTGAAGCATGCCATTGATTTGCTTTTACATCGGTAAACTGGGGCGAATTCGCAAATATTTGGCTAGGCGCCAAAAATAAACAAACAAGGATGATGCCCAAAAGTGATCGTTTCATAAAACCCTCCACATTTTCTGTTTTTTGAAAAAGCTTGAACATAGTTTTAAACGCACCAAACGAGGAAAAGTTGCACAAGATATACATTATTTCTCTATTGTGATGTTTAGAATTGGAAGAGCTTTTTTTGCAGATGATCAATGCTGCAACAAAAAACCTCCTGCGGGTGGACTGTACTTGCGGTCCGCAGGAGGTGTTGCTTTGTTGCTATAAAATTAGCTTTGTTATTTCGCGATTTGCTCCATTTGCTGGATCAAGTCTTCAAACACGCTCATTGCTTGGCGGATCGGCTCCGGCGAGCTCATATCTACGCCGGCTTTTTTCAGAATATTGATGGAAAAGTCGTTGCCCCCGCTTTTCAGGAAGCCAAGGTAACGCTCCACGGCTGGTGCGCCTTCCTCCAAAATTTGCTTGGAGAAGCTGGTTGCCGCCGAAAAGCCGGTTGCATATTTATACACATAGAAGCTGGTGTAGAAATGGGGGATTCGAGCCCACTCCATTTCAATATCCTTGTCAACAACCATGCCGGGACCGTAATATTTGACGTTCAGGTCATAGTAGATTTTGCTCAATTCCTGCGGTGTCAGCGATTCGCCCGCTTCGGCGCGCTCGTGTACGATTTTTTCAAATTCCGCAAACATCGTTTGACGGAACACCGTGGTGCGGAATTGATCGGCGTAATACGTCAACAGATACATTTTTTCCTTAGGGTCAGTTGATTTGTTCAGCAAATAATCCATGAGCAGCGCTTCGTTCAGCGTGGAGGCAACCTCCGCCAGGAAAATGGTATATTGCGCATCGCGATAAGGCTGGTTCGTGTCGGAATAATAGGAATGAAGCGCATGGCCCATCTCATGCGTCAGGGTAAACATGCTGTTCAGATTGTCCTTATGGTTCAGCAGCACATAGGGATGTGTGCCGAATGCGCCCCAGCTATAGGCTCCGCTTCGTTTGCCTTCATTTTCATAAACGTCGATCCAGCTGTTGTTAAAGCCGTCCTGCAGCACCTTGAGATAGTCCTCGCCCAGCGGCTTCAGGCTTTCGCTGATAATGTCCTTCGCCTGCTCGTAGCTGATCTCCATGTCGAATTCCTCAACAAGCGGCGCAAACAGATCATACATATGCAGCTCATCAACGCCAAGCAGCTTTTTGCGAAGCTCCATATAGCGGTGCATCAGAGGCAAATGCTCGTGTATGGTGCTGATCAAGTTGGTGTAGACCTCGGTTGGAATGTTGTCGCCGTACAGCGACATGCCAAGCGCGGAATCGTATTTGCGGGCTTTGGCGTAAAAAATATTTTTGGTGATGTTGGCATTCAATGTTGCAGCAAGCGTATTTTTCAGCTTGCCGTATGTATCGTACATAGCGGTAAAAGCGCCCTTGCGCACATCGCGGTTTTTGCTCTCCATAAACTGAATGTAACGGCCTTGCGAAAGCTCTATCTCTTCGCCTTCTTCATTTTTTACCTTCGGAAATTTGAGGTCCGCATTATTTAACATGCCAAAAATCGTGCCGGGAGCGGAGCTAACATTGCCGACCTGCGCCAGCAGAGCTTCTTCGTTTTTGGATAGGATATGGGCCTTCTGGCGTTTCATTTCTTCCAGCGTATGGCGGTAGAGGGAAAGCGAAGGATCGTTGATGTAAGCGTCAAGCGTTTCCACCGGAAGAGCAAGCACCTCGGGCATAATGAAGGAGGTGGCTTCGCCTGTTTCTACGCTCAGCTTTTTGGCTTTGTCGGACAAGGCCTGGAATTCCGGCTCCGCAGTATCCTCGTGATGCCGCATGTTGGCGTAAACGTAAAGCCGCTCGACATGCAGAGAGAGTTCATCCTCCATCTCGAAGCAAGCTTTGATTTGTGCGGGATCGTTCAGCTTGCCCTGAAATCCCGCGATTTCCTTGTTCAAGGCTTTTGCAGCAGCGTATTCCTTGTCCCAATGACTTTGGCTTGAAAACAGATCCTCCAGCTTCCAGCGGTGCTCGGCCGCTATTTCGGAACGTTTAGGTACTTGGCTCATTCCAGTATTCCTCCTTTTAAAATGGTGCTGTTGCCGTTCATTCGACTGTTGCGTCGTTGCGCTGGCTGCTGTTATGGCGAATGGCCGGGAAGCGTCTTGATTGATCGGTTGCTTGATGTCGTTATGAAGCCATGCGCTCCAGGATGATCCCGGCAGCATAACAACAGCAAGCAGCATGGAAATCCATTTCATCCTTTTTCCCCCTGAACACGGTTTTGTTGGTACTGTGTCCAGGCAAAGCGGGATTTATGTACGGGCTTGAAGCTGAAAGCCATGGCTTAGCCGTTTGTTTAACTCCCCATTCTGTAGAAGGAGTAAACGATAATAAAGAAGGCAAAGGCGATCATGACGATAGCTGACAGAGCAAGCCCGCGCTTCAAACGCGGGGGAAGCGTGTCACGCTTCATAACGAGGATGGCCCCCAGCGAAAAAGCCAAAATAATAAAAATAACGGAGGAGGTTGCTTCATTCATAATGGAATTAAACCTCCTTGAAAGCAGCCATGATGTCCTCAAGCTCTTGTTCCCGGCCAACGTAGTCTTCGGCGCGGAAGCGATTTCTCGCCCAATGCAGCATTTCCTGCCGGCTTACAAAGATATGGGATTCCTCGCCCCACTGGTCGGAAATTTCCGTCAGGACAAGCGTTTTTCCTTTAACCTCAACGGTTAACATGTTGTATTTGTCTGTTTTGTAAATTTGATGCTTTTTAAACATGGGCCATGCCACCTTTTGCGTGATTGATATAGGGTATTGTTACCATCATAGCTATATTGGCTTCCGTAATCAATAGATATGGAGCTGGTGCAGCAAACCGAACGTTCTGATGTTTTTTCTGCCGTAATCGCAGCCGTTATTGATGTGACGCTTCTCACTGCAGCTTCGGCTAAGGTTTCTTACCATATGACCTAAGCAATCTATTGCCGGTTTCGCCTTATGGAATAAAGAAAAAAGCCGATTGCCGCCAGAAGGGCAATTCCGGTTGCCGTTTGATAGAACACGGCTTTTCCCAGCTGCTCATAGATCATTCCGCCCAGCACCCCGCTGATGATGCCCGCCACTCCCGTCCAAATGATCGTATATACGGCTTGTCCCGATGCCCGAAACTCATCGGGAATCAAACCCGAAATATAACGCAAAGCGGTGGCAAAATAGATGCCGAAGGATATGCTGTGCATGGCTTGAGTCAATACGAGCCAGCGGGGATCTTCAATCTCGCTTAGCAGCCATAGCCTCAGCGCATACATGAGGGAAGCAAAGACGAGCAGCGGCAATTCCCGGAGCTTGTGACCGTATTTGCCAAGCAGGAACAACACGGGAATTTCGCTGACGGCGGATACCAGCAAGGCGAGGCCGATTTGGGAATCGCTGGCTCCGATATGTCTTAGCGTAACGGCGAGGAAGCTTTCGTACATCCGGTGCGAGATGGATACCAGCAAGACCAGGCCAAAAAAGATAATAACGCTCTTTTGCCGGAGCAGCTTGAAAAAGCCGGAAAACTGAATGCTGGACGCCTTGCCTTGATAGTCCTTGAGAAACAGGCTTAACAAAAGGGAGATGGAAATAGTGCAGATGGCGACCAGTATCGTCCATTCCGAGCCAATCTCCTTCAAAAGAAGTCCAAAGCCAAACGCGCTGACAGCAAAGCCGAGTGATCCGAATATCCGAATAAGAGCGTAGGGCGTGCCAGTATGCTGGCTGGATAGAAGAATAAGGCTGTCGCTAAGCGGGTTCATTGGCGTCTGGCAAAAATAGAACAGGGCCATCGTTGCGCAAATGAAAGAGAAGTTTTCCAGTGAAAATAAAGCACCCATCGCAAGCAGCTGGCCAAGCAGCAGCGCCGACAATATTTTGCGGATGGTTCTAAGCTTGTCGCTTGCCAGTCCCGTCAGCAGATTGGCAAAGATGGAAACAAACAGTCCCGTGGAATAAATGAGTCCGATCCCTTGCTCGCTAATGCCCCTGGACAGGAAATAAAGCGGAATAAAGGAAACGAGCAGCGCTTGTATGGAGTAGGCCGAAAAGCTGTAAGCCCTGAGCGCGAAAACTTCCCTTTTGATATTGGCCGAAGAGGCTGCGGTTCTGGGCGATGATTCATGCTGATTCATGGGTCTTGGGTTCACTCACATTCTGTCAAAACGAAGATGGCTCGTTTTTACGGCTATTTTGGGCGTATTTACAATTTATCAATAAGTATAACATGCATGACATGGAATTGTGGCTGGATTATTGCGTTTTGAAATGGTACATTATTGAGTGGAGGATTGGAGACAACCTCCGCGGGAGGTGCATGTGTGAGATTAACGACTTTATCAGGACGCGGTGTTCCGAAAGGGCCAATCAAGCTGATGCACCGCGTATACCGGTATGTGCTGCCTGAGGTGGAGGCGGAGCTTGCCAAGCTTAGAACGCTGGCGGAAGGCATACCCGATCCCGAGCTTAGAACGCAGGCTATCAACAGCATGAACGACAAAAAATTCCATTGTCAGGGCGGCGGCGTTTATGCTGCGGCCAACCTGGACTATCGTCATGTGTTGATTCCGCTCATTGTCGCGCTTCAGACCATCAGCGATTATTTGGATAATTTGTGCGATCGCAGCACGTCTCTTGACCCCGATGACTTTCGGCTGCTGCACCAGTCCATGCTGGATGCGGTGGAGCCAACGGCTGGGCTGAAGGACTATTATGCGCTTCGGGATGAAAGCGATGACGGCGGCTATTTGCATCATCTGGTCACAACATGCCAGAAAAATGTAGCTCTGCTGCCTTCCTATGACAACGTAAAAGAAGATGTGAAGGAACTGGTTGCCCTGTATGGCGACCTGCAAGTGTACAAGCATATCAAGCATGATATGCGCGAGCCCCAGCTTTTGTCCTGGTGGGAGAAGCATCGGAACAACTATCCGGGCCTGCAATGGAATGAATTTGCCGCGGCAACCGGCTCTACGCTAGGCATGTTTATGCTGTTTCTAGCGGCAAGCGAGGAAAACTTGTCCTTGAAGGACGCGGGAGCGATCCGTCAAATTTATTTTCCCCATGTGTGCGGCTTGCATATTTTGCTTGATTACCTGATTGATCAGGAGGAGGACCAGGCAGGCGGCGATCTGAACTTTTGCAATTATTACGAAAGCAAAAGATTGCTGGTGGAACGTATCAGCCTGATCGTCAACCGGGCTCGGGAGGATGTCAAACATCTGCCGGGGTCCCGTTTTCACCGGCTCATAATCGAAGGGCTGCTTGCCCTTTATTTGTCCGATCCCAAGGTGCGCAGTCAAAACGATGTGCGCGAGGTGTCGCGCGAGCTGATGAAAAATAGTCCGCTTACCCGCTTGTTTTTTCTGATCAACAGCAACTGGATTAGAAAACAGCAGGCTTAATATTCTATAAGGTGTGGAGGAATTAGTATGTCGGCAGTTAAATCGATCGCAGTATTGACCAGTGGTGGAGATTCCCAAGGCATGAACGCCGCGGTACGCGCAGTAGTGCGCAGCGCACTTTTTCATGGTATTAAGGTTTATGGCGTGCAAAGAGGTTATCAAGGCTTGTTGAACGACGATTTGCGCGAAATGGACCTGCGCAGCGTAGGCGATATCATCCAGCGTGGAGGCACCATTCTGCAAACGGCGCGCTGCAAAGAGTTTACGACTGCGGAAGGCCAGCAGCGCGGGGCTGAGATTTTGCGTTCCCGCGGCATTGACGGCCTGGTCGTTATTGGCGGCGACGGCTCTTATCACGGCGCAAACAAGCTGAGCAAACTAGGCATCAAGACGATGGGACTGCCGGGAACGATCGACAACGATATTCCTTTTACAGACTTCACGATTGGTTTTGATACAGCCGTCAGCATTGTTGTGGACGCCATTAACAAAATTCGGGATACCATGTCTTCGCACGAGCGTTCTTCGATCGTTGAAGTAATGGGACGCCATTGCGGTGATATTGCCCTGCATGCTGGTCTTGCCAGCGGCGCGGAAACCATTCTGGTTCCAGAGGTTTCGTTTGATTTGAACGAAGTAGCGGAACGGATGAAAACGAATTTTGCCAATGGCAAACGCCATAGTATCATCGTGGTTGCGGAAGGCGCGGCAAGAGGCGAGGATGTTTCCCAGAAAATTACCGAGCTTAGCGGCATTGATGCGCGCGTTACCGTATTGGGCCATATCCAGCGCGGAGGCACGCCAACAGCAGCTGACCGGATTCTGGCAAGCAAATTGGGAGACTTCGCTGTACGGCAGCTGATCGCTGGAGAATCCGGCAAATCCTGCGGCGTTATTAAAGGCGAGCTGGTAATGACGGATATAGATACTGTCGTTAATACGAAAAAGCCGTTTGACATGGATATGTACAACTTGGCTCTTCGTTTATCTCAATAAAATTAGGGCGTGTCTGAATACTCCGAGAGGAACAGGTTGTGCCGAATTTTCGTTCCCTACAAGGAAGTTTTGAGCAGGCTTACCGGGGGTAAGTCAAGCAAAACTGACGCAGAAGGGGGCGAAAAGGCGGTGCAAGATGACCTCAAGCGGGTTTTCAGACACGACCTAGATGTATTGACATTAAAAAACGGGCATCGGCGCGTCCTTTGTAGGACTGGCCAATGCCCGTTTTTGTTAGAGGCTTCTTATTTGTAATCTACATCCGGCGTATATTTGTTCCCTGCATTCCAGAGCAAATATTCATCGACGCCGGCTTCCTTCAACGCCCTGATCTGGGCTTCCACTTCTTCTTTTCCATACTTTTTGTAATTGCCCCGGCCTAGCCAGCTTGCAGTAAAGTCCTGTATCCATGGTCGGACAATTGGCTTCAGGCTGCCTGTCTCCTCCAGCTTGGCATGTGTATCCGACATAGCTCCTTTAATTGTTTCATAAGGCCTGATATCCGGCGTTTTCTGATTAAACCAGCCCGTGCTATAGTGGCTGGGATAAATCATAGGCGAAATGACGTGCACTTCATTGGAAATTTTCACAAAATCCTGGCCAATCCCTTCCGCAACCGGCACGGAAGCCGCATAGCCAAAAATATCAATGGAAACCCGGACGCCAAGCGGCTCCAGCTGCTTTCTCGCATATTGAACAAAGCCGGATACAGCATCTACGCGGCTAAGATCGGATTTGTTGAACACAAGCGAATCGGCTCTTGTATCAAATCCTTCGGGAAACCTGACGTAGTCAAACTGGATTTCCTTAAATCCAAGCCTCGCCGCTTCCTTGGCGATTGCAATATTATAATCCCAAACTTCCTGGCGGTACGGATTGACAAAGCTTTCGCCGCGGCCGTTTTTCCAGATCGTCCCGTCAGCCTGGAGGAAGGAAAATTCGGGTTTTTTTACTGCAAGGACGGTGTCTTTAAAAACGACGATTCGGGCAATGGGGTAGATGTCATGATTTTTCAGGTCCGTCATTAGCTGCTCGATATTGGGAATAAACTTTTTGGCGGTGCCGATTTCCAGCAGCTCCGGAGTTGTTGTAGGGTAGGTAATATAGCCGTTATCATCCTTAATATCAATAACCATGCTGTTGAGATTGCTTTCGTCAAGCAATGAAAGCAGCGATTTCATACGGGCTCCGCCCGCACTGTGAGCTGTCACGTAAATACCTTTGATAGCAGGAGCATCCGGCTGAGGGTCCTCTTTGAGAATAGGCGTCTGCGGCGACCCCGCGTCCGGAAGCTGTCCTCCATCTATCGGCGTTTCCGGCTGAATGACGGTTTCGCCAGCCGCGGCGTTCAGATAAGAAATCGCCAATTGCTTGGCATCGGCGCTTTGTTCGCCATTTCCGGTAATTAACGTATACAGCAGCATTAAAGCAGTCAAAACAATATCCATTATGTCCTCTCCCATCGTCCGTTTTGACCAAAAGCTATGTGCTCCTGGAAACAAAAAGCCAGCCGATAGTTCGACTGGCTTAGGCGTTATGCTTATTACTCCCGAACTGTCAATGAAGCAATGCTGTTTTCTGACCATTGCAAATGCTATGCTGCACGATTTCCATCACATCGGAGGGCTCCAGCAGCTCAATGCCGTCGCGAAGGACGATGCGGAGCTCCAATTCCTTGCTTGTAAGAAACAAACCAAGCTCAGGCGCAAGCCTTTCGACGATTTGAGATAATTTGACCGATTCCATATCCACTCAAGCATCACCCTTTCATTCGAATGTGGAACGAAATAGAGGTAAGCAGGGTAAACCGGAAAGCCAGTTGCAACAGCTGCGGGACGATACCAATAGTATAACAGGATTGGAGCCAAAATCAAAGCTGACGACGCCAAAATCCATTCCTGTGGATGGAAACAACCTCTTTTACGCAGGGCTTTGCCGTTTGAAATCGCCAATAACGCCAACCGTTTCTACAACGTTAATAAAGGCATGGGGATCGACGGCTCGCACCTCCTTGCACAATTCATTCAGCTCATAACGGGTGCGCACGGTCATCAGCATGTCCTTGTCGGTGGATGAATAGGCTCCTTTCGTTTTGATGATCGTAATGCCCCGGGGATGGGGAAGCAGCTTGTCCAGAAGCTCCTCGGTTTTGGTTGTAACAATAAAAGCCGTTACTTTAATATGCCTTACATGAACCAAATCAACCGTTTTGCCTGAAGAAAAGATAGCAACCAGCGAATAAAGCGCAAGATCCCAATTCCGTGTAAAAACGACCAGCAAGCCGATAACTGCGGCGTTTAATAAAAACAGGATCATGCCTAACGGCAAGTCGCGCCTTTGCGTAATGATGGAGGCAACAACGTCGAACCCGCCGGAGGAGCCGCCCCGGCGCATGGCCAGCCCGCTGCCAAAACCGACAATAATACCCCCGAAAACAGCCGACAGCAAAATGTCGCCCGCCGTCTGGACCACTGGAATTACCTGTAAAAATAGAGTTGCGGCCAGCACGGAATAGAGGCTGAATGCGACAAAACGTTTTCCCAGCTTGAACCAGCCCCATAACAGCACAGGCAAATTGAGCAAAAGATACAGCCAGCCGATATTTCCGCCCGTTAGATAGCCAATCATCATGGATATGCCGGAAAGACCGCCGCTCAGCAGCTGATGAGGAATTAGAAAAAAGTTGAACCCTGAGGCTACAAGCAGCGAGCCCAGCGTCATAACCGGAATAGCCGTTAAATCCCGGGAGAGTTTTGCCTTCAACGAATTCACCTCACGCGCAAGGTAGTGAAATGCGGCCTTTTCATACCCGCTGTTACATTTGTTTTAGTATGGACTTTTTATGTAAGCTGGTATTCATAATGAAAACTGTGCTATAATGATTTGAATATTTTAAGAAGGCTGCAGATAGAAGGAGTTTGAGAATCGTTTGAAAACATTTGCTGAATTTGGTCTGGAACCAAAAGTGTTGCAGGCAATTACGGAGTTGGGTTTTGAGGAATCGACCCCCATTCAGGACAAATCCATTCCCGTTGCAATGACGGGACGCGATCTGATTGGACAAGCACAGACAGGTACTGGCAAGACGGCGGCATTCGGAATTCCGCTCATTAACAAAATTCCGACTAGCGAGGATCGCATTGTTGCACTGATCATGACGCCAACCCGCGAGCTTGCTATTCAGGTTGCTGATGAAATCGGCAAGCTGACTCGTTATAAAGGACTTCGTTCGCTTCCTATATATGGCGGACAAGAAATCGGACGTCAGATTCGCGCGCTGAAGAAACGTCCGCAAATCATTATCGGAACCCCTGGCCGGCTGTTGGATCATATTAACCGGAAAACCATTCGTTTGGACGATGTGCAAACCGTCGTTCTGGATGAAGCAGACGAAATGTTGGATATGGGCTTTATGGAAGATATCCAGTCCATTCTCAAATTGGTGCCCGAAGAGCGCCAAACTATGCTGTTCTCCGCAACAATGCCGCTTAATATCCAGAAGCTTGCCCAGCAGTTCTTGAAAGACCCTGAGCATGTGTCTGTTATTCCTAAGCAAGTTACCGCACCATCCATTGAACAGGCGTATATTGAAGTGCATGAGCGTCAAAAGTTCGAAGCGCTTAGCCGTTTGCTGGATATGGAATCTCCAGAGCTGGCGATTATTTTCGGCCGGACAAAACGCCGGGTTGACGAGCTCAGCGAAGCGTTGCAGAAACGCGGCTATTCCGCTGACGGACTGCATGGCGACCTTTCGCAGAACCAGCGGGACAACGTTATGCGCAAATTCCGCGATGGAAGCATCGATGTTCTGGTTGCTACGGACGTCGCGGCTCGCGGCTTGGATGTTTCGGGTGTGACGCATGTCATAAACTTCGATTTGCCGCAGGATCCAGAGAGTTATGTGCACCGGATCGGCCGTACCGGCCGTGCGGGCAAAGAAGGAACGGCATGGAGCTTTGTTACGCCGCGTGAGATTGACCATCTTCACTTCATCGAGCGTATTACGCGCCAGCGTATGAACCGCAAACCTCTGCCTAGCTTGGCCGAGGCGATTGAAGGCAAGCAACGCGTAACTGCGGAGCGGGTGCTTGAAGTTGTTCAAAACGAGGAGTTTTCGGAATACAAAGCGATTGCAATTCAATTGCTTGAGCAATACGATTCCGTTCATCTTCTTGCTGCAACGATCAAGCTGTTGACCGGCGAGAAAAAAGACGTAGACATCGAGCTTACGCCTGAAGAGCCGCTGCGCGCCAAAAAGCGCAGACCGGATATTCGTTCCAACGGTCGTCCGTTTAACCGCAGCAGCTCTTCATATGGCGGCAATCGTTCCGGCGGAAGCGGCGGCGGTGGCGGCTATCGCGGACGCGATGATCGTCGCAGCAGCGGTGGAGGCGGATACCGCGGCAACAATAGCAGCGGCGGCAGCTACGAAAATCGCGGAAGCGGCGGTTATAGCAAACGCAGCAGCAGCGAAGGCCGAAGCAGCGAAAACCGTAGACCAAGACCTTCGGACGATTTTACAAATAGCTAAGAAAAAAACCGGGGACGTCCGTTTGCCTTGCGGGCATCCGGACTCCCTCGGTTTTTTTGTGTACGCCGCGCCGTTGGCGGCTAGGCGATCAAGTCATACGGGCGACAGCTATTGGCTGGTTTATTAATACAGGATTGTTTTTGTGATGATGACCAGAAGGATAAACAATACGAGAATGGCACCTACAGAATTGAAGCCGTGACCGTACCCGTAACCATAACCGGGACCTACGTTGCTCATTAGCAGCAACCTCCTTTTAATCATCGTAGTGGGTGAACACAATATATCCTATGCAGCAAAGCCGCTATCGCTTAGACAGAGGCCTATAAGGTCAAAAATGGGCGGACGTTTGTACTCCGGCCATGCGCCTCTAAAAAGCTCAGTGCTATATAAGCAGTGTGCATATAAGATGTTGGGACAGTCAAATGAAGCTGGTGGAGGGAATCAGATGGAACCTAGAGGGCTAATGGGAGGTTTTTACCGTATTTCGGAGTGGATTATGAGATTTTCAGTCATAAATCTGCTTTGGATTGCATGCTCGATTCCATTTATTTTTGTGGGGGCAACCTTGTTTGTAGCAAGCGGGACGGTTTCGGAAGAAGAGATGCTGAGCGCGGTATATACTTCGCTTATATTGATGGCTGCGCTAGCACCGTTTACCATTTTTCCTGCGACAACGGCTATGTTCGCCGTTGCAAGGAAGTGGGTAACGGGCGAGGTGGACGTGCCGTTGTTCAAAACGTTTTTCCGCGGTTATAAAGAAAATTATAAACAAAGCATGATCGGCGGGATCATTTATACGATCCTGATTGCAGTCATGATTGTCGATTTTATTGTATACAGAGAACAGCTCAATGTTCTGTCCTACATTTTTATTGCGTTTTTAGCGTTGTTGGGCGTTTCCTTGTTCAACTTTTTTTCCATGCTTGTTCACTATCATATGAAAACGTTTCAACTGCTTAAAAACGCGGTTTTGATTACGATTGGCAAGCCGTTCCGATCCTTGTCTACCGCGGTAATGTGCGGGTTGGTTGTATATATCAGCTTGTTTCACTTTACTTTCCTGATTCCGTTTTTTATGGGCAGCATCATCGCTTTCCTTGCTTATTGGAACTTTAACATTATCTATGTGAAGCTGCAGGAGCAGGTTGAAAGGCAGCGCCAATCGCTGGAAGAGGAAGCGGAGGAAGCAGCCGAGATGGACCGCGAGGATCTGGTGAAAGACGATTTTAAGGACTCCAATAAATAACAAATCGGCTGCGGTTTACTTTTGATTGTATTCGGTCTATAATAGCAATACATCCTGCGATGTTCGTTTCGGTCCTTCGTTGTTTTGAACCAATGGCTGTTTCACGGGAGACCAACATTGCCAAGCGGCTGACATGCCCTCTAAAGGGGACCTCAAAAGCGTGGTTGCGGACACCCACCTGCGAGAGCGGGTTCAGAAACATGCGGGTCGGACGGCATAAGCGGGTTCCTAAATGTTGCGAAAGAGCGATTGTTCCGTGAATTCGGACAAAAGCTCTTTTTTCATATGTGAAAACATGTTATCATTAGATAATGTAGATAGATGCCAGAGGGGGAGATTTTTGTTGTTAAAGCGGACCTTAATCGGGCTGCTGCGCAGTCATGAGCTGACAGGTGACAGAGCTAAGGATCCATTGCTGAAATCGCACTTCTATAAGCTTTCCAAGGAGAAAGCCTGGGAAGAAGTGATATCCACTCTAAAAAAAATGCAGGGCTATAAGGTACTGCATGAAGTGCAATCCGTTGGAGAAATAGTATTGGAGAAACGTACGGCGCTGGGCAGAACGATGGATATTACGGTTTCGGTTATTAGTGTTAATCCTTTAACCTCGGCAGTCGATATTTATTCGGCCTCACGTGGATCGATGGGTGATCTTGGCTCCAATTACCGGGTTATTCTTGATATCTATCGCGTATTGGACAAGAAGCTTGGGGCGTTTAAAGTAAATAGCTAATACATAACAAAGCGAGGAAGGAAATCCTTCTCTCGCTTTGTTTGCAGTATATGGGGGTTTGAAACGTATTGACTCCCCGTTCGTATGATTATACCAGCGCCTTTGCAGCTTGAATGGCGTTTTCATAGTTGGGATGCTCAGCCATTTCGGACAAATATTCAACATATTGAATAGTATCGTTAGCGTCTAAAACAAAGATGGCGCGCATGTCCAATGCAAATTCTTTAATCAATACGCCATAAGCTTCGCCGAAGCTGTTTTCCTTATAATCGGACAGCATTACGACGCGGTCGATATCGGCAGCGGCACACCAGCGAGCTTGAGCAAAGGGCGTATCAACGCTGACGGTCAGAACAACAACATTATCGCCTAAAGCTGCTGCTGCTTCGTTAAATTTTCGGGTTTGCGCATCGCAAACGCCTGTATCAATGGATGGCACAACGCTGATCAATTTCACCTTGCCTGCAAAATCGGACAATGTAGCGGCTTCTGTTAATGATTTGTTCAATGTAAAAGCTGGTGCTTTGTCGCCGGCCTTAAGCTCGGGACCAATCAATGTAATGGGATTGCCTTTAAGTGTAGCAACGCCTGTACGTTCTTGCGCCATAATTGTAATTCCTCCTTGGAATAGTTGTTTATAGGTTACGCTATTCATTATAATCATATTGAAACATCGTTGTCCAATGATTGGCAGAATGGAGAAGGAGGCAGCACGGACATGATTTTTTTAAGATATGAAAGCTTTCGTGACTATTTAAAAAATTACCCTGCAACGGCGGCTATTGTTTTTATTAATTTGGTTGTGTTTATTATCACTTTAATATTTGGCAATCTGGCTTATGGCTATGGGGTCTTTGTTACAGACACCGTGCTTGATCCGTTAGGGCTCAGGGAGCCGTGGAGATATTTAACATCCGTCTTTATGCATGCCGATTTTGCCCATTTGTTTTCCAATATGCTGGGCTTGATCATTTTTGCCCCGCCGCTGGAATATTTGCTGAAATGGAAACGGTATGTGCCCTTTTACCTTCTGTGCGGCATTGGGGGCAATCTTGTATCGGCATTAATGTATTTGGCGGGGGATAGCGGCTATCATCTTGCTCTTGGGGCTTCAGGGGCCATCTACGGCGTATACGGCGCTTTTCTGTTTATAGCGCTGCAGCGCAGGCATATGCTTGATATTGCATCCCGCAAAACCGTTTATCTCATATTGGTGTTTGGCGTCGTCCATTCGATGCTCGTGAGCGGAATTGATTTATGGGGCCATATCGGAGGCGCGGTTAGCGGTTATCTGCTATACTCTGCGATGGATACCATCAAAAAGCGCCGTCAAAGCGCAACTGGCTAAGCAATACAAATACGGCAATAAAACAGGAGAGATATTGGGCAGTATGGAACTTCGACAGCTTTATTATTTTGTTAGGGTGGCAAGGAAGGAACATGTAACGCAAGCGGCCGAGGAGCTGCATGTGGCCCAATCGGCGGTCAGCCGCCAGATTCATCAATTGGAGGAGGAGCTCGGCGTTAAGCTGTTTGTCCAGAAAGGCCGTAATCTTCAGCTTACGCCTGTAGGCGGCCTTTTTCTCAAACGTGCGGAAGCGATTTTGCAGGATCTGGAGAAAGCGGTTACTGAAATTCATGAATTTCTTGATCCCGAAAAAGGGGAAATCCGTCTTGGCTTTCCTCATAGCTTGGGCAATTCGCTTATACCGCAGGTCGTGGCGGCTTTCCGCAAGCAGCATCCTAACGTCAAGTTTCGATTTAATCAAGGCAAATATAATTCCCTCATTCGTGATCTGGTCAAGGGGGATATTGATCTTGCCTTTATTTCGCCAATGCCGAGCGAGCATGATCAAGTAAGCGGAGAAGTGTTGCTTACGGAGGAGCTTTATGCCATTTTGCCGCCTGGACATTCATTATCAGAGGCTGAACATATTTCGTTAAACCAATTAGCTGAAGAGGACTTTGTATTATTTAGCGAGGGTTATTCCTTGCGGCCTATTGTATGGGATGCATGCGAACGGGCCGGCTTTTCCCCGAAAATAGGTTTTGAAGGTGAAGAAACCGATACGATTAGGGGATTGGTTGCGGCTGGCATGGGAGTTAGTCTGCTGCCCGAGCTTGCGCTATATCATACAGGCCCGCTGCAGCCGGCCAAGGTTAGAATTACACATCCAAACGTAACGCGAACGATTGGCATCATTCGAAGAAGCAATGAGCGTTTGCCGCTGGTTGCTAAAGTGTTTTACAGCTTTTTGCTACGTTATTTCCATTCCAAGGAAAATGGATAATTCCATATATCCTTCAATGAACTGTTTTCTGTCAAGCCTGATTATTAGGTTGAGCCTTATCTTTAGAATAATAAAAACAAGCGGCCAGGTTATTCTCCTGAACCGCTTGTTTTTGCTTTAATATGGTTTAATCTCTGTTTTGAGTAAAGATCAAAATGTATCGAATCAGCTCAAGCAAAGAAAGAAGGGCTGCAGCTACGTAAGTAAGGGCTGCAGCGTTAAGCACTTTGGCGACGCCGTGCTCCTCGTTGCCTGAAATAAATCCTTCCGATACCATCAGCTCGCGAGCGCGATTGCTGGCATTGAACTCAACCGGCAGCGTAATGAGCTGGAACGCAACTGCAATGGAAAAAAAGACGATTCCAAGGCCGATGAGTCCAAAGGCTTGGAACAAAATACCGCCAATTAGCAGGAACGGCGCGATGCCGGAAGCAAAGTTTACAATCGGGAAGATACGATGACGCGCCACCAGAAACGGATAGCTGACGGAATGCTGAATGGCATGGCCAACTTCATGGCAAGCAACTGATATGGCGGAAATCGAGTTTTCGTAATAGACGGGTTCGGACAAGCGCACTACGCGGTTTATGGGGTCGTAATGATCCGTCAGAGCGCCTGGCACGGGTTCGATAGGAACATCGTGCAGGCCGTTGTTGTCCAGCATCCGCCTTGCTGCTTGGTAGCCGGTAAGTCCGCTGCTGGCTTGCACCTTTGTCCATTTATTGAACGTGCCCTTAACCCGGAACTGCGCCCATATGGTGAGACCAAAAGCAGCTATAATCAGGATGTAAAACATAGTGACATTCCTCCTGCAATGTGAGTTTGCTAATGGTTACATTAGCGAGCTTTTGTTCATTAGAAGCATCAAAGCTTCGATACACGCTGCCGTCTGCGGCATAAGCCGGGTATATAACCGGCTTGCTTGCTTGGGCTTTAGCTGTTTGATAACCGGCTCAAGCTCCTTGACTTCCCGCTCCAGCTGGGAGAGATGCTGCTGGATTTCGGTCAGCTTCAGCGATATTTGCGCCTCCGGCGTAACCTTTCTCCAGGTATCCAGCTTTTCTTTGATCTCATCCAACGTATATTTATCCTTTTTTAATTCTTCAATACGTTCAAGCTCCTGCAAGGTTTCAAAGTGGTACAGCCTGTAGTTTTTAAGCGATCGCTTGGCCGGTTCAATGAGGCCTAATGATGTGTAGTAGTCGATCGTTCGCGGACTGATCTGCGCCAGCTTGGACAATTCCCCTATTCTGTATAGTTTCTCTTCCTCCATCCCCTCACCACCTTTTCCTTAATGATAATAGGAAAGCAACCATACAGTCAAACGTATTACTTTTGTAAGAGGTAGTTCAAAAAGTCCGCCTCCCATTACGGGTCATGACTGGCGTCATGGCCGGCGGCGAATATGGCATTCAGCCGAAACTTCCGTTGCTCACTTAGCTTCCACTAAGCTCCGCTACTCAGTTTCTAGCTTCAAGCCATCTTCTTGGTACTGGAAAGCGAACTTTTTGAACCTTCATTGTAGGGGTCGTTCAAAAAGTCCGCTTCCCATTACGGGACATGACTGGCGTCATGGCCGGCGGCGAATATGGCATTCAGCCGAAATCTCCGATCCTCACGTAGCCTTAACTACGCTCCGGTTCTCGATTTCTAGCTTCAAGCCATCTTCTTGGTACTGGAAAGCGAACTTTTTGAACCTTCATTGTAGGGGTCGTTCAAAAAGTCCGCTTCCCATTACGGGACATGACTGGCGTCATGGCCGGCGGCGAATATGGCTTTCAGCCGAAACTTCCGTTTCAGGGAATGGATGGAAATGCGATGAAAATAATCAAGATTGATGCAGTAATTAATCAAAAAGGAGTCAAATCCTAACGTTCGTGTCATGTTTTATGCCGAACGTTAGATTTTTTTCGTAAAAAGGCAAAAAACGTATTGTCAAATTGATCTCCACTGACTATAATGACATTAAGTCTTTCGTCACATGTTAATAAACATAACATTAAAGGAGTGGTCGTATTGATTAAGAAGACTTTTCTCGCATTGGGATTGATGACAATCCTGTTCCCTGTGGTCGCGTTCGCGGCTGACCCATCTGGCGCAACATTGGACATGGGACTTAACTCGTTGTGGGTTATGCTGGCATTTATTCTGGTACTTTTGATGCAGGGCGGATTTATTCTTCTTGAAGCAGGCTCCACTCGAATGAAAAACGCTGGTCACGTTGCCGGCAAAACGATCTTTACAGTAGGACTTGCGGCACTGATTTATTGGGCTTTTGGTTACGGCATCGCTTTTGGCGGCGAAAGCGCCTTGAGCAAGTTTATCGGCTGGGGAGATTTCTTCTACAACGCTCCAACGGCTGCGGCTGAGGGAGATTCTTACCCTAGCGGCGTATTCTTCCTGTTCCAGCTGGCATTTGCAGCAATCTCCCTGACAATCGCTTGGGGCGGATTTGCTGAACGGGCAAAGCTCGCATCGTATGTTGTATTTACCTTGTTCTATGTAGGTCTCATTTATCCTATCGTTGCGCACTGGATTTGGGGCGGCGGCTGGCTGGCCGATCACGGCGCGCAAGACTTTGCCGGATCAACGGTGGTTCACTTGTCTGGCGCGGTTGCGGCATTTGTAGCCACGGTGCTTCTGAAGCCTCGTATCGGCAAGTTCAATAAAGACGGTTCCGCTAATGAAATTTTGGGTCACAACCAGGTCTTTACGGCGCTATCCGTGTTGATTCTGTGGGTAGGTTGGTTCGGCTTTAACGCTGGTTCCACAGTTGCGATTGGCGACGGCTTCTTCACTTATGTTGCCTTTACAACCATGCTGGCGGCTGGCGCTGGCGGTGTGGCTGCACTTCTGATCTCCTGGGCTGTTACTGGAAAATCCGACATTACACATATGCTGAACGGCACGCTTGCCGGTCTGGTTGCGATTACGGCATCCTGCGCATTCGTTGAGCCATGGGCTGCTGTTGTTATTGGTCTGCTTGCAGGCGTTCTGGTGTTCTACAGTGTTAAAATGTTCGAAAAACTGAAGGTTGATGATCCGATTTATGCCCTTTCCGTTCATGGCATGGCAGGTATCTGGGGGACGCTGGCTAATGGCATCTTCGCTACTCAGGAGCTGGCCGATAAGGTTGGCGTAGGCCAAGGCGGTCTGATCGATACAGGCAGCTTTGCACAGCTGTGGGTACAAATTCAATCAGTTGTTGTAGCTGGCGCTTTCGTATTGGTAGCTTCCTTCATCGTATTGGGCGCTATGAAGAAAATAATGGGCTTCCGCGTTACAGAGGAGCAAGAAATTGTAGGTCTTGACCTGAGCGAGCACGGGGTATATGGTTATCCTGAGCAATTGAAAAAACCAGGTCAAAGCGTACAAGGCTAATCCAGCCGGTATAAGTGCTGACCGAGGGGAGAGAGCGGCGCATGATTGATCCGATGCGGCCGCACCGCTTACAACAGATCAGCTCTGCTGACAACGTAGAACGGCTGCGGTGGTTGCGAGATCAGCTTCACGAAGAGATGTATGCCCTTCTCCCGACTCAGCCTGTCGAAGAATTTAACGAACAATTGAATGAGACGCATGATGCCCTGATCATCAGGGCTATCATGCTCGCAGAGGAAGAAATGGCACGGATGGGGAAAGGTCCTCCCCCCGTGCCATACTCTTATCTATTGTTCGGCAGCGGCGGTCGGAGGGAGCAAACATTATCCAGCGATCAGGATAGCGGATTGATTTATAGAGACTTGCCGGGGCGCGAGGAAGAAACCAAGCTTTATTTTTTGGAGTTGAGCAAGCATATTGTCGGCAATCTTGTGGCGGCTGGTTATCCGCCCTGCGAAGGGAACGTGCTGAGTGAAAACCCGGACTGGTGCCAGTCTCTTCAGGAGTGGAGAGAACGGCTGGGGAGATGGTTCCGGGAGCCGGAATGGGAAGCGGTCAGATATTTGCTCATTATCGCGGACGGGCGCTGCGTGTATGGGGATACGGGGCTGGCTGACAGCTTAAAAAGCATGTTTTTTTCCGATATGTTGAATCATCCCGTCATTCTAAAAAGAATGATAGAAAATACAATGCGGCATAAAGTATTAGTTAACGTATTCGGCCAGCTGTTAAAAGAAAGATACGGTGAAGACGCCGGCAGCCTGGATATCAAATACGGAGCTTATATTCCAATGGTCAATTCCATACGGTTGCTTGCCATCCAGTCCAATATTGCTTCGACCTCAACGCTGGAGAGAATAAAGATGCTTGTTGAGTCAGGAAAGCTTTCACGGGAAGACGGCGATGCATATGAGCAGGCATTTATCTGTATTTTGCATCTGAGATTGCTGACAACGGAACAAAATGAGGATCAGTTGTATGCAGGAAATGGAAAAATTCATAGCAGCAAGCTGACCAAGGAAATGGCAGATGAGCTTAAAAAAAGCCTGAAGCAGGGCAAAAGACTGCAAAAGGCCGTCTATAAGCAAACGATGGGCAGGCTTATGTAGCGGTAAGGCGGTGGGACGGTTTGAAGGAGCAAAAAGGCGTAGGCCGCATGTGGAGCCTTTACAAGATGGGAGGGGTAACTCCTGCCATTGCTTCGATGCTGGGATCGCAAAATGCACAGCAAATGGCTTTTATACGTAATGCAAACCGGGAGCAGCGCAAGCAATCGCTTTTGGACACGCCGCTTAAGGAATTGGAGTGTGTCGTTTTTGACCTGGAGACAACCGGGTTTAATCCCAATAATGGCGATGAAATTATCTCCTTTGGCGCAATCGTCGTTAGAGGCGGCGTACCGGTTCCGGAGGAAAGCTTTTATAGCCTTGTTAACCCCAAACGACCGGTTCCAAAAGCGATCATTGATTTGACCGGCATTACCAATGAAATGGTGAACGATGCGCCGGATTTGATGTCGGTGCTGCACGACTTCATGGCGTTTGTGGGCAGGAGGCTGCTTATTGCACATGCTTCCGGACATGACAAGCAGTTTTTGAATGCCGCATTATGGCGAACGTCCAAGGTCAGCCTGAATCATCGCGTGCTGGATACGATGATGATTGCCAAGTGGCTGGACCCCGGCCAAGAGCGATATGGTCTTGACGATGTACTCCAGCGCTGCTGCATACCGATTACCGTCAGACATCACGCGCTTGAGGACTCCATTATGACGGCCAACCTGTGGTGCCATTATCTGCAAGCCATTTATAACAAAAACATTGTAACGCTAGGCGATTTGTACGCCTATTTAAGCAAGCACTAAGCTCAGCTTCTCAAAGCGGCCATCCAGGAAGCGGTAGGGGGTGGCACTCACCATTCCGGAGTCGTCTTCCGCAACGATCCAATAGGATAGACCTGGTGATGGAAGGAAGCCTTTACGGTCCCGGTAGGAAGGAATGCCTTGGGAGGCGGGATGGGAATGATACAAGCCGGCAATTCGTTGCCGGTTTTTTTGCATGCGAAAAAAAGCTGCCGTCCATTCCTCGGGATCAAAATAAAAGGAGTCCTCTGGTTTCGGTGATGCGTTAGCTATCGGAATAACCGTATCTATTATTGATGATCCTTCGGAAGCGCCTAAAATACCGCAAGCCTCTTGCGGATGTGCTTCAGAACAAAGTGTTATCAGTTTTTTGTAAGCGGATTCATATATTTGGCTCTCCGTCATTATAATTGCTCCTCCTCTCGAAAGTCGGTGAGAAAATAACATCCACACGGCGGCTCTCCATCGTATTTTAATCCTTCCTCTTAATAAAATCCATACAAGTATGCAAATACATATCAAATATTTGGTTCTTTTTCCCGATAAAGTATATGTATTTAGAGATACAGGAAAACGAGACTAAAAACAGCATGAGGTGACAGGAATGAAATTGAAGCGTGTTTTGGGGGTGCTTGCTGTATTGATGCTTGTGTCCATATGGGCAGCAGCATGCAGCAGCAACAGCGAAAGCAATGAGACAACAGAAGAAACAGAGGATGGAAAGGAAGTATTGAAAGTATTTTGGTGGGGGAATGAAGGAAGACAGGAGCGAACGTTAAAAGCAATTGCAAAATTTGAAGAAAAATATCCCCACATTAAAGTAGAGTGGGAGGATGCTTCCAATTCCGCTTACTGGATCAAGATCGCCATGAAAACAGCGGATCAGGATATGGCAGATGTGATCCAAATGGATTACAAATATATTGATGAATTTGTTAAACGTAAACTCCTGCTGCCGCTGGACGAGCTGGTTCGGGAGGATAGAATCAAGCTGGATGATATGGATGCTTCATCTATCCAGTCCGGTACAGTCGACGGCAAGCTTTATGGCATTGTTACAGGTGTTAATGCGCCAAGCTACTTATATAACCCGGCGTTGTTCGCCAAATACAATATTGAAGCGCCGGGAGAAGGGTATACCTATGAAGACCTGCTTTCCATTGGCAGGAAGCTTAAGGAAGCGGCTGGAAACCCGGATTTTTATCCTATCGGCTCCACATCGTTTGATTTCAGCTATTATTTGCGCCAGCGCGGCGCTTCCATGTATAACCCCGAAGGTACCGGTCTAGGGTATAGCGATGACCAATTGCTGGTTGATTTTCTGACTATGCAAAATCAATTTATCCAGGAAGGGCTTATGGCGCCGGATTGGCTGACAAGCAGCCTCAAGGGCGACAAGGAACAGCTGATCGTTAAGGATCTTGCAGCAATTCACTCCATCACAAGCAACAACGTTGTTGGCTATTCCAATATAGCCGGGAAACCATTTAAGCTTCTGCCTTTTCCATCTTATACAGGCGGCAAGGAAGGCAACTTTGTGAAGCCGTCCATGTTTTTCTCCATCTCCTCCTATTCAGAAAAACAGGAAAATGCAGCCTTGTTTATTGACTTTTTCCTGAATGATGAAAGCGCTAATGAAGACCTGCGCGGAGAAAGAGGAGTGCCGGCCGTTGCTGGTGTGCGCGAGCATTTGATGTCTATTTTGGAGGAAGCAGAAAAAGAGCAATACGTTTATATGGAAAAGGTGGAGCAGCGTTCGAGCCCCATTGATCCTCCAGCGCCGTTAGTGTCGGGCAGAGTGGGGACGGTCTTCACAAAGCTTGAAGCCCAATTCAAAAAAGGAGAATTGACGGCAAACGAAGCGGCGGCGAAGTTCAGAGAGGAAACAGCCGTTATTTTTGCTGATTAATCATACAACTTAATAATGAACGGAAGGAACGTGCGACACCTATGAAAATGACCATCAGCAAAAAGCTGTATCTGGGCTTCTCCGCTATATTGCTGCTGTTGGCAATCAGCTCAGTAACTAACGGTTTCCAGATGTTGTCTATCGAAAAAACCTATCAACAGTTGCTTAACAATCAAGCTGCCTCAGTCAGCTATGTTAAAGATTTAAGCTTGGCAGTCAAGGATGAGGAGCTAAGCATTAATGCCTTTATATCAAGCGGGGATATTGCCCATATTGATGCATACCGGCAATCCGTCACTAAATACAATGCGGTAAGCGAATCGTTGCAAGCCTTAATTCAGGATCGCGACAAGTGGCAAATTTTGCAGGGACTTGATTTGCTGCAGCAGCAATATACAAGCAATATCGAAAATATGATCGAATACAAGCTGCAAGATCGTACCGAGGCGTATTTGGCGCTTGTTGCAACCAACGAACCCATTATTCAAAAGTTTCGGGAAACAGCGGACCGCTTTGTCGAGCTTCAGACGGGGCAATTGACGGACGAAACGGCGAGCGTAGCCAAGCAAATTGACGGTACACAGCTTACGATTATTATTTTGTCGGTTGTATCCTTGCTGCTCGGAGCCGGGGTTGCAGTCTGGATTGCCCGCAATATAACGAAACCTGTCAAAATTTTATCCAGAGCTTCTGAAAAGATAGCATCCGGCGATTTAACGGGAGAAAATATTTCGGTCTCCACCAAGGATGAAATTGCGGTGTTGTCGACGACGTTTAACAACATGACGGCCAACTTGAGAAATTTGATCGCCAAATTGACCGATAGCGCTCAGCAAGTGGCGGCTTCCTCGCAGGAGCTGACGGCTGGAGCGGAGCATACCACCAAAGCGACGGAGCAGGTAGTGAGTATTACCGAGCAGGTATCGGCTGGTTCGCAGGAGCAGATGGAAAAAATTAATGAAAGCATGGGCTTTGTAAACCACCTGACCATTGAAGCCGGGCAAATCGCCGAAAAAGCATTAAGCGTCTCTCAGCAATCCCAATTTGCGGCTGATGTATCAAGGGAAGGCACTAGTGCGGTTTCCAGCGTTATCGACCAAATGAATCACATTCAGCATACCGTCGAAAATATCGCGGACGAGGTTTCGCGGCTTGGCGAACGTTCCAAGGAAATCGGCGAAATTGTGGCGGTTATTTCGGATATTTCCTCCCAGACTAACCTATTGGCTCTTAATGCGGCCATTGAAGCCGCAAGAGCGGGCGAGGCTGGCCGCGGCTTTGCGGTAGTTGCTGCCGAAATCCGCAAGCTGGCCGACCAATCCGCAGGCTCCAGCAAGCTGATCATTGGTCTGGTCCAGACGATTCAGCAAGATACGGAAAAAACGATTGCTTCGGTCCAGACGGGAATTGGAACGGTAGAAAGCGGGAAATCAGCCGTTACAGCCGCAGGCTCCTCGTTTGACAGCATTCAAAATGCCGTTTTATCGGTTACGGAGCAAATCCAGTCGGTCTCCGATGCGGCGCAAAAAATGTCCGCCAATACGGAAATTTTGGTGCAAGCCTTCAATACCATTCAAAAAATTGCGGATGAAACCTCATCGGGTACAATCAGCGTGTCCGCCGCAACGCAGGAGCAATTGGCAACAATGGAGCAAATTACATCTTCATCTGGCAACCTGACCCAAATGTCGGAGGAGCTGCTAGAGCTTGTAGGTTCCTTTAAAGTGTAAGGGGAAGTGCGTTTAAGGGCGGAATAAAACAAGTCCGCTTCCCTTTTCTTGTGATCTTGCATAAGGGCATGTTACTATAGGGGCAGATCAGCAAAAAAGGAAGGGTTTTTGTGAAAAAAGTCATTGCGTTTTTCGTGATAGCGTTTTTGTTATTCGGAGTGGCGCTTTACCAGTATATGAGCAGTAACGACACTTCTGCTAAAACAGTGGAAGCGGCGGCAGATTTTAAGCCTAAGGCAGGTTATCAGGCTGCCGTATTCAAGCTTCCGAATTTGGCGGACGAAACGATTGAAGTAGGAAGTGGCGGAAAGCTGGCCTTGGTCAATTTTTGGGCGTCCTGGTGCGGTCCATGCGAGCTGGAGGCTCCCGATTTACAAAAGCTGCATGAAAACTATGGAGATGTTATGACGCTGTACGGAGTTAACTCCACCAATTACGACAAGGAACGGAATGCGCGGAAATTTGTTGAGGACCATGGCTTTACATTCCCGGTTTTAATGGATCGCGATGGCGCGGTAACCGGACTATACAAGGTTAATACGTTTCCAACAAGCTTTCTCATTGATTCCAAAGGCGTGATCAGGGAGCGAATCAATGGCGTCATTACGTACGGGGAGTGGGAGCGGCTCATTCAAAAATGGGCGGATAGCGATAGCCAGGCTGAACAACAAACATCAGCTTCATCCAATTGACAGACATGTGCAGAGCTTATTAAGACGATAAATAAACAGGCCGGGCGGGATTCCATTAGGAGCTCCGCCCGGCCTGTTTTTGACGTGCGCCCGGCATGGGCGATAACTAGGCGGTGAAAGTCCGCTACAGGCTTGGCAGTAGGAACTGTTAGCTGAAGGCAAG
>NZ_LYPA01000039.1 GCF_001675045.1 Paenibacillus oryzae
GCTCGCCGCTACTGACGGAATCACTTTTGTTTTCTCTTCCTCGGGGTACTTAGATGTTTCAGTTCCCCCGGTATGCCTCTTGACGAGCTATGTATTCACTCGACAGTAACAGTCCATTACGACTGCTGGGTTTCCCCATTCGGAAATCCCCGGATCAATGCCTGCTTACGGCTCCCCGAGGCGGTATCGTTGTTCGCCACGTCCTTCTTCGGCTCCTGGTGCCTAGGCATCCTCCGTGCGCTCTTACTAGCTTAACCTAGTTATCGCTCAGCGTGAGTTTCCTCTGCTGNTCGGAAATCCCCGGATCAATGCCTGCTTACGGCTCCCCGAGGCGGTATCGTTGTTCGCCACGTCCTTCTTCGGCTCCTGGTGCCTAGGCATCCTCCGTGCGCTCTTACTAGCTTAACCTAGTTATCGCTCAGCGTGAGTTTCCTCTGCTGGCGGTTGTTTCTTTCAGCTAAAGGATGTTTCAGCTGCATATTTTCTCGTCATCTTGCGATGATTTCGAAAAATGCTTTCTTTCGTTATCCAGTTTTCAAGGTGCAAATGGTATCGCTGTTAAACTTCCCTAAATGGCTTCAGAAAAGTCATAACTGCAATTGTTGTTAAACATTCCCTTGCGGAGATGTTTTGGTGGAGCCAAGCGGGATCGAACCGCTGACCTCCTGCTTGCAAGGCAGGCGCTCTCCCAGCTGAGCTATGGCCCCAAAGGTACACCGACTCAAAGTCGATAATGGTGGGCCTTAGTGGACTCGAACCACCGACCTCACCCTTATCAGGGGTGCGCTCTAACCAGCTGAGCTAAAGGCCCTTGTGAATATTCTTTTTAAATGAATATCCGCTTGGCGACGTCCTACTCTCCCAGGACCCTGCGGTCCAAGTACCATCGGCGCTGGAGGGCTTAACGGTCGTGTTCGGGATGGGAACGCGTGGATCCCCTCCGCCATCGCCACCAAACGGAATTTCAATGAAAGACACATCAAAGCGCCGTTTCCGGCACTTCTTGTTCTTTCAAAACTGACAACGAGTGAGCAACCTCTGCCTGAGATTATGGAAACTTACGTTTCCTGATCAACCATCATCGTGGTTGAGTATTCCTTAGAAAGGAGGTGATCCAGCCGCACCTTCCNATGGGAACGCGTGGATCCCCTCCGCCATCGCCACCAAACGGAATTTCAATGAAAGACACTCAAAAGCGCCGTTTCCGGCACTTCTTGTTCTTTCAAAACTGACAACGAGTGAGCAACCTCTGCCTGAGATTATGGAAACTCACGTTTCCTGATCAACCATCATCGTGGTTGAGTATTCCTTAGAAAGGAGGTGATCCAGCCGCACCTTCCGAT
>NZ_LYPA01000040.1 GCF_001675045.1 Paenibacillus oryzae
ATAACGGAGAGAACCTTCGTTGGGTAGCTATGTTTTCAACATCCAGTTTTTTGGAAGCATTGTGGGTCAAGCATAGTCACGCATGGCCGTAAAAACTCATTTTTACCCTCCGGAACACGACTTTTGGGCGTTAAGGGACGAGAATGTCCGCTACATGGGCGAAAACTGCTTATTTGAGGGTGTGACGGTCAGCGTTGACCGTTAGGCTGGCTAGAGGTTGTATTTATACGTCCGATTGGGAATGCGGTTGGACTCATAGTTTCGGCATTGCAAAAGGCCGCCCCCGTCAACTATGACGTTGGGGACGGCCTTGAACATTATAGGCACAGACTCACAGCTTAGAGATACAGCTGCAACTTACAGTCAAGTCAATAGCTGCAGACTGCAGTTACAGCTTACAGCCAACAGTTGCAGACTGCAGTAACAGCTTACAGCCAACAGCTACAGCCTACTGCTTAAAGCTTACAAATAAACCGCTTTGCCGGTTTTGGAGGATTCATAAATAGCCTCCAAAATTTGAGACACAACGTAGGCTTGCTCAGGAGTAACAACAGGGTCCTTGTCCTCTTCGATGGCTTTGATCCACATTTTCATTTCCAGATCGGCCGCGCTTTCGGCTTTGCCGTCGTAGAATGCAACGCCGCCGGAGTTCAGCTCGATTTCTTTGGTGAACAGACGGCTATTTTGCTCGCCGTTAATACGCAAGCCGCCTTTCATGTCGGCTCCGCCCTCTGTGCCGGACAGCGTACATTTGGCTTCGTCCACTTCAAGCGTGTTCAGCGCCCAGCTGGACTCCAGAACGATCGTTGCGCCGTTTTCCATAACGATCATGCCAAATGCAGAATCTTCAACCGTAAATTGGGCCGGGTCCCACGGTCCCCAGGCGTTTGCTGCGTTTTGACGCTGCGACAGCTTGTGGTAGGCTGTGCCAAGCACGACCTTCGGCTTGTAGTTGTTCATCATCCAAAGAGTCAAATCAAGCGCGTGCGTACCGATATCGATCAGCGGACCGCCGCCTTGTTTTTCTTCGTCGAGGAATACGCCCCATGTTGGAACGGCGCGGCGACGGATGGCATGTGCCTTGGCATAATAGATATCGCCCAGCTCGCCGCCGTCAACAATCGCTTTCAATGCCTGGCTGTCGCCGCGGAAACGGTTGTTGTAGCCGACCGTCAGCTTTTTGCCGGTCCGTTTGGAGGCTTCCAGCATTCTCAGCGCGTCCGCTGCTGTTTTGGCCATCGGCTTTTCGCTCATGACATGTTTGCCTGCTTCCATTGCGGCAATGGAAATGTCCGCATGGGAGTCGTTAGGCGTACAAACGTGAACAATATCAATGCTTTCGTCTTTAAGCAGCTCTGTGTAATCGGTGTACACCTTTGCTCCGTCAACGCCATATTTGGCTGCAGCCTCGATAGCGCGATGCTCGATAATATCGCAGAATGCGACCATTTCTACATTAGGAACGTTTTTCAGGCTTGGCAGATGCTTGCCATTGGCGATACCGCCGCAACCTACGATGGCGACTTTAAATGTTTTGGACATGTTCAAAAACCTCCTGTATGTTCACCTTGAATTAAAAATAATGGATGCTTCGGTATTGGGATGGCGTCATGCCGTAACGCTTGCGGAATACGGCATGCAGATAGCTGCCGCTCGAAAACCCGGTTTCCCGGGCGATCTGCTCCACGGATATCTCTTCGTCGGCAAGCCTGCTGCATACGGCGGCAAGCCGGATGTCCTCCAGTATGCGGCTGAAGGAATGCCCGCCATGCAGCTCCTTGAACAAACGCTGGAGCTGGCGTCCGCTTAACCTCAGCTTTTCCGCCACATCGTCCAGCGACAAGGCGCCGCCGTAATTGGACTGCATAAATTCAAGCGCAAGCCGGTAGCGATAGGTTTTCATATCCTTGGTAGGCAAATCGTTAATTTCCGTCGCAGCGTCATAAGCACGAGCCGTGCGAAGCAAAATTTGAATGACGCTTTGCTTGATCGTGGTGTAGCTGCCTCCATAGGGAGACGTAATAGCCTCATACGCGGCGAGAAAACACGGCATTGCTCCATGTAAATCCTGCGCCGGATACAGCGGAAGATTTTCCAGCTTGCTTACGCATTGACGAGCCTCTTCCCATTCCCATTGATCCTCGGAAGCGGGGAGGAGGTGGGACGCCGTCTCCCTTTTTTCCTTGATGACGACATGAAGACATAGCTCGTCCATGTATTCGTAAGCGTCCGCTTCCTGATAATGCATGACTTCAGGGCCGGTCAGATAAAGCTGGCCTTGCTTGAGGGGGAATTCCTGCTCGCCCAAAATCACTTTGCCTTTGCCACGGGGAATATAATGAAACTCAAATTCCGCATGCTTATGAAACGGAACAATTCGTCCTGGCGGGAACTGCGTCAAATGAAACCGCAATACATGGATTTCATAAGGTCCCCAGCCGATGCGCAGATCAAGCCGCTCCAGGGCGTCGGGACGCTCTCGCATTTTGTCATAGGCAAAGGGGGCAGCCATCTTTCCATCCTCCTGAAAGTTAGCTCTGGTCATGCCAGATTTCTACTTTCTATCATAACCTTCCAAGTCGGCAATCGCAACGGAGCGGCTTTCTTTGACGGAACGGCTCGCAGCCTCCATCAGCATGGTCAGGTCGGTCGCCAATGCCACATTTTCCGCAGCTTCCGTGTTGTTGACAATATGTCCGACCCACTGGTCGAAGGCGCTTTCCCGATCCTCGGGAATAGCAACTTCCTCCCATGCCTCTCCCGTTGTGCGAAGGAGCAGCTTGCCGTCATGGGTGCTATACAGCAGGGTTCCTTTAGTGCCGTGCACCTCGATGACAAACGGGGATTGCGGATTAACAAAGCCCGCCTCCACAATGCCGATGGCGCCGCCCGCCCCCGTCAAAGTAGCGACCGCGTTATCTTCGACTTCCTTGCCCGTCACAAAACCATAGGTTGCAGATACGGAGCTTGGAAGCGCACCCAAAAAGAGTCTGGTCAGATACATGGGGTGACAGCCGAGGTCAATAAGCGCTCCGCCGCCCGTTTGCTCCGGATTGTAGAAGTGCTCTGGCAGCCAGCCAGCCGTAGCCCCGTTATGGGAGAGTCTTGAGCGCACCAATGTAATCTGGCCGAGCGTTTCCGCTTCAAGCAATTTCCGGATCGCCAGCGTGTAGCCGTGATTCAGGCGCGGCAGCGAAACCGTCAGCTTGACGCCTGCTTTTTTGACCTCGTCCAGAATATGATTGACTTCGCGCAGAGTTGGCGCGATAACCTTTTCAGTAAAAATATGTTTGCCCGCTTTTGCAGCCGCCACGATTACTTCTTCATGTCGGTTGGTTGGCGCATCGACGATAACAGCGTCGATGTCGCTGCGCGCCAGCATGTCATCCAGCGATTCGTGGAAGTCCGCTCCGAGCTTTTGTGCGGCTTCTTTGCCGCGTTCCGTGCTTTCGTCCCATACCGCAACAATTTCTGTATCGGGATGCCCCTGTGCCTGCTTGGTATAATCCCATGCGTGTACATGCCAATAGCTGATCTTGCCGATTTTAATCATGAATCAGCCTCCTTGATCTTTTGTGCTTTGGACGCCGCAATCTTTGAATTTGTGACATCACAGTAAATCTACCATATTTTCAGCCCCATTATAAGTGCGAATAAGCGACGGTTGATGTATAAGATTGCGACATTAAATTCGTGAAGGGAAGATTGGCTAAGTACTGTGCGGCTTATTCGGTCTGTGTTTCGAAAATAGTGCGTAAAAAAGCAATCCTTTTTCATAAAATTATCAACCTCCATAATGTATAATTGTGACATTGCAAAAGAGCGCGTCTCGGATTTGGCGTAAAGATTACAAAACAAGGGGGAAGAAGCATGAGTCCTATCTTGATCAAAGATTTGGATGAAGACGGCTTAATGAAGCTAAAAGATATGGATTGCGCTCCATTGCCGCAGGAACGCGATTCCATCTATATTCTGTTTTATCGTTTTTTTCGGCAAACGTGCAGAGTTGCTTATGTGCAAAACGAACTGGCCGGATTTGTGCTTGCGTTCGCCGATCAGGCCGACTCCGGCCACATCTACATTCATTATTTATTTGTAGCCAAACAGCATAGAGGCAAAGGAATTGGAGAAATGCTGCTGCAAGCTATCAGGCAATATGGAGAGGACCACGCTGTAAAAAAGATTAGTTTGATGACGAGTAACGCCGACAATGTGCGGTATTACGCCAAGTTTGGATTTGTAAGGGATGAGGTGCTGCAGCAAAAAAACAATCCCGTTTTTGATTACATGAGAGATGTAAAAAAGGCTGTTTTTCTGACATTGAGTCTTCCATCCGTTAGCTCATCCGAAGGACTTTTTGATGCATTGGCGGCCGGATGGCATTCAGGCTTGTCCGAACGAGAGATAAGCTGCGCCGAAAATCTGCTTCTTAGGCTGGATGTCCAACTGGAGCATTCGCTGTTGGATATTGGAGCGGGTACAGGCATTTTGCCATCCATTTTAAAGAAGAGAGGGATTTTTCCGCAGAAATACGTCGCGGTTGACCTGTCCTCCAATATGTTAAAAGAGCTTAGGGAGGCATTCCCGGAAGCTGAAACGCGGCATCTGGATTTTGACAGGGAGCAGAAAGCGATTGGCCTCTTTGACCTGGTTATTCTTTATAACAGCATTCCTCATTTTAAAAATCTGGATGCCGTTTTTGCCAATGCCCGCCGTAGTGTGCAGCCTGGAGGGAGATTTGTCATTGCCCACGCCCGGACGCGCCTTGCGTTGTCTGAACATCACAGGGCTATCGGCTACAGCAGTTCCCACAAGCCGATTCCAAGCGACTCCGAGTTGCTTGAGGTTTCGTCGCGGCATGGCTTTACAGACGCTTGCATCGAAGATGACGATTACTTTTATTTTTGCGTGGAAGTGAAAAAATGATGTTTTTTGCTCTCCGCGTATAATCTTGCGCTTATCGCTGCGGACGATTGCGGACAATCCAATGTTGCGCTACACTTGGGTCAAGCTCCTTAATTCGGAAGGGTGGATAAAGGTTATGAAGATGTTTCTGGACGACCATTTTTTACTAAATAGTGAAACCGCTATCAAGCTTTATCATGAATATGCAAAAGACATGCCGATTATTGATTACCACTGCCATCTCAGCCCAAAAGAAATCTACGAAAACGCCGCGTTTTCCAATCTGACGGAGGCCTGGCTGTACGGCGACCATTACAAGTGGAGAGCGCTAAGGACAAACGGAGTGAAGGAGGAGCTGGTTACCGGCGGAGAGGGCGTCACCGACTACGACCGCTTCGAAGCGTGGGCGGCAACGGTTCCCCACACGGTCGGCAATCCTTTGTATCACTGGTCGCATCTGGAGCTGCGCCGTTTTTTTGGCGTAGAGGAGATCATTAATAAAGCCAATGCTCCAATCATTTGGGAAAAGGTAAACACCAAGCTTGCGACGGGGCAATTCCGCGCGCGCGATCTTATCGCTATGTCCGACGTTGAGGTTATCTGCACAACGGACGACCCGGCGGACTCCCTGGAGTACCATCTGAAAATCAAGGAGCTGAAGGATTTCAAAACGGCTGTTTTGCCATCCTTCCGCCCCGATAAAGCGCTGGAAATCAACAGGCCGGCATTCCGCGATTGGGTTAGCAGCCTTGGCGCGGCCGCCGGTATCCCGATAACGGATTACAATGGCCTGCTTGACGCTCTTTCCTCCCGCATCCAGTTTTTCCATGAGGTTGGCTGCCGCGTATCCGACCATGCACTGGATTATGTGCCGTATGCGGAAGCAACCAGGGAGGAAGCAGCAGACATTTTTGCCCGGGCGCTTAAGGGAGAAACGGTGTCCTTGCTTGATGAGAAAAAATACAAAACATTTACGTTTCTCAGCATGGGCCGGCATTACGCACGTCTTGGCTGGATTATGCAGCTGCATATCAATGCGGCCAGAAACAATAACAGCCGCATGCTCCGTCAGCTTGGACCGGATACCGGCTTTGATGCCATCAATGATAGTCCGCTAGCCTATCCTCTGGCACGTCTGCTGGATGAGCTTGACGGAGAGGACCAGCTTCCAAAAACAATTCTGTATTCCTTGAATGCCGGAGACAATGACGTGCTTGGCGCGCTTATCGGCTGTTATCAGGGCGGAGGCGTTCCCGGCAAAATGCAGCTGGGGTCGGCCTGGTGGTTTAACGATACAAAGCTTGGCATGCTGGATCAGTTAAACGCTTTATCCAATTTGGGGCTGCTGAGCCGTTTTGTCGGCATGCTGACGGATTCGCGCAGCTTCCTTTCCTATACCCGGCATGAATATTTCCGCCGCATCCTGTGCAATCTTTTGGGCGAATGGGCCGAAAATGGTGAAGTGCCGAATGACATGGAGCTGCTGGGCGGAATGGTGCAGGATATTTCCTATCGCAATGCCAAAGCTTACTTTGGTTTTTAAAAGAGGAAAGGGACTGTGCCGCAGAAGCAGCTTTTAAGCGCAGCCTCCGAAAAAGAAGAGCCCAAGAATGTTGATTATTCAGCATTCCTGGGCTCTTACTATAAGGTCAAATTAGTTTGGGATAAGCGAGGTTCCTCGGATACAATTAGTCCAATTGTTCTGGCAGGCCGCTTTGACACATCTCTATGCAATTGGAATGATTGACTAATGTTTTAATAATCTGCGGATGAGGCTGAGCATAATTGATGAAATAATCCTTCTCTCCGTATTCTATCCGGATCGGAAATGCCAGTTTTTCCTCATCAATCAAAAGTTGAGCATTTACTCCTTCCTTATTCCCTCTTGCGTCTACTCTTATCCATTTGTCTAACTCTCTAAGGTAGATAGTATTTAAAGCATGAACGCAATACCCGTCCTCCGGTTTATCATATAAGGTTAACCTCTGATAACATATCCCTGCTGGAATATCCATTCCTCTTAAAATGGCGGCAAGCAAATGTGATTTAGCGTAGCAGATTCCATGCTTTTTTTCCAAAACCTCTGAAGCTCGTCTTGTTACTTCACTGCTCTTAATATCAAACGAGTGGTCAATCTGATCCCTGACAAATTCATAAACCGCTTTGATTCGATCCAGCTCTGTTTCTTGGTTAAATGAAGCAATGAGCTCCTGGATTAAAGGATTAGAGTAATTTATAAATTCCGATTCTTGAAGATAGGCGCTAATTGGCTCTTCGTGCTTCATAAAAAACCTCTTTTCATATCACATGTTTTCATATACCATGCCGGCTTATGAGATAAATGCGCACTTTTGCGAACAAGCCGCTCTGGCTGTTATTGCCGGAGCGGCTTGCTGCCATGCTGTTTTTAAAGATCAGGCAATGCCTGCTCCTTGTGGGGATTTGCTTGCTTCTTGAATGAAGGCGGGCGTGGGTGACGCGGTTTGCCTTCCAAGAACGGCTGCCAAAAGCTGCAGCATATCATCAACATGGGCCTGAGTCACAATGAGCGGAGGAACAAGACGAATGGTGGAAGTCCCCACCGCGTTAATGAGCAGCCCTGCTTCAAGGCAATCGGCAGCCAGCTGCTGCGCCGTACCTTCGAGCACGTCAAAACCAATCAATAGCCCGCGGCCGCGAACGTTGCTGATGGGGAGTTTGGCGGCTAACAGCTCCAGTCCCTCTTTGATATACGCCCCTTGCACTGCCGCGTTAGCAGCCAGATCCCGGTCCAGAATTTCCTGAACGACCGCAAGTCCCGCAGCCATGGACAGCGGAGCGCCCGTATAGGTGCCGCCTTGGTCGCCGGGCTGGAACAAATCGTATTTTTCTTTGGTCAGCATGGCCGACAACGGAAATCCGCCGCCAATGCCCTTTGCCAATGTTATAACATCCGGTTGAATGCCGTAGTGCTGAAAAGCAAACAACTTTCCCGTGCGTCCCATGCCGGTCTGAACTTCGTCCACTATGAGCAAAATACCGTACATATCACATATTTTGCGGAGGCCGAACAAATAAGATTCCTGAACGGCGTGTACGCCGCCTTCTCCTTGAATCAGCTCCAGCATAATAGCGCAGGTGTTGTTGGATACAGCAGCGAAGCAAGCATCCAAATCATTAAGGGGAACATGCTTGAATCCTTCGACCTTAGGCGCAAAAAGCTCCTTCCACTGCGGCTTGCCCGTGGCGGACATCGTAGCCAGCGTGCGGCCGTGGAACCCGCCGGAAACGGTAATGATTTCATAAGCGCCGTTCAGGTTGACGGCTCCATGCTTCCGCGCCAGCTTAATGGCACTTTCATTCGCCTCTGCGCCGCTGCTCCCGAAAAATGCTTTATCCATGCCGCTAATTTCGCACAGCAGCTTGGCAAATTGAATCATCGGTTTGTTCAGAAAACCGGGACTGGCGTGAACTAGCGTAGCGGATTGCTCCGCAAGCGCCCGGCTTAACGCTGCCGGCGAATGACCCAGACTGGCTACGGCCCATCCTCCGATAAAATCCAAATAGGATTTTCCCTCTGTATCCCGCATATACATGCCTTCGCCGCTCTCCATAACGACAGGAGGGCGATTGGCTGTGAACAGGAGCGATTTGTCCGCTTCATTCAGCCAGTTTTTTGTCTCTTCATTTCCAGTTTGGCACATCATATACCCCTCCGCTTCCAATTCAATAAGAATAAATATACAACATAATGTATAAAAATACAATCATCATCCATCCACTTTCAAGAATCGTTGTTTTTGTTAAATAGTCTGCTTTTTTATCAAAGACATAGGAGCAGCAATGTCATAAGATCAAGATGCGGCATGCCTATTGGAGCAGGGATTGCCCCCATGCCCGGCGGGCATCATAATGGAATGATGCAGTGTCGGCAAGCCCGTCGGGAGGTTGAGGCAAATGAATACCGAGCAATTGTATGCGCTATCTCCATTCGTCCGTTTTGTGAAAAGAGTAAAGAGCCAGCATCTGGCTGGCGAATGGCTGGATTACGATCATGTGTTTACGTATATCGAGCAGGGGGAGGCTCTTTTTATTATTGGAGGCGTCCCGCATCCGCTTAAAGAAGGCGATGCCGTACTCATTCATCCATTAATGCCGCATATTATCCGTTCCACTAGCGATGATCCGCTCATCCAGTATATTTTTCATTTTGATTGCCAATATTCAGCGGAGCGGAGCCGATGGACGGAAATCGGCTGGCAGCACAAAAGGATTTATGAAGTGCCGGAGGGCGAGGACCTGCTGGAAGCGGTATACCCGGTTTCCCGCATTCGAGCCACGGATGCGATCGAGCTAAAAAAAACCTTTTTGGCCATGCTCAAGGAATTTGAAGGCAAGCGGCCGGCGCATCAGCTGCTTTTGAAGGCGGGAGCGCTGGAGCTTATAGCTTTGTTTCTTCGTAACCAGGCAGTTCAGCCCGATGAAGAACGGGGGGCGGTTTCCAGCGGCTGGCCGATTATCGAAAAGTGCATTACCATTATGCAGGAGCAATTTTCCGATTATAAGCTGGGTAATAAAGAGATCAGCAGGAGAGCGGGCGTATCCGCAAGCCATATGTCGTATTTGTTCCAGAAGGAGCTGGGCATATCCGTTCACGCTTATTTGACGCATGTTCGCATCGAGCATGCCAAACGTTTGATTATGGAGACAGGGAACAGCCTGACGACGATTGCTGAAAAGTCCGGTTTTTCAAGCATTCATCATTTTAGCCGTATCTTCAAATCGGCGACCGGAACGACGGCAACGGCTTTTAAAGCGGGCAATGCAGGGATTCCGCGGCGTTAACCAAAAGGAGAAGATAGCGATGAACAACGACAAAATAGTGTTTGCTGCGCCTTGGCAAGTAGAGCTGAAGCAGGAGCAGCTGGAGACGGGCAATCTTCAGCCCGGTTTTGCGCTTGTTCGAAAGCGCTTTACGTTAATAAGCCCTGGCACGGAGCTGGCTTGTCTGTCAGGAGGCGAATCGTGGTTCAATATGCCGGGAACGCCGGGTTACGCCGCGGTAAGCGAAGTAATGGAGATTGGCCCTAATGATGAAGGCATCAAGGCGGGCGACTTTGTTTTCCATTACGGGCAGCATAGCCGTTACGAAATGGTTCCCGCCTCGGGCGTTTTTCTGAAAATACCGCCGGAGCTTGATATGCGCATGGCGCCTTTTTGCCGAATGGTTACGGTCGCCATGACAGCTATCCGGGTTTCCGCTATCGAGCTTGGGGATCGGGTGGCGATTACGGGCATGGGGCTGATCGGCAATATGGCTGCTCAGCTGGCCGCTTTGCAAGGCGCGAGGGTCATCGGCATTGATTTGTCGGAGCACAGGCTTTCGCTGGCCAAGGAATGCGGCGTGGAACATACGCTGCAGGCCGGAATGGGCGATTTGGCAAACGCCATCAAAAAGCTGAGCGGAGGCGCGGGCGTTTCTACATTTATTGAAGCAACCGGCGTGCCGCAGGTCGCTGTAAACAGCTTGCCCTGCATTGCGCCTTTTGGCGAGCTCATCTTTCTTGGCAGCCCGCGGGGAGAGTTCCAAACCAACGTCACAGATGTGTTTAATTATAGCCACTTGATTGGCCGAGGCTGCATTACGTTCAAAGGAGCTCATGAGTGGCGGTATCCGCTCACGCCTGATGCTTTTGTCAAGCATTCACTGGTCCGCAATACAAAAATAGCATTTGAGCTTATCGCCAGCGGCAAGCTTCGAATCGAGCCGCTTATGAGCCATACCTTGAAGCCGGAGACTGCAGCGCTGGCTTATGACGGCTTGAGGCATCGGAAGGACGAGTTCAACGGAGTTTTGTTCGACTGGTCATAGCCGGGCCTGATATGCCAGGATGAGCGGGCGGTACGTTAAGCATCAACAACAAGAAATAGAATCAGCAAGTTAAAAGTAAATAGTAGACAAAACGACGATAGGTAATGAAAGCGATACTTGGTAATGAAAGTGACGAAGGTAATGAAAGTGACGATAGGAAATAAAAAAACATTCGGGTGAGTATCAAGGATGCTGCTGACCTGAATGTTTTTTTATGTAGGGGGTTGCTTACCGGATGGTCCTGCGGCGGGTAGATTTTTTGAAATGTTTAAAATTCTCTATTTATGTTCGAAAATGTGTGTTATTATATAAACGAACATAAAATACACTTGACGGATGTACAACCTTTAAAAACATCCGGCTTTATTTTAAAGGAGGCAGTTAGGGCAATGGAAATTCGTCACACCACTAATCCAACTGATGTTAAGCAATATGATACAGAGCGCTTGCGCAAGGAATTCCTGATGGAAAATCTGTATGAAAAAGATGAGCTTAAGCTGGTTTATTCCCATTATGATCGTATGATCGTGGGCGGCGCATGGCCGGTAAGTAAGGAATTGTTGCTGGATGCCGGGGATGGACTGCGGACGGAATATTTTCTGGAGCGCAGAGAAATCGGGTTTTTGAATATCGGCGGTCCCGCATCCATTACGGTGGACGGTGAGGCATACGAGCTGGACAAGCTGGATGTGCTGTACGTCGGCAAAGGCAAGCGCGAGGTGAAGCTGGCAAGCAAGGACTCCTCCAATCCTGCCAAGCTGTATTTCTGTTCCGCGCTGGCTCACAAGGAGCTGCCAACCCGCAAAATGACCAGAGAAGAAGCCAATCCGCTTAATCTTGGCGCACAGGAAACGTCCAATGAGCGCGTATTGTATAAATATATTCATGCCGACGGCATTCAAAGCTGTCAGCTGATGCTTGGCGTAACCAGCCTTCAGACGGGTAGCGTCTGGAATACGATGCCTTCTCATGTGCATGATCGCAGAATGGAAGCTTACCTGTATTTTGATATGGCTGAAGAAACAAGAGTGTTCCATATGATGGGCGAGCCTTCGCAAACCCGGCATTTGGTTGTGGCGAACGAGCAAGCTATCCTGTCGCCGCCTTGGTCCATTCACTCCGGCGTCGGCACAAGCAATTATACGTTCTGCTGGTCGATGGCAGGCGAGAACTATACCTTTACGGATATGGACGTTGTACAGGCAAGCGAACTGAAGTAGAATGACTCCATAGAGGAAAAGCGGAGGAGGAGCTTCATGCTTGCGGCAGAACGCCATCGGAAAATTATAGAGCGGCTTGAGGAAAAAGCCGCCGTCAGGGTATCGGAGCTTAGCGAACAGTTTATGGTTACGGAAAAAACGGTTCGTGAGGATTTGGAAAAGCTGGAGGAGAAGGGGCTGTTGAAGCGTACGCACGGCGGAGCCGTATTGGCGCAGGACGGAGAAAACAGTCTCCTGCCGCTTCAGTATCCCAACATCAGGCATCAGCGGGAAAAAGCGGCGATTGCGGCAATGGCGCTGACCTGCATCGAGCCCGGAGATATTATCGTTCTGGATGCGGGCAGCTCGACTCTTGAGCTTGCGCGCCAGCTTCCTAATATGCCGGTAACCGTTATAACCAGCGATTTGCTTATCATCCGCGAGCTGACCGCCAAGGAGGAAGTCCGTCTAATTGTGCCGGGCGGCTACCGCCATCGCAATATGCTGATCGGAACGGAACCGCAGGAATGGATCAGCAGGCTGAATATTCACAAGCTGTTCCTGTCGGCGACTGGCGTGCATCTGGAGTATGGCCTGACGATTTTTACGGAGGAGCTAAGCAAGCAGAAGCGGCTTTATCTGGACAATGCCAAGGCTACCTATTGTCTGGCGGATCACAGCAAATTTGATAAAGGCGCCTTGATTACGTTCGCGGGACTGCATGAAGTTGACGCCATCATCACGGATGAAGGCATTCATTCTGAAGTTGCTGCACGTTATGAGGCAACGGGTCTTACATTGATGAAAGCGGAGCTGCCAGGGAGCGGCAAGCGCGGTAAAGGGAAGGTGTAGATTAAAATGGGTTTGTTTGATCTTACTGGCAAAGTAGCTATCGTAACCGGAGCAGGTCGCGGGCTTGGTGAAGCCATTGCCATTGGCTTGGCTCAGGCAGGCGCGGATGTTGCGCTGGTAACCAACCGGACTCCGGCTGACGAAACGGCGGGGAAAATCAGAGCGCTTGGGCGTAAAACGATTACGATTCAGGCTGACGTGGGCAACCGCGCTGCATTGCCGTCAATTGTAGAGCGAACGGTGGAGGAGCTTGGCGGCCTTGATATTCTGGCCAATAACGCCGGTATTATCCGTCGTACGCCTGCCCACGAGCATAGCTTCGAGGACTGGCAGGAAGTGATGGACGTCAACTTGAATTCCGTGTTTGTGCTTTGCCAGCTTGCGGGCAGACATATGATCGAGCAAGGCTCGGGCAAAATCATTAACGTGGCGTCCATGCTTTCCTATCAAGGCGGCATTACGGTGCCCGGCTATACCTCAAGCAAACATGCCGTTGCCGGCTTGACCAAAGCGCTGGCGAATGAGTGGGCATCCAAGGGGATTCAAGTTAACGCAATTGCTCCGGGCTATATGAGCACGGACAATACGGAGGCTCTGCGCGACGATCCGGTGCGCAGCGTTCAAATTTTGCAGCGTATCCCGGCAGGAAGATGGGGAACTTCCGAGGATTTGGTGGGTCCTGCCGTTTTCTTATCATCGGCTGCATCGGATTATATGAACGGCCATATTCTTGCCGTTGACGGCGGATGGCTGGTTAGATAATTACTTTACCTTTTAGCAACAATACTTACAGTTGAAGCTGAATGTTTATGTATGGGCATAGACGCCGACTAGTTGAATGTCGGTATATCGTAAGAAAAATTCCTTTAGGTTTTATATGTATTCAAAAGGCTGCGCGTTTTGTCTGTTTTCAGACGAACGCACAGCCTTTAGGCGGTTGATTGGAATACAAAAGCGCTTGATCCAATAGAGAAACGCGCCCATTTGTATGAAGAAACATACAAAAGCGCTTGATCCAATAGAGAAACGCGCCCGTTTATATGAAGAAACGTACAAAAGCGCTTGATCCAATAGAGAAACGCGCCCGTTTGTATGAAGAAACGTACAAAAGCGCTTGATCCAATAGAGAAACGCGCCCGTTTGTATGAAGAAACGTACAAAAGCGCTTGATCCAATAGAGAAACGCGCCCGTTTGTATGAAGAAACGTACAAAAGCGCTTGATCCAATAGAGAAACGCGCCCGTTTGTATGAAGAAACATACAAAAGCGCTTGATCCAATAGAGAAACGCGCCCATTTGTATGAAGAAACGTACAAAAGCGCTTGATCCAAGAAAGAAACACGCCCGTTTGTATGAAGAAACGTACAAAAGCGCTTGATCCAAGAAAGAAACACGCCCGTTTGTATGAAGAAGCGTACAAAAGCGCTTGATCCAATAGAGAAACGGATGATGTACAGTAGTTTGTGTACCATGATTTGGAGTCTTTCCAAACCATAAAAAAGAAGGGTATCCTCGGGAGTGACGAAACCACCAAGAAAGGACCCTTCTCAATGACTACTATACCCGAAAATATGCTTGCTAATCTATTTGAAAATGTTGTCACCCAGTTTGTAAAAGACAATCTGGAGTCCATCATGAAAGCAGAAATCAAACACTTCATGGAGGACGAGCAAGAAGGACAGCGTAATAGCCGAAACGGCTATTACAAGCGCAGTCTGCACACAAAATACGGTCTTATCGAGGATTTATCCGTACCACGTGATCGAAACAGCCACTTCCAAACGCAACTTTTCGAACCGTATCAACGGCGTGATGGTTGGCTGGAGGAGGCCGTTATTCAAATGTATAAGAGCGGAATGGGTACCCGAGATGTCGCTCGATTTATCGAAAGCATGTTTGGCAGCCACTATTCTCCAACAACAGTGAGCAACATTACAGCAACCGTACTCGAAGATATCCAACATTGGCAGGCACGGCCACTTCAGAAGCGCTACTCTGTCATTTATTTAGACGGGCTGTACATCAAGCTCAAACGTCGTACAGTGAGCGGAGAAGTGATCTACTTTGCGATGGGCATCGACGAAGACGGACGACGTCAGATCCTCGGCTTCTACGTCGGCGGCCAAGAGAGCTCGAACGGCTGGCGTGAAGTGCTGAAAGACCTGTATAACCGTGGCGCCCAGGAAGTATTGCTCGGCGTATTTGATGGCCTCCCTGGACTGGAAGAGGCCTTTCAAGAGACCTATCCCAAGGCCGATGTTCAGCACTGTATTGTCCACAAGGTTCGTGCGACCTTCCCTAAGATTCGAGTGGAGCACAAGACCGATGTTATTAACGATCTCAAGACCATTTACAATGCAGTGGACCGTGAAATGGCACTTGCTGCCTTTGATGCGGTTAAAGCCAGGTGGGGGAAGCTTTACCCCAAAGAGATGAAGTCATGGGAAAACCAACTACCGACTCTCTTGACGTTCTACACGTACCCTGCCGCCATTAAAAATGCGATCTACACCTCTAATGCCATCGAGCGCATGAACAAGGAATTTCGCAAGCGGCTCAGGCCCATGAACAGTTTGACGACCATAGATGCAGCAGAGAAAATCATTTATTTGCAATGCATCGAGTACAACGAGTTGTCCGCAGAACGCGTCAGAACGGGTTTTGGCATGCCGGAAGTGAAGCAGAAGCTTGCTGAACTGTTTGAGACACGGTACCCACAGCCCTTGGAGTAACCACTCCTGCCCATTTGGTGAGGGCCAGCCCCCATCATCTGTTTCGTCGGAAATCGTTTAATCTATCTTTCATACATGGCATCCCGTTGGATATCCTGCACTTTACACAAACTTCTTGACGCTACCGAGAAACGCGCCCGTTTGTATGAAGAAACGTTACTACTCAGGTACCACTGCAAAGGAAAAGCTATTTTTGCCTACCTGAATAAGGGATTGAAGGATTCCAAGTCCCTGT
>NZ_LYPA01000041.1 GCF_001675045.1 Paenibacillus oryzae
CGCGGGGTGGAGCAGCTCGGTAGCTCGTCGGGCTCATAACCCGAAGGCCGCAGGTTCAAATCCTGCCCCCGCAACCAAATTCCTTGGAGCATTCCAAGGTGCATAAGATGTGGAGCTGTGGTGTAGAGGCCTAACATGCCTGCCTGTCACGCAGGAGACCGCGGGTTCGAATCCCGTCAGCTCCGCCATTTTTTTAAGAACACCATTTTATAGTTAGCATGGCTCGGTAGCTCAGTCGGTAGAGCAGAGGACTGAAAATCCTCGTGTCGGCGGTTCGATTCCGTCCCGAGCCACCATTCCATTCCATACGCCGTTGTAGCTCAACTGGTAGAGCAACTGACTTGTAATCAGTAGGTTGGGGGTTCAAGTCCTCTCGACGGCACCATATGGCGGTCGTGGCGAAGGGGTTAACGCACCGGTCTGTGACTCCGGCATTCGTGGGTTCAAGTCCCATCGATCGCCCCATTACAAATTTATGTAATGGATAACCGATGTTGAAAAACCAAAGCAGTAATAGCATGAGCCATTAGCTCAGTTGGTAGAGCACCTGACTTTTAATCAGGGTGTCGAAGGTTCGAGTCCTTCATGGCTCACTTTTAACTTCATATGCGGTCATGGCGGAATTGGCAGACGCGCTAGATTCAGGTTCTAGTGTCAGCAATGACGTGGAGGTTCGAGTCCTCTTGACCGCATCATGATTTGCGGAAGTGGCTCAGCGGTAGAGCATCGCCTTGCCAAGGCGAGGGTCGCGGGTTCGATTCCCGTCTTCCGCTCCATTTTTTTTTTGCGGCCTTAGCTCAGCTGGATAGAGCGTTTGACTACGAATCAAAAGGTCAGGAGTTCGAATCTCTTAGGCCGCGCCATTTTTACGGGATGTAGCTCAGCTTGGTAGAGCACCTGGTTTGGGACCAGGGGGTCGCATGTTCAAATCGTGTCATCCCGATAACGTGTAATGAGTCCATTATCCATTCCGGATAACGGGCTCGTTTTTTTGTATCCCCAAGCTTCAGTTTGATTGCAGCTCTTCTATTAAAGGGNTTTTACGGGATGTAGCTCAGCTTGGTAGAGCACCTGGTTTGGGACCAGGGGGTCGCATGTTCAAATCGTGTCATCCCGATAACGTGTAATGAGTCCATTATCCATTCCGGATAACGGGCTCGTTTTTTTGTATCCCCAAGCTTCAGTTTGATTGCAGCTCTTCTATTAAAGGGGAATCGCCGAAATTCTCGCTTGCCAGCAGCGTAATCAGTTGCTTGGCTGTAGCCTCTGGTGTTTGAAGCCTTCCTTCTTGAGCGAGTTGAACAAATTGCTCAACGTATGGAAAATCCGCTTTGCTTGTTGTTCGGATTTGTGCTTGCAGCGCTGTATCGATCATACCGGGATACACAGAAGCTATCCTGACGTGATGATCTTTGCCGCTTTGCTCCAGGTGAATGCTTTTTGAAAAGGTGTCCAGACCGGCTTTGGATGTGCTGTAGCAGCTTTGCGACGGCAGCAAATATTTGGCTGAAGCCGACGATATGTTCATAATGCGTTTATCGGTCGCCCAGCCCTGCACGTGCTTGATAAAGTTAGAGGTGGTGACCATAGGCGCCAATAAATTGATGGTTGCATTTTCAAGGATTGCCTCTGCGCTAATTTGCTGTATCGGTGCAACGGGAGACAGCATCCCGGCGTTATTAATCATATAAATACCTTTCACCTCGGAGTCACTTCTGATCCCATGAAAGATATCGTCGAATAACGACTCTATCCCTGCGACGTTGTTAAGATCAAAGGAGATGAATGCTGCCGAAAAACCTCGCTCCTGTGCCAATTGGGCCAGCTGTTGGTTCGTTGATCGGGAAATACAATATACGGCATGATCCCCGCTCATGAGCTGCTGGGCCAATGCTTCTCCAATTCCTCTGGACGTTCCCGTAATGATGAAATGTTTCATTTGAAGCACCTCTATAATAGTTATTGGTTATACCTGGATGATAAAGTCTTGCTTTAACACGCTGTTTACAGCTTCCTTCCATACCCCTTCATAATCCATCCCAATACCCATTAGTTTGCATCTGGATATGCCGTCTATGGACAATGCCAGGAGATGCGCCTTATACGCCAGGTTGCCTGAAGGGACAGCTCCCAACTCGAATCCCATACTCAGCAGTTGTTGAAATCCGGTTAAAAAATCCTGCTGTATAGCAGATAAGCGCGCCCGATACATCTCTTCGCGTTCAGCCAGCGTCGCAAATTCGTTTAATACCCGCAGAACTGCATTATGGCTTTTATCCGGGTCCGGCAGCATGTTTAAACCGCCTTGATATAGACATTGCGCAAAATTGTGTAGAGTAACCTCTTCGATCTGAAAATAAGACTTGAAATAATGATCCTTAAAGATGTAATCAAAGGCTTGGCTGATTAATTCTTCTTTTGTAGAAAAATGATAATAAATTGACGGTTTGGTTATTCCTACCTTCTGGGCGATCATGCCCAAGCTTGTTTTTTCAAGCCCAAACTCAACAAATAGCTCAAACGCAGCTTCTATGAGCTGTTGGGAGGTCAGTTCTCTTTTTTTAATGGTAATCGCTCCTTGGGATAAAATGATTAAGGCTATTATAAGGGGGATACATTTTCAAAGTCAATATTTTAACGACCGTTAGTTAGAAAATATTTGTATTACGATAGAGGGTTTTGATTTGTTACCGAGAATACTTTATGGCAATAAGGAAATTAAGTAAGATTATATTGGAATGGGATTAACATTTATGGACTAATGGCTTTATGAAGCTGAAAGGAGGAGAAGCATGGCCAACGCCAATTTGATGAAAGAGATGAATCTTAACCATGTCCGGCAGGTTATGAGACGGGAGGAGACGGCAACAAAGCCGCAGCTGGCGGCATTAACCAAGCTTAGCGTTGTTACGATTAATTCCCTTGTGAAGGAGCTGCATGAATACGGGGAAATCATCGAGGACGAGATTACGCAATCCAGCGGAGGAAGACCGGCGCTTACTTATCGCTATAACTACGATTTCAGCCAGGCGCTTGTTATGTACATAAAAGAGAAGCAGGGGCAAGTGCTGCTATCGGTGACGGTTGTTAATCTGGATGACCGTATATTGCTGCAGGAAGAATACCTGATGCCTGTATTTCATTCATTACGCTTCTACGATGCAATTGGGGGAATCCTGGAGCAATTTCCCTCCGTCAAGGTCATAGGCGTCGGCATACCAGGGCAAACGGTTAACGGTGAAATTATGGTTTCCAGCCTTCCAGAACTGACAGGATATCGTATGGTGGAGGAACTGCATGAGCAATTTGGCTTGCCGGTTATGGTGGAAAATGACATCAATGCCGCGATTAGCGGATATTGCGCCCGTTATGAGCTGGAGGAGGAATGCATGATCGGAATCTATTTTCCACATAATCATCCTCCTGGTATGGGCATTTATTTGGATGGAAAAATCGTTAAAGGCAATAACGGCATGGCTGGAGAGATCAAATTTCTTCCCGGAAGCCCGGACTGGTACCAGCCTCTTGACGATGCCGGGTTTGGGGATGCCGCATGCCGCATGATTCATAGCATCAATGTCATTCTTGCCCCGCATAAAATTGTCATTTATCAGGACAGGGCCAAAGCAGAGGCTTTGAGTCAAGCATGGGAGGCTTATACCACGCGGCATGTTATGCCGGCTTATCCTGAAATGATCATTCAGGAAACCTTCCAGCAGGACTTCGAATCTGGAATGAGATGGTTGACTCTAAGAGATCTGTAGCCATAAACGTTAGGTGCTTTGTTATTGTCTTGACAACATAGAGGTTCTATTGCATATTTAATAAATAAACTTTATAAAGTATATTTATTAAAAGATATCGAGGGAAGGTGCAGGAGTGGCAACCTGGTTTTTACTTATCATTTATCTTGCATTTATAAGCTTGGGGCTGCCGGATTCCCTGCTTGGTTCAGCCTGGCCTGTCATGCAGCCGGAGATTGGAGCGTCATTTGGCTCTGCCGGTATTTTGTCCATGATTATTGCGGGGGGCACCATTGTATCCAGCCTGGCTAGCGGAACGATAGTGGGGAGGCTAGGCGTCGGAAAAGTAACCTTGATTAGCTGCTTAATGACAGCGGGGGCGCTGGTTGGATTTTCTGTCGCGCCTTCTTTTGTATGGCTGGCGGTGCTGGCTATTCCTCTCGGGTTGGGAGCAGGCTCCGTTGATGCTGGGCTGAATCAATACGTGGCTGAAAATTACAAAGCGCATCATATGAGCTGGCTGCATTGTTTTTGGGGCGTTGGCGCAACGACAGGTCCTCTAATCATGTCCGCATTTATAGCGGGCGACTACTCCTGGAGAGGCGGCTATGCCGCGGTAGCGATTATTCAGTTTGCACTGGTTGTTGTGTTATTCCTGACCCTTCCACTTTGGGAGCGTGTTGCTGAAGAGCACAAGTTGGAGAAGGCTATACAGAATGATGAACGAGATTTTTCCAACGAAGAAAAAACTAAAAACGAAACAAAGGTTGACCCAGAGTTTAGCTCTGTAGCAGATGCAAGCTCTGGCATAGCTTTCAAAAACAAAACAGCGACAGAGAAGTTAAATAGACCAGCTAAAGCTAATTTATTTGCGATAAAAGGCATCAAACCTTCGCTGGCGGCATTTTTGCTTTATTGCGGAGCTGAAAGCATGGTTGGATTATGGGGAGCCAGCTTTCTGGTTGGCGTACGGGAGGTAACGGCTGTAACCGCAGCAGGCTGGGTATCCATGTATTATGGCGGCATTACAATAGGACGTCTGATCACCGGCTTTATAACGTTGATGGTTTCCAATGTCGTTCTCATACGGTGCGGGCAAATTGTGACTATTGCAGGAGGCTTGCTGCTGATTCTTCCGCTGCCTGCGATTTTTTCATTAGCGGGGTTTGTATTGGTTGGCCTTGGGTTAGCCCCCATTTATCCGGGGCTTCTGCATGAGACGCCTGCCAGATTCGGCAAAGAGAACTCCGCGAGGCTGATGGGATACCAGATGGCTGTTGCATATACGGGAAGCACATTTCTTCCCCCGTTGTTTGGAGTACTGGCGACAAAAACGAGCGTTTCTTTATTTCCTCTTGTGCTGCTAATCATTCTTGGACTTATGTTATTTAGCGCTGAAAAAGTCAATCTTGCTCTCAGGAAGCCAAAAGAAGGTATCAGGAGCGGCGCATGAGGAACTATAAGAAGAAAGAGAAGTAATTACTGATTTCAAAGGTGAAGGGACGAGCATGCAATGAATCAGAAGGAAAGAATGCTGGCGGGCCTGCCATACAAAGCCTGGCTGGATGGCTTGATTGAAGAACGGACGGAGTGCAGGCTGAAAATCCGAGAATATAACCAGCTTCGGCCAGATGAGCATGAGAGAAGAGACGAACTGGTTCGCGCTATTTTGGGCAAAGCGGGAGAAAATATAAACATTGAGGCTCCGTTCCGCTGTGATTACGGCACGAATATTGAAGTTGGCAAAAACTTTTACGCTAATTTCAACTGTACGATTTTGGACGTTGGCAAGGTGACGATAGGCGATAATGTGCTGCTTGCGCCCAACGTTTCCATATATACGGCGGGGCATCCCATTCATCCCGATTCGAGAAATTCCGGTTACGAATACGGGATTGCCATTACAATCGGCGATAATGTCTGGATCGGCGGGAATGTCATTATTAATCCAGGCGTAACAATTGGCAGCAACGTCGTCATCGGCGCCGGAAGCATTGTGACCAAGGATATCCCGGACAATGTAATAGCAGTAGGTAGCCCTTGCAGGGTTATCCGCGAAATTACAGAGGCAGACCGCAAGTATTACTATCGGGATCGGGAATTTGATGTTACGGATTATTAGGCGAGGGACTGTTTCAGAAGGACACATTAACGAGCCAAAAGCAAAGGATACTTCAAGACCTCGGTAGCTTCCACAAGCTGCCGGGGTCTTTTACTATCTTTAGATGATATTTATTTGGAAATATCCCCCTTAAATGCAACTTATTTTTTGAAGCTGCCGTTTAGTTGTTATACACGGCGATTTATTATTTTCAGGAGGGGTATAGAAGTGAAAAAATCGGGTTTTGCAATCATGATCGCAGCGATGCTGCTAGGGGGATGCGGGGGAATTGATAATTCGGTTAAAGATGCAGATCCGTTTATGGTACACCCTCAGGTAAGTCAGGAGGATGCTGCTCTGCCGGCTCCATTTACGATGGACAAGCTTCAACAGGCTTTGGATGAATATATCAATTACCGGCTGTGGTACTATCCCGAAAATACGGCTGGAACTGTAGGGAATTCCAGCTTTGATGCCTATATTGGACAATCCATAGACGTTGAAATTCGCAGCTATGGAGAAGGCATTTACGCTAGCCTGCCGAAGAAGGAATGGCTTGTTGCTTTTGTAGAGAAGGAAGGTATCGTCTATACCCAAGGGCAAATAGATCCGGATATGAAAGCATGGCCCGGAGGCGACTATACAAGCATAGGCAGCTTTTCTTTAAAGATAAGCGAACCGAGAAAGCCTGTATTTGGCGATTCTCCGCGCAAAACCAAGATGATTGAGGCTTCCTTGGCTTACCTGGATCGTTACTACAACGATGTAAGCCAGCAGGGGGCGGACGAGGAATGGGAAGGGACTACGGCTACCCTTGTCGATTTTTATGAATACGAAATGGGTACAACAGCTTGGCTGGTTCGAAAGGACGGAGCAATCTATAACGTCCCTATGTATTTTGATGAAGAGAATGATGGTATTTTAGCTATAGGGATGAAGGGTTACCATGTGGAGGACGCGGAAGCTTTTGGACCTGAAGAAGGCTATCGTTACCTAAAAGAAGTGGAGGATGCCAGTATAAAAATCAAATATGGCCTGTAGCTAAATAGTGAAAATGAGGGTCAGAGCGTGTATGGGTGGCTTCGCGATAAAAATTTCACAGAATTGTGCGGAATAAAGAGGAAATAAGTCGATCCTTGTCGAATGAGAGGGTGTGTTCATACTATCTCTCCAGAAGCGGGGTATGCTTATTGAAAAAGAAATCTGCATTCAGAAGCCTCATTTTAGTTTGTCTTTGCCTTACGCTTGTGATGATGCCGGGTTATGCCGTGTTTGCGGCGCCGATTGATCGTCCTTCTGCTGCGGGCGGCGAGGAAAGCGTCACGGCCAGCAACTTTACGCCGGGGGCTACCTTAAAGCTTTATTTGACGAATGGAGTGCTTGTTGACACTAGTCCTTCGGGGGTTTTTGATCCAACTTATGAGTTTAGTAATGTTGTTCCGAACTCTTTAGGTTTTTATGTGACCCAGATGATAGGAAGCGACGAAAGTGCAAATTCCGATTTTGTCGGCGTCAGCCTAAGGACGCCTGCCATAGCGGCGGGCATTGGTTATGTGGATGTGAGCAACGTGCTGCAGGGGGCAACCGCGCAATTATATGAAGCGGACGGTACGCCTACAGGGATTACTCCCTCGGATCAAGGCGGCGGTGTATGGCGCTTTGACGGCTTGACGCCGCGAGCGGATTATTACGCTGTTCAGAGCATCAATAATGTTATTAGCTTGGGTACTAATCTGGCGACGGTGCTGCCTGACGTTCCGGACGCGCCAGCCACAATTGGGGGAGAAGAAAGCATACAGGTGAACAGCTTCACTTCGGGAGCTACACTGAAGCTTTATCTATGGAATGGAACGCTAGTGAATACCGCCACCAGCGTAACGGATTCCTCCTACACATTTACGAATGTAGTTCCGAATAGCATAGGCTTTTACGTGACCCAGACCGTTGGGTCCGAGGAAAGCGTCAATTCGGCTTTTACGTCAGTTTCGCTTCGCACGCCTGCCATAGCGGCGGGCATCGGTTATGTGGATGTGAGCAACGTGCTGCAGGGGGCAACCGCGCAATTATATGAAGCGGACGGTACGCCTACAGGGGTTACCCCCTCTGATCAAGGCGGCGGAGTATGGCGCTTTGACGGCTTGACGCCGCGAGCGGATTATTACGCTGTTCAGAGCATCAATAATGTCATTAGCTTGGGTACAAGCCTGGCGACGGTGCTGTCTGATGTTCCGGCCGCGCCAACCACAATTGGGGGAGAGGAAAGCATACAGGTGAACAGCTTCACTTCGGGAGCTACACTGAAGCTATATCTATGGAATGGAACGCTGGTGGATACCGCCGCCGGAGTAACAGACTCCTCCTACACATTTACGAATGTAGTTCCGAATAGCATAGGCTTTTACGTGACCCAGACCGTTGGGTCCGAGGAAAGCGTCAACTCGGCCTTCACGCCAGTTTCTCTGCGGGCGCCGGTTGCCATTGCTGGCGAGGATTACGTCGACGTATCCAATGTCCTTCAAGGCGCGCAAGTAGAATTATACGACAGCGGCGACAATCTTGTTTCATCAAGCCCGCAGGAAATGAATGACGGCGCTTGGAGGTTCGCGGGTCTCCAGACCAGAAAGAGCTATTATGCCATTCAAAGCATCAACGGCGTTACCAGCTCAAACTCCGTTTTTGTAACGATTAACCCCGATATTCCCGCAGCTCCGTCCGCAGCGGGAGGCGAGGAGCATATCGTGGCGAGCGGTTATGAAGAGGGAGCGACGCTCAAGCTGTATTTGACGGATCAGACCTTGCTCCGAACGATTCCCAATGTTGTCGGCTCAACCTACATGTTTGAAGATGTTGTTCCAAACCATCTGGGCTTTTATGTCACCCAAACGGTAGGGGGCGAGGAAAGCGAAAATTCCATATTTACAGACGTTTCTTTAAGAACGCCTGAAGCCAGCGGCGGAGTCCGCTATGTGGACATTTCTAATGTTCTGGAGGGAGCAAGCCTGGCCCTTTACGACAGCAACCATACCCTCATAACTGCTCAGCCTGTGGACCTGGGGAACGGCGTTTGGAGATTTAACGAGTTGAGCAATGGCTTAACCTATTATGCTATACAAAGCATTAATGGAGTTGTCAGTCTCAACACGCTATTTGTGACACTTCCGGAGCCGCCATCCCAGCCGCTGAATGTGGCCGCTGTTGCAGGCAACGGACAAGCCGTCATCTCGTTTACGCCACCGCTTGATAGCGGTAGAAGTCCAATTTCCGAATACCGTATTTTGGCGTCGCCTGGTGGAGAGATTGTTGCATCCGGCACAGCAAGTCCGATTACTGTAACTGGCCTGTCCAACGGAACCAGCTATACATTCAAAGTAATTGCAGTTAATGAAACGGGTGCTGGCGCAGCCTCGGAGGAGTCTAATGCAGTTGTTCCATGGGTGTACAGCTATGTTAACAATTCCATGAGCTCTTTTGACGTTGAGGTTATTGTGAATGGCAAGTCGGAACCTATTGGCCGGGCTTTTTATGGGTTTGAGAATGGCAGAAGTCTGGTTCGGATTGTTGCAAACCGTTCTGATTTGGAGAAGCGGCTTGCATCAGAAGGGGACCGTCCATCCATCATTGTGCCGGTGCAATCGACACATGACATCGCGATCGGAGAGTTTGACGGCGAGTTGATTCGCAGCATGCAATTAAAGCAGGCGACAATTGAACTGAGGACGCCGGATGCCTCTTACCGATTGCCAACGGGTGAAATTCCGCTGGATGAGATAATTGAGGTTTTTGGCAGCGGAGTCTCTCTTGCTGACATCACATTCAAGATCGAAACATCAGCGGCCTCCCGAGAGGCTATAGCCAGAGTGGAAAATGCAGCACGTAACGGCTCCTTCACAGTTGCCGCGCCGCCGCGTGAATTTGCTCTCTATGCTTCATATGGAGGAAAGACGCATGAACTGACAGGCTTTAATGTCTACGTGGAGCGTACTATTCATATACCTGCCAGCGCGGACCCATCCCGTATTACGACAGGTATCGTGGTTGAGGCTGACGGGACCGTACGCCATGTGCCAACTCGCGTTGTAGTGAACGGCAGCCAGTATACTGCGGTCATCAACAGCTTAACTAACAGCACATATGCAGTGGTTTGGAATCCTGTTGCATTTACCGATATGATTGGCCATTGGGCGCAAAATTCGGTAAACGATATGGGTTCTCGCATGGTGATCGGAGGTACAGGGGACGGTGTTTTTAATCCCGAAAGAGAAATGACGCGGGCTGAGTTTGCTGAAATGTTGGTGAAAGGGCTAGGCCTGAGGGTTGAAAAAGGAGCAATGGCTGCCCAATTCAACGATGTCGACGCAACGGATTGGTTCAGCGGGGCGATTCATTCAGCTGTATCCTACAAGCTGCTCCAAGGCTACGAAGACGGCTCCTTCAGACCTGAACAGAGGATTACAAGAGAGCAAGCCACGGTCATACTGGCCAAGGCTATGTTGATTACTGGCTTGACATCGAGCCCGCCTTCCGGTGATGACGAAGCTGTTCTCCAGGAGTTTGGGGATGCTGGAAGCATGTCGGGATGGGCCAAGCAAGGAGTCGTTGCAGCGATGAAAGCAGGAATTATTGTAGGAAAAAGCAGCGACAGACTTGCGCCGAAGGACTATTTGACGCGTGCAGAAGCTGCTGTCATGATTCAACGCTTGCTTCGCCAGTCTGACCTTATTGACAAATAGTCAAAGTCAAATAAAAAATCAGCTAAACGGCCTTGGTCCTATATTTTATCGGACCGAGGCCGTTTTGTTTGAGCACTTATTTGTTTGACAGTTCGCCTTGCGCATAGCTGACGGCTATGCCATAGTGAAAGAAGCTGTGACCTACATAAGGGATAGAAAAGAGTGAGGACTGTGAAAAAGCCCGAATCCGCTTATGCTTCTCGCGATGAGCGGCTGACTTATGTTTTAGGCGGGCATAAACCGCCCAATTTGCATAAATGGGGACCTGGTGTAAGAGATATTTACGCCCTTCACTATATCGTCAGCGGAAAAGGCGTTTTGGAAACGAATGGCGCTACCTTTTTCCTGAAAGCAGGCGAAAGCTTCATGATCTATCCGCAGCGCGAGGTCTATTATTATCCTGACCGGAACGACCCATGGGAATATGTATGGGTGGAATTCAAAGGCAATGAAGTATCGTCCTTGCTGTCCATGATTGATGTTTTGCCTGACAGGCCAGTTGTGCCGGAAGCGCCTGCCGCGCTGGAGCCTTATTTTTTAACCGCTTGGCACGGGGATATGAAGCCCTATCAGAAATTGAGGTCTGCAGCTCAGGTGCAGCAGCTTCTGACCCTGTACATGGAGTATTTTCCAAAGGCAGAAATGGTCTCTGCTCCGGACTACGCCGGCATCGCCAAGGAATACATTAGGAATAATTATTGGAATGCGTCGCTGACAGTTGCCGATATTGTTAGCGTCGTTAATATTGAACGAAGCTATTTGTTCCGTTTGTTCAAGGAGCGGACGGGGATGTCCGTATCGGGGTATTTGACCGCCTGCAGAATTAGCAATGCCTGCAAGCTGCTCCAATCCACAAGCCTATCAATCAAAACGGTGTCCTTCTCGGTTGGCTATGGGGATCAGCTTTATTTCTCGAAGGTATTCAAAAAAACGACATCCTACACTCCGTCGGATTACAGATCCAGAGGAATGCGGGATGCCGATTTTTTTCCTGAAAATGGAGAGGGAATGCCTTTAGGCTAAGACGTGCCTGAAAACCCGCCTTAGGCCATCTTCTAACCGGACACGCCTTAGCGAAACAAAAAGCATTTTCCCGACTGCCGGTAATAAGCTATCAGTTTTTCGATAGGCTCGCGCCCGCAATTGAGCTTTTCGCCCAGGCAGTCGATGCATATGAATTGCTGGTCGATTCGGGAAATCAGCTTTAAGTAAATCGCCACATCATCCGGCATTAACGGGACGCTGCATTTGCGGCAGGTTCTTGCGGAGCTCATTTATTTGACCAGCTTGGCGCGTACAATGACACAATCGTGTGCGGGCACTGTCGGAGCGAAGCGCTCCTTGAAGACGCCAAGCTCTTTATGCTCCCAGCAATCGTACAAGGACAAGGAATAGCCAGAGGCGTAAGGAAGTCCCATATCCCAGAACAGCATCGGAATTTCGCGCTGGCCGTCGCTTAAGTTAAAGAAGCCGATAGCCAGGTCGCCGTTGGTCAGCGTTTTGACAAGCATAAATATTTCATCGGTGTGGAACCATTGCGGCTCAGGCTTGATGCGGTAAGCACCTCTGGCCTCCAGATCCTGATTAATGGCGATAAGGTCGGAATTGAGCAAAATATCTTTGGTCGCCTGATTCGCGGAACGGACGTCGCAGCCGATCATCAGCGGGGAACCCATGATGCACCACAAAGAGAAGTGAGTTTTGTACTGGGTGTCGCTAAGTCCGCCAATTCTGCCGATAAAATCGTTATTGCTGCCTCCATACATACCTACAACTAGCATATCCATATCGTTATGACAGAAGGAGCCGGTGTAGCATCCCTTGTCAAGCTGCGAGATGGCAAGACTTTTGACGGTATCCCAGTTGTCACGAATATCCTCTGTTGATCTATACATATGAGCGCCGGAATCGCGTACCCATTGGTAAGTATTGTCGAAGCCCCAGTTGCATGCAGAGAACAGGATGTCTCTGCCGGAGTTTTTGAGCGCAAGGCTCATTCGCTTGTAGAGCAGCTCTCCCGATACATTACGCGGCTTGAAGCAATAGTCATATTTTAAAAAGTCGACGCCCCATTCCGCAAAAAGCCTGGCATCCTGAAACTCATGCTCGAAGCTGCCGGGATAACCCGCGCAGGTATGAGTGCCGACGCAGGAATACATGCCAAACTTCAAGCCTTTGGCGTGAATATAATCAGCAAGCGCTTTCATCCCGCTAGGAAATTTTTCAGGATCGGCAACGAGATTGCCCTCAGCGTCGCGCTCCTTCAAGCTCCAGCAATCGTCGATGACGATATATTCATAGCCTGCGTCCTTATAACCCTCCGATATAAAGCGATCCGCAACATCCCGAATCAATCCTTCATTAATGTCCCAGGTAAAGGTGTTCCAGGAATTCCAGCCCATAGCGGGCAGCAGCCCCAACGGCATTTGGTTGTTGTTCATATTTGCTTCATCCTTTCCGATCTACCGCCTGAAAGCCAGAGCAATACTGGCGGCTTGAATGGGATTTATTTTGGTCAAGTCACACCCATTAAAACACAGCGAGTTCCTTGTGTCCTATAGCTTAACGTTGCTTTTGTATGGAGGCTTGTTGCCTACTATTTAATCTGTTCCAGGAGGGACGGGTTTTGCTGAATAATGATTCACCGTAACAGACTTTTTGGGCAGCTCCTTGTTCTCAAAAGATTCCAGCACTCTGGTAGCTTTTTTATGAAACGGCACTTTCGTAGTTCAGTTTTTTCAAAATACACCTTAATAGGTATAGAGTAATTCATCGATTTGCTTTATTTTATGGAATAAAACAATTTTTTTATGGTTGCCGATATTGAGCAATACGGAGGGTAAATAATGAAAGCAATTCGAAAGCGTATTTTTATCCTGTTGTTGGCGGCGATGCTGGTTTTCCCTATGTTTCCCAAGCCAGGACTAGCGGAAAAGCCTCTGACGTTTAACGAAGCGCCTAACCCGGATTTTTCGGATTTACAGGCGGCGAAGGAAGCGGTGGAGAAGGCGGAGTATCCTGCAGCCAACCAAGCGGAATATGGCACCGAAGCTGCGGCGGCGAGCTATGTGGAGCAGCTGGTAAAGCAGGCGGTAAATAACGACGAGATTGGTCTGTCGATCCACATTGACGCGTACACGGCGCCGAAGGCGGGGGATGCGGACTACCCGGGTGGCACCGACGGCCAGATCGCCTTCACCGTTACGTTGACCAAGGGAGCGCAGGTGCAGAGCATCGCTCAGCAGACGCTCATGATCAAGGCGATGCCATATGCCGGCGTTTCTAATCAACAGGCGATAGACAGGGCCATGAGCCTGTTGGCGGGTGAGCTTCAGGCGCTCGATGTTCCG
>NZ_LYPA01000042.1 GCF_001675045.1 Paenibacillus oryzae
TCTATGTCTTGGTGGCCAGTTTATTCAAGCATAGATTCTCACCATTACCAGTTAATCTCGCGAACTGCATAAGTCATGTCTTCATAGAAGTCATCCATAATTTGACAAACATTGCAGATGGCATCTGTTAGCATAATAAAGAGCTTGCGTTAGCGCTGGCATAACATATCTTTTAGGAGAGTATACGTATGAAAATGATTTCCAATCAACGCTTTACCAATGAAACAATCTTTTTTGACGGCTTTTGCTTTTCCAACTGCAGCTTTACAGACTGTGTCATTATTATTACGTCGCTCCAGTTCCATTTTGAAGGCTGCTGCTTTTACCGGTCCTCTCTTCACGTCCATCCCGAGCTGCCGGTTTTCGAGGTATCTCATCGTTTGTCGCAATCCAGCTATGATTCCGATACGCTATGCTTCCGCGACGATTACAAGTATCCCAGAACAACGCTGCCCCTCCCGGGCGCCAGCTTAGCTTAATTGATCCCTATAGACATGCCAAGAAAAAAACAACCTTCGGAGCACACCGTTCGCAAACGCGGTCCAAAGGTTGTTTTTTCTTTTGATGATCTATAAGGTCCTTAATCATTAGCGGGCCTTCACAATAATTTTACGAATGCTTTCGCTGGACAAATGGTACTGTCTCTCAAGCTCGGCCACTGATGCGCCGTTGCTGTAGCACTTAACAATCTCGCTGTTACGCTCCGCCAGCAGCTTGCGGGTTCCGCTTACTTCGCCCCAGCTTGCACGTTGGTTGGCAGGTTTTGGTATATAAATCAAATCGCCTTGAATATACTTTTGCAGCTCCAGCAAAAGGCTAGGGGGAAGCACGTCTCTTCCATTTTTGTAGTTCACGGTCAAAGTCCTCCTGAAATTGGTTTAAGCTAAACGATACTGCGACATTCGACATTCCATTCATAAGCAATGTGTTAGTCATGTGTAACATTCCTCCCTTTCCTTAATTTTTGGTTGCCTTTTTATGGCTCATTATTCATTATAATGAACATTGTTCCAATGTTCAATCACCGACTTCAGAAAAATATAAGAGGAGGCCTCAAAGGCCTCCTCCGTGGAAGGCGGTTTCCGGCGTTAACCGAAAACCACCTCAAGGTTCTTAATCAAATCGATCAGCTCCTTTCTTCTGAAATTCGTCGGCCCCGACACCTTCATTATAGAGCAGGCCTCTGTGGGATTTCTAGGAAAAGAACAGCTATAAAATAAACTTTACCAAAAAGCCGGGTTTGCTAGATCGCTTTTACCGCGCGCAGCCAGGCATCTGCAATGAGCGCATGGCCGGGAGCCGAGGGATGAACGCCGTCTGCTGCCCAATAGGCAGGCCCCGTCGACATGCTGCTTGCCGCAAACAAACCGTCAAGCGGCACATATAGTGTTTTAAACTCCGCAGCCAGCGACCGGACAGCTGCGATTTTGGGATCAAGGTCTTCACGCCAAGCGCGGCGGTCTTCCGGAACGGGAAGCACAAATGGCTCGATCAAAACCAGCAAAACGTCCAGCTTGTTTTTTGTATCCACAATCAGCTTGCGATAGCGCTCATAAAAGAGCTCTGCCGGCGTGTAATCGTTGTTGTCATACCTGCGCCAGGTATCATTGATGCCAATGTAAATGGACAGCACGTCCGGTTTAAGGTCCAGACAATCCCGCTGCCATCTGGCTTCCAGATCAGGCATGCGATTGCCGCTGATTCCCCGGTTTAGAAAGGTGACTCCGCTGTCGGGATACAGAAATCCGAATTGTGAGGCAATGAGATGAGCATAGCCATTACCCAGGCTGCCGGGATCGCTATAGTTTCGCCCGCAGTCTGTAATGCTGTCGCCTTGAAATAGAACCGTTGCATGATTAGGGATAATAGACATTGCCTGAAATCCTCCCAAGCTTAAAATAGAGTTTTTTTGGAAGTCGATACCATGATGATGGTTAATTTTATCCCTCTGTTTTGAAGCTGTCAATGATTAAACGCAGTTGTTTTACGCCGTTGCCGTCGCTTCATCCACTCCGGCAAGGCAATCCCGAGCAGAACCAAAAGCACGCCACCCCATTGAAGCACGCTCACCTGCTCGTGCAGCACCACCGACGACAGCAGGACGGCAACGGGAAGTTCGGCTGCGCCTAGAATACCGGCCAGCCCTTCCCCCACATGCGGTACGCCGTAGGCAAAAAGCAGCGGCGGAATAAATGCGCCGAACAACCCAAGAAAAATGCCAAACACCAACAGACTGGATACCAGATCGCCGTTCCACAGGAATTGCGGCGGGAAAATACTCCAGATCAAGAGCAACGCGCCGGCCATCATCCACTTGCTTCGTTCCGCAGGCGGGGCGCTTGGCACTGCCTTGCCGCTAACCATAATAAAGAGCGTATAGCTAATTGCCGACAAAAATCCTAGCAGCAATCCCCACAGATGAAGCTTTCCCAAGCCTTGCTCCAACACGCCTGCAGCTAAAAACGTTCCGCTTAACAACACAAATAACGTCCAATAAATAATACCGGAGGGCCGTTTCCGTTGTCTCACCGATTGGACCAGCACGCTGATCCAGGTAAATTGAAACAGAAGCAATATGGCAAGCGAAGCCGGAATATAGCGGAGCGACTGATAATAAAGCAATCCCGTAATAGCCGTTGGCATGCCCGCAGCCATAAGAATGAGGCGCTGCTTCCATGAAAGAGCCGTAGCTGCGGCTCCTGCTTTATTTGCTTCAGCTAAGCCAGCCCCTGCTTTTTGTCCAGCAGCTTTAAGGGCCGAAGCGCTGCTGTTAGGCATGGTGCCCGCTGGAAGCTGATTTTTGCTAGATTTACGCCGGAGTCTCAGCCAATAAGCAAAACCCCAGCTTAACAGAAACCCAACCATCATTTGCGAGCCGGTCACCTCGCCAAGGCTATAACCCGCCTCATATGCCTTCACTACAAATGTCGACAATACGCCGTAGCTGGCGGCGCCGAGTAATACCGATAACACATACCTCACTTCAAATTCCCCCTATAGGTAGTTCAAAAAGTTCGCTTCCCATTACGGGTCATGACTAGCGTCATGGCCAGCGGCGAATATGGCTTTCAGCCGAAACTTCCGTTGCTCACTTAGCTTCCACTAAGCTCCGCTACTCAGTTTCTAGCTTCAAGCCATCTTCTTGGTACTGGAAACCGAACTTTTTGAACCTTCATTNATGGCTTTCAGCCGAAACTTCCGTTGCTCACTTAGCTTCCACTAAGCTCCGCTACTCAGTTTCTAGCTTCAAGCCATCTTCTTGGTACTGGAAACCGAACTTTTTGAACCTTCATTTTTGTGGTAGTTCAAAAAGTCCGCTTCCCATTACGGGTCATGACTAGCGTCATGGCCTGCGGCGAATATGGCTTTCAGCCGAAATTTCCGATCCTCACGTAGCCTAAACTACGCTCCGGTTCTCAATTTCTAGCTTCAAGCCATCTTCTTGGTACTGGAAACCGAACTTTTTGAACCTTCATTGTATGGTCGTTCAAAAAGTACGCTTTCCATATAAGTTGATCAATGGAAATGTAGCGACAGGCCAGAGTGTGAGGGGTTCTGGAGAAGCGAAGCGTTCGCTTGTGTTCTCGAATTCCACCATTTGAAAAATTTAATTCAGGGAATTTAGGAACAATTGCGATCGGAAGAACTTTTCACACGCCGGCCCACACCGCTAAAACTCTTTGTTCACCATGAACGCAAAAAAAGCTACGAATAAGCAAGTTATCCTCCTTGGAGGAACAACTTGTTATTCGTAGCTGGAAAGTTAGGCTTTCCGTAGAAACCCCCGCCCTGTGCCTTTCGCGGTTATGCGGGACTATACGAATGCATGATGAAGCAACAGCATTCATTGTTGCACAGGCCGGCTTGTCCTGTCAAGATAAATTAGTCCACTTGATGGATTTGGATCAGGTTGGTTGCGCCTGCTTTTCCGCTTGGAACGCCTGCGGAAATAACAACGAAGTCGCCGGATTGAACGATTCCCGTTTCAGCCGCTTTCGCGATGGACAGCTTGAACATTTCGTCGGTCGAATTTACGTTTTCGCCTTTTACAGGCACAACGCCGCGTGTCATTGTCAAACGCTTCAATACGCTGTCATGGGAAGAAATCGCGATAATTGGCGCTTTTGGACGATATTTGGATACCATGCGAGCCGTAAAGCCGCTTTCCGTAGGCGTCAGAATTGCTTTTGCGCCTAGCTGCAGCGAGGAGCTTACAACGGATTGGCTGATCACTTCCGTAATGGAGCCGATCGGCGCTGTCATGCGGCTTTCGAAAGCAGCGTCGTAATCCACGGTTGCTTCTGTACGGTCAGCGATTTGGGCCATCATGCGTACAGACTCCAGCGGATATTTGCCCGCTGCGGATTCGCCGGACAACATGATGCAGTCAGCGCCTTGCAATACCGCATTGGCAACGTCGCTTACTTCTGCGCGAGTCGGACGCGGGTTAACCTGCATGGAATCAAGCATTTGAGTCGCTACGATAACCGGCTTGCCGGCAACGTTGGATTTTTGGATCATGATGCGTTGCAGCATTGGAACGTCCTCGGCCGGAATTTCAACGCCAAGGTCGCCGCGGGCAACCATGATGCCGTCGGATGCTTCGATAATGGCGTCGAGGTTGTCTACGCCTTCCTGGTTTTCGATTTTGGAGATAATCGCGATATGTCCTGCGCCTGCATCCTCAAGAATTTGTTTCACTTGCAGCACGTCCTCCGCTTTGCGGACAAAGGACATGGCGATAATGTCGATTTTTTCCTCGATGCCAAAACGGATATGGCGAATATCGCGGTCCGTTACGCCTGGAAGGCTTGTGCTGATGCCTGGCAGGTTAACGCCCTTGCGAGGTTTGAGGGCGCCGCCGTTCATAACCAGACAGTTGATTTCAGTATCAACAACCTCTTCAACAACCAGTTCGATCAAGCCGTCGTCGATCAAAATGCGATCGCCAGCTTTAACGTCCTTTGGCAGGTCAGGGTAGTTGACCGGTACGCATTCGGCAGTGCCTGTTACCTGGCGGCTGGTCAAGGTCAGCTTGTCGCCGGCTTTTAGGGCAAAAGAGCTTTCCTCCAGGTTGCCGATCCGAATTTCCGGTCCTTTAATGTCCATCATAATAGCAACAATTTTGTTTGCCGCTGCTGCAGCTTCGCGAACAAGCGCAATACGCGCGCTATGATCTTCCAGTTCGCCGTGTGCCATATTCAAGCGGGCTACGGTCATGCCCGCATTCATCATATCCTTCAAGATTGGTACTGAATTGCTTGACGGTCCCATTGTACATACGATTTTTGTTTGGCTCATTACTAAGATCCCTCCATAGTTGTTCTGCTCACCCCAATTGTAGAGGAACCGGAAGACAACGTACATGAATTATAGTATCATGAATGTAAAATAGTATTGCGAGGTGCTCCATGCTCACTGTGGAAAAGATCAGCTTTGACCGTGGGATGGGCTGGTACGGAGATTCCAAGGAAAACGCAGATTTATCGTTATTTATCGTTATGACCTACGGAAAGTGCCTTTTTCGCATTAATGGTAAGAAAGTGATCGCGGAAAAAGGCGATTTCCTGTATGTGCCAGCCGGCGCAGACTATTATGGGAAAAGCGTTCCAACCGTCTTTCACGAAAAACTTGTCTATTTCTTGAAAACACATGTCAATTATGTGACACTCCCATTACTGCAAAAAGGGATTGGCGTCGCGGCTAAAGCAGGCTGCTTTGATTATAGCGTGGAAAGGCTACGCTCCGCCGCCAAGGAATGGGAGGAAGATGCGCCTTATGCCTCCGTCCGCAATGCGTCGGTCATTATGGAAACGCTGGTGCTCTGGAGCCGCGAGCTGGATCGCGGAGAACCATCGGATATATGCCTTCAGCATACCGAGAAGATGAAAGCTTTTATTGGTTCGGGCTACCGTGAAAAAGTAACAAAGGAGCAGCTGGGAGAATGCATCGGACGCAGTCCCAATTATGCGGCCTCCCTCTTCAGACGTATGACAGGACAAACGATCAGCGAATATGTTCACGCCGTGAGAATGCGCACAGCTGTTTACATGCTGACGGAATCCTTGCTCAGCATCACCGAAATTTCCGAATATCTGGGCTATACCGACGTCTCCTATTTTCAACGCTTGTTCAAGCGGCAATTCGGGGTACCTCCTTCCCATTATTTAAAGGAACGGCCAAAAGGAGTATACTGAGCAATATAGATTTATTGACAAATACGGCCGCGTTCATTCCGGTCCTGCGTGAAAGGCAGTGTGAACTCATGACATCGTTTGTATCCGACGGCATTGTCCGTTCTGTATGTCCCTTCGATTGTCCCGATACCTGCGGACTTCATGTCACGATAAGCGGGGGCAAAGTGACAAACGTCACCGGCGATCCCCAGCATCCCGTAACAAAAGGGGCTATTTGCAACAAAGTAAGACAGCTGCCGGACCGGGTCCATCATCCCGAGCGGCTGATGCATCCCATGCGCCGTGTCGGACCAAAAGGAAGCGGCCAGTTTCAGCGTATCTCCTGGGAGGAGGCTTACGACGAAATAACGTCCCGCATGAAGCATCTGACAGAGCAATACGGCGCTGACAGCATCATGCCCTACAGCTTTTATGGCAATATGGGCGTGCTTAGCGCGGAAGGCATGGATCGGCGCTTTTTTCATCGCCTTGGCGCTACCCATCTCCAACGGACGATTTGCAATGCAGCCGGAGCAGCCGGCTACAGCTATACAATGGGCGCTTCCGCCGGCATTGACCCGGAAGAAACCATCCACACCAAGCTGTTCATTATTTGGGGCTGCAATCTGGTTTCCACCAACATGCATCAGACGGTTTTGGCTACAGAGGCGCGCAAGCGCGGCGCTCGCATCATCCATATTGATGTGCACCGCAACCGTACGTCAACATGGGCGGACGAGTTTATTTTGGTCAAACCGGGTTCGGACGGCGCTCTTGCGTTGGGCCTTATGCATGTGCTGATTCGCGACGGGATGGTTAACCATGATTTTGTCAACCAATTTACGGTTGGATATGAGGAGTTAGCCGAGGAAGCGAAGCGTTACGAGCCTCATATCGTGGAGGAGCTGACAGGCGTGCCTGCGGCCAAAATCGAGGAGCTTGCCCGGTTGTACGGCAGCGTGTCACCCTCTTTTATCCGCATTGGCAACGGCTTGCAGCATCACGACAATGGCGGCATGATGACGCGCACCATCGCTTGTCTTCCGGCTTTGACCGGACAGTGGGATATTCCCGGGGGCGGCGCGATGAAAGGCAATGGCTGGTACTCCCGTTTTAACGGCAGCAAAGTGGAACGTCCCGATCTTTCGCCCAATCCCGAGGTGCGCCAAGTCAATATGAACCGTTTGGGAGAAGCTTTGACGGAGCTGGACCCGCCAATCCGCATGCTTTTTGTGTACAACAGCAATCCCGCCATTGTGGCTCCGGACTTGAACAAGGTTCGAGACGGCCTGCTGCGCGAGGATTTGTTTACGGTTGTGCATGATCTCTTCCTGACAGATACGGCTAGCTATGCCGATCTTGTATTGCCTGCAACGTCGCATATGGAAAATCTTGATTTGTACTCTTCGTATTGGCATTTGTATGTGCAGCTGGGCAAGCCTGTTTTGCCGGTGCCAGGGGAATGCAAGTCCAATTTCACCTTGTTCAAGGAGCTGGGCCTCAGGATGGGCTTTGAGCCTGAAGCATTCGATATCGACGAGGAGCAGATGATTGCCGATGCGCTTGACAGCGAAATGAATCCTTTGCTTGAAGGAATAAACGTTGAAACGCTTAAGGAGCATGATTGGCTAAAAGCTGGCGGCGGACGCCGCATTCTTCTGAACGAGCGTCTGCACACGCCAAGCGGGAAGATCGAGTTTTATTCCAGCTCAATGAAAGCAGCCGGCCTGCCTCCCGTTCCCGTTTATACACCGCTGATGGAGGAAACGGATTACCCGTTCTGGCTGACGACGGGGCCTAATCATAGCTACATTAATTCAACCTTTGCCAATCAATCCAAGCTGCAAAAGCTTGAAAAAAGGCCAACTCTCATTATGCACCGCGATGACGCGGCGGCATTGGAGCTGGCCGAAGGCGATCAGGTGCTTGTTCGCAACGATCGCGGCGAGGTTAAGTTAACGTTAAAAATCGGCGAGGACGTGCTTCCCGGCGTGCTGGTCACCCAAGGATTATGGTGGGATGATGCCAGCGGCGGCCAAGGAGCCGTAAACAAGCTGACTCCGCAACGTTTATCCGATATGGGCGGCGGCGCCGTCTTTTTCTCCAATCGTGTTGAGGTTGTGCGCTTATAGCTTTTAACTTTTAAAAACCGGTTACCGGTAACCTAATGACTTGAATTCAGGGATGAGGCAGGATGGCGTTTCTCCCTTTAATGCACAGACCAGGTTTTCAGCGGCAAGCATCGCCATATCGTTGCGGGTTTTGGATGTGGCGGAGCCAATATGCGGCAAGAGCACAACATTGTTCAGCTTCATCAAGCGATTGTCCAGGGGAAGAGGCTCCCGCTCAAACACATCCAGGCCCGCGCCGCGAATGGTTCCGTTTTCCAATGCCTGGATTAATGCTTCTTCATCCAGTGTAGCGCCTCGCGAAGCGTTAATCAGGATAGCGCTGTTTTTCATCATGCCAAATTCCCTGGCGCCCAGCATGCCTTTTGTATCCTCTGTTAACGGAGCCAGCATAATGACAAAATCGCTATGCTGAAGCAGCTCATCCAAAGTCGCAAAAGCGGCTCCATATTTGGCTTCGACTTGCAGTTTGCGGCTTCGGTTATGATACAGCACCTTCATGCCGAAGCCAAGAGCTGTCCGTCTGGCCACCGCTTCGCCGATCCGTCCCATGCCTATGATACCCGCCGTTGCATGATGAACGTCGATGCCAAACAGGTTTTCGCCGTCGCCTCGTTTCCAGTTTCCCTCCCGGACGTACCGGTCCAGCTCCGCTATTCGTCTTGCGCTGCCAAGCATAAGCGCCAATACCAAATCGGCAACCGAATCATCCAGTACATGTGGCGTGTGTGTGCCAATAACGCCCGCTGCTGCCATTTCCTCAATGTCAAACTGGTTGTAGCCTACACTGATGGTGCTAACGGCTTTTAACTTTGGCGCAGCCGCAAGCAGCTCCTTATCGACCCGCCTGCCTGCCGTCAGATAACCTTCGGCCTCTGCCAGCCTGGCATGCAAAGCCTCGCGCGTCAGCGTATCGCTGCCCTCCCATACATCCAGAGCGCTATGCTCCATCAAATAAGCCTTCACGTTGTCCGGCAGCGGACGGTCTGCAAAAATATAGGGCTTCAAACAGCCTCACCTCTCTTTTTACAAGCTTGTGACTCTACGCGCGACAGCGATAATCCAATCCCCCACGTTTAGGAAGACGGCAAAATCGGCGTATAGCCAACCTTCTCTACGATTTTTTGTCCCTGCTCTGACGTTATCCACTCCAGCAGTCCATCCAGATTGGGATTATCGGACCCCGCTGTAATGGCATAAAAATCATTAGCAAGCGGATAGGTTCCATTTCTGATATTATCGCACGTAGGCGCGATTCCGTCGATTTCAAGCAATCTAATTTTTCCGTTACCCGCCATTTCCGTTGCGTAAAATAAAAAAGAATAACCGATTGCCCCTGGATAATTGCGATAATCCGCCGTTTGCGAAATAATGCCTCCCATGCCGCTCGCGACATCTTCCTTCAGCGGCTCCATCAGCTTTGTATCGCCCATGAGGCGCTGAAGCGCGGTCTGGCTTCCGCTGTCCTCGGGACGCTGAAACGCCTTGATGGCCGCATCTTTACCGCCCAGCTGCGACCAGTTTGTCAGCTTGCCGGAGTAAATTTCTCTTACCTGCTCCGTAGTGATCCCGGTTACAGGATTATCCTTATGTACAAAAAAAACAAAGGCCTCTTTGCCAAGCGGCGTCAGCTTCAATTCAACGCCCGCCGTTTTGGCATTCCATAGCTGCATGTCGGACGGTCCCGCGGCAAAAATGATATCGGCTTCGCCCTTGATCAAGCCTGCGTAAGCTTCCTGTGTTTTGGTAGAGCGCACCTTGCTATTAATGGGATTATAGTCCCCTTGCGGATAAATAGCTTGGGCAAAGGATGCATATAGCGGGTACAGCGCTGTCGCACCGTCCATAACGGGAAGCGGCTGGACAACCTTAAAACCGGCATCCTCCCCCAGCGAAACCGCCTTAGTGTCTTTGACAAAGGGCTTGTATGCCCCCAGGTTTACCTCGCTGCCTACAACCCCGAAGCTTTTATGATAGAGGTTGATGCCTTCATTACCTGCAATACTTAAAACAGCAGCCAGCAACATACCCGCTATGATACGCTTGCCCGTTTTGCCTTTTAGCCGCCCCATTAAGCCAATGGCTAATAACACAATGCTGGCAATAACCGCAATCGGAATAACATACATGTAGAAACGATCACTTGAAAATAGAGCCGTTCCCACCAAGATTACAAAGCCGACAAGCGCTATCATTGGCGCAAACACTATAAATAAACCGATATTTTCCCATGTAGTACGTTTCAAGCCCGACTCCCCCTCTTCCTCTGCTTTCATCATAAGAAAAGGGGGCTGAGCCGGATAGTACCAACTTCTTATAGTACCTTCACTACAATTTTGCCGCGAACATGGCGCTCCGAAAGCCTTTTTAACGCTTGGGGCACCTCCGCCAGGCCAATTGTTTCTTCGATCATAGGGTCAATCAGCCCTTTGGCCATTAAACCAAGAAACTCGTTGCCCATTGCCGCAAGCTCTTTTTGCGCTTTTATACTTCCCGAGAGATGCGCGCCGCCCAGCATAAGCTTGTGTAACGTAAAGGACTTTGTGGAAGGGTGAAAATCCGCAACGATTTCCGGAGCGCCGGCAATGCAGGCTAATTGGCCGCCAAACGAAAGCGCGCCCAGATCCTTTTGCGAGATGACCCTATTAACCGTATTTAAAATAAGGTCGGGTCCTTCCCCTCCGGCAGCCTCTATCATCCGAGCATGCACATCCTCATTATTATAGTCAAAAGCGAGGTCTGCTCCCAATTTGTTTACATAATCAAAATTATGTGACGAACAACTTGTCATAATCAGCCCCGCGCCTAATACGCGGGCCAATTGAATGGCATAACCGCCAACTCCGCCTGCTCCCCCGTGAATAAACACGGATTGGCCAGGCTGGATATGCATGCATCGCACAAGCGCCTGATAAGCGGTTAAGCCGGCGCAAGGAAAAGCTGCTGCTGCTTCAAAGCTGATGTTTTCCGGAATGCGCGAAACGGTATGCGCCGTTGTAACCGCATATTCCGCGCATACGCCGCCAGCAAATACGCTGGCATGAAAAACGACCCGGTCGCCCTTCCTCCATTCCGTTACGCCTTCTCCAATCTCCTCCACCGTACCGGAGGCATCAACGCCGGGCACATGAGGATAAGACCAGGAAGGATGTCCCGCAGTCATCATTTTGTAATCGACCGGGTTTAAGCTTGCCGCATGAATGCGGACGACCATTTCTCCGCTCCCCGCCACAGGCTTGTCAAGCTCCGTCATAACAAGCTCCTCCGGCTTACCCGGGCCTGACTGCGCGATTGCTTTCATCCCTTCGCCTCCTTGAATCCGTCATTTACCTTGCAATCTTTGTGCCAACACCTCGCTTGGCACCTCGGGTCCTCCATTGATGCGCTTCAGAGCAAACAGCGTCCGCGGGTCGCCCTTCACGATTTCGTTCAAGCCGGATTTGGTCGATAACGTTGAACGATAGCCCAAATCCCTAAGAATCTGCTCGGAGAGATGAGTATAGAAGCCAAACGGATACGTAAACACGTTTACCTCGCCGCCAACATGCTTCTCGATTTGTTCCTTCATATATTGTACGTCCTCTGTCAAGGCTCTTGCATAAGCCCCTGTGCTTTCGCCGGCCTTCGGCAATACGCCGTTACGTACATCGGAATCCTCGGGCGGCGTTTCATGCATATCAAAGGAATGGTTCTGAATGTCGATTACGCCGGAATCCTCCATTTCCTTAGCCTGCTCCCATGTGAAATGCGGGTAAAACTGCTTGCCGGGAATCCGGTGCTCGTCCCTGCCGACCGACCAGCCAATGGCGGAAATGGTGGCATGCATACCCAGCTCCTTCAAAACGGGATAAGCATATTCGTAGTTGCTCAGATACCCGTCGTCAAACGTGATGACCAGCGGATTGTCGGGGAGCTCGCTTTTTCCATCTACATAATCAATGAGCTGCTGCAAGCTGACGGTTTGAAAACCCGCCGCCTTGATTGCCTCCATATCGCTGCGGAATTTGGCAACTGGAATGATGAGCGAGTTCGGCTCATAGGGATTGTCGTCGATGTGATGGTAAACGAGAATCGGAACCGTCGCTTTTTCTCCGGACAAAGCAGGCGGCGCAGCAAACACCTTCTCCGCCTGCTCCTTGACGTTTTCTTTGGTTGTGTAATGTCCAAAATCGGCCGGCACATAAACGTCGGGGTCCTCGAAAATGTAGCCCAGCATCATTTTGCCCAGCGTATTCCGATAATGCATCGTATCGTAGAAATAACGGGGATCTCCGCTTATACCGGTATAGCCGGTAAAATCCCAGAAGTCCGTCACCTCCGCCAGCTTGGCCCAATATTCCTTCAGAGCCGCCAGATCATAGCTTTTCATCTCCTGCTCCGACGTTGCTCCGGTAATGAGGCGGAAGGTCGCTCCCCGCGATTCCACATATTCCTTGATTCGTTTCAGAGACATTACGTTTTTGTCCAGTGCAACGGCCTCCAGCTTGCCGAAGGGAGCAAACGCCGCCTTGTTGGCTGCCATAAAGGCCTCCCGATCGTCCACTGGCTCGGCGTCACGTCTTTCTTTATTGTATACGCCTGTTTCAGGAATAAAAGTCGCAAACTGGTACGGATCAGCCGCTCTTTTTGCGTACCCCTCCAGCTTGGCGTAGCTATAGGACGGATTCAGCTTCAGATAATCCAGATAAAAGCGCCATTGCGGCTCGCCGGAAACCTTGCCGTGCAGCGATTGCTTAAAATCTGTCGCTTTTTCGTTGAAATGACTGATTTCCTGAAGGCTCATATGGAGCACGATATTTTTGGGCTTGTATTGATCCATCAGATAATAAACCGTTTTTTCGTAATCGTTAAAATCGCCGCCGTACATCAGCATGCTGTAAAAGCTGGCGCCGTCCCCGTAGTAGTCATTCAGCAGCTCCGGCGAAATGGAGCTGGACTTGGACCCTCCGATAATATAGGAATTATAGCGGTCGTGATACTGATCCAGATAACCGATTTTGGCTACACGCGGATTGTTGTTCATATTGTAGGCATGCCAGCCCAGCACCTTGTCGCCAAATACGCCAAAGGGATCAACAAGTACATTAAAACCCGCCACCAGCCCGGCTCCAAGCACTAGCGAAGCGACAAAAGCGGTCAGCCATTTGCGTAACGTCATGTTTTCACCTCAAAATTGGAAGTACAAAAAGTTGGATACGGATGTCATCTGCGCCAGACAAATGCTCAGAAGCACCGCAGCCACAACCGCATGGCGCAGGCGCGGCGTAAAGTTTTCGGTAAGCTGAGCGCTGTTTTTGCCGAAGAAGGTAATGCCCATCCCAATTAACAGCAGAACAATAACATAGGCGTTGGAAGCGCCAAAATGGGCTATTTTTTCTAACGCGCCTGTCCATCCCAGCCCGGCAAAATCCTTCAGGCTCATCATTTTCTTCATGACGTGCCACGCCTCTTTTGCATCCTTGGAAACAAACAAAATCCGGGTCAAAACAACGCCTGCAAACGTCAAAGCCCAGGCCAGAATAAACGGCAGCTTCCATTTTCTGCGATACATCACATGGGCGAAGCAAACAAAAATGCCGTTAATGATGCCCCATAGAATGAACTGCCAGCCCGCGCCATGCCAAAAGCCCGACACAAAAAAAGTCATCATGACTGAAAAATAAAAATTAAAGCTGCCGCTGCCCTTCCGGTAAAAGCTTCTGAAAATATAATCCGACAGGAACTTGGACAGCGTCATATGCCAGCGCTGCCAATATTCCCGGAAATTCCACGCCCGGTAAGGCGAGTTGAAGTTATGCGGCAGCCGGATATTAAAGAGCAGCGCAAGTCCAATAGCCATATCTGCATAGCCGGATAAATCAAAATAATAGGAGATCGTATACCCTACCGACGCCAGCCAGGACATCAGCGTGTCTCCCGCCGCCACATCCGAATAAAAGGTAATGGCATAATTGGTGAGCGGATCGGCCAGCATTATTTTTTTGGCGCAGCCGATCGAAAACAGGAAAATGCCCGTCATGATGTTCAAACTGTTCAGCACAGGCATCGCCTTGGACTGGTATTGCGGGATGACATCGGCATGATGGACGATCGGCCCTACAATAAGCTGCGGGAAAAAGGTAATGAACAGCATAAAATCGACCAGCGGCGTTTTTTCGCTTTTACCTCGGTAGCAGTCTACCAGATAAGCAATCAGCTGGAAGGTGTAAAAGGAAATGCCGAGAGGCAGCACAATCTGCAGCAAGGCAAAGGCTTGTCCTGTCAGCATGTTAATGTTTTCAATCATAAAGTTGGAATATTTGTAATAGCCCAAAAAGGCGATATTGAGCAAAAGACCAAGCGCAAGCAACGCTCTGCCCCGCCAGACGGCGCTATTTTTCATACATCGGATAATGAGATGGCCCAAGGCATAGTTGACAAGCACATCAACAATGAAAAGCAGAGTAAACGTTCCGCTGCCCTGCGCGTAGAAATAGAGCGAAGCCAGCACCAGCCAGATTTTGGCCGCAAGCGACAGCTTGAATGCGCTTAATGCCCGATAAACGAAAAAGGTTACCGGCAAAAAAATAAAAATAAACGTGTAGGTCGAAAATATCAAGGAGATAACCTTCTTTCGCTCAGTCTAGGGCGTGTCTGAATACTCCGAGAGGAACAGATTGTGCCGATTTTTTGTCCCAAGCAAGGAAGTTTTGTGCAGGCTTACCGGGGGTAAGTCAAACAAAACGGACGCAGCAGGGGGCGAAAAGGCGGTGCAAGATGACCTCAAGCGGGTTTTCAGACATGCCCTAAAGCTTTGATCATTCTGATATGCGGAATGCCTTCCTCCAAAAACACATCAGAGTCGCTGACATAACCAAGCTTTTCATAAAAGCCCGCGGCTTGCGTCTGGGCATGCAGCTTGGCTTTTTTAAGCCCCATTTCCTTTGCAATTTCCTCCAGCTTGATCATGATTGCTTTGCCTGTGCCGCTTGTGCGAAAAGGTTTAAGCACGCAAATACGCTCCAGCTTTGCCGTCTCCTCCACGACCCGTATCCGTCCCGCGCCGGCGGACGCTCCGTTGCTTAGCGCCAGCACATGAATGCTGCTGTTTTCATATTCGTCAATTTCGGCTTCTGCCGCAACGCCCTGTTCCTCTACGAACACTTCCACCCGTACGCGGAACACCTCCCGAAGCTGCTCCGGGGTTACGACTTTCTCTGTTGTTATCATGGCCGTACGCCACTCCCTTCATCAATACCACTCTATTATAATGGCATTTCATACAAATGCCAAAGCGGCATTAACATGACGTTGCCTGCAGCCAAAGGGGCCGCCAAGCAGCGTTATGCCGGCAATCATTGACAAGGGGAAGCGGCGGCTTCTATAATGAGGTCGACTTGTCGCCTGAACATGCCGCCAATGCGGCGATATCCGTTAATGACCTGGGAGGTAAACCTGTATGACGGCTGAGCCGCTTGATTTTTCCGTTATTCATTCGTTTTATCATATTTCGCCGCAAGGCGCGGAGCATCCCGACCTGGAACTGCCGGCAGCCGATATGCTGAAGGCTGATGTATGCCGTGAAACCTTGCGTTTTTTTGGCGAGGCCACGTTAAGCCACGGGATGCTTTACCCGGCATCCATGATTGGGCGAACGATGTTTAACCTGTGTACAGCCACGCTTTATTTTTTGAGCATGAACGGCGTTTTTGTCCACTTCCGGCTTGAGGACTTAACCTTTCAAATGGAGAAGCACGGCGAGCATTATCATTTGGGCTACCGGATTGACAGCTTGAGCCTTCACTCGCTTGCGGCGGACGGAGAAGCGCGGGAGCGCGATATAGAGGAAGGCTGGGCTGCTTTTATTAGCGGGACGGCTGTTCCATTTATCCGTGCCATTGCCGAGGCAGCAGAGGTCAAGCCGGATATGATCTGGAATCAGTTTGGCTCCGGTCTGTTGTCTCTATTGAGTTATGTGGGCGACCAAATCCCTGTTCCCCATTTCCTTGAGCAAATCAACAAACAATCCGCTAATTTGCAAGCCTTGCCGGGCGAGCTGTTTCAAAGACGCCGTAATCCGTTTTCCCATACGCCGAAATATGTCGAAAATCCCTACGATTGTTCAAAAAATTACATTGTCCGCTCCGCCTGCTGCTTCAATGACCGAAAGGAGGGCGGCCTAAAATGCTATACCTGTCCTCTGCTCACCGCCGATGAAAGAGAACAGATACGTGTCGGGCTCGCAGCCCAAAGCGCTGCAAGTGAAGCATGAAACAATCAACAGCAAAAAGCCCCGTTCTAATAGCCGCACGAAAATATATCGCTTTGCCAGCCGCGGCCGGAGTCGCGGCCGGTTCGGCCTCCGCGCTATTCCTTGCCAGCCTGCAGCTTGTTTCCGCGCTTCAGGCCCAGCATCATTTCTTATTGTGGCTGCTGCCGTTTGGCGGCGCTTTAGCCGCCTTTTGCTATATGAAATACGGCAAGGAAGCCAGCCGCGGAAACAACCTGGTGTTTGAGCAAATCCATAGCGGAAAAGGCATAGTACCGTTTGTCATGGCTCCGCTTGTTCTGCTTGGAACGCTTCTCACTCATTTGCTTGGCGGCTCTGCGGGGCGCGAAGGCACCGCTGTGCAAATGGGCGGCAGCTTGTCCGCAGCCATTGGCAAGCGACTGGGATTATCGGAGACGGATTCGAGGCAGCTCGTTTTGTATGGGGTATGCGCCGGCTTTGGCTCCGTTTTCGGAACGCCAATTGCCGCCACGATTTTTGGCCTGGAGGCAGGAGCCAGGCGGAACATGCTGCTGGGCTCCCTCTTCTCTTGCCTGCTTGCAAGCTGCGTTGGACATGGCGTAACTCTTGCATGGGGCATCAGGCATACCCATTATGACATTGGACGTTTGCCAGAACTGGACGCCCTCGTTTTATTGAAAACAGCGCTTGCGGGTATTGCATTTGGGGTAATGGCTCTTTTGTTCGTGGAGGGGTTAACCGTTGTTAAATGGGGCCTCAGCAAGGTTAGCAGCCACCCCCCGGTAAAGGGATTTATCGGAGGGCTGCTGGTTGTTATATTGGTCTACGCCATCGGCAGCCGCGATTATTTGGGCCTTGGCCTTCCCTTAATGGAGCAGGCCTTTTTGGAGCCGGCCTCGCCCCTTGCGCCATTTCTTAAGCTATTGTTTACGATCGTGACGCTAGGCGCCGGATTTCCCGGCGGTGAAGTGACGCCGCTGTTTGTTATCGGGTCAACTGCAGGCAGCGCCCTTGCTCCCCTGCTTCTGCTCCCGGCTCCCCTGCTGGCCGCGCTCGGCTTTGTTGCGGTATTCGGCGCCGCAGCCAAAACGCCCCTTGCTTGCATGGCGCTTGGCATGGAGCTGTTTGGACTTCAGGGCGCTCCGTATATCATCACAGCCTGCGCCGTTGGTTATTTGCTCTCCGGCAAAGCCGGCATCTATGCTTCGCATGTCAATGCAAATTCAAATCGTTTGGCTTTTCGTACAAGGAGGAAGGCGGAGTGAAGCTATGTGCCGAAGCGTTGGCGATAGCCGCACTTACGGCACAACTCCTCCACCGCCTCGCGGCGAGAAAAGCCTTCATATAGCTTAACTGCACGATCGCCGTTGACAATTTCGCCAAACGGCTGCTGCCTGATATTGCCCAGATCGATAACACCTTCCCCGTCCAGGCAGCAAGGAATAACGGTTCCGTCGATTAGCACCCCCGCTTGATTACGCATGCCGTGACAAAACCCTTTTCCGTCGTCCTCCGGCTCGTTCAAATCCGGCCATTTGAATTCGGGGTCCTGATTCAAATAAATGCGTTCCGCGATTTTGACGCCGGTGCCTGGTTTAAATCTCTCCTCGATAAAATAATCCAGACCAAACGCTTCTTCAATCATCGCCAGCAGCTCGCGGTTTTTGTGCGCTTGGCGGTTGACCTCGTTATCCATATCCAGATTCCATAGCCGGAAGGATACAATCAGGTTGCTGCTAGCAACAGCTTCTTTGGTAAAGCTCAATATTTGAGCCAAATAACCCGCTTTGTCCTGGGAGCCGGGATGTCCGTCAAAGCTGTGCAGCGAAAAATTGATTTGCCTTAGTGCGGGCTTGCCCAAAAGCTTGTCCCGGTTTTTTGTAATCAATGTGCCGTTGGTCGTAATGTTGACCTTAAACCCTTTTTCATGGCTGATGTCCAGCAGCTCATCCAGCTTTGGATGAAGGAGCGGCTCGCCTTTGACATGAAAATAAATATAATCGGTATACGGCTTGATCTGATCCAGCGTATCGCTAAAGTCCTGAACGGACAAAAAGCCTTTTGCCCGCTGGGTTGGCGGACAAAAGTAGCAGGATAAATTGCAAATGCTTGTTGTTTCGATGTAAAACTTCTTAAATCGCTTCATGCCCGATAAGCTCCATTTCTAAGTGTTATGGGCTCTCTGTTATGAGCTCTAATGGAGCCCGTCCTTCAAAAAGCGGGATTTTACGTCTTCGCCCGGCATCAGGCAGCTGGTTGACTTGCCGAACCAGCGATAGCGGTTTCTGGCCACCCAATCATATGCCCAGTTCCGCAGCGGAGCCGGGATGATTATGAAAAGATAGAGGAAGGAAAACCAGCCCCCGACAGCCGCAGCGGCTCGCAGGACAGCGCCTGATCTATTATATATAACTCCGTTTTGAACAAGCAGGAAGGAACGCGGCCCTTCTGCGCCGATAGGTTCGCCGCCAAGTAATCTCCGGCCGGCAGGCGATTGCAGCGTAGCAAAATGAAGCTTTCGCTTTTTGTCATGCTTGACCGCAAAAGCGGTAAGATTGTGACATAAGAAGCATTCTCCGTCTATTAGCGCTATGTTGGAGGGATTTTTCTTATGCTCGTCCCCTTCTTCACTCATGCGGCCATGTCTCATTTCCTCGCCTCTTTCTTCCGATAAAAACCCGGCTTAGGCTGCTGTTTTACTATTTATATTCACGCACCAGCCGCATGCTATGCCTTGCTCCCGCGCGGCTGGCGTTTAGGCTTGTTTTGTACCGGCGGCAGATGCCTCATGCTGCGATGCATCGGCCCCTTGCAAAGGGGACATTGCTGCTCCGTAGCGGCAAATTCATCTCTCACCCAGGCCTTGCATTCGCTATTTTTGCATTTCCATATTTTTGTCGGTTTCAATTCGCTTTTGGTGTCTCCCGCAATACTCACAACTCACACGATTCCTTTCGTTTCTGCGACTAGCCACTAAAATTATAGTAGCCCTGATGTTTATATTAGTATCATTAATAATTAATGTCATAAATTAAAACTCACCGCAAAAACCTTCAGCTATTGCTTACTCCATTCAGGAGCGCTTGGGGTTTTTGCGACAGCTTTATTTCTGCGGACAACGTCATAATCTATGCCTTACAAATATACCGGTATGACGCAAACCGGCTTGGAGGCCAATATTTCATGACCGGCAGGCTCAAGCTTGCCGGATGCCGCATTCACGCGGAAGGTCACGATATTGTTCCCGTCGCGGTTGGCGGCAAGCAGCCACTTGCCGTCAGGCGTGAAAGCGAAATGGCGGGGATGACCGCCGCCTGTGGAAACATGCTGCACCGTTTCCAGCTCGCCTGTTTCTTGGTTTACCTTGTAGACGACAATGCTGTCATGTCCGCGATTGGAGCCGTACAGAAAATGTCCATCCCCAGAAATGGCAATTTCGGCACAGCCATTTTCGCCTTTAAAGCTTTCCGGGAGCGTGCTGTAAGATTGAAGAGCCTCCAGTTGTCCGCTTTTGGCGTTTTGGCGCAAAACGGTAACGGTTGAGTTTAATTCATTAATGACATAAACAAACGGCGCTTTGGGATGAAATACTAGATGACGCGGGCCTGCTTCAGGCTCCAGACTGGTTTTTGACTGCAGCTCCAGCTTTCCGTTTTCCGCATCAAGCCGATAAACCGCGATAATATCCAGCCCGAGGTCCTGTACATACAGGTAGCTGCCGTCAGGACTGTAGAAGCTGGAATGCGGATGGGGACGATCCTGGTTGGGATGGGGTCCGCGTCCTTCATGCTGCTTGACATCAAGCAATGTTCCAATGCCTCCGTCATCGTTAATAGACAGCAATCCCGTCATACCGCCGTGATAGCTCGTAACGGTCAAATAACGATTTTTTGCATCACGTTGGATGTGGCAGGTCGTGCTCCGGACTGTAGGCGCAACGTTTAGAGGCGTGAGCGCTCCTGTCGATGCATCGATGCGGAAGGCTGCGGCTTCACCCGATTTGACGCCGTTTTCGTCAACGGCTTCGGAAATGGCATACAGCAGCTTGTTTTGGGCATCCACATTCAGAAAGGTCGGGTTTTGCAGCCCCGCATATTCATGCTGGAGAGAAAGTGCGCCTGACTCTTCATCAAGCTTGAATACCTTTAGCCCCTGTTCATCTCTTGACGCGTAGGAGCCTGCAAACACATAAAGGCTTTGCTTGTTTTCACTCATTTCGCCTGACCTCCATTGTCCGTTCCTGGTACGACACAGCTTCCATCCTCGCAGAGCGCTGCGTCCTGATCTCCGACAATTTCCGTCAGAACCGGATTCCGCTCCTCCCAGGCTTTATTCAGCGCGTTCAGGAATACCTCTGCCGGCTGAGCGCCGGACACCGCAAACTTGCGGTCAAACACAAAAAACGGAACGCCCCGGACGCCTAAACGGGTCGCTTCCTCTTCATCGGCTCTTACCGCCTCCGCGTATTGCCCGCTTTCCAGCACTGCCAGCGCTTCGGTCCGGTTCAACCCGACTTCCTGAGCTAAATTAGCGAGACTGTCATAATCGCCAATCGGAGAGTTGTCCGTAAAGTGGGCCTTAAGAAGCCGCTCCGTTAAAGCAAGGCCCTTCCCTTGCGTTTCGGCATAATGGGCAAGACGATGGCCATGGAACGTATTTTCCACGCATGCGTTTTCGAACGTAAAATGCAAGCCGACGGCAGCGGCCTGCTGCACAACATTTTCAGTCATGCCTTTGGCCTGCTCCAGACTCATGCCATATTTCCCCGCAAGCATCTCGATTTCGCTTTTCCGTGCCGACGAGTCGGCATTGGGATCAAGCTCGAAGCTTTTGAACGCCATCTGAACCTGCTCCCGATGCGGGAACTGCATTAACGCCTCTTCAAAACGCCGCTTGCCAATATAACAGAACGGACATACAAAGTCCGACCAGATTTCAACTTTCATTTTCTGCACCTCCAAGCGTTATCGTTATATTATACCATGACTTTACTCACAGGCGCACATGGTTCAACATGTGTTTTCCCGACGTTCTGTGTTGTTACTCCTCCTTGCTGTTGCTACAATAGATAAATAATCATTTATTCGGAGGAAGCGCCATGAACATTCTCAAGCTGAAAGACCGCGCGGAGCTGGAGGCCAAGCTGCCCTCCATGCCCTGGTACATTGAACAGTTCATCCAATACAAGCTGCCCGATCTGTCTCCGTCCTCCCTTGTGGAGTACATGCGCGATTATGAAACCTTTATGAATTGGCTAATGAGCGAAGGCTTGACCAGCGCCTCCGCGTGGAAGGACATTCCGCTTCACGATCTGGAAGTGCTCAAGATGGAAAGCATCGACAGCTACCGGATGTTTCTGTCGACCCACAAGCCGGAGCGCAACAACCGGACCACGATTTCCCGCAAGCTCTCTTCGTTACGCTCGCTGTTTCATTACTTAAGCCAGATTGCCGAGGATGACGACTTCTACCCTCTTCTAAAGCGTAATGTGATGGCCAAGGTAAGCATCAAAAGGAGCCATAAACCAAAGGATACCGCTGCCAAGCTGGAGGGCAAGCTGCTTCAGGAGGAAGAAATAACGGAATTTATGCATTATGTAAAATCCCTATACGGAGCGGATGTCGCTAACAACAAGCAGGCGCTGCTTGCATACGAGCTGAACGCAACCCGGGATTCCTGCATTATCAGCTTTATTCTTCATTCCGGCTTGCGCGTATCGGAGCTGGTCAATCTCAATGTGGACGATATTGATATGAAGAAAAAGCTTTGTTATGTCTATCGGAAAGGTAAAAATGACGACACCTTCAAAACGCCTGTTTATTTCCGTCAGGACGCCATCGCCGATCTTCAAGCCTATCTGCAGCTTCGAGATACCCGCTACAAAGCGCCAAAACGTGAAAAAGCGTTGTTTCTGGCGGTTGCCAACGGCAAGCAGGAAGGCTCGCGCATGACCAAACGGGCCATTCAGGCCATGGTGATCAAATACGCGAAACGGTTTGGCAAGCCGTTCCTGTCCGTACATAAGCTGCGGCATTCCTTTGCCACGGATTATTACCTTCAGAACGACCTGTACAAAACACAGGAGCAGCTTGGCCATGCGTCTCCTGAAACGACGCAAATCTATGCCCACCTGACAGACAAAACAATGGCGGAAGCCATCGAAAAAAGAGCGGCGGACAGCAAGGCCGATGAATGACCTTGACGTACCGCCGCTTTCCTTTTGTTTGTTGCCTCCTGCCTGAACTGAGGCCCCTTATAGCTCCATGTCCACAGGCGATATGCCTTCTTCGACCGCAAATTCGAAATCCTCGATATCATAAACCTGCACCGGCACTTCCGCTTCGATCAGCTTATCCTGAAACTCGAACTGATCCGACAGCAGCGGCACATCCAGCTTGATGGCTGACAACAGCAGCTCCGTCTCGACTGGATCAAAGCGTTCGCCGTATTGCGCGTTGTCTACGGCATGAACAACCGTGAATTGAATGTGGTCATTCAGCAGCAGCGGAGCGCTTTCGCGCCAAGGCACCTGCAGAATCCTTTCGATTTTTTTACGATTGAGCGAGTCCTCAAAAAAAGCGATTAATTCATTGATTTTGGCTCTTACATGCACATCTTCCTCCGGGTCATCCATAACAGGCTGCGTTCCATCTCTCATTTCATATAGCTCCGCAATGGATGAATAAGGCACAATAAAGTCTACCGGACGGGTTGGTACAAGAAGATGCCCATACGTAGCAATCATGACCGCCTCAATAACGAATCTTCTGCGCACGGCGTCTCCCCCTTGCTGTTTCTGTAATGGCTTTGCGCAGTATTTTTGAAGTCCGCGCACGCCTTCTTAAGATTATGAGATTAACAAGTTATTCAAAAAATATTTTTGTAATCATTATACCGTATACTGCAAGCTGTACAATAACGTATTTGCGTCACATTTGCAGAAGGGGCCCCGCAGAAGTAAAATGACAATACAGCACTATAGATCAGGAGGATGAAGCGTGCAATCATTTCACCATACTATTATTATCGGCGCGGGACCCTGTGGTCTTGCAGCAGCAATTGAATTAAAACGGGCCGGAATCACGCCGCTCGTAATTGAAAAGCGTAATATCGCCCATTCCATTTCCCAATATCCTACATATATGCATTTTTTCAGCTCTCCAGAGCTTTTGGAAATCGGAGATATCCCGTTTACAACGGCGCATGAAAAGCCCTCCCGTATCGAGGCGCTCCATTATTATCGGACGGCGGCCCAGCGTCATCAAGTCAACATTTTGCCATATGTCGGGATTAACGCGATTCAACGCCAAGCAGACGGCAGCTTTGTGCTGGAGGGCACTGATCGTTTTGATGAAAGGCTTTCCTTCAGCTGCAGCAATGTAGTTATCGCTACCGGTTATTTTGACCACCCTAACATTCTTGGCATACCTGGAGAAAATATGGACAAGGTTAGTCATTTTTTCAGAGAGGCGCATCCTTATGTCGGTATGAAGGTTGCGATTATAGGCGGCAGCAATTCCGCTATCGACGCGGCGCTTGAGCTGGAGCGGGTTGGAGCAGAGGTTACAGTTATTTATCGGGGAGACGGGTATTATCCCGGCATCAAGCCTTGGGTGCGCCCCCTGTTTGAGGGCAAAGTGGCCAAAGGCTCCATCGGCATGTTGTTTAATTCTAATGTGACCGAAATTCACCCCCGCCATCTGGTCGTCAAAGGGCCGGAGGGGCTGACGGAGCTTGCCAATGATTTTGTGCTGGCTTTAACCGGCTTCCATCCAGACCGGAGCTTCCTGACGGCCGCGGGGGTTACGATTGAGCCCGAGGGTTATCCTACCTTTAATGAGGAAACGATGGAAACCAATGTTCCTGGCATTTTTCTGGCGGGGGTTGTTGCATCAAGGCGCGAGGCTAATGAAATCTTTATTGAATCCGGCCGCTTCCACGGCGTAAAGATAGCCGCTTTGCTTGCTCAGCGCTCAAACGGCTGAAAACTGCTGATTTCACGGTTCATTTCTGTATGCTATCTCGACTCTAGGCCAAAAGAGACGCCCCAAGCTCCATGCTGGACGAGAACCTGCAGCCGCTCTATCACGAGCGCAGGTTTCGCTGCATGGAGCTTGGGGCGTTAGCTTTGTTTTCATTTTTCCTCTAAGCGGCTCCGGTACAGCTCAACCTCACTAGAATCCGGCTCTATGCCGCCATATCTGGCTTGCTCGTACAGATCGACAAAACGGTCCAGCTCATAAACAACGGTTCCATTCAACTTCTGCTGTCGCTTTGCCAGAGCCTCCGCCGTTTCTCTTGCTGTTTGATCCTTGCGGTAAGAATAACCTCTTGAGATGCCGCGTCTCACCATCATCTTATACAGATATCGGATTTTTTCGCTATTTGCAGAAAGCTCATTCCAGGCTTTAACGTCATTTAGCAGACCGCCCTTAGCCCTTGATGCTCTGTTGCGCTTCCATTTACTTGAAGCCATCAAGCTTTCAATTTCGTCCTTGTAAGCCGCGCCATCCTCGTTGTTGATAGCCTTTGTGTGAAACAGTCTTTTCCATAAAGCTTCGGATAGTCTGAACAGCTTTCGGATGATGAAAAAAAGCAAGACGCATGTCACCGCTATGATGAAGGCATAAATGACATACCACATGAACTGCTCCAGCATTTTCATCCAGAGAGCGGGCTCCCTGGGCTCTATCTCCGGCAGAAAGGCGTTAGGCTCTTGCGAAGCCGGTATTTCCTGATCGGGCGGGGACGATTCTGAGCGGAATAGCGCCATTAACGCTGCAAAAGCGGTTTTCAGGCCTTCCTCCACCCATTGCTGAAGCTGCCGAAAAATAGAAATCAGCACAATGAGGCCAAGCAGAATAGCCATCATCCATCTATTTCGCCTTCTTGCGGTCAGCACTGCGGAGTTTTTTCCCTTGTCAATCAATTCAAAGCTCAAATGGCGGTGATTGATAATTAGCAAAAATAGAAAGAGCGCTGTTATGCCGCAAATCGCAGCAGGTATCGAATAAGGAGAGAGCCGGTCCGGCCCCCAATGAATGATGCAGGTCAACACAAAATAAGCAAGGATGCAGGAGGCCATTCTATTAAAGCTGAATGAATCATTCCATCCATGCAGCCGCATGGCAACCCCCCTGTCTGCCATCCAGATGGCGGTTGCCATACAAAGCAGCCAAATTGCGTCATACCCGGTCAGCCCTCGGAAAAAGGCAAATGCAGCGATATGGACGCCGCCAATGATCAGGGCTCCAGCTAACCTGCGCCAAAACTTGAGACTTTCCGCTTTATGAATCAGCCAGGCGGCTGCGGCATATGGCAGCCACAAGGTGAGAAGCCATGGATAAACCTCGCTTTGCGGCAAAAGCCAAACGACTGCCAGCAGCAAAAAAGGGAAATAAAATAAGAGCTCCGTCAAGCCGCGAACAAAGGGCTTCCAGTGATTGCTTCCGCCTCCCTCGGCGGACTTCTGATTCAGACCAGCGTTATTCTCCGCTTGCATAAGCGCCCCCCTTGCCCTCCAGCATCCACACGATCACAGCATTGCCGTTGTAGCGCAGTCTGGCTGCCGTTTGCTCCAGTTCATCATCCCAATAGGTGGATATAATCAACATGTCCTGAGCGGTAGCGCCAGCGCTCTCCGCTCGTTTAAGCACTTCCGCAAACGCTTCCGTTCTCTGCATCTGTAAACCCGCCATCAGGTCAAGCAGCGCATACAGATGCTCCTGTCCTCCGGACGGCTTGATATAGGTGCTATCTGACCTGCCTTGCTGGGGCATATTGCTAGCAAACCCGGCCGACATGCCGCTGGCGATCGCTTTTCCTACCGCGCCTGCCGCCCAGCTAATGCCGGTTTCGATCAGCTCTTCGTCTGTTACCGCTCTCCACATCCCTTTGCCGCTTTCCACATTCAAAAAAACCATGAGCTCCGGGTCCGCCGTAAAATCGTATTGATGCACCTGAAGCTCGCCAGTCCGCGCAGTTGCTTTCCAGTTGACGGATTTCATTGTATCTCCGCTTCGATACGGCCTTGCGCCAACAACAATGAATGGGTCAGGCGCAATGTACCGCTTGACACTATGCTCCCCCTGCCAGCTATGGGAAGGCAGATCGCCCAGATTAGGCAGCAAGGGCAGCGGATAAACGGTCAGCTCGCTTTCTAAAGGAATCACGAAGGAGCGATTTCCGTTGCCAAGCAAATCTCCGCCTGATAACGTAACCGTCTCCAGCTTGAATTTCCCCCGCCTGGCGGCTGTTAGCGTATGAGTCCGGGTTAGCTTGGTGTAGGGTGCAAGACTAAAGAAGCTCCGGTGATTCTGGGAAAACTGCCCGCTGCTGACATCAAAATTATCGCTTTTCCTGAAACGGAGCGAGCTTGGAAGCAGAGCTTCTGCCCGAAGCCACGGAACCGGCAGCCACTTTTCATTTCGCAGCTCCTCCACCAGCTCCACCTCATCCCCGCAGAAGCATTGCTTCTGGCGAAACCGGCGGGTATAGCTCAGGCGAGCCAACACAAATCGCTTGAACAGCCGGTTCTGAATATAAAGAACAGCTCCTGCCGCTAGAAGAAACCATATAAATATCATCGGCTTGCCTATTGAGCCGCAAGCCCGGCTTCCGCCGGCACTTCCAGCCCCTGCAAAATTTCGTCGATGATTTTGCCCGCGTGCTCCTGCCCTCTGCCCAGCGCCCGCAGCACAAGCCTGTGGCCCAGCACAGGCTTCGCCATCGCCTTGATGTCATCAGGCGTTACAAAGCTTCTGCCGCGCAATATGGCATGGACCTGGGACGCACGAAGCAGCGCCTGGCTTCCGCGCGGGCTGACGCCAATCAACACATCGTCGCGTCCTCGCGTCCGCTCTACTAATTGCAGCAAATAAAGCAGCACATCGTCATCGGCTTTTACGGCAGAGTAAGCCGCCTGCGCCTCTCCTATTTCGTAGCTGCCGGCAATGCTTTGCAAATCGTCCAGCGGATTGCTTTCCTTAAACCGCTTCAGCAGGCTTAAGCCTTCCTCTTGGCTGGGATAACCCATTTTGATTTTGAACAGAAACCGGTCAAGCTGCGCTTCCGGGAGCGGAAACGTTCCCTGATGCTCCACCGGATTTTGGGTTGCGATGACCATAAACGGACGTTCCAGCGACTTGGTTTCCCCGTCAATGCTGATTTGACGCTCCTCCATACATTCCAGAAGACTGGATTGCGTTCGCGGCGTTGCCCGGTTGATCTCATCGGCAAGCAGCAAATTAGTAAACAACGGACCTGCCCGAAACACAAATTCATTTTGTTTCTGATTATAGAAATGAATGCCGCTTAAATCCGAGGGCAGCAAATCTGGCGTAAATTGCACCCTCTTGAACTGCAGCGATAGCGATTTGGCAAAGGCCTTTGCCAGCATCGTTTTGCCCGTGCCCGGCACATCCTCAAGCAATACATGCCCGGAAGTAACCATTCCGATGAACAAAAGCTCGATAACCTCTTCCTTGCCGACAATTACCTGTCCGACATTATGGCGCAGACGCTCCGCCAGCTTCTGTATATCCTGAAAAGACATATGCGTAACACTCCTCATCCCTTAAGACGTATCTAAAAAGCTTGGGACTAGCCCTTCGCTTTTTTCCCCCGCTGCAATTGCTGAAGCTCTCGCCACCTGATCAATGTGATGCCGCGCTCCTTCATGTAAGCTGTCATGTCCTCATCCAGAAATAAATGATGCTCCATCACCCGCTTCTCCGGCTGGGCATGGAAGGCATCCAGCTCCTCCGCAGCCAGCGAAGGATGGATGATCAGCTCCGTAACTCCAGGCTTTAGCGAAGCAAGCAAATGCTTCATATCGGCTTTGAAGCTGTCATACGTTTCCCCCTCGCCCTTATGGAAAGGCAGCCCTACCAGATAATCCAGAATGACGACGCCTTTGGCATCCGCCAGCGCGGCAATAGCTTTAGCCTGCTCCTCCATCTCCGGGGGCGCGATGCCGCCTTGCTCCGGCGTGACGTACCTTGGCAGGCGAAACGGCAAGCCGTATTCCGCGCATACCTCCAGCACCCCGGTTAAAAAATGCCTTCCCGTAGCAAGTCCGTACAGACTGCCCATATGGTTGTCCGCATGAGTTGGCGTCATGCCGAAGGAAAGCGCCCGCTCCAGCTGGCTGATGAGCTCCAGCCTCACTTGGCCGGCATCCGCTGTTTCCTCAAAAGCTTTTGTCCCAGCCGGAAAATAACCTTCCTTCGTTACAAGTGAAGACACATTTCCGCTTGTGGTCACCGGCCCCCACTTGTACGGCTCCCATTCGCTCGTAAATGTGAAATGCACGCCAACGTCCAGATGTTTGTTGGAAGCGCTCCAGAGAGCAGCCTCGCGCGCCCAGGCGCAAGGCGTCATCAAAGTGGCGGAGCTGACAGCCCCCGCTGCAAGCAGCTGTTGAACGGACTGGTTGACGGAATGGCATAACCCGTAATCATCCGCATTAATAATCAGAAGCACCTCATCATTTCCATAGCCCAATTGCTCCGCTAGCTTCATTCCTGCTCCTCCTCCATATCCAGTTGCTTGTACCGATTTGCTCAACCCTCATTTATGGATTGTAAAATAGGCGTCATCAGCCCTCCGGCAGAACGGAATGCTGCTCCAGCCAATGCAAGCCGTACATCGTATCGTCGATAATGCCAGCCAGCACCTCGCCGCTATCAATTCCATCCGAAAATCTAACAGCAAAATGCAGCGCAACATCCAGCAGCCTCAGCTTGATCAAAACAGGCAGGAGGCGAAGCTCCTCCTTGTTTAGCGAAACCTGGCTGGTAAACCCTTGAATAACGGCGCGGATGCTTGCAGCTGCATCCCTGTTCCAAGGCTTGATGAGATCAACAATAAGCACGGCCAGCTCCATGGCGCGGCAATCTACGGTGACGAACTCAAAATCAAGAATTCCGGTAATTCGGCTGCCGTCGCTTAACGCATTGTTAAATACAAGATCCCCATGAATCCATTGCTGGGGTAAAGCGGCAACCTCGGGGCATTGCCGTTCCGTCGCCTCTCTGTGAAGCTGAATGGCTGCCAATGCCTCGCCTTTCCCTTCCAGAAGCGGCGATGCGCCGGAAAGCGCCGCCATTTTTTCGCCCGTCATTGCAGCGTAGGAGTCCGCCAAGGCATAATACGGACTGTATTGCGGTTTGCCAATCAGCTCCATATCCTTAATGGTGTTAATCAATCGGCCAGCCGCTTCGCCCAGCTGGAAGGCGTCCCTCTCTGAAGCCCCCGAAGGACGAGCGCCTTCAATATAGCGAAAAACGGCGCCCGCTCTTCCATCTGACAGCTCCACCACCGTTTCTCCAGCTTCATTAACTAAAGGCCGAGGCACCAAAAACGGCAGCTCAGACCTTTTGTCCAGCTTGTCCAGCATTTCATGCTCCAGTTTTACCGCTTCCATATTTCCATAGTTGTTATACACGCGCAAAACAAAGCTTTCGCCGCCTGAGCTCCCCATTACCGTAACATTGTTCATGCCGCTTTCCCCTTCTGTCAGCTCAAGAGGTTCATTCGGACGAAAACGCTGCCACAATTCCCGTAAGAGCTCATTCCTTCCTGATTCGGTATGTACGTTGCTTTCCTGTTGCATTAATCTCTCTGCTCCTTCCCCTCATATTCTCATAGAGGCAGATCCAAAAGCCCGCTTTCCAAAAGGAGTCATGCCCTCCCCATAAGCCTTATTATAATCGCCCTAGGGAGAAGATGGCAAAAAAGTTAGCTTCACGGTCCCCCTTTAAAGGCTGCATTATTTAAGGAATGGCAAAAAAAGCAGCTTTCGACAGACTGGAAGGCCCAATATGGCCGCCCTCGTTGTCGAAAGCTTCTGTTTTCTGTAGCTTATTGCGCTTCCCCGGGAAATAAAGCGATGCGCCCTTTCTATTTCCCGTTCCCATTTCCCAGGCTGCCTGCCAGCTTAAAAATGATAAGCGCTAATTCACGGGATAATTTCCTTCCAGGCGAGAAAGCTCGCGGCCAGCTTTCTTCATTACTTTTCGTCCTTCTTCCATTCTGGCTCTGCGTTTGCGAATGGCGGCTTCTCTAAGCACTGCCAGAGTCAAAAAAGCGGCAATGCCAGCCCCGCCTCCGGGATGGACATAGACGGCAGAAAGAATTCCGCTGGCGGCTAGCCATACAAATGCAACCGCATGAATCGGCTTGCTCCAGCTCCCGAGATGCCAAGGTCCTTGACCAAGCGACGCTTCATGCATGATTTTGCTTCTATTTCCAAGCAGTGATTTAAGCCGCAGACCAATCGGCACCGCATAAGCAAGCTGAAATCCCGCCAAACCAAGCGACAGCAGCAGCATTAGGTGGTTCCGGCCTGCAGCGGCAAAGCACGCAAGCAACGCCAGCGAGAGAGCGGCTGTCACAACAATGGCCGTGACAGGCAATTGGCGGGTTACGGACACAGCAGCCAGCCTGCGGCTGAACGGCAAGGCTTCGTCGCGTGCCATAGCAAACAGTGTTCTGGCGCAAGAACCGGCGGCCTGTACTCCACTGAACCATATCGACAAAATAATCAATACGGCTAGAATCACAGCTCCTCCCCACCCTGCCAGGGCGCTTTGCATGAACCACTCCACTCCCGAAAACCCGCCAATCAGGGGGATCGTCGCCAGATTGGAGCTGCTGCCCAGTGCGGACGGCAATGTCAAAGTCATAAACATAAGCAGCACAAAACCAAACGCAAAAACAAAAGCAACCGACATAAATATGCTCCACGGAACACTAATTCGCGGCTCAATGGTTTCCTCTGCGCCTTGTGCCGCTCCGTCCATTCCCGTAAACAGCTTCAGAAGCAAAAGCGAACCAAGAAGCAGCCCCTCCGGTCCGGCCGCTGCATTCCAACTTATGTCCCGAAACGCAAACAATACAGCCGGTGAATAATCGCCAGGCCAGAAAGCCCAGACCAACCCTCCCAATATAGCTGAAGCAAGCACAAGCTGGAGCCACAGTCCCGCAGCCGCAAGCCATTGGCGCGCTATATGTCCCCACAAGCTGGCGGCCGCGAGCGAGCAACATACTGCCGTTGCCGTCAGGCCTAGCGACATTGGCGTCACTTCAAGGCCAAACCGGGCGGCAAGCAGCCGATTGACCAAAAATGCGCAGCCCCCTGTTAGAAGGGCAAGCATGGCAAGCTGGCCGATGGCGTGAAGCCAGCCGGCAAAAAGCGCCCACCTCCGCCCTCCAAGCAGATATGCGCCGTGATAAATGCCGCCTGATGAAGGCACTGCCGACATCAATTCCGCCAGCGCAGCAGCAACAGGCAGGCTTAGAAGCGCAACAATCGGAAAACCAAGGCCAATGACCGTTGGTCCTCCGGCGATCAAAGCCGGACCAAACAGGATCGCTGCGCTTCCGATTAGCGCCATTGTATTAAAGGAAAGGCCCAGCGCAGGAATGCCCCGCCATCTGCGGGACAATAGCTGTGCCAGTCCCAGCCGATGCAAGTCCGATTTGTCCTGAAGTACTTGCGCGTCACGCCCATACATGGACATGCTCTGGTAACGTGAGGACTCCACGCCGCTTTGCGCCTTCCAGCCCAATGCCAAAATTAATACCCCCGCGGCAACAGCCGGCAAACATCCCAACAAAGCCGCAAACATGCCGCCATCCCTCCCATCACATCCATCTGCAACCAGCACCCATACGACTGATATTAATCTCCTGCCAGCATGACGCCCAGCGGGCCATCCTCCTTAATGATGGATTGCAGCTCATATACGGAAATAGGGAAATAGATAAAGCCGTACACATAAGCAGCCAGCTCATACAGCTGAAAATAGATAACGAGCGACCGGTCGGCGATATAGAAGGATTGGCCGGGTGAAATGGATTTGAAGGGCTCCAGCGTTTCTATGCCGCGTTTGGCAATGGATGCGGCAACAATAGCGCTAATGACTTCAATGTAGTTGCTGCCTGGCTTAAACAGCTCGCCAAGCGTATAACGCTTGCCTGTGCTGGCGTCAAAGGTGAGCGATTGCTGAAGCGTCATGCCATGCGCGCCGCCGGTATAGGCGTAATTGTATAGCGAGAGGCTGAACACGTTTTTTTCATTGGTTTTTACTTCGAACCAGCCCAGCATTTCGGCTCTGGGATCGTCCAGCGGACCTTGGTTGGCCCGTAAATTGCGCACCTCGGCGGCTATCTCCTCATTGATGATACGGACCGCGTTGGCGTTGGCGTGGCCCCCTCCGGATACATGCGGGACTAGCAAAGTTGTTTTTGGAAATACAGCCTTTGCGGTTTGAACAACGAGAGGTGAAGAAATGGACATGAAGCGACACACCATCCTTTAAACAAGCTGGGATGATTAAGCTTATGTCCAGGACAGCTTGTCTCATGACAAAGACGGCGGAGATTGCTCCCCGCCGCCAGGCTGTGTTTTCTTACAAAAGACTTTTTTCGCGCAATGTCAGTTTTCTTCCGTAAACATCAAGAACCAGCTTGCCCTGATTTAATCCCAAAATACGGTCGGCGTACCGCTCGGCCCAATCGCCTTGATGAAGCACGGCGATTACGATAATGCCTTCGTTTTTACAAAGCGCTTTCAGCTCGCCAAGCACTTCATCCGCAGCATGGGGATCAAGGCCCGATACGGGCTCGTCCGCAACAATAACCTTCGCTCCATGGACAAGCGCCCGGGCAATAGCCATCCGCTGCCGTTCGCCGCCGCTTAGATTACGGGCCTTCAAATGCGCTTTATCGAGCAAGCCGCGTTTTTCAATCATTTCCATCGCGCCCATATAATCGTCGTTTCTCATCATTCCGCTCCATCTGCGCCATGCTGGCGTTTGGGTAACGGAACCGATGATGACATTTTTCAAGCCTGTTTTATCGGGATAAAGAAACGGCTTCTCCTCCAGATAAGCAACCTGCTGCTTAATCTTCATTTTTGCAAGCCAGTTGCCCTGAGGCACATCCTTCCCGTTGAACTGGTAGGTTCCTGAGGTCCAGGTTTCCTGTAGCGCAAGGCATTTCAGCAGCATGGATTTGCCGCTGCCGCTGCTTCCTTTTACAGCCACAAAATCGCCCTCGTAAGCGTCGAAGCTGACATCGTCAAGCACCTTCGGACCTCCGGGTATTCGTTTGGTTAATCCTTTTACTCGTAACATGCCCAGCTCCCCTTCTAACAATGCAACTATGTAAGCAAGTCTTATAACGATAACCTATAAAGCTAGTTTACGGCAAATAAAAAACACTTTCCACACGAACAAATGTTTGGTATACTGAAAAAGAACAAATGTTCTGAAAATTGAGGCATTGAAGGAGGCCGGTACACCATGGGAATTAGCTGTGAAAATTTTCGTTATGTGGAGAAGGTTCGTCCGTTTCGCGATTTAACCTTTAAGTTTTACAGTGATGGAAGGTTAGTCATTATCGACAATAACACAGAGGAGGTGATCGGTCCCCGCGATTTGAAGAGCGACAGCCGCGACTTTTATGTGAAGAGGCGCATTGCTTTTATCAAAAATCAACTGCATCAATCCCAATTAAAGTATGCCCTATGAATGCCTCGCCCCGTTCTCCCCTGTTTGAATTGGCTGTGCGGCAGTTTGACGTTTCGGGGTCAGATGCGGTAGATTGGTATAAACCAACTACGCCATGCGTATGGAACGGCAAAGGAGAACAGGCTTGATGAAGCAGCAACTATTATTTGATCTGGATGATACGCTTATTTATTGCAATAAATATTTTTTCTTTGTCATTGATCAATTCGTGGATACGATGACGGTCTGGTTTGGCGGTTATGATGAGGTTAAGGCCGAGGATATTCGCAGCAGGCAGATGGAATGCGACGTCGCATTAATTAGTGTCAGCGGCTTTAAGAGCGAGCATTTCCCCCAATCTTTTCTGGATACCTATTCGCACTTCAGCCATTTAACCGGACGCAAGCGTTCCGCAACAGAAGAAGCTTTTTTATGGAAGCTGGGCATGGGGGCATACGAGCATGAAACGGAGCCGTATCCAAATATGGAACGTACATTGGATACGCTGGCGGAAGCCGGTCACGAGCTCCATCTATATACGGGCGGCGAAGAGCCCATTCAACGCCGCAAAATTCAGAGTATGGGACTCCAGCATTATTTTGGCTCCAACATCTATATTCGGCAGCTCAAGGACAACGAAGCTATGGAAGGCATTTTGGCATCCGGCGGCTTTGACAGAGACCACACATGGATGATTGGCAATTCCATCCGTACCGATGTTGTGCCGGCATTCATGCCATTCATATACGCTCACAGCTGGAATGGCATTACAATGTGGTTGGTATTGACGTACAGCCGCGCGGAGCTTTTCTGACGCTTGATCAATTGATTGAGGTGCCGGACGCCATTCATAACTTTATTACCCGCTAAAAAGTCAAAAACCGCTAGCATTCGCAATTAAGCGACTGCTGGCGGTTTTTTTCATTCAAACGTTGCGTGACTTCTATATTTCCACCCCAAGCTTGCCCGTTGCAGAATCAAGCAGCACAATTTTCCCTTCGGCTACTTCCCCTTCTCTAACGGTTAACTTAAGCTTTGCTGTTTTGCCTTTTTCGGCAAGCGCTTTGACCTGGGTATCGCTTAGCTTGCGGCCAAAGCTTTCCTTCCAGATGACAAAGCCGCACCCCGTTTTGTAATGACTGCATCCATAACCCTTGCGGCCCATAAATAAATATCCGCCGCAGCCCGGCCGAGGGCATGCTGCCACCCTTTGCGGCTCCTGAGAATGGCTTGGCTGGTTTTGCTGGCTGCGGGAGACCGGAGCAGTTGTCCCGTTATTAACCATACTGCTGCTGGCAGCAGTACGGGAACTGACCGGCGATTTCTTAGAGGCGGTCCCGGCGTTAGCCGTTGATCTTGACGATGCAGCTCGCGTGCTCCGCGTCGTTCCTTTGCTGCTGCCCCTTCCGCCTTTGGCTGGCATGTCGGTATTTTGGAAGGCGGCGCTGTCGATTCTGACCTGTCCCTTTGCTTTTTGAACGATCATGGTCGCAAATTTTTTGACATTTTCCATAAATTGCTCATTGGATGCGGTGCCGCGCGCGATTTCGCTTAACCGTTTTTCCCACATGCCGGTCATTTCGGGCGATGTCAAAAGCTCCACTCCCGCTGCACGAATCAGTTCGATGGCCGTTTTGCCTTTTTGGGTAATGACGATCCGCTTGCCCTGCATCGCAATATATTCAACCTTTTTTAACCGTTCAATCGTAGCTGCGCGAGTAGCGGGGGTTCCCAGGCCGGAGTCCTTCATGGCATCCCGCACATCCCCGTCTTCAATATCTTTGCCCGCGCTTTCCATAGCCTTCAGCAGCGTGCCTTCTGTAAAAGGCTTCGGCGGCTGAGTTTCCTTTTCCTTTGCCTCCGCATGGGTGCACGTAATGCCCTGCTCCTTATCCAGTCGGAACGGATAGGCTACCTCCACCTCTTCATCGCTATCCTGCTCTTTTTGAGCTTTATCCGTTTTATCCTTCGTTTTTTCCGCTTTTTCATCTTTGTAAATAATTTTCCAGCCCAAGCTTTGCAGCTCCTTAATATTGCTCTTGAACCGCTCCTTCTCTACCTCGCTCACAACGGCGTGCGATTTGTATTCGGCAGGAGGATAAAACTGGGATAAAAAACGTTTCACAATGAGATCATACAGCTTGGCTTCGTCTCCGGACAGTTCACCTGCCTTGCGGGTTGTGGGAAGTATGGCATGATGATCCTCGACTCTTGCCGGGTTGCAGATGAATTTGTTTCCCTTATGCACCAAAGCCCGGTTGGCGGAGCTTGCCCATTTGTCGTATGCTGTTCCTTGCAAAGCGGACAACGCCTTATGCATTTCCGGAATATTTTGCTCCGTGACATAGTTGGAATTTGTTCTGGGATAAGAAATAACCTTGTGTTTTTCGTACAAGACTTGTGCGATATCCAACGTCTTTTTGGCGGAAAAACCGTAACGCCCGTTTGCTTCCCGCTGGAGAAGCGTCAGATCGTATAGCTTGAACGGATATTCCTTAACATCCTTAACTTCATAGGATTCGATAATGCCGGACTTGCCGCTTACTTTGGCAGCAATCGCGCCCGCTTTATCGCTGTCCGTTAACCGGTCCCCCATCCAGATGCCGCGAAAAGAGGTTTCTCCCTGCTGAAGCATAGCCTCTACCACATAATATTTGAGCGAGGAAAAAGCCTCGATCAGCTTTTGCCTGTCGTAGATTAATGCAAGCACCGGCGTTTGAACCCGGCCAACCGACAACAACACGTTATGCTTGGTTGTAAAAGCGCGTGATCCATTCATTCCGATCAGCCAATCCGCTTCGCTTCGCGCCGTCGCCGCTTTGGTCAGATTATCGTATTCCGAACCATCCTTTAACTCGTCAAAGCCTTTGCGAATGCTTTCGGGAGTCAAATCGGATATCCATAGCCGCTTGACTGGCTGGCGCAGCTTCAAATGGCGCTGAATAAGCGAAAAAATGTATTGCCCTTCCCGCCCCGCATCGCAGCAATTAACCAGCTGCCCGGAGCGTTTGGCAAGCTCCTTGATGACCTTGAGCTGATCTGCCGTTTTGCGGTTTGCCACCAGCTTGAACGCCTCCGGTATAATCGGCAAATCGTTAATATTCCATTTTTTATATTTGACATCATAAGCATCCGGCTCGGCGAGGCCGATCAAATGACCGATTGCCCATGTAATAATATAGTGCTCGCCCTCCAGATAGGTCCGGTGATTTTTGGCGCGCGGTTCGATCACGGCCGCGATGTTTCGCCCCATGTCGGGCTTTTCCGCTATAATCAGCGTTTTCAATGTTAGGCCACTCCCTTATGAAACAGCTTTCTCGGTGACGCTATGGATTTCCAGATGACTGACGATGGACCTGAATATGGAGGAAACGCCCGTTGACCAGTTGGGGTCTTCCGCATATTGCCGGTTGATCCAGACAAGCGGCTCGGTCCCTTCAGGACGGTCCTTGCTAAGCCGATTAATCGTTCTGGCTGCAATCTGTGCAGATTCCTTTGTTGTTGTATTGAAATCCTGCCAGCTATAAAAAACATTAAACGGATTATTAACAATTTCCCGCGCCCGTTTATTGTCCTTTGGCACAAACCCCTGCTCCTGCCCGGTAATGGCAAACAGCAACGCGGGGTGGATATCGAATTCCTGGGCCGTCACCATAATATCGGTAAAATAAGGCTCGTCCGCCAGCAAGGAATTGCGGCTTGTCAAATAGGACAGCAGCGCCTCCCTCGACACATCCACAAACTTCATATCCGCTGGCAATTCATTAAGCATAGCCGGCGCTGCAAGCTCCTGCTCAGGGCCGCTCGGTGCAATAAATGCCGTGTCTTGGGTTTCCGCCGTGCTTGGCATTGTTAAATATCCTGCCCCATACAAACCCAGGCAGGAGGCGAGCAAAACAAATAACAGGCTGTAGAGCAGCGTTTTTCTCTGCTTTGGCCTGCTCAATTCCCCTGCTCCTGATAGTGCGGCTGGAGGCAGCGCTTCCGCGTTTGCGCCTGAAGCGGCGCTTCCGGAAAATGCGATCGGCACGACTTCGCCCGAAGCCAGCTTTTCGCCTTGCAGGTCAATCCATCTTTGCAGCGGCCCCGCGATTTTTTCGTCGCTATGGTCAAGCTCCAGACATAGCCGATACACGTCGTCTGCGCTTACAGGCCGCTGCTCCTGCAGCACGGTGGACCGGATCAGCTCGCCAGTCAAACGCTGCTTGAGCGACAGCTCAAAATCCGGCAATTGCCGGTGAATAATGCGCTGAACCGCATCCGCCACCATTTCGACTCGTTTGTCGTTTGGCATGGCGGCATATTTGGTATGTACGTACCCGCGTATATTTTTTACATCAGTTGGCGTTAGGATATAGGCAGGATTGGCAGTCATTTGATAACCCCCGGCACCTTGTCTTCACACCGATTTTACCACAACTTTCCTTCTTGCGGTACAGCTGCCTCGCAAATTTGGCGTTGAATGCCCTCCTGCCGGATAAAAGCAGCAATTTGTTCCTTTTCGGAGGGGGTAAAGCTATATTCACAATCACAATCCTCGTCCAGAGCCACGCTCTGCACCAGCTGTCCATCCGGCGTAGCAATCACTAATATAGAAAAATCAATGATATCCCCCGGCAAAAGGGAGGATTCCGCAAGCTCCGGCTTCAGCCAAATATCGATCCATTGGCTGTCCCGCTTTTCAATTCTGGCTTGAAACCCAGCGAAAATAAGCTCATGCGCCGCATCCATTCCATATTTAATCATCGTGATATCCTCTCCTTTTCACCTAAAAAAGCAAGAAAGCGCCCTAAGGCGCTCACAGATCAAGTATATTTAATTTCGGGCTAAATGCCATATTCGACGCCGCCCATGACGCCAGTCATGACCCGTAATGGGAAGCGGACTTTTTGAACAACCATTAAAATGAAAGTTCAAAAAGTTCGGTTTCCAGTACCAAGAAGATGGCAAGAAGCTAGAAACTGAGTAGCGGAGCTTAGTGAAAGCTAAGTGAGCAACGGAAGTTTCGGCTGAATGCCATATTCGCCGCCCGCCATGACGCCAGTCATGACCTGTAATGGGAAGCGGACTTTTTGAACATCCATTAAAATGAAAGTTCAAAAAGTTCGCTTTCCAGTACCAAGAAGATGGCAAGAAGCTAGAAACTGAGTAGCGGAGCTTAGTGAAAGCTAAGTGAGCAACGGAAGTTTCGGCTGAATGCCATATTCGCCGCCCGCCATGACGCCAGTCATGACCTGTAATGGGAAGCGGACTTTTTGAACATCCATTAAAATGAAAGTTCAAAAAGTTCGCTTTCCAGTACCAAGAAGATGGCAAGAAGCTAGAAACTGAGTAGCGGAGCTTAGTGAAAGCTAAGTGAGCAACGGAAGTTTCGGCTGAATGCCATATTCGCCGCCCGCCATGACGCCAGTCATGACCTGTAATGGGAAGCGGACTTTTTGAACATCCATTAAAATGAAAGTTCAAAAAGTTCGCTTTCCAGTACCAAGAAGATGGCAAGAAGCTAGAAACTGAGTAGCGGAGCTTAGTGAAAGCTAAGTGAGCAACGGAAGTTTCGGCTGAATGCCATATTCGCCGCCCGCCATGACGCCAGTCATGACCTGTAATGGGAAGCGGACTTTTTGAACTACCATTAAAATGAAAGTTCAAAAAGTTCGGTTTCCAGTACCAAGAAGATGGCAAGAAGCTAGAAATCGAGGACCGGAGCGTAGTGTTAGCTACGTGAGGACCGGAGATTTCGGCTGAATGCCATATTCGCCGCCGGCCATGACGCCAGTCATGCTCCCGTATTGGGAAGCGGACTTTTTGAACTACCTCTTAAGGCAGCATGGAGGAGCCTGTTAGATATTTGTCCACCTCACGAGCAGCCTCGCGGCCTTCGTTGATCGCCCATACAACAAGGCTTTGGCCCCGCCGCATATCCCCTGCGGCAAATACCTTTTCAACATTTGTTACATATTTTCCGTATCTTGCTTTTACATTGGAACGGCGGTCCTGCTCCAGTCCCAGCTGCTCGATAATCGTTGTTTCGGGACCCTCAAAGCCTACTGCGATAAAAACAAGATCAGCCGGCCATACCTTTTCCGTTCCCGGGATCTCCGTGTAGATTTTACGGCCTGTTTCATCCACAGTCCGCTCGATCTGTACCGTATGCAGCTCCTTCAGGTTTCCGTTTTCGTCGCCAACGAATTTTTTTGTCAAGACGGAAAAGGCGCGCGGATCTTCACCAAACATGGCTTTTGCTTCTTCATGAGCATAATCTAGCGTGTACACATTCGGGAACTGCGGCCATGGATTGTTAATGTGGTCGCGCTCCAGCGGGGCTTTGGCATGGGTGCCAAATTGCGTTACGGATTTGCAGCCATGGCGCAGCGCCGTTGCAACACAGTCAGAGCCGGTATCGCCGCCGCCGATAACGATGACGTCCTTGTCCTTGGCTGAAATATATTGGCCGTCCTCCAGATTGGAGTCCAGGTAGCTTTTGATCGTGCCGTTCAAGTAGTCCATTGCTTTATAAACGCCGTTTAAATGGCGGCCTTCCATTTCCACGTCCCGGGCACGGGTAGAGCCCCCGCACAGTACAACTGCATCGAAGCTGTCTACCAGTTCGTTTGCGGAAATGTCTTTGCCGATTTCCGTATTCGTCACAAACTGGATGCCTTCCTCTGCAAGCAGATCAACCCGGCGCTGGACAATATGCTTCTCCAGCTTCATGGTTGGAATGCCATATACCAGCAAACCGCCGATCCGGTCCGCGCGTTCGTAAACCGTTACCGTATGGCCGGCTTTGTTGAGCTGGGCGGCTGCCGCAAGTCCTGCCGGTCCGGAGCCTACCACCGCTACCTTTTTACCCGTACGCACTTTTGGCGGCTGAGGAACAACCCAGCCTTCTTCAAAGCCGCGGTCAATGATGGCCTGCTCGATAGTTTTAATCGTAACGGCATCGCCGATAAGACCAACTGTACAGGAGCCTTCACAAGGAGCCGGGCAAACGCGCCCCGTAAACTCTGGGAAATTATTCGTTTTGTGCAAACGCTCAAGCGCCTCGCGCCACAGTCCTCTATAAATCAGGTTGTTCCATTCCGGAATAAGATTATTAACCGGACAACCCGATACGGAGCCTCCCAATTCCATGCCTGTATGACAATACGGCGTACCGCAATCCATGCAGCGCGCGCCTTGCATGCGAAGCTGCTCGTCGCTCAAATGCTTATGAAATTCATTCCAGTCCTTGATGCGATCGATAGGATCGCGATCCGCTGGCAGTTGGCGCTGATATTCCATGAATCCAGTTGGTGTAGACATGTGCAGTTCCTCCGTTCTCGTTCCTGTTTGCAGCCTTTATATGTCGATTGCAGTCAGTGCGTTGTATTTTACATGCTAGCATTACTGAGACAGGATCGTTAATGGATTTTCCGCACAATCATTTGCACTATATGACGAATCGTTCGTCAAACCTTCTTTGGAGTCATCGCTAGAATTCAGATACGCTCATACGTATAAAAGGTGAAGGAATACGGATTATTGTCATCGGCTTCTCTAAACCGGCTTCCCGTTATTTTCCAAACAGTTTCGTCCAGCGAAGGGAAAAAGGCATCCCCTCCCGGAATATCCGTGTCGACAACAGTAAGCAGCACCTTGTCCGCATGCGGCAAAAACAGATGATAGATCTCCGCTCCTCCCGCAACCATCAGCTCGCTGCTGCCGCCAGCATATTTCCTGAGCGCTTCATTGACCGTTTGCACGGTTTCACAGTTAGCCAAGCCGTTTCCATCCCCTCTGGTGAGAACGGCGTTTAGACGTCCCTCCAGCGGCTTTCGGAGCGATTGGAAGGTCTTACGGCCCATAAGGACCGTTTTACCCATTGTTTTTTCCTTAAAATAAGCCATTTCCGCCGGCAATCTCCACGGCAGCTCATTATGAATACCTATCGTTCGGTTAATGTCCATAGCCGCAATCATTGTTACTGGCACCAATTCCATCTCCCTTAAGCTTTCTTAAAGAGGCTGTTCACTCACTTAAACGGCCACCGGCGCTTTAATGCCGGGATGAGGCTCGTAATTTTCCAGCTTGATATCTTCAAGCTCCATTTCAAAAAGTGAGGTTTTTCCTGAATTCAGCAGCAGCTTGGGCAGCGGCTTTGGCTCCCGCGTCAGCTGCTCCTGGATTTGCTCCAGATGGTTTAAATAAATATGCGCGTCGCCCAGCGTGTGGATAAATTCCCCGGGCTCCAGGCCGCATTCATGAGCGATCAGATGCGTCAGCAGCGCATAGCTGGCAATGTTAAACGGCACTCCAAGGAAAATATCGCCGCTGCGCTGATACAGCTGGCAGGACAGCTTACCCTCCGATACATAAAACTGGAACATCGTATGGCAAGGCGGCAAGGCCATATTGGTCGGCACATCCTCCGGATTCCATGCCGATACAATCAATCGTCTGGAATCGGGCGTTTTTTTAATGGCTTCGATAACATCGCGAAGCTGGTCCACGCTGTCTCCGCGCGAGGTGCGCCACTCCCTCCACTGCTTTCCGTAAACATTGCCAAGCTCCCCAAATTCCTCGGCAAATGTGTCTTCCTCCAATATCCGGGTTTTAAAAATATCCATTTGCTCCCGGTATAAAGCGGCAAAGGCTTCATCGCTTTGAGAGCGAAGCCCAAAATCCGTCATGTCGGGACCGGAGTAAGCACTGCTTTCTACCCACTTTTTGAACGCCCATTCATTCCAAATATTATTATTGTGCTGAAGTAAATAACGGATGTTGGTATCGCCTTTAATAAACCATAATAACTCGCTGGCAACCAGCCTGAAAGCTACGCGCTTGGTAGTTATCAGCGGAAATCCCTGCGACAGGTCGAAACGCATCTGATACCCAAATGTGGAGATCGTCCCCGTTCCCGTCCGGTCCTCCTTGCGCGAACCCTTGTCCAGCACATCCCTCAGCAGTTGCAAATATTGCTGCTCGCCGTTCATGAATTGCTCATCCTCCCGCTTGACAATCAAACCTCTTATTGTCATCCATTATATCATCCCGTTAGTTGTTGCACGACGGTTTTTTGTTTCCACTTGACGACAGAACCAACAGTCTAAGTTCATCTTCCCATCCTTGATGCAGCCTAGTCGGACTTTTTTGTACTGGCGGCTCTCTCCTGCTTGCGCTGCTTGCGCAAAGCATACCGTTCCGGGGCGGAAAGAAACAGTGCCTTTTCTTTCTCCGTTTCCGGCTCGACAGGGGCAACCTGCGTTGGTTTTCCGCTGTCATCCAGCGCTACAAACGTAAAAAATGCCGTTACGGTTGTTTGACGTTCGCCGCTATACAAATTTTCGGATATGACGCTGACGTAAATTTCCATAGAGCTGCGGCTGGTCCAGGTAACAAATGCCTCTACCTCGATAACCTCGCCGATTCGGATTGGCGCAAGAAAATCCAGACTGTCCGTAGAAGCGGTAACCACTCTTCCCCTGGCATGGCGCATTGCTGCAATTGCAGCTACCTTGTCCATGTATTCCATCAGCTTGCCGCCAAACATCGTATCGTAATGATTGGTGTCCTGAGGAAATATGAGCTGAGTCATCAAGGTTCTGGATTCGCTTGTTGCTTTGGGCTTTAGCATTACCATAGGCGTTCTCTCCTTAAATAAGAGGGGGTATCTACTATAATATGCGCAAAGAGGTCTAAGCAGCATAACACCGCCTGACCTCTTTGCTGTACAAATCTATTTTTTACCGGACAAATGGCTCTTACTTCACAAAAGTGTGAATCGGATGACCCAATGCAACCTCGGCTGCGTCCAGAACGATTTCGCCCAGCGTCGGGTGAGCATGGATAGTCAGCGCGATATCCTCAAGGGTAGCGCCCATCTCGATAGCCAACGCCAATTCTGCGATCATGTTGGATGCTTCCAGACCAACGATATGTGCCCCAAGCAACAAACCGGATTCTGCATCGGAAATCAGCTTCACGAAACCTTCGTTTGCATTAAGCGACATAGCGCGGCCGTTGATAGCAAACGGGAATTTACCCACTTTGATGTTAAGGCCTTGGTCTTTTGCTTCTTTTTCGCTGATGCCGACGCTTGCGCACTCCGGATCGGAGAAGCAAACAGCTGGTACGCATTTGTAATCAACAACGCTAGTCAAGCCGGAGATAGCTTCTGCTGCAACGCGGCCTTCGTACATGGCTTTGTGAGCCAGCGCAGGGCCAGCCGTAATGTCGCCGATCGCATAAATATGCGGTACGTTTGTGCGGCATTGAGCGTCAACTTCCACCAGACCGCGATCTGTCATTTTAACGCCTGCCAGATCAAGACCAAGCTCTCCGTCTGTGTTAGGACGGCGTCCAACTGTAACGAGCAGGTAATCAGCCGTTACTTTTTCTTCCTTATCGCCTACAGTATACGTAATCGTAACGTCGTTATCGGTTTGCTCTGCACTTTTTGCTTGAGCGCCAGTCACGATGTCAACATTGGTGCTTTTCAGTTTCTTGGCAACAATGGAGGACATGTCCTTGTCAAAGCCTGGCAGGATGGAATCCGAACCTTCGATTACGGTTACTTTAGTGCCGAACTTGGAGTACATTTGGCCAAGCTCGATGCCGATGTAGCCGCCGCCGATAACAACGAGGCTTTTCGGAATTTCAGGCAGCGACAAAGCGCCTGTAGAAGACACGATGCGTTTGCCGTATGGGAATGCTTTCAGCTCGATTGGACGCGAGCCTGTAGCGATAATGCAGTTTTTGAAACGGTAACGAGGCGCTTCTTGATCGTTGAAAACACGCGCTTCGTTTTCGTTGATGAACATCACTTCGCCTTGGAAGTATTGAACCTTGTTTGCTTTCAGCAAGGAAGCAACGCCGCCAGTCAGCTTCTTGACGATACCGTTTTTAAACTCTTGAACTTTGCTGAAATCAACTTTGGCTTCGCCTACTTCGATGCCAAAAGTGGATGCATGGCTCACAGACTCAAATTGATGAGCGGCCGAGATGAGCGCTTTGGATGGAATACAGCCAACGTTCAAACAAACGCCGCCAACATATTCCTTGTCAACAACCAGAACATTTTGTCCAAGCTGCGCGGCGCGGATGGCGGCAACATAACCGCCGGGACCTGCACCAATAACCAACGTATCGATATCCAGTGAAGCGTCGCCTACTACCATGTCTTATACCTCCATAATAAACAGTTCAGGCTGCGCCAGAAGCTGCTTGATATAGTTCATAAAGTTTTGGGCTGTTGCGCCGTCGATCAGACGGTGGTCAAAGCTAAGCGACAGAGCCATTACAGGAGCGGCAACGATTTCGCCGTCGCGCACGATCGCTTTTTCGGAAATACGTCCAGTACCCAGGATGGCAACCTCAGGGAAGTTGATAACCGGCGTAAAGAACATACCGCCTGCGGAACCGATGTTGGAAATGGTAATTGTGCTGCCTTTCAGCTCGTTGGCAGCCAATTTGCCGTCGCGTCCGCGTACAGCCAGGTCGCGGATTTTGTCCGCTACCATAAAGATGTTTTTGCGGTCCGCGTCTTCGATAACGGGAACGATCAAGCCATTATCGGTGTCTGTAGCAATACCAACATTGTAGTATTTGCGGTACACGATTTCCTGGTTAGCTTCATCCAGCGTCGAGTTCATGATCGGGAACTGGCGGCAAGCTGCAACCAATGCTTTGACGATAAATGGCAGATAAGTAAGCTTGGAGCCTTTTTTCTCGGCATAAGGCTTGTATTTTGCACGCAGCGCAACAAGCTCTGTAACGTCTACTTCGTCCATAATCGTTACGTGAGGAGCCGTATAAACCGATTTGGACATTGCGCCTGCGATTACTTTGCGAATGCCTTTGAAAGGTACGCGCTCTTCAGGACGGTATGCATCGCCGGAAGCAACCGGTTTGGACTCTGCGGCTGCTTTTGGAGCTTCTTGTGAAGCTGCGCTTGCTGCCGGTGCTTCTGTAGCTGCAGCAGGTGCAGATGCGCCGCCAAATCCGCTAACGTCTTCGCGCGTAATGCGGCCGTTTTTACCCGAGCCGTTTACTTGCGCCAGGTCTACGCCTTGCTCACGAGCAAATTTGCGAACGCTAGGCGTTGCCAAAACGGCTGCATTAGTCGCTTTAGCTTCTGCCGCAGGAGCAGCAGCCGGAGAAGCGGAAGCTGCAGGCGCCGCCTCTTCTTTCTTAGGCTCTTCTGCTGGCGCTTCTGCGCCTTCAGGAAGCTCGCCTTCGGCTTCGATAATCGCTACAAGCTCGCCAACATGGCATACTTGTCCGTCCTTCACCTTCACCTCAAGCACTTTGCCGTTTACGGGACAAGGTACTTCAACAATCGCCTTGTCGTTTTGCACTTCCATAATAATGTCATCGTCTGTTACGGTTTGACCAGGCTGAATCAAGACTTTTACAATCTCGCCTTCGTGCAGGCCTTCGCCAAGCTCTGGAAATTTATATTCAAATTTTGCCACCGCAAGCAACCTCCTTTAGCAATTAAACTATATTAAAACTCAAGCACCTTTTTGGCAGCTGCAACAATGCGTGCAGGCGTAGGCAGCCAAGCATCTTCGATTTGGGCAAACGGATAAACGGTATCCGGTCCCGCTACGCGAAGCACTGGCGCTTCCAGATGCAGAATTGCTTTTTCATTAATTTGCGCAATAACCTCAGCGGCTACCCCGGACGTTTTTTGCGCTTCCTGCACCACGATGGCGCGGTTTGTTTTTTGAATGGAAGCTACGATTGTATCGATATCCAAAGGCATAAGCGTGCGAAGGTCGATAACTTCCGCTTTCACGCCTTCTTTTTCCAGCTCATCAGCAGCTTTAACCGCAGTATGAACCATCATGCCGTAAGCCAGAATCGTAACGTCGCTGCCTTCGCGAACAACGTTTGCCTTGCCAATCTCAATCGTATATTCGCCCTCAGGCACCTCTGCCTTGAATGCGCGGTACAGGTTAAGATGCTCCATGAAAAATACCGGATCGTTATCGCGAATCGCGGAGATCATCAGACCTTTTGCATCGTAAGGATTGGAAGGAATAATCACCTTAATGCCCGGCGTTTGAATCGCAAGACCTTCAAGGGAGTCCGTGTGCAGCTCGGCTGCTTTAACCCCGCCGCCGAATGGCGTACGGAATACGATTGGCGAGTTGTAGCGGCCGCCGGAACGGTAGCGCATACGTGCCGCCTGGATGAACATTTGGTCCAGCGCTTCATAGATGAAGCCTACAAACTGGATTTCCGCGATCGGACGGAAGCCTTGAATGCCCATACCAACCGCCATACCGGCAATTGCAGATTCCGCAAGCGGCGTATCAAATACGCGCTCCTCGCCAAATTCCTTTTGCAAACCTTCTGTTACACGGAACACGCCGCCAACCTTGCCCACATCTTCACCGAAGATGACTACGTTGGGATCACGTGTCAATTCTACGCGCATTGCATCGCGAATCGCTTCAAGCATATTCATTTGTGCCATGATTGTTTAGTCCTCCCCTTCTTACTGAAAATCGGCCTTTTGTTCTTCAAGGTGTTGCGGTGTTGCTTCGAACATAGTATCGATCAAGCCGGCAACCGTCATTTTTTCAACGGCTTCAGCTTTTTTAATGTTTTCAATAACAGCAGCTTTTGCTTCTTCTTTTACGCGGTTTGTATCTTCTTCACTCCAAAGACCTTTTTTCTCCAAGTATTTGCCGTAACGGATAATCGGATCTTTAAGCGCCCATTCCGCCTCTTCGTCCTTCGTGCGGTATTTAGTAGCGTCGTCTGCAAGGGAATGCGGACGGAAGCGATAAGTCAACAGCTCGATCAGCGTAGCGCCTTCGCCGTTTCTGCCGCGCTCAGCCGCGTCGCGAACAGCCTTGATAACAGCCAGCACGTCCATGCCGTCAACCTGAACGCCTTTGATGCCGGCTGCAACCGCTTTGTGAGCGATGGACAGGGAAGCCGTTTGCTTTTCGAACGGTGTTGTAATGGCGTAGCCGTTGTTTTGAACAGCATAAATGACAGGCAGTTTGTATACGCCGGCAAAGTTCAGGCCTTCGTAGAAATCGCCTTCGGAGGAACCGCCGTCGCCTGTGTACGTAATGGCAACGCGTTTTTCGCCTTTTTTCTTGAACGCCATGGCCACGCCTGTAGCATGAAGAATTTGAGCGCCGATAATAATTTGCGGCATCAATACGTGCACGTCTTCAGGAATTTGTCCGCCGTGCTGGTGTCCGCGGGAATACAGGAATGCCTGGTACAGCGGAAGTCCATGCCATACCAATTGCGGCATGTCGCGGTAGCCCGGGCAAATGAAATCGTCTTTGTTCAATGCATATTCGCTGCCAACCATGGAAGCTTCTTGTCCCGATACCGGAGCGTAGAAGCCGAGGCGGCCTTGACGGCCCAGGTTAACGGCACGCTCGTCCCAAGTACGGGTAAATACCATACGGTACATAATTTCCTTTAATTGATCATCAGTCAATTCCGGAAGCAGATCCGGATTTGTTACTTCTCCATCGAGCGACAATACGGACAACGGTGCTACTGGCTCCGTTTGAACTTCGTATGGCAATTTGCTCATTTTGAACGCTCACCTCAATTGAAATATTTGAAAATCATGTTGCTCTGTTATAGAATTATTATAAACCTGTTTAGCAAAAATGGTCAAAGCAAAAAGAGAAAAAACCCCGTTTTTTGAAGAGATTTTATTCTTTTTTTAAGAAATTGTATATGCTACAGATGACAAAAATCACTGTAACAGTATAGTACAACAATTAGCTGCCCGCTTTTGACGGAGCACTTTTATTGTGTTCCCATAACTAAGGTTTTCCATTCCATTCAGCCAAAGGAGCTTATCCATGAGCAACGACATCTACTTAAAAAGAACGATTTTAAAAGAAACGGTTCAAAGCCGTCGTTTGCCGGAGGGCAGCCGCAACCTTCGCGTCTTCCTTCCGCCGGGCTATAATGAGCTGCTCAGCTACCCTGTTGTTTATTGCCAGGACGGCGAGGATTTTTTTAATTTCGGCCGGATTGCCACAACCGCTACACGCCTTATTCTGGACGAAGGCCTGGAGCCTTTCCTTATTGTAGGCGTCGATGTCGACAAGTCGGTTCGCAGTGAAGAATATACGCCGGATGGCAGCCGTTACGCCGATTACATCACATTTTTTGCCGAAGAGCTTGTCCCTTTTATCGAGGAGCGCTTCTCCGTGCGGCAGGACCCGCAATACCGGATTCTGGCCGGAGACTCTCTTGGAGGCACGGTAAGCCTTCATCTGGCCGTAAGCTACCCCGGGCTGTTTAACCGCGTCATTTCCATGTCGGGAGCTTTTTATCCCGTCTCCCAGCGCATTCTCGCCCAAGCCTCCGATCTAAGCGGGCTTCATATGTATATGATCGTTGGACTGCAGGAGAACGCTTTCGAAACGGATCGCGGCGTATTCGATTTTGTACAGCTTAACCGCGATACTGTAGCCATTCTGAAGCAAAAGGGCGCGTCCGTTTTCTATGAAGAAAAGGATGGCAAGCATCAATGGGGCTTCTGGCAGCAAGAAGTGCCGCAGGCTCTCCTCCATTTCATAGAGGTCGAATAATTACGCCAGCGAGCTTGCCCCGGACCGGCACAGGCGGAGAGATGCTATACAAGCCCTTATGCGAGCTTGGCATCTCCCCTATCGCTCTGCCCCCGGTCAGGCAAGCATTAAGCAAGCCCCAAATCACTCTTCACTTTATGAAGCAGCGCTTCACAGCCCTCTTCTACGAGTTCATAAACAAAATCGAAGTTCCCTGTGTAATACGGATCAGGCACATCCTCCAAGCCCCTATCTGGCATAAGGCTCATAAAGGTCAAAACCTTAGGCCAGGCCTTCTCGCCAGCTCCGTCGTGCACGCCGCCTATTCCAAACAGCTTCCGCACATCCCCGTAATTTTTTCCGTCCATACAAACGATGTAATGAAATTGATCATAATCATTCCGTTTGACCTGTCTCGCCGCCATTCCCTCATACGAAATGCCATGCTGCTCCAGCACCTGGCGCGTTCCCTCATGGGGAGGCTTGCCCAGATGCCAGTCGCCGGTTCCCGCTGAATCCACTTCAACGGCGCCGTTTAGACCGGCCTTGGCGACTTCATGCCGCATAACAGCTTCAGCCATGGGTGAACGACAAATATTGCCCAGGCACACAAACAGGATTCGCGCCTTTTTTTCCATCCGCTAACTACCCTTTCTTTTGAAAAAATTGCTCTTGCGGTTCGCGTTGTTGGCGGATGCGGCAAACGCTCCTTTGAGCGACCTGCGCGGCAGCTTCCATTTAAAATAAACCGACATCATGCGGAATGCAATGATGATGACAAATAATACAAGAAGCTCCACAGGCCCTACAAACCAGCCCATTCCGACGGCAAGTCCCGCCAGCATGGCCCATACCGCATAAATCTCATCCTTCAGCACCAGCGGCTTCCTCCCCGCCAGCAAATCGCGGATAATGCCTCCTCCAATGCCCGTCAGCATCCCGGCAACCAGCACCGCGCTGAGCGGATGATTCATTTGCGTTGCATACAGCGCACCCTGAATGGCGAAGGCCGACAAGCCGATTGCATCAAAAAAAGCCTCGCTTCTGCGCCAGCGAAGAATCCATCTGACCGGAAGCAGAAACACAATCGTCATCGCAACTATCGCCGTTTTCAGCAGATACCCTTGGCTCCACAGCATGGTTACAGGCATGCCGATAAGCAGGTTCCGGATGACCCCTCCGCCAAAAGCTGTGACAAGCCCCAGCACGTATACGCCTAAAATATCGTATTCCTCTTCCATCGCCACCACCGCGCCGCTGACCGCAAACGCTATTGTGCCGATCAAGCTGAACACGCTGAAAATATCCATGCTCACTGTTGCCTAGCCTCGCTTCCCGTTACTCTCTGCTCCGCCCCTCCCCATTTTATCCCCGCTTGCGCCTGTTCGCAACGACAAATTTACGCAATTGCCGACAGAAACGTTATCCCTAATTTATTGTGGGATTTGCGCCCAGGAGCTATACTATCAAAGATTGGACTTCTATTTGAAGAATGGGAGAATACATAAATGAGCAGCAACATAATCATTTGCACAGGCGGAAGCCTTGGCGCTTGGGCGCTCCAGCACATGGAGGACAGCGACTTTTACATTGGCGCGGACAGCGGCGCTTTATTTTTGGTGGATAACGGCATTCCCCCTCATGTAGCGATAGGCGACTTCGACTCCGTAACGGCAGAAGAGCGGGAGAGAATCGCCGCTAATTGCGGCGAAATAATTCCTTGCGATCCCGTGGACAAAAATTACACCGATACCGAGCTGGCTTTCCGCCTTGCGCTCTCCAGAAAGCCATCCCGTATCAAGCTGCTGGGAGCGCTCGGCACCCGTTTCGATCATGCGCTAGCCAATGTTCACCTGCTGGCGCTTGCCGAAGCGGAAGGCGTTGAGGCCTGCATTTTGGACAAGCACAATGCCATATCGCTCGCGACCTCCAGCCTTGTCGTGCATCAAGGGGGCTACTCTCAAGTATCTCTCCTACCGCTGACAGAAGCAGTAACGGGCATCACATTATCCGGATTTCAATATCCGCTCCAGAATGCCACTCTTACGATCGGGCAATCTTTAGGCATCAGTAACGTGCTGGCCGAACCAACAGGAACCGTATTGCTGACAAGCGGCAAGCTGCTTGTTATTCAGAGCCGGGATTAATCTGCATCCTTTTCCTCCGTTATAATTTCCAAGCCTTCAATATGCTTGCGGCTTAGCTGGTGGCGGGCTTTACGATTTTCTTTTGTGTCGAACACAATGTCCAAGTCGTAATCCTCGCCGGGATAAAGCTTTTCCCTGCCAATGTACGGCTTGAGCCGTTTCCGGTTAAAGGTTAGCTTTTCCCCCTTTACCTGGACAACGACATTGCCCCTCTCATCCGCCGGGCGGAAAACGATGCCTGCTCTGCGAAGCGGATAAATCCAGACGGCGTCGCCCTTTTGAAACGTTTGCTTGCCTGCGGCAGCTGCCGCTCCTTCCCTATCATTTTCCCGGGTAGCCGCGCCAGCTTCATTTCCGCCATGTTCAGGGAGCTTATCCTTCCTGCCATTTCTGTCGCGGCGCCTGTTTCCCCTGCTCTCGGCCCCCTGATTTATTCCTTCGCCTTTTTTCGCTGGATGGCTGGCAGCAGCCCAACTGCCCGATTCTGGTTTGCGTTGCTGCTGAAGCAATGCTTCGGCTCGTGCCAGCACTGCCTCCGGCAACCCATAACGCCTTGCGATATCAAAAGCATGGCTTTCTCCCGCCTCCCCAATCTCAAGCCGGTATAGCGGAGCCAGCGTATCGGGATGAAAGGCCATCCTGGCATTCATACAGCCCTTGGTTGACGCTGCAAAGGTTTTTATTTCATTAAAATGCGTTGTTGCAGCAACCAATGATCCTCGCTCCAGCAGTGTTTCCAAAACGGCGATCGATAAAGCTATGCCTTCGGAGGGATCGGTTCCCGCCGCCATTTCATCCAGCAGCAGCAGGCTTGTTGAACCCGCCTCTTTCAGCATGACGCTTAATACGGACAAATGTGCGGAAAAGGTGCTAAGCGACTGCTCCAGGCTTTGCCCGTCTCCAATATCGGCGGCAACTTGGGTAAACAGCCCCAATGTGCTGCCTTCTCCGGCAGGCACAAGCAACCCGCTTTGATGAAGAAGCACCAGCAAGCCTGCCGTTTTTAACGCAATCGTTTTGCCGCCTGTATTAGGTCCTGTTATAATGAGCTGCTTCCAGTTCAAGCCCAGCTCAATAGTAAGCGGCTCGCAATGCTGGCCCAATAGCGGATGGCGGGCGCCGCGCAATATGATAATTGGCGACGAAGCTGTTGCAATGCGGTTTCCGCCGCAGCTATACGACCATTTGGCGCGGGCTGTGATATAGTCCAATATCGCCATGACCTCCCTGTTCCCGAACAAGGCATCCCTATGCTGCTCCGCCTGCTCCGATAATGTTGCCAAAACCGCATATCGCTCACGCTCCTCCGCCGCCCTCCATTCCTCAAGCTCGCCTTGCAAAGCCCCGATATCCTGCGGCTCCACAAACAGAGTCTGCCCGCTCGCGGATTCGTCCAGCACAGCACCAGGCACAAACTTTCGCTGCTCGCGTTTGACGGCCAAAACCAATCGGCCGCTTCTCCGGCTAATAACGGCTTCCTGCAAATAGCTTCTGTATTTGCCCATAATCTGGTTCATCCGTTTTTCAATTTTGTCCTCCACGGAATAGATGTGCCTCCGAATATGGCCCAACCCGGGACTTGCTTCGTCCAGAAGCTGACCGCATCTCAAACATCGCTGCAGTTCCTCTCTCAGTCGCGGACATTCATTCAGGCTTTCGCCATAAGCGGAAATGGTAGGCGCTAGCTCCCGTTTGCTTGCCATATAACGCTTCATTTGAGCAACGGATGTAAGCCATACCGCCAGCTGCTCCAGCTCCTGCTCATGATAAACTCTGCCTTTGCCCAGCAACGCCAGCAGCTCCTGTATACCGTCCATGGCAGACAAAGGAATGCTTGCGCCTTTCGCCAAAAGCCGGCATCCCTCCTCCGTTTCGCGCAATCTGGACTCCACGGCTCTTATTTCCGTTAGCGGCTTCATATCTGCAACGAGCATTTTCCCGTCAGCCGATACTGCAAAGTCCGCAATAATCCCTTTTACTTTGTCATACTCCAGCGTTTTAAATGTTGCTTCATTCATCCTTCTTCCTCCTTTTTTTACATAAAAAAAGACAGGAAGGAACGCGTGAGCGTCTCTTCCTGTCTTCGGGGACAACAGACCGTCGCCAAATAGTGCGCTTATGGGGCGCAATACAAAAAATGGCAACAAAAAAACCGTGCTTGCCAAGAAGCACGGTGTTCAGTCTGTCTACCTTCAGGTATGCAGGCGGAAATCCTCATGTTCTCAACTCATGGGACCAGATCACGAAATAAAGCCTCTGCTGTACATACAACAGGACCTTCATGATGCTTGGTCGTATCCAATTTATGAGTTAAGAACACCATTAATCATTAAAATTTCCCCTTTGTAAAGGTTGCTTTCAAATCATCCAACCTTGTTCCACCTTATCTTAACGTAACCACATTATAGAAGTCAATAGTGCGTTTGACCGCCCGGCTGGCTTAGCTGGCGTACACTTTCGGTTCGATGTGGAGTCGTCAAACCGGCAGCGCGCCAACTTCTTCAAACAGGCAGCATGATCGCTTGGCCTGTGACTGCATATCCCATTCCCGAGGGCAGGGCATGGTCTTGCCTGATGTCGATGTCATGCGACATATGGGTCAGCCACATCTGGCCGGGCTTCAAAAGCTCCGCAAGCTCGGCCGCTTCCATAACATCATAGACGGAACGGGTTTCGCGGGGATATGGCTCCTTATAAAAGCTGGTTCCTAAAACAAGGAGATCCAGCCCCTCCAACGGCCTTTTCTGTTCCTCCGTCAAATCAATAGCATCGCTGCAATAAGCCCATGAATAGCCGTTAACGCTATTTCTGAAGCGAAAAGCATAGGAATACCCGTTTTTCCCATGATTGACCCGCCAGCTATCCGCTTTCCAAGGACCAAAATCCAAGGTTCCGTCGAATGGCAAATAGTGAATTCGGCTCTCCAGCCACGGAAAACGCGATCTGATTTCGGCAATCACTTCCGTTGGCGCATACAAACGGCTCGTTTGGCCGGTCCAGCGGCAAACATCATACCATTCCGGCAGCCCGCCTATATGATCATAATGCGCATGGGTAATGAGCATGGCATCAATGCTCCTCAGGCCTGCCGCCTCCATCTGCAGCTTCCAGTCAGGGCCGCAGTCAATCCAAAGAATACCCGCCTCATCATTATTGATTTGCAAGGATGAGCGATACCTTCGGTTAAGTCCGCCATCGGGGCTAGACATTCTTGCTTCCTCGCAAACGGCGCATTGGCAGTAGACTCGCGGAACGCCTTGAGAATCGCCCGTTCCGCGAAAAACCAGCTCCGTCATAGCGGCTTTAACTCAACCGACCTGCGATTCTTCAAGCTCTGGACCATCTCAAGCCATGCCTCCGGTTTATTCGGCAGCGCGGAATAATAGCCCTCCAGAAATTCGGCAATTAATGCAGCATCCAGCTCTTGACGCTCCTCGTCCTGCGGGAGGAAGCACAAATCCAGCTCTTCCACTGCCTGCCCCTCGTGATCCCAGGACGGATGCACATAAGTGAAATCCAGCCGCTTGTAGCCAATATGGGATAATACCTCGCGGCGCACATAGGGATTCATCGGAGATACGCCGCCAAAACCATGCTCAGCCGCCCGATACGGGTCATACACCTCGGCAAACATGCCAAGCGGCACGGTGCCGGACTCCTGAGCCAGCCGCTGCAAATCCTTCTCGCGGTTACGCAGCAGGAATCGCCCGATGCCCATCGCCGGCTTGCCGATGATGGTGAAATCCGTCATGGCGACGCGAAGGCCGGGATAATAACGGTACTCCGTTGCGCCAACGACTTCTTCGCCATGCAGCGCCGCATAAACATGAATGGATGGATCAAGAAGCGGCTCGCGCCATAGCTCATACGCAAGCACCTCCTCAGGCGGAAAAATCGTCCCAAGCAATTCATGCAGTGGCTTGAAATATGGATCGTCGATTGATGTGATGCGGTGGTAGATCAACATACGTAAAGCACTCCCCTTCTTTTTTATAGGTAGTTCAAAAAGTCCGCTTCCCATTGCGGGTCATGACTTGCGTCATGGCCAGCGGCGAATATGGAATTCAGCCGAAATCTCCGGTCCTCACGTAGCTTAAACTACGCTCCGGTCCTCGATTTCTAGCTTCTTTCCATCTTCTTGGCACTGAAAACCGAACTTTTTGAACTTTCATTTTTATAGGTAGTTCAAAAAGTCCGCTTCCTATTACGGGTCATGACTTGCGTCATGGCCAGCGGCGAATATGGAATTCAGCCGAAATCTCCGGTCCTCACGTAGCTTAAACTACGCTCCGGTCCTCGATTTCTAGCTTCTTTCCATCTTCTTGGCACTGAAAACCGAACTTTTTGAACTTTCATTTTTATAGGTAGTTCAAAAAGTCCGCTTCCTATTACGGGTCATGACTTGCGTCATGGCCAGCGGCGAATATGGAATTCAGCCGAAATCTCCGGTCCTCACGTAGCTTAAACTACGCTCCGGTCCTCGATTTCTAGCTTCTTTCCATCTTCTTGGCACTGAAAACCGAACTTTTTGAACTTTCATTTTTATAGGTAGTTCAAAAAGTCCGCTTCCTATTACGGGTCATGACTTGCGTCATGGCCAGCGGCGAATATGGAATTCAGCCGAAATCTCCGGTCCTCACGTAGCTTAAACTACGCTCCGGTCCTCGATTTCTAGCTTCTTTCGAGAAATGGATTTCGCCATTCCATCAACGCGGCGTTGTTTAGGGATTGCTCGTCGTCCAAATAATTGCGTTCCACTCCAATGGGCATTCTGCCGCATTTCAGCAAAAAGGTGATAACGGGGTCCTTCCATTCGCCCGCAATGACCTTTTCAAGATATTGCTCCGGCGTCGCGATATCCGCCTTGGCGGCATATCCCGGCATGCGGCCGCCTCCAAGGAGACGCTTCAGGCCAAGATGCACAACCGTTTCATACATGGACTGCATCAGCCATTTGCCAACGCCCGCCTTGCGGTAAGCGGGAATGACGCATACGTCGATGACATATAGCGTATCGCCTTTGGGGTTGTGATTGCCGATGTAGCCATTATCCGCTATCGTCTCCCAGCTATGAGAGCCATGATAATCTTCCATATTGACAATGAGTCCGGTCACCGAGCCTACTAATCGGCCTCCAGCCTCCGCACAAAGCGCTCCCTGCGGGAAAGCCGCCACATGCCTTGACAGCTGCTCCTTGCTCCAGAGCAGCTCCTCCGAGTATGGGGGAGGGAAGCTTTTGCGCTGAACGTCAATCATTCCGTCAAAGTCGGCGGTTCCGTAGCTTCTAATGGCAAGGAGCTCGGGCTTGCCTTCATTCAGGATGTACATTTGCTTCTTCAAGCTTGCAGCCTCCTTTGTGCGAAAACGCCGCCGCCCCTTGGCAGCTAGTATAGCCAGCATAATAACCGTTGACTACTCGGTGTAATGTTCCCAATAATCAACGAAGTTGTTATGACGACCAGTCCGTATACAAATCCGCTCTGCGATCGCGCCAGGTCATAACGGAGCCGTTTCTGCGAACCTCTTCCAGCAGGTCCAGATCAAGATCGCCTACCACAAGCATATCGTCGTTTATAACGCCTTCCGCAATAATGCCGCCTGGCGGGAACGGAATATCGTTTGGCGCAAGTATGGCCGCTTGACCAAAATTGCCCCGCATAAAATCAACCTTGCGCAAAGAACCAACCGTTCCGGTTGCCACCACGTAAATCTGGTTTTCAATCGTTCGCGCATGACAGCAATAGCGGACGCGGTAGAAGCCATGTCTATCGTCCGTGCAGGACGGGCAGAAAATAACATCCGCACCCTTCGCCCGCGCCATCCGTACAATTTCCGGAAACTCGATATCATAGCAGGTCAACATCGCGATTGTGCCAAACTTCGTTTGGAATACGTTTACGCCATCGCCTTTTGACATATTCCATTCCGTTACCTCGGTAGGCGTCAGATGGATTTTGTGCTGGACATCGATGCTTCCATCGGGATGAAACAGATGGGCGGCATTGCGGAGCTTGCCCCCTTCAACCTCGACCACATGCGTTCCGCCAACGATGTACATGTCATAGTCCTTGGCTAACCCTTGAAACAAAGCTATGTAGTCCTCTGTAAAATCGGGCAGTCTTTCAATCGGCAGTGCATTGCCGCTGCCATCGCCCAGCGACAGAAGCTGGGTCGTCATAAACTCTGGAAACAGCAAAAACTGAACGCCGTATTCCGATGCTGTTTTGACATAATGGGTAACCTGGTGCTTGAATTCGTCGATATGATCAATATCCGCCAAATGGTATTGTACGGCAGCAGTGCGAAATTTCATTGGTGCTCCTCCCTTTTCTCCCGAGCTGTTGCGCCACGCCCTGCTGATGCGCATGGTATGTTGGCATCTCAGGAGCGGCGCTGCTTGAATTGCAAAGTAATGGTTGTTCCCAGCTCAGGCAAGCTGAAAACATCAATTTTGCCCTCGTGCATGTCTACAATGCGTTTGGCAATGGACAAACCGAGACCAACGCCGCCCGTTGTGCGGCTCCGCGCACCGTCTACGCGGTAAAAGCGTTCGAAGAGATGCGGAATTTCCTTTTCGGGGATGCCCATTCCCTTGTCCTTAACCTCGATTTTGACAATATTGCGCATTAACGTGATGGAAATATCTATAGGTTCTTTCGAGTATTTGATTGCATTATCCAGCAAAATAACAAGCAGCTGCCTGATTTTGTCCTTGTCACCGACCATGCGCACCACTCTGGACAATGTTTTCACGCGGATGGTACGCTGGAAGGTTGTCTGCAGCATCGTCGCCAGCTCGTCTACTACCTGCACCACGTCGAACAGCTCCAGCCGCAGCCAGTCCTCCTGCTCCGCTTCTGCAAGCGTCAGCATGGACTTGGTCAAATTTTGCAATCGCTCCGCTTCCCTTGCAATGGCGTCAATGGCTTCGTCGCGAACGCTTTCGTTGTCGCGGCCCCATCTTTTCAGCATGTTGGCATAGCTGGAAATGACCGTTAACGGCGTTTTGAGCTCATGGGATGCATCGGCAACAAACTGCTTTTGCCGCGCAAACGTACGGTCCAGCCGGCCAATCATCTGGTTAAACGCCCGCACAAGCTGCTGCAGCTCAGCGGATTCCTCGCGGTTACTAACCTCGATTTGCCGCAGCTTGCCGCTCCGGTCAATTTCGCGCATCGTATTCACCATCTGTTGAATCGGGGCAGTCAGCTTGGACGTAAACCAATAGGTGCCGAAGATGGCAAACAAAATAGCGCCGCCGCTAGTTACGCTAAGAGCCGCAACCAGCACCTGCAAATAATCGTCCAGCTCATCCAGAATGCGGTTAACCTCCAGCATGGCGATTACCTTGCCGTCTTCGTACAGAGGCACGCGCATAAACAGAATGCGCTCCCCGCCTTTCGTCAGCATGCCTGTATGATGAAAGGCTTCGAACTGGGCAGGCAGCTCCATCAAAACGGGATGCGTGCCGGATATGTTCACAACCCGGTTATTGGGCACAATAATCCGGATCATTTCATTGACATTATGGTATTCCACAAGCAAATCCGGCGAATTGAGGCCCCGGCCGCTCTGAATGCGGGGATTTTCCAGCATCAGATTAACCTTGGTCGCAATAACCTCTTCTTCGCTTTGGGTCGTTATTTTGATCACATAGAAATAAACAAATATATTGAAAAAAATCAAAATCAGAATAAGCCAAAATATTGTAAAAAGCGTAAATCGTTTACGCAGCGTCATGCATCCGGCTCCTTAATCATATATCCTACGCCGCGCACCGTATGAATCAGCTTATGCCGATAGCCCTTGTCCAGCTTCTGCCGCAGGTACCGGATGTATACGTCTACCAGGTTGGTTTCCCCGATAAAGTCATACCCCCACACTTCGGACAAAATATCCTCGCGCGACTTTTCCTCATTGCGATTTTCCACAAGATACACCAGCAGTTCGAATTCTCTCGGCGTCAGCTCGATCAAAATATCTTTGCGATACACCTTGCGAGTGCGCAGCTCGATGGATAAATCGCCCAGCTTGATCAAATCGGAGCCCTCAGCCTCGCGGGGATACTTCTGAAAAATCCGCAAAATATTGCGCACCCTCGCCAGAAGCTCCTCCATGGCAAAAGGCTTTGTTATATAGTCATTGGCTCCATGCTCGAAGCCGCTTACCTTATCGGGCACAGTATCTCTTGCCGTCAGCAAAATAATCGGCACCGGATTTCCCGCCTGCCGTATAAGCCGAAGCACTTCAATGCCGCTCATTTCCGGCAGCATCACATCCAGCAGTACAAGCTGCCAATCGCCGCCCGAAGCCATCTCGTAGCCAGTCCGGCCGTCGCTCGCAACACCGACCTCGTATCCCTCATGCTCCAGCTCCAACTGCAAAATGCGCGCGATTCCCGCTTCATCCTCAACCACAAGAACACGCTCGTTCATGAATCGGCTCCTTCCATTGCATAGTACTTTCATCATAATGAAGGGGCTTCCCAATTGCAAGCCAGTCAATTCCAATCCCACTGCTGCTCTTCCTCACAGGTTCAAAACTTCACCTACGATCGGACGAAAGGCCTTACCCAGCTCGCGCCCCAGCCCCGGATGCTCGGGGAGCCATCTCCCGCGCCAAAGCGTATCCAGCACATCGCGAGCCGGCAATAGCGGTACAACCGCCAGCGGTTTGGCCGGAAAAGAAGACAGCCACTCCTGTCTTCCCCTGAATTTCAGATCCTTGTTGGCGATCCAGCGCAAATGCCGCCCCTCCTTCTCTAGCTGCTCCCTGAGCTCTGCAAGCTTTAGCAGCTTCGGAATTTGCCATTTGGACAACGAGGGATCGCCCACGGCAAGCACCAGGCTGGACCGGGTCAACATCTCACCAAAAGCATCTCCATCCCATTCGCTGGACAAATCGGCAATAACACAGTCGCCCTCCGCTTCGCGCAGCGCAGTGCCAAACAGCGAGGTTCGCGGATTTACGTTGCCGGATGACTGACCCGAAAGCGACAGCAATTGCACATTAGCGACTTTTTTTGCTGGATTAAGTCGTCCCCTGTATATGCCCTGGTCCAAATCGGATTGTCTCTCCCAGCAGTCCGGCAGAAGCTCACTCCATTCAGACACCGGTCCGGCGCATTCCACCGCCGTTGTCGTCCTGCCCTCGCGAGCCAGCATCCAGGCCAGCGTGAGACTCAGCGTTGTTGCTCCTGCTCCCGGAGTCAGCGACAATACGCTGATCCATTTCGGCCGGCCTCGTCGCAGCGAGACGCTTGCGCCGTAGTTCCGTTTCATACCCGCTTGCTGACCGCCACATTGCAGCATGGCTTCGCGTACCCGGCGCATGCTCTGGTGACGGCGGCTTCTGTCTGGCTCCAGCATGTCGCCCAGCAGCTGGCGCGCTTCAGCGGAGAAGCGGCCCTCCAGCTTGGCCAACAGACGCAGCTGCTCTCTGCGGCTGCTGCCCCCGATCATGCCGCCTCCCGAAGCCAGGAAATACAACAGAGCGCCTAAGCCGTATACATCGCTTCTTGCATCGCTCTGTTCGCCCTGCCGCTGCTCCGGAGAGGCAAAGCCCGCAGTTCCCAGCATGACCGTATCATGGGCCTGCCCTTCCCGAAACAGACGCGATATGCCAAAATCAATCAGCTTGACATGCCCTCCTTCTCCAATCAGGATATTGGACGGCTTCAGATCCCGATGGATGACGGGAACCGGTTGCTCATGCAGGTAGGATAGCGCATCGCAAAGCTGGAGGCCAATATCCAGCACAAGCTCCTGCTCCAATCCCCCGGAGCGGACAGCCTCTATTCCCGTAATTCCCTCAAAATAGTCCATAACCAAAGCCTCGATATCTTCATTGCCTTGCGCAGGGCAATAATCAAGCAGCTGCGGCAAATGGGGATGGTTAAGCCTCATCAGTGTAGCGGCCTCCTCCCCCAACCCCTCTCTGCTATTGCCGGATACTCCGATTTTGACGGCCCGGATCATACCTCCAAGACGCAAATCCTCTGCGGCGTATACAATGCCCATGCCGCCTTCTCCAATAATGCGCAAAATACGGTATCTGCCGCCAATGACGCCGCCTCTATTTTTGCGGCGAGATCCCGGCGATTGTTGCCTTTGCAGTGATGATGTCGTCCCATATTGTTCGTTAGTCGGTACATTTTTTGGTTCCATTGTCACATTCTCCTCTTAAGGTTTGTTTAAAGACCTCCGCTGTCACGAGCCAATAAAAAAAGCTCCGCCATTATCATGAGGGAGCTTCTTGCTTCACATAAAGGTTTACAACCAGCGCCTTGTAAAGGTCCGGCTGCGCTATTCAGTTGCTTTCCGTTACAAATTGCCCATCACTTCAATTCCGTCGGCATGGTCTAGCTGCTTTTTGGCCCAGGTGATAAATGCTTCCAGAAACGGCGCCAGTTCAGGCTCATCAGCCTTCATCTCCTCCAGCTCCGCCAAAACCCCCGTCCACACATTCTTGGGGATGGGATTATCCCAGCAAGGATCGAGCATTAGCATCATCTCGCCCGTATACGGGTCAGCAAGCGGAAATACCCTGTCAAGGGCGGGACGAATATATTCAAAGTCTTCATTGTAAATAAAAAGCATTTGCTCGGTTTCGATTGGCGGCGAAGCCTCATTCAGATACAGGGGCGACAACGTAAATCCTATATTCCGCCGGGGCCCCTTGTACCGGTAAAGAAGCACCGGAATTGTTGTTTTCTCTCCTCCGTCCATCTCACACTCTCCCTTTTGACTGGCTGCTCTAAACTCACTTTATCAAAAAAATCCCGAACAATCCGTCAAAACGAATCATTCGGGATGCTCTCCCTGTTTTGCTTGCACGAATATCCCGTTACACGATTGTCGCAGCTTTATTTTTTCTCTGCAAAAAGTGTAATTTCCTCGCGGTTGTGAAACAGCTGCTTACTTCTGAGAATAACAAACGCGGTTCCGAGTCGCTCCTTGACCTCCCGTATGCTTTGCAGCGGCTTGCGATGCATCAGCTTAACGGTAATAACCGCTTTTGCCCCCGGGACCAGCGCGTCCTTCAAATCCAGCACCAGCCTGCTCATCTGCATTGGGCTCCAGCTCATATCGCAGACCAGAAGGTCGTAAGCTCCCTTGTCCAGCTTGATCGCAGAAGCATTTTGCTTCAAATGCCGGAGCGCGGGATGGCCTTGCAGGGAAGGATGCAAGTCGGCAGGATCAACAGCCGTCACCTTTACTCCCCGTTCCAGCAGCAGCGAGGTCCATCCTCCCGGCGCGGCTCCGATATCGATCGCTTGTGTAAATCCGCTATAATCAAGCCCGAAGGTTTTCTCCGCCTCCAGCAGCTTGAATTTGGCTCGGGATATTTGACCTTCTTCCCGTTGAAAACGGATCGCGCCTCCCGGCCAATCTGACATCATGTCATATGGCGTCGCGAAACCCGCATACAGCTTGTCGCCTGACGCATATATCGAAAATATAGCTTCGGGATGCTGAACGCTGGGCTCCCCACCGGCTTCCGCCAAAACCGTCTCAAGCGCTGCTTTCGTTTCAGAAGCGCCATAGCTGAATATAGCGCCGTTGGCCTTGCGCAGATGAACAGCCGCTTTTTTCCCCTGAAAAAAGGGCAACGCGCCACGAAGTACATCGGCTAGCTTTTCCAGATCGCTACTGTCGCCAGCTGCATCCAAACTGGCCTCTATAGGCTGAATATGACGCAGAAACACAAGCTCGGAGTCAAGCAGCGAACTTATCGTGGCGGCCCGGTCCAGCGGGCTTTCCATCCAGAAAACCTCGCCCGGGGACAAAGGCTTGAAGCCGCAGCCCGGTATTACTTTTCTTATTTCTTCCATTGCATAAGGGGCGTAGCCCTGATTAGCGGTTCCAATCCATAAACTCACGATGGGTTGCCTCTTTCGTTCTGTCATATAGTGCGCCGCAAGCAGACCAAGGGTTCAAGCTTTGGCCGTGCTTGCGATTTCCTGGAGCAACGCAGTCGGCATCGGTCCGCCGAATAATTGGGAGTCCCCGGGAAGATGAAGGCTTAATTCATGATACATGCTGACGCGCCCCGCCGCGCTGGAGGTATGAATATAAATCCGGCGCGGGAACTTGCGGCTGGCGATAATATGGCGAACGACCTCCATACCCGTAGGCTGGCCCCATCCCAGGTCAAAGTCCAGAGACAAAATGTCTATGGTCTCCTCCTCCAGCAGCAAACGGCATTCTTTCGCATCCCTGGCGGGAACAAATCCCTTCGGACAAGGACGGTAATCGTCCAGATAGACATGAATCAACGAACCTCGCTCCTCCCCTGCTTCGTACCATACAATCCGCTATACCAAACCTGTCAGTTACCGGTTTGACATTGAGGACAACAATAAGCCTTTCGTCCCGCAACCGTTATTCTGGCGATTTCGCTGCCGCAGCGTCGGCACGCTTCGCCTTCACGTCCGTACACCTGCAGCTGCTCGCCAAATCCGCCCGATAGCTCATCCCCGGGGAAAAGCCGCTGACCTTTAACGCCACCGCTGGAAATCGACTGACGAATAGTGCTGCCTATCGCTTTGTACAGCGCTTCCCTCTGTTCTCCGCTTAAATCTGACACTTTGGTATTAGGGGAAATCCTTGCCGCAAAAGCGATCTCATCGGAGTATAACGGACCAATGCCAGGAAGAAGCTTGGCGTCCGTTAATGCGGATTTTACATAACCCCGCTTTTTGGACAAGCTTTCATTCCATTTGGCTGGCGTAAACCGTTTGTCCAGCGGGTCCAGCGCCTGCCCCTTAAGCCCTTCCTCCAATTGCTTCACCGACAGCACTCCGATGCTTTCGCTCTCCACGCCAGTCAGATACAGGTTTTTGTCCCCAAAGGAAATGATCAGGTCGCCTTTTATTCCTTTTGCCTCTTCGGCCGCGCAGAAATAAGGGTAGCCAAGCTCGTTAAAGGCAAAGGTCAGCCGTTTGCCGTTGTCCAGATGGAATACAATTAGTCTGTAGCGGCGTTCCACAAACCAGATGCTTGTGTCCACAAGCTCCTGCAGCCTGCTTTTCAAATGCTTTAATGCTTTGTTTTTTATAGTAAAGGCTGTAATCCGAAGGCCTGCACAGCGTTCAGCCAGCAAAGCCCGGTACAGCTCCAGCTCCGGAAGCTCCAGCATGTAAATGTCATTCCTCCCTGATTGGCGGCATGCCTGCATGCGCCGCTTGTTCACCGGTAATCCAATTGATTACGTCATCCAGAGCGGTGCAGATCAAATCAGGCCTGCAACCCGCTTTCTGGGCGTACACTTCATAATTATCGCAAGTTGTTAATCCCGTCAGCACAAGCAGCGTACCGCAGCCGGCAGCTTTTCCCGCCGCTATGTCAGTAGCCAGATTGTCGCCGATTACCCAGGTTTCCTCCGCATTGCAGCCTAATTGCTGTAGCGCATAGTCCATTAAAATAGAGGATGGCTTGCCGATCAATACCGGCTCGGCTCCGCTTGCAGCGGAAAGCATTGCACCAATCGAACCCGCACCGGGAATAAAACCGTTATCGGATGGAAGAAGCAAATCCGGATTGGTCAAAACATAGGTGGCGCCGCCTCGTATGCGATCCACCGCTAACGCTGCTTTTTCATATGTAAAGCAGCGGTCTATCCCCTGGACAACAAAATCCGGAGCTTCGCTTTGAAGATGCAACCCGGCTTCCCGCAAGGCGTCCAGCAGCCCTTCCTCGCCTATGACATGAACGGCAGCGCCGGGCTTGCAGGCCGCAACATAAGCTGCAGCAGCTTGCGCGGATGTGCAAACATCACCCGCCTCGGCGTCGATGCCCATCTCTCTCAGCCGCTCCGCCACCTTATCCGGCGATGTGGATGAGTTGTTTGTAACAAACCGGTAAGGCAAGCCCGATTTCTTCAAGCAAGCGATCAGCCGGCCGGCGTCTTTAATGGCGTGCTTGCCATGGTAGATCGTTCCATCCAGGTCAATAAGCAGCGCCTTTGCTTTGAATGGTATCAACTGTCATTCCCCGCATTCCAAATGATGCTGAACGCCTGCTTTGCGCCGCAGTCTCTCCACCCGGGCGCGCATGCCGACCGCATCGTGTTTTCGTTTTTCGCCTCGCTTGAGAAGGGTTTCCCTTTCCTCCGCTCCCCGCAGAGCCATTTCCGCAAATAGAAGTCCCTGTTGCAGATCCTTGACTCGATGCTCAAAATACATGGATAGCTGGACGCAAGCCTCCTGGGCATCCGGACCAATCCGGCTGCCGGAAATGCAGACGACCTTCTGCCACAATAACACAGCGCGCTCAAAGTTTCCAGCCTTCTTGTCACGCTCGGCAAGCTTCAGCCATAACGAGGAATCGGCCTCCTTCCCCTCCGCCAAAAGGTACAGCGGCTCAGCCAGAGAGGCAAGCCCCATTTTCTCCAGCCATAAGCCGCAGCGGACAAGCTCTTCGGCCTCCTCCGGGTAAGGAATGCGGTTAAATATTTCGCCGCTGAGCAGCAGTCCGAAACGGACGGACAAGCAAACCAGAGACAGCAAATCGCTTTCATTATGACGGAATACGCCTTCAAGAGGCGAGGGGTCGCCGCTGGCCAAATATTGAAAATAGAGACTAGGAGCAAGCGACCCCGGCACATCCTCCTCGCGCTGTATGCCAAGCCTCTCTTCTTCTACATAGCTCAGCTTGAGGGAGGGCAGCGTATTGCGCCAGATGGAACGCGACGGATGCAAAAAATCCAGATGCGCGGGTTCTTCAGAAGGCAGAGGAATGGCATTCATAATCATTCGGCTTTTGACAAGGGGCCAATCGAAGCTTTTGCCATTGTAGGTCGCAAGATGACTGCAACGGCCAATACGAAGCGCTAGCTCATGCAGCATGGCACGCTCCTCCGAGGGGTGGCGAATCAAATTTTGTTCCACGACCCAGAAGCCGCTTTCCATATAGGCCAGACCCACCATAAAAGGAACATTGCCGGTTCCCGAGCCAAGCCCTGTTGTTTCCAGGTCCAGATAGAGTATGGCTTCCTCTCCTATTTCGCCACGGCTGCCGTGGAACTTCCGCAGACCTTCCTCCGCGGATCGCCATTCGTTCAGCGTATGCGTTCCGTGGCTAAACACGCCGGGATATTGAATGCGGCGCTGAAGGTAACATCCCTTGTCCGTTTGGCGCAGGATAACGCCCATTTGCCGCCAGACCGCCTCTTCGGGGTCCACCCCCGGCTCTTGCTCCGATAAATCCGGCATAGCTGCAGCTGACTTGGCAGCTAATTTCTCGCCCTCACTGCGCAAAAGCTCCTCTTCGATGGCTGCTGCCGATGCTTCATCAGCAAGGGCCTCGGGGATTTCAGAGCCGGAATTACTCCCTCCGCCGCGAAGCCTGTTCATTCTTTCCTTGAAGCCGCTCATTCCGCTCCACCTACTTCCGTCAGCAGCTGCATTGCCTGCTCCTTGCCAAGCAAGCCAACCTCCTCGATCGGCCCCACGCATGCGGGGCAGCCGCTCAGACAGGAGCAGCGGGCGATAAGCGCCTTTGCCCGTGAAATCAGCTCGTCATGCACCTGGTACAGCCGTTCGCTTAGGCCGATTCCGCCGGGATAACGATCGTAGAAATAGATGGTTGGACGTTCGGTGTGAACCGCCTTTACCTGCGGCACGACCCGGATATCAAAAGGATCGCACATCAAGTAAAGCGGGGCGATATGCACCAGTACGTTTGCGATGCCCAGCAGCGCAAATTGCATTTCGTTTTTGCTCCGCCGCGCCGCTGCTTCCTCGCTAAAGGAAAACCAGTAGCCGCTTGTGTGCAGCTCCTCCTCCGGCAGATGAATAGGGCCCGACCCGATATTTTCATGAGTGCTCAACCTGATTTTTTTGAAAATTGTCGCTTTGGCGTTAACGGTCAATTCGCCATATTGCCGCAGCAGCTCCCCGGTTGAAGCCTCTTTGTCCACATGAAGCACCTTCAGCTCCACCGCCAGCTGCGCATCGGTGTAATATTCGACGTCAACCTGCCGCACATATGCTTTCTTCTCCGGATAATCCAGCTTCTCCACCTGATATTGGACGCCTTCATGAATATAGATGGCTTCCTCGTGGATCAGGGTGGGCGCGCTGAAACGGTCCACCTCCCCAAGCACGCGGTGCTGGCTATCGGTCAAATCAACAATAACGAAGTTTTCCTGTGCGGCGGACCGCAGCGAAATGTTGTGGGCGGGAAAGGACTGATTCATCCAATACCAGCGGTCGTCTGCATAATGCAGCACCTTCTCCTCTACCAGGAATTCCATCAAATCCTCCAGCTTTTCCCCGCCAAAAACATCTCCTCTGTTAAAAGGCAGCTCATAGGCCGCACATTTCACATGATCGATCAGAATAAGCAGATTGTCGGGATGAATAAGCGCCCTCTCCGGCGGCCGGTTGAAGAAAAAGTCCGGGTTCTGAATCATGTATTGATCCAGCGGATTGCTGCTTGCCACCATAAAGGTAACGGAGCTTTCCTGCCGCCGTCCCGCCCGGCCGGATTGCTGCCAGGTGCTGGCTACCGTGCCTGGATAACCGTTCAGGACGCAGGCCTGCAATTGCCCGATATCGATGCCAAGCTCCAGCGCATTGGTGCTGACAACGCCGCGGATTTCTCCGCTGCGCAGCCCTCTTTCGATTTCCCGTCGCAGATTGGGCAGGTAGCCGCCCCGATATCCTCTAATGGTTGACGGAGCCAGCTTGTCCCGCACCAGCTCCTGCAGGTAGGTCAGCAGAAGCTCCACCCGAACGCGGCTGCGCGCAAAAACGATTGTCTGGATTCCCTGCTTCAGCAGCAGCGCCGCCAGCTTTCGCGTTTCCAGCACGCTGCTTTTGCGGATGCCAAGCTGCTTGTTAACGACAGGCGGATTATAAAAAACAAAGTGCTTTTCGCCCATCGGCGCTCCGTTATTGTCAACCAGCGTCACCGCTTCTCCGATAAGCGCTTCCGCATGCTCTCGCGGATTGTCGATCGTTGCGGACGCGCATATAAATTGCGGCCTGGAGCCATAAAAGGCCGCTATCCGCTTCAGCCGCCTAATGACGTTGGCGACGTGGCTGCCGAATACGCCCCTGTAAGCATGCACCTCGTCAATAACGATAAACTTGAGATTTTCGAACAGCTTGACCCATTTGGTATGATGAGGCAATATGGCGGAATGGAGCATGTCCGGGTTGGTTACCACGATATGCCCGGCATTGCGGATTGCATTGCGAACCGTAGGAGGCGTGTCCCCGTCGTAGGTATGCGTCTTAATATCTACATCCATAAGGTTTGCCAGCTCCTGCAGCTCCGCCACCTGATCCTGTGCAAGCGCTTTGGTGGGAAACAGATAAAGCGCCCTTCCTTCATCATTGTCAAGCAGGCTTTGCAGGACAGGCAGGTTGTAGCAATACGTTTTGCCTGAGGCGGTCGGGGTTACCGCCACAACATGCCGCCCGCGACTGACAGCGTCAAAAGCGTCCGCTTGATGGCGATACAAGCCGTTAATCCCTCTGCCGCTGAGCGCATCCCTTAAACGCTGGTGCAGCAAAGGCGGCAGCGGCGCAAATTGGGCCTCTCTGGAAGGAATCGTCCTCCAGTGCGTTACATTGCTCATAATTTCCGCGTCGCTCCGGATATAGTCCAGCCATTCCTCAAAGCTGCCAGCCTTGCCTGTCCATCTGTTCATGCTCCCCATCACTCCTGTTTCCGTTCCATGGAGCCATTCCCCTCCCGGCAATGGCTCGTTGTCCTATATTGTACAGAATATATGTTCGGTGCGCAATGCTATTTGCCCGGCTTTTCACCACGTACAGAGGAGCGCCGGGGAATGTCGACGCAGCTTCCGTCCGTTGCGGCAAAAACAGCCGGAAATATGGCTTTTGCTTCTTCCTCCAGCTGCCATAACTCTTCATTTCCATATCTGCCGCTAAAATGCGTCATCGCAAGCCTTGCCGCACCGGCGGCAAGAGCGGCTTTTGCCGCCTCCGTCGTTGTACTATGCCCGAATTCATGAGCTTTTTCCTCCAGGCCAGCCGCAAAGGTCGCTTCATGTACCAGCAAATCGGCATTTCTCGCAAGCTCCTCCACCTGCCTGCAAGGGCTTGTATCGCCAAGTATAGCTATGACCCGCCCAGGCACCGTGCCGTCGGTAAAGTCCTCGGGCTTCACAATGGTTCCATCCGGAAGCTCCACGCTTTCTCCCCGTTTGATTTTCCCGAATACGGGACCGGATGCCAGACCGCGTTCTTTCAGCTTTTCCGCCATCAGCCGTCCCGGCTTGTCGCTCTCCGTCACGCGATAGCCAAAGCATGGTACTCTGTGCTGAAGCGGCCGCGCATCCACCTGCAGCAGATCGTCCCTGTAAAAGGCGTCCAGCTCCGCCCCATCCTCCAGCTCGATGATGGTCATCTCGTACTCTACATGCGTTCCGCTAATCGCAAAGGTGTTTTCCACATAGCTTTTAAGCCCTTTTGGCCCATAAATCTTAAGCGGAGAGACGCCGCCGTCAAATGACCGGCTGCCCAGAAGTCCCGGCAATCCAAACAGATGATCGCCATGCAGATGCGTAATAAAAATCGCTTCCAGGCGGGACAGCTTAAGCGGCAAATGAAGCAAAGCGTGCTGCGTCGCTTCTCCGGCATCAAACAGCCACCAGCCGCGAGGCTCGGGAAGCTGAAGCGCTATGGCAGATACATTGCGATGTTTTGCCGGCCTGCCTGCTCCCGTTCCTAAAAACCACATTTTCATCATATCCTGAGCGCCTCCTTCATTTTGCATTATTTGTGACATTGCTTTATGGAGAGAAAAAGCCTCCTCCATCCGAGCATGATCGGCGAATGGAGTAGGCTCAATACTGAAAAACAAACGTTAAACGTTAATTCACTTAGTTAAACCTTTTCAACATTAAAATATTGCGCCTCTGGATGCGCGAACACCATGGCGGATACGGACGCCTCGGGCTCCATCATGAAACCTTCCGTCAGCTCTACGCCGATATCTTCCGGCTTCAAAAGCTGGAACAGCGGCCCCTGGTCCTCCAGATTGGGACAAGCCGGATAACCAAACGATACGCGGATGCCCTGGTAACGCGCGCCGTGCCTTTGCTTCATCGTCATTTCCGGCGCATCGGGATACCCGCACAGCTCCCTCATCATGTGATGCACCTTCTCGGCGAGTCCTTCCGCCGTTTCCAGCGCAACAGCCTGCAGTGCATGGGAGCGCAAATAATCGCCCTTATCCTTCCACTCATTTGCCAGCTCTCTAATGCCTTGACCAGCAGTTACGACCAGGAACCCGACGTAATCCATCACGCCGCTGTCAACGGACTTAAGGAAATCCGCCAGGCAGAGATGCGGCTCAACCGCTTGGCGCGGGAATGTAAACCGTTTGATCTCTTTGCCGGGTTCAGCGGGATCATACACAATTACATCGTTGCCGCTGGATTGTGCCGGGAAAAAGCGGTACATGGCTTGCGCCCGCAAATATCCTTCCCTGCTGCCCTCCGCAAATATGGTGTCAACCGTATCCTTTAATTGCAGAGCTTTTTCGTTGCCCTCCGCCAGCAGCTTCTCGACGGTACCCTTAATACCCAAGTGATGGCCTAGCAGCATCTGCATGTTCACATAAGGCACGATATGCGAAATCGGCACGTCTCTCAAGACGTGGCGCTCACAGTCCGGCGGCGAAAATACAGGGGCGTCGGGAGAGATTTTGGAGCGAACCGCCCGAGTCAGCTGCGGCATCGGCTTCACCGTTTCCTCTTCCGCGGCTCCGGAGGCTTTGTAAGCGGCCAGCTCTTCCTCCAGCCTCTGGCGATGCTCTGGGTCCATCAGCTTGTTGGCGATGTCAAGCCCGTCCATGGCATCCTTGGCATACAGAACAAGTCCGTCATATTCTGGTCCGATTCTCGTTTTGGTAAACTTGCGCGTAAGCGCGGCCCCGCCAACCAGAATAGGCGCGTTGATGCCCGCGTTGCGCATATCCTGCGCGGTAACGACCATCTGCTGGGCAGATTTGACGAGCAGGCCCGACAAGCCGATTGCGTCGGCTTTTTCCTGGCGGTACGCTTCGATCAACTGCTCAGGCGGAACCTTGATACCGAGATTGATAATTTTGTATCCGTTGTTGGAGAGAATAATTTCCACCAAATTTTTGCCGATATCATGTACATCGCCTTTTACCGTGGCCAAAATAATTTTACCCTTGACGGAGCTTTCTTCCTTCTCCATAAATTGCTCCAGATGGCTGACGGAAGCCTTCATGACCTCCGCGCTTTGCAGCACCTCCGCAACAATCAACTCATTGCCGTTGAACAATCGGCCTACTTCCTCCATGCCCTTCATCAGCGGACCGTTAATGATTTCCAGAGGAGCATACTTTTTGAGCGCTTCGTCAAGGTCAGGGATAAGCCCTTCCTTTGTTCCTTCCACAATATAGGAAGCCAGGCGTTCTTCCAGCGTCAATGTGGAGATTTTTTCTTTTTTCTCCACCTTTTTATTGCGGAATGCCGCTACGAATGCGGCCAGCGTATCGTCATTGGTATCATAGATCAGCGCTTCGGCAAGCTTGCGCTCTTCCTCAGGTATAGATGCGTACCGCTCCAGCTTTTCCGTGTTGACGATTGCGTAGTCGAGCCCCGCTCTGGTCGCATGATACAAATAAACGGAGTTCAGCACCTCCCGTCCAGCGTCAGGCAAACCAAAGGAAATGTTGCTTAAGCCCAGTATCGTTTTGGCGCGCGGAAATTTTTCCTTGATGGCGCGAATGCCCTCCAGCGTTTCTACCGCAGATCCGATATATTGCGGATCGCCGGAGCCAACCGGGAACATATTGGGGTCAAAAATAATATCCTCCGGATTGATGCCGTATTTTTCCGTCAGCAACTTGTAGGAGCGCTCGGCAACCTCCAGCTTGGCTTCACGGGACACGGCCTGGCCCCGCTCGTCAATCAGAATCATAACGACGGCAGCTCCGTAACGATGAATGAGCGGAACAATCTGCTCAAACTTGCTTTCGCCATCCTCCAGATTGATGGAGTTGATAATGGCCTTGCCCTGCGAATATTTCAAGCCCAGCTCGATAATATGGTCGTACGTGGAATCCAGCATAAGCGGCGCCTTGATCTTTTTGACCACCTGGGGCAAAAATTGCTGCACGGCGTATGCTTCATCAATGTCGGTATCCTGCAGGTTGATGTCAATGACATGGGCTCCGCCCTTCACCTGCGCTCTCGCGATTTCCGACGCCTCGTCAAATTTCTCTTCCTTAATGAGGCGTTTGAATTTGCGCGAGCCGGATATATTGGTACGTTCGCCAATCATGATGGGGCGATTGTCTTCCTCAATAAACACGGTGTCAATGCCGGATACCGCATCAGGATGGCTTCCCATCATTTTGCGCGGCTCGTAAGCAGCCATTGTTTCGGCCATTGCCCGTATATGAGCGGGCGTTGTTCCGCAGCAGCCGCCAGCCATGTTCAGCCAGCCCTGCTCTGCAAAAGCGGCAAGCTTGCGCGCCAGCGACTCCGGCGACTCGTGGTATTGCCCGTTTTCATCAGGCAAACCCGCATTGGGGTAACAGCTGACCGCCGTGCCGGCTATTTCGCTCAGCGTACGGATATGGTCGCGCATGAATTCAGGACCGGTAGCGCAGTTTAGACCAATAGAAACCGGCTTCAAATGCTCCAGCGATATATAAAAGGATTCGATGCTTTGCCCTGCAAGCGTCGTGCCCATCGGCTCGATTGTGCCGGATATCATAAGCGGAACTTGAATGCCAGATGCCTCCATCGCGTTGCGAATGCCGATGCTGCCGGCTTTGACGTTAAGCGTATCCTGGGAGGTTTCCAGCAAAAGCGCATCGACGCCCGCCTCCAGCAAGGCTAGCGCCTGCTCGTAATAGCTTTCCACAAGCTCGTCAAAGGTTACGCCTCCCGTAACGGAAAGCGTTTTGGTGGTTGGCCCCAGCGCACCTGCTACATAACGGGGCTTCTCCGGCGTGCTGTATTTCTGTGCTGCATCAATGGCAAGCTTGGCCGCCGCCAAATTAATTTCTCTTGCCTTTTCAGGAATATCGTAATCCGCCAGCACAACGCTTGTTGCGCCGAAGGTATTGGTTTCCAAAATATCCGCGCCGGCCTCCAGGTATTGCTCATGGATGGACGTAATAACATCCGGACGGGTTAATACCAGCATTTCGTTGCAGCCGTCCAGCTCGGCCCCGCCAAAATCATCTTCATTTAAGTCAGCTTGCTGAATCATCGTACCCATCGCGCCGTCCAGAATCAATATACGCTCCTGAAACAGCTGTTGTAAGGTCGGCTTCGACACGTTGCTACACCCTTCCCGAAATCATTAACAAATAGTTTAGCAGAATCCCCTTTTGGTGAAAAGGTTTCTCATCGACATTTGATATACTTTGTTTTATACTTATTATATCATTTAATTTCTATTGGAAAAGAGGGAATGATCATGGCTGAAATTAGAATTCGCAACACAGAGGAACGTATTAAAGGAGAGGAAAACGTTCAAGCTTTCCTGAAAAGCCAAGGGGTTCTCTACGAACACTGGAATACTGCCAAGCTTCCGGCAGAATTGAAAAATAAATTTGAGCTGTCGGATGAAGAAAAAACGCAAATTCTGGAGACGTTCCAGGACGATATTAAAAACCTTGCCGCCCGGCGCGGTTATCTGACATGGGATATTATTTCCTTGTCCGATGCAACGCCAAACCTGGATGAGCTCTTGAAAAAATTTGAAAATGTGCATACCCATACGGAAGACGAAGTGCGCGCCATAACAGCCGGACGCGGTATTTTCGTCATCAAGGGCGCTGAAGAAGTAGGCTACTTCGACGTTGAGCTGGAAGCGGGAGATGTCATCTCCGTATCTCAGGATACGCCGCATTTCTTTACGCTGATGGAAAATCGCCAAATCGTAGCGGTACGCCTGTTTATTGAAACGGAAGGCTGGATCGCGCATCCTTATGCCGACGAGAAATTTCAATCCAAATAAGGGATCTGCCCGTAAATACAGGAAAGCCCTCGCTCCGGCCTATGCCGGGCGGGGGCTTTGTTTATTGACCGCATAGGTATAAATAATGGCGGGCGTCTATTGCTCCAGCAATTGCAGCAGCTCACGCAGGCTGGAAATTTCATGGCTCGGGACAATTTCATCATTTCGCACCATGCCGTGGCGGTTAATCCAGACGGAGGTCATGCCGATTGTATTGGCGCCCAAAATGTCAGTTGTCAGCTTGTCGCCAACCATGATCCCTTCCTCCGGTTCAATGCCAAGGCGCTCCAGCGCATGCTTGAAAATGGATGCCGCAGGTTTGCCTTCTCCGAATTGGCCTGAAATAATGATATGATCAAAATAAGGCAACAACTCGGGCACCCCGTCCAATTTTTCCTGCTGCAAATCCGGGGAACCGTTTGTTAGCAAAAGCAAACTGTATTTGTCCTTGAGAGCATCCAAAACGACAAACGTTTCATCGTAGACCAAAGGACGTTTCCGGCGTTCGGCCGGAAATTGCTCCGCAAGCGTTGCGCCCAATTCTTCATTATCTACGCCAAGCGCCTTAAGGCCAAGCGTCCATGCCGCCTTGCGATAACCTGGAGCAAGCGCTTGAAGCTTGCGGAACTCCTCCTGCTCGCCACCGGTAAAGTTGGCCCAAAGTCCCTCAAAAGGATTGATCCCGATCATTTTGGTAAACGGAAACGTCTCATAAGACTCGTAAAGCGCTCTCGCTTCCTTGCGAACAGCCTCCTCTAGCTCTGCCTCATCAACTCCGGCCGCCGCCGCTCCTGCCTCGCAAGTTGCCTGGAAGGCCTCCTTTACGCTGCGGTCATCCCACAGCAGCGTATCGTCCAAGTCGAATAATACCGCTTTTTTAGCCATGTTCCCCTACACTCCCGTATTTTATTTTTGCTCGAATTCGATACCGTGCGCCGAAGCAAAAGCTTCCAGCCTTTTTGCCATATCATCCGTTTTGAAACGGTTCAGCAAACGGGAAAAGGTCCAGCCGGCGCCTTTTTTAGGTCTAACGACAACATACCCCTTCAACACGGTGATTCGTTCGATATCAGCAGCTTTAACCCTTTTGTCGCCCGTAAAACGGCGCGACTGTACATAATCCTTGCCAACCGTCAAATAGGGACGGCGGAAAAAAAACAGCGCAGCCAGCAAGACATAAGCAACAATGGTTGTCCAATACATGGCTCCGCCATTAAAATTGGGATCAGTCTGCATGAGGACGTTATACGCCCCTACAAACAGCAGCAGCATAACGGGCATTATAATGTTACGACCCGTAAAACGATCCATCTTCTCCGCCCCTGGCGACATCATACTGTGACCCTGCTTTTTCCTTGCTTTATTAACGGTACTCATATTTTTACGTACTTTGCGTTCCCATGAGCGTGACACTGCCATTCCTCCGCTTCAATAGCTTAATGCGTAATGTTGTTTTCTTCATCTTCTACATATTTAATCGTGTCCAGCTGCTGCCTGAAGTTTCGCTTGAAATTATTCAGGTATTGCTGGCGCAGCTCGTCACGCTCTTTTGTTTCTTCATCGCTTAGCCCCACGGTTTTGTTCTTGCGCGACAATTCATTAATTCTGGCAATCAATTTGTCAATATCCATTACGTTTCTCCTTCCGGTCATGCTGCAAAATTCACTTCTCCTTACTTTGACACTTCCAGCGCCTCATTGTCAAGGTTTATCAGTCCTTTGCAAGCCTTTGAAGAGGCTTGCCGATTGCGTTCGAAACGCCGCTCCCCACTCCGAGACATGGACTGAAAATAAAAAAGCAATAAGGCCCGAGCGAACGCAACAGGCCTTATTGCTATCTATGTTAAGACATATGAACACAAGCATGATGAGATCAATAAAACAGCTCTTACCATTTTGGAAGAATGAGCCTTTGACCGGGCAAAATTTCGGAGCTCTGCAAGCCGTTCCGCTCCTGAATCATGTATACGACATAACGGATATCCTGCTTCCCGTCGCTATGACGATTGGCTATGCCCCAGAGCGTGTCGCCGCTGCCGACAACAACTACGGTTTCGTTCATAGAGGGCTCCGCAATCGTTTCCGGCAAAGCATTGGTAACAACAATCAGGAAGCACGTGGACAACACGGCGATCAAAATCGCGCTGACGATAGCCTTCAACATATGGCCTCTCATCCAATCGGCAATCTGCCGGATAGCGGAAAGCTGCTCCTGCGTCTTTCCTATAGCGTTCATAACATGAATGGATTTGTAGGAACTATTGCTTGAACTCATCATGATCATATTCAACACCCCAAACGTTTGTTCTGTTTTTAAGATAACACGAACAAATGTTTGCAGTCAATACAAAATGCGAACTTTTGTGCTTGAGAACTTATGTTTGTACGAACCCCGGTTCTGTGCTATAATTTGTCACAATAAGCATGAATGGAGATGATGAAGTGTCGAAGATTTCCAAACGACAAAATTCGATTCTTGAGTTTATAAAGCAGGAAGTCAAGGAAAAGGGATATCCGCCGTCCGTACGGGAAATTGCCGAAGCTGTTGGATTGCTCTCCAGCTCTACGGTACACGGTCATCTGGACCGTCTGGAGAAGAAGGGTTTCATTCGCCGCGACCCCACGAAGCCTCGCGCAATCGAAATTCTGAACCAGGATCCCAATGACAACGTCATCCCTCTTCCCGTGGCACAGGTGCCAATCGTGGGTAAGGTTACTGCCGGTCTGCCTATTACGGCAACAGAAAATATCGAGGACTATTTTCCTCTGCCGTCCCATTTTGTAGGGGACAGCAACGTTTTTGTTCTGAATGTTATTGGCGACAGCATGATTGAAGCCGGTATACATAACGGCGACTATGTAATTGTTCGTCAGCAGCAAACGGCTAACAACGGCGAGATTGTTGTTGCGATGACTGAGGATGACGAGGCTACCGTCAAGACCTTCTACAAAGAAAAGGATCATATTCGGCTGCAGCCGGAGAATGCTTCTATGAAACCTATTCTACTGCCCAATGTTACCATTCTGGGCAAAGTAATCGGATTGTTCCGCGATATTCACTGAGGCGCAGCAAGCGCTTTTCTCTGAAGGCTTTATGGAGACGATTAGCGGGGTGAGCAAGATGCTAACCTTTTACACAATATAAAGCGCAGGGTTCGGGATGCACTAGAGCATTTCCTTGGAGCCTGCGCTTTTTGTTTATTTGACGAGGAGGAAGGAAGAACAAAAAACCATCTCGCAGGAGATGGTTAAACGTCTGTGCTTCTGAATGATAGAATTGCCAACCTCATCTTTTACCCTTCGCGCTTGGGCGCTCGCAGTTGTTCTCCCAGGTCCTCGACGTATTGAGTCATTTTATTGCTGATTTCCATACGCAGCGCTTCCCGCGCAATGCCAAAACGCTCCTCGTATCCCCGGCACAAATAGCGGTGATACAGAATTCCATCCCCCGCCTCATCCGCAAACACCTTAATGTTGCGCCGCTTCAAAGAGCGCTTCAGCTCATAATATTCATCCGTCGTACGCAACATAAAGATTTCAAGACAACGAATGTTCAGATCCTTGAGGGGAAACCGCGACGCGCGGATATGCTCCATTCCCTTTTGCAGCATGGCAATAATGTGCGGAAACATAATATAATCCCGTATCATGGTCAACTCCTCCAGCGCAGGGCGGCCGCTGACGGGAATTTGGCCGCGCTGGTCATGCTGCTCCTGATGCTCCGTCAAAAGCATCTTGGATTTCCATCTTTCATTTCCATCAAGCTTGCTCATTCAAAGCCCCCCGTTTTGTGCCGTCCGCCTCTGTACACAACAGCATACAGAGCGAATGCGGTCCGCAATGACTTCAATACGATGTCCTGTCATGATGATTGACCGGCTCCACGAAACAGAACACTTGTTCCCATTCTATATGATTCATTATATCCTGGCAACCACCAAAATATCCCTGCCCGGCGCCAAAAAAAAACTACGACTGACCAATTAACATACAGTATTTATTTTCTGCCGCTTCAAGGTACTCTTGTGGGTTGCGCCGGAAA
>NZ_LYPA01000043.1 GCF_001675045.1 Paenibacillus oryzae
ACATAAGTAGGAGGATGCTAATAATGATGGTTCAAGGAATCCCTTGTCCCATCTGCCTTGGCGAATGCCGAGAGGCTATTAGAATTAAAGGTAGGCAACCTTTCGCTGCGTAACAATCGCGGGCGGGAGGTTGCCTTTTTTCATTCCGGCGAGGCTGACTTGCAATCCTTGCAAATGTAACGCACAATATAGGAATGCAGGTTGGCTCCCATGAAAAGGTGCTGATCGTGATGAATGACACAGAGCAAAAAATAAAAGAAATGATTATTGAGCTGCATCGCATTCCGGGCATAGGCTGGCATAACATCGACAGAGCCGTTAACGCCGCAATGTGGACCACGGAAAGCTGGGACGCCGGGCAGCTTCAGGAAATCGGGTTCCGCAAGGAACGCGCCCAGAAAGCGGCCGCTTTGCTTGCAGGCAAGCGACAGAGTCCGGATTTGGCAAGCTCTGGCCAGATAGAACAGAGCGGGACCGCAATCATCACATATTATGACAAAAATTACCCTTCTATATTAAAAGAGATTGCACAGCCGCCTTGGGTGTTGTATGCTAAGGGACGGCTGGAGTTGCTGGAACGCCCCGCTGTGGCGCTGGTAGGCACAAGGGTGCCCACCGCTTACGGCAGGCATACGGCGGCTTTAATGGCGCGCGAGCTGGCTCAGGACGGCTTTGCCGTAGTTAGCGGCCTTGCCAAAGGGGTAGATGCCATTGCGCATCTGGCGGCTTTGGAGGAGAAGGGCGGTACGATCGCCGTTTTGCCTACGCCCATTGATACCTGCTACCCGTCAGAAAATCAGTCCTTGTTCCGGAAGATCGCCCAGAATGGGCTGCTTCTTTCCGAAACGCCGCTTGGCACGGTGCTTCATCGCGGACAATTTCATCAACGTAACCGCATTATCGCGGGATTGTCCAGAGCAACGATCGTTGTGGAGGGAGCAAGCCAGAGCGGTTCGTTAATAACCGCCAAATTTGCATTTCAGATGGATCGTGAATTGTTTGCCGTTCCCGGACCGATCTCATCGCCCAAAAGCGAAGGTCCAAACGCCCTTATACGGGATGGAATGGCGAAGCTGATTAGCTCGTCCAGACAAGTAGCCAGTGAGCTGGAGTGGCTTGGAGATACAGTTTCCAAGCAGCTGGCAGGACGGAGTGACGGGCCGTCTTACGCTTCTTCAGGAGAAAGCGAGGAGGAGCTTAAGCTGATCGCGCTTTTGCAGGATCAACAGCTTACGATCGACGAGCTCCATGAAACATCTGGCATTCCGTTTGGACATTTGAACGCACTTCTGCTAAATTTATGTATAAAACGGAAAATCGGGCTGCAAGCAGGCTCTATATACTGTGTATTGTAACTAGTCGCAAAGAGAGGAGGCACCTCGTATGGCAGATTCATTAGTTATCGTAGAATCACCGGCCAAAGCCAAAACCATCGGCAAATATCTGGGAAGCAAATACATTGTGAAAGCGTCAATGGGTCACATTCGGGATTTGCCTAAGAGCCAGATTGGCGTCGAGGTGGAGAATGGCTTTAATCCCAAATATATTACGATTCGCGGAAAAGGCAGCGTCCTGAAGGAACTGAAGGATGCCAGCAAAAAAGTTAAACATGTCTTTCTAGCGGCTGACCCCGATCGCGAGGGGGAAGCGATTGCTTGGCATCTGGCTCATTACCTGGAGCTGAATGAAAAAGAAACCTGCCGGGTCGTATTTAATGAAATAACAAAGCAAGCGGTCAAGGATGCGTTCAAAAACCCGCGTCCCATTAATATGGATCTGGTTAACGCCCAGCAGGCGCGCCGTATTCTGGATCGTCTGGTAGGATACAAGATTAGTCCGCTGCTTTGGAAAAAAGTGAAAAAAGGGTTGTCTGCCGGGCGCGTTCAGTCCGTTGCGGTCAAGCTGATTAATGACAGGGAAAATGAAATTGAGGATTTTGTGCCTGAGGAATATTGGTCCATAACGGCAAAGCTGCAGCACAAAGGGCTGACGTTTGATGCCAAATATTATTCCTTAAGGGGCGAAAAGCGCGAGCTTGCCAAGGAAGCCGACGTTCAGGAAGTGCTCGCGGCCATGAAGGGGCTTCCGTTTAACGTTTCCGAGGTCAAGGAGAAAGAGCGGCTTCGCAATCCGGCGCCTCCATTTATTACGAGCTCGCTGCAGCAGGAAGCTGCGCGCAAGCTCGGCTTCCGCGCGTCCAAAACGATGTCGGTAGCCCAACAGCTGTATGAAGGCGTAGAGCTTGGCAAGGAAGGCACGGTTGGTTTGATCACCTATATGAGAACAGACTCTACCCGTATATCGCCTGTGGCTCAGGAAGAAGCTCAAGCTTATATTTCCGAAAAATACGGAGCAGAATTTTGGCCGGAGCAGCCGCGAGTTTATGTAAAAAAGAACAGCAATGCCCAGGATGCGCACGAAGCCATCAGGCCAACCTCCATTCTGCGCGACCCGGAATCCATGAAGCCTTTCCTGTCCCGGGATCAATTGCGTTTGTATAAGCTTGTATGGGAGCGTTTCACCTCAAGCCAGATGTCATCCGCCGTTCTGGATACGATGACCGTCGACTTAAAAGCGGGAGAAACTGTATTCCGCGCTTCCGGCTCCAAGGTTAAATTCCCCGGCTTCATGAAGGTGTACGTTGAGGGTAACGACGATGGAACGGTTGAAGAACATAAGTTTTTGCCTGCATTAGCGCTGGGCGAGGAAATCAAGCCGGAGGCCATCGAGCCCAAGCAGCATTTCACCCAGCCGCCGCCGCGTTATTCTGAAGCCCGCCTGGTCCGCACGCTGGAAGAGCTGGGCATTGGACGCCCCAGCACGTATGCCCCGACGCTGGAAACGATCCAGAAGCGCGGCTATGTTGCGATGGAAGAGAAAAAGTTTATGCCGACAGAGCTTGGCGAATTGGTTATCCAGCTGATGGAAGAGTTTTTCCCGGAAATACTGGATGCGGAATTTACAGCCAACATGGAGGGCAATCTTGACCACGTTGAGGAAGGAACCGAGGACTGGGTAAAGGTGCTCGCCAATTTCTATGAATCCTTCGAGAAGCGGCTTGAGGTTGCAGAGGAAGAGATGAAGGAAATCGAAATTCAGGATGAGGTTTCCGATGAGCTGTGCGAGAAGTGCGGCCGCCATCTTGTTTATAAAATGGGCCGCTTCGGCAAGTTCCTGGCTTGCTCCGGCTTTCCGGATTGCCGTAATACAAAGCCGATTGTGAAAGATATCGGGGTGGCGTGCCCCAAGTGCAGCGAGGGTAAAATTATTGAGCGCCGCAGCAAAAAAGGCCGGATTTTTTATGGCTGCGATCAATATCCGGGCTGTGACTTTGTATCGTGGGATAAGCCGACAGGCAAGCCATGTCCCAAATGCGAAGCCATGTTAGTTGAAAAGCGCAATCGCAATGGCGTACGCCTTCAATGTGTATCCTGCGATTACAGCGAAGAAGTGCTGGATGAGGACCATGAGGAGCAGGCATAACCATCTATTATAAAAGACGGGCCCCGGCTTAATAAGCCGGGCTTGCCTGTCCCTGCGGCATTGCCGCCGCTTTTGACTTTATCCGTCAGAATCTTCAAAAAATTAGTTTAAGGTTTGTTGTAGACAAGCCAATCGGAAGGAATGAAGTTTTTTGTCTCAGAAGGTGACCGTTATCGGCGCCGGTCTCGCAGGAAGCGAAGCCGCTTGGCAAATTGCGAGTCTCGGTGTACCGGTAGTACTTTATGAAATGCGTCCTGCTAAGCAGACGCCTGCTCATCATACCCATCAATTTGCGGAGCTTGTGTGCAGCAACAGTCTGCGCGCCAACGGACTCAGCAATGCAGTAGGCGTCTTGAAGGAAGAAATGCGCCGTCTGAACTCCCTTATTCTTAGCTGCGCGGATCAACATGCCGTGCCAGCGGGCGGAGCGCTAGCCGTTGACCGCGAGGGCTTCTCAGGCGAAGTGACGAACCGTTTGCGCAATCATCCACTCATTGAAGTTCGTAATGAAGAAGTAACCGAAATTCCGGGGGAGGGGATTACGGTTATCGCTACAGGACCGCTAACGGCGCCTGCGCTGTCGAGCGGAATCCGCGAACTGCTTGGAGAAGAGTATTTTTACTTCTACGATGCGGCCGCCCCCATTATTGAAAAAGATTCCATCGACATGAATAAGGTATATCTTGCTTCCCGTTATGACAAAGGCGAAGCGGCTTATTTGAATTGTCCAATGGACGAAGAGGAGTTTAACGCTTTTTATGAAGCGTTGATCGCGGCGGAAACAGCAGAGCTGAAGGAGTTTGAAAAAGAAATTTATTTTGAAGGCTGCATGCCTATTGAAGTGATGATGCGGCGCGGCAAGCAAACGGCTCTGTTTGGACCGATGAAGCCGGTCGGCCTGGTTAACCCTCATACGGGCAAGCTGCCGCATGCCGTTATTCAGCTTCGCCAGGACAATGCTGCGGGTACGCTGTACAATATGGTTGGTTTTCAGACCCATCTGAAGTGGGGAGAGCAAAAACGGGTGTTTAGCATGATTCCGGGGCTGGAAAATGCCGAATTTGTCCGTTACGGAGTGATGCACCGCAACACGTTTATCAACTCGCCCAAGCTGCTGAAGCCAACCTATCAAATGCAGCAGCGCGAAGGCCTCTTTTTTGCCGGTCAAATGACGGGCGTTGAGGGGTATGTGGAATCCGCGGCATCGGGTCTCGTTGCGGGCATTAATGCTGCGCGCGTCGCTAAAGGCGAGGAGCCGCTGGTTCTTCCCGAGATGACGGCGCTTGGAAGTATGGCTCATTACATTACGACTGCCGATTTTAAGCATTTCCAGCCGATGAATGCCAACTTTGGCCTTTTCCCGCCGCTTGAAAAACGGATTAAGGGCAAAAAAGAGAAAAACGAAGCGATCGCTAATCGCGCTCTTGAGCAAATTGAAGCTTTTAAAAAGGAACATTTGCCGCATATCGCCGTACAGTAGACTATGAGAACTTGATACAAGGAGGCATCGTCATGGAAATGCAGTTTCATGCCACAACGATTTGTGCTGTTCGTCACAACGGCAAAGGAGCAATTGCCGGCGACGGCCAGGTTACCTTTGGCAACAGCATGGTCATGAAGCATCAGGCGAAAAAGGTTCGCAGGCTTTACCGGGGACAAGTGGTTGCCGGATTTGCGGGTTCGGTTGCGGACGCGATAACGCTTTTCGAAAAATTTGAAGCCAAGCTGGAGGAGCATCACGGCAACCTGCAGCGGGCCGCAGTGGAATTGGCCAAGGACTGGCGATCCGATCGGATTCTGCGCAAGCTGGAAGCGATGATGCTGGTAATGGATAAATCGGGTTTGCTGCTTATTTCCGGCAATGGCGAAATTATCGAGCCGGATGACGGCATTTTGGCGATTGGCTCCGGGGGCAGCTTTGCTCTTTCGGCCGCAAGGGCGCTGAAGCGTCACGCGACGGATATGGAAGCAAAGGACATGGCGCGGGCGTCGCTTGAAATAGCCTCAGAGATTTGCGTGTTCACCAATCATAATATTATTGTCGAAGAAATCGTATAGATGATAGCGGAGGCGATGAAACCATGGGAAATGATGCGTTGACACCGCGCCAGATCGTCGCGGAGCTGGATAAATACATTGTAGGCCAAAAGGATGCCAAACGTTCCGTTGCGGTAGCGTTGCGCAATCGCTATCGGAGAAGCAAGCTGGACGAATCCATTCGGGACGAAATTGTGCCCAAAAACATTTTGATGATCGGCCCGACGGGCGTGGGCAAAACGGAAATTGCCCGCAGGCTGGCGAAGCTGGTCAAGGCGCCGTTCGTAAAGCTGGAGGCAACCAAGTTTACCGAGGTTGGTTATGTCGGCCGCGATGTGGAGTCCATGATTCGCGATCTGGTGGAAACAGCAATCCGTATGGTCAAGTCTGAAAAAACGGAAGGCGTCAAGGATAAAGCGGAGAAGATGGCGAACGAACGAATCGTCACGCTGCTGGCTCCTTCGGCGGCAAAGCAAAAATCCGCCAAAAATCCGTTTGAAATGTTGTTTGGCGGCTCTAGCGAGGAAAAACCGGAGGAAGTCGACAAGGAAGGCGACCAGTCGCTGCAGGCGCGGCGCGCGCAAATCAGGGAACAGCTCGCGGAGGGCAAGCTCGAAAATGAAGTGATCGAAATCGAGGTGGAGGACACCTCTCCAAGCATGCTGGATATGCTGTCGGGCCAAGGTCCCGAAGGCATGGGCATGAATATGCAAGAAATGTTAGGCCAACTGATGCCGAAGAAGCCGAAAAAACGGAAACTTCCGGTCAAGGAAGCCCGCAAAGCGCTTACTCAGGAAGAAGCCAACAAACTGATCGATATGGACGACGTTATTACAGAATCCATTACGAGAGCGGAGCAAAGCGGCATCATCTTTATCGACGAAATTGATAAAATAGCCAGCCCGTCCAGAGGCTCCGGCCCGGATGTTTCGCGCGAGGGCGTTCAGCGCGATATTTTGCCCATCGTGGAGGGTTCAACGGTCATGACGAAATACGGTCCGGTCAAAACGGACTATATTCTGTTCATTGCTGCGGGCGCGTTCCATATCGCGAAACCATCCGATCTTATTCCGGAGCTTCAAGGCCGGTTCCCGATCCGGGTGGAGCTTACCAGCCTTAGCCTGGATGATTTCGTCAGCATATTGACCGAGCCAAAAAATGCGCTGACCAAGCAATATACCGCACTCTTGCAAACCGAGGGCATTGACGTTCAATTTTCGCCGGAAGCCATTCATGAACTGGCATCCATTGCCGCTGACGTCAATCGCAATATGGAAAACATAGGAGCCCGCAGATTGCATACGATTCTGGAGAAGCTGCTGGAGGATTTATCCTTCGAAGCGCCGGAGCTGTCGTTGGAAAACATGACGATTACGCCTGAATATGTACGCGAGAAGCTGGGGAACATCTCCAAGGATCGCGATTTAAGCCAATATATTTTGTAAGGGTCAAGTCTGGGAGGACAATAGGAAATGAGCTTATTGAACAAAACAAGAACGCTAAACCGGCTGCTGCAGCGCGCAGCCGGCAAGGCGGTTAACTTCCGTGAAATGGCGGAGGTGCTGTGCACGACGATTCAGAGTAATGTATTTGTCGTTAGCCGCAGGGGGAAAATTTTGGGTTGCGCGGCCATCGACGTATACGATCATGACTTTCTACGCTCGCTTGGAGTGGACGAGCTTAGATTCTCAGTACCGGCAAATGACCGTTTTTTGGATGCGGGCGAGCCGTTAACAAACGTAAAGCCTGATGCCGGCATAGGTGAAGCCTTCCCGCGTCTTGGCGATGGCGAAATTATGACGATTGTTCCTATTGTTGGCGGCGGCGACCGGCTGGGTACGCTGATTCTAACCCGCCCGACGGGCGAATTTGATGAGGATGATCTTGTGTTGGCGGAATACGGATCAACCATTGTTGGCATGGAAATCCTGCGCGAGCGTGCGGACGAGATTGAACAGGAGGTTCGGAGCCGCGCCGTGGTTGCCGTTGCTGTTGGTTCGCTGTCGTTCAGCGAGCTGGAGGCGGTGGAGCATATCTTTGAAGAGCTGGACGGCAAGGAAGGATTGCTTGTGGCATCCAAAATTGCGGATAGAGTGGGCATCACGCGTTCCGTTATCGTCAACGCTTTGCGCAAGCTGGAAAGCGCGGGCGTTATCGAAACCCGCTCCTTAGGCATGAAAGGGACCTATATCCGTATCTTGAACCAGCAGCTTCAGCAGGAGCTGCAAAAAATAAAAGCTTAACAAAAGTCATGGTTCTCCATGCCGCATGCGTAAAGCCTTTTTCATATTTTTTTGGTCGAAAAGCCCCATCTTGATTTAAAAAGATGGGGCTTTTTTCTTATTGTAATAAATTAGGAAATTAGTGAAGATAGTCGTGTTAGCGAAAATCGACAAAGTCATCTCATTTTTTTAATAAAAATCTGTCGAACGAGGAAGGAATGCGCAAAATTCTGTTGAATATCTTATGTCAAAGAGATTTTCATAGCGAAAGTGGTGAACAAACATGAATCTTCTAAACGGCTCATCATTTCAGCGGATGGAAGCGGCTGTCTATGCGGCAGAAATGAGGCAGCGCGTCATCAACAACAATGTAGCCAATGTCGAAACACCGCATTTCAAACGCTCAGAAGTCGTCTTTGAACAACTTTTGGAGCAGGCAATAGGTACTGGATTGACAAAATTGTCGGGTATTAGGACTGATCCCAGACATCTTCCAATTGGGTCCTCGGCTTCGAAATTGCCTGAAGCTCAGGTCGTTACCGACACCGGAACAACAATGGGCAATAATCAGAACAACGTCGATCTCGAAAGAGAAATGTCCCTGCTGGCTAAAAACCAGCTCAGCTACAACTTCTACATTCAGCAAATCAACCATGATCTGAAAATGATGCGTACTGCTATTGAAGGAAGGGGGTAGCCTGAATGAGAATATCTACGGGGTTTGATATCAGCGCTTCGGCCCTTACAGCGCAGCGTCTGAGAATGGATGTTATTTCATCAAATATTACCAACGCAGAATCGACAAGAGGAAGTTATGTCAACGGTCAGTTTCAACCTTACAAGCGCAAGATGGTCGTGCTTGAGCCGCTGCAACAGTCCTTTTCATCTCTGCTAAACACGCAGCTTGGCCGTAAGGAATCCCTACAGGGCGTAAGAGTAGCCCAAATTAAGGAGGATCAGACACCAAGCAAACTAGTGTACAACCCAACCCACCCCGACGCCGACGCCAACGGCTATGTAAATATGCCTAACGTTGATATCGCCAAGGAGATGGTCGATATGATTGCGGCATCTCGTGCATATGAAGCAAACATAACGGCTCTTAACGCAACAAAAAGCATGTTTGTCAAGGCGCTGGAAATCGGCAAGAGGTAGTAGTCGACAACGATAAGGAGGGAAGAGATGATACAATCGGTAACGCTGGGCCAGACTGCGCAGGTGAAGCTTAATGAACTGGGACAAGCTCAAAAAGCAACGCCCGCCGAAATGACGGAGTCTTTCGGACAAATGCTGCAGACGGCCATCAACAATGTGAACGCACAAGAAAAAAATGTACATAAGTTGAACGATCAATATTTAGTTGGCCAGGTGGATGTAACGAAAGTGCTGATTGCCGCCGAGCAAGCGCAGCTCAGTTTGCAGTTTACCTCACAGGTCCGCAACAAGGTAGTGGAAGCCTATCAGGAAATGATGCGGATGCAGCTTTAGGAAATGGATCAGCATAGTAATTGGGTGAGGTGACAACGTGAACGAGAAAATCGCCCAATATCGCGGCAGACTTTCGCAATTCTGGAGCCAGATGGGCAGAAAACAAAAAATATGGCTAGGCGCGTCACTGGCTGGATTGGTGGTTGCAATTACATTGCTGACCATTGTATTCACCCGAACTGAATACGAGCTTGCGTTTCAAAACCTTGATTCGACAGACGCGCAAGCAGTGATCACTTATTTGGATGGTCAATCCATCCCATACAAGTTGTCCGATAGCGGGACAAGCATCTACGTGCCGAGCAAAATGGTTACGAAAACGAAAATTGCCGTAGGCTCCCAAGGCATGGTACAGAATGGTTCGATTGGATTTGAAATTTTCAGCTCCAACACCTCTCAGCTGGGAACAACGGAAAACGAATTTAATGTTATCAAACAAAGCGCTTTTAACGGCGAGGTTCAAAAGCTGCTGAATGGTCTTCAAGGTGTTCAAAGCACCAAGGTGCTGGTCACAGCTCCGGAAGCCAGCGTGTTTCTGACACCGGCTGATACAGGAAAACCTACAGCTGCTATCGTTATGCAATTTACGCCTGGCTTTAGGCCGACCCAGCAGGCCATTGATGGCTACTATAATCTAGTAAAAGCTACAGTGACCAACTTGGAAATAGAGGATATTACCATCTCCAGCCCGCAAGGCGAGCTCACTCCGTCTATGACGGCCAATGCAGCCGCTGGCAGCGCTGATGTTGTGGAGATGCAATTCCAGATTCAGCGTAAATACGAGGCCGAGCTTAAAAAGAATATCCAGCAATTTCTTGGACCGCTTGTCGGTACGGAAAATCTGGTGGTCAGCATATCCAGCAGCATGAACTTCGATAAGAAGGTCAGCAATGAAAACCTGGTGCGGCCGCTTGAAAATAACAATAATAACGGCATTATTGTGAGCGAAGAAATCAACAGCTCCACCTCGACGGGCGAAAGCTCGCCTGCGGGCGGTGTTGCCGGGACTGGCGAAACCGATGTTCCGGGTTATGAAGCGTCATCGCAAGGCAGCAGTTCTTCGGAAACGAACTCGCAAATTCGGAATTACGAGGTCGACCGGATTACCAGCAGCATTGAATCGGGGCCTTTTGTCGTAAAGGATTTGTCCATCAGCATCGGGATAGATGAGACGGTGTTGCCGGATGAGGCCAGCCGGACGCCAATTATGAATTATTTGACCACGCTGGTGCGCGCTCAATTGGCTGATTCTGGTCAGGATATTAATAATGACGCTGTCATTACCAGAAAAGTTTCGCTGATTGCCAGAAATTTTGCAGAAAATCAAACAACTGCAAGCTCAAGCGCCATTTCGCTTCCTTGGGCAATCGGGCTTGGCGTTGCCGCTCTGGCTATCATTGGCGGTTTGGTCTACTTCCTGTCGAGAAGAAGAAAGCAGGAGGCCATCGAAGAAGTGGAGATCGCCGCACCAAACAAGGTGGAATATCCTACGCTTGATCTGGATAATGTGACCAATGACAATCAAGCTCGCAAAAATCTGGAAACACTCGCCAAACGCAAGCCTGACGAATTTGTCAACCTTCTTCGCACATGGCTTGTGGATGAATAGAGGTGTTGTAATTGTCCAAAAGCATGCAAGGACTAACAGGGCGCCAGAAAGCAGCCATTTTGTTAATTACATTGGGACCTGAAGTGTCTGCGCAAATTTTCAAGCATTTACGCGACGAAGAAATTGAGCAGCTCACGCTTGAAATTGCCAATGTGCGCAAGGTGGACAGTCTGGACCGCGAAACAATATTAAGCGAGTTTCATCAGATTTGTCTCGCGCAGGAGTATATATCGCAAGGCGGTATTACGTATGCAAAAGACATTTTGGAGAAAGCGCTTGGCGAAGCAAAAGCGATGGAAGTTATTAACCGGTTAACGGCCACGCTGCAGGTAAGGCCATTCGACTTTGCAAGAAAAGCCGAGCCCGCGCAAATTCTGAACTTTATTCAGAACGAAAATTCCCAAACGATTGCGCTCGTATTGTCTTACCTGCAATCGGATCAATCGTCGCAAATATTGTCGTCGCTTCCGCAAGAGAAGCAAGCCGATGTTGCTCGCAGAATCGCGTTGATGGACAGCACATCGCCGGAGGTTATCGCTCAGGTGGAGCGAGTGCTGGAGCAAAAGCTGTCGGCTACGGTAACGCAGGATTACACCAATGCTGGCGGCATTGATTCCATTGTTCAAATTTTGAACGGCGTAGATCGCGGCACGGAGAGGACGATTCTGGACTCGCTGGAAATTCAGGACCCGGAGTTGGCCGAAGAAATCAAAAAACGGATGTTTGTTTTCGAAGATATCGTCAATATCGACAACCGCTCGATTCAACGGATTATACGCGACATCGAAAACGCCGATCTTCAGCTTGCCCTCAAAGTGGCGAGCGAGGAAGTACGCGAAGCGATTTTCCGCAATATGTCCAAACGTATGGCAGAAACGTTCAAAGAAGAAATGGAATTTATGGGCCCGGTCAGGCTGCGTGACGTGGAAGAAGCGCAAACCCGCATCGTGGCTACAATCCGCCGTTTAGAAGAGTCGGGCGAAATTATTATCGCACGCGGCGGAGGAGATGATATCATTGTCTAATTTGATTAAATCTTCTAGCGTTATTTCGTTGGACCAGCTCAAAAAGCTGCAGAGCGCAAGTCATCATCGCGAGGTTTTGACCCGCTTATCGGATGAAAACAGTCAGGATATCGAGGTTGGGCCAGATGAAGAAACGGTTTCGCTTCGCGATCAGATTTTGGCAGACGCACAGGCATTCGCCAATGAGCGGCTGCAGGAAGCTTCGCTGGAATGCGAAAGGATGCTGGCCGAGGCAACGGCTCAAATAGATGTCTGGTGGCTGGAAAAACGCTCCGAGGATAATGCGGCATTTGAGCAAGCAAGAACATCCGGTTTCGAGCAAGGCTTTCAGGAAGGCGCCGCCGCTGCGGAAGAAAAACTGAAGCAGGAATGGCAGGAGAACCTGGATGCAGCATCGGATGCTCTGAAGGGCGCTTATGCGCTTCGAGAGCAGATTATTCAGGAAGCAGAGCCTTTTCTTGTAGAGCTTAGCTGCGCCATTGCGGAAAAAATCATTGGAAAGCAGCTGAGTCAAGCTCCCGAAATGGCGCTGGAGCTTATTGTCAAAGCCTTGTCCCGCCGAAGGGAGCAAGGCGTAATAACGCTTTGCGTTTCACCTCAGCAGCTTCCATTCGTACAGGCGGCAAGGGAAGAGCTGAATATGGCCATTGATTCTCAGGCCGAGCTGCAAATTTTGCCCGATTCCACCGTTAAAGACAATGGTTGTGTCATTCGTTCGGCATTTGGCAGCATTGACGCGCGTATCGATACCCAGCTCCAGGAGATTAAACGCGAGCTGATCCAATTGGCGCATCAGAGCAATGAGGAGAGAAGTCAAAATGGGGACTGGAATCAAGCTTGATTCGGCAAAGTATCTGGAGCACCTCAGGCCGATTGATCCCGTACGCGTGAATGGCAAGGTAACCCAGGTCATAGGACTTACTGTGGAATCGGAGGGGCCGGATGCCAGCATTGGCGACTTGTGTTATATCTATCCTTCCAAAAGCGCCAAACCGCTGAAGGCGGAGGTGGTAGGCTTCAGGGACAACAAGGTGATCCTGATGCCCCTTGGCGATCTGCATGCCATAAGTCCTGGCTGCGATGTTGTAGGCTCCGGCAAGCCGTTATCGGTTCAGGTAGGCTCGGAATTGCTGGGCAAGGTACTGGATGGATTGGGTAATCCGCTTGATGGCAGCTTGTTGCCCAGCCGAATGCAGCATTATTCAACCCATAATGCTCCCAGCAACCCGCTTGGCCGTCCAAGAGTGGTACATCCGCTGAGCATCGGGGTCCGCGCCATCGACGGTTTGCTGACAGTAGGGCAAGGGCAGCGGGTTGGCATCTTTGCCGGCTCCGGAGTCGGCAAAAGTACGCTGCTGGGCATGATCGCCCGCAATACTTCCGCCGACGTCAATGTTATAGCGCTGATCGGCGAGCGGGGCCGCGAGGTATTGGAATTTATCGAAAAGGACCTTGGCCCTGAAGGGCTTGCGCGTTCGGTTGTCATTGTTGCGACCTCCGACCAGCCGGCTCTGATTCGTATGAAAGGCGCATTAATTGCAACGACGATAGCCGAATATTTTCGGGATCGCGGTTTGAACGTCATGCTGATGATGGATTCCGTTACCCGTTACGCAATGGCGCTGCGCGAGGTCGGTCTTGCTATCGGCGAACCGCCGGCAACCAGAGGTTACACACCGTCCGTGTTTGCCGCTTTGCCAAAGCTGCTGGAGCGCGCGGGAACCGGTGCAACAGGGTCCATTACCGCGTTTTATACTGTTCTGGTTGACGGAGACGATATGAACGAGCCAATTGCGGATGCCGTGCGCGGTATTCTGGACGGACATATCGTATTGAGCCGCCACCTGGCGCATAAGGGACATTTTCCGGCTATTGATGTTTTGGCTTCGGTCAGCCGCGTTATGAAGGAAATTGTTTCAGAGGAGCAGCAGGATGCGGCAAACGCGCTAAAACGTCTGCTCTCTATATACAGGGATTCGGAAGATTTGATCAATATTGGGGCGTACCAGCAAGGCTCAAACAAAGAAATTGATTTGGCGCTTCAATATATAGAAGACATTCACGCTTTTACAAAGCAAAAAACGAATGAAAAAGTGACCTTAGGCGAAACGCAAGAGTCATTAATTAATCAATTTCTTAGGAGTTGAGTGCTGCGGTGGCATCCTTCCACTATTCATTTCAAAAGGTTGTGGATCTTAAGGCAAGCCAGAAAACACAAGCGGAATGGGTGCTTTCAGGAGCGCTGGGCGAACTCTCCACTCAGGAACAAAATCTCTATCAGCTTCGTCAAAGCCAGGCAGAGTGGGAGGAAAGGCTGCATCAGGCCACCACACAAGCAGTGCCATTATCAGACCTGCTTGTTATCGGCCAATATCTGGACCATCTGCAAGCATGCATTGAACGCAAGCTGGAGGACGTTCAACACGCTCAAAAGGCGGTGGATCAATGCCGCTCCAAGCTGGCTGACAAGATGAAGGATGAAAAGGTTTGGCTCAAAGCCAAAGACCGCGCCTGGGAAAGTTTCCGTCATGCTTTGCAAATCAAGGAGCAAAATGAGCTGGATGAAATGGCAACGGTTCGTTTCATCATGCCGTCACCGTAGAAGGCTGCAACGCTGGCAAGAGGGAGTGATCGAAATTGGCGGACACAAATGATGAAGCTCAGAAATACAACGGCTTTGAACGTTTTATGTTTTTAATGATACCGATTCTTGTCGTGATCGTTTTGCTGGGCGTCTTGCTTTATGCAACAAACAGCGACTTCCGCAATCGGACGCTGGAAATCGGTCAAAACATACCTGTTCTCAAAAATGCGCTTCCAAAGCCTGAATCAATGAGCGGCATTAAAGACGACGAAAGCGTGCGTTCAGTCAAATTAAATGAAAAAATCGATGAATTGGAGACGGAGCTGCTGACGCTTAAAAGCGAGCTTGCCGCTGCAACCCAAACCAAGGAAACGCAGGAGCAGTCCATCAAAGACCTGGAAGATGAAAATGCCCGGCTTAAGCTGGCAAATGAAGAGGGTCTTCTGGAGGATGAGCAATATGAGGCCAAAATTTCCGAGCTCGCCAGCATGTTTACCAAAATGACGCCTAGCAAGGCTGCTCCAATTGTACAAAACATGACCGTGGATGAAATGGTTCTGCTGTTTTCCGCAATGAGAGTTGACGATCGAGTGCGCATTATGGAAAAGATGGATGCAAAAATTGCTGCGGAAGCAACCATGAAGATGAAGGACGCCGTTAAGGCCAAAGATCTGCAAATAGCGGCGCTGCAAGCGAGACTGGAAGAGGCGTCGCAGCCGAAGGAAACAACGGTTTCCTCTACTTTGGATCAGGATCAGCTAAGCGCAACCTTTGGCGCTATGAACGCAGCCAGTGCGGGAGAGCTTTTGGTCAAAATGATTGAAGTGAGCCCTAGCAAGGTGATGAGAATTTTAAATTCGGTCAGCGATTCGGCGCGCTCCTCCATTTTGAGCGAGATGTCCAAAATCGACAAAAACGCAACTGCCAGTATGATGTCCAGACTGATGTCCGGCTCTTAGACGCATTCATAAAGCCAGCCAATAAGAAGGGAGGTGAAAAACAATAATGGATGTAATGGTAGCAGGTTCAAATACCGCTGTAGCTCCTAACGGCTCAGCGCCAGTAGCAAGCGTGAAGCAAGGAACAACGGCTGCAGAAGGTGCAGCAGGCTTTCAAACGGTGCTGGTCAAGCAAATGGGCGGTCAAGCGGAAGCTCAGGAGTCAACAGCCGCTCCGAATGCTTTGGTTGCATCGGCAGCAGGTCTGCCGCAAGAAGGCGCTGTGCTGCCGGAATTGCCGGAGCTGGAGCAGCTTCTGGCACTAATGGATTCGTTAATAGACCAGCTTGATGCTCAGCCGGAAGAGGATGCTCAACAATCCAATGCCAGCCCTGAAGAGCTGTTGGCCGCATTGGAAGGTATGCAAGCTTTATTGGTTTTGCTTGGCCTTCCTGCCGTTCACTTGCAGAAGGCGGTTAATGAAGCAACTAACGCTGTCGTTCAAGCGGAGGATGACGCTTCTCAAACGTTAACCCTGAAAAGCGGCTTGCAGGATACGCTCCTCCAGTTGCAAACATTGCTCCAGCAAGGCTTGCATAAGCAGGTTCAAGGTCAGGAGCCCGCGGCTCTGGTTGCCAAGCAGCTTGGAGAGCTTGCTGCCTTGTTGAAAGGCGAAGCTCCGAAGCAGCAGCCCTCCCAGAAGGAGACCGTACAAACTCCTGCATGGGTCAATACCGCATCCGCTTCGGCTAAGGACGCTTCGGTTTTGCTTCAACGCATGTCTCACCAGGCTGTCCACCCTTCCATTCTGGCGGCGGCGGTTCAAGGCAGCGAAGTGACGACCCAGGCTGATGGAGGCTTGCAGCAGCAAGGAGAGATGGTTGCCGCAACGCCTGTTTCTCTGCTTGCTCAACAAACCGTCCGGGAGCATGCGCCGATGCCAGCACCAAGCCAGACCGCGAGCACGTTCGTGCTGGCTGAGGATTTTGCTGAAACGATGCGCGGCATGATTGTGACGAAGTTTGATATCCGATCCTTGAATGGAGCTTCAGAAGCCCGTCTTACTCTGTTTCCGGAGCATTTGGGCGGAGTAGATGTTCGCATTTCGATGCAAGGCGGCGTGCTTACCGCTGTTTTTATGACGGATACGGCGCATGCCAAGGATATGCTTGAAAATCAAATGGCGCAGCTGCGTTCATCGCTTCAGGCACAAGGCTTAAACGTCGATAAGCTGGAGGTTACTCAAAGCGAGTCCTCTGCCGTGCTTAGCGGGCAAAACGGGCAGGAGCAGGGCAATCGCAACCCGTTCCGCAATTCTCAGGATCAGCAGAATGACGAGCGCGTAACGGACAATGCTTTTGAATCGGAAATTGCCGAGCAGGCAGCCATTCAGGAGCTCGGTTTTGGAAGAAGTATTAACGAAACGGCTTAATGCAATTCCTATCGGACAAGGACGGGGGTGAACAGAAATGGCCGACAGTGTATCTACCAGTAACGTTTGGCCTAGCTATCACAAGAGCAATGTCCAGAAAGCAGCTGAAAAATCATCGTCCAATACGCTTGGCAAGGATCAGTTTTTGTCCATCCTGGTAACGCAGCTTCGTAATCAGGACCCCATGCAGCCTATGCAGGATAAAGAGTTTATTGCGCAAATGGCGCAGTTTACCTCTGTGGAGCAGCTGATGAATATGGCGACCGAAATCGGTAAATTGCGACAAAGCATCGGATCAGCTTCAAGCATGATCGGTAAATGGGTAGAGTGGCAGGAGTACGATGAGGAAGGGCAAATCATTCCTTTTAATGGTAAGGTTGACTCGATTTTGTCCAAGGAAGGCGTATTGTATGCAAAGATTGGCGATAGCGAGGTTGCATTGGACTACCTGATCTCTATTTCCGAAAGTCAGCCCGCTCAAGGAGCGGAATCAGCTGGGGAGAAGGATGAGGTGGAGGAAGCGTGAGCGACAGCATGAAAATTGGACACCTGTTCCCTATAAGTCCTTCGCCGCTGCAGGTTGACAAAAGCTATCAAAAAGCTCAGGGCGAAATGAAGAGGCAAGGCGCGGAGTTTCATGACCTGCTGCAATCGAAAGTGCTCAAGTTCAGCCATCATGCGGAAGTAAGAATGGAGCAACGCGGTATCCAGCTCAAGCCGGAGTCGCTGTCCCGAATTATGAATGCGGTGGACGAGGCGGCTTCCAAAGGCGCGCGCGATTCTCTTATTGTGTACAAGGATATTGCGATGATCGTTAATGTACCCAGTCGCACCGTTGTAACGGCAATGGATGAAAGCGGCATGCGGAGCAACGTCTTTACCCAGATTGACAGTGCGATTATTTTGACATAAGGCTGGACCATTCAGGAGGCCTGCGGCTGCGGACCGACAGATGTAGCCGCCAGTAAGCACTAATACCCCAAATTGGAGGAAATGAAACCATGTTGAGATCAATGTATTCAGGCGTTTCCGGCATGAGAGGGTTTCAAACCAAGCTTGACGTAATCGGCAATAACATTGCCAACGTCAACACAATCGGCTTTAAAGCCGGAAGGGTTATGTTTCAGGATATTTTGAGCCAGACCGTATCCGGTGTGACAGCGCCTGAAGACGGAGCGCGGGGCGGCGTAAACGCTCGCCAAATCGGCCTGGGCGTAGCGATCGGCGCAATTGATACAATCCATACAGCGGGCAGCGCCATGCAAACGAATGATGCAAAGGACCTGCGGATTGACGGCGACGGATTTTTTGTTGTATCGGCCGGAGACGGAACTGAACAGCTGCTGACTCGCGCGGGCAATTTCACCATTGACGGCGCGCGACAACTTGTTACTGCGGACGGCATGTTCGTTCTGGGCGTGGACGGAGCGCCTATCGTTCTTGCCCCAGAAATTACGGCATTCAGCTTCAGCCAGGACGGCAGAATTATTGGCGTAACGGCTGACGGACAGGCAGATGGTGGTCAGCTTGGCATCGTTAAGGTTGTCAATCCCAGCGGCCTGGAAAAAATCGGAGGCAATTTGTACCGGATGACGGTTAACGCCAATCCGGAAGGAGAATTCGAAATCGTTCCGGCTAATGACGCCGATGCAGGAACCGGCGCAGTTATTTCCGGCCAGCTAGAAATGTCGAACGTAGATTTGACGGCCGAGTTTACGGAAATGATTGTTGCGCAACGCGGCTTTCAGGCAAATTCCCGCATAATCAGCACATCCGATGAAATTTTGCAGGAAGTTGTTAACCTGAAACGTTAATTTTGTAGCAAGCCGGGAGGCTGGTTCAGCCTCCCTTACATAAAGGAGGCCGCCTGATGATTCCTGTAACGCGCTTGAACGGCACGAAGGTCATTATCAATGCTCTTCTGATTGAATGGGTTGAAGAGGCTGCCGACACGGTTATTTCACTCTCGACAGGCAACAAGCTTGTGGTTAAGGAAAGGGCCGACGAAATCATTGCATTGACCAGCCAGTATTTAGGCACGATCGGCCTTATTAACGCGAACCATAAGCTGGAAAGATTGGAGGGTCCGGCATCATGAAAAAAATGTTGCCCTGGTTAGTTTCTATTGTTCTCTCAATTATACTTATCGCCATTGTTGCGGTTATCGCATTTAACTACATGTTTGACGACAAAGACGGAAATAAAGAACCAAAACCCGAAGTCAAGGTGGAAACCTTGTCGGCCAAAGAACGGGTTGAGGTTACATCTGTTCTAACAGAGTACCGCCGGAACTTGAAGGATCAAAATTATGTCGTCATTTTGAGCTTTGCTTTCCAGCTGGACAGCAAAAAAACGAAAGAGGAATTTGATCAGATTTTGGATCTAGAAATTAAACCGGTCATCAGCCGGACTTTGGCCGATACGACGGCTAGCGAGCTTCAAGGTTCGCAGGGCGAGGATGCTCTTGAAACAAAGCTGCTTAATCTGCTGAACCCTATCCTCCCTAAAGGAAAGATGATCAAGGTTGAAATTACAGATATCATAATTACGGAACTGTAACGCCCTCGGCGCGATATTCCCGAAGGAGGTGAGAGAATTGGTTGATGTATTATCGCAGAATGAGATAGACGCGCTTCTTGCCGCGCTGTCATCCGGTGAAATGGACGCAGAAGACTTGAAGAAGGAAGAGGTTCAGCGGAAGGTCAGCGTCTATGATTTCAAACGCGCAGTTCGTTTCTCGAAGGATCATATAAGGAGCTTGACACGCATTCACGAAAACTTCGCGCGATTTTTGACAACCTATTTCTCGGCGCAACTCCGCACTTTCGTTCAGATTAATGTAGTAGACGTAGAGCAGTTGCCTTATGATGAGTTTATTCGGTCCATACCCAAAATGACGATTTTGAATATCTTTGAAGCGGAGCCGCTTGAAGGACGAATGGTCCTCGAGGTGCATCCTAACGTCGCCTATGCCATGCTTGACCGGATGTTAGGCGGACAAGGCACCGCGCCATCCAAAATCAACAACTTGACTGAAATTGAAACAACGGTCATGGAACGGGTTTTCGCCAGAACCTTCGACAGCCTGCAGGAAGCGTGGAAAACGGTTATCGACATTACGCCGAGACTCGAGGCGTTGGAAACCAATCCGCAATTCATGCAAATCGTTTCTCCCAATGAAACGATTGCGCTGATTTCATTCAGTACCAAAATCGGGGATACAACCGGCATGATCAATTTGTGTATCCCGCATGTCGTACTGGAGCCAATTATGCCAAGATTGTCCGTGCATCACTGGTTTGTGTCGCAGAAGAAGGAACGGGCGCCCGAAGAGGTTGAAATACTGGAGCAGCGCTTGCATAAAGCCAAGCTGCCGATTGTGGCGGAGCTAGGCGAGACATCTATAACGATCCATGAGTTTTTGACCTTGAATATCGGTGATGTTCTAACCTTAAACAAACCGGTTGATGAAGGACTGAATATAAAAGTTGGAGATAAGCTGAAGTTTATCGGCAGTCCGGGTTCCATTAGGGACAAGCTGGCTGTTCAGGTGGACGAAATTGTAAGCGAGGGAGCTGAAAAAGATTATGACGAGTAAAGACTATTTGTCCCAGGAGGAGATTGATGCATTGCTTCGGCAGTCCTCCAACGAGCCCGATGACGTTCCAGCCGAGGCTAACGAGGTTGTGCTGTCGGATTACTTGTCGGCAATCGAGCAGGATGCTCTGGGCGAAATCGGAAATATCACTTTTGGCAGCGCAGCTACCGCTTTGTCTACGCTTCTGGGCAAAAAAGTGGATATTACAACGCCTCAGGTTACGCTGGTCAAGCGTGAAGAGCTTGGCGACATTTTCCCCAAACCTCATGTTGCGGTCAGCGTTGAATATGTTGACGGGTTTGAAGGCATCAACTCGCTCGTTATACGTACTCAGGATGCGCAGATTATCGCGGACCTGATGTTGGGCGGAGAAGGCGTTGTTACGCCGGAAGAGCTGAATGAAATTCATATCAGCGCTGTTCAGGAAGCAATGAATCAGATGATGGGCTCCTCGGCTACCTCGATGTCCACTATCTTTAATCGTCTGGTCAACATTTCACCCCCTGGCATCGACATCCTGGATGTAGATGCGGGCAACGGGATGGAGCATTTGCCGCCTGTGGATGTGTTTATCAAAATTTCCTTCCATTTGACAATCGGAGATTTGATAGATTCAACAATTATGCAGTTGCTGCCGGTTTCCTTTGCGAAGGAAATGGTATCAACCTTGATGGGTGGCGTTGAAGAAAGCGCTCCGCCACCGCCAGCGGCCCCTCCTGCTGTTGCAGAAACGCAGGCAGCGGTTCAGCAGACAGCTGCAGCAGCAGCGCCGGCCCCGGCTCCGCCGACACCGCCGCCAGCTTATCATCAGCCGCCGCCGCAGCCGGCAGCAGCGCCTCCTGGTTATCCGCCGCAGGCTCCTTATTACGATGCTCCTGCCGGATATCCAAGTCCAGCTGCCCATGCAGCGCCTCCTGCGCGAAACATTAATGTGCAGCCGGTCCAGTTCGCAAATTTCGGCGGGCAGGCCTATGAAGGGCCAGATACAACAAATCTAAATTTATTACTCGACATACCGTTGAAGGTCACTGTAGAATTAGGAAGGACCCAGAAGCAAATCAAAGATATTCTCGAGTTGTCGCAAGGCTCAATAATTGAGCTGGACAAGCTGGCGGGCGAACCTGTTGACATTTTGGTCAACAATAAGCTTATTGCCAAGGGCGAGGTTGTCGTCATCGACGAAAACTTTGGTGTCCGCGTAACGGATATCGTTAGTCAATGGGACCGAATTCAAAAATTACAATAACTCCTGGGAGGAAATGAAGATGGCAAACCGGATTCTTATCGTTGACGACGCAGCGTTTATGCGCATGATGATTCGCGATATTTTGTCGAAAAATGGGTACGAGGTAGTAGGAGAGGCGCCGGACGGCGCGCAAGCGGTTGAGAGATATAAGGAATTGAAGCCAGACCTCATCACAATGGATATTACGATGCCGGAGATGGACGGTATTGCAGCGTTGAAGGAAATCAAGAAGCTGGATGGAAGCGCAAAAGTCATTATGTGCTCCGCCATGGGTCAACAAGCGATGGTTATTGATGCGATTCAAGCAGGCGCCAAAGATTTTATCGTTAAACCGTTCCAGGCGGATCGCGTAATTGAAGCGATTAAGAAAGCTTTGGGATAAGGTCCGCTTTAATGAACGTATTGCATAAGCGGACGGCCATTCTGACGGCCGCGGCATCGACGGTTTTCCCTGGAATGGTTGCCGCATCCGGCAATAGTGGGACTGAAGTCCCGGATACGCAGATTCCGTTTGATGGCCCGGGGAATATGTTGGGCAGCGTTGCGTGGCTGATGGTTGCGCTAGCCATTGTCATCGTGCTGATCGTGATCGTGATCAAATGGCTTTCCAAAGGAAGCCGGGCTTGGGGAATCAATCGTTCCATGCGTTCGCTTGGCGGAATAGCTTTGGGGCAAAACAGTTCCGTACAGGTTTTGGAAATCGCCGGAACTATTTATATTGTAGGTGTTGGAGATACGGTCACCTTGCTGGAGAAGATCGATGATGCTGAGCGGGTCGCCGATATCCTGAAGGTTTTGGACAAGGAAACAACTGCTGTGTGGGGACCAGGAAACGTTGTTGAGCTGTTGGGCAAATGGCGAGGTAAAAACGCCGGCAAAACAGGAGACAGCGGAAGCTCCACCTTCCAGCAAATGCTGGAAGGCAAGCTGAATGGACAATCGCAACGCAAGCAGCAGCTTGAGCAGCTGCTCAAAAATCAAAATAGTCATGAACGGTTGATGGATGATGAGAAATAAGAAGACGCTGGCCCTATTGAGTATTCTTCTACTGTCGCTGTTCATAAACGGACAGGCTTTTGCGGAGCCTCTGCCCGATATTTCAATCAATATCGGCAATAGCTCGGGAGATCAGCCAGGAACAAGTGCCTTGTCGCTGCTTCTTCTTATCACAGTGCTCAGCATAGCTCCCGGCATCATGGTTTTAATGACCAGCTTTACCCGAATTGTAATTGTGCTCGGCTTTGTTCGAACTTCGCTGGGGACACAGCAAATGCCGCCTAATCAGGTTCTGATCGGACTGGCAATGTTTATGACCTTTTTTATTATGGCTCCAACCTTTGGCCAGGTGAATGATGTAGCTCTTCAGCCCTACTTAAAGGGTGAAATTACTCAGACGGAAGCCTTTGAACAGGCTGCAATCCCTATGAAGGAGTTTATGGGAGCCCACACCAGGCAAAAGGATTTGCAATTGTTTCTGAACTACACCAAAACGGATCCTCCGGCTTCTATTCAGGATACACCGTTAACGGTGCTGGTTCCGGCTTATGCCATCAGCGAACTCAAAACAGCGTTTACGATGGGTTTTCTTATTTTTATTCCGTTTCTCGTGATCGACATGATTGTAGCCAGCACATTGATGGCGATGGGCATGATGATGCTTCCGCCGATTATGATATCCCTGCCGTTTAAATTGCTGCTGTTTGTTATGGTAGACGGCTGGTATCTGGTCGTCAGGGGTTTGCTGCTGAGCTTTAACACAACATGACAGCGGGAGGGGACGCCTTATGAGCGCGGAGTTTGTAATCGGTCTGGCCAGCAGTGCCTTATACACCGTTTTAAAGGCCAGCGCCCCCATGCTGGTATTGGCTCTGGTAGTAGGCTTGCTCATCAGTGTTTTTCAGGCTACGACGCAAATTCAAGAGCAAACGCTGGCGTTTGTACCCAAAATTGTTGCGGTATTTATTGCCGTCATTATATTTGGGCCATGGATCCTAAACACAGTTGTTGATTTTACCTACAGGTTGTTCAGCAACTTACATATCTACATCGGTTAGGCTGTGAGCTGATGAGTGCAATTGCTCAAGGAGCACCTATTTTTTTGTTAATCTTTTGTCGAATTACCGCTTTTTTCGTCGTGGCGCCTATTTTTTCGTCGAGAAGCGTCCCGAATACGTTTAAAATCGGCCTTGGTTTTTTTATATCGCTTATGGTCTATTTGACCTACGGAGTCGGCGAATCCGTCATTCCAAATGAAGAGTATGTACTGGCTGTTTTTCGGGAAATCATTATTGGCTTGTTGCTGGGGTTTGTTGTGTATTTGTTTTTCTCCATCGTTCAGATGGCTGGAGGCATTATGGATATGCAAATCGGTTTGGCAATGGCCAACGTGGTTGATCCGCATACCGGCATATCGGCTCCTTTGATGGGTAATTTCAAGTACATGCTTATGCTGGTTGTTTTTCTAATGATGAACGGCCATCATTACTTGCTGGGCGGGCTGATGAACAGCTATACCTGGATGCCGCTTTCCAACGAGTTTTACAGCATCATGATGAGCGGCGGGATTTCAGACTTTCTGGTGAGGACGTTTGCTACCACATTTGTACTTGCAATCCAAATCGCCGCTCCTATTATGGTGGCTATGTTTTTGACTGATGTAGGCCTTGGCTTTTTAACAAAAAGCGCTCCACAGTTCAACGTTTTTGTTATCGGCCTGCCATTGAAGCTGCTGATTGGCATTTTTCTTATGATTTTGTTGATGCCTTCGATGGGCGCTTTGTTTGAAAAGCTCTTTTCGATTATGTTTGATTCTCTGGAGCAGCTGTTCGGCATTGTGCAGGGGCCGCCATCCGGAGAATAGGGGGGAGGCCGTTATGCGCAGCTATCGCTTAAAGCTTGACCTCCAGTTGTTTAACCAGGAAAAGACGGAGAAAGCAACGCCGAAAAAACGAAACGATTCCCGTAAAAAAGGGCAGGTTGCCAAATCCGCCGATTTGCCTGGCGCATTTATACTGCTTTTTGTGTTCGCTTCGTTTCTCATGCTGGGCAATCACTACAGCTCTGGAGTGATGGGGCTGTTCAGAAGTCTCTTCGAGGACTGGCTGACGATGGAGCTCACAACCGAAAACATTATGGGATTGTTTCTGAACATCGTGTGGCAGGTTCTGTTGCTGCTGCTTCCCATTTTTGCAATCGCTATGGTTGTTGGCGTCCTAGGCAATGTGGTCCAATTCGGATTTTTGCTGACAGGGCATTCGCTGAAGGCCGACATAAAAAAGCTGGATCCTATTCAAGGCTTCAAACGCATTTTTTCGATGAGAAGTCTTGCGGAATTTTTAAAAAGCATTCTCAAGGTGACGATCATTGCGCTTATGGTGTATACCACTATAGCCGGCGAATGGGAAAAGCTGCTGCTTTTGCCGATGCAGCCGATCCCCGCCATCTTTGCCTTTGCGGCAAAAATTACGATTAATCTTGGCATTAAAATCGGCGCCGTATTAATTGTATTGGCCTTCCTGGACTATATGTACCAAAAGTATGAGCATGAAAAAAGTCTTAAAATGTCCAAGCAGGATATTAAGGACGAGTTTAAAAAATCGGAGGGCGACCCTCTGATCAAAGGCCGCATTCGCGAACGGCAGCGTAAAATGGCGCTGCAGCGGATGATGCAGGAAGTGCCAAAAGCCGACGTTGTCATTACGAACCCCACGCATTTTGCGATTGCGCTTAAATACGACGCATCGCAGATGGAAGCGCCGAAGGTGCTGGCGAAGGGCATGGATCATGTAGCCTTGCGGATTAAAGAAATAGCCAAGGAGCACGACGTCGTTACGATGGAAAACAAGCCGCTAGCCAGAGCGCTATATGAACGTGCTGAAATCGGTGATGTGATACCGGGGGATCTGTTCCAGGCTGTGGCGGAAGTGCTGGCATACGTATATAAGGTAAAAGGTCGCATCAAGTAGACATCATTTGGCGGGAGGAGGCGACATCATGAAAATTAAAGATCTATTCGTAATTGTAGGCATAATCGGGATCGTGCTCATGATGATTATCCCGATCCCGATTTTTCTGATTGACTTGCTTCTTATAATGAACATTTCGCTCGCGCTTATGATTTTGCTTGTTGCGATGAATACAAAAGAAGCGTTGGATTTCTCCATTTTCCCGACGATATTGCTCATTACGACCTTGTTCAGACTAGCGCTCAGCGTTTCCACGACACGGAGCATCCTGACGCATGCGGAAGCAGGCGAGGTTATTGCGACCTTTGGCAGCTGGGTCGGCGGCGGAGCGGTAGCGATCGGGTTTATCGTCTTTTTAATCCTTGTTGTTGTTCAATTTATCGTTATTACTAAAGGCTCGGAGCGCGTTGCCGAGGTTGCTGCACGCTTTACGCTGGATGCGATGCCGGGCAAGCAGATGAGTATCGACGCGGATCTCAATTCCGGGCTGATTAATGAACAGCAGGCTCGGGAACGCCGTTCCAAAATTGAGCGCGAAGCCGATTTTTACGGCTCCATGGACGGCGCCAGCAAATTTGTAAAAGGCGATGCCATTGCAACAATCATTATTATGATCATCAACCTGATCGGCGGATTTATTGTTGGTATGGCGATGCATGGCATGAGCTTTGGGGATTCGCTTGAAACCTTCTCCATCTTGACCATCGGCGATGGCCTGGTTGCGCAAATTCCTGCCTTGCTGATTTCGACAGCCGCAGGCATGATCGTTACTCGCGCGGCTTCCGATGGCAATCTGGCGGATGACCTGACGGGCCAGTTGTTCCGTTATCCTAAAATGCTGTACGTAGCTGCGGGCACGATTGCGATATTGGGCTTGACGCCAATCGGCATTTTGAGCACGTGGCCGTTTGCGATTGCAATTGCTGTTGGCGCTTATTATATGCAGCGCAGATTTGATCGTCAGCAGGTCGAGGATGAGATGATGGTAGAGGAGCAGCAGATCGAGGAGGTTCGCAGCCCGGAGAGTGTCATAAGTCTCCTGCAGGTGGACCCTATCGAATTTGAATTTGGTTACGGTCTGATTCCTCTGGCGGATACGACGCAGGGAGGCGACCTGCTGGATCGGATCATCATGATCCGAAGGCAATGCGCGCTCGAGCTTGGCCTTGTTGTACCCGTTATTCGGATACGCGACAATATCCAGCTGAAGCCCAATGAATATGTCATCAAAATTAAAGGCAACACAGTCGCCAGAGGCGATTTGCTGCTGAATCATTATTTGGCAATGAGCCCCGGTTTTGAGGATGATTCGGTTACCGGTATTGAAACGACGGAACCTGCGTTTGGCCTGCCGGCTATCTGGATTGATGAAGCCACCAAAGAAAGAGCGGAGCTGTCGGGCTATACCGTAGTTGACCCTCCATCGGTGGTTGCCACGCATCTGACGGAAATCATCAAGCGACATGCCCATGAGCTGATCGGACGACAAGAAACAAAACTTCTGATCGATAATGTGAAGGAGTCGTACCCGGCGCTTGTAGAAGAGCTTATCCCGTCCATTTTGACCGTTGGCGATGTGCAGAAGGTGCTCTCCAAGCTGTTGAAGGAAAAAGTTTCAATCCGTGATCTGGTGACCATTTTTGAATCGCTGGCTGATCACGGCCAATATACGAAGGATCACGATATTTTGACGGAATATGTTCGGCAGTCGCTCTCCCGCCAAATTACTCAGCAGTTTTCGCCAGGCGGAGACATGCTGAGAGTCATTACCGTCGGCCCGCAGCTGGAGAAAAAAATTGCCGAATCGGTCCAGCAGAGCGATACCGGAAGCTATATTGCGCTTGATCCCGTTTCGACCCAGCAGATTTACCAGCGTCTGGGCGAGCACGTAAACCGTCAAATCCAGTCCGGGCAGCAGCCAATCGTATTGGCTTCGCCGACGATTCGGATGTACCTGCGGCAAATTCTGGAACGCACGATGCAGGAAGTGCCGGTTTTGTCCTACAGCGAGCTTGAGCCCAATATTGAAGTGCAGAGCATCGGGGTGGTGAATCTATGAGAGTGAAACGTTACATAGTAGAAGCTTTGCCCGAAGCGGTTTCGCTCATTCGCACCGAGTTAGGCAAAGACGCCATCATTTTGGAAACAAAGGAAATCAAGGTTGGCGGTTTTATGGGCATGTTCCGCAAGCGGAAAATGGAGGTTATCGCTGCGGTTGAAACCAATGCCGCCAAAGCGCCGGAGCCTCCTCTTAGAAAACCCGCGCCGGAGGTTGCGGCTGTGGTGGAACAAATTTTACAAACCGCTCAACGATCTTCAACTGCGGTCGCCGAGCCGCCCAAGCCGGCGCCGCCCGAACCTGAAAAACCTGTGGAGAAACGGGGGAGTCAGGAGCAATTTATTATTGAGGAAATTCGTGAGCTGCGTTCTTTTATGGTGAAGATGTCGAAGGAACGCAGCGATCTTCATGCCATGTCGCCGCCCCTTCTGGCGCTGAAGCAGCGGCTGCTGAAGCAGGAGGTGGATGAAGAGCTGGTTGGCAAGCTGCTGGATTGGCTTCAAGAGCAGCAAACCCTCTCTTCCGTGGAGCTGGAAGCGGAGACGGTTTGGAGCTTGGCGGCAAGCAAGCTGGAGGAATGGCTTGAGCCCTTTAATCATGGGCGAATCGATCCTAGCGCACGGGTTGTTCATTTTGTCGGCCCGACAGGGGTAGGGAAAACAACAACAATAGCAAAGCTTGCGGCGGAGCAAACCATTAAGCTGGGCAAAAAGGTCGGCTTTATTACATCCGATACCTATCGAATCGCTGCCGTTGATCAGCTCCGCACCTACGCCAACATTTTAAATGTACCGATGGAAGTTGTGTTTTCGCCAATGGATTTGCCTAAGGCATATCGCCAGCTGGCGGAGCGGGATCTTATCTTGATGGATACGGCGGGGCGGAATTTTCGCAGCGAGCTGCATGTATCCGAGGTGAACAGCCTGCTTCAGTCGGATCAGCCGGGAGAAACGGTGCTGGTGCTCAGTTTGACTGGAAAAACGGCGGATATGGTCGCCATCGCCGAACGTTTTATCCAATACGGCGTACAAAAGGTATTGTTTACAAAGCTGGATGAGACAGAGGTTTATGGCGCTATTCTTAATCTGATTCTTCGGTTTGAATTGCAGCCAACTCATTTGGCAAGCGGCCAAACCGTTCCCGACGATATCGCTCCTTTCCAAGCGGGCTCCTACATAGCGATGCTGCTGGGGGAGGCTCTAAATGAATGACCAGGCGGAAGCGTTAAGACATCTGATCAGACAGCATGATCCTGAAAGGGAACGCAAATCAGCCCGGATCATTACCGTCACAAGCGGCAAAGGCGGAGTAGGCAAATCCAATTTCAGCTTGAATTTTGCTCTATCGTTGAGAAGGCTGGGGCAAAAGGTTCTTCTGTTCGACGCCGATATCGGCATGGCGAATATAGATGTTTTGATGGGCCGGACATCCACCTATAGCCTTTATCATTTATTGAAACAAGAGAAGAGCATTTGGGATATTATTCAGCTCGGCTCCGAGGGTCTGCATTACATTGCCGGAGGCTCCGGCTTCCACGATCTCATTGATATGTCGGAGTCGCAGCTCAATCGTTTCGCTACCGAAATCGAGAAGCTGCATGATCAATATGACATTATTTTGTTTGATACTGGCGCGGGGTTGTCCAAAGAAACGGTCAAGTTTATTGCGGCAGCCCAGGAAACGCTTGTGGTGACGACGCCGGAACCAACGTCGATTACCGATGCCTACGCTTTAATCAAAATGGTAAGCGGCATGAAGGATGTACAGGCGAACTTTAGACTTATCGTCAATCGTGCGAGCAATAGCAGGGAGGGCAAGGAAACCGCAGAGAAGTTTCAGCTTGTCGCCAATCAATTTCTCAAGCTTGAGCTGCCCTGGCTGGGGATGATCCCTGACGATAGTCACGTATCAAAAGCCGTAAAACGGCAAGTTCCGTTTCTTCTCGCGTATCCGGATTGTGATGCTGCAGCTGCCGTAGGCGGGATTGCCCAGTCGTTTCTGGCAATTCCGCAAAGCAAGGCGGAGGGCGGCGTCAAAGGATTTTTGACAAAACTATTCAGACTATCAAGGTAATCCTTTGAATGAAGGAGGAAAAAAGATGGCTCCTTATCGTGTGCTTATTGTCGACGATTCCGCCTTTATGCGGACCATCATAGGCGATCTGATTTTGCGGGACAAGCAATTTACGATCGTGGCAACCGCTGTTAACGGAATAGAAGCGGTATCCGCCATAACCCGGTACAAGCCGGATGTTGTTACGATGGACCTCGAAATGCCGGTTATGAACGGTCTTCAAGCGCTCCAGTACATTATGAAAAATTGCCCGTTGCCAGTCATTATGTTGTCAGGCATAAGCGAGGCCAATACAAGGGACACCATCATGGCGCTGGAATATGGCGCATTTGATTTTATCCGTAAGCCGTCCGGGCCTGCATCTGGCGATATTTATCAGGTTGGCGAGCTGCTTCGCGACAAATTAAGAGCGGCGGTTGATTTTGTTAAAGCCGCCAACCGCAATGCGCAGGCCAATCAGACGAATGAGCCGGCCGCCTCGCCGGCGCTGGAGTCTCCAAAGGAGACATTGCTGCAAAAAGCTCCAGAGCAAACCGGGCTGCTGTCCAAAGCGTATGGAAAGCCTTCGGCGCAGGACAAGCCGGTGGAGTCAAAATCTTCTGGAAAAGCGGAATTGGTGCAAAAGCCTGCCTTTGAACCCCATACGTCAGAGCTGAAAGCTGCGCCAAAAGCGGCTCAGGCAGCACCTGCTGCAGGCCTCGCGGATAGGGCCAAAAAGACGATTGAGGATAAACCTGCGTCTCAGCCGCTTAAGACTGTTGCCCGGCCTAAAGAAGTTACTCTTCCGCCTAAGCCGGAACCAAAGGCTCAAGCGGCGGGAGCCTTTAAGCACCTGGTGGCGATCGGCACCTCGACGGGCGGGCCTCGCGCGCTTCATGAGGTGATATGCTCCTTGCCTGCCAACTTTCCTGCGCCTGTGCTGGTGGTTCAGCATATGCCGCCGCGGTTCACCAAATCGCTGGCGCAGCGCTTGGATAGCTTCAGCGCCTTAAAGGTCGTTGAAGCGGAGCATGGCATGCGCGCGGCAGCAGGGACGGTGTATATAGCTCCCGGAGGCTTCCATCTGGAGCTTGCCCGCGATTCGCTGGGCTATTGGATTCAGCTTGGCAGCCAGCCTCAAGTCAATGGGCACCGGCCATCAGTAGATGTCATGTTTGAATCGCTTGTGCCATTGACGGAATTGACCCGGCATGCGGTCATTATGACCGGTATGGGGAGCGACGGCGCCAAAGGGATGAAGGCGCTCGCGAATAGCGGAGCAGCTTCAACGATTGCGGAAGCCGAGGAAACATGCATTGTTTACGGAATGCCGCGTTCAGCGGTGGAAGGCGGAGCTGTTCAAACGGTATTGCCGCTGCAGCATATTGCCACCCGGCTTGTGAGTGCAGTGTCGAAATAGGAAGTGATTGAACGAGTACACTAACAGGAGGTGCTGGAAATTGGATATGAATGCGTATTTGTCCATGTTTATCGACGAATCAAACGATCATCTTCAATCTTTAAATGAAAATCTGCTTCAACTGGAAGGCAGTCCCGAAGACCTGAGTATCGTTCAGTCTATCTTCCGTTCCGCTCATACGCTTAAAGGGATGTCGGCAACGATGGGGTTTGAGGACCTCGCATCGCTTACGCATGAGATGGAAAACGTGCTGGACTTGGTTCGCAACAGCAAGCTGAAGATGGACAGCTTTATTTTTGACACCTTGTTCAAAGGTCTTGACGCGCTGGAGGCAATGGTTCACGACATTGTAGGCGGAGGAACGGGACAAGCGGATGTAACGTCCATCGTGGCCTCCCTGCAAAAAATCGTGAACAGCGATTATCGCAGCGGAATGGCCGAAGCCGCGGCTTCCGGCTCTGCCATGCAAGAAACGTCAAGCGCGGAGCTGGGGAAGGCTCTGCTGGATCAATTCCAGACCTCCATTATGATGCAGTCGATGGAAAGCGGGCATCAGCCTTATTACATACAAGTCACGATTGATGAAAATTGCGTGCTTAAGGCGGCTCGCGCTTATATGGTTTTCAATTTGCTTGAAGCAAACGGAGAAATCGTCAAGTCCGAACCAACCGTACAGGATTTGGAGCAAGAGAAATTTGATCGCTCTTTTACCGTCTTTACGATTTCTACGGCATCTGTAGATGTACTGACGGAGCAAATCTCCAATATTTCAGAAATTGCTTCGGTTACTGTAACGCCGCTGGACGTGGAGTCGCTTAACGCACTTACGGCAGCTCCGGCTGCAGCTGCGTCAGCGCCTGCTCCTGCCGAGCCTGTTCAAGCGGCTGCGCCTCAACCGCAGGCGGAGCAGCAGGTGAAGAAAGCGCCTGCCGCACAAGCGCAATCCCAGCAGGGCGGAGGCGTAGGACGTACAATCCGCGTCGACATTGAACGTCTGGATACGTTAATGAATCTGTTTAGCGAGCTGCTGATTGACAGGGTCAGGCTGGAGCAGCTGGCAAGCGAAATCAAACGCACCGATTTGACAGAAGCGGTGGAGCATATGTCGCGCGTGGGCTCCGATATGCAAAATATCGTGCTGAAGCTGCGGATGGTGCCGGTTGACACTGTATTTAATAGATTCCCTCGTCTGGTAAGGGATCTTGCCAAAACGCTGGATAAAAAAATGGATCTTGTTATTACAGGCGCCGAAACGGAGCTGGACCGTACCGTTATTGACGAAATCGGCGATCCGCTTGTCCATCTCATTCGCAATTCCGGCGACCACGGCGTAGAAATGCCTCAAGAGCGTTTGGCGGCTGGCAAGCCAGAAACGGGAACCATCCATTTGAGAGCTTATCACAGCGGCAATCATGTATTTATCGAAATTGAAGACGACGGACATGGCATCAATCAGGATAAGGTAAAAGCCATCGCCATTAAAAATGGCGTCGTGACTGAAGAAGAGGCGAATAAGCTATCGCCGGATGAAATCAATATGCTCCTGTTTGCGCCAGGTTTTAGCACAGCGGACAAAATTTCCGATATTTCGGGACGCGGTGTTGGACTAGACGTTGTAAAAACCAAAATCACCTCGCTTGGCGGTAATGTCACAGTAACCTCGGCTTATGGCAAAGGCACCAAATTTTCGGTTCAGCTGCCGCTGACGCTGTCGATTATTTCTGCCATGCTAATCAAGCTGGGCTCTGAAAAATATGCCATTCCTTTGTCTTCCATTGTAGAGACGGGCATCATTCAGCGGGATAAAATTTTGAATGTGCACGGCAATCGAATGATTCAATTCCGCAGCTCCATCATTCCGCTCGTATCGCTTAGCCAAGTGCTGGAATCGCCGGACTATGACGAAAGCCAGGAGCAGGAAACGGAAATTATCGTCATTAAGAAGGGCGAGAAGCTGGCGGCGGTAATGGTGGATGAGTTTATTGGCCAAAGTGAAATCGTATTGAAATCGCTTGGCAAATATTTGACCAACGTCTACGGCATTTCCGGAGCAACAATTTTGGGAGACGGTTATGTAGCGCTTATTATTGATCCAAATGCACTTATCAAATAAGGAGGTTATTGCGATGGGAGAAGAATTGAAAGTTATCGTATTTGCGCTTGGCCAAGAGGAGTATGGCATAGAAGTAGACAAGGTTCGTACCATTGAACGCATGTCACCGATTACACGCGTGCCAAAAACGGCGGCCTTCATCAAAGGCGTCATTAACCTGCGCGGCGTCGTTGTGCCTGTAATTGATTTGCGCGGGCGCTTCGGACTGGACGAAACGGAGCCTACTGAAAATTCCCGTATTATCGTAGTGGCGGTTGACGAGCTGGAAGTTGGCTTTATCGTTGATTCCGCAAATGACGTCATCGACATTGACAGCGACACAATCGAATCCCCTCCTGAAATTGTAGGCGGCATAAAGGCCAAATATTTGCGCGGCATCGCCAAGCTGAGCGAAGGAAGACTGCTTATTATGCTGAATCTGTCCGAAGTGCTCAATAAAAGCGAAATTATTCAGCTTGAGCAATTAGAGGTTTAACCGTGCCTAAATTCAAATCATTTGAAGCTTTTGAACTGGATGTGCTTCGGGAGGTAGGCAATATTGGCGCGGGCAATGCCGCTACCGCGTTATCCAAGCTGCTGGACAAACCCGTTGATATGGCGGTGCCTAAAGTAAGCTTGCTTCCATTTGAAGAGGTAGCCGATTGCGTAGGCGGCGCTGAACAAATCGTATTGGCTGTATTTCTTCGCGTTGAAGGCGACGCGCCTGGAAACCTGTTTTTTATTATCGACGAGCCGTCAGCGAAACGGATTTTGAACCAATTGGTAGGTCTGGACCATACGGACGGCGAAGAATATTCAGAGATGGAATTGTCGGCTTTGAATGAAATCGGAAATATTATGGCAGGCTCCTATTTGTCTGCCCTTGCCGATCTTACAAAGCTATCCATGTCGCCTTCTGTACCGGCGATGGCACATGATATGGCCGGAGCCATTCTAAGCTATGGCTTGGTGCAATATGGGGAAATGGGCGATTCCGCTCTGCTTATTGAATCCAAATTTCTGGAAGACCGCCAGTCTCTTGAAGGACATTTTTTCCTCATACCCGATCCGGATTCCTTTGTCAAAATATTCAAGGCTCTGGGAGTCGTGCAGGAATGACGGAACAGACGTTGATAAAAGTAGGGATGGCGGATCTCAACATTGGACTGGCTGGCGCTATCCTGAAAACAACAGGACTAGGCTCCTGTGTAGGGTTAACCCTGTTTGACCCCGTGGCAAAAGTGGCGGGCATGGCGCATGTCATGCTGCCTTCTTCCGAAATTGCCAGGGAAGCTCAAATCAATGCCGCAAAATATGCGGATACAGCAATACCGCTGCTGCTGCAGCGAATGGAAAACAGCGGGGCCAAGCTGCTCCGTATGGAGGCCAAAATGGCCGGCGGCGCCCAGATGTTCGCCTTTTCGGGACAAGGCGACTCTTTGCGCATAGGGCCCCGCAATGTAGAATCGTGCCTGGTGCTGCTTCAGCAATACCGCATCCCTGTACGGTCGCAGGATACGGGGGGCAATTTTGGCCGGACCGTTGAATTCGACAGCATCAGCGGCATGTTGCTGATCCGCAGCATGCAGCATGGAGTAAAGGAGATTTAGTATGATAGGAACTTGGCGATGGAATGCGGGATTTGGAGTTTTGGGCGCCGGATTGACCGTCATGTTCTCTATTGGCAGCAATCCTCTGTCCACAATGCTGCTCAGAAGCTTGTTTGCATTTATTTCTTTTTTTATTCTAGCTTATGCAGCTCGTATGGCATTAGCTTTTATTCTGAAGCCGCCTGGTATATTGGCGGTACAGGACGAAGCTGCCGAAAGTGCTGGAACGCAGCTTGATTACACAACGCCGGATAACCCTGACGAATTAAACGATTTGCTGAAAGCTCAATTGCAGGGCGGAGCAGGAACGCCGGGAGCGGCGCAGGCTTCGCCGGAAAGCGAAGGCCAGAGTGGCGACTTTAAGCCGCTTAGTCCTCCGCAGCTAGTCACTGCAGACAACAAAAGCCCGGAGCAGCTGGCAAACGTACTACGTCACCTGACAGGAGAGTGAGTCGATGACTGAGCTTAAGACGCCTCATTTGACTAACATCGGGATGTGGCAGGCTTGGAGAGAGCATGGGAAGCTTGATGCCAAAAAGGCGCTGATTGAAAATTATTTGCCGCTTGTGGATTATGTCACGAATAGGATGGCGATTGGTTTGCCCAAAAACGTCATCAAGGACGACCTTGCAAGCAACGGGGTCATGGGACTGATTGACGCCATCGAAAAATTTGATTATATGCGGGGACTGCAGTTTGAAACCTATGCCTCCTGGCGAATTCGCGGTGCTATTATCGATGGATTAAGACAGGGGGACTGGGTGCCAAGATCCGTTCGGGAAAAGGCAAAGCGCGTTGAGGATGCCTACCAGCATCTTGAGCAGCAATATATGCGCTCTGTCACCGATCACGAAGTCAGCGCTTATCTGGGCATTACCGAAAAGGATTTTACGACGATGCTGCAAGATATCTCCGTAGCGACCATTTGTTCGCTTGAGGACCCTATACGCGAGGAAGAGTCCGAGACGCGCATGTCGCTGCTGGTGGACGACAAAGCCAAAAACCCGGATCACAAGGTTCATGAATTCTATTTAAAAGAATCGCTTGTGAAAGGCATCGAACGATTGACCGAGAAAGAAAGAATTGTTGTTTCTCTTTTTTATTACGAAGAGCTTTCTCTCAGCGAGATAGCCGAGGTTATGTCGCTATCACCATCGAGAATTTCCCAGCTTCATTCCAAAGCCATATTGAGGCTTCGGGGAGCGTTGGCTAAACATAAAGATCAACTGATGCAGCATTAAGCAAAGGAGGGGATTAAGGTGGACAATTACCAGCTGGAATCATATTTGCAAGTTCAAACAACCGTAGACAAGCTGTCTGCCTTTTTATTGTTCAGTAAGATGACGGATGAGTTTGAATGCACGCCGGCAGAGCTGGAGTTGTTTGTTCGAAGCAAAGGGATTGTCCATGGGCTCCGCAGCGATGTGCTGTCGCAGATTAGCAATAACCCGCTTGCGTATTGCAGGGAACAAACGCTTATCGCACAAGGACAAAGTCCTGGGGAAGGCAAGGATGGAATGGTTCGGTTTACCGTTAGCTTGGGCGATGAAGATAAACGCCCTGCGGAGGACCAGGATGGAAAAGTTGATTTCAAGCAGGTATCGCAGTTAAAAAACGTTATGAAAGGCCAGCTGATCGCGGAGCTGGTTGATCCGACGCCAGGTCCTCCGGGCCAGACCGTTACGGGCGAAATGATTCCGCCTAAGCTTGGTAAACGCGCCAGGTTCAAAATCGGTAAAAACGTCGTTCCAGGAGGCGACGGCACAGCGCTTTATGCCGCTATCGACGGAATGATCACCTTGACCGAAAAAGGGAAAATTAATGTTTTTCCTGTATATGAGGTTAATGGCGATGTCAATTACGGTATCGGCAATATCGACTTTGTTGGAACGGTTGTTATAAGGGGTAATGTACTGAACGGCTTTCGCGTTCGCGCGTCTGGCGATATTCGTGTTATCGGCGGCGTTGAGGGAGCGGAGCTGGAGTCGGAGGGCTCTATCGAGGTAACGGGCGGCATTTTGGCAAGCAATAAAGGACATGTTAAAGCGAAAGGCAGCGTCAAAAGCTCCTTTATTCAGGATGCGCACGTTTATGCAGGCGAAGATGTCATTATTGGCCAAAGCATTATGCATTCCAGTGTAAAAGCGGGAAAAAGCGTTGTTTGTTCCGGCGCAAAAGGCATTATTGTGGGAGGCAACGTGCAGGCTGGCGATCTGGTGGCCGCGCGTACGGTAGGCAATGCCATGTCGACCGCTACCGCGATTGAGGTCGGCGTCAATCCTCAGCTTCGCGAGGAGCTGCTGGAGCTGCGCGCATCCATTAAAACCAATCATGAAGCGCTGGATAAAACGGAAAAGGCTTTGGTTATATTGGATCAGCTTGCGGCTGCAGGCCAGCTTTCCCCTGACAGACTAGCCATGAGAATTAAGCTGAACTCGACCAAGCGGCAAAATGCGGCAGAGATTGAGGAAGCCAAGGAGCGCATGTTTGAAATCGAAAAAACGCTAGAGGAAACAGGACGGTCCAGAGTTGATGTAAGCGGAACTGTTTATCCCGGTGTGAAAATTGTAATCGGACGTTATACCAAGTTTGTAAAAGATAGCGCACAACGCATTTCATTCAGGTTAATGGAAGGCGATATTGCGCTTGTGCCTTATCAGCCTAAAGGATAAGCCAAACGTGTCTATTTGAGGTTTGTTCAAAAGCGGTTTTTTTGAACACGAACTTTTTCGGAAGGGGCGGTCCAAGTGACGTTTCAACCGCTTGACTTGCAAATATCGGTGCCGCGTACGCAAGAATTCAGCAGCATGCAGCAGCAGGCCGCGCAACGGCCGATCACCGAACAAAACATTTTGGCAGACCGTACAACCAAGCGCACGGAAGAGCTTCGGACGCAAAGCACGGAAACGGAAAACACGGCCAAAAGCAGCATGCGAACGGACAAAGACGGCGAAGGCTGGGAGAGCGGCAAAGGCCGGCAAGGAAAAAAGGCATCGGCGGAAGCCGAGCAGGAACAGCCGCAGGAGCCAGCCCATCCCTACAAAGGACATCATTTGGACATCAAGCTGTAGCCTTGCAAGGAGCTGCAGGAACTATCGAAGGGCGGTAGCTGATTTATGGATGCTTGGCAATATATCGTGCTTCTGGGAGCCGTTGTTGTTGTTTTTGCGATCATTTTGCCCAAACGGACAGGCAGCTCCGGCGCGTCCGGCCAAAGCTCGCAAAATATGGAAACGGCTCTGGAGCAGTTTATGGAAAATATGGAGCGGGACAATGAAGAGCTGGTGGAGCTGGTCAAAAGCAGCCAGCAAAGCAACCGGAAGGAGCATGCCGTCTTCGAGAAGCGAATTTCCGAGCTGGAGCTTCGCTGTCAGGAGCTGGACGGTCAGCTTCAGGCTGCTGCTACATTCATAAAGGAAACCGCCGCAAGCCGCCAAGCGGCGCCTGCTCCTCATTCTACCGCCGCAAAGGCGCTGGAGAAGAATGAGACGGCAATGGAGCAGCCTACTTCCCCTCACTCCATTGAAGCCCGGTACGGAGAGCTGTTTACGCTTTACCGGGAAGGGAAATCCATTGAATCCATTGCAAAAAAGCTGGGCATGAACAAAGGGGAAGTTTCGCTTATTATCGGCTTGGCCAAGCAAGAGGGAGGCGTCCATGGTTAACAAACGCTCCTTTTTGATCGGTTTAGGTCTTGGTATTATTATTGGCGCCTTGCTGCTGGAGCTTTTTTATATGGGCGAGGCCAGCCAGCGCGGGCTTGAAGGTATTGGGCGGGAGCTGGAGCAGGGGGCGCAGAAGCCTGAAGCAACGGCTGCGCCGTCTGCTGATCCCACGGCGAATTTGGCTTCGCCGAGCGGATCTGTTGCCGCCACGCCGAAGCCATCCTCTCAAAGGGAACAAAAGGACGAGGAAGCCTCTGAGGAGACCGCAAAAGCGCCGACTCAATCGCCGGAGAGCGGGACAGGATTGCTTGAGACGGCTCCCCCTCCCGCTGCTTCCCAAAATGCAGGGGATAAGCCGGCTGATTCCGTCGTTGTGCGTATAGAGCATGGAAGCAGCCTGACTGAAGCGGCTGAATTGCTGGCAGCTGCCGGCGTTTTGGATTCAGCGGAATCGTTTGCGAAAGAAATGAAATCCCGGAACAAGCTTGTTCGCGCCGGGTATTTTTTGTTTCCTCCGGGAGCAAGCACGCTCGATGAGGTGATCAACATTATTACCGGAATCCCGCTGCCCCCCAAAGAAGCAGCAAAGCTGGACAGTCTTCTGTGGCGCGGTTAATTAAACGTGTGTGAACAATCTCTATAAGGATTGTAACCAATTGTTGCGCCGCGTTCTCAGATATGGTATATTAATTCACGGTGTTAAAAACGCACGCCAATCAATTCTGTCAGGTTGCCCTCGTCCGGCGAAGGTTGCGGCAGAAAATGCGAGCGGCGGAGGGACACACAAAACCATTATTAGGAGGTGTTGAAGAATGGCGGTTATCTCCATGAAACAGCTGCTTGAAGCTGGGGTGCACTTCGGTCATCAGACTCGTCGTTGGAACCCAAAGATGGATCGTTATATCTTCACAGAAAGAAACGGCATTTACATTATCGACTTGCAAAAAACGGTTAAAAAAGTTGACGAAGCGTACAACTTTGTTAAATCGATTGCAGCTGAAGGCGGCACAATGCTGTTTGTAGGCACAAAGAAACAAGCTCAAGATTCCGTTAAGGAAGAAGCTGAGCGTTGCGGAAACTTCTACATCAACCAACGCTGGCTCGGCGGCACGCTGACGAATTTCCAAACTATTCAAAAGCGTATCGATCGTCTGAAACAGCTTGAGAAATGGGAAGAGGACGGCACTTTCGAGGTTCTGCCTAAGAAAGAAGTTATCATTCTTCGCAAAGAAAAAGATCGTCTGGAGAAATTCCTGGGCGGCATTAAAGGCATGAAGGGCCTGCCAAGCGCGCTGTTCATTATCGATCCGCGCAAAGAGCGTATTGCTGTTGCAGAAGCTCGCAAACTTGGTATTCCTATCGTTGGTATCGTAGATACAAACTGCGATCCTGACGAAATCGATTATGTAATCCCTGGCAACGACGACGCTATCCGCGCCGTTAAGCTGTTGACTGCCAAGATGGCTGACGCAATTGTGGAAGCTAACCAAGGCGAGCAAACAACTGCTTAAGGATTCCATAACCAACAAATGAGCAAACAACAAAGGGTGGTCAGATGGTGAAAACCTCTCACTACCCTTTTTTTGAACAAAATTACGATTCACAATAACGGGAGGTTTTTTTTATGGCAGTAAGCGCTAGCGCAGTAAAAGAACTACGCGAAAGAACGGGAGCGGGCATGCTGGATTGCAAAAAAGCGCTCGACGAAACAGGCGGAGACATCGACAAAGCAGTTGCTTTGCTTCGTGAAAAAGGCCTTGCAGCAGCAGCTAACAAAGCTGGACGCATTGCGACAGAAGGCGTTGTTGAATCTTATATTCATGCAGGCGGACGCATTGGCGTAATCGTTGAAGTGAACTGCGAAACAGACTTTGTTGCCAAAACGGATCAGTTCAAGGAATTTGCTAGAGACATCGCTATGCAAATCGCCGCCGCTAATCCAAAGTTCGTTCGCCGCGAAGAAGTTTCCGGCGAAGAGCTGGACAAAGAACGCGAAATTTTGAAGGCTCAAGCCCTGAACGAAGGCAAGCCTGAAAAAATCGTTGAAAAAATCGTTGAAGGCCGCATCTCGAAATATTATGAAGAGTATTGCCTTCTTGAGCAATCCTTCATTAAAGATCCGGACAAAACAATTAACGAGCTGCTGAACGAAAAAATCAGCAAAATCGGTGAAAACATCAGCATCCGTCGTTTCGTTCGTTATGAACTTGGCGAAGGTTTGGAGAAAAAAGTCGACAATTTCGTTGAAGAGGTTATGGCTCAAGCGAAACTTTAATCCGATCGCAAAGGCGGGGCGGGGCGTCCGCCCCGCCTTGTTTTTTGGAATCAACTTTAATAAGAACAGCCTCGCTTTTGAGGTGCATGATGGAGGTAGAAACGTTGGAACATCCAGTATATAAACGCATCGTTCTGAAGGTGAGCGGAGAATCGTTGTCCGGCCAGGAAGGCTACGGCATTGAAGCAACCGTCATTTCATCGATTGCCAATCAAGTGAAGGAAGTCATTGACCTGGGCGTAGAGGTTGCCATTGTTGTAGGCGGAGGCAATATCTGGAGAGGGATTGCCGGCTCGGCCAAAGGAATTGACCGCGCAACGGCCGACTATATGGGCATGCTGGCGACGGTCATGAATTCGCTTGCGCTTCAGGATGCGCTGGAGCAAATTGATGTGCCAACGCGCGTGCAGACATCAATCGCGATGCAGCAAATTGCCGAGCCATATATTAGACGGAGAGCCATCCGCCATCTGGAAAAGGGACGGGTTGTCATTTTTGCAGCCGGGACCGGAAATCCGTTTTTCTCTACCGATACAACGGCCGCCTTGCGTGCTGCCGAGATTGAAGCCGAAGTTATTCTGATGGCTAAAAACAAGGTGGACGGCGTTTATTCCGCCGATCCGTTCAAGGATGAAACGGCTGAAAAGTTTGAAGAGCTTACCTATATGGATATGTTGAACCGGAACCTCGGGGTAATGGACTCAACGGCATCGTCGTTGTGCATGGACAACAATATTCCGCTTATCGTCTTCTCCATTACGGAGCAAGGCAATATTAAACGGGTTGTGCTGGGAGAGAAAATCGGCACAATCGTAAAAGGGAGTGCAAAATAATGCCGCAAAGCATCAAAAAAGGCGCTGAAGAACGGATGGAAAAAGCCATTGGCGCATTGAGACGCGATCTGGCTACTCTGCGTGCCGGCAAGGCTAGCCCGGCTCTTCTGGATCGGGTGCAGGTCGAATATTACGGCGCTCAAACGCCGCTTAACCAGTTGGCTAACATCAATACGCCGGATTCCCGTACGCTGATGATTCAGCCATGGGACAAATCCTCTGTATCCGCTATTGAAAAAGCGATTTTGAAATCGGATCTGGGGCTGACGCCTTCCAACGATGGTTCCGCTATCCGTATTTCGGTACCGCCGCTTACGGAAGAACGCCGCGCAGACCTGGTAAAGCAGTCGAAGAAATTTGGCGAAGAAGCAAAGGTTGCGATCCGCAACATCCGCCGCGACGCCAACGACGATATTAAAAAGCTGGAGAAAGGCGAAATTTCGGAAGACGAATCTCGCCGTCATCAAGAGGACATCCAGAAGTCGACGGATAAATATATTGCCGAAGTCGAAAAAGTATTGTCCAGCAAAGAAAAAGAGATTATGGAAGTTTAAAAAGTTTGATTTTTACCGCCCCTCCGTCAGGTGGGGTTCGCTTTTATCATATACAATACAGCATGTACCTTGGCGATAAACTTGCCTCTAAACGTTGCCTTTCTTTATTGGAGGCGCGGTAGGGGTTTTCTCATTTGTGTTGGGAGGAAGCGGGATGATTAAGCGCTTTTGGGGCAAACAAAGGCGGGAAGACGTGCCGTCTGCCGATTCGCTGACATTGCAACACGTACCGGAGCATGTAGCCATCATAATGGATGGCAATGGCCGGTGGGCGAAGGGGCGCGGATTGCCCCGGGTGGCAGGCCATCACTCCGGCATGAAAGCCGTTAAACGGGTTACGATAGCCGCAAATGACCTTGGCGTTAAATATTTGACTTTATACGCTTTTTCAACGGAGAACTGGAAACGGCCCAAAGCCGAAGTGGACTTCTTAATGAAGCTGCCCCAGCAATTTCTGGAGATTGAGCTTGAAGAGCTTATTGAAAATAATGTTCAAGTCAGAATGATGGGGTATCGCAGCGAGCTTCCGCCGCATACTATTGCTGCAATGGAGGAAGCTGTTGTTAAAACAGCGAATAATACCGGTCTTGTCCTTAATTTCGCATTGAATTACGGCAGTCGCGCAGAGATGGTGGACGCTGTCCGCGCTATTGCTGCAGATGTAAGAGACGGGAAGCTAAAGCCGGAGGATATCGACGACGCCGAAATGGAGCGCCATCTGCTCTCCACTACGCTGCCAGACCCTGATTTGCTCATTCGCACCAGCGGCGAGCTGCGCCTGAGCAATTTTATGCTCTGGCAATTGGCCTACAGCGAGTTGTGGTTTACGGATGTCTATTGGCCTGAATTTACGGAAAAGCATTTTTATGAAGCCATAGCGGAATATGGGCGGCGTGCGCGCAGGTACGGCGGTTTATAGCACGCAGTTGATGGAGTGTGACGTTTACTTGAAGCAGCGACTAATAACGGGAATTTTGGCTGGCGCCTTGTTTGTAGCTCTGACCGTTGCCGGAGGGGCGTTTTATACCGGACTGCTTATTCTTTTAGCTATAATCGGTTTTACCGAATATGTGAGAATGAATGGCGTTTCGCCGTTTCATCCTCTTGCATTGCTGGGGTATGCCGGGGTTGCGCTGTTTGTGCTGCCTTGGCCGCAATGGGGAGTCCAATTGCCGCCATTGTCAACCTTGGTATGGGTGCTGGCGTTTTTGATGTTTGCCATAACGGTTATCACCAAAAACAAAATCACGATTGACGGCGTAGGACTGATGCTCCTTGGCGTTGTTTATGTCGGATTTGGGTTTGCGGCAATGATAAACATGCGGCTTATTGAAAACAATGGCTTGTTCTGGACGTTTCTTTCCTTTTCCTGCATATGGGCCTCTGATATCGGAGCTTATTTTACGGGGAAAGCGATCGGGCGCACCAAGCTGTGGCCGGCTATAAGCCCTAACAAAACTATAGAAGGCGCGTTGGGCGGCGTTGTGCTTTCGTTACTCGTAGGCGCTGCATTTGCGCTGCTTGGACCGGATAGCGCAAGTATTGGACGAGCCTTGCTGATTGGCGCTGTTGCGGCTGTTGCCGGACAGTTTGGCGACTTAATCCAATCCGCTTACAAAAGGGTGCGTGACATCAAGGATACAGGCAAGCTCCTGCCGGGACATGGCGGAGTGCTTGACCGCTGCGACAGCTGGCTGATCGTGTTTCCGCTGCTGCTCCTAACCGGTCTCGTTCCGGCTTGACAGGTTTGTTCAAACGGCTCAGCATTCAGTGCCGAGCAGCGTGAGTCCATACATAGCCTGGAGGTTATATCGTGAAAAAAATTGCACTGCTTGGTTCAACAGGTTCCGTCGGAACGCAAACGCTTGATATTGTGCGAAGTAACCCCGAACGGTTCCAGGTGGTTGCGCTGGCCGCGGGGAACAACAGCGAGCTGCTCATATCGCAGGCAAAGGAATTTCATCCTTCCCTCGTTAGCGTAGCGACTAAAGAGCTGGCAGACGAGGTCAAGCTTCATGTATCTCCCGGAACTGTTGTTGTTTATGGAGAAGAGGGATTGGTGGAGGCCGCATCTTTTGGAGAAGCGGATATCGTGATCACGGCAATAGTTGGCAGCAGGGGGCTCATGCCAACATTGGCCGCCATTGAAGCTGGCAAAACGATCGGGCTTGCCAATAAGGAAACGCTGGTGACCGCCGGCGAGCTGGTCATAGCCAGGGCCAAGCAGCGGGGCGTTGCTATTTTGCCTGTTGACAGCGAGCATTCTGCCATCTTCCAATGTCTGAACGGCGAACGTCGGGCTGACGTCAAAAGCATTACGCTAACCGCCTCAGGCGGCTCGTTCCGCGACCGCACCCGCGCCGAGCTTCAAGGCGTCACGGTGCAGGAGGCCTTGAATCATCCCAACTGGTCCATGGGCGCAAAAATAACGATTGATTCCGCAACGATGGTGAACAAAGGGCTTGAGGTGATTGAGGCCCATTGGCTGTTTGGCTTGCCATACGATGATATCAACGTAATAATCCATGCGGAAAGCATCATCCATTCGTTTGTGGAATTTACCGATCATAGCATTGTAGCCCAGCTTGGCATGCCGGATATGCGGGTTCCGATTCAATACGCTCTTACTTATCCGGAGCGTCATCCTTCAAGCGCGGACAGACTTGATCTTGCCGCCATTGGCAAGCTGAACTTCCGCGAAATGGACATGGAGCGTTATCCTTGCCTTGCCCTGGCCTATGCATGCGGACGGCTTGGCGGAACGGCCCCGACCGTCTATAACGCAGCGAATGAAGTGGCGGTCGCCCGCTTCCTGAAAGGGGAAATCTCTTTTCTGGACATTGAAAGAGTGCTGGAGACTACGATTGCGCGGCATACTGTCGTTCCTGTATCGGGACTCGACGTCATTCAAGAGGCAGATGGCTGGGCGCGCTCGGCGGCGGCTAAAGGGTAAAAAGATTGGCAGCTTTCCGGCAGTGCAATCCGCACACTTTTGGAACAGGTGCGCATACAGAATCCAAAAATGGGGTTCTCTTGTTTCGGGCGGGAGAATAATGATAATCTATGTACAGGCCTTAACGAACAGGAGGAAATCCATACATGGGAACAATTCAGGTCGTATTTATGACCGTACTCGTGTTTTTTGTTATTGTGACCATTCATGAATGGGGACATTTCTTTTTTGCCAAACGCGCCGGTATTCTGGTGCGCGAATTTGCGATCGGGTTTGGACCCAAGCTTCTCTCTGTGAAGCGGGGAGAGACGCGCTATACGCTTCGCCTTATTCCGGCGGGCGGTTTTGTGCGGATGGCTGGCGAAGACCCCGAAATCGTTGAGGTTCAGGAAGGCCAGACGGTGGCTGTCCGGCTCAAGGACGACAAGGTGACTCGCATCTACCTGGATCGCCTGGACGAGCGCAGCGGCGCCGTAAGAGGCGAGGTGGAAGCCGTTGATCTGGAAAGAGCAATGAGCATCACGCTAAATGTGGAGGGCGACAGCGAGCGCTATAGTGTAAATCCGCAGGCTCTGGTTATATCCAGAGGCAAGGAAACGCAGGTTGCGCCAATCGACCGCCACTTTGGCAGTAAGCCGCTCCGCCATAGAGCCATGACGATTTTTGCGGGACCGATGATGAATTTCATTCTGGCGTTTGTTCTGTTTGCCGCCTATGTGCAGATGGCTGGCGTTGCCGAAAAGCTGATGGTAGGCTCCGTAACCTCCGGCAGTCCGGCGGAAAGCGTGCAGCTTCAGAAAGGCGATGTTCTAGTTGCCGTTAACGGCGAAGAGATCGGAACCAACTTTGGACGGATGGTAGATGTAATTGGCAAGTCAGTCGACAAAACCGTTACGCTGGATATTATCCGAAACGGTCAAAGCATGCAGCTTAACGTAACGCCGCTGGCCGATGACAAGGGCATCGGGAAAATAGGCGTAACGCCGGAATATGAGCTTCGGAATGCGACATTTGGCGAGACGATAACCCGCTCCGCCACGCTCATGAAGGATATGACCGTATATATTTTTGACGGCTTCAAAATGTTGATTACGGGGCAGTTCAAGCTCGATGATATTGGCGGGCCTGTCAGAACGGCTGAAGTAACCAGTGAAATTGCAAGACAGGGTATCGTTCAGCTGACATCCTGGACCGCGCTTCTCAGTCTGTATCTTGGTATTTTCAACCTGCTGCCGATTCCGGCGCTGGATGGAAGCCGATTGATCTTTTTGGGTCTTGAGGCGGTTCGCAGAAGGCCGCTGGACCCAAGCAAGGAAAGCATGGTGCATTTTGTCGGATTTGCGATGCTCATGCTGCTTATGCTGGTAGTAACCTATAATGATATATTACGTTTAGTACGAGGGGAGTAGCTGGCCAGCCCATGTCTAAGGAAAAAGGTTTTGTAACGGAAATCACTCCGCAGAGCGAAGATTTTTCAAGATGGTATATCGACGTCATCAAAAAAGCGGAATTAATGGATTATTCGCCCGTGCGCGGCTGCATTGTTTTTCGGCCTGAGGGCTATGAGCTATGGGAGAACATTCAACGCGATCTGGATAGACGCTTTAAGGAAACGGGACATCGCAACGCCTATTTTCCGCTGTTTATTCCCGAGAGCTTTTTCCAGAAGGAAAAGGAGCACGTCGAAGGCTTTAATCCCGAGCTTCCATGGGTGACGGAGGCGGCCGGCGAAAAGCTGGAGGAGCGTCTTGCTATCCGTCCGACCTCGGAAACGATGTTTGGCCATATGTATGCCAAATGGATTCAATCCTACCGCGATCTGCCTCTGCTCATTAATCAATGGGCTAACGTTGTTCGCTGGGAAAAGCGTACGCTTCCTTTCCTGCGCACAAGCGAGTTCCTGTGGCAGGAAGGCCATACGGCTCATGAAACAGAGGAAGAAGCGCGTCAGGAAACGATGCAAATGCTTCAGGTCTATACGGATTTTGTAGAGGATTTCCTTGCGATTCCGGTTATCAAGGGAGAAAAAACGCCGTCCGAGCGTTTTGCGGGAGCAGTTGATACGTATTCCATTGAGGCGATGATGAAGGATGGCCGTGCGGTTCAGGCGGGAACCTCGCATTACCTCGGGACAAAGTTTGCGGTTGCGTTTGACATCAAGTTTCTGGATCGCGAAAATACGCTTCAATTTGCCCACACCACCTCGTGGGGCGTCAGCACCCGCTTGATCGGGGCGCTTATTATGGTGCACGGCGACGACCGCGGCTTGGCTTTGCCGCCAAAGGTAGCGCCGACGCAAGTCATCATGATTCCGATCGGCCCTCCAAAAACCCGCGACGCTGTCGTTGGACGAGTGGACGAGCTATACAGCGAATTGAAAAAAGCCGGCGTTCGCGTTCGCGTCGACGATCGAAGCGACGTTTCACCGGGCTGGAAGTTTAATGAATATGAAATGCGCGGCGTTCCGCTCCGTCTGGAGCTTGGGCCACGCGATATGGAAAATGGCGTTGTGGTGCTGGTTTCCCGCATAACGGGTGAAAAACGGATCGTACAGCAGGCCGATCTTGTTGCGGAAGTTCAGAAAATGTTGGATGAAACGCACGCGGAAATGTACAACAGAGCCAAAAGCTTCCGGGAAAACAATTCCCGCTCTGTCGATACGCTGGACGAGATGAAGGGCTTTCTTGAGGAGCAGCGCGGCTTTGTCGAGGCGGGCTGGTGCGGCTCGGAGGCCTGCGAGAAGCAGGTGAAGGAAGAAACGGGCGCGACAAGCCGCAACATTCCTTTTAATCCTTCCACCCATAAATCCAACTGCCTGGTATGCGGAGACAAAGCCAAACATACCGTTGTGTTTGCCCGCGCCTATTAGGGCATGATTGCAAACACGCCTATGCTAATACAGGGCTGTAAACTGAACAAGGGGTGAAATCGCATTGAAATTATCCAAACGCGAAAGCTTCGAGCTTCTGCTGCAGCAGGCAGGCTTGCCGCTGGAGCTTGTTCAGAGCTATTTTCAAGATGGTGAAATAGATCAAGTAATCGTTGGCAAATCCAATCAGGAGTGGACGTTTTGCATAAGCAAAACGTCCATGGTTCCTTTACAGGCCTTTAACGGCTTTTGCCAGGCGGTGCGCAACAAGTTTCAGCATATCGCCGCCGTATCGTTTGTGCTTAAATATGACGACGTTGTAGAAACGGAAAATATATTATTGCAGTATTGGCCGCTGTTTCTGGAGTGGGCGCAGCGTGAAATGTCCTCCGTTAACGGCTGGCTGACAAAAGCCTCCATGGAGGCGCAAGGCAATGCGATTACCTTGTCGCTGCTGGATGCCACAGGGCTGGAGCTTGCCAAGAGGAAGTCGGTTGATCAAGCTATTATTTCATTTTATAAACGCCATTTCGAACGTGATTGCAGGGTCAGCCTGACGGCTGGCGAAGCGCGCCAGGAAGTTTATGATCAATTCATGCAGAAAATCGAGCAGGAAGAACGGGAAGCCGTCCAGCAGCTAATGGCAGAAAGCGCCGCTGAAGCTCCGGAGCCGGGGCCGGAAGGCGAGGACGCAGTGCCGCTGGCAGTTGGCTACGATATTCGCGAAGAGCCCGTTCCGCTTATGAATATACAGGATGAAGAAAAGAAAATAACGGTGCAGGGCATGGTATTTGGCCTGGACGTCAAAGAGCTTCGCAATGGAAGCACATTGTTTATATTTAATGTGACGGACTTTACGGACTCGGTCGCCATGAAAATGTTTGCCAAAACAAAAGACGACGTCAAGGTCCTGTCCCAGCTGTCCAATGGCAAATGGGTAAAAGCGCGCGGCCGCATCGAATACGACCGCTTTATGCAGGAACCCGAGCTTGTTATGATGCCAAACGACCTGCACGAGGTGCGCGCACCCAAGGACCGGATGGATAACGCAGAGGAAAAGCGCGTTGAATTCCATCTTCACACCACGATGAGCACCATGGATGCGGTAACGCCAATCGGAGAGTATGTAAAAACGGCTGCCAAGTGGGGCCATAAAGCCATTGCAGTATCGGATCACAGCAACATTCAGTGTTTTCCCGACGCCGTAAAAGCGGCTAAAAAACATGGCATGAAGCTTTTATTTGGAGTGGAGGCCAATGTCGTTAACGACGCGGTGCCGATGGTGCTTAATCCTCGCTCTGCGGTGCTGGCCGACGCTACCTACATCGTATTCGATATTGAGACAACGGGTCTTTCCGTTGTGAACAACAAAATTATCGAATTGGCGGGCGTCCGGATGAGGAATGGCAAGGAAGTGGACCGCTTCTCGACCTTCATTAACCCGCACGAAAAAATACCGTATCACATTCAGCAATTAACCAACATTAACGATGATATGGTAAAGGACGCGCCGGAGCTTGAGCCAAAGCTTCGCGAGTTTGTGGACTATATCGGCGACGACATCCTGGTGGCCCACAACGCGCGGTTTGATATCGGGTTTATCCAGGCGAACTGCAAAGCGATAGGTTTGCCCGAGGTGCAAAACCCGGTGCTGGATACGTTGGAGCTGGCGAGATTTCTCCATCCAACGATGAAAAACCATCGACTCAATACGTTGTCGGATAAATACAAGATCAGCCTGGAAAACCATCACCGCGCTGTTGACGACTCCGTAGCGCTGGGCGGCGTTTTGTTTGGACTTATTGGAGATGCGGCGGAACGCAATATCCGCAATCTGGAGCAGCTAAACGATTATGTCGGCCTGGACCTTTCCAATGCGAGGCCGTTCCACTGCAACATTTACGCACTTAATGCGGCGGGCAAAAAAAATCTGTTTAAGCTGATTTCCTTATCCCATACCGATTATTTCAAAAAAGTCGCCACCATTCCGAAAAGCAAGCTGAAGGAGCTGAGAGAAGGCCTTCTCGTTATATCCGGCTGCGAAAAAGGCGAGTTTTTCGAAACGGTGCTGAACAAATCGCAGGAGGAAGCGACGGAGGTTGCCGAATTTTACGATGTGCTGGAAATCCAGCCGCTGGACTTCTACATGCATTTGGTTGAAAAAGGGCTGGTGGGCAGCAGAGCGGAGCTGGAAGGCGCAATGCGCCGGATTTGCGAAATCGGAGACAGTCTTGGCAAGCCTGTCATTGCAACGGGCAATGTCCATTATCTGAACCCAAGGGACAAAATGTACCGGGATATTACGATTCACGGCATAACGGGCTTTAGTCCGCTCAAAGCTATGCGCAAGCCGGAGGCGCATTTCCGCACAACTGAAGAAATGCTTCAGGAATTCAGCTTCCTTGGCGAAGCGCGGGCCTATCAGGTTGTTGTTACAAATACCTCCGAGCTGGCGGAACGCTTTGAAACGTACGACATGTTTCCGAAGGAGCTTTTTACGCCGAATATTGAAGGGGCGGACGAGGAAATCCGCAGCACCTGCTATGGAACGGCAAAAGCGATGTATGGGGAAGACCTGCCGCAGGTTGTTATTGACCGGCTGGAGAAGGAGCTCGTTCCGATCATTAAATACCGCTTTTCGGCCAACTATCTCATTTCCGAAAAGCTGGTTAAAAAGTCCAATCGCGACGGTTATCTGGTTGGCTCGCGGGGTTCTGTAGGCTCCTCGGTCGTTGCGACGTTTCTGGGCATATCGGAGGTAAATCCGCTTCCGGCGCATTATTTGTGCAAAAATCCGGAATGCAAGCACAGCGAATGGTTTCTGGACGGCAGCGTGCCAAGCGGTTTTGACTTGCCGGACAAGCTTTGTCCTCATTGCGGCAAGCCGATGAAGGGCGAAGGACAAGATATACCGTTCGAAACCTTCCTGGGCTTCAAGGGCGACAAGGTTCCCGATATTGACTTGAACTTTTCGGGGGAATACCAGCCTATCGCCCATAATTTTACGAAGGAAATGTTCGGAGAGAAAAACGTTTACAGGGCCGGAACGATCGGTACGGTTGCGGAAAAAACGGCCTACGGCTTTGCCAAAAAGTACGAGGAAGAGCATCAGAAAAAATGGCGCGGCGCGGAGCTGGCGCGTCTGGCCAGCGGTTGCACGGGCGTCAAGCGCAGTACGGGCCAGCATCCCGGCGGAATTGTGGTTGTGCCGGATTATATCGAGGTGGAGGATGTTACGCCGGTTCAGTATCCGGCAGACGATACTAGCGCAGAGTGGAAAACGACCCATTTTGACTACCACGCCTTTGATGAAAATCTGCTCAAGCTCGATATACTGGGACATGACGATCCCACGATGATGCGGATGCTTCAGGACTTGACGGGCGTTGATCCCACAACCATCCCGATGAACGATCCCAAAGTAATGAGCATGTTCAACTCTACGACGGCGCTGGAGGTAGCTCCGGAGAAAATTCGTTCGGCAGTTGCAACCTACGGCGTGCCGGAGATGGGCACCAAGTTCGTGCGCCAGATGCTTCAGGAAACCCAGCCTTCTTCCTTTGCCGACCTGCTGCAAATTTCGGGCTTGTCGCATGGTACCGGCGTTTGGCTTGGCAATGCGCAGGAATTGATCAAAAATGGCACCTGCAACATCAAAACCGTAATCGGCTGCCGCGACGACATTATGCTTTACCTCATTTATAAAGCCGGAATGGATGCCGGGCTTGCCTTCAAAATAACGGAAAGCGTGCGGAAGGGCAAAGGTCTCACGCCGGAGTGGATCGAGGAAATGAAAAATTGCAAGGTGCCCGCATGGTATATTGATTCCTGTTTGCGCATCGAGTATATGTTTCCGAAGGCGCACGCCGCCGCTTATGTTATTTCCGCTGTACGGACGGCCTTTTTTAAACTGTATTATCCTATTGAATATTACGCGACCTACTTTACCGTCCGGGCCGATGATTTCGATTTGGAGCTGCTGTGCCAGGGTTATGACGCCATCCTGCGCAAGCTGATTGAAATCGAAGGCAAAGGCTTCAGCGCAACGCCGAAGGAAAAAGCGATGACCTCCCAGCTTGAGATGTCGCTTGAAATGACGGCGCGGGGTTTTTCCTTCAAGCCGATTGATCTGTACCGTTCTCATGCAACCAAGTTTCAGGTGGACGGCGACAGCCTGATTCCTCCGTTTGCAGCGATTGCCGGCATTGGCGATAACGCCGCGCGCAATATAGCGGCGGCAAGGGAGGAAGGCGAGTTTCTGTCGATCGAGGACTTCCAGATGAAGTCCAAAGCGACCAAAACAATCATTGAGGTGCTGAGCGGCATGGGCTGTTTCCGGGGCTTGCCGGAATCCAACCAGTTATCGTTGTTTTAGAACTAGAAATCATTTCTTGTAAGGATTTTACGATTATGATATAATTTTTGTGGCAATGATGGGGATAGAATGTTGATGCAGAAGAGTGGGGAAACCCACTCTTTACGTTTTGTATTGCGGTATTATACGTTGCGCACGGCGCAGCCACAAACAGGAGGTTCATTCAAGTTGAGCACATCCAAAATCAAATCCGCCATTGAGGACATGGTGCAGCCTTACCTCAATGACAATGGCTTTGAACTGGTCGATATCGAATATATCAAGGAAGGCAGCAACTGGTTTCTGCGTATTTTCGTAGATAAGGACGGCGGCATTGACATTGACGAATGCGGGCGCATAAGCGAATATGTCAGCGAAATGCTGGATAAAAACGATCCCATCTCCGGAGCTTATTTTCTGGAGGTGTCGTCGCCCGGCGCCGAAAGGCCGCTCAAGAAACCGGAAGATGTGCGCAAGGCGGTTGGCAAGCATGTTTTTATAACGACGTATGAGCCGGTTGGCGGAGCCAAGGAGTTTGAAGGACGGCTGCTTTCTTTCGAAGACGATGTTGTCGTTGTGGAGGAAGGAAAGAAAAAAGTGTCCGTTCCGTACAGCAAGGTAGCCAGCGCCCGTTTGGCCGTCGTATTTTAACATGGTTTCTATTATGAAAGGGGGAACGGCATTCCAATGAGTATGGATTTTATTGAAGCCTTGCAAGAAATCGAAAGAGACAAGGGAATAGCCAAGGAAGTGCTGCTTGAAGCGATTGAGGCTGCATTGATTTCGAGTTATAAGCGCAACTTCAACACTGCGCAAAATGTGAGAGTCGACATTAACCGCTACACTGGCGTTATTCGGGTTTATGCTCGTAAAACGGTTGTGGATGAGGTGCTTGATCCGCGTCTTGAAATTGCGGCGGAAGCGGCCAGAGAAATCAACCCGCATTATCAGATCGATGATATCGCGGAAATCGAGGTAACGCCTCGCGATTTCGGACGTATTGCGGCGCAAACGGCAAAGCAGGTGGTCATGCAGCGTATTCGCGAGGCGGAGCGCGGCTTGGTCTACAACGCTTTTATCGACAAGGAAGAGGATATTGTCAACGGAATCGTGCAGCGTCAAGACGTTCGCAACCTGTTTGTTGATCTGGGCAAGGTTGAGGCGGTGCTGCCGCTTACCGAAATGATGCCGACTGACAAGTTCAAGCACGGCGATCGCATTAAAGCCTTTATTACGAAGGTGGAGAATACAACCAAGGGACCGCAAATTATTATGTCCCGCACCCATCCTGGCCTGCTCAAGCGTCTGTTCGAGCTGGAGGTTCCGGAAATTTATGACGGCGTGGTGGAAATCCGCTCCGTTGCCCGCGAAGCCGGCTTCCGCTCCAAAATCGCGGTTCATTCCCGCAACGATGAGGTTGATCCTGTAGGCTCCTGCGTTGGCCAAAAGGGGATTCGCGTCCAGACCATCGTCACCGAGCTGAAGGGCGAAAAAATCGACATCGTGCGCTGGTCCGAAAACGTAGAGGAATACGTGGCCAATGCGCTGAGCCCGTCCAAAGTGGTGGAGGTTATTGTTTTTGAAGCCGAAAAAATGGCGCGTGTCATCGTGCCGGATTACCAGCTTTCGCTTGCTATCGGCATCAAAGGGCAAAACGCCCGCCTTGCCGCCAAGCTGACTGGCTGGAAAATTGATATTAAAAGCGAAACGCAAGCCGAGCAGGAGTACGGCCGTCCAAAAACGGCATCGGGCACGATGCATCAGGATTCCATCTCCATCGACTAGCGGCTTGCTTGAGGAGGGTGCGACATGAGACCGAGGAAAGTGCCGCTTCGCAAATGCGTAGCTTGCCAATTGATGATGCCGAAGAGGGAGCTCATTCGGGTCGTGCGGACACCGTCCGACGAGGTGGAAATCGACCTCAAGGGAAAAAAAGCCGGACGCGGCGCCTACTTGTGCGGCAAGGCAAGCTGCTTCAAGTTGGCACGGAAGAGCAAGGCGCTTGATCGGGCGCTTAAGCTGCCCGTTGGCGATGACATCTACGACAGCCTGGAGAACCAGTTTGCAGCAGTAGAGGACGAGTTTTTAGCTGCAAAGGAGCTGGATCAGGATGAAGCCTAACAAAGCGCTGTCGATGCTTGGCATGGCCATGCGTGCGGGGAAGCTTATAACCGGCGATGAAATCGTATTGAAAGCCGTGCGCGGGCGCAAGGCGCATCTGGTTATCATCGCGCAGGACGCTTCTGATAATACCAAAAAAAAGTTCGCAGATAAATGCGGCACCTACGGAATACAACTCGCCGAGGCATTTCACCGTGAACAGCTTGGAAAGGCGATTGGCAAGTCCGAGCGCGTAGTGCTGGCCGTTACGGATGTGCAATTCGGAAAAATGATCTCACATCATCTGAGCCAAAATACGGAGGTGGATTCTATTGAGCAACAAACAGGAGAGCAAGGACAATAAAGACAAGCTGCGTGTCTACGAATACGCAAAATCCCTTAATATGAGCAGCAAGGAAATTATAACGATTTTGAAACGCCTTAACTTGCCCGTCAATAACCATATGAGCGTTATGGAAAATGAAATGGTGCATAAAGTAGAAGGGTTTTTCCGCGACATCAAGGCAAACGCAGCGGCAAAACGAGCTCAGGAAAGCGGCACAGCATCGGCATCGTCGAGTGCGAAGCCTCGGCCAGAGCAAAGCGCAACTCAAAATACAACTCAAGACGGACAGGGGACAATGAACTCTATTAATACGAAAACTCCAACACAACCAACAGCACAGCAACGTGAGTCAAGACCACAGCAGGGCGAACGGCCCGCAGGTCAAGGACAAGGTCAAGGCCAGAACCGCAGCGGCGGTCAAGGTCAAGGAAATAATCGTCCGCAGGGCAGTCAAGGAGCCAGCCGCAACGGATCAAGCCAAGGCAGCCGTCCTGCTTCCAGCGGACAAGGTACTGGTTCAGGCAATCGTCCACAGGGCAGCCAAGGCGGCAATCGCCCGACAGGCGGTCAAGGAGGAAGCCGTCCGGCAGGTCAAGGCGGCTCCGGACAACGTTCGGGCTTTGGCCAAGGCGGCAATAGCGGCAGCGGCGGTCAAAACCGTTCCTTTGGCGGCGGCGGACAAAATCGCACCGGCCAAGGCGGCGGCGCAGCTTCCGGCGGTGCAGGAAATCGTTCGGCATCAGCTCCTTCGCAAGGACAAAGCCGCAGCTTTGATTCCAGAGGTTCGCAGCCGCGCACAGGCTCAGACTTCGGCAAGGACAAAGCAAGAGGCGGAAACGGACAAAAACGCTTCGAGGACGGCCGCTCCGGCGGTTTTGGAAGAAACAGCAACCGAGGCGGCAAAGGCAGAGGCAAGCAGCAGCAATCTCCGCCACGGGAAAAAATCGACAATACACCGAAAAAAATTATTGTCCGCGGCACTATGACGGTTGGCGAGCTGGCCAAGCTGCTTCATAAAGACGCATCCGAGGTTATCAAAAAGCTGTTGTTCCTGGGCGTTATGGCGACCATCAACCAGGAAATCGACATGGACGCGATTTTGCTGCTCGCAAGCGAATACGGCGTTGAGGTCGAAGTGAAAATTCCGGTTGAAGAGGACACGTTCGAAACCGTTGAAGAGACGGACGAGGAAGAAGATTTGATGAGCCGTCCTCCGGTTGTTACCATTATGGGTCACGTCGATCATGGTAAAACAACGTTGCTGGATTCTATTCGCAAAACGAATGTATCCAGCGGCGAAGCAGGCGGCATTACCCAGCATATCGGGGCGTATCAGGTCGAAATCAACCACAAAAAAATTACGTTCCTGGATACCCCGGGCCACGAAGCGTTTACGCTGATGCGGGCGCGTGGCGCACAGGTAACGGATATTACCATTATCGTAGTTGCAGCCGACGACGGCATCATGCCGCAAACGGTGGAAGCCATCAACCATGCTAAAGCAGCGGGCGTTCCAATCATTGTTGCTGTTAACAAAATCGATAAGCCTGAAGCCAATGTGGATAAAATCAAGCAGGAAATGACCGAATACGAGCTGGTTCCTGAAGAGTGGGGCGGCGATACCATTTTTGTAGAGGTTTCCGCCAAACAGCGAATCGGACTTGAAACGCTTCTGGAAATGATTCTGCTGGTTGCAGAAGTGAATGAATATAAGGCGAATCCTAACAAACGCGCCCGGGCAACGGTTATTGAAGCCGAGCTCGACAAGGGCAAAGGCCCGGTTGCACGGATTCTGGTTCAGCACGGAACGCTTAAAGTTGGAGACGCGTTTGTTGCGGGCAACTGCTTTGGCCGCGTGCGCGCTATGGTCAACGACCGCGGACGCCGCATGAAGGAAGCGGGCCCTTCCACTCCAGTGGAAATTACCGGCTTGACGGAAGTGCCTCTTGCGGGCGATCCGTTTATGGTATTTGAAGATGAGCGCAAAGCGCGCGCAATCGCTGATCGCCGCGCGATCAAGCATCGTCAATCGGAGATGGGCGCCAATACGCGCGTTACGCTTGACGATCTGTACAATCATATCAAAGAGGGCGAAATCAAGGACCTCAACGTTATCATTAAAGCCGACGTGCAGGGCTCTGCCGAGGCTCTTAAAGGCTCCTTGGCCAAAATCGATATCGAAGGCGTTCGCGTTAAAATCATTCATACCGGCGTAGGCGCCATCACGGAATCCGACGTTATTCTGGCCTCGGCATCCAACGCTATCGTGATTGGCTTTAACGTTCGTCCTGATCCGCAGGCTGAGGCAACCATTGCTCAGGAAAAGGTTGACGTTCGCATGCACCGCGTTATTTACAACGTAATTGACGAGATCGAGCAAGCGATGAAGGGTATGCTTGATCCGATCTACAAGGAAGTTGTTATCGGCCATGCCGAGGTTCGGAACGTGTTTAAAGTAACCAAGGTTGGCGCAATTGCGGGCTGTATGGTTGTTGATGGTAAAATTACACGTTCGGCTGAAGCTCGCATAGTACGCAGCGGAATCGTCGTTTATACAGGCAAGGTTGATTCCCTGAAACGGTTCAAGGATGACGCCAAGGAAGTGGCTCAGGGCTACGAATGCGGTATAACGCTGGAGCGCTTTAGCGATATTAAAGAAGGAGATATGATTGAGGCCTTCGTCATGGAAACGGTAGAGAGGTGATAAAGCATGGCAAAGATACGTGTCGGAAGAGTAAGCGAGCAAATTAAAAAGGAATTGAGCCAGATTATTCAAGCGGAGCTCAAAGACCCGCGTATAGGCTTTATTACGGTTACCGGCGTTGAAGCAACAAGCGATTTGTCTCAAGCGCGCATCTATCTGAGCGTGCTTGGCAACGACGAGCAGAAGGAAGCTACGCTCAAAGCGCTGGCCAGCGCAACCGGCTTCCTGCGCTCCGAGCTTGGCAAGCGGATGAAGCTCCGCCACACGCCGGAGCTGCTGTTTAAATTCGACAGCAGCATCGAATACGGCAGCCGAATTGAATCACTGCTGGAAAGCATTAATACAGGGAACGGCGACAAGTGACAGAAGCCGAAACGTACAACAAGCAGCTGGATGACGCATTGGCTTTTATTGGGAAACATTCTTCCTTCCTTGTCGTTTCGCATGTACAGCCTGACGGCGATGCCATCAGCTCTGCCGCGGCGGTGTCTTGGCTGCTGGAACGGCTTGGCAAAACTTTTGTTCTAGTTAATGAAAGCCCGCTTCCGTCCAGGCTGGACTATTTGTATCGCTACCAGGACATCAAGGTATTAAAGGAGTCCCCGTTTGAGGGCTCCTTTGATGCCGTTATAACAGTGGATTGCGCGGACTTCCGCAGGGTAGGCGCAACGAGCGCGCTGTTTGCTCCGCAAGCGGAAATATTGAATATTGATCACCATCCCACAAACGATGCGTTTGGTTTGGTGAACGTTATCGTTCCTCATGCGGCGGCAACAGTTGAAATTCTGTATGATTTAATTCTGCGGGCAGGCTTTGTCCCGGATCTGGATTGCGCTACAGCCATTTACACCGGCTTGCTGACGGATACGGGAGGTTTCCGCTACTCCAATACAAGTCCGCGGGTAATGGAAATTGCAGCTAATTTGCTGGCCTTAGGGGTTTCCGGCAGCCAGCTTGCCGATTTGCTGCTTGAACGAATGACCATTGCCAAGCTTCGCTTATTGCAAACTACGCTAAGTCGACTTGTGTTTAGCGACAATTTGGAGATCGGCTGGCTTTATGTCACCCGAAACGATTTAAGCGAAATTGGCGCGGTGCCGGAGGATCTGGAGGGCATCGTTAATTATGCTCTCAATGTGGATGGCGTCGAGGTTGGCATTTTGTTCAAGGAAGCTGAGGATGGTTCGGTTAAAGCGAGCTTGCGCTCCGCCGGCAAAGCGGATGTAGCGGCCATTGCCCAAACCTTTGGCGGCGGCGGACATGTCCGCGCGGCAGGCTGCCGCTTGGAAGGGCCCCTGCAAGAGGCCATGTCAGCGATGGTGGAGGCAGTAAGAAAGGCGTTGATTTAATTCATGGACGGAATTCTGGCAGTCTGGAAGCCGGAGGGCTGGACATCGCATGACGTTGTCGCAAAAGTCCGGCGAATTCTCCGCTTGAAGCGAATTGGCCACGCCGGAACGCTGGACCCTATGGTTACAGGCGTGCTGCCGCTTTGTCTGGGTCGTTCCACCCGTGTTGTGGAATATATCCAGGATCGGCCAAAAGCCTATGAAGCGGTGTTGAAGCTGGGTCTCTCAACCGACACGGAGGATATGACCGGTCAAATCATTGAGCAGCGTCCCGTCCGTCCATTGACGCAAGGGGAAATACAGGAGGTGCTGGCGCGGTTCCAAGGAACCATTCAGCAGGTGCCTCCCATGTTTTCGGCTGTCAAGGTGGATGGGAAACGTTTGTACGAGCTGGCTCGGGAAGGCAAGCAGGTGGAGAGAAAGTCCAGAGAGGTGACCATTCACGAAATTCGGCTGGTGAATGCAAAGCTGGATATGGAGCAGCCTGAAATTGCTTTTTCGGTCGTTTGCTCCAAAGGAACTTATATTCGGACATTATGTGTGGATATAGGCAAGGCCCTGGAGCTGCCGGCTACGATGGCGAAGCTGGTTCGCACCATGTCGGGCGGCATAACGGCGGAAAGCTGTCTAACACTGGAGAACATTCAAGAGCTTGCGGAAGCGGGCGAGCTTGAGAAGCATTTAATTCCAGCCGATCAAGGGATTTCCCATATCCCGTCCGGCACGGTCAGCCCTTGGGCTGCCAAAAAGGCTTTATTGGGACAAAAGCTGCCGCTTGATAGCGCCGCTGTGACAGAAGCCCTCTTTCATGAAGGCCTAATCCGTCTGTATGACGGGAATGGCGCCTTTCTCGGCATTTACCGCAGTGATGTTGAAGCAGGGCTGTTTGTACCCGTCAAAGTATTTTTACCTTAAGAGATTTTCTCATAATACGTATGGCCTGCGGGAGATGGATGAGCAATCTTCCCCGTCATGGTCACTCAGGGAATGCAGGTGTGTCATCTGTGGAAATCATTCATATCTCTTATCCGCTTTCCAAAACGGAGTCAGGAGAAGGAAATAAGCAGCTTTCCATGGCCATCGGCCATTTTGACGGCGTACATCGCGGTCATCAGGACGTTATTGCGCGTGCGGTTACTGCAGGCAAGGAACGTGGCTTGACGCCCGCGGTGTTAACCTTTTCTCCCCATCCCAAAGAAGTATTGGGTCATGGACAGCATTATTTCAGCTGTCTGACGCCGCCCCGAGTTAAGATGGAGCAGTTTGCCAAGCTTGGCGTGGAAATCGTGTACATTATGAAATTCGACCGCGAATTTGCGGCGCTTCCCCCAAAGTCATTTGTGGATTGCGTCCTGGAGCCGCTTGGCGCCCGCCATGCCGTTGTTGGTTTTGATTTTACGTTTGGCAGCAAGGGAGCGGGCAAGGCGGAGACGCTGATGGAGCTTTGCAGCCCCTCCATTACCGTAAATATCGTGGAGCCGTTCCATCTGGAGAACCAGAAGGTCAGCAGCACCCGCGTGCGGGAAGCGCTTGGCCAAGGCGATCTGGAAGTGGTCAATATGCTTCTAGGAAGACCCTACGAAGTATGCGGCGTTGTTGTGCATGGCGACAAAAGAGGGCGTACGATTGGTTTTCCAACCGCAAACCTGGAGCTTGACGGCTCATATGTTCAGCCCCGGCTAGGCGTATATGCGATCACCGCACGGGTTGATGGCGAGCAATATGGCGGAGTGTTGAATTTCGGGATGAAGCCAACCTTTAATGCCGGCGAAATCAAACCGGTTATGGAAGCCCATCTTTTTGACTTCAGCCGTGAAATTTACGATCAGAGCATGAGCATACAGTTTAGGCATTTCATTCGGGCGGAGCGGAAATTTTCTTCTGCGGCCGAATTGATCGCCCAAATCGCGCTGGATCGGGATACGGCGGAGGCCTGGCTGGATCAGCATTTGCAATAATCAGGCGCCGCCGCTGTACATTGGGATTTATATGTGCTATGATATTTGAGGTTGCGGCTGATTACCATTGTTTTGCAATGGAGAAGCCGTACATTGAACCTTGGCTTGGTTGATCGTTCTCACCGACGGCGGCGAGGCCAATGGCGATTATAATGAAGGAGGTGAACAAGGATGGCTATCACTCAAGAACGCAAGCAAGAACTGATCGAGACTCACAAGACGCATGCAAGCGACACAGGGTCCCCTGAGGTTCAAGTTGCTATCCTTACGGAAAACATTGTTAACTTGACTGATCATTTGCGGACACACAAGAAGGATCATCATTCCCGCCGTGGTTTGCTCAAGATGGTAGGTCAACGCCGTAAGCTGTTGGCATACCTGAAGAACAAAGACGTTAGACGTTACAGCGCATTGATTGAAAAACTCGGCTTGCGCCGTTAAGCATGGGTAGTGAAAAGCAACCTGATTGTCCTTCCGTCCAGATAAACTGGACAAGGGGGTATCGGGTTGCTTTTTGCAATAGGAAAAGGAGGGATTTACGTACATGATGGATCGTGTTGAAATGACGTTGGGCGGACGGCCGTTAATTTTGGAAACAGGCCGCTTGGCGAAGCAAGCAAACGCAGCCGTTACCGTGAGATATGGGGAAACGGTTATTTTGTGTACCGTCACAGCTTCAACGGAGCCCAAGGACCTGGATTTTTTTCCGTTGACTGTAAACTATGAGGAACGTATGTATGCCGTAGGTAAAATTCCGGGCGGCTTTATCAAGCGGGAAGGACGTCCAAGCGAAAAGGCGATTTTGTCCAGCCGTTTGACGGACAGGCCTATTCGTCCGCTATTCCCGGAAGGTTTCCGGAATGATGTGCAAATCGCCAATATCGTTATGAGCGTTGATCAGGATTGCTCGCCTGAAATCGCCGCTATGATTGGCACTTCCGCTGCTCTGACTATTTCCGATGTGCCTTTCAGCGGCCCGATCGGCGGTGTCGTAGTAGGACGCGTTAACGGGGAGTTTGTCATTAACCCGACGGTTGAGCAAGAGGAGCAAAGCGACATTTTTGTTGTCGTATCTGGAACAAAAGACGCTATCATGATGGTGGAAGCCGAAGCTGATGAAGTATCTGAAGAAGTGATGCTGGAAGCCATTATGTTTGGTCATGATGCAATCAAAGGCATCGTGGAAACGATCAACAAGCTGCAAGCTTCTGCAGGCAAAGAAAAAATGGCCGTCAAGCTTCATAGCGTTAACGCTGAAGTGGATGCTGCGGTTCGCGCCTTTGCATCCGCGCGTCTTCAGGAAGCTATTCGCATCCCTGAAAAGCATGCCCGCCAGGAAGCGATTGACGCGGTTAACAGCGAGGCCGTCGCTCATTTTGAAGCGCAATATGCGGAGACTCCTGAATTGCTTGGCGATGTGAAGGAAGTATTGTACGACATCGTTAAAGAAGAGGTTCGCCGTTTGATTACACATGACAAGGTTCGTCCTGATGGCCGCGCTTTGGATGAAATTCGTCCTATTGAATGCGACGTTGCCATTTTACCGCGCACACACGGCTCCGGCTTGTTCACGCGTGGACAAACACAAGCGCTTAGCATCTGTACACTGGGCGCCATGGGCGATGTACAAATTCTGGACGGCATTTCGCCGGAAGAAACAAAACGGTTTATGCATCACTACAATTTCCCGCCGTTCAGCGTAGGCGAAGCAAGACCGCTCCGTCCTCCAGGCCGTAGAGAAATCGGTCATGGCGCGCTTGGCGAAAGGGCATTGTCCAAAGTCATTCCATCGGAAGCCGAGTTCCCGTATGCTATTCGTTTAGTGTCCGAGGTGCTGGAATCCAACGGCTCCACTTCGCAAGCCAGCATTTGCGCAAGTACGCTTGCCATGATGGACGCAGGCGTTCCGATCAAAGCGCCAGTTGCAGGTATTGCGATGGGTCTGATTAAAGACGGAGACCACTTCTCCATTTTGTCTGATATTCAGGGGATGGAAGATCATCTGGGCGATATGGACTTCAAGGTAGCGGGTACGGCAGAAGGCGTAACGGCTATCCAGATGGATATCAAAATTGATGGCATCGACCGCAGCATTTTGCAGCAGTCGCTGGAGCAAGCCCGTCTTGGACGTTTACACATCCTTGGCAAAATGCTTGAAGTTATCAAAGAGCCGCGCGGCAACCTGTCCAAATACGCTCCGAAAATTTTGACGCTTCGCATCAATCCGGACAAAATCCGCGACGTTATTGGAGCAGGCGGCAAAATCATCAATAAAATTATTGAAGAAACCGGCGTAAAAATCGATATCGAGCAGGACGGCATGGTGTTTATCGCTTCCTCTAACGAAGAGATGAACCAAAAAGCCAAGTCCATTATCGAAGGCATTGTGAAGGAAGTTGTTGTTGGAGAGGTTTACCTTGGCACCGTTAAGAGAATCGAAAAGTTTGGCGTATTTGTTGAGATTCTTCCTAACAAAGACGGTTTGGTTCACATTTCGCAGCTTTCAACGGATCGTGTAGCTAAATGCGAGGACGTTGTTAAAATTGGCGATCAAATTACCGTTAAGGTTACTGAAATCGATCAGCAAGGCCGTGTCAACCTGTCGCGCAAAGTACTGCTGACAGCCCCTGAGACAAGCCAATCCTAATTGCCCCAAAAACATACAGATTTGCCGAAGAGTCAGAGTCCATCTGTCTCTTTTTGCTGTTCCCTGCTTTTTGCCGAAGTTATATTCTTGTCCGCTCCTTCATAAACTTGATCGTAAGAGACAAGCGCAGCAGACCCAAGCTGCCGATCGGGAGTGGAGATCATGTTTTTGCGCAAAGCAACCGTAATTGCTGCCAGTATGCTTATGCTGCTTGTTTTTATTAAAATCAACGGGGATGTAAGCTCCTTTATCGCCACGGTGAAGAATAGCGACGCAACAACGGTGCTTGCCGCTCCATTATTGACCGAGGAAGACAAGCTGGAGCTGTATAATACGATTGTGCAACATGCGGAGAGCAGCAGGGTCCCGCCTGTTGATGCCCGGATCGACCGGGTTTGGCGCGCTATACCGGGGTACAACGGCCTTGAGGTGGATATCGAAAAGACCTACCAGGAAACGCTGGCCTCGCCAAGGGGAAGCGGAATAACGTACCGATACAAGGAGGTTGAACCCCGAATCGGCTTGCAGCAGCTAGGCGCTCAGCCTATCTACAGAGGTAATCCCGACAAAAACATGATTTCATTTATGATCAATGTGGCATGGGGCAACGAATTTTTGCCCGGAATATTGGAAACGCTGGAGCGGGAAAATGTAAAAGCGACATTTTTTCTGGATGGAAGCTGGTTAGCCAAAAACATAGAGCTGGCGGAGCAAATCGCGGCAAAGGGGCATGAGCTGTCCAATCACGCCTACTCTCATCCCGATATGGCGGCATTAAGCCGCAGCGAGCAATACAAGCAAATCAGCAGAACGGAAACATTGCTTAAAGAGAAGCTTGACGTAAAAAATCAATGGTTTGCGCCACCCTCCGGCTCCTTCAATGGAACAACCGTTCAAGTTGCTCGTGAAATGGGGCTGTACACGGTATTATGGACGATCGACACCATTGACTGGAAGAAGCCTTCTCCAGAATCCATCGTTGCCAAAATCGACCGGAAGCTGGAACCCGGGGCATTGATTCTGATGCATCCCACCGCGTCCTCCAGCGAAGCGCTGCCTGGCATGATAGCAGCAGCGAAACGTAAAGGCTACGGCATAGGTACGGTAGGGGAAACATTATCGTCAGCCCGGATGGCCCCCAATGTTGAGGGGATAGGGAGATTCTGATATAGTGATATCATTCAGGACTTTTTGAACACGCACTTATAGGAGGACGCTTGGTGAATAAATACAATCTTAGCAATGGACTTCGGGTCGTTGTGGAATACATACCTACGGTAAGGTCCGTTTCCTTCGGCATTTGGGTCAAAACGGGATCGCGCCATGAAACAAAGGACAATAACGGGATTTCCCATTTTATCGAACATATGCTTTTTAAAGGAACGGCCGACCGTTCTGCTAAGGATATTGCCGATTTGTTTGATGGCATTGGCGGAAATGTCAACGCATTTACCTCCAAGGAATATACATGCTACTTCGCCAAGGTGCTGGATCAGCATTTGCCCATTGCCGTTGACGCGTTAGCCGATATGTTTTTTCATTCGCAGCTGGATGAAGGGGAGCTGGCGAAGGAAAAAAACGTTATTTTGGAAGAGATTTCGATGTATGAGGATACGCCGGATGATAAGGTTCACGATGAAGCCTCCCGAGCTGCATTTGGCGATCATCCCTTGGCTTATTCCATATTGGGACTGGAAGAGCGCCTTTCGGCTATGAATGCCGATACGCTTAGAGCCTACATAAACGAACGCTATACGATAGAAAATGTCGTGATCAGCGTAGCCGGAAATATTGAGGAGGCAGCGATTCTTGAGCTGCTGGAAAAGCATTTTGGCGGTTTCTCCCGGCATAACGCTCCCATTGTTCCGGATGCGCCGACATTCCAGGGCAATTCTATTTTTTACAAAAAGAAGACGGAGCAAAATCATATTTGCCTGTCATTCCCGGGCTGCTCCAATAAAGATGCCAAGCTTTACGCGATGATTTTACTGAATAACGCGCTTGGCGGCGGCATGAGCTCCCGCTTGTTCCAGGAAATCAGAGAAAAACGCGGTCTTGCATATTCCGTCTATTCCTATCATATGGGCTATGCGGATTCCGGCTTGTTTACGATTTATGCGGGCACAGCTCCCAAACAAACGAAGGAAGTGCTGGAGCTCACGATGGAGCAGCTTGGAGAGCTTTCTGTTAAAGGTCTTTCCGAGGAGGAGCTTTTCCGGGGCAAGGAGCAATTGAAGGGATCTCTAATCCTCAGCCTGGAAAGCACCAGCAGCCGGATGAACCGTATCGGCAAAAACGAGCTTATGCTTGGACGCCATTATACGCTGGATGAGCTTCTTGCCCGAATCGACAATGTAACAATGGAGGATATACAGGAAGTAACCCGGAGAATATTGTCCCAGCCATTTGCGGTTGCAATGGTGGGCAATAGTGATAAAGATGCTTCCGGACTAAGGAGGGACCAATTTGTATCACGTTCTGTTTAAGCGGCTTGAAGGCAATGAAGATATTCAGTTGCCGCGTAAAATGTCGGAGTGGGCAGCAGGCTTTGACCTGCAGGCTGCAGTTGGAGAACCCGTAACGCTGAACCCTGGCGAGCGAAAATTGATTCCAACCGGCTTTGCCATGGCTATGCCGGCAAATCTGGAGGCGCAAATTCGTCCTCGCAGCGGCTTGGCCTTTAAACACGGCATAACGTCGTTGAACTCGCCGGGCACCATTGATGCGGATTATCGCGGGGAGGTTAAAGTGCTGTTGATTAATCACGGCCAGGAGCCGTTTGTCATTACAAGAGGCGAGCGAATCGCCCAAATGGTCTTTCATGAAGTTCCGCAGGTGGATATTGTGGAAGCAGAGGAGCTTCCCGATACTGTAAGAGGAGCCGGCGGCTTTGGCCATACGGGCGTCAAGTAAAAACGGAATGATTGTTTTTTCATAAAGTAAAAGAGCCGCGTTTATCATGCTGTCGTTCAGACAGCCGGGAAACGCGGCTTTTTCTTTTTGGTATTTTTCTCACCCCCGTTTGGGCAGCGGCATAAGATGCTTTATATCCACTGGCAAGAAAGGAGTGAAGCCTGATGCTTACCGGCGTTCAGGTGCTTTTGCTTGGAGGCGACGCCAGGCAGCTGGAGGTCATTCGCAAGCTGGGCATGCTCGACGCTTCCTTGACGGTATGCGGCTTCGACGGGCTGCATTCTCCGCTTGACGGAGCGGTTCACGGGGAGTATAGCGAGGAGTTGTTCGAGGGGGTGGACGCATTGGTGCTGCCGGTTGTCGGCACCGACGAAAAAGGCGTAATCCCGGCTGTATTCAGCGATCGCGAGCTGATTTTGACCGCTGACCATATGGCAAGGCTGCCTTCGCACTGCAAGGTGTATACCGGAATGGCAAAGCCTTATCTCAGCGCGCTTTGCGAGCGCCGCGGGCTCGGGCTGATTGAACTGCTTGATCGGGACGATGTTGCGATTTACAATGCAATACCGACGGCGGAGGGCGCCTTGATGATGGCGATCCAGCATACAGACATTACAATTCATGGCTCCCTCTGCATGGTGCTCGGATTTGGCCGGACCGGCTTTACAATGGCCCGGACACTCCAGGGCGTAGGCGCGCGAGTCAAGGTTGGAGTCCGTCGTTCGGAGCATTTTGCACGGGCGCTGGAGATGGGCTTTGAGCCCTTTTACATGGACAGTTTGTTAGCCGAATCGAGTAATATTGACTTGCTTTTTAATACAATTCCGACTATGATAGTCACAGCACAAATTATCGCTAATTTACCTTCGCGGGCCGTCATTATTGACCTTGCCTCGAAGCCAGGCGGAACCGATTTCCGCTTTGCCGAGAAGCGGGGCATCAAAGCGATGCTCGCACCCGGACTCCCCGGTATCGTCGCACCCAAAACAGCTGGACTTATTATAGCGGACTGCTTGGCTCAGTTGATTTTGGACGACAGTAATAAGCGGGGGAATGGGATATGAATTGGAACGGAATTACGGTTGGGTATGCCTTGTCGGGATCTCACTGCACCTTTGCAGAGGTGATGCCGCAAATCAAACGGTTTGTGGATGCCGGAGCCAATGTTGTGCCGATCGTCAGCCATACGCTGATTACGACTGACACGAGGTTTGGAACGGCAAAGGAATGGCAGGAGCAATTAACGGGTATTACCGGCAATGAAATTATTTCGACGATCGTGCAGGCAGAGCCGCTTGGACCATCCTTGCTGCTTGATGTGCTGGTTATTGCTCCTTGTACCGGCAATACAACGAGCAGGCTCGCCAATGCAATTACGGACAGTGCCGTGCTGATGGCTGCAAAGGCGCAGATGCGCAATAGCAGACCGGTGGTGCTGGGCATTTCCACTAACGACGGACTTGGTTTAAATGCCGCCAACATCGCAAAGCTGCTGGTGGCTAAACATATTTATTTTGTTCCGTTTGGCCAGGATAATCCTGTTCAGAAACCGAACTCTCTCGTAGCCAAAATGGATTTGATCATGGAGGCGTGCGAGGCGGCGCTGAATGGAAAGCAGCTTCAACCCATTCTTGTGGAGAGGGCTCTGTAATGGGCATCCTCGTTCAAAAGTTTGGCGGAACCTCGCTTGCCGACGCGGAAGCGCGCGAGCGAGTCATTGGACATATTATTCGGGAACGGAACAATGGGTATAGTCTGGCCGTAGTCGTATCTGCGATGGGACGCAAGGGAGCTCCCTATGCGACGGATACGCTGCTGGAGGCGGGCGGCGGGGGCCTGCTGCCTGCGCGGGAGCGGGATATGCTGATGGCTTGCGGAGAAATCATCTCCGCGGCAACATTATGCAGCCTGCTGCTGGAAAGAGGGATTCCCGCGGTGGCGCTTACAGGCGGCGCTGCCGGAATCCGGACCGATGATCATTTCGGCGCCGCAAGAATCAAGCGGATTGAGCCGGAGCATGTAACCAAACATCTGAACAATGGCGCCGTCGCCATTGTATGCGGATTTCAAGGCATTACGGATAGCGGGGAGTTAACGACTCTTGGAAGGGGCGGCAGCGATACCTCGGCAACTGCACTCGGCGCCGCGCTTCAAGCCGACATGGTCGACATCTATACCGACGTGGACGGCATATTGACGGCCGATCCCCGTCTCGTTAGCGAAGCGCGGCAGCTTTCCGTAGTAGGGTATGCGGAAATTTGCAACATGGCAAGGCAAGGAGCCAAAGTTATTCATCCCCGCGCTGTAGAGATCGCGCAGCAGGCGAGGATTCCAATACGCGTGCGTTCCACTTTCACAGAGGAAAGCGGCACTCTGGTAACGGACAAGGGGGAGCATGACGGAAGCTCCTTGGTTAAGGATAGGCATGTTACAGGCATCGCGCATGTTTCTGGAATTACGCAAATTTCGGTAAAGGCGCCTAATGATGCGCAAGACATGCAGCTCCATGTTTTCCAAACGATGGCGCGCCACCATATCAGCGTTGATTTTATTAATGTGACGCCAAGCGGAGCGCTCTATACGGTCTTTGACCGCGATGCGCAAAAAGCGGTGGAACTGCTGGAAGCAGCTGGCTTTGCCCCGGTTGCAGTGCCGGGCTGTGCGAAAGTATCCGTCATTGGCGGAGGCATGAACGGGCAGCCGGGCGTTATGGCCAGAATCGTTGAAGCGCTGGCAGAGCAAGGAATCCCCATTATGCAATCGGCAGATTCCAATACCACGATTTGGGTGCTTGTTCGCGAAAGCGACATGGTGAACGCTCTGCGTTCGCTGCATGCCAAGTTTGAGCTGCATCTATCACTGTAGGCATATAGGAGGAGTCTCAATGGATTTCGGAAGATTGATTACCGCAATGGTAACCCCCTTCGATGCGGAGGGGCAAATTGACTGGAGCGCTACGGAAAAACTGGTTGATTATTTAATTAATGAGCAAAAAAGCGACAGTCTTGTCGTGTGCGGAACAACGGGTGAATCCCCAACGCTTAGCGATGAGGAGAAAACATCCTTGTTTTCGTTTGTCGTCAACTATGCTGCCGGCCGCTGCAAAATTATTGCAGGAACCGGAAGCAACAATACGGCTCATTCCATTCATTTGTCCAAAGCTGCCAAGGCTTGTGGAGTAGACGGGCTGCTATTGGTTGCGCCCTATTACAACCGTCCGACTCAGGAGGGGTTATACCAGCATTTCAAAGCGATTGCCGAGGCCGTTGACCTGCCGGTCGTTCTGTATAATGTTGAAGGCCGAACAGCCGTCAATATTTCTGCTGAAACGACGCTTCGCTTGGCGCAAATCCCTAACATTGTTGCAACCAAAGATTGCGCATCGCTGGAACAGCTTACGCTGATTGCCGCCGGCGCGCCTGACAGCTTCCGGATTTACAGCGGCGACGACAGCGTCGGCTTGCCGGCTATGTCGGTTGGGGCCTACGGCATAATTAGCGTTGCCAGCCATGTGGCCGGCAAGGATATGAAAGAAATGATTTTTGCCTACCTGAACGGCGACACCAAGCGGGCTGCCGCTTTGCACGGCAAGCTGTTTCCAATCTTTAAAGGCCTTTTTATCTGTCCAAATCCGGTTCCTGTCAAATATGCTCTTGGCCTGCAAGGCGTACCCGTTGGCGGGGTAAGGCTGCCGCTTGTGGATGCCGATGAAACCGAAAAGCAATTTCTTCGCGAATTAATTCAATAATTCCCATAATTGTTTCATAAAGCCGGTGCAGATCGCATCGGTTTTCTTTTTGAGGAAATCTATTTTACATTTAGGCACAGGCAGTCACTTGTGTTGAAGCTTTTTCATCATGTATAATGATTTCAAGTGATTGGGTGCGGCAAGTGAAAAGTTGGAAGAAACCGTCAGAGCGGCATCTGACGTTTACTTAATATTGCTTACTAATATCTGTCAGGAGGTATAGATTCAATTGTCAAAAAAGAATAACCAGGACAAGCTGCTTATATTTGCATTAGGCGGTGTAGGCGAAATTGGCAAAAACATGTACGTTGTCCAGTACAATAACGATATTGTTGTAGTCGATGCCGGGCTTAAATTCCCGGAGGAGGATATGCTGGGCATTGATATTGTCATTCCCGATATTTCGTACTTATCGGAAAACCGCGACAAGGTACGCGGCATTCTGATTACACATGGCCACGAGGATCACATTGGCGGTTTGTCCTATGTGCTTCGTCATCTGAACGTGCCGGTATACGGAACTAAATTGACGCTCGGCCTTATTGAAGGAAAGCTGAAGGAAGCGGGGATGCTCGGCGACACCAAACGAATTCTGATCAATGCGGATTCCGAGGTCAAGATGGGCTCCATCACAGCAACATTCTTTAAAACAAATCACAGTATTCCGGATTCCGTTGGCGTGTGCCTGGATACTCCGGAAGGCATCGTCGTTCATACGGGCGACTTCAAATTCGACCATACGCCTGTAAATGATCAGTTTGCCGATCTGCAGCGTATTGCCGAAATCGGAAGCAGAGGCGTGCTCGCCCTGTTGTCCGACAGCACAAACGCCGAGCGTCCGGGCTATACGCCTTCGGAGAGCAAGGTAGGGGACGAACTGGAGGATATCTTCCGCAAATCGACTCAGCGCGTTGTTGTTGCAACCTTTGCATCCAATGTGCACCGGATTCAACAAATCATTAACGCTTCCATCGCTACCCGCCGTAAAATCGCGGTTGTGGGCAGAAGCATGGTTAATGTGGTTGGCATTGCATCGGAGCTGGGATATCTCAACATCCCGGAAGGCATGTTGATCGAGCCTGAGGAAGTAAACAAGCTGGCTGCAGACCGTGTGGTCATTTTGTGCACAGGCAGTCAGGGAGAACCGATGTCTGCGCTTACGCGCATGGCTCGTTCCACACATCGCAAGGTTGATATTTTGCCTGGGGATACGGTTATCATTGCCGCGACGCCAATCCCTGGCAATGAGCGTTATGTCGGCCGTACGGTCGATGAATTGTTCCGCTTAGGCGCTAATGTTATTTATGGGCCAGGCTCCGTATCCGGCGTTCACGTTTCGGGTCACGGCAGCCAGGAAGAGCTCAAGCTGATGCTTAATCTGATTAAACCGAAATATTTTATTCCGATTCACGGCGAATACCGCATGCTTAGGCTGCACGCCAAGCTGGGAGAAGCAATCGGAATTGAACGCGAAAATATCTTTATCGTCGACAATGGCGATACTGTTGAAATTCAGGGCGGAGTTGCCCGCAAAGGCGCCAAGGTTCAAGCCGGCAATGTATTGATCGACGGTCTTGGCGTAGGCGATGTAGGCAATATCGTATTGCGCGATCGCAAGCTCTTGTCTCAAGACGGCATCTTGGTTGTTGTTGTTACGTTAAGCAAGCAGGATGGCACCATTTTATCCGGTCCGGACATCATATCCCGAGGTTTTGTATATGTCCGCGAATCCGAAGGTTTGCTTGATGAGGCCAATCGCATCGTTACATCCACGCTTAACAAGCTGATGAACGACAAGGTGAATGAATGGGCTTCGCTAAAAACAAACGTTAAAGATGCTCTTGGGCGCTTCCTGTACGAACAGACGCGGCGCCGCCCCATGATTCTGCCGATTATCATGGAGGTTTAATACGATCCGACCCATCACATGAAACAATCGCTCCTGTACGCCTTCATTGGCGTTGGGGGCGATTGTTTGCGTTTGCGGATGGTTTGCCTGCCCGAGTGAATAAAATTCCCGCTCCTCCTCATACTAAGGGCGCGTTTAAAAATGGGTTTTAGTGCAGGTCATTGACTCTTTGGACTACCTTTAAAAGGGAGAAGTGAAGCAGTATGAGCCTAATAGGGACAGGGGCTAATCTATTAACGGGGCAGGAGCAGCCTGGAACGGCGGGAGAAGAGAGGAAAACAGCGCCGCTGACAGAAAGTATTCAGCAGCTAGGAACAACGGGACTGCCCGCTCCGTCGGAGTCCAATATTTTTTGCATGACCATTATCGGACAAATAGAAGGGCATCTTATATTGCCTCCTCAGAACAAAACGACAAAATATGAGCATATCATTCCCCAGCTCGTTGCAGCAGAGCAAAACCAAAAGATCGAAGGCGTGCTGATCGTTTTGAACACGGTTGGCGGCGATGTGGAGGCGGGTCTGGCTATTGCAGAAATGATTTCTTCCTTGTCCAAACCAACCGTTACATTGGTTTTGGGAGGCGGACATTCCATCGGCGTGCCGATTGCGGTGTCCGGCAAACGCTCACTGATTGCGGAATCGGCAACAATGACCATCCATCCTATCCGGTTAAACGGCTTAGTCATTAGCGTGCCACAAACGTTTGAGTATTTGGATAAAATGCAGGACAGGGTCGTTCGTTTTGTCGTTGCCCATTCCGAAATCAGCGAAAACGCGTTTAAAGAGCTTATGTTTAAAACTGGCGAGCTGACACGGGATATTGGAACAACGATTATTGGCCCCGACGCAGTCAAATATGGATTGATTGACAGGGTTGGAGGGCTTGGAGATGCACTAAAGGAGCTGAATGCTCTTATTGCAGAGCAGCGTAAGCCATCGGAGCTGGGAGCTCCCCTGCCGCCTTTGTCACCGCCGCTGTTAGCCGGGCAGCCGCCTGTCATAGAGGGGGGCGCGACGATATGACACTGTATACGACTATGCCGCTTGAGCTTGTGCTTCAACATACAGAGGAGGAGCATGAAGAAATGCTGGAGGTTTGGTCAGGCGGAATCAGAATGCAGGTCGTACCTGTCGCTCCGGGCGTTGGAAAAGTTGTCCGGCTTTTGGATTGCAGCCTGGACGATTATTTGAATCCCGCGTATACTCCCGGTTCATTAATTCAATATGGGCTTAAAGTCCAATCTTGATTGATTCCTGCCAATTGAAAATAGTCCGTCCTGCCGAACTGTGCTATAATGGTAAACCAGAGGTGACGGAATTGGCGAAAAAAAAGAGAAGAAAAAAGTCGGTTGCCGCAACGCTTAAATATGAGGTTTACGGCATTTTGCTCATTACGATTTCTATCATTGCGCTTTCCGGCGAAGCAACAGTGGGACGCGCTTTATCCAAGCTGTTCGGGCTGATCCTGGGCAAGTTTTATTTTGTGCTGGCACTGGTTGGCATTTTTATCGGTCTTAGCGTCATGGTAAAGCGGGCTTGGCCGCGGGGATGGACAAGCCGGAGAACGGGGCTGCTTGTTCTGGTTTTGGCTTTTGCGCTTAGCAGCGCCATTACCGAAATCAACGTCCGCTTTGCGGGAGTAGAGCGGGAGGCATTATCCGGAGGCGTAATTGTCAGCGTTTTGAACGAATCGCTTCAGGTGGAGCTTCTTCAATCCCCTCCTATTCCGGGGGAGACGGTGCGAGATAAAGCGATAAGCGGCGGTTATACGGGCGCGCTGTTGTATGGCATGCTGTTTTCGCTGTTTGGCTATTACGGAGCTTTTATTATTAATTTTGTCATGTATGCCATAGCGCTTATGCTGGTGACAGGCAAGTCTTATGTCGAGCTGGTATCCTGGTTGAAAAAACGGGTGCAAAGAGTGCTCAAGCTGCTTTTCTCCAAGCTGAAGAACAGCCGCCGCCGCAAGCGCAAAGCTCCGGTTGCCGCAGCGCTTGACCGAAATGCTGATGGGATGGCAAATGAGGCCGACGTTATTGAAGACGATGACCATTACGAGGCAGAGCCGAAGAAAAAGCGGAAATCGCTCTTTTTTGCATGGAAGCAGCAAGGCGGGGAGGATGGCGATCAGGGGCATCATGACGAATGGCAGCTTCCAGAGCAAAAACCGGCTGTTGCTAGCGATTATTCGTATAATGAAGAAGCGGCGGGGCCGTGGGAGCAATCGGGAGATGTTTATGACGAATTGGAGGGCAGAAATCAAGGCGACGCATTTCCTCCTTGGGAAGGGGAAGCCGAGGCGCCTGCTATGCCTGAACAATGGGAACCGGACATACATAATGAGGCTGATGCCTATCAACAACGACAAGAGCCGCATCCGTGGGAGAACGAGCAAGAAAGTGATAATGCCGGCCACGACTTCCAGCAAATGGACGAGGATATGCCGCCTGAATTGGCGTCTGACATTGATGGCGAAGAGGACGGACAAATGGTTGACGGGGCAGATGAAGAAAGCATCATCGTTGAGGGAGATGATAACGCTCCGCGAAGACCGATTGCGGAGCCTCAAGCTGATATTGCGGCTCCCAAGCCTTATCGTCTGCCTCCTTTTTCCCTGCTTAACAAGCCAAGCGGCATGAATAAAAGCGCTGAAGGCGCCGATATGTACGATTCACGGCGCAAGCTGGAGGCGACGCTTGAAAGCTTTGGCGTGAGGGCAAAGGTGCTGGATGTTGTAAGGGGCCCAGCGGTTACGCGCTATGAGGTTCAGCCCGCAACGGGCGTTAAGGTTAGCCGGATCGTAGGCTTGACGGATGATATAGCGCTGGCGCTGGCTGCCAAGGATATTCGAATGGAGGCGCCTATTCCGGGCAAATCTGCAATTGGCATCGAGGTTCCCAATTCCGAAGTGTCCGTTGTAACGATGCGTGAAGTGATGGAAACGCCGGCCTTTCAGAATGCGACCTCCAAATTGTCTATTGCTTTTGGCAGGGATATATCCGGCACAACGATTGTGGGCAACCTGGCAAGAATGCCCCATCTGCTTGTAGCGGGAGCAACGGGCTCCGGCAAGTCGGTATGCATCAACGGCATAATAACGAGTATTCTGTACAAGGCGAAGCCGGATGAAGTTAAATTTTTGATGATTGATCCCAAAATGGTGGAGCTGAACGTATACAACGGAATCCCCCATCTGCTGGCTCCGGTTGTTACCAATCCGCGCCGCGCATCACTGGCGCTTAAAAAAATCGTTGTGGAGATGGAGAAGCGGTACGAGCTGTTCTCCAAGTCAGCGACACGCAATATTGAAGGCTATAACGCATTAATGGAAGGGAACCCAAGCGCGCTCCTTCCTTATATTGTTGTCATTGTGGATGAGCTCGCGGATTTGATGATGGTGGCTGCTAATGATGTAGAGGATGCGATAGCGCGCTTGGCTCAAATGGCGCGGGCGGCAGGCATTCATCTGATTATAGCGACCCAGCGTCCGTCAGTGGACGTCATAACGGGCGTTATCAAGGCCAATATTCCTTCACGGATTGCGTTTGGCGTATCCTCTCAGGTGGACTCCAGAACTATTCTGGATTCAGCGGGAGCGGAAAAGCTTCTGGGCCGGGGCGATATGCTGTTCCTGCCGGTAGGCGTATCCAAGCCAACCCGCGTGCAAGGAGCATTTTTGTCCGACAGCGAAGTGGAAGCGCTGGTTGCTTTTGCTCGCGACCAAGGCGAAGCGGAATACAAGGAGGACCTTGTTCCCGAAATTGACGAGGAGAGCAGCGAGGAAGGCGTGGTGCTGGACGAGCTGTTTGATCAAGCTGTGCAAATTGTCGTTGAAGCCAAGCAAGCCTCCGTTTCGCTTCTTCAGCGCCGGATGAGAATCGGTTATACCCGCGCAGCGCGCCTGATTGACCAAATGGAGGCCAAAGCAGTTGTTGGACCGTACGAAGGCAGCAAGCCGAGGGAAGTATTGATTACGCCCGAGATGCTTGAGGCTAATAAAATCAGCTCGTAATTGTCTCAAGGGGCTGTCCGAAAAGTCTGTTGCGGTGAATAAGGATTCAGCACTCCTTATTCATTCCGCTTGACTTTTCGGACAGTCCGTTTTTATGTCACGCCTGTCTTCATAAGAGTTAGTTAGTTTGCATAGAAGAGCTGTAACTTTCTCATACTAGAGTCAGGCAAAGCTTCCTGAACCAAACTAACTTGCAAGAGAAAGGCAGATTCCGACATGAGACATTACTTGATGACGGTAACGGTGATTATCGTTATGCTGCTGTTTGGCATCTTTTCTCTGTTGAATGGGAATGACGGAGGAGTAAGGGCTGCTTTTACAGGCGCTACGCTCCGGGTTGGCTCCAGCGGACAGGATGTAAACGAGTTGCAAGGCCGTTTGACGTATCTGGGTTATTATAACGGTGAAATTGACGGTATTTTCGGCTCCAAGACAAAAGGCGCTGTTACGTGGTTTCAATGGAAGTTCGGGCTGAAGTCTGACGGTATCGTTGGGGCAGCAACCAAAAAAAAGCTGGTTGACGCTACAAAAAACTGGAAGCCGGGGGAGACTAACAGCGGTTCTGCTGGCGCAGGTTCGCCGGGAGGCGGCTCTGCCTCGTCAGGCCAGCCGCCGCTGCAGAAATCCAATCGGCTTGGACTGACCGAAAACGATATCCAAATTATGGCCAATGCAGTTTACGGCGAGGCGCGGGGCGAACCGTTCGAAGGTCAAATTGCCGTTGCAGCCGTTATTCTGAATCGCGTTAAGGACGAAAACTTTCCGAACACGGTTTACGGGGTCATTTTCCAGCCTCGCGCTTTTACTGCGGTGGATGACGGCCAAATTTATTTGACGCCAAACGCCAGTGCCAGAAAAGCGGTGGAGGAGGCTATTGCAGGCTATGACCCTACTCAGGGCTGCCTGTATTATTTTAATCCGGAAACCGCTACCTCCAAGTGGATTTGGACGCGTCCCCAATTTAAGACCATCGGCAAACACATCTTTTGCATGTAAAATGCGGGATGGGCTCGATTTACGCTCAAAAAACAATGCTCCGCTGAAGGAAGCAGTCATTTCTGCCACGAGCAGAGGTGGTTGCTTCTTCCATTTAGACTGAAGTAAAATAATGAAAAAGCGTACCTGAAAGGGGACAAACGCGTGAATGAATTTCAACGAGGGCGGATTGGCGCAATCAATCTGCATGTGCTTCCGACAAAAGTGTTTAAAACCTTTGCTATATCGCTTTACGCCGGAATCCCGCTAGCCGAAAATACGGTAACGCCGGTAGCCCTGACGCCATTTGTGCTTAGAAGAGGCACGGCGTCTACGCCAGAAACAATCGCTTTCCGGGAAAAGCTTGACGATCTGTATGGGGCCGGGTTTGGTTTTGATGTGTATAAAAGGGGCGACGCGCAAATTGTCCAGTTTCGGATGGATGTCATTAACGATCAGTTCGTGAGTGCAAGCCAACCCTTGCTGGCAGAGGCGCTGACCTTTTTGGGCGATGTAGTAAGCAAGCCCCTTTTGGAGGAAGGTACGTTTCGCAGTTCCTATGTGGAATCGGAGAAGGAGACGTTGAGGAACCGGCTTCAGGCCATCGTTAACGATAAAATCCGCTATTCCGCCGAACGCTGCGTAGAGGAGATGTGCAAAAACGAGCCGTACCGCCTACAGGCATTGGGGCGTCTTGACGATATAGCCGGCATTTCGCCGGAAGCGTTGTACCAGAACTATTCAGCCTGGCTGGATCATGCAGCCTTTGATTTGTACGTTGCGGGGGATACGACTCTTGAAGAGGTGGCGGAGCTTGCAGGAAAAGCCTTTAAGCTTAAGCCGCGACAGCCAGGCGCTTATGGTGCGCCCGACAAGGGATATTCCATTAAGGAAACAAATTATGTCGTTGAGGAAATGGATGTTAATCAAGGCAAGCTGAACATGGGGCTCAGAACCGGGATAACTTACGGCGACGACGCTTATGCGGCTATGCTGATGTATAATGGCATATTGGGCGGCTATCCCCACTCCAAGCTGTTCCGCAATGTCCGTGAAAAAGAAAGTCTGGCCTATTATGCCTCCTCCAGGCTTGACGGACATAAGGGCATTTGCGCCATTCAATCCGGCATAGAATTTCAAAACTACGAGAAGGCGCTGGAAATTATAACCGAGCAATTGGCCAGCATGTCGAAGGGCGAGCTGTCCGACTTGGAAATGAACCAGACCAAGGCGATGATTATGGGACATTTGCGCGAAATACAGGATTCCGCCTATGAGATGATTGCTTACGATTTTAATGGCGTATTAAGCGGAAACCTGCGTACGCGGGACGAGTTGATGGCTCAGATCGCCGCTATAAAGCCGGAAGACGTTGCAGAGGTCGGGAAGCATGTCCGGCTCGAGACGGTCTATTTTCTGCGCAACCGGAAGGAGGCATAACCTATGGAAAAGCTGAATTACCCCCAGGTTCAGGAGACGCTGTACCGCGAAGTGATGGATAACGGGCTTGAAGTGATTGTGCTGCCCAAGGAAGGCTTCAACAAAACCTACGCCACCTTTTCCACCCGGTACGGCTCCATCGACAATCATTTTGCGGTAGGGCAAGGCGAGCCTGTAAAGGTGCCGGATGGCATCGCCCATTTTCTGGAGCACAAAATGTTCGAGGAGCCGGAGGGCGACATATTTGCCACGTTTGCATCCCAAGGCGCGTCCGCCAATGCGTTTACTTCCTTTGACCGGACGGTTTATCTCTATTCCGCCAGCGAGCAGGTGTATGAAAATTTGAGCACCTTGATCGATTTTGTGCAAAATCCTTATTTTACGGATGAAAATGTGAATAAGGAAAAAGGCATCATCGAGCAGGAAATCAATATGTATCGGGACAATGCCGATTGGCGCGTTTATTTTGGCCTGATTGAATCGCTGTATAAAATGCATCCTTTGCGGATTGATATTGCCGGAACAGCGGAATCCATCTGGCAGATTAACAAGGAAACGCTGTACAGCTGCTACCATACCTTTTATCACCCGTCCAATATGCTGCTGTTTGTCGTCGGAGGCGTTCAGCCGGATGAGGTGTTCCGTCTGGTGCGGGATAACCAAAGCGCCAAATCGTTTCCCGGGCAAGGGGAGATCAGGCGGATCTTCGACGAGGAGCCGGAGGAAGTGCAGGCGCCGCGCAAGGTTATACAGCTTTCCGTGTCCCAGCCTAAATGCATGTTTGGGTTCAAGGAGCCAAAAACGGGCTATACCGGCGATAAGCTGCTGCGGCATGAAATAGCTACCAAGCTGATGATGGAAGCGCTGCTGGGACCAAGCTCAGCCCTGTATCAGGGGCTGTATGAGCAAAAGCTGATATCGGATTCCTTTGGACATGAATACAACTCCGCCAGCGACTATGGCTTCTCCGCCATGGGCGGCGATACGCCCGACCCCGACAGGCTGCTTACGGACATCGAGGCCGCCATAAAAAAAGCCAAAGAGTCTGGCATAACAAACGAAGCTTTTCAGCGCGCTAAGCGCAAAAAAATTGGCGGTTACCTGCGTATGCTGAACTCCCCCGAAGCAATCGCGGGTGAATTTACCCGTTACCGGTTTCGCGAAAGCGATATGTTCCGGGTTTTGACCCATTATGAAGAATGCTCGCTGGAGGAAGTGAACAAGCGCCTTCGGGAGCATTTCAACTTTGATCGGCTCGCCGTATGCATTGTGGAGAAGCCTTCGGAATGAAGACGCTGAAGGAAACGACGGTTTTAATTACGGGGGGCAGCAGGGGGATCGGCTCCGCGATTGCAAAACGTTTTGCCGCTGAAGGGGTCAACATCGTTCTTCATTATTTGCAATCCCATGAGCAGGCGAATGAAACGGCGCGAGCATGCATGATGCTTGGAGCCAACGTGATGACCATTTCTGCGGATCTTAAGTCAAAGGATCAGCTGGCTCGGATGCGAGAAAAGCTTGACAGTCACGGCATTAAGCCCGATATCCTGGTCAATAATGGCGGAATTGCCCATTATGGACTGCTGGGCGATGTAAGTGAGCAGGAATGGGATGACGTGATGGCAGTTAATTTGAAGGGGATGTTTCTTTGCACCCAGCTCTTTATGGAGCATATGGTGACCCAGCGGTATGGACGCATCATTAATGTTTCTTCCGTTTGGGGAATGTCCGGCGCGTCATGCGAGGTATTGTACTCCACAACTAAAGGAGGCATGAACGCCTTCACCAAGGCGCTGGCCAAAGAGCTGGCGCCCTCCGGCGTGACCGTTAATGCGGTTGCCCCGGGCGTTGTGGATACCTTGATGATGGACAATTTTAATCCGGAGGAAAAAGCGGCGCTAGAGCAGGAAATACCGGCTGGCCGTTTTGGCTCGGCGGATGAAATCGCCTCGCTGGTCTACTTTTTGTCCTTGCCGGAATCCTCCTATATAACGGGGCAGATCATCAGTCCCAATGGCGGCTGGCATACATAAATTAGAAGTGGAAGCAAGCAAGAGATGGCAATGGACTCATCGAATAAATGACTTGCTCTGGGGCTATCCTAATGACTGTTGATGATTCTTTTCAACACCAACCGAGGAGGCGAAAAGGCATGTCGACTGTTTTGTCGAATTTCGAAACCTGGAAGCATTTTTTGGCCGACCGTATTGAGCAAGCCAAAAAAATGGGAATGTCGGAAGACACCATTTCGAAGCTGGCATTTGAAGTCGGAAGTTTCCTGGATGAAAAAGTAGACCCCCGCAATGACGAAGAACGGGTATTGAAGCAGCTATGGGATGTTGGCGATGAAGCCGACAAAAAAACGATAGCTCGTCTGATGATGAAGGTCGCCGAACAATCGTAGTTGGCCTCATAACAAGCAGAAAAGCCTCCCCGACAGGAGGCTTTTCTGCAATGAATGCATAAGATTTGCAGGATTGTAGCGAAATTTGTAGAATAGACAGTGGGATAGTAAAATGAAGATCGGATGGATTGGCCGGCAAGGCGAGCAAATTGGACTTTTTGCACAACTTCTTATATCATTCAAGTTTAGGACGGTGAAAGCATCTTGGAGACGAAACAATGGTACATGGAGTACAAAATACATAAGAACCGCCCGGGCTTGCTAGGGGATATAGCATCGCTGCTCGGCATGCTTGGCGTCAACATTATGACAATCAACGGGGTTGAGGACCGGACCAGGGGCATGCTGCTGCAAACCGATGATGAAGAGAAAATAGAATTGCTTGGCAAGATGCTGCAAAAAGTAGATAATATTACAGTAAACAAACTGCGTGCTCCTACGATTGTGGATATTTTGGCCGTCCGTCACGGCAGATATATTGAAAGAGATTCCGATGACCGCAAAACGTTCAGGTTTACGCGTGACGAGCTTGGCATCCTTGTTGATTTTCTCGGTGAAATTTTCAAAAGGGACGGCAATCATGTCATCGGCCTTCGCGGCATGCCGCGAGTAGGCAAGACCGAATCCATTATTGCGGGAAGCGTTTGTTCCAATAAAAGATGGACGTTCGTATCTTCCACGCTCCTTCGCCAAACGGTGCGCAGTCAGCTCTCGGAGGAGGAAATGCAGCCAAACAATGTGTTCATTATTGACGGGATCGTAAGCACCATTCGTTCCAATGAGCGCCACTACGCGCTGCTGCAGGAAATAATGTCGATGCCTTCCACGAAGGTGATTGAACATCCCGATATCTTTATTAAGGAATCGCATTACGACTACAGCCATTTTGATCTGATTGTTGAGCTGCGAAATACGCCGGATGAAGAGATTACATACGAGACGTTTACCGCGCATTATACAGATGACTTTTAAAAAGTCATAAAGCTTTGAGCAGTACGCATTGCTTTAGCCTCTGGAAGAGGATGAAGGGTTGGTTGATGCTTGCGAGGCGGAAAGCCAGGCGCAGTGAACGCATGCTTCCGCTTACGCTGGGAAAGGAGGCTTTTTCATGTCTGATTTAGGCGCGTTGCTTCGCAAGGCGAGGGAAGAGCGGGGCTTATCGCTGGACGACATACAGGAACTGACGAAAATTAGAAAAAGGTATCTGGAAGCTATCGAAACCGGGGATTACCGTGTATTGCCCGGCACCTTTTATGTGCGCGCTTTTGTGAAAAATTATTCCGAAGCGGTGGGTCTGGAGCCCGAGGAAGTGTTGCGCTTATATCAGCATGAGGTTCCAGCGTCGCCTGTTGAGCAAAATACCGAGCCGATTCCGGCGCGGAAGCCTCGCCGCATCAAAGCTCAAACCTCCGATCGCTTGGGGAAAATTGGGTTTAATCTGTTGATGTGGAGCTTTATTATTCTTATTTTAATCGTGGTTTGGGTGTATGTGTTTAATAATGACGACACCAAAACCAACAAGCTGGATGAAACGCCGATTACGGAAAATTCCGCCCCTCCGCCGGATAACAACACCGGCAGCGGCGCAACGCCAACGGCAGCGCCTACCGCTACGCCTGAACCGACTCAAGCTCCGGCGACTGTTACGTTCAGCAGCAAGGTAGGCAAAGCAGATCAATTTGATATCGGGCCGGCTGGCGGAAGCTTCAAGGTGAAGTTGAAGGTGTCCGGCGGCAGAAACTGGGTTGAGGTGCGCACGGGAAGCGCCAGCGGCGAAAAGCTGTTTTATGCCAACGCCGAAGATGGCTCTGAGAAGGAATACGATTTGACGGGACCGTTATATATTAACGTGGGCCGTTCCGATTTTACAGAAATAACGGTTAATGGAGTGCTTGTCCCTGACGGAGACAGAGCTGCATCCAAAAAATTGTTGCTTAAGCCGTTAGTTGCCGAGTCCGGTGGCGGAGAGCTGCCCGAAGGCACGCAAACTGCGGAATAATGAATAAACAAAGGCATGGAAACGGAGTGTGGAAAAATGAGCTCGGAAAGTTTTTTTGATATTGTATCCAAAGTGGATATGCAGGAATTGGGCAACGCTATTACCCAAGCGGAGCGTGAAATCGAAACGAGATTTGACTTTAAAGGCAGCAAAAGCAGCATAACGCTTGAAAAAGAAGATATTGTGGTTGGCTCCGACGATGATTACAAGCTCAAAAGCGTCGTGGATATTTTGCAATCCAAAATGGTCAAGCGAGGCGTTCCGATCAAAAATATGGATTTCGGAAAGATTGAAGGAGCCTCCGGCGGTACGGTACGCCAACGCATCAAGCTGAGACAGGGCATTGAGCAGGACGTTGCCAAAAAGATTAATATTTTGATCCGCGATTCCAAGCTGAAGGTGAAAAGCCAGATTCAAGGCGATCAAATTCGTGTTTCCGGCAAAAGCCGCGATGATTTGCAAGCTGTCATTGCCATGCTGCGCGGAACAGAATTACCTGTTGAGCTGCAATTCACCAATTATCGGTAATTAATTTTCAGAAACTGGAAGTGAATGGCATGTATAAAGAAAAAACAACTGCGGGAACTGCCCGTACTTCCGGAAACGCCAGCCGCCCGGAGACAAATTGCAGCCTCGCCCCCGTAGAGGGCAGTATGGAGTCTGTAAGCAGGTTTGAATGTTCCGGGGAGGGAATGTAAGTGAATTTAGCCAACCGTATCACGCTGGCGCGGATTTTTTTGGTGCCGGTCATTATGTTTTTTTTGCTGACCAACGTTAATTTGGGCTCATTTTCCTTTTCAGACTATACGATTACATATAACCAGCTGGTGGCTGCCATCATTTTTATAGTTGCGGCAAGCACAGATGGTTTGGACGGTTATATTGCGCGCAAAAACAAAATTGTAACGAATTTGGGCAAATTGCTGGACCCGCTTGCCGATAAGCTGCTGGTAGCGGCAGTGCTTATTTCGCTGGTTGAGATGGACAAATTGAGCGCCCTGATTGCCATCATTATTATCAGCCGCGAATTTGCAGTTACTGGCTTGCGTCAAATCGCGCTGCTGGAAGGCTCCGTCATGGCCGCAAGCAAATGGGGCAAATGGAAAACAGCCATTCAAATTACGATGATTATTGCTTTGTTGCTTAATAATTTTCCATTTGTTTTAATTGATTTCCCGTTTGACATCATCTCCAGCTGGGTCGCCGCCGCCATCACGCTTTATTCCGGTTTTGACTACTTTGTCAAAAACAAAAAACTCATACCGGTTGAATAAAGCAAATGTTATGATTATGCCGCCAGGCGTCATTCGTGATGGGAAGCGTACTTTTTGAACTATCACTTTAGAAGCACTTTTCCGATTTGCGGAGAAGTGCTTTTCCATCAAGAAAGAGTTCCGAACCAAGAGGAGGAGCAAGTGGATGAAAGCAGAAATCATAGCGGTTGGTACGGAATTGCTGTTAGGTCAAATCGTGAATACAAATGCTCAGGCTTTATCGTTGAAATTGGCGGAGCTTGGCATCGATGTATATTTCCAGACAGTCGTTGGCGATAATGCCGCAAGACTGAAGCAAGCCATTGAGATAGGACGGAGCCGCGCAGATCTGCTTGTGTTTACAGGCGGCCTGGGTCCTACCCAGGACGATCTGACAAAGGATGTCCTGGCCGACTATCTGGGCCGGAAGCTGATCATGCACGAGCCGTCCATGGAGGCCATCCGCCATTTATTTTCCTCCCGGGGCATGGATATGGTAGAGAGCAACCGCAGACAAGCCCATATGCTGGAAGACAGCTTCCCTCTTGAAAATACGACGGGCCTTGCCGTCGGAAACGCGCTGGAGCAGGACGGGACGCTGTACGTGCTGCTGCCTGGTCCGCCTAGAGAGATGATTCCGATGCTGGAAGGCCCCGCCCAGGACTGGCTGCGCTCCATGCTTGGCGAGGAGCGTCCCCTTTATTCCCGCCTGCTCAAATTTGCCGGGATTGGCGAATCTAATCTGGAAGCCAAGCTGCTGGATTTAATCGAAGGCCAAAACGACCCCACTCTGGCGCCTTACGCCAAGGAGGGAGAAGTGTCCATTCGCGTATCGACAAAAGCATCGACCGTCCAGGAAGCCGAAGAACGCATTCAAAAGGCGGTTGACCTTATTAGCGAGCGCGTAGGCGAGCATCTCTACGCCCAGAAGGACATTCCGATCGAGGAGGAGATCGTCCATCTGCTCAGGGCATCCAGAAGGCGTCTGGCGAGCGCGGAGAGCTGCAGCGGCGGCTTGTTCGCCGAGCTGGTGACAAATGTGCCGGGCAGCAGCGGAGAGTTTGTAGGCGGCGTGGTGACGTATACCAATGCAATGAAGCATCAGCTGCTTGGCATACCGATGTCGCAGCTGGAGGGAGATGGCGCTCCCGGCGCAATCAGCGAATCTACGGCTGTGCTTATGGCGGAAAATGTGCGCAGCATTTGCGATGCCGACTTCGGCGTATCCCTTACGGGGGTTGCCGGCCCTGCGGAGTCGGAGGGCAAGCCCGTAGGGCTGGTTTATTTCGCCATTGCGGAGCGGGACAAAGAAACCGTAGTCTACAAGGTGCAAATGAGCGGCGGGCGCTCCATGATCAGGCTGAGGGCCGTCAAAGCGGCGCTTTACAGGCTGTGGCAGGCGCTCCGGGCTTAAAGGGCGTTTCATAAGTCTGTCTTCAAGCTTTGAAACATGCGGCAGCTGCAAAATGATGATTGCCATTTGATGAATATTGGCGTATAATGGACAACAGTTGATCGGAAGAACCGTGGCGAAGAATACTTTGCTGCGGTTTTTTTATATCCACAAAAAATACGAATGTTTGTTCGAAAAAAGGATTGGCAAAGCTTCGGAAATGAGTTATGATAGCAATATAAATCGTGAAGGATGTGAGTGTTTTGGCGGATCGTCGCGCAGCTTTGGACAACGCCCTTCGTCAAATTGAGAAGCAATTTGGCAAAGGCTCCATTATGAAATTGGGTGAATCAACTCATATGCAGGTTGAGACCGTACCCAGCGGCTCCCTTGCCCTAGATATTGCGCTTGGAATCGGCGGTTTGCCGCGAGGAAGAGTTATAGAGGTTTACGGTCCTGAGTCGTCAGGTAAAACAACGGTTGCGCTTCATGCCATCGCAGAGGTGCAGCGGATTGGCGGACAAGCCGCTTTTATCGATGCGGAGCATGCCCTTGACCCGCTGTATGCCAGCAAGCTTGGCGTCAATATTGACGAGCTGCTCCTGTCTCAGCCGGATACAGGCGAGCAGGCGCTGGAAATTGCAGAAGCGCTGGTACGCAGCGGAGCTGTCGACATCATTGTTATCGACTCCGTAGCGGCTCTAGTACCGAAAGCTGAAATTGAAGGAGATATGGGCGACTCCCACGTAGGTCTGCAAGCGCGCCTTATGTCGCAAGCATTGCGGAAGCTGTCCGGGGCCATCTCCAAATCCAAAACGATCGCCATTTTCATTAACCAGCTTCGCGAGAAGGTTGGCGTTATGTTTGGCAACCCGGAAACAACGCCGGGTGGACGAGCCCTTAAATTCTATTCCAGCGTTCGCCTGGATGTCCGTCGTGTCGAAACGCTGAAGCAAGGCAACGACATGGTCGGTAACCGTACTCGAATCAAGGTTGTTAAGAACAAAGTGGCTCCGCCGTTCAAGCAAGCGGAGATTGATATTATGTATGGCGAAGGCATTTCCAGAGAAGGCAGCTTGATTGATATTGGTGTAGAAATGGACATCGTACAAAAAAGCGGCGCATGGTTTTCCTACGATGGCGAACGTCTTGGACAAGGCCGCGAAAATGCCAAGCAGTTTTTGAAGGAGCATACGGAAATTTCAGCCGCCATTGAAAAGAAAATCCGCGATGCAAGCGATTTGTCCGCAACGGCAACGCCTGCGAACTTCTCACAGGATGAAGATGAGGATGACGATTTCGAAGAAATCGAATAACGTATTATAAACGATAAAGCTTCGCCACTCTACCAGGAGCAAGGCGGAGTTTTTTGTTTTAGTGCAGTGGTTTGGGCAGTGGAAGGAGCGGAAAACGTTTTGAATCAAGATTTTCAACATGCAGCAGGCGAAGAGCTGGAAATTATAACTGTGCGGGTGGAAAAAGAGGCAAGAAACAGGTATTTGCTATATGGTGCGGAAGGAAAGCTTCTATTGTCCCTCCATGAAGATATTATGGTGGCGTATCGGCTATTTAAGGGAAGCGTAATTACCCCGGAGCTGCTCCAGGAGGTCGTTATCAAGGATATGCAGCACCAGGCCTATAGTTTAGGCTTGCGTTATCTGGGTGTGAAACCGCGGACCCGCAGCCAGATTAAACAATATTTGCAGCGCAAAGACATAGAAGAGCAATATATCGAGCATGCCCTTGACCGTTTAGAAAATGAAAATCTGGTAGATGATGAAGAGTATGCCAGGCAATTCGCGCTTAGCCGGATGAATTCCGGGTTAAAGGGAAGGCTGATGATCAGGCAGGAGCTGCAGCAGCGAGGCGTGCCGAAGGAGCTTGCAGCTGCTGCATTATCCGATGTGGATGAAAGCAGCGAGCTTGCAGCCGCCCAAAAACTCGCGGATAAAAAAAGCCGCTCCCTAAAAGGAGAGCTTCGCGCCAGGAAAAACAAGCTGACTGCCTTTTTGCTTCGCCGCGGATTTCCTTCTCCTATCGTGAGGGAAGTCATTAGGGGTGTAAGCTGGGAACCCGACCATTCTTCACCTGAGGAAGAAGATGGGGCTTTTGCTTGACAACTGATTTTATGAAAAGATAAAATGAAAGTGTATTCCTTTACGGCTGAATCGATTTTTCTTCCAAAAGTTGATTCAAAAGTATTATTTTCGTCAAAATGTGTACGATGAAACGGTATGGAAGCCGGTTAAAACCAAATATCATCCCAAGCAATGCCTTGGTGTATGCGGCAAGGAGGTGAACAAGATGGGAGAGATCAACATCTGGATCTTCATCCCCGTTTGCATCCTTGTTGGCGCAATTTTCTTTGGGATTGGTTATTTTACTCGAAAGTCGATTGCCGAGGCAAAAATTTCAAGTGCTGAGCAAGCCGCGGTTCAAATTGTGGAAAACGCAAAAAAGGACGCAGAAGCACAGAAAAAAGAAACGGTGCTTGAGGCGAAAGACGAAGTCCACAGACTCCGTACAGAAGCTGAAAAGGACATTCGCGAGCGGCGCAACGAAGTACAGCGTTTAGAAAGACGGCTGCTACAAAAGGAAGAGTCGCTGGATAAAAAGTTGGAAACTTTGGAACGCAAAGAAGAAACTGTAGCCAACAAGGAAAAACGGATTGAAGAAACCCAGGAACAGATCGACAGTATTTACAAACAGCAGCAAAGCGAACTGGAACGTATATCCAGCTTGACAATGGAAGACGCCAAGTCGATTATTTTGACCAACGTCGAGCAGGAAGTACGCCATGAAACCGCGCAAATGATCAAAGAGATCGAGCAGCAGGCTAAGGAAGAAGCCGACAAAAAAGCGCGTGACATTATTTCATTGGCAATTCAGCGTTGTGCGGCCGATCATGTGGCAGAAACGACGGTTTCCGTTGTTACGCTGCCAAATGAGGAAATGAAGGGTCGTATCATTGGTCGCGAAGGCCGGAATATTCGCGCTCTGGAAACATTGACTGGTATCGATCTCATTATCGACGATACACCGGAAGCGGTCATTCTGTCGGGCTTTGACCCTATTAGACGTGAAATTGCCCGAACCTCTCTTGAGAAGCTTGTAGCTGATGGACGTATCCATCCGGCGCGTATTGAAGAAATGGTCGAGAAATCCCGCAAGGAAATCGACGAGCGGGTTCGCGAGTATGGCGAGCAGGCTACTTTCGAAGTGGGCGTGCATGGATTGCATCCTGACTTAATCAAGATTTTGGGCAGACTCAAATACCGGACGAGCTATGGACAAAATGTGCTGAAGCACTCCATGGAGGTTGCGTATTTGACTGGTCTTATGGCAGCCGAATTAGGCGAGGACATTACACTTGCGAAACGTTCGGGTCTGCTTCATGATATCGGCAAAGCGCTTGACCATGAAGTGGAAGGCTCCCATGTGGAAATTGGCGTGGAGTTGGCCAAAAAATACAAAGAGCATCCCGTTGTTATCAACAGTATTGCATCCCATCATGGCGATACGGAAGCAACTTCTGTTATTGCGATGCTGGTCGGCGCGGCTGACGCCTTGTCGGCAGCTAGACCAGGAGCGCGTCGTGAAACGCTTGAAACCTACATCAAACGTCTGGAGAAGCTGGAGGCCATTACGGAATCCTTCGACGGCGTGGAGAAATCGTATGCGATTCAAGCAGGACGCGAGGTGCGCGTTATGGTGCAGCCTGAGAAAATCGATGATACGGAAGCATTCCGTCTTGCTCGCGACATAACGAAAAAAATCGAGAGTGAACTGGATTATCCGGGACATATCAAGGTTACCGTTATTCGCGAGACGCGGGCAGTGGAATACGCCAAATAAAAAATGTTGTTCGGAAAAGTGGCTGCCCGTCAGCCACTTTTCTGTTCTTTTCAGGAAGGAACCTGTAGATGAATGTATTGTTTATCGGCGACATTGTTGGAAATGTGGGCAGAAGTGCGCTAAAAGAAACGTTGCCGGCGCTTCGGAGCAAATACAACCCGCATATCATTATCGTAAACGGAGAAAACGCCGCCGCCGGCAGAGGCATTACAAAAGCGATTGCCAAGGAGTTTTTTGACTGGGGCGTACATGGCATTACGATGGGAAATCATACGTGGGACAATAAAGATATTTTTGGATGGATTGACGATGAACCCCGCATTGTCCGTCCCGCCAACTTTTCTGCGGCTGCGCCAGGTAAAGGCATGGCTTATATTCAAGGCGGCGGCAAAAGCATGGCCATTATCAATTTGCAGGGCAGAGCTTTTCTTCCTCCTAATGATTGTCCTTTTCAGAAGGCCGATGAGTTGATCGAGGAAGCCGCAGAGCGCACCAAAACCATTTTGGTTGATTTTCATGCCGAAGCGACCTCCGAGAAAATAGCGATGGGTTGGTATTTGGACGGCAGAGCTTCTGTTGTGCTTGGCACACATACTCATGTACAAACCAATGACGATACTGTTCTGCCCGGCGGGACGGCTTATATAACGGATGTTGGGATGACGGGCTCCAAGGAAGGCGTATTGGGCATGGAGAAGGAAGCCGTGCTGCATCGTTTTTTGACTGGACTGCCATCGCGGTTTGTTGTTGATGAAGGAAAATGGCATTTGCATGGTCTGGTCATTCAAATTGACGAAGCAACGGGAAAAGCCCAAAAAGCAACAAAAATTCGTCTTACGGAAGAGGATTGGCTGCTGATGTAAAGCGGCCTTTTCGTCATAATAATCTAATAATTCAGAATGAACAGTTAATTTTAACCTTGAAAAGCAGGAATCTTTCCACCTCTCTCGAATATTATTTTAAAAGTGGGAACCATCCAACATTCTAGGGGAGGTACTTTTCATGGATGTATTAAAGGTTTCAGCCAAATCCAATCCTAATTCCGTTGCTGGCGCGTTGGCTGGGGTTCTACGGGAACGCGGCGGGGCCGAGCTTCAAGCCATTGGCGCCGGCGCACTCAATCAAGCGATCAAGGCGGTAGCGATTGCCAGAGGATTTGTTGCTCCAAGCGGCGTAGATTTAATTTGTATTCCGGCATTTACGGACATTGTTATCGACGGCGAAGATCGTACCGCGATCAAGCTGATCGTTGAGCCGCGATAGAGGCGATAAAAAGCCGGAAAAAATACATGGAGCGATTTTGCCTGTTTACGACCGTAAACAGGCTTTTTGCTTGGGAGGGCTTGCAATGGAAAGCATAGATTTGCATTGTGATGCTTTATTTAAGCTGATGACGGGAAAAGTGCCGAATTTACATGGAGATGGAACAGGGGGGCTGGATGTAACCTATGAGCGGCTAGGCGAATGCGGGAGCCGGCTGCAGGTTTTTGCGGTATTTATTCCTCCCCGGCTGGATGACAGGGGGCTGTATCCCTTATTGGAAAGTATAGATTTATTTTATGAGAAGGTGTTAAGCTGCCCTGGCATTGTTTTTGTCCGTAGCAGGGAGGAGCTGCAGAAATGCCGTGCGGAAGGAGCTATCGGGGCGATGCTGTCTCTGGAGGGAGTATCCGCTTTGCAGGCCAATCCTGTTGTATTGCTGCGGCTGCTGCATACGCTAGGCGTACGCGCGGTGGGGCTGACGTGGAACGGCGCAAACTGGGCGGCTGACGGCATCATGGAGGCAAGAGGAGGCGGATTAACGGCCTCCGGCAGCCAATTTGTCAGGCAATGCCGCAGTCTGGGCATACTGCTGGATGCCTCCCATTTGTCGGAGCGGGCCTTTTGGGATGTAGCGGCACTGCTGGATACGCCGTTTATGGCGTCGCATTCCAACGCACGCACAATATGCAGCCATCCCCGCAATTTAAGCGATGAGCAAATAAAAGCACTGATTCTGAAGCGCGGCTTGATCGGGGTTACGTTTGTGCCGTGGTTTTTAGAGGCTAGCGGAAACGCAACGGTGGGACATGTGCTGCGACATATTGATTATATCTGCTCACTGGGCGGAGAACATGCTATTGCGCTGGGTTCCGATTTTGACGGGATAGACGAACATGTCCCTGGTCTCTCGCATCCCGGCCAGCTATATAATCTGCGCAACGAGCTGCTTAAACGGTTTACAGAGGAGCAGACGCGAGGGTTTATGTCGCAAAATGCCTGGTCCTTTTTTGAACGCAATCTCCCTTCATAAGCAGCAGCAAGCGAAGCTGGAACACTCTCCATCACCAGTATTTCGTTAAACTGTAATGAACCGGACACTTCTGATTGCTTGTTTCTGAAAACCAATAAATGCTATGATAGAGAGGTCGAAGGCATTTATAAGCCGCGAAGTGTTCATTTGATCGGTTTGGAAGACATATTGGAGGATGGAGAGTGTACAGAATGGAAAAGAAAGTACCGGTAGGCGTATCAGCAAGACATATTCATTTGTCTCAGGAGCATGTTGAAATCCTGTTTGGCAAAGGGTATCAGCTAACCGAGATGAAGCCGTTGTCTCAACCGGGACAATACGCCGCCAATGAAACGGTGAGCGTAACGGGAAGCAAAGGAACTTTTCCGAAAGTGAGAATTTTGGGTCCGGCGCGTAAAGCGACTCAGCTGGAGGTTTCCCAGACGGATTCATTTACCCTTGGCGTTAAGGCTCCTGTTCGGGAGTCCGGCGATATTAAAGGCTCTGCGGGCATTACAATTGCGGGCCCGGCTGGTGAAGTGACGATTGAAGAGGGCGTAATTGTTGCAGCGCGCCATATTCATTTCCATACAAGCGATGCCGAGCGTTTTGGAATCGCGGATAAATCCAAGCTTCGCGTTCGCGTAGGCGGAGAGCGCGGCGTTGTGTTCGAGCATGTTATTGCCCGCGTTTCGGATGATTTTGCGCTGGACATGCATATCGATACCGATGAAGCAAATGCGGCAGGCGTAAAAAACGGAGATATTGCGGAAATTATTGATTAATTTTTCGCAGATAGAACGGAATATGAAAAACGGAGCCGGGATTGATATCCCTGCTCCGTTTTTTCGTAGGTCGAGCCATATAATCAGTGGCCCATCATCATATTCACTTGTTCAGTGCCGGCTTCGGAACCATCCGGCTGGCCTTGGGGTTTGGGTCTGCGGAGCAGCAACGCAACCAGCATGCCAAACACGGCGACACAGCCCAGAATAAAAAATACGTCGCCAAAAGAGAAATAAGGAATGTCCGGACCGGGATTAACGGCAGTGTAATGCTTGACGCGGTCAGCCAGCAAGGTGGACAAACCTGCGATGGCAAAAGAGCTCATCACCTGCTGCGCTGCGCCTGTCAGCGAAGTAACGCGGCCGACCAGATGCTTGGGCGCTGACTGTATGATATGCGTATTCAGCGGCATCATGGAGAAGCCCATACCCAGACCAAGCAGAACAAGACGAAGCATAATTTCCGGAATGCTTGTGCTGGCCGATATAGTCGACAGCAGGAACGCGCCTGTTGTAATCAGCGCCAAGCCGAACAAAACAACGGGCCTTGCGCCAAATTTGTCAAACAGCTTGCCGCCAATCGGCATGCCGATGCCGGCGGACAACGCTTGAGGCAGCAAAATCAATCCTGTTTCAAAAGCAGAAAAGCCTTTGGCCTGAATCAAAAAGACAGGAATCAGAAACAGGGTGCCGAACAAAGCGATTTGAACGATCCATTGCAGCAAAATGCCGCGAGTGAAGTCGCTGGATTTGAAAACGCGAAGCTCAAGCAGGGGCTGCTTCCGTTTCAATTCAATAATAATGAAAATAATCAGGGCAATGCCGCCGCCAATTAGGCCAAACAGCGTTTCCGGCGCGGTCCAGCCATTGCCGCCGCCATGCTCGCCGCCAGCAGAGCTGATGCCGTAAGCAAGACCGGCAAAAGCGAGCGGGGCAAAAATCATCCCAAGCAAATCGAGAGAAGGAACGGTTTGACGCTCCAGATTAGGCAAGGTGCGAATGCCGACAATAACAGCGATTATGCCGATTGGCAAATTGATCAGGAAAATCCAATGCCAGCTTGCGTATTCAACGAGCCAGCCGGAAACAACGGGACCCAGCGCCGGTGCAAGCAGCATCGGAATGCCGATCATGCCCATAACGGCTCCTTGTTTGCCGGGAGGGCTAAGCCGGTAAGTAAAGGCCATAGCAATTGGCGCAACCATGCCTCCGCCCAGGCCTTGCATAATACGGAAGATAATGAGCTGCTCAATGGAACCTGCGATGCCGCATAGCAGCGATCCCAATGTAAACAGCACGATCGAGGTGAGAAAAATCCTTTTGGCTCCAAAACGGTCCGATAACCAGCCTGCGAGCGGTATAACGGCGGCTTGCGCAAGCGCGTATCCCGTTATGGTCCACTGCACGAGCGAAAAGCTGCTTTGAAAGTCCTTCATAAATTGATCAATTGCAACATTCATCGCCGTACCGTCAAGTATGACCATAAACATGCCTACAATGATTGCGATTAGGGGGAGCATTATGCTTTTGATGGAAAGCGCCTGCTCGTTTTTGGGACTTGTTGCAGATGTTGACATTCGTTGTTCCTCCTTGGCTTAAACCGAATTGACTCTGTCATTCATTGACCGCACTGGCTGGTGCGGCTACAATAAAGATAGGTTTAACTTTAGCGGACAATTGTCCGCACCTAAGAATAATACAAACGATTAGGATAAAAGTCAATGCAGTAAATTTTATATTTTAGGGAGAACCCTAGCTAAGGAGAAATGACAATGACGACTGGAAATGCTCCTCGTTCAAGTGAGGAACTGAGAGAAGTCATCAAAAAAACGGCCAGCGAGCTTTTTGACAAGCATGGCGTTGAATTCGTAAGCATGCATCAAATTGCCAAGAAGGCAGGTATCGGCCAAGGAACGCTTTATCGGCGCTACGGCAACAAAGCTGATTTATGCATGGAGATGATGCATGGCAATTTTAACGAGCTGATCCGCAGGGTCCGGGAAATCGTCGAAGAAAAGCAGCATGAGCCCGTTTCCAGCCGGCTTAAGCAAGTCGTCGATATTATGGTTTATTTTTTAGATAAAAAGCTGCAGTGGCTTGGCGTCATTCATACTCAGAATACGCCCACACTTAACAAAGAAGACTTCTTGAAGTCGCAGCCATACCGTGAAATGCACGGTTTGCTGGAAAAGCTGCTTATGAGCGCAACCAACGATGAGCTGGTTCATCCCATTAATGCGGAATTTACGGCGCACGCCTATATCTCGATGCTGTCGCCGCACATGTACAGCCATTTGATTTGTGAGAGAGGATATACCTCCCAGCAAGTCGCAGATAACTTCTATCAATCCGTCATTGCGCCGTTATTTGCCGCCAAGGATTAATGTCATTTCCGTTCGCAGCGCTGCCTGTGGCGTGAAGGCGCGCCCTGACGCTCCAATTCGGGACTTTTTGCCCTCGCTACGATGGATTAGATCAGGCGGTTGTGATATAATTTTTTATTGATGCTTATAGAGGTTGTTCAAAATGAACCGAAATTATAGATTGTGTTCAATTGAATGGACGGATCATGAAATGAGGTAATGGATAGCAATGAAGGAGACCGATTCAAAGCTCCAGAAAACGGAAAAGGATTATTCCAAATACTTTGATTTTTCCGATGCCAAAATCATTGACGAGCAAGAGGGGAAAACGACTTACCGGATAAAAGGGCGCAATATCCAAATTAACGCCGCTCCTTCGTATAAGGATGAAAAGAAGCGCGGCAAGGAAGATATTCAGGTGCATTACGACTTTTCGATTCCGGAAGAGCTCAAAACAATGGGGATTGGCAAGTTTTATCTGATTCAGACCTATGGCTGCCAGATGAACGAGCATGACACCGAGGTTATGAAGGGCATGTTTGAGGAGATGGGCTACGTCTGGACGGATGACCGCAGCAAGGCGGACGTCATTCTTCTCAATACATGCGCCATACGTGAAAATGCGGAGGATAAGGTGTTTGGCGAGCTTGGCCACTTGAAGGTGCTCAAGACCGAAAAGCCGGGTCTGCTGCTTGGCGTATGCGGCTGCATGTCGCAGGAGGAGTCCGTTGTTGGCCGTATCCTGCAAAAGCATTCTTTTGTCGATATGATCTTTGGCACCCATAACATTCACCGCTTGCCGAATCTGCTGGAATCTGCTTATTTCAGCAAGGAAATGGTTGTAGAGGTTTGGTCCAAGGAAGGCGACATTATTGAAAACATGCCCAAAAAACGCGAGGGACTGCGCGCTTGGGTTAACATTATGTATGGCTGCGACAAGTTCTGCACGTATTGCATCGTTCCTTTTACCCGGGGCAAGGAGAGAAGCCGCAGGCCGGAGGATGTTATCGCGGAGGTCCGTGAGCTGGCGCGCAAGGGCTATAAGGAAATTACGCTGCTGGGACAAAACGTCAACGCGTATGGCAAAGATTTTGAAGACATGGATTACCGGTTTGGCCATTTGATGAAGGATATTTCGCAAATCGACATCCCGCGGGTCCGCTTTACAACGAGCCATCCGCGCGACTTCGACGATTATTTAATCGAGGTGCTGGCGACCAGAGGCAATCTGGTGGAGCATATTCATCTGCCGGTGCAATCCGGAAGCACCGAGGTGCTTAAGCGAATGAGCCGGAAATATACGCGCGAAAGCTTCCTGGAGCTGGTGTCCAGAATTAAAGCCGCCATTCCGGATGTTGTGCTCAGCTCCGATATCATCGTGGGTTTTCCTGGCGAAACCGACGAGCAGTTTGAGGAAACGATGTCTCTGGTCGAGCAGGTCGGCTTTGAATTCGGCTATACATTCATTTATTCTCCGAGGGAAGGCACGCCGGCTGCCGGTATGGAGGATAACGTTCCTATGGAGGTCAAGAAAAAACGGCTTAAACGCCTTAATGACTTGATGGCTTCTATCTGCAGGGAAAAAAATGAACAGCTGATCGGCCAAAGTATCGAAGTGCTGATTGAAGGCGAAAGCAAAAACAATCCCGATGTGCTGTCGGGACGCACCCGGACCAACAAACTCGTTCACCTGGAGGGTCCAAAGGAATGGATTGGCCAATTTGTGCAGGCGAGGGTTACGGATGCGCAAACCTGGTATATTAAAGCGGAGCCAATTGGCATCCCTTCAGAACAAGCCGTTGTGTAACGGCATATAAGGAGCGAATACGATGGCAGAACAGGGGCTAAAGAATGATCAGGTTAAGGGGCATGACGGGGAGCATCATCATCACGACGGATGCAATCATGGCGAAGGGCCTTCGATTCCATCCTTCCATACTCGCGATCTGATTGTAAAAGACGATATTTTGCAAAAAACAAGGGAGCTGGCCGATGTCATCTATCATTCGGCGGAAGTCCAGCAATACCGGAGGGCCGAGGCTCAAATCAACGGAAACAAACGCATTCAGGATTTGATTGCTCAAATCAAGAAAAAGCAAAAAGAAGTTGTGGCGTTTGAAACAACCTTTAAAAATGCCGATATGGTCAAAAAAATCGAAGCGGAAATGGAAACTCTCCAGGATGAGCTGGATGGCATACCGATTGTTTCGCAGTTCCAGCAAAGCCAAAGCGACATCAATTATTTGCTCCAAATGGTCGTAACGGTTATCCGCGACACCGTTTCCGAAAAAATCAACATGGAAGACGCGCAGCTCCCGGACCCCGAGGAATGCATCGACTAGGACATGTCTTACTAACATGTCCCCTTTTTAGAAAAAACCTTCAGAGCTCCCGGAACGAGAAGGGAGCCGCTGAAGGTTTTTTTGCTGAACTGGTTATGCCGATTAGGGAGAAAGGACTGTGAATGTCCGCTATGAACGAGCCTCCAGCCGCAAGCGAAAGTCCTTGATGTACGAATACATAGCTGTGCCGATAATAGCGCCAAACGCCGACTTGATGGCGTCTCCCGGGAGGAAGGTCAACGCAACATTAACCGTTTTGGTCCACGTATAATCGGTCAACACATGCTTCATCCATAACAGCCCTGTTGGATAAGAAAGCGCGGAGCTGATTACAAAAAAGATTAGAAACAATAAAAATAGTAAAATCGGCTTGTTTTGACTGATTTTTTCTCTTTTGAACACCTGGTTAATGGCCATGCTGGTCAGCAACGCGCAAAAAGGGAAAGCAAAGATAAACCCGCCGGTTGCTCCCAGCAGATGCGAGAGGCCTCCTCTGCCCCCAAATAAGGGTAGACCGGGTAATGTCAGCAAAATAACGACTACAATGCTCCCAAAAGCGTATTTGGGCTTTAGAAAAAGACCCGCAAAGATGATGCCTAACGTTTGAAGCGTAATGGGAATGGCGGAAATGGGCAGACGCATTTGCTGCATACTAAGCACAATGAACAAGGCGGCAAATAATGCGGTAAAGACTAATGCGCGAATTTGAATGATTTGCATGGTAGAGATAGTCTCCTTCAGGTCTTGTTATTTTATTGTTAACCTATTATTATGTAATCAGGTTAACAAATAGGATTCTAGCATAGCCCATGCGGTCTTGGGAAGAGGTCGGAGGAAAAAAAGTGACGCAACAACTACTTGTTGAATTACAGGATGTGTCCGTTAAAGCAAAATCACGTCAAGTGTCTGAAGGCGTTTTTCTTCTGCAATGTATTGATCTGTCCATCCGGCAGGGCGAATGGATATCGGTTCTGGGCATGAACGGAAGCGGGAAAAGCACGTTGTGCAAGCTATTGGCGGGCATTCATCCTTTTGAGATTTCCGGTGCTGTTCTGGTTGGCGCAGAGGGGAAGCGCAGCGATATTTTACCGGGAGCTGCGCCTATTGTCATGCAACATCCCGATGCCGGCTTGATCGGCTCCACGCCTTGGGAGGATGTTGTACTAATGCTTGAAAGGCACGGCTTTCCCGAAAAAGAAATCATAAATCGGGCGGAGGAGGCGCTTTACGAGGTTGGACTTGGGGAGCGGCTCCATCAGAAAATAGAAACGTTGTCTGGCGGACAGAAGCAGCTGGCGGCAATCGCCGGCTGTCTGGCGGTTGCGCCCTCCATGCTCCTGCTGGACGAGCCTACGGCCATGCTGGATGCTGAGGCCTCCGCCTACGTTTTAAGCCGGGTTCGGCGGCTACATGAGAGCGGAGTAACGGTGGTTTGGGTGACTCAGCTAGTAGAGGAGCTTAACGCCTTGGACCGAGTTTTGTTGCTGGATAAGGGACGTATCGTTTTTGACGAGCCGGCCCATCATTTGTTTAGCGGCGGGGAATCTGGGCAAAGTCCTGGCGAACACTATGGCTTTGTGCCTCCGTATGGCGTTCAAGCCGCCCGGGAATTAATGAATCGCGGCATAGTGCTGAAGCCGATGCCGATAAACCGCCGGGAGCTTGAACAGGCAGTGAAACATTATGGAAGCTAAAGACGTTGCGGCGATGAAGGAACAGTCCGGCGGGGAAGTCAGAATTTTCCATATCCGAATCGCCGCTGAAACGGGCGGCATCCTGTTGAACGATGCAAGCGCCGTTTTTCGAAGCGGAACCATTACGCTGCTTATCGGAAGAAATGGAGCCGGCAAATCAACCCTGCTGGAGAGCATGGCTGGTCTCAGAGAGCTGGCAGCGGGGGTCATCTATTACGGGCAAGACTCGCTCTGGAGAGGAAAACGCAACAGCAAGCTGAACAGGGATGTGCTTTTGCAGCTTGGCATTTCTATGCAGCAGTCTCAATCGCAATGGTTTAAATCAACGGCGTATGAAGAAATCGCTTATAGTTTAAAACCGTATTCTGTTGCGCGGGAGATTCAGAGTGATTTGATTACATCTGCAGCAAATTCGGCAGGCTTGGACCCAGACCTGCTGGAGCGGGACCCCTGGAGTCTTAGCGGGGGCCAGCAGCGGCGTCTGGCCTTGGCTTGCCTGCTCGTTTGCTCACCGGCGTGGCTGCTTCTGGATGAACCTACCGCAGGGCTGGACGAAACGGGGAAAAGGCGGTTGGCCGAAGTGCTTGCCTTCCATAAGGGGAAGGGAGGCGGCGCGGTCATTGCAACCCATGAGCCGGAGGCGCTGCTGGAGCTTGCGGATCAGGTGCTGGTGCTGGACGGGGGCACGATTAGGGCTGCCGAGGCCAGCGAGCTGCCTCGCCGTGAAGAACCGGCAGCTATGGCGGAACGCCTGGCTGCCGCATGGCATAATAAACATCAGCACCAGCAACAGATTCTTCAAGGTCAACTTTCGTCAATAAATGGCGCTTCAATCTCCCTGATTCAAAACAGAGGCGATGCGGGTCAGGTTCTGGCTAAAGATACGGCTCAAGCCGGATGGCTGCACCCTCATGCGTTTGACCCGCGTGTTTTGATGGCTGCCTATTTAATGATTACGTCATGCATGCTGGCATTGGGAACCTGGCGAGGCATTGCCGCAGCGGGGGCTGTCACCCTGGCTTTAGCTGGCCCTTGCTGGCCGTTATTCAAGCACTGGATACCGGTTATTCGCGGGGTTAGTCTACTATCAGTGGTTTTGATAGTGATTGCGGGGCTTCAATTTGGGCCGCTTGCCTTCCAGTGGTCCGGCGCTGAGGCGACGGCTATTACGCTATCCCGGCTTTTTTTGATGATGGTGCTCGGCATGCCGCTGCTGGGTCTTGTTACGCCGTTCCGGCTTCAGCGGGCACTGGATCAGACATTTGGATGGTTGACGAGATTTGGCGTTCCGGTAGCCGCGTTTACGATGTTGATCAGTCTCATTTTTCGTTTTATTCCATTACTCATGGAGGAGTGGGGCAGATTCAGGCGCGTAGCCAAGGCAAGAGGAAAAGTCGCCTCCAAAGGAGTGCCCTTATCCCAAATGAAGGTAATGTTATTGCCATACATGAGAAGTATTCTTCGTTTGGCGGAAAATATGGCGGATGCGCTGGAGGCGCGGGGCTTCGGGGTTCAGCGGAAAAAGCCGGTTTACGGTTTCCGCCTGCGCCCCGGCCGCAGCGATTTGTGGCTCCTGCTGGCGGCCTTGGGCGCTTGTGCCGTATTATTGCTGGTTTAGTGATTCTGGGCAAGCCGCAGCGTCCTCAAGCCATTCCTTTACAGTATCTGTCCACAAACCGTTTTCATCAGCCAATAAAACATGCCAGCCTGCTTGCCAGGCCTGCGCCAGATTGCTTGGGCTGTCGTCGACGAACAGCACCGGAGTCCCCGCAGGCAGCAGCTTCGCCGCAGTCCGAAACAGCTCGGGCTGCGGCTTTTCATAACCGACAGCACTGGATATAACGACATGTCCAAGACAGGTGCGGTATGGCTCCAGCAGAGGCAAAACCCAGGACTGGACATGATTGCTTAAAATATGAATGTCAGCGCGGGAACGCCATTGAGGCAGCAAGGACAAAGCGGGCAGCGGCATCAGGCATTCCTTCAAAAGCATCCTGTAGCGAGCCGCCCCGATGAATGGTGTTTTTAGGTCGGCCGCAGCTGTTTTTCCGCCAATCGGAACTGCTTTTCTGTCCAGCCAATCCCAGAATTGGGCCTCGCTGAACGTTCCTCGCCATAACCCGGGTCCGATCTCCCTTTTGTAATCGGCATACAGTTGCTGCTGATCTACATGTATGGCATCGGACAGCAGCTCCCAGAAACGAGGGGTCAAATTAGTTGCCAGCACGCCGCCGATATCCAGCACAAGCTGTGGCTTGGTGCTTGATTCATTCAGCTTGGGCCGGGAGCCGGATGATTGCCGGGGCAGCAGCGGAGGAACAATGTTGGTGTGATGGAATCGTTGTGCATTCATTAATCTCTTCCTCCCGTTGTTTGCTTGGCCGCTTTGGAGTGGTTTCCTGAATTTCGGCTCCACAGATCGCCAGCGCGCTGGCGATCGGAAGCAGCCCAGCTCCATAAAAGAATAGCTGCACCCGCGGCTAATATGGCGCCAAATGCAAAGCCGCTATCAAGACCCCACGTTTCATTAAGCCAGCCCGCCAGAAACGGGCCTGAGAACATTCCGATGGCATACAAGGCTTGATACATCCCCATAGCGGTTGCCCGATTAGCGTTGTCAACGTCAGCTATCGCCAGTCCCAGCAGCAGCGGAAGATGAAGGCCTTGACCCAGGCCGTTAAGCGCTTGAGTCACATAAAGCCACGTCATGGAAGGCATAAAAGGCATTAGGCCCGTACAAATTCCGCTCAAAATAAAGCCCGCAAGCAGCGTGCGCCGATAACCCAGTCTGGGTACGATCCACGCGGCGCTTCCGAAGGAGGCTGCCGCATGCGGCAGCATAAACGAAAAAACAAGCAGAGTGAGCTGCGCGCCATTTGCCCCAAGCTCTGTCGCCTTCAGCGGCGTAAAACCGAACATGGTTATAAATAGGATGCCATGGGCGAGAATGGATAACAGAGAAACGCGCAGAAGCGTAGTGTTGGAGACAACTTCCTTTATTCTGGAAAAAGACATCGCGCTTTGTTTGGTTTGTGCCGGAGCCTGTTCCTTGAGTCCAAAAGCAAGCAAAAGCCCGCATGCTGCGGCCAAAGCGCCCATAAGAAACGGCGCTGTCCCGTTTAAGCGGTCAGCCAGCGCGCCGCTTAGCAGCATGCCAAGCATCTGCCCGCCCACCGTCATCAGGCTGATATTGCCCATTGCCTTGCCAGTGCTTCCGCTGCCGAAATAGCTCGCGTACATAACCGTAAAGGTAACCCAGGTCGAAGCGCAGATGCCTGCGACAACCCGGCCGGCAAGCGGCCATACCCACGAGTCGGGAATCAAAAACAGAAGACAGCTTCCCGCTGCGGTTAACATACCCAGAAGAATAAAAGGTTTTCTGCGGCCCAACCGGTCAGAAGCGATGCCAAGCGGAAAACGGATCAGCATTTGGACAAAACCGTAGCTGCCCAGCACGATTCCGATAAACTGCAAAGAGTAGCCTGCGTTTTTCAAATAGGGGGATAGCGTTGGAACATAGATATACATAGAAGTCCAATACAAAAGAGTGACAAGGGTAAACAGCAGCCGCTGCATGGCGCTGGTTGATGTAGTAGTCAAAGTGGTAAACTCCTTTCTTGTATCAATGTAGACGATGAGCGCACCAATGTCACGGACTTTTTGAGAGGTTGTTCAAAAAGCACGCTTTCCATTACGCAGCATGTATAGCGACATGGACAGCGTCGAATATGGCATTCAACCGAAATCTCCGGTGCTCACTTAGCTCCCACTAAGCTCCGCTCCTCGATTTCTAGTTTCATCCCATCTTCTTGGTACTGAAAACCGGACTTTTTGAGCTTTTATTAAATGGGCAACCGCAACCTGTCGTATGTGAGAAACGTAGGGTTAATTTTAAAAACGTAATAATTTTGTAAGCTTTTATTTTCTCTTCCGTTAGAAATGGCCTTTATGATAATGTGAGGCGGAACAAAGGAGTGAGGCTGTGTCCATTCGGCTCAGATTGTATTTATCGTATCTGGCTATGGCGTTTGTTCCTCTTATTCTATTGATATTGTTAATGCTGATGATTTTACACAATTCAGGCGTCAAGGATATCAGAGAACTGGTAAACGTACAGATGGAGGAGCGCTTTAATCAGGCCAGCGTATACGGCGAATTTTCTTACATCATCCGCAATGATCCCGGGAAGCTGGAGGAACGCAGCTATGTGGAGTCGATGCAAAACAGGCTGAGCGAGCATTCGGCCGGACTTATTTTGGAGAAAAACGGCAAAGTAATTGAGGTTTCACCCTTTCTTACCGAACTGGCGCCTGATGAGGATTGGGCAGCTATCGCTGACAATTATCCATCGGAGCATCGCTTCAGGTATTATCCCTTTTCCTCCAACGGGATGGAATTTCAATATCCGGACGGCAGCTCCGGAAGGGCTGTTCTCCTTCACCGGACGGCGGCTTATCCGAGATTCTGGCATCCTCTGAGCCTTTCCATCACGCTGGTTATTATTGCATTGACGGGGCTTATGCTGACCTACTTTGTATCCTGGAGAATCATTAAACCGTTGCAGCTTCTGCGTAAAGCGGCGTTGCGCATCAAGGAGGGGGAGCTGGATCAGTCGCTGGATATCAACGGCGTGTGCGGCAAAGGCTCGGTTAACGAAATTGCCCAAGTAGGCTCGGCCTTTGAGGAAATGCGGGTCCGCCTCAAGGAATCCATAGACCAGAGTTTGCAATACGAGGAAAACCGCAAGCAGCTGCTGTCTCATATTTCCCATGATTTGAAAACGCCAATTTCCGCGATAAAAGGTTACGTGGAGGGCATTATGGATGGCATAGCCAGCACCGATGAAATGAAGCAGCGGTATATCGCAACCATTTACCGTAAAGCAAGCGACATGGATCAGCTTATTGATGAGCTGTTTTTGTTCTCCAAGCTGGATTTGCATAAGGTCGCGTATGATTTTAAAATCGTGGATATGAGCCGCTTCGTGGAAGACTTTATGGACGAGCAGCGCTTTGAGCTGGACAAAGAGGGTATTGCTCTTCATTGCCGCTCCTTAACCCACGCCGAGCTTTTTGTTGCGGCGGATCTCGACAAGCTGAATCGGGTATTTGTCAACATAATCGGCAATAGCGTCAAATATATGGCGCATCAGCAAGCGGAGGGCAAAGCGATATCGGTGACGATCAAGGATGGCGGCGACAATGAGGTGTGGATTATTGTGGAGGACACGGGGCCTGGAATCGACGCGGAGGATTTGCCGCATATATTTGACCGTTTTTACCGTGCGGAGCAATCCCGTAACTCCGAAACTGGAGGAAGCGGATTAGGACTTGCAATTGTTAAACAAATTATGGAGGGACACGGCGGCTCGGTCCAGGCCCAATCTGCAGCAGGCGGAGGGGCGGCAATTACGCTCAAGCTGCCAAAATATAAAGACAGCAAGGCGGTGACAGGGCATGAAGGAGATTCTGATCATTGAGGATGAGCTGGCGATTGCGGAGCTGGAGCGAGATTATCTGGAAAGCCACGGCTTTTCTGTAACCATTGAAAGCAGAGGCGATGAGGGGCTTCGAAAAGCGCTTGGCGGCCATTTTCACCTCATAATTCTGGATGTGATGCTTCCCAAAATGGACGGTTTTGAAATATGCCGCCAAATCCGCGGAGCGGGAAACGAGGTGCCCGTGCTGCTGGTAACATCCAAAAAAGAGGATATCGACAAAATAAGAGGCCTGGGCCTTGGAGCTGACGACTACATGACCAAGCCCTTTAGCCCCAGCGAGCTGGTTGCGCGTGTCAAAGCCCATCTGGCCAGATATGAAAGGCTTACATCCGGCAAAGAAAAAAGCGGAAGCGGTCACTTGATCGGAATAAGAGGTTTATTGATTGACAAGGAAGCGCGCCTGGTAAAAATTAACGAAGCCGAGGTGATGCTGACCTCCAAGGAATACGATTTGCTCGTCCTGCTGGCTTCCCATCCCAACCGCGTTTTCGAGAAGGAGGAACTGTTTCAGCGAATATGGGGCATGGACTCCAATGGAGACGCTGCGACTGTAACGGTTCATATCCGGCGGCTGAGGGAGAAAATCGAACACGATCCCTCCAATCCGCAATATATTGAAACCATTTGGGGAGTCGGCTACCGATTCAAGGTATAGAGGCAACACTACAGAGAAGGAGTGGTACAGGTTGAAAAGCATCATTCAATTTTCACTAAACAACAAATTTGCACTTTGGATCATTACGCTGATCGTACTGGTTGCGGGTTTACAGGCGGGCACAAGCATGAAGATGGAGACGATACCCGATATTACGATCCCTATCGTTAGCGTAACAACGGTATATCCCGGCGCAGCGCCTGAAGAGGTTATGGAGAAAATAAGCAAGCCGATCGAGCAGCGTACCCGCAATTTGAACGGCGTTGAAGCCATTACTTCAACCTCGTATGAAAATGCGTCCTCCGTCATCATTCAATATGATTTCGATACCGATATGGATAAGGCGGTCAGCGAGGTCAGCAAGGTGTTGAATGAAGTGAATTTGCCGGACGGCGCTGTTGAGCCGAGCATATCCCGGCTTAGCTTTAACTCGTTTCCCATTCTTTCCCTTAGTCTGGCAAGCAGCGATCAGGATTTAAAGGAACTGACCACAACCGTGGAGCAAAGCATCGTGCCAAGGCTGCAAGGCCTGGATGGCATCGGCAGCGTACAGGTATCAGGTCAAAACATTACCGAAGGCGAGCTGGCTTTTAATGCCGCAGCGCTTGAAAACGTTGGTCTTTCAGAGGAAATGGTGAAGGGCATCATTCAAGGCTCGGCGCTTTCCGTGCCGCTAGGTATTTTTGAATTCGGCAATACGGAAAAAGCTGTGCTTGTAGACGGAAACATCATTTCCGAAAACGACCTGCGGAATCTGGTTTTAGTTCCGGGCATCAAGCTGAGCGATGTGGCCGAGCTGAAGGTGGAGGACAAGGCGGAGTCCATTTCCCGCACCAACGGAAAAGAAGCAATCGGCATCAGCATTGTCAAAGCCGCAGACGCCAATACGGTCGAGGTTGCCAATGTGGTGAAAAAGGAAATCCAGGAGCTGGAGGCCCAAAATAAAGGGTTGAGCATCGACCTTACGTTGGATCAGGGGAAGCCGATCGAGAATTCCGTAAATACAATGTTGAGCAAGGCGGTTATCGGCGCATTGTGCGCGGTGTTCATCATTCTGCTGTTTCTGCGTAATATCCGTTCGACCATCATTTCCATTGTATCGATTCCATTGTCGATCTTAATGGCGCTGCTGGTACTTAAGCAGATGGACATTACCCTTAATATTATGACGCTTGGCGCGATTACGGTTGCGATTGGGCGGGTTATCGACGATTCCATCGTCGTAGTGGAAAATATTTATCGACGAATGTCGCTTTCGACAGAAAAGCTAAGCGGCAAGGAGCTTATTCTTGACGCAACCAAAGAGATGTTTGTTCCAATCATGTCGTCCACCATTGTTACGATGGCCGTATTTCTGCCTCTGGGATTTGTTTCCGGCATGGTTGGCGAAATCTTTATGCCGTTTGCGTTAACCGTTGTTTTTGCCCTTGCAGCTTCGCTTGTTGTAGCGATTACGGTTGTTCCTATGATGGCGCATATGATGTTCAAAAACGGCATCAAAAAAGGCAAGGGACACCATGACAAGCCTGGCAAATTGGCGCTATGGTATAAAGGCGTATTGAACTGGTCGCTAAATCACAAGCTGATTACGTTCGGGGCGGCGCTGCTGCTGCTGCTGGGAAGCGGGCTTTTGTACAATGCCGTTGGCGTCAGCTTCCTTCCTGAAGACGAGCAAAAATCAATGATTGTGACCTATAATCCGGCTCCGGGCGAAACGCTTGAGCAAGTCAAGGCTATGGCGATCGAGGCCGAAAAAGCGTTGATGGGCCGGGAAGGCCTGAATATCGTGCAATATTCCATCGGCGGACAAAATCCATTTAGTCCCGGCGCCTCCAGACAGGCGTTGTTTAACCTGAGCTACGATGAGTCGTACACTGACTTTTCCGCTGAAAAAGCAAAAATCGTACCGCTGCTGCAAGAGCTTAACGGGGGCGGAGAATGGAAGCAGCAGGATTTTACAGGCGGAGGACTTGGCGGTTCAACCATTACTCTGCAAGTATTCGGCCCGGACATGAAGTCGCTTGGTCCGGTAGTGGAGGAGCTTACGGCCAAGCTGAAGGAGCGCAGCGATCTTGACAACATTGGCTCTAGTCTATCCGAAACCTACGAGCAATACAGGCTCGTCGCCGACCGCGAAGCATTAAGCGGTTATGGATTGACAGCGGGACAAATTGCGATGGCGCTTAGTCCCGAACGGCAGCGTCCCGTGCTGACAACCATCGAAAAGGATGGCTCTCAATTTAATGTGTACGTCAAAACGGAGGCAAAAACATACGGCAGCCGCGCCGACCTGGAAAATGTTATGTTAGCCTCGCCGCTGGGCATGGAGGTTCCGCTTAAAGAGGTCGTAACCATTGAGGAGGGCGAATCGCCCAATACAATTACGCGTTTAAATGACCGCACTTACACAGAAGTATCGGCAGACGTCACAACAGCCAATCTTAATGTTGTTTCGAAGGAACTTAATGAGATGATCAACAACATGGATTTGCCGGGCGGCATTGAAATCAAAATGGGCGGCGTAACGGAGCAGCTTAACGAAACCTTCCAGCAGCTTGGGCTGGCTATTTTGGCCGCGATTGCCGTTGTATACCTGGTGCTTGTGCTGACCTTCGGGGGAGGCTTGACGCCGCTGACCATTTTGTTCTCTCTTCCGTTTACGATTATTGGAGCGATGCTGGCGCTTTATATTGCCGGTGAAACCATCAGCGCCACTGCCTTGATTGGCGTGTTGATGCTGATTGGTATCGTCGTCACTAATGCAATCGTATTGATTGACCGTGTTATTCATAAAGAGAATGAAGGATTATCGGTCCGCGAAGCGCTCTTGGAGGCTGGCATGACCAGACTTAGACCTATTCTGATGACGGCTATTGCAACGGTTGGCGCTTTGCTGCCGCTTGCTCTAGGCTTTGAATCCGGCGGACTGATTTCCAAAGGAATGGCGGTAACGGTAATTGGCGGATTAACAAGCTCGACGCTGTTAACCCTCATCATCGTCCCTATCGTATACGAATTTCTGAATCGCAGGAAAACCCGCAAGGCGCCCGTCCGGGCACAATAATAGGCTAGAATTATAGTGCACCCTTAGAATGGATATCGGATTCGATCCGATGACATTCTAGGGTGCTTTTTTTATGGAATGATCCTCGAAGCATTATCTTCATACAATCGTACTTTTTTTGTCTGAATTACCGCTTCTGTGATTGGAGTATAATGATGGAAGATATTAAAAAAGGAGAAGAACAAAATGATTTCTGATGCCGGTAATGCGAGAAAGGTTCAGCCTCTTGAATTTTTGTGGTTAGGCTTATACGCTTTTGCAGGATTTAGCATAGAGCTATTACTGGGCATTATGTATAATGTATTGGGCTTTGTGGAAGTGAACAAAGGATTAAATTTGACGGTGACGGGAGTTGTCTGGTTTGCTGTTGTTTATTTGTTAATTCTTTATTCAAAAAAGATAGCTGACTATGACATTTTTGCAGTCAGGCATCAACTAACAGGACGAAAAATTCTCGCTATTCTAGGATTAATCGTTCTCATAACCATTGTTACATTCATTGGTTTTAGCGGTTTCAAACCGTGGGTTGAATTTCAAAATGGTTCGTCAGGAAGCATCCTCGTCTATCTGTTGCAGATTTTTTATTACTTAGGAGAATCTGCGCTCATCGTTTTATGCATTGCTTTTGGGCAACGCTTCTGTGAACAGCAATATTCAATAAGCAATAAATTCCCAAGCGGCGGGCTGTTTCTAGCTTTAACATGGGGTGTCACGCATCTTTTTCTTCAAGGCATAAGCGGCGGTTTATTCGCGATATTTTTTTCTGTTTCAGCAGGGATCATTTATGTAATGTGCGGAAAAGATTTTAGGTGGAGCTTTTTGTTTATAGCAATTGCTTTTATTCTCTAATCTTACGACGCTACAAAACATTCGCGTTACAAAAAATCAAAAAAGTTGGGCAGAAAACAATGCGCTTTTCTGCTCAACTTTTTTGTCGCTTAGGCGTATGCAAGCATCTCCCGTGGATGACCTCTTTTTATTTATTCCAATAGTTAATGGTGTGAATGAAAAAATTGGAATTTGATGCAACAATTTAGGGGACAAATACGTTAGAATTATCATAAACAAGATTGAGATGAAGAGGGGTTACAGTGTGAGAGGATGGAGCCGAAAAACAACATGGCTGCTGGGAATGCTGACGCTTGCTGCAATGCTGCTGTTTGCGCCGCTATCCAGCGATGTGATTTATGGTGATGAGCCAGGGGGAATATCGGTAAGCAGTAATGCCGGCATTGACGGGAACTACAATAATTCAAAGTGGATTCCTGTCAACGTGACATTAACTAATGATCGGTCAAAGCCGATTAAAGGCGACTTCGTTTTCACTTATTTGGAAGGAAGCGGCGTATCGGTAGATCTTGTACAGTCCGTCGAACTGCCGGTTGGCAGCCCGGTTGAATTGAAATTTGGCATTCCGGGAACTGATTTGAACAAGGATTCAAACCGGATGTCGTTTTATGAAGGCGGATTTAAAGCTAAAAACAGCAAGGAAGTTAAGATGGTCGGCAATACATTTGTTGCGGGCAGAAACACAAGCAGTTTTTTGATCGGCGTCGTTTCCCGGGACCCCGATACGTTGAACTTTATGCCATCGTTGAACCAAAAGGGATATGATCTCAAGGTTCTTCCCATAGAGCCGCAAGCCGTGCCGGAGAAAGGTTATTTGCTGGACATGCTGAACGTATTGGTCATTAATGATATCGCGGCCGACTGGAGTGAAGGTCAAATTGCGGCGATCAAGGACTGGACGGCGCAAGGCGGTATGCTCGTTCTGGCTGGCGGCGCCGGGTATTCCAAAACGGCTCAGCCTTTCAAGGAGCTTTCGCCGTTCGAGATGAATGGCACAGCTCAATTGGACCTCAGCACGGCAATCACGCTGCAGGCCGCCGGTGCTGCGGAATATAGTGGGGACAAGCCAATTACATTGTCGACAGGGAATATTTTGGCAGGCGATATCGTGTTTAATGAAGGTGGCACGCCCATTGCGGTAAATCGTGCTTACGGCTTGGGTGATGTTGCATATGTTGCGTTTGACACATCGCTTGAACCCATGGCTACGTGGCCGGGGAGCGCGACTCTTTGGTCCAGGATCATGCATCTTTCATTGACCCCTGGCGGTATGCAAGTGAATTCGACTAATGATAATTTTTATTGGAATATGAGAAATACACTGGATCAATTCCCGTCTATTAAAACGCCTCCATTTGGTTTGCTTTTGCTCCTATTCGGGGTTTATGTCATTATTGTCGCCCCGATTCTTTATGTTATTTTGGCAAAAGCGGATCGTAGAGAGTGGAGCTGGTGGCTCATTCCTTCTTTGTCCATTATAATGGGGATTTCCATCTTTTTGTTCGGTTCCGGAGACAAGCGGAATATATCTTCCCATATTATCGATGTGGTCCAGTTTACGGATGACGGAAAGGCGCTGGTAACAAGCGGAGCCGGTTTGTTCAGCCCGACGGGCGGTACGGTCAGCATGACCTTGCCGGGAACGCATCAGCTAAGAATGTATCAAGACTCTATGGGGACAAGCGGTTTTCTGGAAAGCGGGCGCAATTTGATCCAGTATGGAAATGACGGGGCCGAAGCGACATGGAGATCTGTTCCGTATTGGTCAACCCGCAAGCTTATAATGGACAGAAGACTGGTTGATGCCGAAGAAATGGGGTCGCTGGATATCAAATACGAATTTTCGAATGGCTCCACCATTGTTAACGTCACTAACCAAACCACCTCGGATCTAAAGGACGTTCATTTGCTTTATTCCGGCAATGCGGTTCGGATCGGGGATTTAAAGATTGGGGATAGCGGAAAGGCGACGCAGCCAGCCGGACTTTCCCCGGCAGGTTATAATTACTATAACTATGGGTACAACGTTTATCCCAATGGCAATGACGAACATAGCAGAGAACGCGAACTTCTGAATTCCGCATTGTTGAACAATTACCATGAAGTCGGCATAAGTGCGCCGCTTATCGTCGGATTTGCAGTGGACAATGAAAGCCCGTATCTGGTAAATGGAGAAAAAGTTAAAGCGGACAGGCTGAGGCTTATGTTCAAAAGGCTGGATGGCGTACTTCGGAGTGAAGATGGCGTTAGCGTCCCTCCAAGCGCAATTCAGCCGGTGGTTGTCTCCAACTCGCTTGCTTTTATGAATACCTACGGAAATGGCATTGTTAATGTAGGAACCGGCGAGCTGGTTCTGGAATATTTTGTGCCCGACAGTTACGGCGTTGCTTATGAAACCGTTGATTTTACATTGAGCAACGGCAATCAAGGATCGGGCTTGTCATGGAGCATCTGGCATCAGGAGAGCGGGGAATGGGTACAACTGGGCGGCCCTCTTGGAGCGCCGAGGGAATATATGACGGAGAGCAATTCCATCCAGGTGAAGCTTGTCGCAACGGTTGAGGGAGAAACTGGATTTCCTCAAATTTCCTTGGAAGGGAAGGTGCTTCAATAATGGAGAACATACAAGTTAATTACGAAGAAACCGTCCCTATGATTCAAATTCGCGGCCTTTCCAAATCCTTTGGCAGCTTTCAGGCCCTGAAAGGAATTGATTTGACCATAGCAAAAGGCACCGTGTTCGGCTTTGTCGGACCAAACGGAGCTGGTAAATCAACAACGATGTCCATATTGGCGACGTTGATGGCGCCGGATAGCGGAATTGCAATGGTTGATGGCTTTGACGTTACCAAGCATCCGCACGAGGTGAGGAAACGGATTGGCTATATGCCCGACTTTTTCGGCGTCTACGATCAGTTCAAAACGATGGAATATATGCATTTTTACGGCGCTAGCTACGGCATTCCAAAGGCGGAACGCGACGAACTGATCCCTAACTTGCTGGAGCTTGTTAATCTGAGCGACAAAAAGGACGCTTATGTCGATACCTTGTCGCGTGGGATGAAGCAGCGCCTGTGTCTTGCCCGGTGCCTTGTCCACGACCCGGAGCTGCTCATACTGGATGAGCCTGCTTCCGGTTTGGACCCCCGCGCCCGCATCGAGATGCGGGAAATATTGAAGGAACTAAAAACAATGGGCAAAACGATTATTATTTCATCCCACATCCTTCCCGAGCTGGCCGAGATGGTTGACGAAATCGGAGTGATCGAGCACGGCTTGATGAGAGCTATAGGCAACGTGAACGAAATTCAAAACCGGCTGCGGGTCAAACGGTATTTGCATATTCGTTTGCTTGATAAAATGGACGAAGCCGAAACGTTTCTGCGCGATCGTCCTCATGTTAATAAGCTTCTCAGGGAAGAGGACAAAATCAACGTCCACTTCGGCGGAGGCGACGAGGAGCAAGCCGAGCTGCTGCGCTCAATGATGTCATACGGCTTTGAGATCGTATCTTTTAGCGAAGCGCAAAGCAATCTGGAGGATGTCTTTCTGGAAATTACAAGAGGGGGTGCTGACCCGTCATGAGCGTACAAAAAACGGCAAAAGCCGGAGGCTTCGGCAATTGGCGGAGCAAAATGATCAATCCCGTGCTGGATAAGGAATTCCGGCTGCGCATGAGATCGCCTCGGGCGATGTGGACACTGTTCTTTTATTTGCTGGCGATTGGCTTGATTTCGTTAAGCGCCATCTATTTGACGCAGGAGCTTTCGGGACGGAGCGGCACTTATAACCCGGAGGAAAGCAGAGTATTGTTTTATTTTCTGAGCTTTGCGCAATTAGGGCTCATTTCGTTTATGGCACCCGGCTTGACAGCTGGGGTCATTAGCGGCGAGCGGGAGAAACAAACGCTTAACCTGCTGCTAACGACGCAGCAGAGCTCAACCACTATTATTTTGAGCAAGCTGCTTTCGTCGTTAAGCTTTATGGTGCTGATCGTAATAAGCACCCTTCCGATCTATGGCATCATGTTTCTTTACGGCGGGGTGTCGCCCAAGCAGCTTTTGCTTGTTTTTGTCTTCTATCTGTTCATGATGCTGGTATTGGGTTCTTTCGGCATTTTATTCTCCACCTTGCTGAAGCGGACGATGATTTCCGTTATTTCCACCTATGGCATCACGCTGTTCATTTACGCCGGCACGGCTATCTTGTTTTTCATTATGCTGAGCGTTTGGCAACAGGCAGTGAACAATCAAGGCATGACAACAAGCAGCTATACTTGGATCGGGCATATCTTAGCGCTTAACCCCGCTACAGCCTTATACAGCATTTTGGAACCTTCCTTCTCCGACTCCGTTTATACGATAAACCGATGGAACGGCGGACAGACCAAGGGTGCGCCAATGGCTCTGTGGCAGGAATTTATGATAATCTACAGCGTGTTATCAGCGCTTGCTCTCTGGCTGTCTGTTCGCAAGCTCAGACCAAGACTGAAGAAAAAATAAGGGTTCGCTTATGGCTATAGCGCTTGCTTATCTGCGGGCGAGGCCTATGGCTAATGCTCTGGCGAAATCGACTTAACAGCAATATTCTTGCGGACACGGGTGACCGTTAGAAGCTTCTTTTTACGAAAAGTCAGCGTCTAAAGGACATCCGCGGCCGTAAAAACGCTTTTTTCTCGCCAGATACGCCACTTTTGAGGGCTAAGGGACACGGGTGTCCTTTATGGGATGCGAATCTGACTATATAATGTTCTATATAAGTTGAACAAAAGAGTTTCAGCGGTGTAGGCCGGCGTGTGAAAAGTTCTTCCGATCGCAGTTGTTCCCAGATTTCCCTGAATGATAGGTTCAAATGGTGAAATCCGGGAACACAAGCGACCGCTTAAAACGTTCTGGAAGAACGTTACTTCGTAAGCATATGCTTTTCTCCAGAACCCCTCACACTCTGGCCTGTCGCTACTTTTCTTTTGTTCAACTTATATAGCGGTCAAAAATGACCGGCGATCGTTAGACCAGACAAGTGCCGAGAAGATGGGGCGAAGCTAGAAAGTGAGTAGCGGAGCTTAGTGAAAGCTAAGAGAGGACCGGAAATTTCGGCTGAGCGCCATATTCGACGCTGACCATGCCGCCAGGCATGACTCGCAATGGAAAGTGAACTTTTTGAACATCCGCATCAAATGAAGTTCAAAAAGTTCGGTTTTCAGTGCCAAGAAGATGGGGCGAAGCTAGAAAGTGAGTAGCGGAGCTTAGTGAAAGCTAAGAGAGGACCGGAAATTTCGGCTGAGCGCCATATTCGACGCTGACCATGCCGCCAGGCATGATTAGCAATGGAAAGTGAAGTTTTTGAACATCCGCATCAAATGAAGTTCAAAAAGTTCGGTTTTCAGTGCCAAGAAGATGGGGCGATGCTAGAAAGTGAGTAGCGGAGCTTAGTGAAAGCTAAGAGAGGACCGGAAATTTCGGCTGAGCGCCATATTCGACGCTGACCATGCCGCCAGGCATGACTCGCAATGGAAAGTGAACTTTTTGAACATCCGCATCAAATGAAGTTCAAAAAGTTCGGTTTTCAGTGCCAAGAAGATGGGGCGAAGCTAGAAATTGAGGACCGGAGCTTAGTGAAAGCTAAGAGAGGACCGGAAATTTCGGCTGAGCGCCATATTCGACGCTGACCATGCCGCCAGGCATGACTCGCAATGGAAAGCGAACTTTTTGAACATCCGCTAAAGGGGGCGTTAGGTTTGGAGCGGGAAGTTTTGTATACCCTACTCAATAAAGTAAAGGCAAGAATCACGCTTCAACGCGGCGTGCGTCTTGCCTTTGCGGGTTTGCTGGGCGGCAGCGCCGCTGGTGTCATTTTGTTAGGATTGGGCAGATTGTTTCCGTTGCTCCATGTCGAGCTCTGGCTGTTGATCTTTTGCTCATGCGGCATTGGGACGGGCGTAGCTGTCGGCATCTGGAAGAGAGCTACGGTCAGAGAGGCAGCGAGGGCCGTTGATCATGGCGGCGCGGAAGATGCAGTAATGACGGCACTGGATGTGCTGGAGGGCAAAACACGAGCCTCGGAGGCTATAGTTCGCCTGCAGCGGGAGGCAGCGTCGGAGGCGGCAATCGAATATGTCGACCGTCTGAAGGAAAAGCTTCCTTGGCCAGCCTGGAGACAGTGGCGCAAAGCAGCGATTGGTTTGGCGTCATTGTGGCTTGTGGCTGCTGCTCTGCTTCTTTTTCCCAATCCTATGAAGGATAAAGCCCAAGCGATGTCCGAAGCCAGGGCAGTGCTTGAGGAAATGCAATCGGAGCTGGAAGAGAGCAAGGAAGAATTAAATGAAGCTGCACTGAACGAGGAAGACCGCCTCAAGCTGGAGCAAACGCTGGAGGAGCTGCGGAAGGAGCTTGAGTCTTTGGGGCTGGACAACTCCGAGGTATTGAAGGAGCTGGCTGAGACGTTGGAGAAGCTGGGTGAAATGGCCGAGGAGACTAAACAAGCCATGCAGTCTCTGCAAGACATATCCAGAGAGATGAGCAAAACGCGAGGTTTGGAGGAACTCGGGCAGGCATTGGAGAAAATGGATGCTTCCGCAGTTGAGCAAGCGGTAGACAGGCTTCGCAATGAAATGAAAGAGCTGTCGGAGGAGGAAAGGGCTCAGCTTGCCGACTTGCTGGAGGAGCTGGCTTCGATGCAGGAATCCAAAGGGGCCGAGGATCTTCAAGAGGCATTGCAGGAGGCTGCCGAGCAAATGCGAAATGGTGAAGCGGCCGCTTCGGCTGGAGAAAGCGATGGATTAAGCACGTTGCAGGATGCGCTTGGCGAAGGATTGTCCAAGGCAGCCCTTGAGCAGCTGGCCCGTTCTATGGCTGATCGCATAAGCGAAGGGGGCTCCCGATTGGCGGAAGGATTATCGCAGCAGGGAGGCGAAGTTCCTTCAAGCTGGACCGAAGCAATTGGCAAATCCGGTACAAGCGGGTCGAATAGCGGATCGGGAGAAAATTCCGGCAGCCAAAGCGGCGCAAACGGCAATGACGGCTCGGGTCAACCTACTGGAGAGACACAAGGCAATGGAGGTCAAACCCCGGGCGGAAGTCAGGGGAATGGCGGTCAAAGTCCCGGTCAAGGCCAGGGAGGCGCTTCCGGCAGTGGTGGACAAGGAGCGGGTTCCGGTAACGGCGGACAGGGAACTGGAAACGGTTCAGGAACCGGTGGGCATGGAGCTGGCAGCGGAGGACAAGGAGCCGGGCTTGGCGCAGGCGACCGCAATCTGGTTACCACTCCGCGTAGCTTGGAAGGAGAAGGAAATGTGGAGGTTGACGGCGGCCCGGCAACTGGCGGTGAGACGCAAACCGGCGGGCAATCACCTGTTATTGACGGCACAACGCGACCATACGAGGATGTATACAACGAATATGCCGCCGAAGCCAAAAAGTCATTGGGACGTACTAAGCTGCCAGCCAGTCTTCAGGATAAGGTAAAACAATATTTCGACGAAATTCAGCCGGATCGCTAGAGGGGAGCAGAACAGCAATGATAGAAACCAAAGAGCAATTGGAGGCTGCGGCAAGCCGGATAACGGCAGTTAAGGCCGAAATCGGCCGGGTCATCGTAGGCCAAAACGAAGTGGTGGAGCAACTGCTCTGGTGCCTGCTAGCAGGCGGACACGCTCTGCTTGAGGGAATTCCCGGCTTGGGCAAAACGATGCTGGTTCGTACGATTGCGGATGTTGTTGCGTTAAAATTTTCACGGATTCAGTTTACCCCCGATCTGATGCCATCCGATATAACCGGAACCAATCTGATCGATTTTTCTACGCAGGGCGCAGCGGTTTCCCGTTTTCAACCCGGTCCGTTGTTCGGAAATCTGGTGCTTGCGGATGAGATCAACCGGGCAACGCCGAAGACGCAGAGCGCTTTGCTGGAAGCGATGCAGGAGGGAACGGTAACCGCAGGCGGAGAAACTCATATTTTGCCCAAGCCGTTTTTTGTACTGGCTACGCAAAATCCGATCGAGCAGGAAGGCACCTATCCGCTGCCCGAAGCTCAGCTTGACCGTTTTCTTCTTAAAATAGGGGTGCGGTACCCTACGCGCGAGGAACTGAAAGAAATTGTGGTGCGCACGACTTCTCCTGTTGCGGTGCAAGCTCAAACGGCATTAGACGGAGAAGAGCTGGTTGCCTTGCAGCTTGCAGCGAAGGAGCTGCTGGTTAGTGAGGAAATGCTGGATACGGCAGTGCGCATCGTTATGATGACGCATCCTGGGGAGGCTGACGCGCCGGAGGCGATTAAACGGCATGTGAGGTTTGGAGCCGGCCCGCGTGCACTACAGGCGCTAATTGCAATAAGCAAGGTGCGTGCGCTTTGTAGCGGCAGGCTGCATGTATCCTGGAACGATATCCGCGAGGCGGCTCCTCCCGTGCTGAGGCATCGGATTGTGCTGGGTTATGAAGCGCAGGCGATGGGTATTACAAGCGATGAGATGAGCGCCGCCATTTTAGGAGAAATAGAGGCAAGCCGATGAGCGATATCCGGCTTGATTCTGCACGCTCGCAAGCCGATAGCGACTACAGCCTGCTTTTTCCGGATAAAGGGCTGCTGCCCGGTTTGGAGAGACTGAGATTGGCTGCAGGCGGAAGAATCCGCGGAACGCTTGCCGGCAAGCGCCGTTCCTTTACATTAGGCGGCTCTCAAGAGTTTGCCGACTACAGGCCGTATGCTCCTGGCGATGACGTTCGGAGGATTGACTGGAATGTTTATGGCAGGACGGGCAAGGCATTTCTGCGCCAATACTGGGATGAGCAGGAGCTTCATGTGCAACTCTATCTGGATGTGTCTCGTTCCATGTTGGGGGCAACCCGCGTTGCCGAAGGCAAGCTGCTGTATATGCTGCGTCTTGCGGCGTGCGTCGGGTATGTGGCATTGTGCGGAGACGATAGGCTTGTTATTCGCCAATTCGATGAACAGGATGTCAAGAACGAGCTTGGTCCGTTGCGGGGACGCGTATCCGTATCCAAGCTGTTCCGTTATTTGGCGGAGAAGGCAAGGGAGAGCGAAAGTGAAGCCGGAAGGGATGCGGCGGCGGACAAAGTGCTGGCGACAGAAGGGAACCTGAGCCTGGCGCATGGCTCCTCCTCGCATCTGGATATGTCCATTCCTTTCCGAAAGCCGGGGGCGCTGCCTCGCCGTTCCGGGGTGTGCTGGATATTTACGGATGCGCTATACGAAAGCGGCATTCAGGAAACGCTGCTGTCGCTTGTTGCTGCCGGACAAAGCGTTGTGCTTGTGCAGGTATTCAATCCCGAAGAGCTAAACCCTGAATTAAGCGGAGAATTAAGGTTGATCGACAGTGAGCTTGGGACGGGCAAGGAAGTGGCCATATCTCCCCGTATATTGGCGCGTTACCGCGAGGAAGCCGCTGCTTATCAGCAAGAGCTGAAGGCCGTCTGTGGAGAAAAGGGCGCTGTTTTTGTTCCGCTGGACACAAGCATCCCGATCAAAACCGCGCTTCAGCGGCTTGCCGCTGTTCCTGGGGCCATTCAAGCTTGAGAAAGGAGGGGGCTGCTTGCAGTTTTTATCAGCTACATCGGCCTGGTTTGCACTAGCTTGCTTGGCTATTATTGGTATGTACATTTTGAAGAAGCAGTATCAAAATACAGAGGTGCCAAGTCATCTGCTATGGCGGCGCGTCCTTCAGGAGCAGGAAGCCAATTCGCCCTGGCAAAGGCTGCGGAGCAGGCTGCTTCTTTTTATGCAGCTGATGGCTGCTCTCCTGATTGTTTTGGCGTTGATGCAGCCGGTTTTGATGCGGTCAGTCACCCATAGCGGACATGCGGTGATCCTTATTGACCGTTCCGGCAGCATGGGTGCGAAGGCAGCGCCTGGCGGCACTAATGGAAAAGAGACGGGTGTTCAAGGGCAATCCGGCTCATCGGATACGAAGCTGAGCGTTGCGCTAAGCGCCGCAGAGCAATGGCTTGATGAGCAGTCGCATAAGCGGCAGGTATCCATTGTTGTTAACGGCTCGCAGCCCGAGGTGCTGGCATCGCGCGAAACCGATCATCAAGTACTCAAGGAAATTCTGCGGGGCATTAGTCCGGTTTATGGCTATTCGGATAATACGGCAGCGTTGTCGCTTGCGGATTCGATTCACCAGCAAGGCGATGATGGGGTCACCATTATTTTTACGGATGGAATCTGGCATGACTTCGCAGATAGCAACAGCCTTCCGTTGCAAACCCAAAGCGTCGTTTCGTTAATAGAAGGCGAAAGCGGAAATGTCGGCATTTTGAGCTTTGGAATGAAGGAGGATCTATTGCGGCCCGGCTTCAATCATGCGGTTGTAACGGTCCGCAATGATGGCACAACAGCACAGAAGCTGACCGTAAGTCTCTATGCGTACGGGAAGGATGGAGAGCGCGAAGCGGTTGCGGAGCTTGAGATCGCGGCCGAAGCGGAGGGCTGGAGCAGCGGAGAAGCCCGCGGATTGCCTCCTGCCGATTATTATAAAGCCGAGCTGAAAGCACTGGATGCGTGGACCGGAGATAATTTTGCATATGCATTCCCAGCTGTTCAGACAACGCCGAAGGTTTTGCTCGTTACCGAAGGCAATCTGTTTTTGGAGAAGGCACTGCTGCTTTCCGGCATCAAGCCGGTCAAAACGCTGCCGGCAACGGAGCCGCCTTCAGGAGCGCAGGCTGAAGAGATTTCATGGGTGTTGCTAGATGGCGCGCTGGATAAGATTGAAAGCAATGCGGCTTGGAAGAAGCTGCTTGAGGATAAGCCGCTGTGGATAATCGACCGCCCTGGAAGCGATGGAGGAGAAACAGCCCAGCCGGCCAGCATGGACGTTGATATCGCTCAGCATGAGGTAACCAATTACTTGTCGTTCCAGGATACACACATTTCCCGACTCGCCAAACCGGCTGCAGAGGAGGTAGCCTGGGGGCGTGCGGTGCTTGCCTATGGCGGAGTTCCGGCGATTTACGCCGGAAACTATAACGGCAAGCCTCAGCTAAGATTTACGTTCAGGCTTCAGGATAGCGATTTGCCGTTGCGCCCCGAATTCCCCGTGTTAATTATGCAAGCGGCTGGCTGGATGAACGGGGGACAAGGACAGCTGGGTTATGCAATTGCCGGGCAAGCGGTTGAGCTATCTCTACATCCCGAATCGGTGAAAGCCGATTGGGTTGCGGCAGAGCCGTGGAAAACCGGATTTTCTACAGATGATGAGGCGTTAAGGCAGCCCATGCGGTTAATGGAGCTGGGAGCGGGCATTTATGAAGCTCCAGCCATTCCGGGCTTGTACAAGCTGACCGAAAAGGATAATTCGGGCTTGCTGCTGCAGGAGCGTTACTTGGCTGTATCCGCTAGCCGCGAGGAGCTGACCCCGCTGGAGGATGGACGGCTGGAGCTTAAGCTGGCTGCTCGCGAGGATGGGCAAGAAGCTCCTCGGCAAGAGGAGGAACCTATGGCAAAGCTGCCCCTCACGGCGGCTATAATGGGCTTGCTGCTTATATTGCTGGTTGCGGAATGGGAGGTGTACCGGCGTGGGCATACAGGTTAACAACCCGTGGTTTCTGCTGCTTTTGCTTCCTTGGGGAGCCTATCTGTGGTGGATGGCCGCTGCCGTCCCAAGGTTAACGGGTTTACGCAAAATAGCGTCAATTGGCACGCGAAGCCTGATTTTGCTGCTTATTATTGCACTGATAGCAGGTATACAGCCATACCGAAAGCTTCAACACGTCAATATCGCCATCGTTGCGGATCGTTCAGCCAGCGTAAATCAGGAAGCTGCAATAGGAGAATGGATTGGCGAAGCGTGGAGTGGCAAAGAGAGCAACGATGCTGGAGGAATCATTTCGGTTGGCGCTAATCCCATCATCGACAAAGCGTTGTCGGCAGATGCTCTGCCCAACGATAGCGGCTATACGTTTCATACCGGACTCAACAACGGCTTCAGCGATTTGGCCAAAGGGATGCAGCTGGCAGGCGCCATGCTGCGGGATAACGGCGGGGGAAGAATCGTATTGTTGTCCGATGGCGAAGAAAATGCAGGCGACGCCAGAAGAAACGCAAGGCTTTTATCGGATGCGGGAATTCCGGTTGATGTTGTGCATGTGTCGTCTCCACAGACAAAGGATGTATCTGTAGAGGAGCTTCAAGTTCCTCAAAACCTGGGTCAAGGCGAAACCTTTGCGTTGGAGGTGGCGCTTCAAAGCACATTTACAGGAGAAGCAATGATCCGTTTGTATCAGGATAATGCGGAAATCGGCACATCAAAGGTACAGCTGGAACGGGGCAGCAACCGTTTTGTGATGCAAAGCTTGGCGCTGGAGGCAGGCTTTCACCGCTTCCGCGCGGAAGTGTTTGCGGATGGAGACGAACAGCCGCTTAACAATGAAGCGTATGCGTTCAGCCGGATAAGCGGCCCGCCAACGGTGCTGATCGTTGAAGGAACAGCGGGTTCGTCCGCCAATCTGGAGGCTGCTCTCAAGTCATCCGCTATCGCTTACAGGACGATTGCTCCGGAGCAGCTGTCGCTGGAGCTGGCGGAATATGCCGCATACGACAGCATTATTTTGAACAATGTACCCGCGACGCGTATCGCAGAGAAGCCGATGGAATGGCTCGGCAAAGCGACATCCCAGTATGGGGTCGGTCTGATTATGCTTGGCGGAGATCAAAGCTTCGGGCTGGGCGGCTATTTCCAAACGCCTATTGAACGCGCTCTTCCCGTCTATATGGAATTGAAGGGCAAAAAGCAAATGCCAAGTCTTGGCCTTGTGCTGGTCATAGACCGTTCAGGCAGTATGGATGGAGGGCCATTGGAGCTGGCTAAAGAGGCTGCAATGCGTACCATCGAGCTGCTGCGCGATCAGGACACGGTTGGCGTTGTGGCGTTTGATACCTCGCCGTGGTGGGTCGTTGAGCCAACTAAGCTGGATAAGCGCGAGGAGGTTATTGAAAAGATCAAGGGCATTCAGGCAGACGGCGGCACCGAAATTTATACCGCCCTGAATGAGGGATTCAATGCGCTCAGCAAAATGGATGCCCAGCGCAAGCACATGATTTTGTTAACGGATGGACAATCCGCAACGAATATGAGCTATAGCATCATTACGGACGCCATGAATGAACAATTGATGACTCTCTCCACCGTTGCGATAGGAGAAGGCTCTGACCAGGCATTGCTGGAGAGTCTGGCCCGGAGTGCCAACGGGCGTTATTACTACACTAACGATCAAAGCACGCTTCCGGCCATATTTAGCCGCGAAACGGTGCTTATGTCACGCACATACATCGTGGATGGCGTTTTTACGCCAAAGATCGGCGAAGCCGGAGATTGGTCCAGACTATGGCAAAATGGGGCTCCGCCCCTGCAGGCATATATTGCGACGACGGCAAAAGAGCTGGCCGAGGTTGCGTTATGGTCTCCAGACGGCGATCCCGTTCTGGCGCGCTGGACCTATGGATCTGGACGAAGTCTTGCCTGGACCAGCGATGCAGCCGGCAAGTGGTCCTCGGACTGGGTGCAATGGGACCGGTTTCCAAGTGTATTCGCAGAGTGGATCAAATGGACTTTTCCGCAGTTTGAAAGCCAGCCTTACCAAATTTCCCTTCAGCGCGAAGGCGGGACGGCTACCGTAGTGGTTGAAAGCGATGAGGCGACTGGGCTGACCAATGCTTCCTCGGACAAGCTTGCAGCCTTGCTTGAAAGCGGAGAAGGCGATTCAACCATAGTGGATTTACTGCCGGTTGCGCCCGGCCGGTATGAAGGAAAAACGGCATCGCCTCCACCCGGGGCTTATTTGGCGCAAATTGGAGCCCGGACAGGGAATGCCGACAGCTTGAGCGTGGCGGGAGGCGCCACGGTTGGTTTTGTGGTTCCTTACGCTCCAGAATACCGCATAGGCGGAGAAGACGGCCTTGAGCTGCTGAATCAGCTTGCAGACCTGACGGGCGGCCGGGTATTAACGATGGACAATGCCGCCGAAGCGTTTCGGACAGAGCCTATAAAGGCGAAGCTTCCATATGATTGGAGCAGGCTTTTGCTTCTAGCTGCGCTTTTCTTATGGCTCATGGATATCGCCTTGAGGAGATTATCCGTGCCTTGGAGCAAATGGCTGACCGCATTAAAGCTTGTTCGAGGCGCTTCTGTCCGAAAAGGCGCCGGAACTGCTACAGCTACCCCGGCAGAAAGTTCTCTTCTGAAGCTGCGTGAACGGGCGGAGCAGAAGCGCAAGTTTCTGGCGTCGGATGCGCAGCCACAAGAGACGGGAGGCAAGCAGCAGACAAAACCTCGGGCTGAGTTCATTTCTTCATCCCAGCCTCCCGCAGCAGAAAGAAAAGGGACTGAAGCAGAGCCTCCTACTCCTAAGTCCCAAACGATTAACCGCCTGCTTGCTGCGAAGCAAAAAAATAAACGTTAACCTTGTTAAGCCAGTATGCAAAATTATGGAAGGGAACGGGATGGTTAGTTTACCCGTTCCTTCCTTCAAGAGTAAAAGAATAGGTACCGGAACCCACTAGTAGCTTTTGGCCAACCGGGCTTTGTTCAATGCCCAATAACCCGGTCATCTGATCTAATGGCACTCCGTTTTCTTTGACAGACCGATAGTTTATGGCCGGTAGAATGATTTCTGCCGTTGTGTTGGCGGGTATGACGATATGCATAGACAAGGCTCCATCCTTCTCTTTTTTCCAGTTTACCCCAATCATGCCGTAGACGGAATGAAAGGATGCATCTACCCAGGTCAGATGTTCTCCGATTTGCGGCTGAATCCGTATTTTTTTGTAGCCTGGCTCCAGCAATTCAATGCCTGCTGCCGTGCGATACAGCCAATCTCCAATCGCTCCGTATGCATAATGATTGAAGGAGTTCATGTCATCGCTCCAAAATGAGCCGTCCTGCTTGATTCCATCCCAGTGCTCCCAAATCGTGGTTGCGCCTTGAAGGACTGAAAAGAGCCATGACGGGTATTCCTTCTGAAGCACCAGCTTATAAGCTAAGTCCGTATACCCGAACCGAGACAGAACCAGGCACAAATAAGGTGTGCCTACAAAGCCGGTTGTTAAATGTATTCCGTTTTCTTCAATGTGCTCGGCCAGCATGTTGGCTGTTCTAGACCTGTCCGCTTCCTCCAGCAAATCAAACATAAGCGCCAATACATATGCAGTTTGCGTCGGGGAGGCGACACGGCCGCTCGGCGTGACGAATTCCTTGCGGAATGCCTGAATAATCTGCTTATGCAGTGTGTCGTATGTTATGGCATCCTCGTTTTTTCCGATGACTTCAGCCGTTTTGGCGAGCAGCTCCGTGGAGTAAGCGTAAAAGGCGGTAGCTATCAAATCTTTAGGAGTTGCCCCCGTATAACTGTTCTCCTTGCTATCCAGACCAAGCCAATCCCCAAAGTGAAAGCCTGTATTCCACAAATATTCGTTTTCGCCCTGTGCTTTGATGAATTCTACCCATGCCTTCATGCTGGGATATTGCGTTTCCAAGACGCGAACGTCTCCGTAGCATTGATAGAGAACCCATGGACATATCACTGCAGCGTCGCCCCAGGCTGAAGAGCCGTAGCCCGCGGTAGGCACATCAGGAATAACATGAGGTACTTTTCCGTCCTCCTGCTGATCGGCAGCCAGATCCTTCAGCCACTTCTCAAAAAAGGGCGCTACATTCATGTTGTAGGCTGCCGTGCGGATAAAAACCTGGGCATCTCCCGTCCAGCCCAATCGTTCGTCGCGTTGAGGGCAGTCGGTCGGCACCTCCAGAAAATTGCCCTTTTGTCCCCAAAGAATGTTTTGCTGGAGCTGAGTCAGAAGCTCGTCCGAACAGCTGAAGCTGCCGGTTTGCTCCAGGTCTGTATGAAGGACACATGCCATAAATTGCTCCATTAATTGCTCTTCAGGCACTCCGGTGACTTTGACATAACGAAAGCCCTGAAAGGAAAACGTCGGCTCGTAGGTTTCTGGTTCATCGCCTTTGCAAATATAGGTTACGGTCTGCTTGGCCGAGCGCAAATTGCCAGTGTAGAAATTGCCTTCGCGGTCCAGCACCTCTGCATGTTCCAGAGAAACCACCGTTCCGGCTTCGGCCTGCACCGTAAATCTCACCCAACCCACCATGTTTTGTCCCATATCCAGCACAAGCTCCCCTTTGGGAGTATGGACGATACGAGCAGGCTTGAAGGTTTGGATTATTCGGGTTGGCTCGTTCTCCTGCGCCACCAAAGTCGACAAAGGAGCATGGAAAGAGGCAGCCTGTTCCCAATGGCCATCCTCGTAGCCGGAAAAAAACCATCCATCCAGTTCCAGCCTCGCATCATAAATTTCCCCATGATACAGCTCAGACATAAGAAGAGGTCCGGTTGACGTTCTCCAGCTTTCATCCGAAACGATGATTTGCTCCGAGCCGTCGCTATATGAAATATGGAGCTGTATAAGCACTGCACGCTTGCCGCCAAACAGCTCTTTTTCCCCTTGCCAACCCAGATACCCTTTATACCAGCCGTTTCCCGTCATGCAGCCAAGAGCGTTGTCTCCTTCAGCCAACAAGGAGGTTACGTCATAGGTCTGATATTGCAGCCGCTTGTTGTAGCTGGTCCAGCCCGGGTTGAATAATGTGTTGTCTGCCGGGATGCCGTTGACATACAGCTGGTAGACGCCCAGCGAGGTTGCGTAGATGCGAGCCGAAGCGATTTTACCGGTCACAGAAACCGGTTTGCGGAAATAATGACAAGGCTCGTCGCCGCCTTCATCATTTTGAAGAGGGGCTGTTATCCATTTGGCCTGCCACTCCCCGACGGATAAAAACGCCGTTTCCCAATAAGCAGGCTCGCTCCAATCCGATGCCTGGCCCTGCGAGCCCCACACCTTAACTCGAAAATAATACCTTTTGCGCGACGTCAAGCCAGGACCCATGTATTCGATGTGCACATTGCAATTCGACTCTTCTTTGCCAGAATCCCAGATGATATCCTCTAATGCAAAGCCGGGACTTGATGCCACCTGTACGCAAAAGGCGGCTTGTGTGAAGGCACGGGCCTCGGAGGAAATCTCCCAGCTTAGTCTTGGGCGGGGATCATCTATCCCCATTGGATTCCTTCTATAGTTTACTTTTAGATTCAAAACGTCTAGCTTAGCCATGTCTTCGCCTCCTGTGTATCATGTTTCGTCTGCTCTGCGAGCCTGCTGCTTATTTCAGTGGCTCTATCACTATTATACGGAGTGCTAGACGTTTAAAGTGGGGGGATTCTGACATTCTTATAGGTGTATATGGACATTTATACATCGGTTTTGTACGATAAAATCAAAGCTGAGAAACACGAGAGGAGTTGTTATTTTGACTGTTGGCCATCGCACGACTATTCTGACCAGGGACAGCTTCTTTGAGCCCGATGTGCTGATTTATGTGAACAGAGCCTATGAAACGTTTGAAATGAATGCCCACTCTCATGAATTTATTGAAATTTCTTATATCAGTGAAGGGGCAGGGATGCATTATATTAACGATGAAGCCATTCCTGTGGAACGCGGAACCATTTTTTTTATTCCCATAGGCTATAGTCATGTCTTTCGCCCCAAGACAACGGCTAAGGGCAGTCCTCTCATTGTTTACAACTGCTTGTTCCCGGTCGAGTATCTGATTCAGCTTCAAGCCGGCTTTCCTGCAGCGTCCGAAGCTTTATCTTCTTTTACAGCTGCGGATTTGCCTTGGTTTTCCATGAAGGATGTGGATGGAGCCTATCATTTCCTTTTTCGTGAGCTATATCGTGAGTTTTATGCCAAACCTCCGGGCTATATGGCTGTGCTCTCGGCTCTAGTTTTGCAAATCCTGATGGGCTTTTACCGAAATCTCCAGCAAGTGAATACCCCTGCAGGAGACAAGCCTCAATGGATGGCTATTGACGATGCAATCGCCAATATGCATTACCACTTTGCCAGCGAGCTCAAGCTAGGGGCTCTTGCCGCTGCGGCCAATCTCAGTGAGCGGCAATTCAGCCGCCTGTTCAGGAAACAGACGGGAATGAGCTTTATCCAATACCTGCAAAATATTCGTATGGAGGCTGCGTGCCGTTTATTGACCGAGGGGCGCAGCAGCATAGGTGAAATTGCTTCGGCGGTTGGTTATGCCGACATGAAATTTTTTTATCAGTTATTCAGGAAAAAAATCGGTATGACGCCTTGTGAGTACCGCAATACTGCCCGCCCCTCGCCGGATCTATAACGCCAGGTTAACAGGATCGCAAACGATTTCGCAGGTATGGCTCATTATCGCTTGCCAGGGAAAGCGTTAACATGGAGCTACTATATCTGAGAACAGGGGAAGGAAGCGGACATGAGTGTAAAAGCAGAGCTTCGAGCGCGTTCCGGGCAGATAAGGAAACGCAAACAATTCATACTATATTGGCTGAAAGAATGGTCTTCATGGCTGTTGATTGTACCAACGGTGCTGTTTTTCTTTTTCTTTTCCTGGCAGCCGCTGTTTCAGGGCGTCGTATTGTCTTTTTTTCGAACCGAGGGTTTTAAAGGCGTAGAATGGATCGGTCTGCAGAACTATATAGATGTTATGCAAAATACGGTGTTCCAGCAAACGCTTATCAATACGTTTATTTATGTGTTATGGTCGCTGGCGATTGGCTTTGTTGTCCCTATCGTCGTCGCCATTGCGATCAACGAAATGAGGCATTGGGGATCGTTGTTCCGTTTTTCGGTCTACTTCCCGAACATGGTGCCGGGCATTGCGGCCGCTATGATGTGGATGTTTCTGTTCAACCCCGGGGAAGGGGGATTGCTGAATATGCTAATGGGCTTGTTCGGCCTTCCTTCGCAAGAATGGCTGCAAAATCCCAACATGACGATCCTTTTAATCATTCTGACGATTACGTGGCGTAATTTCGGAGCTACAACTTTGCTATATCTCGCCAGCTTGCAGGGGATTAACAATGAGCTGTATGAAGCAGCTTCCATTGACGGCGCCGGCATTTGGCGAAAATTCCGCAGCATTACGCTGCCGCAAATTGCGCCGATGATCAGCTTGATGCTGATCCTGCAGGTAAGCGGCGTATTCCAGGTATTCAATGAACCGCTGGTGATGACAGAGGGCGGACCAAGCAATGCGTCGATGTCGATGATGCTGCAGAGCTATTTTTATGCGTTCCGCTATTTCGAGGCCGGCCACTCGCTTGCGCTTGGCGTGGTCACCTTCGTCATCCTCATGCTGCTGACCATCGTTTATTTCAAGCTTGAGAAGAAATGGGAAAGGGAGTAGTGAGACAGCTATGAACAAAAGCAAAGGCTCCGGTATAATCGGGGATTTGGAGTACAGACAACCAAGAGTCAAGCTGATCTATTGGCTCATATTTGCCGGCTTGATTATCGTTGCGGCAGTGTGCACTCTTCCTCCGCTATGGGTCATTTTATCCAGCTTTAAAGATATTAAGGAGTTTTATGCCATTCCGCCAACCTTGATACCTCGCACATTCCATATTGAGAAGGTGTGGAATACGTGGAATCAGTTCAACTTTATGAAATATTATGTCAATACAGGCTACCTGACGCTTGGCTCGCTTGTGTTCTGTCTATTGTTTAATGGTTTGGCGGGTTTTTTCTTTTCCAAGCTGAAGCCCAGAGGCAGCGGGTTTATATTTTTGCTCATATTATGGACGGTGCTTCTGCCCAATACGGTTGGCATGGTGCCGTTGTTCAGCAATATTGTTGATTTTCCTTTGCTTCATCTGAATTTGACAAACACTTATTGGCCCATGTGGTTTATGGCAGCGGTAAATCCGGTGACGATTCTTATATTCAAAAGCTTTTTTGATACGATTCCAGTTTCCCTGATCGAGGCAGCGCGAATCGACGGATCTTCGAAGCTGGGTATCTTTTTCCGCATTATGCTGCCTCTTAGTATGCCAGTCATCATTACGATAACGATATTAACGATTAATGGCGTATGGATGGACTTTTTTTGGCCATATATGGTGTTAAAGGATCAATCGCAATGGACCGTTATGGTGGCCATTTACAACTTGAAAGCAACCCTGCCCATGGATATCCAGTTTGTTGCATTAACATTTGCCATTGTTCCCCCGGTGCTGCTGTTCCTTATTTTTCAACGATACATTATGCAGGGTTATTCCATCAGCGGAGGCGTTAAGGGATAACGAATCACACAGATTGACAAACGGTTTCGCAGGTTTACCGTCTATTGGCTCTCTATAATGGCGTGGTAGGATAGAGATGCCGGCAAAAAGAAAGCGCTTTATAAAGAGTGGCAACAAACTACGACAAGAAGGTTGGGGGATCACATGAAGCTGGGAAAAAGAAATGGTTGGCAAGCGGTATTTGTTCTTCTGGTCAGTATCGCCCTGATAGCAGCTGGCTGCGGTAAAGGCAGCAACGGGGGGAGCGATTCGCCAAGCTCCGCACCCACTGACGGAAATTCTTCGGCTCCAAATGAAACGGATCAGCCGGTTACGATCAAAATCAGCAACTGGCCAAAGCCAAATGAAGAAGCGCTTGTCAAAATTTACGACGAGTATGTTGCTCAAATGAAAGAGAAATACCCCTTAATCACGCTGGAGAAGGATGAGTGGGGCTATGATGTCAGCTCCTTCCTGCCGAAGGCGGCCAGCGGCCAGCTTCCGACGATTTATGAGACCTATTTCACCGAAGCAGACAAAATCATTAAAGCCAGCTATTCGGGGGACATTACTGAGCTGCTGAACAAGAACAAATGGACGGAAGCATTAAATCCGGAATTGCTCGAGCTGGTTAAAAAGGACGGGAAATATTATGGCATTCCTAAGGATGGCTATGTCATTGGTTTGATGTATAACGTCAATTTGTTCAAAGAAGCAGGGCTGGTTGATGACAACGGAGTGCCTGTTTTCCCGAAAACCTATGAGGAATTGGCAGAAACAGCCAAAGCAATCAAGGACAAAACAGGCAAGGCGGGCTTTTTCTTCCCGACCAAAAATAATCAGGGCGGCTGGATGTTCATGAATATTGGCTGGGCCTATGGTGCGGAATTTGAAAAACAAGTGGACGGCAAATGGCAAGCGGTGTTCAACTCGCCGGAGGCGGTTGCCGCGCTTCAATACATTAAGGATTTGAAGTGGAAGTATGATGTGCTGCCAGCCAACAACCTGGTAGATATCAACAGCGATATGGCCCAAATGTTCGGGACAGATCAAGTAGCTATGAGCTTCGGCATGCCCGAATGGGGCAACGGGATCGTTCAGGGCTTGGGAATGTCCAAGGACAATCTGGCGATGTCGGCGCTGCCTGCGGGACCAAAAGGCAATGTAACCTTGCTTGGCGGCGGCTTGTATATGTTCTCGCCGCAAGCGACTCCGGACCAATTGCAGGCAACCTTTAAATGGCTGGAGGTTAAAGGCTTTTCTCCGCAGGCTACGCCGGAATCGCTGGCAGGGCTAGAGACACAATCAAAAACCTCTAATGAGCAGGGCCTGATTGTGGGGCCGCATGGCTTGCGTGTATGGATTAACGAAGACCGCATTGCCGCGGAGCAAGAAATTATTGAAAAATATACAAACGTCAACATGGCGATGTTCCAGGATTATATGGACAACGGCGGCAACGGACTTCGGCCAGAAGAGCCGGTCAACGCACAGGAGCTGTACAAAACGCTTGATGTTGTTATTCAAACGGTTCTGACAAACAAAAATGCCGATCCGCAATCGCTATTGGATAAAGCGGTAGCCGAGTTCCAAAAGGACTATCTCGACAAGGCGCAATAATGAGGAACGAGCGCTTCAAGGAATCGGCCTTGAGGCGCTTTGCATTATGCTCAAAAAGGAGAATGCGGAACCGAGGACAGGTAGAGGGTAGGCGTCAGATCAAGGGATTTATGCTATGATGGCTATACGATTGAAAGCCTTCTCAAGAATAGGGGTGAGCTCATGTTCAGTTCCCTGGACAAGCGGATGCAGATCATTTTGCAGGTCGTCATTGTCCTGTATGTGATAGTGTCGAGCGCGTTCGTGCTGAGGACGATCAAAAGCCAGAGTCTGGACATGCAGCATACACTTGCACTGCAATATACAGGACAACAGCATCAGAATGCACAGTTGTTTATGAAGTGGATGGAGGAGATGGCCGGCATTGTTGCAAGCGATAGAAACGTGCAGCATGCTATAGCCGGAGGGCCTTACGACAAGACAATTACGCCGCTGCTGGATGGCTTGGGGGCGTCCAATCTCTATATTCTTGATCTTGTGCTGTACGGAAGCGAAGATAGCATGTATGCCTCTAGTCGCGTTTCCGGCATTCGCTCGTACAATGAGGTGAGGACAATTCCGGAATATCGGGATTTTCTCGAATCGGAATTGTCCTCCCAATGGTTGATTATGGATCATGAATCTCTGGTGTATCGTCAGACGGATCCGCGTTACCGCCTTCTTTATCTGGAAAAGCTGACGTTACCGGACAGCACCGGAGACGGGCTGCTGGTTATGGATGTAGATTTGCGCAAGATGATCGGCTTTTATGCCTTTCCCGATCCAAAGTCTTATCCCGGTTCTCAGGCTGTTCTGTATACCCATGATCGGACTGTGGTCGATACGAGCGGTCGGCTCCACGAGCTGCCTGAGGATTTGAAATTCCGACTCTCCAATATGCCGCCGCAGGCAGATGTCCAGACACTCGAGCTTGATAACGGAACAATATATGTGTACCGCATGCTCCGATCCGGCGATTACGTGCTTCTGAATATCCCCAACGCTCCTGTATTCTCTGAGCTGGCGGGATTATGGAGCATTGTCGTTGCGGGTACAGTTGCAATCGTTATTATTTCCTTTATACTTATTCGCCGATTGTCGGCAAGCATTTTTGATCCGCTGCGGGAGCTTTACAGGAATATGCGTCGTCATTACAACAAATAACGGGTCAAATTAATCGTTATTAAAGCGGTTGTGCCCTCCCCGGGCACACTGCTTATTCTCAAGCTGGAGTCTTGACCATACTCCAGCTTAATGCGTTCATCCACATTTCGCAGACCGTATCCGCTTTGGAAAAACGGATTTTTGTTAATCGTATGCAAATCCTCCTTTTGAGCAAACCCCACGCCATCGTCCTTGACCTGTAAATACAAATAATGGTCTTCCTCCCAGCAGCTTACCTCTATCAAGCCTTTTCCTTCCTTTTCGCTAAGGCCATGCTTGATTGCATTTTCAACAAGCGGCTGCAGGATCAGCTTCAGAATACGCAAATTGCGCAGATGCTCCGGAATATCGTAAGTGACTTCAAACTTGTCCGGGAAGCGGAACTGCTCTACCGTTACGAAGCTTTGCACCAGCTTAATTTCGTCGGCTATCGGAATGTGCTTGTCTCCCTTGTGCAGACTGATCCGGAAAAAGGTAGATAATGCGCTGATCATCTGCTCGATTTCCGGCTGCTTCTTCAAACGGGCCGTCCATTTGATGGCATCCAGCGTATTATAGAGAAAATGGGGGTTAATTTGTGATTGTAAGGCCGTCAGCTCCATGACGCGCTGCTTTTCTTTTTCCTCGCTGTTTTCTTCAATCAGATGATTAATGCGTTCAATCATGGAGTAATAGCTCTGCTCCAGCTCGCTGATTTCATCGCGCGCCGGGTTGGCGTCAGGCGGCGGCTCCAAACCGTCGCGGCCAAAGCTGCGGATTTTCGAGGTCAGCTTGGCGATGGGGCGCGTTATCCGACCAGCGATATAGAACGAAAGTGCCAGTAACCCGATAAAAGTCGCCGCAGTGAAGATTAACGCATTAGTATTGCCCTGGCTGATGGCTTCAAACAGCTTGGGATAGGATATGACCGATACAATTCGCCAGTTGACGCCAAAGCCTTTCAGCCGGGCATCCAGCGGGTGAACGCTTAGTACATATTTCTCGTCGCGGTAGGTCATATCCATGTAGCCTTCCGATTGAAGCGGCTGAAAGGCGTCATGCTCCGAAAGCACATTGCCCAGGAGCGCTTTATCGGGATGAGAGATGATTTCGTTGGCGTCTGTCGCGATATAGGAATAGCCCAGGCCGTGGAAGGAGGCCTCGTACAGCTTGAATAGATAGCTTTCCTTCACATAGAGCAGCAGGACGCCTATATTCTGTCCGGTGTTGAAGTTGCGATATTGCTGGCCAAAAACGACGTAGGCGTCGCCGTTTTCGTCACGCTTCATATGTCCGGTAACGGGAATTTGCGATTTTTTCACCCGGGAAATCAACAGGTCATCGGGATCCTCAAAAATCAGGCTGTCTTCCCGAAACCGGTAACGTTTATTTTGATCCGTTATAATAACGACATCGCCAATCATCTCCGCGCTGGAGATGGTATCGGCAATTAGCCGCTGCAGTTCTGTCTGTTTCGCGTTTTCACTCAAGCTGTCGTCACTGATAGCCCGGTAGATAGAGCTGTTCAGCAAAAAGCGGAGGCCAACCATCTGGATATCATCGACAGTCAATTCGATGCTTGTGCCGATCTCCTTCTGGAGATTTCCAGCATGATCGTAAAGACGGTTTTTGAGATAATTCGAGCCATAGATATTGAATACGCTAAGCATCAGAACCAGATGAAGCGATAGCCCAGCCACAACAATAAAGACGATTCTTCCCCTTACCTTGAACATGCGAAGCAGGGAGGTAAGGAAGGCGCTCCGGCTGGATTCAGTTTTTTGCATAATCGCTTGGTGAAAGGCCGGTCATTTTTTTGAAAATCTGGCTGAAGTATTTGGCGTCGCCAAATCCGACCTGGCTCCCTACCTCATAAACCCGATAGCTGGAATAGCGCAGCAGCCGCTTTGCTTCTTGTATACGAAACTCGGTCAAGCATTCATAAAAGGTTTTGTTCAACTCCTTGCGGAATAGATGCATCAAATGCGTTGGGCTGATATGCACGGATTCAGCGACCATGTCAATTGTAATATTGCGTGCATAGGAGACACGGATATAATCCAGTGCCCGCTGCACCTCCTTGCGTATACCGGGGAGCGAATTGCCCTCGCCATATTGGACCCGCTGCTGCCGCAGCGGGGCTGCCGATGCCGCCTCTCGCGCTGTGAGGAAAACGGCATGGAGATTGTCGTAGATGGAAGCGGCTGTGGCATAGCCGATGGCAACCGTTAATTGCAGCTGCTCCTGCAAAACCTGGACAATGGAACCGCCAGTTTCATGAAAGATGGCAACGGCATCAACGCTAGGTCGGCTATCCGCGGCAATGACAGTCCACTCCGAAGGAGAGCTGCGGACGATTTTTACATAATCGTAGGAACAAGACTGCAGGGCGTTATCCAGACAACGCTCGATATTCGTCGCCGGAGGCAGACTGGCTGCGGCGGCCTCGGGAAGCGATGCTGAAGATCCCGTTGAAATGACGCCAATAATCAGCTTTGTTTCCGACGCAATATTAATGTTAAGCAGAGCGAGCTTGGCTGAAATGTCGTTTGCTCCCAAACCTTCGCCAAACAGCAGCTTCAGCCAAAAGTGCGACGACAAAGCAGGCGTTTCCTCCCTAAGCCGATTGTACGCAAGCTTCTCCTCCCGCAGCCTTTCAAAGTCTTGTCCTGCACGCTGGAGCGTCTCCAGCAGCTCGTCTATATTGACCGGCTTTAGCAAGTAGTGTGAGGCTCCGAGCCGCAGAGCCTCTTGTACATATTGGAACTCGTCATAGCCGCTAAGCACGACTTTTACACAATCCAGCTGATGCTCGCGGATGGCCTGAAGCAATTCAAGTCCATTCATATGAGGCATACGAATATCTGTCACTATAATTTCGGGCTTCAATTGCAGCGCCATCTCCAGCCCTTCCTTGCCATTGCAGGCCTCGCCGATAATCTGGATGCCATAATCCTCCCAATCGACGGTTTGACTCAACCCGGCTCTGACCAGGTACTCGTCGTCAACAATAAGCGCTTTCAATATGACGACCACCTTCCTCCTGTTGAATGACTCTATTATAAGATAAACGGTCCCCGGAGTCAGCTTCTTGCGCGTAGTTGCTCGTATCTCCTACCATTTCGCAGGATCGCGCCATATGGAGGTGAATGAGCGTATGCTAAGATCAATTTTAAACGATAGAACAGGGGAGGGATTGTGGGAGATGAAGGAAATTACATTATGTGACTCACCCTGGCAAGTAAAGGGATTTTGGCCATGGGTACCAATCAAAACAGTTAGCATGGAGCTGGGCCAGGAACTGCTTGGAATCTGTGAATGGCTGCCAGCTACAGTGCCGGGCGGCGTACATGAGGATTTATATCGCGCAGGGCTTATTCCTCATCCTTACAAGGATTTGAACAGCTTGCAGTGCGAGTGGGTTGAAAACCGATGGTGGATGTATCGGACCATAATCAAGCCGGTAAACAATACAGGCAGTAAGGTGGAGCTCGTCTTTAAGGGGCTGGACTATGAAGCGATTGTTTATCTGGACGGTCAGCGAGTGGGCGAGCATAAGGGGATGTTTACGGAGGCCGTGTTTGACGTGACGGACCGGATGAGGGAAGAGCCTATGGAGCTGGCCGTCTTGCTTCTTCACGCCCCTGATGAGATGGGACAAATCGGAAAAACCTCAGAAACCTTTACACAAAAAAGCAGATTTAATTATAAATGGGATTTTTCAACTCGCTTGGTCAATATCGGCATATGGGACGACGTTCTGCTTCGTATCCGTCAGCACATCAAGCTGGACGATATAAGAATCGCAGCCGATGTGGAGGAGGCAGACCTTATTGAGGAGGGACGGCATACTGGCATCATTACGGTTGAGGCAACGATTGCGGCGACTATTGAAGGTGCGTTTGACAGCGTTATCATTTCGGCGCATTGCTTCAATCCGTCCGGGCAGCTCCTGTATACGGAGCGTCTTCGCGCCAGCTGCGGAGAGAGGGTTTATCTGGAATTCAGAGTGCAGGGAGCTCAGCTCTGGTATCCCAACGGCTACGGGGAGCAGCCGCTGTATAGCATCAAGCTTGAACTGTGCTCAGGCGAAGGGGAGATTCTGGAGGCGCGAAGCTTTATGAGCGGCATTCGCAAGCTGGCCTTTGCGGCGAACGATGACAGTCCCGCGGATGCATTGCCATATACAATTCAAATCAATAATCGCCGCATTTATATTAGGGGAGCCAACCTGGCGCCGCTTGATCATCTTTATGGCACCGTGCTGGATAGCCAATATGACCGGATGATTTATATGATGAAGCGCGCCAATATGAATCTGGTGCGGATATGGGGCGGGGGACTTATTGAAAAGGAGCGGCTGTATGAGCAGTGCGACCGTCAAGGTATCCTCGTTTGGCAGGAATTTATCCAATCCAGCTCGGGCGTCGATAATTTACCTTCCCAAAAGCCGGAATTTCTTTCCTTGCTGCGGGAATCGGCGAAGGCGGCGCTGAAAAGCCGCCGCAATTATGTCTCGCTGACGGTTTGGAGCGGCGGTAATGAATTGATGAGCGCGCCAAACAAGCCTTCAACGTTTCAGGACCCTAATCTGGCCATGCTGCGTGAGCTGACTAAGCGGCATGATCCGCAGCGGCTCTGCCTGCCTACCTCGGCGTCAGGGCCGGTGCAATATATAACGGAGGAAAAGGGGCAGGGGCATGATGTTCACGGACATTGGAAATATCTCGATAATCCGAAGCATTACATTTTCTATGGCGAAAATGACAATCTGTTCCATAGCGAATTTGGCGTGGATGGAGTGAGCGGGGTCAAAAGTCTTCGGAAGTTTTTGAGCGAGCCGCATCTAACGCCGGTTTCAATGAAAGAAAATCTTGTATGGCGGCATCACGGCGAATGGTGGGACACACTGGAGCGGGATCAGCGCTTGTTCGGGAAGCTTGAAGAGCTGGAGCGTTTTGCAGCGGCCAGTCAATGGGTGCAGGCAGAAGGATTGCGCTTTGTGCTAGAGGCTAATCGCAGACGCAAATTCCGTAACAGCGGCAGCATCATCTGGCAGATGAGCGAGCCATGGCCCAATGTGTCGTGTACCAATCTGCTGGATTATTATGGCGAAACAAAAATGAGCTATTATTGGACGAAGCAGGCCTTTGCTCCTCTGCATGTCTCGCTGGATTACCATTCGCTGCAGGTGAAGCGGGGCGAGGAAGTGAAGCACGGAATCTGGCTGCATAGTCACGTAGCGGGAATTCCTCTGGACATGAATGTGGAAGTGGTCGATGCAAGAGGCCTTGTCATTGCCGTCAGCCGTTATCACGCGGTCAGCGCGCGGGATCAGGCTGTGTTTGTTGGCAGCTTGACCTGGACGGCGCCGGATGAAGCGCATGAGCTCCTGCTGGTCAGGATTTCCTATAGCAGGGATGGAGAAAGCGTTGTTTGTTATCCTTATTTCTTCTCTGCCGCAGCAGATGAGCACCTCTACCGATCATCGCTGTCTCTCGAGCCTCCCCGGCTTGATATCAGCTTTATCGAAGGGTGGCGCGTCACAGGCTATGAGGAGCTGACGGAGCTAATGGAGTGCCGCCTGTTGGTACGCAATCTCGGGGCAGTAGCCGCACTCCATGTATTTGCAGAGGAGGCTACCGATCAATACGATCTTGATTGCGATGAGCTGTACTTTACACTGCTGCCTGGTGAAAGCCGGATGGTCGCTGCACGCTGCGCGCGCAAAGCGGCCGGAGGCTTGCTGAGGCAGGAGGCCTGCGAAACTGGGAATCAGCCGCCGCAATTGCGCATTCGCAGCTTTAATGGGCATAACATCCTGGCGGTGGACCGGTACGATCACTAATAAATAATGACCAAAGGAAGGTGCTTGCCGTGATGCAACAAGAGTTTATCCCGTTTGGCTTTCAATATTATCGTTCTCCGACGCCATGCCGAGACCAGTGGGAGAAGGATTTAAGGCAAATCGCCAAGATGGGCTTTAATTGCGTGAAATATTGGGTGCAATGGCGCAGCAGTTCGCCCGAGGAGGGCGTGCACAGCTTCGAGGATATCCGGGAACTAATGGATCTTGCGCATGATTGCGGCCTCCGGGTTATTCTGAATGTCATCTTTGATGTGGCCCCGGCCTGGTTCGATCAGGCCTATCCCGATTCCAGAATGGTGACGGCGGATGGCAGGACTATTGCGCCGCAGGCTCTCAGCTACAGGCAAATAGGCGGAGCTCCTGGGCCATGCTACCATCATCTTCCGGCACAGCAGGCCAAGGATGTATTTCTTCAGGCCGTTGTACGGGAGTTTAAGGATCATCCTGCTCTTTGGGTGTGGGATCTGTGGAATGAGCCGGAGCTGACTACAGGCATAAAGCGGGAGCTCCATTTTGAAAATCAGGTCTGTTATTGCAATCATTCCATACAAGCCTTTCATGTCTGGCTGGAGGAGAAATACAATACGCTGGAAAATCTTAATGTCCGCTGGCAGCGCAGCTACCGGCAATGGTCGCAAATCGAAGCGCCTCGGGGACAAGCGATTTTTAACGATATGGTGGATTGGCGGCTGTTTATGTCGGATGCGCTTACGGACGATCTCAAGCGAAGAGTTGCGCTAGTCAAGCGGTACGATACCCGCCATCGCGTGATGGTGCATACGGTTCCCGCGCCGATTTTTAATTTGATCACGGCCGGTTCGGACGATTTCAAGCTGGCGGAGCCATGCGATATGTTTGGCAATAGTCTTGGCTCATCCGCCTGGTCTGCGGATTTGCTGATCTCGGCGGCAAAGGGCAAGCCGATCATAAATTCCGAAATTCATGCGCTGCCGGGACATATGGCGCTTAAGCCGAAAAAGCTGGAGCTAAAGGAGCTCAAGCGTCATATCCTGATCCCTTTGGCAAGAGGGATAACCGGATTTCTGTTCTGGCAATACCGGCCCGAAATATTGGGGCATGAAGCCCCGGCCTGGGGGAGCACTTACCTCGACGGCAGCGTGACGCCGTGGCTGGAGGATATGGCAGCTCTGAACGAAACCATTCAGACCCGCAGCGAGCAACTGGTTACTTCGGGGAGGCCGTCGGATCGAATTGCCATCTGGTACAGCTCTACCAATCAGATCGCCAGCTTTGCTGTATATGCGCATCTGGATGCCTACCATGATTCTGTACAGGGCATGCATAAGCTGCTGCATGATCTTAACTACAAGGTGGAGTTTATCGCCGACCAGGATATGACCCGCGACATGCTGTCGAATTACGATCTGCTTATTATGCCGTCCCCCATGTATCTGAATGAAGGAATGTGCAGCATGCTGGAGCAATGGATTTTGGAAGGCGGTGTGCTGATATCGGAATGCTCCTTCGGCGCGTTGACGGCAGAGGACGGATACCACAGCTACCAGGTGCCCGGCTATGGCTTTGACCGTGTGTTCGGCGTCAAGGAGAGCTGGCTGCACTCCCTGGAGAATTTGGACCACAGCTACCATCAGGTGACCTTGAAATCCAGCCAAACCATTCCATTGTCAATGGATTCGCTAACCGGCAGCAAGCTGGAGCTGAAAGCGTCGGGCAGCTATTATAAAAGCGAAATTGAGCTTGCCGGGCAAACCCGGGTAATTGCCCGTTTCGATGAGGACGGGAGCCCGGCAATTACGATGTCTCCTTACGGCAAGGGCAAGGCGGTATGGATCGGAACATTGCTTGCGGCAGCTTATTGGCGAGAAGGCGGAGAACATGCGAGAGAGCTGTTTCGACAGCTGCTGGAGGGGCATCTGGGTCTTCCCCCGGCCGTGACGGTAACGCCCGGGACGATTCGTGCGGACTGGCTGGCGCATAATTCAGGCAATGTAAAAACATGCTTTTTGTTTGTTCACAACTGGGGCGAGAAGCCGGCTGCCGCCGTTATCGGTTTGCCGACGGCGGTAGCCTGCGTAAAGGCGTGGCTGCCAGAGGGGGAGCCCATGCTTGCCATCCATGCACACAATCCTTCACGCGTTGAGGTCGAGTTGCCTGCGGGAGATATTCAGGTATATGAGTTTACAGAGGTGATCAGCTGATGGGCTATTTGCACTACGTTCAACCGCTGCAGGGCACAGCCTCCGGGTACCACTTCTCCGAGGGAAATACATTACCGCTCATTGCTAGGCCTTGGGGCCATGCCGCCTGGAGCCCGCAATCGGACGAGTCTGGCGGCGGCTGGTTTTTTCATCCCCGGCATCGGCGTTTTCAGGGCGTCCGAATGACGCATCAGCCAAGTCCGTGGATTCGTGACTACGCCCCTCTGATTTTAATGCCGCAAACTGGCGAGCTGGCAGTAACAGCCGAAGCGCGTTCTGCCTCGTATCGTCCAGAGGAGCTGGAGCTGCATCCGCATCGTTTCCAGCTGGAGCTGCCGCGTTATCAGACGAAGCTGGAGCTAGCGCCAGCGATGCACAGTGCCATTCTGCGGGCTTCCTTTCGGCGCGTCGAAGGCGCGAGATGGCTCATCGCGCCGCTTCAGGGCGCTTCTAGCATTGCCATTGATCCCCATGGCCGCTGCATAACGGGCAGCACTTCATCCCACTATGGCGAGGTGCATCCTTCGTTCGCAATGCACTATGTCATTATGCTGGATTGCGAGATAAACACGGAGCAATGCGGAGTGTTCTTGCCGGACGGTGAAACACGCCAGCAGCTGACCGCCTCGGGAGACGGGGTGGGAGCTTATGTCGGTGTAACGCCGCCCGAAAGCGGAGAGGTGACGGTTCGAGTCTCTACATCGTTAATAAGCGCCGAGCAGGCGCTATTAAATATGAAGCGCGAGCTGGGGGGACACAGCTTGAACAGCTTGCAGGCGGAGGCTGCTGCCGAATGGGAGGATGTGCTGGGAAGAATCGGGATTGAAGCCTCTACAGAGGAGAAGATTACCTTTTACAGCTGCATGTACCGGCTATGCCTGTTTCCCCGAACTATGCATGAACACGGAGAAGACGGGGGGCTTATCCACTACAGCCCCTATGATGGCCGCGTGCACGAAGGGCCGATGTATGCCGATGTTGGCTTCTGGGACATCTATCGCACCTCGCTTCCCCTTTATAGCTTGCTGTTCCCCGAAAAGCTAGCCGAGATGTCGCAGGCTTGGGTGAATATTGGCAAGGAAAGCGGCTGGATGCCGAAATGGATATCTCCGGCTGAGCGGAGCGCGATGCCGGGCACGCTTATCGATGCGGCAATAGCGGATGCCTGGATGAAGGGGATTCGCGGTTTTGATATTGAAGCCGCTTACCAGAGCCTGCGCAAGCATGCTATGGAGCATGCGGAGGACGGGAGATACGGCCGTCCGGGGCTGGCTGATTATGCGGCGTTTGGTTATCTTCCTTATGAGCGCCACCATGAAAGCGTCAGCAATTCGCTGGATTATTATTATGGCGACTTCTGCATCGCGCAGCTGGCGCAAGCGCTTAACAAGCAAGAAGACTATGAGCGGTTTATTGAGCGGGCGGGCAACTATGCCCTCCTGTTTGATTCCGAGAGCGGATTTATGAGACCGCGCAATGCCCAAGGCGAATTTCAGCCGGCTTTCGACGAGCTCGCTTGGGGAGGAGCCTATTGCGAGGGCGGTCCCTGGCAATGCAGCTGGGCTGTTCCGCATGATATAGCCGGACTGGCACAGCTTATGGGAGGACGCGAAAAGATATTCGCCAAGCTCGACCATCTATTTTCGATGCCGCCGCAATTTAAGGTAGGGGCCTACGGATCGGAGATTCATGAGATGTCCGAAATGGCGGCAGTCGATTTTGGACAATTTGCTATAAGCAATCAGCCCAGCTTCCACCTGCCTTATATCTATGCGGCTCTAGGGGAGCGGAGCAAGACACAGCTTTGGATCAACCGTGCAACATGGGAGCTGTTTTCGGCAGAGCGATTCCCGGGCGATGAGGACAATGGCAGCATGAGCGCCTGGTACATTTGGAGCATGCTGGGTTTATATCCTTTTACCCCAGGCATCCCGCAATATCTGCTAATCGCTCCGCAGGTCCGAAGTGCAACAATTAAGCTGGAGAACGGCGAAGCGGTCGAACTTGTTGCGCCAGGCAGTTCTGTAAAGGAGCCATACCTGGGCAGCGTGAGCCTTAACGGTCAGCCTTATCCGGCGTTGTACATTACTCATGAAAAGCTGCTGTGCGGAGCGAAAATCGAATACGAGCGCTCTGAGTTTCCGGAGCAAAAAGGGGCAGCAGCGGAGCATTTGCCCTATTCGTTATCAAGTGAGGTGGATACGCGTGAGTGATGAATTCGTGCCTGACAGCTATGTTCCAATCAGCGTTACTATCAACCATACAGGGGAGAACGCGATAGAATGTCTGAATGTCAATCGGCGGCTGCTGCTGGCGCTCAAGGAAAAAGGACATCGTATATATGCGGCTTGGAGCGATGCCGGACGAATCCGTTACACCGATGAGGTAACCGTTGATTATGAGCAAGGCGAGGTGTCATTCCGTTCCTTTGGTCGAGGGCCTTGTACAATTATTGCTGAAACGATGGTTAACGCCTATCCGGTGACTACGAATTGGTCATCCGACTTGAACGGTGGGAGAGGCGGGGTGCAGCCTGGCGCCGCCGGCGAGCTTGGCCGTATTCATTGGAATGCCAGCGAAGGGCAGCGGACCGTACAAGGGCATTTTCGCAATACCGACGACAGCCATCCCTTTTATTTTAATAGCGAGGAATATGCGCTATGGGATAACGAGGATCCGGCAGTGCAAACTCCGGCTTATGAGCGCTATATCGGTGAGACCTACAGCCTTTACGGAGTAAGTGAAGCCGCAGCGCTCCAGCTGTCCGCAGAAGCTTTGCAGCATTGCGGATTTCCCGTTCTTATTCGCCGCAGTGATACACTGCCTGCCGAGCTGGAGAATGTGCCCGCCTTTCAACTGGTTCATAATGTCATCATTGGCAGGAGCAAGCACCGCAGTCTGGCAACCTTTGTGCTGCCCCCGTTCTGGAGGCGTGCCGCGGAGAGCTATCCTGCCTTGTTCAGCGGCTTTTATGATCAGAATGAAAATGTGTTTTCCACCGTTGGTCCAGAGATGCTCAAAGTTCTCGGGCAGTTGTTTAACGAGCAAGACACTGGTGTTGTCGGCATCATCTGGAACGGGGGCGGCTCCATCGGGTCCAGGACGCTGCAACAGTCCATTTATGCCAATCTGGACGATTTGTTCATGAAAGCAAAAAGCGTCTATGGCGTCCGTGAGGACGGTATTGTGGCTGCGGGCGGCTCCAGGGGCGGCTTTGCAAGCTTGCTCGCGGCAGCCAACCCCAATCAGGATTGCTACCGGATTCGCTATGCCGTCTGTCATAATGTGCCTTTTCTATTGGGCACTCCGCTGCTAACCATGTTGAATTCCAGTCATAGCATTCTGGATCAGGCGTTGTGCGAGGATACGGGGTATAAGGACGCATGGAGGAAGACCTGGCGCAACGAACAGGGGCAGTCCGGCATGGAGCTGTTTCTGGAAACGGTATTGGGTACTAGCGACCTTGCGGAGATTGATGCTTTGCGCTCGCCTTCATCAGAGGCAGTTATGCGGCGGATTGCCGCCAATGGAACAGAGGTTCTTCAGAATCATGGCACGCATGATCCCTTTACGGCGAGCTGGCTTACTTACCGCTGGGTGGATCGGGCTCGTTCGCTCGGCATCAGGGTCCGGCATGAAATCGGCTACCGGTTCGGCCACAATAACTGTGTCCCGCCTTTTGAGAGCGCCAAGCGATGTCTGGAAAGCATTTTGAAAGACGAGCCGTTGATGATGAATGGAAATTTCCATTATGTAAGAGCCTCGTCCGATCCGGCAGACTGGAGCCGTGCCGAGCAGCTCGAGGTAAAGCGTCAGCCTGTATTTCTGGAGGCGCCGAAGGTTGTTATTCGAGGGTTGGCTAATGATTACATCCTCTATGGAGTTCCAGGAATGGAATATCGCCTGGTGCTGGAGGCAGCGCAGCAGGACGATGACAAGGAGCGGCTTGTCTTAATGGAAGGAAGACTGCAGCAAATTTCGGGAATGCGTTCCGATTTCTCATATGCCGCCATCTATCGGAAATTGGATGAGCTGAGAGGGGAATTGTACCGTTACCGTCTGTATTATAGGCTGCCGGGCGATGATGAATGGACAGTTGATTTGCCGTATACTCCTCAGCCCGACCATCCCGATCCGACTTTGAAAATAATGAAGGAGCAGCCGAATCCTCTTCAGCCCGACTGGCTGCAAATGACGCTTCAGCACTTTATCGGCTGGGGCTTGAGCGAAATATAGCATGCGGCCGATAGGGGAATTAGCCAGCGGAATGGACAGTCGGGCTTCCAGCGGTTACAATGCTGTCTAGGGCGCGAGGCGCTGATGATGCCGGATGGATGACTTAAAGTAATCTTGCATAAGCGTCTTGCGCAAGGTATCCCAAGAAGATTGGAGGATTTTACTATGCATGCCGAAATGACGTCTCAAGAGCTTTTTGAACAGCTGTCAAATGGCGGGAAGCTGAATCTGATTGATGTTCGTGAACCCGATGAATGGGAGGAGGGGCATATCAAGGAGGCGCGCAGTATACCGCTGTCCCAATTTCAAGCCCGCGCTCATGAAGTGCATGATGTCGAAGGAGACGTTGTGTTTATATGCCGCAGCGGCGCCAGAAGCGGCAGAGTATGCGAATTTTTGACGCTGCAGGGTTTCGATGTGGCTAATGTGGTTGGCGGCATGCTGGCTTGGCCGGGAGAAGTTGTTACCGGACCTTAAAGCAGAGCCGCGCTGATGGGTGGCAGTCCGTCAAAATAGGCGAAAGGCCTTGTCAATAGAAGAGCCGCGCTCCGCTATGGGGATGCGCGACTCTTTTTTTGCAGCTTTCGAAGCCGGTAGTGACTACAGGCACGCCTTAAGGCCGGGAATATCCGAACAAGGCGGCAAAGGACTGGAGATTTGCCTCAAGCGACTTGGCATCAGTTGGCCGGATACGAGCGAACATGTCCGAAACAAATGCAGAAATGGAAGAGGTGTCGGCATCCTTGAATCGACTTCCTGTATCAGTTTCAACAAGCTTCTGTTTAAGCGCTTTGGCTTCTTCCAGATATTCGGTGCGCCACTCCTGATTTTTTCCTGATGTTTTGGCGAATTTGATCAAGATGGATAATTTCTCGGTAACGTCCGTTGCGTTATTGTACTTCTCAAAGGACGTTGGATCGTACCGTTCCATCAGATCGATTGGTTTAATATAGTCCTCTGGCGCTCCTATGGGACGGCTCGGGAGGCTTGCGTATTTCATCCCGCCGGTTGCTGTGTCAACCGTTCCCGTTTTTGATAAAGCCGCGATCTGATGCATGGTGCTCAGAAACAAATCCTTTTTGCCGGGGTCCATTATGTAGTTGTCGGCAACAAAGCGCGCTTGCGCCATTCCGGCATCCAACAGGGCATCCCGCTCATCCTGGCTGAGCGCCGCAGCGTCCGCCGGATAAAAATGATTCTGAATGATGCTGGAAACGCCATCCCTAACATTTTCCGGCTGATCCTGAAGACTTTTGTCCAACGCGGAACGGATCTCGGCGCTGCCCCAATAAACGGCCGGCTTGTGCTGGACGTCTCCCGCAGCCAGCTCTCTTCCCTCGTTGCTGATGCTCAGCAGATCCGGCATATCGCCCCGAGGGGTATTGTCTAACGCCTCTTTAAAGGGTTCCCCTTTTCCCGATGATAGAGTGGCGGCTCGCTTCAAGTGCTCGGGAATCCCATTTGCCGCAGCAGCTGGTATTTTCATCTCTTTTTCCTCCTTTCCAACATACAGGGATACTAACAATATCGGCATCGCACGCCAAGAAATGAAGGGATTGGGAAATTTGGGATATGCCCATTCGCGTTAAATATATTTACATAATATATGGCTTTGTTATATAGTAAAAGATAAAAATCTGGAGGCAGGGAGGAATGGCAATGAAAACAACGTCTGGTTTAAACATCGAGCCCCATTCTGACGTCATGTCAATGTCACAGAATATATCGCAAGATAGGTTGAAGATGATGCCCAAGGTTGATTTGCATTTGCATTTGGATGGGAGCATCAAGCCGGAAACGATTATGGCATTGGCTAGAAAAAGCGGCGTAAGCCTGCCCGCCAACTCAGTAGAAGAGCTGCTTCCGTATATGAAGGCGGATAAAGGCTGCTTGTCGCTGACGCAATATCTTGAAAAATTTGATTTTGTTAGCCCGTTTTTGCAGACGGCGGAAGCGCTGGAGCTGGCAGCCTTTGAGGTTGTGGAGCAAGCGGCGGAGCATCACTGCCTTTATATTGAAGTCCGGTTTGCGCCACAGCTCCATACGCGTTCGGGGCTTAATGCGGATGAGGTCATTGCGGCTGTCATTGCAGGCTTGAACAGAGGAGAAGCGAGCTTTGGCGTAAAAGCCCGCTGCATTGCCATCTGTCTGCGGGGCCATACCGGCGAGATGAATCTGGAGGTGGTCAAGGCAGCGGCGCGTTATATGGGGCATGGGCTGGTCGCGATTGATCTGGCAGGGGCGGAAGCTGCTTATCCGGCTGAGCTGTATTCCGAGGAATTCAGGCTAGCACGGGAATTGGGGCTTCCGGCTACCATCCACGCAGGCGAAGCGGCCGGGGCGGAAAGCGTACGGGAAGCTGTTCTTGGACTGAACGCCAGGCGAATCGGACATGGGATCAGAATGAGGGACAACAGCGAGGTTATGTCCTTGATCGCTGAGCTGAATATTCCGCTTGAGCTTTGCCCCGTAAGCAATCTCCAGACTAAAGCGGTGGAAAGCTGGGAGGACTATCCCCTTCGTTATTATATGGATAGAGGAATTACCGTAACGGTGAATACCGATAACCTGACCGTCTCCGACACAACGATTACTAAGGAGTATAGCGAACTTTGCGAGCATTTCAGACTGTCTGCGGAGGAGCTATGCGGGCTTGTTATGAATGGTGTAAAGTCGGCCTTTTTGCCGGAGGGCGAAAAAGAAGAGCTGATGAAAAAAATGGCTGCAAGCCAAGCAGCCTGGCTTGCAGCGGCCTCTACATCAACATCTCCTTGATTTGCAGCGCCATTCGGATCCGCAAGCTGTCGGCGGGGTTGCGCACCTGCGCCCCCGTCAACTGCTCAATCCGGTTCAGGCGGTACAGCACGGTATTGCGATGAATGTACAGCTGCTTTGCTGTTTCCCCGATATGGCAATGATTGTCGTAAAAAACGCTGAGGGTGCGCCGCCACTCCAGTTGCTCGCTTTCCTCGATACTGCTCCAATCCTCGAAAGTATCCCGTACAAACTCCTGAAGATCGTCAACGGGAATCAGCTTCAGTAAATCAACCAGCTCCTTTGTATGATAGAACTGAACAAACCCTGCCTTATTATGGCTGTGTCCCAACTTATAGGCGTCACTTGCTTGCTTAAACGCTTTTGGAATATCCAGCAGCTTGGAAAAAGGGCTGCTAATCCCGAAATTCAGCTGGGCTCCGTTTGCAGCGGAAATGGCTTCCGCCATATTCGTCATTTGTGCCGCCAGCCGCAGCTTGCCTTCGGCCTCTGCGCCAATCCATTGCTTTGCGTGCAGCAGCAATACAAATTTGTCTTTCAAGGTAAACAGGACATAATCGGTTTTTAATGATTGAAGCTGCTTGTTCAAATCGCGGTATAAGTCGTCGATTTCGCGGGCTTTTTTTTCCATGGCTCCTTGGTCATTTCTGCCTTGTGTTTGCCGTTCATCTCCTTCTCTGCCGCACAACATACACAACATGGACTCTCCTGGAAACAACCCGTATTGCTTGCCCCGGTGGATAATTTCCTGCTCCGAATGTATTTCACCCTGAACCAGCTCCGTAAAAAACTGTATTTTGAATTGGCGCGTCCGGTCCTTGACAGCTTGCGTTTTCAGCATTTCAAAACCAAGCACATTGGCTGCCTGCTCCAGCGCCAGCGTCTGCAGCCTTTGGCGGCTTTCGTCGCTTGGGAAAGCGGCGATATAGCCTTGCCGCTGGTAGGTGGGAATGGGCTGTAGCATAATGATGACGTCGTTCCCGGAGCCCTCGCTTGACGAAACGCGATGCAAGCCGCCGACGAGCGGCAGCTTGCCCGCTTGCTTGCCCGCCAAAAAATGATTCAGCCTTTTTAAATCCGGCTTATTGGACAAGGACAAGCCGGCCAGCTCCAGCTTGGGGCCCAAAATAACGACGGGGGCGGCTATAAGCTGCGACAGCTTCTCTACAATTTCGCTCAAGCCTTCACCGTTTAAGATCAAGTTAAAAAAGGTATGATGCGTCTCCATAGCATAGGTCAGCTCAGCGGTTTTATTTTGGAGAATGCTGCTTAAAGCGTCGTTTATTATTTCGCCCAGTGAATAATCCATGGAAAGCTCCAAAAGCGGAAATTGGAGAGCGTTTGCCGTTTCAATGACGGCCTCCGGAATTTCCTCCAGAAAACGTTTCGTTTTGATGGCGAGACCGGAGCAACCCGCGTCAGCCATCTGGATTACCAGCTCTTTAAGCAATTCAGGCTGGTCCTTGACAGCGTAAGCAGTAGTCAACAATAGCTCTTGGGGACGAAGATACTGGGCGATATCAGGGGCGTCCATCATGTTGACCGAATGAACATTACGGTTTAAACCGCTAAACCCGGCTGCAATTCTGGAATGGCGCAGGGCTGGAATCTGCAATAAATCTTTTAGCAGCATATCGTTCGCCTCGCTTTTGTGTTAGTTTATATAACACATAATAACGAATTTTCGGAATGCGGGAAAGGGATATGTCAGCTATATTTAGATAGCTTGCATGAAAAAGCGGGCAAACACTAGTGAAAATGTACAATGACAAATGTTCGCTCCCGCCTTATGATAAGTTCAAAACCTTTCGTTGCGTAAGAAAATATGACATAAAAAGAGGTGAGGGCGATAAGTTCACCTGAAATGCCGCCTGCTCCTTGCCTGCTGATGACGCCAGATGTTGTAGATATTCATCCCGCTATTTATCAGGCCATGTATGCGATGGAGCCATCTCCTGCTGAATTGGATGCTGTTACGGATGAAACCACAGCTATGCTGAAGGTGCTTTTGCAAACAGCTAACGGTTTTTCCTTTACGGGAAACGGTATGACAAGATCGGGAACGGAGCTGTTGGCCGAAAAGCTGCTGCGTCATAGCGAGACGGTGCTTGTGCCCATTTATGGCGGTGACGGGCAACGCCTTGCCAGACGGCTGGAGCGCTGCGGGGCGGATGTTATGACAATGGAGCGGCAGTGGGGAGAGGTTTTTGAGCCTGATGAAATAGTGAGCGAGATGAAAAGGAGACGTCCGGCTTTAGTTGGTCTGGTTCATGGTGATTTGACAACAGGCCAGATGCAAAAGCTTGAGGAGATCGGAAGAGCCTGTCAGGAGATGGACATTTTGCTGCTGGCCGATGTTGGCGCAACAGCAGGTTGTGTTCCGCTCCGTATTGACGACTGGCAGGTTGACGCTGTGGCGGGAAGTCCCGGCAAATGCCTCTGCATTCCCGATGTGATCGAACAGGTCAGCTATAACGAAAGAGTTGAAGCGCGTCTTGCCGGCAGGCGTTGGAGATTTAGAAGTCATGAGGCAAGCAGGCGCGAGGACAATAACCGGGAAATGCCGCGTTATGGTGGCGAGTTGGAAAGCATTCGCGGACTAAGGGGATTGCGGCAAGGGTTGTCGATGATTCTTCGTGAAGGAATTGAAGCCAGATTCGCAAGACAGCAATTGCATGCGGGAGCGCTGGAAGCGGGGCTTCAAGCTATGGGACTTCAGCCCTTTGGCTCCAGCACGGGTAAGCTCCCAATGATGGCGGCTTTTTCGGTACCAGAGGGCGTTTCGGGAGTTGCGACAATAAAACGGCTATGGCACCGGGGCATCGCTATCGCGGGCACTCCGGCGGGATTGGATGCTGATATTTGGAGAATAGCGACAATCGGCCCGGGAGCGAGCCGCCAGTCTGTCACAAAAACGATTCAGGAAATGGAGCTTGCCTTGATTGAGGAAGGTTTTGGCTTGCCGGAGGGGCTGGCGCTTGCCGCAACTGAAGCCTTTTATAAGCAGTATGAATGATTAGAGATAGATTCTTAAGCATTCAGTATGGATGAATCATGATGGAACATTTCAGTAAGGATGAATCATGATGGAACATTTCAGTATGGATGATTCAAGAGTGATCATTTCAACATGGTTGATGCAGCAGGGAGGCGGCCAAGATGGAGGATTGGGTGAAGGAATGCAACGGCATGAATAAAGGCGAGTTCGTAGAGCGGTTTGGCTTTTTGTTCGAAAAGTCTCCGTGGGTAGCGGAGCGTGCATGGGAAAAGCTTCCTTTTGGAGGGAGAGGTGATTTTCTTAGTAAAATGGCTGAGGTTGTGCTTAGTGCCAGTGACGAGGAGCAACTGATGCTGCTGAATGCCCACCCTGAGCTGGGAGCGCCAATACCGATGACGGAAGCTTCGGTCAAGGAGCAGAGCGGGGCTGGTCTGGATCGCCTTGCTCGCGACGAGGCTTACATTTTTAGCGAGCTGAACCGCAAATACCGGGATAAATACGGCTTCCCTTTTATAATAGCGGTGCGGGGGCTAACAGCTGATATGATAGCCGATTCCATGCTGCTGCGCATGCAAAGCCATGTAGAGGAGGAGAAGCGTAAGGCGCTGGAGGAAGTGTTCAAAATTGCGTTGTTCAGGCTTCAGCATCTGGAAATGGACCGGGCAGTTGTTGGGGGTGGCAAAGGATGAAAAGAGGGCTTTCCACTCATGTGCTGGATACCGCTGCAGGGCTGCCTGCTAGAGACGTCAGAATTGAGCTTTACCGTCTGCATGAGGAAAAAGGGGCCGTTTTGGCTTCAAGCGGCTTAACGGACAGTGACGGCCGCGTTAAAGGAGCGCTTTTGGCGGGGGATGACTTGCATCCGGGAAGGTACGAAATTCGCTTTTATATTGGCGAATATTTCAGAAATGCGTCCCATACCCGGTTTATGCCAACAATCTGGGAGGTTATCCCTGTTCGGTTTGCCGTGGAAGAAGACGGAGGCCATTACCATATCCCGCTGTTGGCATCCCCTGGAAGCTATACCACCTACCGGGGGAGCTGATCTGGAGGGAGAGCGGCATAGTGTTTGGAAATAGGCCATGTGAAAAGGTAGCGCAGCCTCTTGCGTAGCAGGCCTTGGTAGAGATTAGCGCAGTCGCATGGAAAGCTGGCCTCTAAAAATAGCGGCTGCCGTTTGAGTCCTATAGGCCGGGAGGAGAAATCAACATGTCGTCAATATTGATAAAAAATGCGCAGATTGTTGCGATGGACGAAAAAGGGACGGTGGATACCGGAGATGTTTTGATTGAAGGAGGCGTCATTTCAAGGGTGGGAGGCACAATAGATACCGAAGCAGATAAGGTAATCCATGCTGCAGGTAAAGTGCTTCTGCCCGGATTTGTTCAAACCCATATTCATCTATGTCAGACGCTATTTCGAGGGCGCGCCGACGATCTGGAGCTGCTGGATTGGCTCAAGCAGCGGATATGGCCGCTGGAGGCGGCGCATGACGAGGAGTCGATTTATTATTCCGCTATGCTTGGTATCGGCGAATTACTGCGCAGCGGTACAACGACCATTCTTGATATGGAGACGGTGCATCACACCGATGCAGCGTTCCGCGCCATAGAAGAAAGCGGCATTCGGGCATTGTCGGGCAAAGTCATGATGGATTACGGAGACGAGGTGCCGCTTCCGCTGCGGGAAAACACAGAGCAATCCCTGCGGGACAGCGTCGAGCTGCTTGAAAAATGGCATGGAAGAGACAATGGACGGATTTCTTACGTTTTTTGTCCACGCTTCGTTGTATCCTGCACGGAGGAGTTGTTAGTTGGCGTCCGGAATTTATCGCAGAGATACGGCGTTAAGGTGCATACCCATGCTTCTGAAAATATCGGTGAAATCGCTTTGGTTGAGAGGGAGCGCGGGATGCGGAATGTTGCCTATCTGGACCATATCGGGCTTGCTTCGCCGGATTTGATTTTGGTGCATTGCGTATGGCTGGACGAAGCGGAAAAGAGAATTATCCGTGAACGCGGCGTCAAGGTGACGCATTGTCCCGGCTCCAATATGAAGCTGGCGTCGGGCGTTGCAGAGGTTCCCGATTTACTTGGCAGACATATCCATGTGGGCCTCGGCTCTGACGGCGCGCCTTGCAACAACACGCTGGATATGTTTTCGGAAATGCGATTGGCTGCGCTTGCGCAGAAGACGCTGCATGGCCCTACCGTTATGAATGCGCGTCAAGTGCTGCGTATGGCGACAATGGGCGGCGCGGAGGTGCTGGGGCTGGAGAAGGAAATCGGGAGTATCGAAGAGGGCAAAAAAGGCGATTTGATTTTGCTGGAGCTGGATGAATTCCATGCCTACCCCTCGTTCCAGGCAGATCCATACTCGCGCATTGTCTATTCCGCAGGCTATAGCGATGTAGATACCGTTATGGTCAACGGCAAGCTGCTGATGGAGAACAAATCTCTGCTGACCATAAATAAGCGGAATGTGCTAAGAGAGGCGGACCGCTCCATTGAACGGCTGCTGAAAAGGCTGCCTAATATTGTCGGCGCTGTTGGAAGCAAAGCTTGAATCACAGAATTTTAATTACAGAGTTTTAATTACAGAGCTTGAATTACAGAGAATTACAGAGCTTGAATTACAGATCTAAAATTATTAGGACTATACTGGCTAAAATGGAGGGTGACTTCTCACTTTTAAGCAACTGCGCTGGAGAAACTCGTTAAACGAGCATGGAAGCGCAAATTGTATGATTAGTCGTACAAAATGACGCCCGCCAGAGTGAATCCCAGTGAGTTTGTACGATGTATCGTACAAACTGACGCCCGCCGGAGTGAATTCCTGTGCATTTGTACGATTCATCGTACAAAATGACGCCCGTCTGAGCGAATCTCAGTGCATTTGTACGATTCATCGTACAAAATGACGCTCGTCTGAGCGAATCTCAGTGCATTTGTACGATTCATCGTACAAAATGACGCCCGCCAGAGTGAATCCTAGTGCATTTGTACGATTCATCGTACAAAATGACGCCCGCCGGAGTGAATTCCTGTACATTTGTACGATTCATCGTACAAAATGACGCTCGTCTGAGCGAATCTCAGTGCATTTGTACGATTCATCGTACAAAATGACGCCCGCCAGAGTGAATCCTAGTGCATTTGTACGATTCATCGTACAAAATGACGCCCGCCGGAGTGAATTCCTGTACATTTGTACGATTCATCGTACAAAATGACGCTCGTCTGAGCGAATCTCAGTGCATTTGTACGATTCATCGTACAAAATGACGCTCGCCGGAGTGAATTCCAGTGCATTTGTACGATTCATCGTACAAAATGACGCCCGCCGGAGTGAATCCCAGTGCACTTGTATGATTCATCGTACAAAATGGCGCCCGCCGGAGTGAATTCCAGTGCATTTGTACGATTCATCGTACAAAATGACGCCCGCCGGAGTGAATCCCAGTGCATTTGTACGATTCATCGTACAAAATGACGCTCGTCTGAGCGAATCCCAGTGCATTTGTACGATTCATCGTACAAAATGACGCTCGTCAGAGCGAATCTCAGTGCATTTGTACGATTTATCGTACAAAATGACGCCCGCCGGAGTGAATTCCAGTGCATTTGTACGATTCATCGTACAAAATGGCGCCCGCCGGGGTGAATCCCAACTCGTTTGTACGATTAATCGCACAAACACTTTCTGCCTAACGGCCATCATGATTCATGCAAATGCAGGAGCCGCACTATTTTGATTAAATAAATGTCTTCACATCCTATCGGTCGCTGATTGTAGTGTTGATCCATAAAGCCATCATGGTAACTGTTCAGGAAACGGTGGCTTTTCATTGTTACCAAAACGGGAGGTGGGGATATGGATGCCGCGGATGTGGTCAAGGGGGCATTAAGGATGCCGGGTCATTGTGTGTTAGCTAGTATAGTTAATGTCGCCGGCCATGCGTATCGCAAGGCGGGCTCCATGATGGTGCTGGCCGAGGGAGGCGGCAAGGAGGGCAGCTTAAGCCCCGGTTGCCTGGAAGCCGATCTGGCGGAATATGTTTCCGCCGTACTCGACGGGGGGAAACCGCAGCAGGTGCTGTATGATATGACATTCGCCGACGATTTCGCTTGGGGAGAGGCAATAGGGTGCGGCGGAAAAATAACCATTTTGCTGGAGCCGGTAGCAGGCCCCCTGCTAATTGCTCTTACCAAAGCGGATGAGCTTTTACAGAAGGGCTATTCTGTTCTATTTACCCGCCATATGGATGACTGCTTGCTGCCCTCCAGGTATTCGGCTTTGCCAGCAACCTTGTCGGCAGCCCGCCCATCCCGCTCGCCGAACAATGAACAAAACCTTCACGTTGTCTCATCCCCTCATTGTATCTCTTTCGGTCAAAAGGATTTACAGCCTGTCATTGCGGAGGGCAATTACATTGCAGAGGGCAGCTACATTGCGATGTTGTGGCATCCCAAACCAAGACTTGTACTGTTTGGTGCAGGCGACGATGCAAGGCCGGTATGCGATTTGGCGTTGCGAGTCGGATTTCGGGTGCTCGTAGCGGACTTTCGGGAAGGCGTCTGCACGCCTGAACGGTTTCCCGGCGCAGAGATGGCTTGCGGCTTTCCTTCTGAATTGGAGAGCAAGCTGAAGATCGGGAACGGCGATTATGTGGTCATAATGAGTCATCAATTTCAGCGGGATGGGGAGTTTCTGGAGCTCGCGCTTGCTGCTTCTCCCCACTATATCGGAATAATGGGCTCAACCTCGAGGACGGAACGGATGTTAGGCGGCAAACCGCTTCCCCCGATGCTCCATTATCCCGTAGGGCTCCCTATTGCAGGAGACGGGCCAGAGGAAATCGCAATCAGCATTGTTGCGGAGCTGATAAGCGTTAAACGAGGGAGGACTAAGTATGGGGTGCGGGATAGCGGGGGTGTACCTCGCAGCCGGGAGCGGAAGCCGGATGGGGCGAAGCAAGCTCGGTATTGAGCTTGCATGTGCCGGCTTTGAAACATTAGGAGGCTTGGGGCTTGCCGCCGCGATGGAATCGTGCCTCGACATTGTTTATGTCGTTGTCCGTAAGGGTAGCGACAAACGCTGGCTGGAGCCTTATTCACAGAGGGCAAGCCGAATTGGGAAACCATGTATTATTTTGGAGGCGGAGGATGCGGAGCAGGGTATGTCTTTTTCCATCAGGAGCGGCGTCAATGCCATGCTGGACTCCCTGAAAATACCCCGTGGCTTGGTCATAATGCTCGGCGATCAGCCGCTGGTTACCGGAGAAATGATTAATAGGCTGATTGGCCATTTTTATGAGCATACGGGCCTTGATTACGTCGTCAGTAGCGACGGCATTACGAGGCAACCTCCCATATTGCTGGCTAGCACCATGTATGATCAGCTTATGAAGCTGGAGGGCGATGCAGGCGCAAGAAGGTTGCTGGGAGACAGCAGATGGCGAGGCAGCGATATTTTTGCCGAAGATTCCAGACGTTTGCTGGATGTTGATACAGAGGAAGACATGGAAGTATTGAATCGTTACTGTATTGCCTTGAAATAGTTGAGAGAAGAAATGAGCGAGGTCGGCGAGAATCGAGAATAGAGAGAAAGAGAATAGAGAATAGAAAGTAAGAGAAGGGAAAATAGAAAGTAAGAGAAGGGAAAATAGAGAGTAAGAGAAGGGAAAATAGAGAGTAAGAGAAAAGAGAATAGAGAGTGGAGAATAGACAATTGAGAATTGTGAACTAGGCATTGAGAAATGAAAACGGCTGGGTGTGCATGCGGGAAAAGGAGGGGAAGCGGTGAGCCGATACGCCATTCAAATGAAAGGAATTGTGAAGCGCTTTGGCGGAGTGCTGGCAAACGACCATGTTGATTTTGCAGTTAAGCGTGGGGAAATTCATGCGCTTTTGGGCGAAAACGGCGCTGGAAAAAGCACGGTTATGAGTTTGCTGACAGGCATTTACAGAGCCGACGGCGGAGAAACCCTGATTCATGGAAGCACTGTCCGAATTGCATCGCCACGAGACGCGATGGCCCTTGGTATCGGCATGGTGCACCAGAGCTTCCGGCTGGTTCCCGCTTTGACCGCACTTGAAAATATTATTTTGGGTGAACGGGGCCAGGTTTGGCGGGGAAGCTCATGGCGCAAACAAAAGCTTGAAGTGATCGATGCGATATGCAGCGCATACGGACTGCAAGTGGAGCTGCTGAAGCCGGTTTAGTCTCTATCTGTCGGCGAGCAGCAGAGAGTCGAAATTGTCAAAACGCTTTATCGGGGAGCTGATATCATCCTGCTGGATGAGCCGACCTCGGTATTGACGCCTGGCGAAGCGGAGGTTTTATTCGAAACGCTTCGGGACTTGAAAAAAAGCGGCAAAACAATGGTCATTACGACACACAAGCTAAAGGAAGTTATGGCTGTGGCGGATGCCATTACGATTATGCGCCGAGGGAAAACGGTGGTTGAATGCAGCCCGGAGAGCACCAGCGCCGCTCGGCTTGCAGAATTAATGGTCGGGCGTGAAAGGAAGGAGAGCTTGCCCCTCCAACACCGCCAAGCACTCCAGCCCTTGCAACAACTACAGCCACTTCAGCCGCACCAACGCCCTCAGCCCCGAAAACCCGGCGATATTGTGCTGTCGGTGGATGGGATGACAGTGGCGAATGAGCATGGCGGCCGCTCCCTGGATGGAGTCAGCCTTCAGGTGCGCGAGGGCGAAATCGTAGGTATCGCGGGCGTAGCCGGCAACGGCCAGCTGGAGCTGGCGGAGGCGCTCACGGGACTAAAAGAATGGGCGGGCGGTCAAATGCTCTATCTTGGCAAACGAATGGAACGCAGCTCCGTCCGGGAGCGCATTCGAGAAGGTATTGCTCATGTGCCGGAAAACCGGATGAAAAGCGGGCTTGCCGGCAGTCTTGGCATCGTCGACAATTTGCTGCTGAAATCCTATGACCGCACCGAACGCTCCCGCTTTGGTTTGCTCAGGAAAAAAAATAACCTCAACTGGGCTCAAGAGCTTGTTGCCCGATTCGACGTACGTGCGCCAGACCTGGAAAGCCCTGTCGGGCAGCTGTCCGGGGGGAATCAGCAGAAGCTGCTCCTGGCGAGAGAAATCAGCCAGCGGCCTAAGCTGATGGTGGCGGTACATCCCACGCAGGGGCTGGATGTCGGGGCTGCGGAAGCGGTTCACGCCATGCTGAAGAAGCTGCGCAGCGATTCGGCGGGCGTTTTGCTTATCTCTGAGGATTTGGACGAGGTGATGAGCTTGTCCGACCGTATTTTCGTTATGTATAACGGCATGATCGTAGGAGAAGCCGATGGAGCGAAGCCGGACAGGGAGCAAATTGGCCGCATGATGGCGGGACTGAATCAGTCGGAGGAGGAGGCCGTTGTATGAAGCGGGAATCGGCTGCTGAGGTCATCGGCAAAGCGGACAGACGCAAATTAGTCCGGCTACAGCTGCCGTTTGAGCTGCATTACGATCACCTGAAAAAGGGTGGAGCCTGGTGGATGCCGCTGGCCTGGGTGCTTGCTGCTCTGGCTATCTGCGGAATTTTTATCTGGCTGAACGGAATGAATCCTCTAACGGTTTACGCCAAAATGGCCCAAGGCGCATTCGGCAGCTCCTTCGGAATTAGCGAAACGCTGGTCAAAAGCATCCCGCTTCTGCTCTGCGGGCTTGGCGTGGCAGCGGCATACCGGATATCCATCTGGAATATCGGAGCCGAGGGCCAACTGGTGGCCGGCGCTATAGCCGCAACAGCTGTCACCATCTATATGCCATCGCTGCCGGGAGGACTTTACATTCCCGTTATGGCCGCAGCCGGGATAGCGGCAGGCGCGGCATGGGGGTTGTTGACGGCATTGCCCCGCGCTTGGTTCGGCGTGAATGAGCTCATTACGTCTCTCATGCTGAATTATGTTGCGTTGCTGCTGCTTGACTATTTTGTTTTTGGGCCATGGAGAGATCCCGCCGGCTTTAATTTTCCGGGCACGCCGATGTTGCTTCCAGAGCAGCAATTGATGACCTTTCAAGGGACGCGGCTGCACTATGGCTTGCTGTTTGCGCTCATCGCGGCTGTGGCGTTTGCTTTTTTCCTGGGCAAAACAAGGTGGGGCTACGAGATGAAGGTGCTGGGAGCAAATCCGAGCGCGACCAAATACGGCGGCATATCCATTAACCGCCACATCCTGATCGTTATGATAATAAGCGGTGGATTGGCTGGACTTGCGGGTATGAGCGAGGTGTCCGGCGTTGCCCATCGGCTTATGTATGGCCTATCGCCAGGATACGGCTACACCGCCATCATCGTGGCATGGCTGGCCAAGCTGAATCCTTGGGCCATGATCCCGGCCTCGCTGTTTGTCGGCGGTTTAATTGTGGGAGGCTACAGCGTTCAGACGATCGGCTTGCCCTCCTCCATGTCGATGATGCTGCAAGGCGCCATTCTTATTACGCTTATTGGCGGCGAAATGCTGGGAAAATACCGTTTCGTCCGCCGCTAACATTCGGCTGAGCAATTTTCCCAAGGCAGCCTGCACCGCCTTCTTAAGCGGGCTGTCTGATGCGGACTGCCCTATGGGCTAGCCTGCCGCAATCCCTTCATGCAATAGAAGGAGGTTAGGGGATGGATTTTTACAGTTATCTGATTATTGCGTCAATTTCATCCGGCACGCCTCTTCTGTTCGCCGTGCTGGGCGGTATTTTAAGCGAACGCTCGGGCGTCATTTTCCTGGGGACGGAAGGCACCATGCTGATTGGCGCGGTTGTTTCGTGCCTTACCTTTGCCGGGACCGGCAGTATGCTGCTGTCTGTGCTAGCCTCGCTGGCAGCTGCGGGCGGAATCGGGCTTGCCCATGCTTTCCTTTGCGTGACGCTGAGGGCCAATCAAATTGTCAGCGGCCTGGCTCTGACTCTGTTCGGAACCGGACTTAGCGCCTATCTGGGAAAGCCGGTTGCGGGCGCGGCGCTTGCGGTGACTGTCCCAAGGCTGTCCATGCCCTGGCTGGAAAAGATTCCTTTTGCAGGCGCTATTTTTTCCAATCTGGATGTTTTTATCTGGATCAGCTTTGGCCTGGTTGCGGTCCTTTATCTCTATATATACAAAACATCGTGGGGCCTCCATCTCCGGGCAATCGGCGATAGTCCCGCCACCTCCGATGCGATGGGGCTGAGGGTTGGCTTGACGCGCTATCTTCATGTCATTGGAGGCGCTATGCTGATGGGACTTGCCGGCTGTTACCTGATCATGGTGTATTCACCCAATTGGATGGAAGGCATGACCTCGGGAAGAGGGTGGATTGCCATTGCGCTGATCATTCTGGCGGCCTGGAATCCGTTGTATGCTTTGGGCGGAGCCTATCTGTTCGGCGGTTTGGACGCTTTGGGCTTCCGCCTGCAATTAATGGAAATCGGAATACCGTCCTATTTTCTGAAAATGCTTCCTTATCTCGTGACGATTGTGGTGCTGATGATTGTGGGCTGGCGGGGCCGGCACGTGCCGTCTCCGGAGCCAAAGTCGCTTGGTTCAGCATATGTGCGCGAGCAGAGGTCTTGAGGAAGGAGACCGGACCTTTATGGCTGTTCACTATGGTAAGCGTACGGTGAAGGTTGCCGAACCGTCCACACTCTATGAAGCCTGGCGTTTGAAGCAGGAAGGCGGAGCTGGCGCCGTTTATGTAGCCGGGGGCACATTGCTTAGAACGCAATGGGAAAATGGCGCAGCTACTGCGCCTTCGCTCATCATCGGTCTGGACGGCGTTATGGAATACCGCAGCATTGTATTAAATGCAAACAAGGGTGCAATTGTAATCGGCGCGTTGACCAGCCTGGAAGAGATTAGACGCAGCCCTGTTGTTGCAGCGCATGTCCCGATTTTGATTAAGGCGGTATCCGCTATTGCCGCTCCTTCTATTAGAAGGCTTGCCACGCTGGGAGGGAATATTGCCAGCTTGTCGGGAGATGCCGTAACCGCCTTGCTGGTTCTGGACGCCGAGCTGACACTGTTCAGGGGTGGTCCCGGGCTGGAGAAAGTCCTGCTAAAGGATTGGCTGGAAGGGGGAGAATGTGTCCGGGGAAGCGGTGCTTTAGTTCTTGAAGTTGTGATACCAATAGTTCAAGACATTCCAGCGTTTTCGGCAATTCCAGCAAGTCAGGGGGCAGACGATATTGGAGCCGGAAGCGACAGTGCAAATGGTATGGCCAGTGCTGTGCAAGATGAGTTTCGCAGCTTCGGCTTTTTTGAAAAGCTGGGCAGGCGGGAAGCATTCACCCCCTCTGTCGTAACCGTTGCGGCAATGGGGAGGCTGGGTGAGAAGGGCAGCTTCGCGAAGGTCAAAATGACGGCGGGAGGAGGGGCGGCGCTGCCGCATCGGCTCTATGAAGCGGAGCGTTTTCTGAACGGCCGGCGTGTTGGTCCATCCTCCTTGGCTGAATTGCACACTCTCATCATGGAGGGCTGCGCTTCCGCGGGGGACCTCTTTGCAAGTACGGATTACCGCAAGGAGGTTGCGGCTAATCTTTTAACGGCGCGGCTATGGGAGCTATTGAAGGGGTGATGCTCACTGTGGGAGCTTTTGAAGGAATGAATGTAAATGAGGGATGGAGCTAAAGAAGGCTCGACGAAGCTTTTGAGGGAGGAGTGTGACGTGAATGCTGCTTAATCGGGAATCAGCGGGAAAACGCTGGAAAACCAGGCCGGACGGTCCTGCGAAGGTAACGGGAAGCCTGAGCTATTTAACGGATTTGTCCGTGCCGGGCATGCTGCATGGCAAGGTGCTGAGAAGTTTGTATCCGCATGCCAGAATTATGGCGATTTCCATTGACGAAGCGCTTAAAGCGCCCGGAGTTGCAGCGGTACTGACTCACAGGGATGTCCCAGGGTTAAACGGGTTTGGCATCGTCACCCCCGACCAGCCGGTGTTTTGCAGCGAGGTCGTGCGATATACCGGGGATGCGATTGCCGCCATTGCGGCTGAAACCGTAGAGCAGGCGTTATACGCGCTGTCGCTCATTCAAGTGGATTACGAACCGCTGCCCGTCGTGACCGATCCCGAAAAAGCGCTGCTTGAGGATGCTCCGCAGCTGCATCCCGGCGGCAATATGCTGCATAGGACGGATTACAGCCGGGGAGAGCCGGAGCAGGCTTTTGAGGACTGCGCGTATGTAACGGAAGGCATTTATTATACGCCGCGCCAGATGCATGCCTATATGGAGACGGAAGGCGGGCTTTTTGTACCGGAGGAGAGCGGACGGCTGACTGTATACGCCGCTACTCAACACGGCTTCAAGGACCGGATGCAGCTGTCCCGCATTTTGGCTATGCCGGAGGAACAAATACGGATTGTTTCCAGCCCGATTGGCGGCTCCTTTGGCGGAAAGGATGAACTAAACGTTCAGCCATACGGCGCGCTTCTGGCGCTGGCGACGGGCAAGCCGGTCAAAATCCACAATTCCCGCCGCGAATCGGTAACGGCAGGCCTCAAGCGCCACCCGATGAAGCTGACCATGAAAACGGGCATGGACCGGGACGGGAAGCTGCTTGCTCATGAGGTTAAGATCGTGGCGGATACAGGAGCTTACAGCACGCTTGGAGGTCCGGTCCTGAATTTTGCAACAGAGCACAGCATCGGCCCGTACCGCATCCCCCATGTTTCGGTTAAAGGCGTATCTGTGTTTACCAATAACGGAGTATCCGGCGAGTTTCGCGGTTTTGGAGGAAACCAGTCCATCTTCGCGCTTGAGAGCCAGCTTGACCGGCTTGCCGCTGCGGCAGGCATGGACCCCTGGGTATTGCGCCGGATCAATCTGCGGGAGCGGGACGATCCCGGACCGCTTGGCCAAACGGTGCTGCCGAGCGAAGGGCCGGAACAAGTCTGGCGGTCTGTGGCAGCTTCGCCCATTTGGTTAAGGAAGGAGCAGATGGATAGGGGGGAGATAAAAACGCCGCCATCGCCATGGCTGAAACGGGGAGTCGGCGCAGCCATGACCATGCATGGCTCCGGTCTTGGCTATGGCATTCCGGACCCCGGGGGCGGCAGGCTGGGGTTAAGCGCGGACGGCAAGCTGGAGGCGGCATTCAGCTTTGAAGAGTTCGGGCAAGGCATTACGGCGACGCTTGAAATAATGCTGACGGAGATGCTGGGCTGTCACCGCGACGACTTGCGCATCGTCATCGGAGACACCGACCGCACGCCGCATAATGGCTCCAGCACAGCCTCCCGCTCCACAACGGTTGCGTATATGGCGCTGAAGGATTTAGTTCCCCGAATATCGGAGATTTTATGCCGGATAGCCTCGTTAGCCGCCGGACTGCCAGCTTCGGAGCTTCAGACGGGGCCGGGAGGGGTTTGGCATAAAGTGGCGGCTGGCGGCTATAAAAAAAGGGATAAAAAAACGGCCTCTCCGCTAATTACGTATGCCGAGCTGGCTGCCGCTGCGGGAGAAGCGATTCAGCTGGAAGCGGATTTTCATTTTCCAGTAACGCCCGATCCGGTTGTTGGCGGTCATTATCTGTACACGGCAACGGCGGCGGCCGTGGAGGTTGAGGTTAACCTGCTGACCGGAGCGGTGTCCGTTTTGGATCAATATCATGCCGTGGCGGCGGGACCGGTCGTCAATCCTATGGGATATGTCGGGCAAATCGAGGGAGGAAGCGTTATGGCGCAAGGCTTTGCATTGTTTGAGGATGTATGCTTTAGCGAAGGCGTCCCGCGTACGATGAATTTCGACACCTACCTGATACCCGGCATCTGCGATATATCGCCGGGATTCCACATTGATGCCATCCAGGAGCTGCCGCAGGATGATCCATACGGGCCGCGCGGCATTGGCGAGGTTGGCTCCGTTGTGCTTGCCCCGGCTATTACGGCAGCCGTTCATCACGCTGTAGGGATATCCATCGGCAAGCTTCCCATTTCCAGGGAGGAGCTGAGCGGTATTTTGCCGGATTTGCTGGCCGAAAAGGTGGGAACGCCATGAGCGAATACATTTGGAGAGCAACCGTAAATGGCCGGAAGGCGGAAATTGCAGCGGATCCGTCGGATAAACTGGCTGCTCTGCTGAGGGATGACCTGGGCCTTACTGGAACGAAGATTTCCTGCGAGCTTGGCCGTTGCGGCGCATGTATGGTGCTGCTGGATGGCAAAGCCGTCAATTCCTGTCTGGTTATGGCCTATCAGTGCAGCGGCAAAGCCATTACAACGATTGAGGGCTTGGCAGAGGGCGAGGGGCTGCACCCGGTTCAGCAAGCATTTTTGGAGGAAGGAGGGTTTCAATGCGGTTATTGCACATCGGGCATGATCGTAGCCGTCAAGGCGTTGCTGGATGAACATCCCAGCCCGTCAGCCGAACAGATTAAAGAAGGCTTGTCGGGCAATTTATGCCGCTGCACGGGTTATGGCGGCATCCTGCGAGCAGTGAACTCTTGCGCCAAAATCTATACAAGCTGAACCATGCAGGTCGCTGTATTTAAGTTGAACAATAGATATAACCGGCAGACCGGTGTGAGCATGGATATGGAGAGAGGGGAAATTTTAATGAAAAATGTTTCTAAAAAGATAGCTGCTGTCGCATTGTCCCTGATGATGCTTTTTATTGCCGCCTGCTCGCAGGCATCGGCGCCCGCTGCAAGCACAAGTCCATCTTCATCCCCGTCTCCGTCAGAGGAAGCGGGTGTCGGCGAAGCGTCTCCAGAGGCTGGCAAGGAGCTGCCCAAGGTTGCTTTTGTTTATATAGGAGTGCCTGGGGACGGCGGCTGGACCTATGAGCATGACAAGGGCCGTCAGATGGTCGAGGATACCTTTGGAATCAAAGCGACTGTCGTTGAAAATGTTCCTGAGGGGCCGGATGCGGAGCGCGTGTTTGAGGAGCTTGCGAGGGAGAACGACATTATTTTTGGCACCAGCTTTGGCTACATGGATGCCATGGTGAATGTGGCGGGCAAATACCCCGATGTCAAATTCATGCATGCCACCGGCTACAAAACGTTGCCCAATCTGGCTACCTATCAAGGGAAGGGCTACCAGCCCGGCTATCTTGCTGGATTAGCTGCAGGCAAGCTGACCAAAAACAATAAAATCGGCTATGTCGGCGCTTTTCCGATTCCAGAGGTTATCTATACGATAAATGCGTTTACGCTGGCCGCTCAAAGCGTCAATCCCGACGTCGAGGTGTCGGTTATTTGGAGCAATACGTGGTTTGACCCTGCAACGGAGCGCCAGGCGGCTATTACGCTGCTGGATCAAGGCGTCGACGTGCTGGCCAACTATCAGGATTCGCCCGCCGGGATTCAGGCAGCCCAGGAGCGCGGCGTATGGGGCATGGGCAATGACTCCGACATGAACCGTTACGCGCCGGAAACCTATGTAACCAATCCCGTCCTGAACTGGGGGCCGTATTACGTGGAGGTTATACAGGATCTGATCGACGGCGTTTGGGAAAGCCATTCCTATTATGGCGGGTTAAAAGAAAGCATGGTCGACCTCGCTCCGTTTGGCAAAAATGTGCCTCAAGAAGTTCAAGAGCTTGTGAACAGCGCTAAAACCGATATTTTGGAGGAAAAGCTTCAGGTCTTCGCCGGACCCGTTTACGATCAAGCAGGAGAATTGAAGGTCGCAGAGGGCGATTACCTGAAGCAGGAGGATATTTTGATGATGGACTATTTTGTAAAGGGCATTAAAGGCACTATTCCGAAATAACAGCCAGAGAGGAGAGACAACGAAATGACAGCTCACATCTTGCAAGATCCGGTACTGCTTCATCTGTGGCATCCCGTTCTGCTGTCATCTCGGCTGGGCGAAGCTCCGGCGGCTGTAGAGGTGCTGAATGAACGGCTTGTCGTATTCCGCACCTCGCGCGGCGTTCACGCCTTGAAGGATTTGTGCATCCATCGCGGAGTGCCGCTGTCGCTTGGCAGGGTGAGCGGCGATGAAATCGTATGTCCTTATCACGGCTGGACGTACGATGCCTGCGGTAAATGCACCCGTATCCCGTCCTTGCCCAAAGGAGCGGCGATTCCTCTAAAAGCGGCAACCGCCGCCTTTCGCTGCAGGGAAGCTTATGGTATCATATGGGTGTGTCTGGGGAGTCCGTCAACCGAGGAGCCTGTTATCGGACATAGCGGCTTGCGCGAGGATTTTGTCCAGGTATATATGGGCCCTTACGAAATCGCTGCGGCTGGCCCGCGCGTTGTAGAAAATTTTCTGGATGTTTCGCATCTCATGTTTGTGCATGCAGGCCTGCTTGGCGATAGCGAGTTTTCGGAAATTAACGATTATCGCGTGCATGAAGCCGGCGGGATGCTTGAAACCGATGAAATTGAAGTGTATCAGCCCGATCCCGATGGTCGCGGCGTTGGGGTCAACACCTTTTATACCTATACCATTTATCATCCCTTGAGCGTTTCGTTGACCAAGCGAATAGAGGGGTGCGAGGACCGGTTTCAACTATACTTGTTTGTGCTGCCGCGCAACTTGGGCTGCAGCACCGCATATATGATAATGGAGCGTAATTATGCGCTGGACGAACCGGAGGAAACCTTTATTGCCTTCCAGGATTTGCTGCTGGAGCAGGATCGCGTCATTGTTGAAAGTCAGAAGCCGGAGCTGCTGCCGCTGGATTTGCAGACAGAGCTGCATCTCAGATGCGACAGATTGAGCATTGCCTACCGCAAAATGCTGCAAAGCGCCGGAGTGACCTTCGGAACGGAATAGGCTTGACAAAGCGTGCGCATCGCCGATTATATCGGGTTGCGCCGCTTTTTTCATATTGAACAACCTCTATGGAGAAATGGTGATGAAGATGAACATTCGCAAGCTTAGATTGCATGATACAGATAATACATTGTCCAGCGAGGACCGGGACGAATACGAAAAGGATTATGCGCGTCTGATCCAATCGCCCGCTTTTCGCCGGCTGCAAGGAAAATCTCAAGTGTTTGGAGCAGGCTCGGGCGACTACTACCGGACCAGGCTGACCCATTCCATCGAGGTGTCGCAAATCGCGCGTGAGGTGGCAAGACGCCTCTCCAAAACGTACAGCTTTCTGGCGAACAACGAACACCCCGGCTTGATGCTGCTGCCCGAGGTTGTGGAATGCGCCTCGCTCGCCCATGATTTGGGGCATCCTCCTTTTGGCCATAAGGGCGAAGAGGTGCTGGACCATATTTTGCGCGAACGCCACGGCATATCTTATGAAGGAAATGCGCAAAACTTCAGAATTTTGATGTTTCTGGAAAAGCGCGCGGGCAGTGAAAGAGGGCTCGATCTGTCGGCGGCTGTTCTTTTGGCGATCAACAAATATCCCTATTGCCTCAACCATCCCTCCAAGATGAAGGGTGTCTATCCTATGGAGTGGGCCGGCATCAGCTACCTCAGAGATTTATGGGGCATGCCGGATGGATGCAGCACGCTGGAGGCGCAGCTGATGGACCTGTGCGACGATATTGCATATTCCACCCATGATATCGAAGATGGCATTCGCGCCGGAAAAATTTTGCTGTCGGAGGATTTTTTCCAGGATGATTGGCTGGTTGACGGCGTTGTTGGTGAAATCATGAATGATCCCGCCAGCATGGAATCGGTGCAATGGGCAAAAACCGATCTGAAGGCCATGGTGACAAGGGTGCTGGAGGACTATTACCGGCAGTGGCATTCCGTGTTTGTTCAGTATGGGCGAGAGTCCTCGCGCACGAGACGGGAGATGAAGGCGCGTTGGGTTAGCCGTTTTGCTAGCGCTGTGGGCATTATTGACGACCCCAAAAGCGGCTGGAAGCGCGTAACGTTTGTAAAGGACGGCGCAGAGGATTTAGAGATGCTGCGCATCATGGAAATATTGAAAAAGGTCGCTTGGGTGACGATGATCAAGGATTTTCGGGTGCAAAGGCTGCAGAAGCGCAGTGAAAATATGCTGAAGCGTCTGTGGGATAGCCTCCAGCATATTGAGACGGGCCGGCTGATTCTGCCGCCGGATTGGGTGCAAAGCTATGAACGCCAGAAGGAAGAGTGGCCATGGGAGCGGCTTGTGGCCGATTATATCGCGGGCATGACGGACGCTTACGCGGAGAAGGTGTATACCGAGCTTTTCGCCAGCCGGATTGGGTCTATTTACGAACGGGATTAGGTGGGAAAACATGAACGATCTTGAAAGAGCCATTCGTTTAAGAGAGTCCGGCCAATTAGAGGAAGCAAAAACGGTATTGCTTGAATTGCTAACTCAAGAACCGCTGAATCCTTCGGCTTGGTATCAATGCGCATGGGTTCACGATGTAATGGAACTAGAACGAGAAGCAATCCCCTATTACAAACGAGCCCTTGAAATGGATTTGCGTCATGAAGAAAGACAAGGCGCCTATTTAGGGCTCGGCAGCACGCTTCGAACCTTGGGAAGGTACGAAGAAGCCAAGCTCATATTCGAGGAAGCCATCAGCAAATACCCTGATCGCAGAGAATACCAGGTATTTTATGCGATGGTGCGATTCAATCAGAATGCGTACAATGAAGCAATGGAAATAGTATTGAAGCAATTAGCAGATACAAGTAGTGATAAAGGCATTCAAGAGTATAAGAATGCAATCCATTTTTATTCGGACAAGTTGAATAAGGTGTGGGATTAAGAAGGGCAAGCCGTTGGAATAGTGCTCCAACATGGCATGCCCTTGTTTGTTTTTTGCCTTATTTAAGCGGCAGTTGATTATGAACTGATGCAGAAAGCATATCAGAAAAATCTCCTTATCGGAGTCGATGGTTGTACAAATTGAAATTAATGATTGGGGCTGCGCAGTAGTCACTTGACTACTCTCTGGACAGCCCCACTATAGAACAATAGTTACTTTTTAATTTAGCTCATAGTCTTACATACTGTACGGTCACTTGTTAATTTCACATCATATTTTTGTCTCCAGTTTACTTAACTCAGCGTTTATCCATCTGTTCTCAATAATGTAGCCTCTTTCATTATTCCACTCTTTAATTTGGATCAACGTTTCCTTAGCCTCTTCATATTGAGCCGTCTCAATGAAGTGGAAAGCTAACGAATAAAGGGCATCAATCATCTCAGGATCGATTTGAAACGCGTTGTTCCAATGCATTAAAGCTTTATCGAACTGACCAAGATGTTTGTAGGCTTCTCCTGCATAGACGTGCAATATGGCATCATTCGGGAAAATCGAAAGTCCTTTTTTTACGGTGATTATTGCATTTTCATAATCGCCGGCATATTTGTATGCTGTCACTAACGATGAATAATTCATAGTAATATCCGGAGTTTCCTCCACCAATGCAATATGCCGATTTATACTCTCGTCATGCCGGCCCAACCGGGAAAGAAAAAGTATATATTGTCGATGATTTTTATAATAGGATTCATCTTTTTGTTTATTGCCCTCATCCATTGCTTGCAGGTAAAGGGATTCAGCTAATTTCAGGTAATACTGTGAACGTAAATCATTTAGGTAAGCATAGCTGCTTATATCCGCTGCTGTTGCGCTCTTCTCTGAAATAAGGTTCATATATTCCCTGTTTGCTAATTCGAACGCTTCCGAATTAGTAATGTCGCTTTCGTATTTCGATATAAGCCGCTCTGCTTTATTACGATACGGTGTCATCCCCGGCTTAAAAAGCTCATCAATTGTTATACCAAAATAATCTGCAATTTCCGGCAGCGCTGCAACATCTGGAACCGTAGTGCCGCGCTCCCACTTACTTACTGCCTGAAAGGATACCCCGAGTGAATCCGCAAGCTGCTGTTGTGTTAAATTTCTTTCATCACGAAGCTTTTTTATATTTTGACCAACCGATAGCATCTTCATCTTTTCAACCCCTAATCAAGAGTAGTGAAACAGCGCTGTTTCCTCTTCATTATAGTAAGGTTCCAATCTGAAAACTATAACTGCATAGGCTAGCCTAACTCGCTTAAGAGTTGAGTTTTAATGCCATACTCGACGTCAATCATGCCGCCAGGCATGCTGTGTAATGCGAAGTGGCTTTTTTGAACATCCTCCTAAAATGAAAGTTCAAAAAGAGCGGTTTCCAGTACCAAGAAGATGGCTTGAAGCTAGAATTTGAGTAACGGAGCGTAGTGGCAGCTACGTGAGTAACGGAAAATTCGGCTGAATGTCATATTCGATGCTGACCATGCCGCCAGGCATGTCTCGTAGTGGGAAGCGGTCTTTTTGAACAACCTCTTAAAAGGATAGACAAACTGGGGATTGACGTGTATAGTTACTACTGAATCAAGCATATGTATCGCAATTGGGTGTCAAAGCCAACAACGGCTAGCCGGAGGGAACAAACCTTCAGCGTCGCCGCTTGGCCGAGACTTAATAGGGAAGCCGGTGCAATTCCGGCGCGGACCCGCCACTGTAAGGACGATGCCGTATTTAGAATGCGGCGGGAAAACAGCATTGGTCACTGAAGCGTAATGCTTCGGGAAGACGCCGTTTTTTTAGTCCAAGTCAGGAGACCTGCCCCATTGTATAACGCTGAAACCTACGTGGACTTAGGGAGGTGTTGGAGAAGCAGTTGGCTTTGCGGCTAGCGAGGGTTGCAGACACAACCAAGGTACCGCAGGCTTCACTTTGGCATTTCCGGCACAAGGGGGTCGGGGTTGCCTTTTTTTGCGTTGGAAATAAATAGACATAGGAGTGGATGATTACAATGAAATGGTTGAACAGATTGAACATGAAATCGGCAATGGCGGTGATGCTGGTTCTGATGCTGGCATTGATCGCAGCATGCGGAGGCAAAGCGGAGGTTAGCCCATCGCCTAGCCCGTCAAGTGCAGTAGAGCAAACAGCAAGTGCAGAGCCAACAGCAACGCCGGAAGCGCCGGCCGCAGCCCAAACGGAATATCCGCTGACGATAACGGACGAGACGGGAACGGAGCTGACGTTTGAAAAAGCGCCTGGCGCAGTCGTTACTCTGGTGCCGAGCGAGACAGAAACGATTTTTGCCATTGGCGGCGGCTCAACGGTTGTTGGCGTGGACCAGTGGAGCAACTATCCGGAGGAAGCCAATTCCATTGCCAAAATCGGCGATATGAAAACAAACATTGAAGCAGTTGCCGCGCTTAATCCAGAGCTGATTCTGGCCAATTCCAGCATGAACGGCGATGCGATTACTCAGCTTCGCGAGCTGGGGTATGCGGTTTATGCCACTAACCCTAAAACGTATGACGCAGTGGTTGCCAAGGTGGAAGAGCTGGGCAAAATCATGAACCTGCAGGAAAAAGCAGGCGAAGTTGCAAAACATATGACTGATGTCAAGCAGCAAGTGACGGATGCAGTAAAGGGCGCGGAGGCCAAAAAGGTATTTCTTGAATTTTCGCCAGGCTACACCGTTGGTTCGGGCGAGTTCCTGGATGAGCTGATTACCCTTGCCGGAGGCGTTAACATCGCATCCTCCGTTGCCGGCTGGCATGAAGTGAATGCTGAGGAAGTCATTACGCAAAATCCGGAAATTATCATTTACCCTGATTTCGGCGAAGAAAAAAGCTCCATTCTGACGGCGATCGAAAGCCGTCCGGGCTGGGAAACCATTGATGCTGTCAAAAACAAAAACATGCATATGGTGACGAATGATCCGCTTGTGCGCGTAGGCCCTCGTTTGGCTGACGGCTTGCTGGAAGTAGCCAAGGTCATTCATCCCGATCTTGTGAAGTAAGATGAAACTTAAAGTGATAGGCTATGGAGGAGCAGCTATGCTCCTTCTTGCTGTTTCAATAGTAGCTAGCCTGTCGATCGGCTCGGCGGGCATTTCCTTCGCCGATGTATGGGGCATTCTGCTTCACCAGCTGCCTTGGCTATCCGATCAGGGTCATGGCTGGAGCCAGGGCGAGGTGGCGGTTGTTACGCAGGTCCGGTTGTCCAGAGTGCTGCTGGCGGTGCTGGTAGGCGCTTGCCTCGCGCTTGCTGGAGCCGGCTTTCAGGGCGTGCTGCGCAATCCTCTCGCTGATCCCTATACACTTGGCGTCGCCTCCGGCAGCTCTGTCGGGGCGGCTTTTATTATTTTATTCGGCCTGCAATTTGCAATTGGCATCTGGACGATTCCGTTGGTTGCCTTCCTGACAGGCATTACTGCGCTGCTGGCGGTTATTGCGTTATCGCGCTCCAGGGGCGTTATGGGCATTGAAACGCTTATTTTATCAGGCGTCATTATACAAGCCTTTCTTGGCGCGTTTGTTTCGTTGATGGTGTCGATGTCGCAAGGCGTTATTAATCAGATTTTGTTCTGGATTATGGGCTCGCTTGCGCTTCGCAGCTGGAGCCATGTATATATGGTGCTGCCGTTTCTTGCAATTGGTCTTCCCGTGTTGTTTTTTTACAGCCAGTCGCTTAATTTGCTGGTGCTTGGCGAGCGTCATGCAGCTAATCTCGGCGTCCGGGTGGAGAAAACAAAGCTGGTGGTGCTCATTTTTTCCACTCTCCTGACAGCGGCGGCCGTTTCTGTATCCGGCGTTATCGGGTTTGTTGGTCTTGTTATCCCGCATTTGATTCGGCTGCTGCTGGGACCGGATTACCGATTGCTGATTCCTTTGTCGGCTATCGGGGGCGGTATTTTTATGCTGTGGGCGGATACGCTTGCGCGTACGGCCTTGTCTCCGAAGGAGCTGCCGCTCGGCGTTATTACCGCTCTTGTTGGCGCACCAGTATTTGCATGGATGCTGAACCGCCGCATGAGAGGGGAGAGGGGGGACGGTCAGTGAGTATAGAGCTTGTTAAAGTTAGCCAGCAGATACAGGGCAATGAGGTATTAAGCGGAATTAATCTATCTTTTCAACGGGGCGGCTTTTATGGCATTATTGGTCCAAACGGCGTTGGCAAGTCCACCTTGCTTCAGCTGCTGGCGGGCACAGCACAACCCGTCAGCGGATCGGTGATGCTAAATGGCGGCGAGATGAGTGAAATCCCTCGCAAGCATTTGGCCCGTAAGCTTGCTGTGCTTCAGCAGGGAGGTCTTCCTCCCGCTGGTTTTACGGTGAGGGAAGTGGTTGGCATGGGCCGTTTTCCCTACCAGAGCTGGCTGGGGGGCGAGGAGGATGATCCTTCCTCCATCATCGACGAAGCGCTTGAAGCAATGGGGCTGTCTGGACTGCAGCAGAGACGGCTGGTTCAATTAAGCGGCGGTGAACGCCAGCGGGTTGCGCTGGCAAAGCTGATGGTGCAGCAGCCGAGCATTCTTTTGCTGGATGAACCTACGACCTATCTGGATATTGGCTATCAGATTGCGCTGCTGGATATCGTCAAAAGCTGGCAGCGGCAAAAAAATCTGCTCGTTATAGCCGTTCTGCACGACCTTAATCTGGCGGCCCTTTATTGTGACGAATTGATTGCCTTGCATGACGGCAAGGTTGCATCGAAGGGGGAGCCGGCTGAAGTATTAACGGAGCAATTGATCAGGGAGCTGTATGGCACCGGAGCGCTCATTGTCAGTCACCCGCTCACCGGAGCGCCGCAAATTATGCTGCAGCCAGGGTTATAATGGATATGGAGGCGTGAGTAATGGAGGATAAAAGAATGGATGAGCCGCTGCTTAGGAGAGAAAATCTGCTTGCGGCAATAAAGGCAATTCCTTCCTTTGACGAAGCTGCCGCTGCTAGAGCCAGGCTGCATTCCGACAGGTTGACCAAGCCGCCGGGAAGCCTGGGCAAGCTGGAGGAAATGGCGGCGCAGCTGGCAGGAATGACGGGAGAGCTATGGCCTGATTTGTCGCGCCGGGCCGTTGTTGTAATGGCTGGAGATCATGGCGTTTGCGAGGAAGGAATCAGCGCGTTCCCGCAGGGGGTCACCCTGCAAATGGTGCTGAACTTCCTGAATGGAGGCGCTGCGGTTAATGTGTTGGCTCGGGCGGCCGGCGCAGAGGTGGTGTGCGTGGACGTAGGAGTCGCCTCGCCTTTAGCGCATGCCGGGCTGGTGAGCCGCAAGGCGGTTTGGGGTACGGCGAATATGACAAAAGGCCCCGCTATGAGTCTGGCTGAAACGTTGTCTGCTTTGCTGACTGGTGTGGAAACGGCGCACGAGCTTGCCAATAAAGGCGTTGCCTTGTTTGCTACAGGAGAAATGGGAATTGGAAACACGACGGCAAGCGCGGCTATTGTTTCGGCTTTGACGGGCCTTTCGCCAGAAGATACGGTGGGCAGGGGAACCGGAATTTCGGATGAAGGCTTGTTGCGCAAGCGTACCGTTGTCGAGAAAGCGCTGGAAGTTAACAGCCCTGACCGCAACGATCCGCTCGATGTGCTCAGCAAGGTAGGAGGAGCGGAAATCGCCGGCTTGACGGGCGTTATAATTGGCGCGGCATCAAGGCGCTGTCCGATTGTTATCGACGGATACATTTCCACTGCCGCGGCATTAGTTGCCGCTCGCCTCGCGCCGGCGTGCATGCCTTACATGATTGGCTCCCATGTTTCGCAGGAGCATGGACATCCCGCCTTGCTGCGTGAATTAGGGCTAAGCCCGCTATTAACGCTGGATATGCGCTTGGGAGAAGGAACGGGCGCGGTGCTATGCTTCCATCTGCTGGATGCGGCGCTGGCATTGATGGGACAAATGGCGACCTTTGACAGTGCAGGCGTATCGGGCGGCAAAGAGTAACGAGCGTATAGTAAGAAATATGTCGTAAGAATAAGCTGTATAAATGAGTTGTACGTGTAAGCTGTTGAATGAATTGTTTGTATGAGTTGCAGCGCGTAAGGTTGAAGAAATGAAATGGATGGTGGTGGCGGCTTCATTTCTGCGGCGGACATTTATGTCCTTTAGGAGCTATTTTTGGCGCGAATTTAGTTTGTAATGGACATTAACGTCCGTCACTCCTCAATATTCAGCTCGCATACGTCATTTTGGAGTTCTAAAGGACGCGAGTGACCGTTGTACAAGGAAAATCTATGTTTTTCAGACTTTAACGGTCATAAATGACCGATATAGAGCAGATCAGTCACTTAGTGCAGATTAGTCACCTATTTATTTTTTGGATCAAGCTTTACCTTACGGAGGTGCGGAAGCATTGGCGGTGTTAATAACCGGGGGAGCGCGCAGCGGCAAAAGCCGCTTTGCCGAAAAATACGCGGCTCATATCGGCAGCAGAGGTATTTACATAGCAACGTGCCAGCCCTATGACGAAGAAATGAAGGAACGAATTGGCCGTCATCAGGTTCAGCGCGAGGAGGAAGGTTTTTCCTGGAAGACCATTGAGGAGCCGCTGCAGGTAAGCCGGCTGCTGGACGAGCTTTCCGATCAATTGGCAAACGAGGTCAAGGAGCTTCTGGCGCGACAGGAAAAGCCGCCGGTTGTGCTGCTGGATTGCTTGACGCTGTGGCTAACCAACCACATGCTGCTTCTGGAGGATGGAATTGAGGCAAACCTTGATTCCGGCGTTCAGCAATTTGAGAATCAGCGGATTGAAAACCAGCCTGTCTTCAAAACTGATGGGAAACTGCATACTCATCCCAAAACCAGTCATCCCCAAACGGAGAAGCCTACAAAGGGAGAGGGACGCCGCTTGCAGGAGGAAATGGAGAAGCTGGAGCAAGCCGTCAAGCGATATCCTTTTCCGTTAGTAATCGTAACAAACGAGGTCGGGGATGGCATTGTGCCTGCATATGCCCTTGGCAGAGCGTTTCGCGACGAGGCGGGCCGCCTGAATCAAGCTGTTGCTGCATCAAGCAGCCGTTTTTTTCTAGTGACGGCGGGCATACCGGTTGACCTGAAGGCCCTTGCCTTCAAGCCGGAGGATTTCTGATGCTGCTTTATTCCTATCAGGAGCTGCTGCTTATTGCGGCGGCGGCCATCCTTATTGATTGGATTGTGGGCGATCCCAAATGGCCGACTCATCCCGTTATCTGGATGGGACGGTTCATCTCCGCCATGGAACGTTTGCTGGACCGAGAGCGTTATCAGGACAAGCCCGTTGCGGGCAGGCTTAGGGGAGCTTTGCTGGCTCTGACTACCATTAGTTTATCATTTGGGAGCATGTGGGTCATCGTATGGGCTGCGGACTGGCTTCATCCATGGGCCGGTTATGGCGTATCCGCCTGGTTTGTCTCTACAACGATTGCTGTAAAAGGCTTGAAGCAAGCCGCCATGCAAGTTTATCGGCCTTTAATTCGAGGTGATATGGCGGAAGCGCGCAAATATGCCGGTTATATTGTCGGGCGCGATACAACACAGCTTGGCGAAGGTGAAACATCGCGCGCTGCGGTGGAGACCGTTGCTGAAAATACGGTGGATGCGTTTGTTGCTCCTGTTTTTTTTGCCTTATTGGGCGGAGCTCCTCTTGCCATAGCTTATCGGGCAACAAATACACTGGATTCCATGGTTGGTTACCGGAATGAAAAATATCGTTATTTTGGCTGGTTTTCCGCCAGAACCGACGATGTGCTGAACTGGATTCCGGCAAGGCTTTGCGGCGTGCTGCTTGCCCTTGCCGCTCTGCTGCTTCCGGGCATGAAAAGCGGCAAGGCCGTTCACGCTATGTTTCGTTTTGCGGGGGGCCATCCCAGTCCCAATAGCGGAATCCCGGAATCGGCGGTGGCAGGGGCCGTCGGCATTCAGCTAGGCGGCACTAATACATATGGCGGAATCACCAGCAACCGCGCTGTTATGGGCTGGGCTACCCGCTCCATTAAACCGAAAGATATACTCTCTACCGTTTCCTTATTGTATATGGTTAGCGCATTGGTATGGATAGGGGTGATTGTTTTATGGCTTTGTCTGGTTTGAAAAGGCATGCCCAAGCTATTGCGGCGGCCTTTCAATTTTTAACCCGAATTCCGGTTCCCGTCTCCGTTCCGTTCGAGCGTCACGTATTGTCTTTGGCCTCAGTCTATTTTCCGTTGGCGGGTACCGCTATTGGCTTGTTAGCGGCGGCCTGGTCCTGGCTGCTGGCGCAGCTGCTTCCTGCAGGACCGGCGGCGGTATTAAGTCTTGCGGGATGGCTTGCGCTTAGCGGCGGCCTTCATATGGACGGATGGATGGATACGGCGGACGGCGTGCTTAGCCATAGGTCCAGAGAAAAAATGCTTGAAATTATGAAGGACAGCCGCGTAGGCGCAATGGGCGTTTTGGCCGCTGTCCTTCTTCTGTTTTTGAAAATAACTATTCTGATGGAGCTGTTTACCTACAGCAATCTGTCGGTAAATAGCGGCAGCTCGGCGCTAATTGCTGCGGTTTTGCTGTCTTCCCTTTGGAGCCGGACATGGATGACTGTTGCAATGGCTTGCTGGCGTCCGGCTACCCCTGACAGCGGACTTGGACGATTATTTAGCGGCGTTAATTATAGGGGTGCGGTGCCGGCAGTTATATTGGCGGTTTTCTTATCATTAATAGCATTAATGATTATTGGCATTAACTTAAAAGAAGCTCTTATACTAATAGCTCTATGCGTGTTTGCGGCATTTATTGTTGGCGGCGTCATGGGGATTTGGCTTAACCGAAAGCTTGGAGGTTTGACAGGCGATACGTACGGAGCCATGAATGAAGCAGTGGAAGCCGCCGTGCTGCTGGCGATCCTGCTATTGCTACTTTAAGAAAGCGGTGATAAAACATGCTGGAGCGTTTTGGACATGGAGGAGATTTAACGACGGCGAAGGAGGAATTTGGGCTTGAGCCATCCGCATTTACGGATTTCAGCTCCAATATGAATCCGCTTGGCCCGCCTGCTGCGGTTGGCGAAGTGCTGATGGATTACGCCAAGCGTATTTCCGCTTATCCCGATCCTGCTGCTCGAAGGCTGAGCAGCAAGCTGGCTCTCCGCCATGGCATTCCGGAGGATTATTTACTGGCAGGAAACGGGGCAGCGGAGCTGATTGATCTGGCGGTGCGAGTTTTAAGTCCCGTCAAGGCGGCTCTTGCCGTGCCATGCTTTCAGGAATACGGGGATGCTTTGTCCAAAATCGGCTGCGAGCTTTATGAAATTCCTTTAAAGCGAAGCAATCAGTTCCGGCTTGCGGAAGATGAGGTGCGCACAGCGTTAGCGGAATCCGGGGCTTCACTTTATGTGCTGGGCTCTCCCAATAATCCAACGGGAGCGCTGGTTGACCCGCGTCTCATTGAGATGATTCTGGATAGCGGGGCTTCTGTTTTGGTGGATGAAGCGTTTATGGATTTTGTGCCGGATGAGCAGGAATGGAGCGTTCTTCAACGTGTTGTCGATCACGAGCGGCTGATCGTTACCCGTTCTATGACGAAGTTTTACAGCATCCCAGGCATTCGGCTGGGCTATGCTGCTGCTGCTCCGTCAATCATTCAGGCGATGCGCAGGCTTCAGGTTCCATGGAGCGTTAATTCGTTGGCCCAGGAAATTGGAGTGGCGATGCTGGACGAAGGGGAGTTTGAGCAAAAAACGCTAAGGTGGCTGCCTGAAGAACGGAGGTGGCTTGCCGAACAGCTGCAAAACCGCGGCTTGCAGGCAATGGATAGCGCGACCAATTATTTATTGCTGCATTTGCCGGAAAATACGGCTTTAGATGCCGGGCAATTGCAACGGGAAATGGGCCGGCGCGGCGTATTGATTCGCAACGCTTCGCGGTTTCCGGGGCTTGACGGCAGGAGCATACGGGTGGCGGTCAAGCTGAGGTCACATAATCTTCGCTTACTGGAGGCGCTGGATGAATGTTTCCCCTGTGATACGCATTCCTCGTTAGCGCAAAACCAGCGTTTTGGCGACCAGAAACTACTGAATAGGGATAGTAATGTACCAGATGCCGCAAAGCCGAAGCTTGCCGCTACGCTCATGATTCAGGGAACCGCATCCGACGTTGGCAAAAGTATGGTTACGACTGCTTTATGCCGCATTTTTACGCAGGATGGATACGTGACAAAGCCGTTTAAGTCGCAAAATATGTCGCTTAACGCTTATGTAACGCTCGATGGCAAGGAGATTGGGGTAGCTCAGGGCATGCAGGCGGATGCTTGCGGAATTGCGGCTACGACCGACATGAATCCCATTTTGCTAAAGCCGTCCGGCGAGATGGCCTCGCAGGTTGTCGTGCATGGCAAGCCGTTGGGGAACCTAAAGGCTAAGGCCTATAGGGAGCAATATTTGCCTGTAGCCGGGGCTATTGTGCGTGAAGCGCTGCAGCGCTTAAGGGAAAGCTCCCAAATTGTTGTTATGGAAGGGGCGGGAAGCCCTGCCGAGATCAATCTCAAGGATCGGGATATCGTCAATATGAATATGGCGGCATGGGGAGACGCGCCCGTCATCCTTGTCAGCGATATTGACCGGGGTGGTGTTTTTGCCTCTATCGTTGGAACGCTGGAGCTATTGGAGCCGGAGGAGCGCGACCGCGTTTGCGGCTTTATCATCAACAAATTTCGCGGCGATATCGCCTTGCTCAAGCCGGGACTGGATTGGCTTGAATCCAAAACAGGCAAACCCGTGCTTGGCGTATTGCCTTATTTGCCGGAGCTGGGGCTGGAGGCCGAGGATTCGCTGTCGCTTAACGGGGCCAATCGCAGAAAAGCTGCTTTACCGGGAGCGTTGAGGAAAAAGCTTGATATCGCCGTCATCTCACTTCCCACTATGTCTAACTTCACCGACTTTGACCCTCTGGATGCGGAAGAGGACGTTGCTTTGCGTTATGTGGATAAGCCGGAGGAATGGGGCGAGCCTGACGCGGTTATTTTGCCCGGCTGCAAAAATACGTTTGAAGCGCTTCGCTGGTTGAGGACGCAAGGACTGGAGGAACCGCTCATACGTTATGTTGAAGGCGGTGGCTCCGTCGTTGGCATATGCGGCGGATATGAGATGCTGGGAGCCAAGCTGATAGACCCCCTCGGCGTCGAAAGCGAAGCCTCCGTTATGCAAGCACTGGAGATTTTTCCGTTTGAAACGATTTTTGCAGCGGAAAAAAAGACGGTCCGAGTAGAAGGCAACGCCATGTTAACGCCAAACGGAGAGAGCTACCCGATTTCGGGCTACGAAATTCATATGGGTGAGCTGGTTATGCAAAGCGGGGCCGCTTCCTTGCACAAGCCTTTTTTTGTACGGGAAGCCGTAATCAAAGGGAGCAATAGAGAAGCTGTAAGTGCAAACGCAAAGCCCCTTATCAAAGAGGAAGGTTTGTGCAGTGAAGACGGCAAGGTGTGGGGCACGTTTATACATGGCATTTTTCATAATGACGGCTTTCGCAGAAGCTGGCTTAATGAGTTGCGCCGACATAGGAATTGGCCGGAGCTGCCATCAGCGCTGCAATTCAGAAGCAGACGGGAGTTGGCCTTCGATCGGCTGGCGGAGCACGCGCGAAATCATTTGAACCTGCCGCTTATTTATGAAATTGCCGGCCTTCGGGGGAGAGATCAATTATGACTCAGCCTTTTGTCAGCGGCTCCCTCTATCGTTCACATTTATGGCCGGGGCTTCGCCTTGAGCTGCTAGAGGACCGCATTCAGCTTCATGCTTCGATGCAGCTTCACACGTTAAGCAGCGCGATTCTACCGGGGGGATTTTCATGGGCAAATACGATGGTCAACTGGCATGTTCCTATTCATTATCATTGTGATAATCCGCATGAGGACCTTATCCGCCGTTGTTCCGGATGGGGGCTTCTTGTGGAGGAAACCGTAGCTTTTATAACGGCAGCTGATCTGCATCAAGCCTCCGTTCAGGAGGTGGAGGGCGACTGCTTTAACCTGTTGGCGTGTACAACAGCCGGCACGCGAAATGCGGCGCGGGCCGGCGTCCCCCGCCATACGTATTCCGCATATATGCCGGGTACGATCAACACGATGCTGGTCATACATGGCGCTATGACAGAATCGGCGATGGTGAATGCGGTCATCACGGCAACAGAAGCCAAAGCCGCAGCATTGCAGGATTTAGGTATTATGGAGCATGGAACAAGCCATGGAGCGACAGGCACAACCACCGATGCCATTGCAATTGGCGTCAGCCAGCAGCCGATGAATGGAGCGGTTCACGCTTATGCCGGAGCGGCAACAACCATTGGCTGCGCCATTGGCGAAGCGGTTTACCAAAGTGTGCTGGAGGCTGCCGGAACGCCAAACCATCAAAGCTGATCCTCCTCTTTTAAAAAGGGGTTGAGCTTTGAATTGTAAAACGAGAGCATTCTCTTTATAATAAAAGAGAATGTTCTCGTTTTTATTTATTAAGGGAGTGAATCTGTTAATTATGCCTAAGCTATCGTCCCAGCAAAAGGAAGCAATACGTATGGAAATATTGGAAGCGGCAAAAGCTGTTTTTATAGAAAAAGGATATGAAGGGGCCTCCATGAAGGAAATAGTAGAGTGCTCCGGACGAAGCTTTGGCGGCGTTTATTTGTATTACTCCAACAAAGAGGACGTTTTTCTGGCTTTGCTACGCAGCCAGTTTCAGGAGATGGAGGCAAATACGGCCGTCAATCAGACTGTAAGCGCTTGGGAGTTGCTTGTCGTATTTCTTAATGAGCAGGAGAGGCGGGCAAGGCAAGTGGAGGGAGGGCTGGCTCCCTGTATGTTCGAATATTTTATCGTTGGACGCAGGGATGAGAAACGCCGCGTGTTGATCGAAGAGCGGCGCCGCGCGGTACATAACCATTTATTGAGCTTGATTCAAAGGGGAATTCAGCAGAATGAGTTTCAGCCATCCAAGCCTATTGAAACGATTGTAAATTGGCTGATCTCCTTTTTGGACGGCGTTTATTTGGAAAGCATCATTAACGGATGGGATAATATTCAGTTAGCGGACCAATTCGAGCTGCTTCAAATTGCTATCAGAGCCGTCTTGATCCCGACAAGCCTGGAGGATTAGAAATGACAACGAAGAAGCCGCAATATTTGCCGGTTTTTAAAAGTGATGCAGGCTTGCGTTTATTTATGGATGCTTATGAGCGGGTTATGGAACATTGGCCTGTGCCCTATGAAACGATGGAGATCCAGACGGATTATGGCGGCTGTCATGTCATCGCATGTGGTCCGAAGCAGGGAGAGCCAATCGTGATGTTCCATGGCATGACAAGCAACTCGGCCTTATGGTATCCAACGATTGAGGCGTTAAGCGGATTTCGGGTTTATTGCGTGGACACGCCAGGAGACTTTGGAAAAAGCAAAGTGGCTAAAAAAATTCAAACCCCGGAGGATGCCATCTGCTGGATGAATCAGCTGCTGGATGTTATGGGGCTGGAAAAAGCTATTTTTATCGGCCACTCCATGGGCGGCTGGTTTTGCTCCAATTATGCTTCAGCCCATCCGGAAAAGATCCGGCGATTGGTACTGCTTGCACCCGCCGCATCCTTTTTGCCAGCTCCATTTGTCAAACTGCTTTTTAAAGTGTATCCTGCGCTGTTGTTCCCGAAGACTGAGCGAATTCAAAGGGCATGGAAGTGGTTTTGCGCTAAAGGTTACACTCTCCCGCCGCATGTAATGCACTTGATCATCGCCGCTTATATGCATGGAAAATCGCAGCTTCCCGTTGTTCCACGGGTGATTGAAAAAGAGGCGTGGAAAAACCTGAATTCTCCGGTTCTGTTTATGGCAGGCGACGAGGAGAAGCTTTACGATGCCGGACAGGTCAACCAACAAGTGAAACAGGTTTTGCCGGAAGCAACGGTTTACATCGTTCAAGGCGCTGGGCATTGCTTAATGCTTGAGCAACGGGAATACGTGAACAAAGTAATTCGGGAATTTTTATTGGAGCATGGATGAGGTCTATTTAAGTTAAACTAAGAAGTGTTGACAGGGGGCCAGGCCGCCGTGAGGATGGTTCATCCCATTCCATTAACGAGTGAGCTAATCAATTCATGCGGAAAATCTGATTGTATAGTAAACATGACTTATGCAGTTCGCGAGATTAACTGGTAATGGTGAGAATCTATGCTTGAATAAACTGGCCACCAAGACATAGAA
>NZ_LYPA01000044.1:0-647 GCF_001675045.1 Paenibacillus oryzae
TACCGTACGTATGAGACGGTAGGTTTTTTGTTGTTTGTGCGGGTACGTCCCCCTCTCCCTTGGTGGGAGAGTGTCTGAACCTTTATATCGGAGTAAGTCGATGAAGTGGGCCCGGCCTTAGAGGTGGGTTCAGACGCCGACCGGGATGTGTATGCTGCGAAGCACATGCATCCCGGTGCGGAATGGCCATCGCCAAGCACAAACAGCCTACCGTACATATAAGACGGTAGGCTATTTGTTGTTTGTGCGGATACGTCCCCCTCTCCCAAGGGGAGAGTGTCTGAACCTATTGGATCGAAGCAAATCGATGGAGTGGGCCCGGCTTTAGTGGTAGGTTCAGACGCCGACCGGGATGTGTATGCTGCGAAGCACATGCATCCCGGTGCGGAATGGCCATCGCCAAGCACAAACAGCCTACCGTACATATAAGACGGTAGGCTATTTGTTGTTTGTGCGGATACGTCCCCCTCTCCCAAGGGGAGAGTGTCTGAACCTATTGGATCGAAGCAAATCGATGGAGTGGGCCCGGCTTTAGTGGTAGGTTCAGACGCCGACCGGGATGTGTATGCTGCGAAGCACATGCATCCCGGTGCGGAATGGCCATCGCCAAGCACAAACAGCCTACCGTACGTATGAGACGGTAGGCT
>NZ_LYPA01000044.1:735-53454 GCF_001675045.1 Paenibacillus oryzae
TCCCGGTGCGGAATGGCCATCGCCAAGCACAAACAGCCTACCGTACGTATGAGACGGTAGGCTGTTTGTTGTTTTACGTCATGGGGCGTTCCAGAAAGCCTATAAAATGCAAGTTGCCTGCATTAGGCAGGCAACTTGTTGGAATGTTCGTTAAAACAAAAGTAACAAACTACATATTGAGTTCATATTGAGTTAAACATCAAATCGCTACCAGGTTACTCAACAAGTGGTGTGATTGATGGAGACATACTGGGTGCTGCAGAGCTGTTAGACGGTGAAGCGGCTAACTGTGGTTTGCAGCTGGTCAGCTATTTGAGACAAGGTTTGTGCCGCGGCTGATACTTCTTCCATGGAGGATAGCTGCTCCTGGGTGGACGCTGTAACTTGCTCTGTGCCGGCAGCAGTGTTTTCGGTTACGCCAGATATAACCTTCATGGCATGTGCCATCTGTTCAACTCCTGCAGTCATTTGCTGAATTGCAGAGGAAACCTCGACCGTATCGACTGCCACTGCGTTAACAGCTTCGCTTATGTGTTGGAAGGACTCGCCTGCGACATGAACGGTGTTTAGGCCCGCCTGTACTTCCTCTGAAACGTTATTCATTGACTCGGCAGCTTTATCTACGCCATTTGCTATGGAGCTGATTAAAGATGAGATTTGTTCTGCAGATTGGGCGGATTGCTGTGACAGTTTACGTACTTCCCCTGCTACAACCTCGAATCCGCGTCCATGTTCTCCGGCTCTTGCTGCTTCAATAGAAGCGTTCAAGGCGAGCAAATTGGTTTGTGTTGCGATATCGGTAATGGTTTCGATGATTTGACGGATTTCTTTGGAATGACCGCCTAACTCATCTACGATCAAGCTTAAGCCTTTAACCTTCGTTTGAATCGCATTCATTTGTTGTACGGCAGTTGTAATGGATTGGTTTCCGATATCCGCTTTTTGAGTGGCTTCATCGGCTTTGGTGGAAACGTTCTGTGTGCTTGCCGCAATTTGTTGGAAGCCCGCGGACATTTCGTTGGTTGTTTGCAGGCCATCCGTTACCAGCTGTACCTGAGTGTCGGAGCCCGATGCCAAATCTTGCATCGTTGTAGCGATCTGCTCTGTGACGCTTGTTGCTTGTCCGGCATTTGCATTTAACTCTTCTGCAGCTTCAGTTACTTGTTTCGAGCCTTCGTTGACTTGAATGATCATAGACTTCAGGTTGTTAGACATTAAATTAAATGTACTGGCTAGCTGGCCGATCTCATCATTGCTTTTCATTTGAATTTTATCTCCGGTTAAATCACCAGAGGCAATTTTTTGGGCGATGCGGGAAATCGATACAAGAGGAGTTGCAATCATTTTGCCCATTATTAAAGCAATGACGACCCCTAGTGCAATTGCTATAATGCCCAAAATAATGATTAGGCTTTCCATGCTTTTGATCGTGTTGTTGGATTCCTCAACGCCTGCTTCCATTTGTTGCGCCTGATACCAGATCATATTATCCAAAGCTTCCTCAAGCTCCATAATTTTCTGTCGATTTTCGGTTACGATAAGGTCTATCGCCCCCTGCTGATTATCGGCATTTTTGTAATCGACCAGCTTTAATACCAGACTGTGATATTCAGATTCCAGTTTTTCAGTTTGGTCAAGCATATCTTTCATATCAGTCGATTTAGAGGTTTGCCTTAATTGATTCATCATTTGAACAAACTGGTCATGTGTGCTGCGTATATTGTTGAACGAAGGTTCGTCGCCCATCAGAACATAACCTCGTGCTGCGATTTGCTGCGATTTTGCCGTTATGAGCATATCCTTGATATGTATAACCTTCTGGACGCGATCATCCAGTAGCTTCGTATATGTACGATCCAACGTAAATACTTGGTACAAGCCTAACAAGATGATCATAATAAGTAATGCAATCACTGCCGAAAATCCAGTAAAAAGCTTGGTGCGAATCGTCATGTTTCTCATAAGCTGCCTCCCGTTTTCCAAGTAAGATAATAGTTAGATAGATGAACGAATAGAGATAATCATAACATATGTAGTGCCTAAACACTATTTTGTGCATGTATATTTCGGCAATGCAGTTCTTAATGCCTGCTTTTTAGCAAAAAAAATGTTTTAAAGTCAGATTAAACGGTTTTTATATGATATAGTTTTGAATCAACAGGAACTGCATCGCGTGATGAGGTACAGCTAGAGATGTTAGGCTTCAGATAAAGCGAATGGGAGTTGGATTATATGGGTGTAGAGCTGCGTATTGGACGGTTGGAGCCAGCCGGTTTCGAGGAAAGTCTGGAGTTGTCCCAATTTGCATTTCAATATAAGTTGACCCCGGCCGAGCTGGAGGATATGAAAGTTCTTTATCAGGAAGAACCCGCAGATCGCTGGATTGTTTATGATGGAAAAAGCATAGCGGCAAAAGCCACCGTACTGGATTTGAAGTTTTATGTAGGCGGACGCGTCATTAAAGCCGGGGGAGTGGCCGGAGTCGCGACATGGCCAGAATATCGGAGACAAGGGCTGGTATCCCGTTTGCTGGTACATTCATTACAAGAGATGAAAGCCAAAGGGCAAGTGTTATCTATGCTGTCTCCTTTTGAAGTAGGTTTTTACCGAAAATTCGGCTGGGAGCTATATACCGACAAAAAGAAATATACGCTTACCGTTGCGCAGCTGCCGCCGCGCGTCCCCTATTCCGGAAAGATGGAACGGAGAAGCAGCCGCGACAGCCTTCATGATTTATATCATGCCGTTGCATCGCGTTATAATGGCAGCCTGGTCAGAACTCCGCTGTGGTGGAAGCATCATGCCAGGGGAGGCAATGAGGCGCAAGCTGCTGTATATGTTGACCAAGGCGGGCGGGATCGGGGGTATCTGCTGTATTCGGTAAAGGACAGGCAGCTTGTAGTCCATGAGCTGATGGCTCTGGACCATCAGGCCGAAATGGCGATATGGAGCTTCATCGGACAGCATGACTCCATGATTAAGGAAGTACGGATAGAAGTGCCGATAGATGATACTTTGCCTGACAGGCTGCCCGATCCCAGAATCACGCAGGAAATAGTGCCTTATTTTATGGCGCGGATCGTGGATGTGGAGTCCTTTTTGCGGCAATATCCGTTTGAGAGCGGTACTAGGCACGACCTGTTCAAGCTCTGTATTACGGATAAGTATGCGCCTTGGAATGAAGGCATATATGAGCTGGCTATAAACGCTAAAGGGGAAGTACAAGTTCAGAAGCTGAGTATACAGGGTGAAGATGGACGATTTCAAAAGGATACATTGGATGATTCTGTTATAAGCGCAGATATAGGAGCGCTTGTTATGCTTCTGCTAGGTTATCGCAGTGGTAAACAATTATCGGCTTCTGGCCTTATTTGCGGCAGCCCGGAGTCGATAAATCGCTTACAATGCCGTATACCCGAACAAACTACGTGGCTGCCTGATTTTTTCTAAGCAAATGAAGGGGCAAGCTTAGGTTGAAGGCAGGAAACAAGCGGCTTCCGGGGCTTTTAATCCTCCTTGACAGCCCCTACCCCCTCTGCTAATATTGCTAATAATATACGTGAGAGGCATCATAATTAAGGGAGGAAACAACTCGTGTGGGAAACGAAATTCGCTAAGGAAGGGCTAACATTCGACGATGTGTTGCTTGTTCCGCGCAAATCGGAAGTTCTGCCAAGAGAAGTAAGTGTTTCGACAAGGCTGAGCTCCAGCATCAAGCTGAACATTCCATTGATTAGCGCAGGCATGGACACCGTCACGGAGGCTGCCATGGCGATTGCAATAGCTCGTGAGGGCGGGATCGGCATTATTCATAAGAATATGTCTGTAGCTCAACAGGCTGAAGAGGTGGATCGGGTCAAACGGTCGGAAAGCGGAGTTATTACTAATCCATTCTCGCTTACAGCCAATCATCATGTTTACGACGCGGAAGAGCTGATGGGCAAATACCGGATCTCCGGCGTTCCGATTGTGGATGAAAACAAAAAGCTTGTTGGCATTTTGACAAATCGGGATTTGCGTTTCGTACACGATTATTCTATTAAAATTAGCGATGTGATGACCCGCGACAATCTGGTGACTGCGCCAGTCGGAACAACGCTGCAGGAGGCTGAAGGCATTCTCCAGCGCCACAAGATCGAAAAGCTGCCGCTTGTCGATGAGGAGAACACGCTTAAAGGCCTTATTACTATTAAAGACATCGAAAAAGCGATTCAATTCCCGAACGCGGCTAAGGATTCCCATGGACGTCTTCTCTGCGGCGCAGCTGTCGGTATTTCCAAAGATACAGCCGATCGCGCGGCTGCTTTGGTACAAGCCGGTATTGACGTGCTGGTAGTTGATTCCGCTCACGGCCACCATATTAATATTTTGGATGCGGTACGCAGTCTGCGTGCTTCTTATCCGGATCTAACAATTATTGCGGGCAACGTAGCGACTGGCGATGCCACTCGTGACCTGATTGAAGCCGGCGCCTCTGTCGTTAAGGTTGGCATTGGACCAGGCTCCATCTGTACAACGCGTGTTATTGCAGGTATCGGCGTTCCGCAAATTACAGCCATTTATGATTGCGCAACTGTTGCGCGTGAATACAATGTGCCTATCATTGCGGATGGCGGCATCAAGTATTCCGGCGATATTACGAAAGCAATCGCAGCAGGCGCAAGCGCGATTATGATCGGCAGCTTGTTCGCTGGTACAGCGGAAAGCCCGGGTGAAACGGAAATTTTCCAAGGCCGCAGCTTTAAGGTATATCGCGGCATGGGTTCGCTTGGAGCTATGAAGGAAGGCAGCAAGGACCGTTATTTCCAGGAAAACGAAAACAAGCTGGTGCCGGAAGGCATTGAAGGCCGTGTTCCTTACAAAGGACCTTTGGCAGACGCAGCTCATCAGTTGCTTGGCGGCTTGCGCTCCGGCATGGGTTATTGTGGAGCCAGCAGCCTGGATGAATTGCGTAACGACACACAATTTGTTCGTATTACAGGCGCGGGCTTGCGCGAAAGCCATCCGCATGACGTGCAAATTACAAAGGAAGCGCCAAACTACTCGCTGTAAAAGTTTGGTTTCAAAATGTACGGTTTCTAGTACCATGAGACATGCTTCGCAATCAGTGATCATATCCAGACAAAAGCCAAATCGGTACATGTCCCAATCGGGATGTGCCGGTTTGGTTTTTCCATTTTTTAAAGAGGTTTAACAGGGGTGCTTACCTATGTTACAATTATGAACGTATAATTTAATGCGGAAATGGGGAAATGATTGTGAAAGCAAAGGGAAGACCGTTTCGATTCTGGTCGCTAATGGCCGCTTGTCTAATGATTTGGACGGCCGTCTTGTCGCAGGGTGCATCAACCGCACTCGCAGTCGGATATAATAATCGGCCTAGCACGGAAAATGCTCTGGGCTTGCAGGTGAAAGCAGCGATATTGATCGAAGCGGACTCGGGGCAGGTTCTGTTCCAGGTTAATCCGGATGAGGCTCTTCCTCTTGCAAGCATGACAAAGCTGATGACGGAGTATATCGTTCTGAAGGAAATTTCGACAGGCCGGCTTAGCTGGGATGAGAAGATTACAGTAAGCGCGGATGCTGCTAATACGCTTCCGATCGAGTCACAGATATATCTTGCGGCTGGCGACATCCATACAGTGAAGGAGCTGTATACCGCTATGGCGGTAGGCTCGGCAAATGATGCCACCAAGCAGCTTGCGATTACGGTTGCCGGGAGTATCGACGGTTTTGTAGCCAAGATGAACGAAACAGCCAAGGAGCTTGGTTTAACAACGGCAGTGTTTCACAGTACGACTGGATTTGAAGTTACCGAAACTGAGGAGCTATCTGTCATGTCCGCAGGTGACATTGCCAAGCTTGCCCGTGTTATTTTGAAGGAGCATCCCGAATTTCTGGAGTTTTCTAGCATTTCCAAATATCAATTTAGAACACGGGACAAGTCCCCTATCGTCAACATCAACTCCATGCTTCAAACCCATACCGATGCAGCCTTTAAGCCGCTAACCTATCAAGGCGTGGATGGCATGAAGACTGGTTTTACCGAAAAGGCGGGTTACAACTTTGCGGGCACGGTCATGCGGAATGATTTGCGCTTTATTAGCGTGGTCATGGATACGGCAACAAAAAATACCCGTTTCTATGAAACGGCGAAGCTTTATGACTATGCTTACGGCGCTTTTGAGAAAAAAACGGCGCTTCCGCCTAAGACGGTTGTAGAAGGCCTTGAAACGGTAAAAATAAAAAAAGGCGTCAATAAGACGGTGCCTATTGTAACAGACAAAGACATTACGTTTATCGTCAAAAAAGACGCCGAGCCCAAAATCGAAATGACCGCAAGTCAGGTGATGCCGGAAGAGGAGCTTATCGCTCCGCTAGCTGCAGGCACCAAAGTGGGTACAGTTACTTATACGTATAGCGATGAGGCAACAGGTAAAGATTTATCTTATACCGTTAATCTGGTTACGGCGGAGAAAGCGGAAAAAGCGGGCTGGTTCAAGCTCTTTTTCAGGGCAATCGGCGACTTTTTTGCAGGCTTGTTCGACAGCATCGTAAATTTGTTCTAAATCCGAGTCCATAACATGGACATAAGGCTTGTCGATTATCCGCTGTTCCTGTAAAATCAATGGTTAGAGCAACTGCGGTAATTATATATTTTGATGGATAAAATAGGAGGCACGAAGCTAATGGAGACAGGTACATCGCGCGTTAAACGCGGTATGGCAGAAATGCAAAAAGGCGGCGTCATTATGGACGTCATGAATGCGGAGCAAGCTAAGGTTGCAGAAGCGGCAGGCGCAACGGCGGTTATGGCGCTAGAGCGGGTTCCATCCGACATTCGTGCGGCGGGCGGCGTTGCCCGCATGGCTGACCCTACAATCGTGGAAGAGGTTATGAAGGTTGTTTCCATCCCGGTTATGGCAAAGGCTCGTATCGGCCATTACGTAGAGGCTAAAGTGCTGGAATCCATGGGCGTTGACTACATCGACGAAAGCGAAGTTTTGACCCCTGCGGATGAAATTTTCCATATTAGCAAAAATGAATTCACCATTCCTTTCGTTTGCGGGGCCAAGGATCTGGGAGAGGCGCTTCGCCGTATTCAGGAAGGCGCGGCAATGCTTCGTACAAAAGGCGAGCCGGGAACGGGCAACATCGTAGAGGCTGTTCGCCACCTTCGCTTGATTAATGGTCAAATTCGCAAAATTCAAGGCTTGTCGAAGGACGAGCTTTACAATGAAGCCAAGCTGCTGGGTGTTCCTTACGACCTGCTGCTGGGCGTACACGAGACAGGCAAGCTGCCTGTCGTCAACTTTGCTGCTGGCGGCGTAGCAACGCCATCCGATGCAGCACTGATGATGCATTTGGGCGCTGACGGCGTATTCGTTGGCTCCGGTATTTTCAAATCGGACAGCCCTGAGAAATTCGCTCGTGCGATTGTAGAAGCAACCACTCATTACCAGGATTACAAGCTGATCGCTGAAGTGTCGAAAAACCTGGGCACACCGATGAAAGGCATCGAAATCTCCAAGCTGAACGCCGCTGAGCGTATGCAGGACCGCGGCATTTAGTCCACAGCAATTTATACGGATCAATTCCAAGCCGGTCTGTCCATTAGGGCGTGTATGCAAACATGCCCTTGGAGAGGCCGGCCTTTTAAAAAAGGATGGCGACATTATGTTGAAAATAGGAGTATTGGCGCTGCAAGGGGCAGTTTCGGAGCATATCCGCAGCCTGGAATCGGCGGGCGCTGAAGCCGTCGCCGTCAAGCGCACGGAGGAGCTGCAAGACCTTCATGGTCTTGTTATACCGGGGGGAGAAAGCACAACCATCGGCAAGCTGATGCGGAAATACGGCTTTATGGATGCGGTGCGCGATTTTGCTGCGCAAGGCAAGCCGGTTTTTGGAACCTGCGCGGGCCTTATTATTTTGGCAAGTGAAATTGAAGGCCAGGAGGAAGCTCATCTTGGCTTGATGAATATGACGGTTGCGCGCAATGCTTTTGGCCGTCAGCGGGAAAGCTTTGAAACGGATCTTGACGTTAAAGGCATAGACAATCCCATTCGTGCGGTCTTCATCCGCGCTCCCCTGATTAAATCGGTTGGAGCAGGCGTTGAGGTTTTGTCGACTTACAAGGGCGAAATCGTGACAGCGCGCCAAGGGCGTTTCCTGGCTGCCTCCTATCATCCGGAATTAACGGATGACTACCGTCTTCATGCTTATTTTCTGGAGATGGCGAAGGAAGCGGCAGCGTCGAAGGCTTAAAGGAAACGACAGGATGGGCCGTTCAGGCAGAGGAATGCCGGAGGCGATATGGAGAGGGGCTTACAAATATGTTGGATGTTAAATTGCTGCGCGCAGAATGGGAGAAGCTGGAGAAGGGGCTTGGCGACCGTGGCGTGTCCATGGAGCTGGTTGCCGATTTCCCAAGACTGGATGAAAAACGCCGCAGCTTGATTATGGAAACGGAGCAGCTCAAAAACCGGCGTAATACGGTTTCGCAAGAAGTGGCGAAGCTGAAAAAATCGGGCGGCGATGCGGAAGCTCTCATTTTGGAAATGAGAGAGGTTGGCGACCGGATCAAGGAAATCGACGATGAGCTTAGAGTTTTGGAGGAGCAAGTGAATGGTCTTTTGCTTGCTATTCCTAACCTGCCCCATGAAAGCGTGCCGGTAGGCGCATCCGAAGACGATAACGTGGAAGTGCGCCGCGTCGGGGAACCAACAGCCTTTGCCTTCGAGCCAAAAGCGCATTATGATGTGGCGGCGGAGCTGGGCCTGCTGGACTTTGAACGGGCTGCCAAGGTGACAGGCTCGCGTTTTGTATTTTATCGCGGCTTGGGCGCTCGTCTGGAGCGTGCTTTGATTAACTTTATGATGGATTTGCATAGCGATCGTCATGGCTATGACGAGGTGCTTCCGCCTTATATTATCAATCGCGACAGTCTGGTGGGAACGGGCCAGCTTCCGAAATTTTCGGAGGATTTGTTCAAGCTGGAGGGTTCGGACTATTTCCTGACGCCGACCGCAGAAGTGCCGGTAACTAATCTCTATCGCGATGAAATTCTGGATGCAGGGGAATTGCCTAAACGTTTTGTGGCGTACAGCGCTTGTTTCCGCTCCGAAGCGGGAGCTGCGGGCCGGGATACACGCGGCCTGATTCGTCAGCATCAATTCAATAAGGTTGAGCTGGTTAAAGTGACCAAGCCGGAGGAATCCTATGAAGAGCTGGAGAAAATGACAGCCGATGCTGAACGCGTGCTGCAGCTTCTGGGCTTGCCATATCGTGTTTTGGCTCTTTGTACGGGGGATATGGGCTTCTCCGCTGCCAAAACCTACGATCTTGAGGTTTGGCTGCCAAGCGCGGGTACATACCGTGAGATTTCCTCTTGTTCGAACTGCGAGGACTTTCAGGCTCGCCGCGCTGCACTTCGTTTCCGCCGGGAACCGAAGAGCAAACCGGAATTCGCGCATACGCTGAATGGCTCCGGACTTGCGGTAGGCCGTACGGTTGCCGCCATTCTGGAAAATTATCAGCAAGAGGATGGAACAGTGATTGTTCCTGAGGCGCTTCGTCCTTACATGGGCGGTCTTGAAGTTATCGCGCCGCGATAAGCCAAGCTGTGTTGCAGATTAATCACAAATCGCATCTTAAAATTAGCCACAGGTCGAGCTGGGAGCAAAAAGAAGTTGCACTTCAATTTTGACCTGTGGTACAATACCTTTTGTTACACTTATTATTGCGGAGAGGTACCGAAGCGGTCATAACGGGGCGGTCTTGAAAACCGTTAGGGTGCAAGCCCACAAGGGTTCGAATCCCTTCCTCTCCGCCAGTTTACTTAAAATGCTCATCGCGCAAGGGATTGCGGCGATATTGACTGAAACGCACTTGACTGTTGAACAGCGGTCTGGTGCGTTTTTTTGTGTTAGTGACCGTTAGAGGATAATCTAACGGGAGGTACGGAAATATGAGCGTAAGTACAGGCAAAACACCGCATAAACGCGGGCAAAGGAAAAATACATTGGATATACCACAGCGGTTTTTAGACCGTCTAACTCCTACGGTCTTGGAAACGCCGCGCTCTACGCAACAAAAAGTTGAAGAAGCCCCGAATGAGACGTTGACTCTAAACAAGCTGTTTAACCGTTATTACACCGCACGGCAAGCGGCGGGAGCGGCAGAACGCACCTTGGAAGACTACAGGAAACACATGAATTGGTTTCGCTGTTTCTTGGCATCAGAGTACAGCGGTCTAGATAACTTTGTACCTAATCGCGATGTAATTCGTTCGTGGATTTCACATATGTTGACGGTGCAGAAGTTAAAGCCCTCCACAATAAACATCAGATTGAGAACGGTTAAAGCCATGTTTAACTGGGCGATAACTGAGGGAATTATAAAGGAATCCCCGTTCGACAATGTAGAATTGCTGAGAGTCCCCGAAGAGGATTTTCAAGTGATTTCAAAAATACAGGAACGGAAGCTGTTTAATTGTTGTGAGCTTACGACTTTCACAGGATTGCGCGATGCGCTGTTAATGTCATTCCTGCTTGATACAGGTTTGCGTATTGGGGAATGTATGCGGATTTTTGCAGAAGAAGTTGATTTGCAGAACCGTTCGGCATCTGTTCGGGCAGAGTCGGCTAAAACCAGAAAAGCGCGATTGGTTTATTTCGGCTCAAGGACACAAGAATTATTGGTCATTTATCTGGCTTGGCATGAGCAAAACGGACAGGCTCCAAACCTGTTCCTCAACGAATACGGTCAGCCGTTGGACAAAAATTGGGCAACGAGATGTATCAGTTTCATAGGCAAGCGGGCAAAAATTGCTGGTGTTCGAATTAGCCCTCATACATTCCGACATACGTTTGCAACACGTTATATAAAAGCAACGGGCGACCCGTTTTCATTACGTCGATTGCTTGGGCATTCCTCCATGGAAATGGTCAATCGTTACGTTAATCAGGATGCCTCCGATGTTCGTGAGCAGTATGAAAAGTTCATGAGCAGGGGGAACGAATAATGGCAATGTCACGAAGCATATGGTTGGCTATGAAGGATGATATTGCCGCTGGAGAGCTTGTAAGTACCGCGAGATTGCATTGTAAGCTGGCGTTAGAGCATGGGAGAGCTACTACCTCTCTTGAAAGGCGCAGGGCTATTATTAAGGAAATTGAAGGTCTACGAGCGGCTAGAAATGCCTTGTTAGAACGGTTTGCGGAGCGGGAAAGCGTATGAACGCTGAACATGATTTTAACGTTCTAGCCGCCCGATATGAGCTTCTAGTGGAACAATTGGATAATCTGCATAGGCAGAATAAGACGTGTACAGATGCCGTTGATATGGTCATACAGGGCGTTATTGCCAATGAGGATTATTAACGATATTAAAGTCGTTGAATCGTTGTTAGGGGCGCTACAGGGCGTACAGGAGCGGGTAGTAATTGAGTTGGTGGGGGTTCGAATAGAGAAAGGATTATACGCTTTTAAAATGGCGCAAATGAAGCAGGAATCAGATTGATTTCGGTTTCTTCCCGCCGCTAAAAAAATAGGAGCCTGTTCATTAGGCTCCTTTACTTTCTTCTAAAACCAAGCAGTAGGTCAACCATTTGGTTCACTGATTGTAGCTCCTGCGGGGGCAGGTTATGTATTTTTCCAATAATTGATGAAATCGTTTCTGCTTCTTTCGTTTTCTTTCCCGCTTGAGTATTTGCGAATAATTCCTCTAAGGTTATGCCAAGCGCATCAGTAATGCGAACGAGGCTTTCTATAGTTGGCGATTTTTCAGCACGTTCAACATCGGAGATGAACGAAGTCGAAAATGAAGCTCTGTGAGCTAATTCCTCTTGCGTCATATTTTTGCGTCTTCTATAGGTTCGTAATCGTTCTCCTAATACCTTTGAAATTGCATCACTCATAATTCATCAAGCCTCCTACAACTAAAACGGTAGTTGAAGAAGACAGGCAATCCAATCGTCAATCGAGGAAGTTTTAAACAAAGTATAGCCTATAGACTATAATCGTGTTATTATTTCCCCGAGGCCCAAAATAGGAAATGTATGTATGGAACATAAAGGGGACTTTATCAACTACATATGGAGGATGAAAACGAATGCGTAAGTCAGTTGTGGTATTAATTACAGTCATAATGATGTTAGCAGGATGCAGTGGAGGAAACCAAGAGGAATACATTACTGAAATAAAAAGCGTTAATGAGGGGGTATTAAAAGCAATTGATTTGACAGAAAGAGCATTACGTAATTTAGATGATAAGAATGAATTTGAGTCAGTTATGAAAGGGATTTGTACCCTCATGCAAAAACAAGTTGATAAAGTTGAGTCACTTACTCCTCCTAAGAAATTCAAAAGCGAACATGAGCATTATATTGCATTTACTTTACGAATGTATGATTCAAGCGTTGCTTTATTAAAAGGGGATAATGATGTATATGAACAGTCATTATTAAAAGCAGAGCAGGAATATAAGTTAGCCAATAAGTTGACTAGTAAATTTGACGAAAATTGAGCTACAGAGCTAATAGCTAGTGAGCTTAGATTGCTATAGATACAATCGAGATTTACGAACACTTTGAATATTTTAATGACCCTGGGGAGTATCGGGGGGAGATAGCAGGGAGGTTAGCACTTCATTGGCTGAACGCTATAATATTCAATTATGGAGGTAGCAAGAATGAGGAAACGTAATATCGTTTTGGGATTAATTATTTCCACGCTCCTTTTAGTATTGGCTGGGTGCGGAACTGCCAATGAAATAGAATCGGTAAAGGAAACCGTAACGAGTAATATCATGAGGAAGTACGACGATGCGTCAAACATAATCTTCTCCAAAACAGACGTTTCAAGGATGAGGGAAACCGTATCAACGCCATCAGGTCAATATGCAGAGGCAACAGGAACATTTGAAATCGCAAAAGGGAAAAAGCGCTTCTCTTATGTACTTGAAAAGTTCGGGAAAGAATGGGATATCCAAATATTCAAGACAGACATTAGCGATTATTGAGCATAAGCAGTTATATAGGTACATTACGGCTCTCCATTAACAGTGGAGGGCTTTTTATTTGCTGTTTTTAGCTCTATTTTGCGCCGCCAGAATTTTTATGTGAAATGTGCAGACTTTTCGAAAGCAATTCTTAAATATATATATGTCTGGCTTGATAGAAGTCTGGAATTGTCGAACGCATGAAATCTGCCAGTCGCAGAAGATTATGTAGTGTATACGGGAATAGGTTGTCATCACCTTCTGCCCCGTATTCCTCCAGAGGGGATATCTACTTCTATCCCCTCATCAAACCAATGCGAAAGGGATTGAAAATATGGAAATGGTTGAGGCAAGAAAAGTCATCTCATTCGGCGGTTTAATGGCGTACAAAGCCAAAAAGCGCGGAATATTCAATAACGCAGTAGATTATTATCTCGACATTGAATCGCTATCCATGGCTCTAGGGATGCCCTATAAGAACTTTAAGGAATCGCTTGAGATGGTCGCAAAGGCTTCACTTGTGGCGGTATATGTAGCAAATGGCAGTCGAAAGCTGGCTATCCGAGTAAAGGATATGAACTTGGTCTGTTCCTGCTTTGCCGAGCGAATTGATGCCCATTTACTAAGCGTAATCAAGAGCAAAGTAAAAAGGTTACAAGAAGAAATCGAATTAGAAAGGGGGAATAGAAGATGAATGATTTCCCAAAAACGCCATTATCGCTGAGAGTAGAAGATTATGTATTCCGCTTTATTAAAATTCATTCTATGCATGAAGGATTGACAATGGCAGAGTTCTTGACTTGCTTAGTTGATGAAGAGCTAGAGCGTAATCCGGACCTGGCAAAACAATACGAAGCTTATATCTATCAAAACCGTCGAGTGAAGTAACCATAGTGAGAATCAATATATAGCGGCTCTGATGAACAGGGGCGCTATATATACGCCGTTGGCTACATTGGCAAGGAAGATATATATTTTATCAGTCTTCCCGCCGCCGATTTTTTTAAGGACGGGGCAAAGTGAAGAAATACATAACGAGATAGAAATAATGAATGGAAATGAAGGGGAGAGCAAGTAAATGAGTACAGCGCGTGTGCTATTAGATGAAGCAGACAAAAGGTTAAAAAGAAGAAGAGCGAACAGAGTCATAGATGGGAATGGAGAAGAACGAACCGATTGCATAGTAATAACCCCCGAAATGCAGGAAGCGGCTAGGAGAAGAAAGGAGATAGAGACTTATAGGAACGGGTGGGACATTCATTTTACAATGGTGCATATGGAGGGGGCTAGGGATTTGCTAGCAAAGGAAATACTAAACACAAAGGAATTAGGATACTTTTTGATGCTTCAATCATATATTGACTATAAAAATATGCTGAAAATAAAGACATTCGCAAGACTACCTATGACAAAGAAGGAACTAGCAGAGGTGCTAGGGATAAGAGATAAAAGGACATATTCAAAATTGCTTGATAAATTCATGGAACTAGGATTAATACATAGCAAAAAGATTACTCTATTTAAGCAAGAATATAATGCGTTTTATATCAATGAGAACTATTGTCTAAGAGGGAGTAGCCGAACGAACAAGTTAGTAAAGGTTTTCATTGAAGCAATACATGAACTTTACAGCCAGAAGGATATAAAGCCCGCTGATATTGGCTTTTTGTATCGTATACTGCCGTATATGCACTATGAAAGCAATCACCTTGTTAGGCATCCATACGAACAAGATTTCGCCTATGCAGAAGCACTATCTTTAAGGGATATTGTAGAAATCACTGGTATGGATGAAAGCAATGTTAAGGAGCATCTTAGAATCAAGTTGTCGGGAGTGCATGTCTTCGGTTCGTTCAAGGCGGGCAGAAACAGCGTGTACAAGGTTAATCCGTCATTATTCTATCGAGGTATTGCGCCGGAATTAGTAAAATCAGACTTTACTTTGACGAAGCAGAGCCGCTAATCCTAATACAATCGAGGGTTTTTTTTGCAGGAATAAGGTACAATCAAGGGGTTTTCTTGCATTTGAAAACCCGCCTTGAGCCTTAGAGCCGCAAGGGATTCCAGCGATATTGGAAATAGGTTTCTCTCTTATCTTAATTATGTGATTATGAATCCAATAAATAGCGTAAGCAACAAGTCATTAGACAAGCATCTTTCTCGACAAGAACCAGGGCCGACACAAGTCGAGAATAGATGATTAGCTCCCTGCTAAGGGATAAGAACTTGCATAGGCAAGGAAAAGCAGTAAGAAGAATACTTCTTTTTCTGCCGCGCTGGTTATTACCTTTGCTGATGTTACCGCTTGCCGCCCCGCTCCTACGGAAGCAATATAAATGGGGCAAATGGTAAAGTTTTGTGCAGTGGCAAGGGAAAATCTTTTATCTTTCCCGTTCGGGATATCCTTTCGCTGATAATGCACAGGAAGTGGAGATAATGAATCATAATCGTTCGGGCTATCGTTAGCGTCGAATATTAGATTATATGTTATAGATTGCTTAAACGAAAAGGGAACAGTTTACGAACACAAATTTTGAAGCGGGCAGGATTGATAAGTATCGGTTGAAGGATAACTGTTACTTGCCAATGCAAAAATAATAAAGGTTTAAAGATTGCCCCGTTCGGCGGGGCGACAAGCGATAGCGCGTCAGTAAAGATTCGTTCAACCTTACTTACTTGCCAATGCAAACAGAACGTAAGCTTGAACTCACTTCTAATCGGTTAATGAGCTCAACCGAAAGAAGTGAGTATACAAGATAGGAATATGGGAATGACATTGGCAAGTTACAGCTAATGAATCCGTATATCTACTTGCTTATGCAAATATAACGTTATACAAATCATAACGAGAAGGAGACAAGAACATGAAGTATTATAAAGCAATAGGTGCGATACCATCAGCAAAAATCATGAGCAGTAAGGAAATTGACCAACTGGTAGCGCAATCGCTAAGGAAGCCTGTAGCGCCCGCTAATATACCTGTTGATAATAAGCCTAAACCAGTAGCAAAACATAAAGGGATGTTTGAGCACTTGAAAGAAGAAGCTATAATTAGAAACGATGCGGAGAAAACAGCAAGACTATTTACCCATTTGAGCTAAACAATCAATGAAATCTAGTAATAACGACATATTGACTCATTAAATATCAATGGCGAGAGCCATACATTCGTGTTAATATATGGATACGATGATTTTATTGAGAAGGGGTTATGCTTAGTGAGACAAGCTAAAAAGGTAATCATATATTTATTGGGCTTTATACTACTATTGCTTCCAGTACTAACTGTATTACCTTCCGAAGCATCTGCTAGTTGCCACTGGGTAAAGGGGCATACTCGCAATGGTAAGTATGTAAGTGGATACTGGAGAGGTTGCGGCGGCAGTAGTAGTGGGGGAAGCAGTGGTAGTACCTCAACAACACCCACTAGCCCTTCCAGTCCTTCCAATCCTTCCAGTTCATCAAGTTCATCAAGTGATACTACATACGGTGCAACAAATATTGTAAATCTATACAAAGGAAAGAAATATGTAGGAACAGCAGATGCCAGTAAACTTGTTTTTGTAAAAGGATATTATACAGCAGACGGCACCTATGTAAGACCCCATTTTCGTACACATGCTAATGATTATGTGAAAGACAACTTTAGCTATCAAAATATATCAACGCTTCTGCCGAAAGCAAAATATCCTAGCTATAAGTATGATAGCAATCAGAATGTGGCTACTATTGAGAAGTACTTGCTATATAACAATGTTGATTATAATTTAAACACAAACCAACTATCAACTGTTAAAGAGTACGCGAAGTTGTTGTACCAATCGGGTGATAGCTCCATTGCTAAGGATAAAGCCGTACAAGTAGGTACGGAATTGTATCAAGGAATCCTAAGTGATAAAAAAATGGCTTCTTTACAGGTTAAATTTGACGTGTCAGGTGAGATGTCGCTGGAGGATTACTTACTCCAAGTCGTTAACAGTTCTGCGTACATGTCAAGAGTAACTGTTCTAGATGTGATTATCCCTGTTTATGCGCAATATCTAAGAGAGGCCCAAGCTGACCCAACGAAAGTTAATGATGCAAAAACTGCGGGAATCAACTTTTATTCAATTGCAGGTGGTTATGGTATAGATATTGCTAATCAAGTTGAAATGGACATGCTACAAAGCTTTCAAAAAACAGACGAACGAAGAATTTACTCGGTTAATAGTTTAAACCTTGATGAGGTAGGCAATTCCAAATACGATTTCATTGAAACGTACTTAACCGCTATTGGACAAGTTTATAATATCACGTTCGACCCTATAGATATTATTGGGTACAAAATTGATTTATACTTTATCAATAAGTATGTAACGTATTCTAGCCTAGAATTTGCATTACAGAATGGGAAAAAGCTATATGAAAAATATGGATTATCGTCCGACATGGCTATTAAGCAAGCAGAGAATGATGTACGTGTATTTTTAGGAAAACTATCTGGGATTTGATGTGATTGGGGATGTTCCGTAAGTCGTAAAGACTGGAACATTCCCCTTTTTATTTGAATAAACATATTCTTGCCACTGCCAATTCATTAGAAAATTATTGAAAGCTGAGGCGATATTTTTTAGGGACCCGACTTTAATTAGGCACGGGCAGAGGAATGCTTCAGTTTTTAGGCCCCCATACCTTGAGGGCGACTTGTTATGTAAGTGAACCAGCGACAGGCAAATTGGAATGGGTTTGATACTTTTGCTTTGAATTACCCCTACGGTCCCGACTTAGTCTAACGTACATTATGTGAAGCATAAGCAGGAGAGTAAGGAAGCAATAGAAAACAGGGAAGAGAATTTCAAGATGAAGGCTTCAAACTGAATCATGAAGCGGGGAAGGACGATATGCTGTAAGCTATGCTGTTTTTTTGTAGGGCGAGTTTGCCTCTGTAACGGTCATGAAGCAGAAGAATCAGACCGATGTAGTTATTCAATAGAAAAGTGTCATAAGGCCAGTCATAATAAGGGATAGCGGTTTTTTTTAATCAGAGGCGGTCTTGGAAAATGCTACGCTCCACGAAACAAGAAGCTGAGAAAGCTCCACAAGAGGCATTAGCGCTATCGGCTATAATGCAAAAAAGGGAAAGTGAACAGTTTAAAGCAAAACGTTATAAGATATGAACAAATCATCAGGGAACTACAGCTTTAATCGGCGAGGCGGTTGAAAAAAATATAGAGCCGCCGATTTGATTAGCGGTGTTTTTGTGTGGGCTGAACCCTTAGCTTAGTAATACTTACGCCCTTTTCTTGGGAATTACTTTCATAGATAATAAACGTAGAGTCGAGTATGAATAGCCCAATAAGGGAGCGGGAGGACTAAAAATGAGCTTTGACTTCACTAAATATAAAGAAATCAAGAATCTAATTCCGCTAGAATTGCCTGACAAAAAAGCCTATTATACAGACCTTGTAAATTTGGAGGACAGTTGGACAGGCAGGATGGATGCACAATTAGCCAATACATTCATTCAAGAAGCTGTTCAGCTAATTATTAATGCAATTGTTGTATTCGAGCAGGGTTATCTAGATTGCGCTTACTATTCACTCAGACAGTCAATAGAAGTATCCACGACTATGGTATACCTGACAGAGCTTGAACCGGATATGAAAACAGAAGAGCTTCAAAAATGGAGGACTAAAAGCAAGTTTCCGATGTATGGCCAAATGATAAAGTTTTTAGACAAGAACGGCAATGCATTCTCTGATATCCGGGAAAAGATGAAGAATTATTTTGATGAACTCCAAAAAGTAAAAGAAAGCATGAATAAATATGTACATAAGCAAGGGTTTGATACATTTTATGTAGCAAGAAGGCACTCAGCTAAAGTTGATACAAGTGCTCTCACAAAGGACTTTGAGGATTGTCTCATTAGTTGTATCGGCGCAATCGCCGTATTCAGGCTTGCAATAGACCCGCTCCCAGTATTGTTGATGGATTCTGAAATTTACTCAAGGACGGGGGATTTGTTAACGGAGTCCTATTCGGATGATTTTGTTTATAAATATGTTGGTCAGAAGGCCATTGAAGCCTATAAGCAAACGGAAATATACCACAGTTTTCATGAATATTTTATGAACAAGGAACAAATGAAGCCTTGCGTACTTGATGTTACTAAGTTTCAGCACATAGACAATGAAAGGATTAACGAGATTCTTAATCAAGCTCATTTATTGACAAGAACAGATTATCTTGCAGTTGTAACAGTAGGTTTGTCTAAAAAGATAGCGTCGTTATATTTTTCAGGTGGGTGGCCATTCTATACAACCAATACAAAGTCAGTTCGCTATTTAGACGGTTTTGATAGCGACACCTTTAAAAAAATTAAAGAATCAGAAAATCACATGAATAATCGGTACGACGAAGCTTATTTGTCTTATTTGAACCTCGATTCCGAAGAACTGTATTTGGAGCATAACGAGCAGTTTGAACCGGATGAGTTCATCCATTTGAAGGCCTTTGTTATAGCTTTAGTGCTGATAATAAATCAAAGTAATTCTAATAACGAAAGAGATGAAGTGAATTGACAGTTGTCTTCTGATAAGTTACCGTTCTTAGCTTAGTATGTGTACTACAAATTCACGGACTTTTTTATCATTAATAAAGTGGTTTCTATATAGGTTGACTACGCCTTCTGAAAATAATAAGATGGAGCTATCCAACGGTCATGTACCGAAATGAATGTATCAACTGAGACCGCTGTAGCGGTTCAACCAGAAAGTGCCACAAAGCCAGTCATTACAAGGGGCGGCGGGAATTTATAACGAGGGGCGGTCTTGAAAACCGTTAGGGTGCAAGCCCACAAGGGTTCGAATCCCTTCCTCTCCGCCAGCATATCGACCTTAACAGCCGTTTGGACGAATAATCGTTCAAGCGGCTTTTTTGCATACTCACTAATCCGAATAAAAAAAGTGCCGTAATGACATCTTAAACATGTGGAGGTGTCAAGGACAATGGCAAAAGCAGATGAGCTTGCAATAGATCAGGATCGGCTTGCAGCGGCCTGGAGGGAGCGGCTTCCCCACGTGCTCAATAAGTCCGAACGCTGCGAAGTGAACAAGGATGAAGGCGATCCTAAAGCATTACGGATTACGATACAGGTTCCAGGCCATCAGATGTACGAGCTTGATTACAAGGTGGCATATGTGGATAGCCGCGAAGTTCGTGTCGAGCTGGTGGATGTGGAAAAGGATAATGTGTCAGTTGACGAGCGCGGCGATATTATACAGCAGCTTGTCCATGATTACCAGCGCCATCTGCATGAGTGCGCCCAGGCGCTGCATAGCTTAACCCATTCCTGAGGAGGCAATCGCGATGAGTAAAGCTAAAAACGGCTTGGATAAAAATTTGTCAAACGTAACGGAAGCTTTCCGCATCACTCCCGTTAACAGCCATCATGCCCAGCAATTACAGCAGGATAAAAATGATCGGCGCCATAAGGATTCCATTAACTTCGATCAACCAACCGATCTCAGTCATCCCCGCAGCTGATAACATAGTAGAAGGAGGTTGCACGCAGCATGAGCAAGCCCAAATCTGTTCCGGTTCCCGGAAATGAGCCAGGGGGAAGCGACGGAGGTCATCGTGAAAGGAATGGAGCCAACCCAAAGCCCCTATCCGGCTCCAAAAAGACCAAGCAGAAAAATCATGTCGACCATAACAATCCAGAGGGCTGAAGAAGCCATGGAGGACCGTGCCCGGATGGTCAAGTTGATCAGCCGGGGTACGGTTTTTCTATTTATTATCTCGGGGGAGGTACATAGGCTATGCTTCTATTCCACCTTCATTTAGTATAAAATGAAGGTGGCCGCAATTAGGCATTAGCACCGTCATATGATGGTGCTAAACCGTTCGACTTGTGCCGAAAAAAGAAAGCGGAGGTTAGCAATGAAAACAACCCGATCTATTATATTGACGGCGTTGTTGGCACTGATGGTTGCACTGGCGGGCTGCAGTACTGGGAAAACGCCCAAGGCGTCCTTACAGGAAGCAATGCTTAACACGATGGATGCCAGCTCCTACAGACTGTCAATGACGATGCAGATGGAAGAGCTCGAGCTGCCGCAAAACGGTGCTGCTGGCTTAACGCCAATCAGCATGGCCGGAATACTCAAAGACGCCATTATTCATATTAATGCTCAACACGATAAGGAAAAAAGCCGTACCGATATGAATCTGGAACTGGTGCTGCCGGGCATGATGGAGATGAAGCTAACCTTCCCGCTTATTATGACGAAGGACATCCTTTATATGAAGCTACCATCGATTCCGATCCTTCAAATTCCGCAGGAGGTTACCAGCAAATATATTGCAATGGATTTAAAGGAACTGGCGGAAAAGCAGGGACAAGGCGAAATCAATATTGAAGCTCAACAAAAGCTGGGGCAGCAGATTTCTGCTGCGGTGTTGAAGCATTTTGACGACAAAGCCTATTTCCGTCAATTGAAGCTGGAGGATGCAAATCTTCCGGCAGATATTAAGCCGGACAAAGTTATTAAATTCGCCATTACGGAGGAGCAGTACCCGCAAACGGTGGAAACGCTGGTAAATAACGTTTTGCCTGAGCTGGTGGACATTTTGCTCGCCAACAGCGCATTGCTGGAAACGCTGCAGGTGGAAAAAACCAAGCTGGAGCAAGCCAAGGATGAATTGCAAAATAATAAAACGGAGCTGCTGAATGTGCTTCAGAATGAAGTGAAGCTTACAGCCCTTGAACTGACTGGGGCCATTCAGGACGATTACCTCGTGCATCAGCAGGGACGCATTGCGGTTGATGCAACCAACTCCGACATCGGTCATCATATAAAGCTGGATGTATCTTTTACGGGAACCTATTCCGACATCGGAAAAGTTGTCGAATTTCAGAATGAACTGCCGATGGACACGATAACGATGGAGGAAGTCATGTCCTCCATCAAGCTGCCATTTGGCTTGTAGTGCAAAAACAGCCCTTGCAGGCTTCGCCATCCGGCGGGTCTGCAAGGGCTGTTTTTATACGTTGCTCATACAACGCATCGTCTATTACTTTAAAAAACGAATGGTAAGCGGGTAGCGGTATACGATACCGTCATTGGCTTTTGTACTGGCGATAATGACGAATACCAGCCAGAATATGCCGATACCAATCAGGAGAATGCCCCCGATCAGGATAAGAATAAGAATCGACGCTACAATCGCGTAAATAGCGATACTGATTTGAAAATTTAGTGATTCCTTGCCTTGAGCATCCACATAAGGCGATTGGTCTTTCTTGATCAACCACATCACGAGAGGCCCAAGAATGCTTCCTAAAGGAACGATAAATGTACTAAGCGCCAGTAGATGGCAGAGCATTCCGTAGGTGCGTTCCTCTTTGGATGGCACGTAATTAAACTCGTTGTTGTACAACAAAAAAACCTCCTCGAATATGCAAGCTGCCTCACCATTTAAACACTTGGGGCGCTTTTGTAAATATATGCTTCAATATACCAATTTCAGTCCTGCTGTACAACAGAAAATAGTTCTAACGCGCATCATGCAGGAATGAGCTAAAAGTCCCAGAATTTGATTAAAGTTTAACATTAATAATGTTTTTGTTTTTGTCGAAGGTGAGGGTTGCTCCAAGCCCTTCAACGATAATACGTATCGGTATGTAATCAGTCCCATCCTGCAGCAGCAGCTTGTCCTTTTTGGGATCGAGAACAAATTTTGTTTTTTCCCTGACAATGGTCAACTCACTGTTTAGGGCATTCCATTCTGCCGTCGCGCCAAGAGCCGCTGCTGTTTCCTTGACTGGAAAGTAGTTGGTGTTGTCTTTAAGCAGCGGGCTTGTTTTTAAAGCAACCTGCTTGTCATTGACGTATAGCTGGACCGAGGATTTTGCATATTTCGCAGCTGTGTTTTTTGTATCGACGGAACTTGAATTTGTTCCTCCTGTATTGTCCTTTGTACTGCTGCCGGAGCCCCCTGACTCGGAGCTTGTCCCGCTGGATGAACGGGAGCTTCCTGACGATTTCCCGGAATTATGATAATGATAGCCTGTGCATAATCCTTTATCTTTTGACTTTTGCGAGCAGTTATGGCCTCCATTTGCATCTGTTCTGCCGGAATGCGCGGATGCGATGGTTGTAAAAAGTAACAAAATGGTTAATGTGATAAACCCTGTTTTTATAAATGTTTTCATCTTTTATTCCTCCTATCACCCTATAATGGAATTCATTTAAATTGGATAAAATTACATGTAGTGCCGCTTCCACTATACCATGCTTAAAGTCCTGTGAATATAGCTTTTTAGCCGATTTTTTGCGGTTGGCATTGGCTCATGAGTTTGAGAGGCCACTTTCAAGAGAACTAGCGTATTGCACCGTATTGGAGTGTCACAAAATTCATGTTCATTTTACTAAAGAAGCCACCACGGAAGACGTGGCGGCTAGACGTAAAGCAAACGTAAAGCAACGATTGCAATGTTTAGAACTTGAAGCGCTTGGGATCAGGATTATTGTAGCTCTATTTGGCCGAATTCTGTAGACAATTTTATGGTTTGCGAGTTCGCTTTGTCCAGTAACGGGCCTTCATAGAAGGCACCTATTCCATCCGTTCCGGTCACAATCGCTTGTTCAAGCTCCAATGCGGAACGAATGTCACCAAGCTTGGTCTTGGCTGTAAGTTGTCCGCTGACTCCCGACTGTGCGATATTCCCGTGTTCGGTCGTGACGGATATTTCAGCAGCGGATACGGCTTCGAGCCGGACTTGTCCATACTCGGACCGTACCGTCAGGGAGCCAACGATCCCCTGACGGGGAAGATCCACATACAGCGGCTGCGGCGATCGGAGGTGGATGCCGCCCCCGGGCATCGGAATCGCGATGAGAACGGTATCTTGTTCTTGTGTAAGTAGCTCTCCCTTATATCCTTCGACAGAGGCCGATAGGGTTTCGGCATCTGAGGACCGAATGACGATATCATGGGCGCCTGTCTCGATCACCAGATGCTGAAGCTGATCGCTGGGAATCGATTTTGTGGTAATGCCTTTCCCAGAATCCGTGCATCCGCATAACACGACGAGCAGAAATGCTAGCATCAGGAATACACTTGTTCTTTTTAACCCGTATTTCATGATTAACGCTCCTTTGTAGTCAATTTTGTCATCCGATGATCATCCAGCCAAGAACAGAGCAGACCGCCGCCAAGCAGCAAGGAGGATAGCAGCAGGTAAAGCATGGGCTGCTGCGTTTGTACACCCAGAAAATCAAGCGGCCCGATGTTGTTGATCGGTCCCAGATAGAGAAGGACAATCAACAAGCCTTCGAACAGTCGTCGGCTTCGCGAGAGCGCCCCGCCCACCAGCGCCAGCGAGACGACGAAACAAATGCCTGCGATCCAGGAAACTACGTGTTCGATGGCACCGCTATTAACAAAGCGCAGCAGAATGCCGCTGGAGAACAGTAAACCGATGGACACGCCTGCTATCCAGCTTACCAGCCACTTCAAGGTTTTTGAGCTGCTGGAGTGAATCAGCGGCAGCGTGTGGTAGATCCGGTCTCGGCAACCGAGCAGTGACCAGACACCGACGGGCAGCAACAGCAGGAGGGAGATCCATTTCAAGCCGTCACCCACAACAACAAAGAAACTGAGCGCAATGATGGAGAGGTTGAGCACATACCATCCTAAAGATTTGCCGGAAAACATTAAGTTAAGTTCACCTCGCAGCATCATCGATATGTTCGCATAGCGAACCTGACGCACAGGCGACAGGGTCAGATTCACAGATTGCAAGGACGAAACGGTCTGTGTGGTCTGTTGTCGGGGATGGCGAAATTTTGGTGTGCGAAACCTATCAAAGATGAGTCCGGAGCCGAGGACAAGCAGGAATGCTGCCAGTACCCACCACAGACGATTCAGCAAAAAGCCGTTCTCCCACAGAATACCGTTCCAGATATAGGTTGGTATTGAGCCTGTATGGGGATAATAGCCGAAGCTTGCGGAACCCGGCAACTCGCTATAAATGAATCGTGCGCCAGCCAACATCTGATCCATGATCATACCGGTGCCGAACAGATCCGACCCTCGTCCCGGCATGCCGACCGACAGACTGGTTAGTGTCAGCCAGAGTGAAAACAGGATCAGATTGCCCCACATTCCTTTCAGTCCGGGTACAATGTCGAAGACAATGGTCAGCGCAGCCAAAACCAGCAGATACGGAATGGTCAGGAACAATAAGGGTAGGAAATACGACATCAACTGAATCGACATGCTCTCGCCGCGCAGCAACTGCATACCGACGATGGCGATCATAAATAAGAGTGAGAAGGACAGCAGCACACAAAAATTTGCAAGAAATTTATTGATGACATAATGAATGGTGCGAATCGGTGAGCTTGCGATCGATTGGCCGAGCTGCAATTCGCGATCCTGCGTTATCTGGCTGCGTAATAAGAAGAAACCGGGTAACCACAATAAAATGACAGGCAACATGGCAGCAACGGCTCCCAACCAAGCAGAATTGTATACACCGCGCACCCCCCCTAAATAAAAAACCTGATACCCATCTGACATGCCGGGCACACAAAGGAAACCAAGCAGGATACTGATTGCAACCAGGAGGAGATAAGAGGCGCTTCGCATTTGCTTCAGCAGGGTGACTTGAATGACCGTCCAGGTGTTTATCATACGCCTCCCCTTTTTTCACCGGTTTTCAATAAATACGCGTCTTCAAGCGTCGGTTCAATGGGATTGGCGCCCAAAATTGGCTTGCGATCCGCGATGAGGCGAAGATGGATGCCGTCCGCCCTTTGAATTGCGTTGCTAACGAGAAATTGTTGCTGCATCTCTGGCAATTGTGAAATCGAAACGATAGCTTGCCATATCTTGCCTTCGGCTTCCTGAATCAATTGCTCAGGCGTGGTGTCTGCTAGCACATGGCCGGCTTTCATCACGACAATTTGCGGAGCAATCGATTCGATATCGCTGACGATATGGGTAGAAAGAATAATGATTCGGTCGGAGGCCAGGGTGACGAGCAGATTCCGAAACTCGATGCGCTCTTGTGGATCTAGACCGACTGTTGGTTCATCCACAATGAGCACCTTGGGGTTGTTCAACAAAGCCTGCGCTATGCCGACACGCTGCTTCATGCCGCCAGAGAAGCCGCCCAGTGCTTTCTTCCCTGTATGCGTCAGATTGAGAATTTCCAATAGTTCGCGAATGCGTCGCTTGGCGTCTTTTGGCCGCAACCCCTTCATCGCGGCCATATAGGATAAAAACTCCGTAGCGCTCAAGTTCGGATACACGCCAAAATCCTGCGGCAAGTAGCCGAGGATTTGCCTGAATACGTTTGGTTTTTTAGCAATATTCTGTCCGTGATAGAAGACACCTCCGTCTGTCGGCTGATCGATGGTGGCCAAAATTCGCATCAGAGTGGACTTTCCCGCTCCATTGGGTCCAAGCAGCCCGGTCACGCCGGGACGAAAAGTAAGGTGGATGTTACGGAGTGCCGGCTTGGCGCCGAACTGTTTGGTTAGATGTTGGATGGCTAACATGTTAAGACTCCTCCTTAGGTTTTGCGGCTGCTTGTATCATAACGAATGAAATCCACAATGGAACTGCAATTGATCCACATGTGGGCAACATTTGGCCAATCCGCTTGTGATTCCTGATTTCATATGACACAATACAGTCAAGTATTGGAAGGGGGACAGATCATGAGAGAGGAGAAAATCCTGCTAGTTGATGATGAGGAGGGGCTGCTAGAATTACTGCGGATTACCTTGCAGAAGGAGCATTTTTCGCATATCGTCTGTGCTTCAAGCGCGGCTGAGGCTTTAGAGAAGTCTCGCGTAACCAGCTTTGATCTGATTGTATTGGATGTCGGACTGCCCGATTTTTCCGGATTTGATCTATGCAAAGAGCTGCGCCGAATTACACTTGCACCGATCATTTTCCTTACTGCTCGCGATAGCACATTGGATAAATTGTCAGGGCTGGCGATCGGCGGGGATGACTATATCACGAAACCGTTTGAGCCGCTTGAGGTGGCAGCCCGGATTCAGGCAATGCTGCGCAGGCGGGTGTATGCCAGGGAGGAAGAACAGCACAAAGAGACGACCATCGGGATTTACGATTATGGCCGATTTGTGTTGAATGCCAATCATGCAACCATCACCGTGGAAGGCCAGCCTGTGGATTGCACGGCAAAAGAGTATGAGCTGCTATTATATTTTTGCCGACACCCCCAGCGGGTGTTTACCGCGTCTCAGCTTTACGAGGCGATATGGGGACAGTGGAGTGTGGGAGATGACAAGGCGGTTTCGATGCAGATCTCCCGGCTGCGCAAGAAAATCAGAGACGAACAGACGCCGCTGCTGATTCAGAATCTGCGAGGTATTGGCTATCGGTTTGTTCCGCCGCCAGGAAGAACGGGCGCATGAGTATCCGGTTGCGGTTTATCGGATTTTTTGTCGGCGGTTTGTTCTTATTTATTGTACTCATGGGTGTTTTTATCATGGTTGCCATGGATGTTGTATTGCCCAGGGTGCCAATCCCCGCCACGTGGCTGCCGATTGTTGAACTGGCTGTGATCCTTCTTCCATTCCTGGCAGGAGGTGTTCTGCTCGGGATGTGGTTGGTTCAGCCGTTGCTCATGATTATCGCCCGCCTGAGACAGCTGACAACGAGTGAAGGTCATTACGAGCATGATGATACTGCATTTTATCGAAGAAACGGGCGTATAAAGCGAAGGTACCGCTTGTATCGCGAAGCATTGGCCGATTTGTCGATGTTGTCGCAGCATTTGCAACAGTCCGAGCAGGAGCGCAAGAAGCTTGAAGAGGCGAAGACCAACTGGATTGCCGGGGTATCGCATGACCTGAAGACGCCGTTGTCCTATATCACCGGTTATTCCTCGTTGTTGCTTGACGATCGTAAAGAATGGAGCGAAGAAGAAAAAAAACGCTTTTTGCATGAAATTCATGCCAAAAGCGTGGTTATTGCTGAATGGATCGGTGATCTGAATTTGTCGTTTAAGCTAGATGCCTTATCCTCTTCCTATCCGTTGCAACTCAAACGGTTGGATCTGGTGGATTTCGCGAGAAGACTGCTTGCCGATGTCGCCAATCATCCGAACGCTGCCGTGTACGAGCTGGAATTTCTGTGCAGTGAGGAAGAAGTCACGGTTTATGCGGATGAATGGTTGCTGTTCCGTGCGCTTCAAAATCTGGTGATGAATGCGATTCATCATAATCCCGCAGGAACCCGGATTAAGGTTATCATTGTAAACACGAGTCAGCAGCAGACAGTGCTGTCTGTCAGTGACAATGGAACCGGAATCACGGAATCTGATTTGCAGCACATTATGGAACGCTATTACCGTCCGAAGGAAGCCGACAGTCGTAACGGCGGCCTGGGCTTGTCGCTTGTGAAGCATATTGTGGATGCTCATAAGTGGGAGTTTCATATCATGAGCGGTCTCGGACAGGGAACAACTGTCGAATTGTTCATGGTACATGACAGCATTTCCGAGCCTGAAATCGTCAAATGACTCCATCGACATGTATTAATTAAATTTCTCAATCAGCCGGTAATAATAATCCGTTACTTTTTTGGATATATCTACATCAACCTCTTCAAGCATCATTTCAGCAAACCTTTTATATTGCCTTTTTAATCCTAGCTCATCCTTTTTTAAAGCCAAAGCTTCTAAATAAAGCATAATCGTCCGATCCTCAAGGTCATAATTGTCAACCAGCTTTTTTAAAATAACGATGGCTTCATCCATCTCTGCTCTGCTTAATAATGCTTCACAAAGCTTATGTGAAAACGAAATGTACAATAAAGATAAGTTCTCTATTTCATTTAGCGCCCATCCATAAGCATGCTCGCCGAATAACTTCCCTTTATAGCTTTTTTCACATTCAACAGCCTGGTTAACTTGCATAGCATCACTGAAGTCCAGCGTATTACATAGATCTTCAAATTGAAACAAGTCTACTTCAATTTGGGTTTGATCTAAGACATAATACTGATTACCGGAAAGCAACACCTGAGGAAGTCCATAACGATCCAGCAATTTTCTAAGCTGATAGATCGTTGTATTAAGGTAAGTATCCGCATTTTTTAATGGCATATGCTCGAATACATCATCTATGATTTTTGCTTTTGAAACATATTTACCTCTTTGCATAATCAAATAAGCGAAAAGCTCCGCACTTTTACTCGAGCGCCACTTTATAATTTCATTTTGCGGTGTTCTTAACTCCATGCCGCCCAAACAGCTGTAGATCAGCTTTTTTTCTTGCTCAGCTTGTTTGGCGCTGCTCTTTTTTGTCTCCATATAATCTGCGGCTGCCCGTTCTATTGTTTGCTTAAGCCGTTCTTGATTAACAGGTTTCAGCATGTAATCCAAAGCATAAACATCAAACGCAGGAAGAGCATATTCTTTATGCGAGGTCAAAAATACAATTTTCGTTTCACGCCCTTCCTCTCTTAAACGTTTCGCAAACTCGATTCCACTCTCTTTTGGCATACTGATATCAATAAAGAGCAGATCAACATCATGGTCGGATAAATATGCGTAGGCTGACCACGTATCAAGAAAACAGCCCGCTAACGTAATAGCGTTTATTTTTTTAAGCATTCTTTCCATGATTATATGCATGCTTTTTTCATCATCAACGACGACAACCTTCACACGATTTCCTCCTTCACAACAGTTTTATCAATCGCGGGATTTGAAGCGATCGGGAGTGAAAAATAAAAGGTCGTGCCCACGCCCAGTGAACTATCGAACCAAATGTCCCCTCCATTTAAATGAACGAACTCCCGGCAGATGGATAGTCCAAGGCCGACCCCCTGTTCGCCAGCCGTTCCTCTTTTGGATATGGGGAATTCATCCTGTAATAAGCAGCTTGCTTCATCAACAGAAATCCCTTGTCCTGTATCACGAATGGCAACGACAACCTTGTCTTGCAAAACTTCTGAGCTCAATTGAATGACCCCGCCAATCTCAGTAAATTTCACGGCATTTGATAACAGATTTCGAATAATGAGATCCAGCATATCTTTATCTGCGTAAACGTAGACATCCTTAGCTATAGTTGAGTTTATGTTAATTTGTTTACTATTCAATTTCACGTTCATCATAGTCATCGTTTTTTGAACAGCGTCTCCTAAATCTCTAATAACAGGGTTAAACAGCATGCCTCCGCGTTGGGTATGAAACCATTCCAGTAAACCTTCAACGAGCTGAAACGTATTGTTGATCTGCTCCCCCATTCCCTCAAGCAGCTCTTGACTCCCTTGACGTTTGATTAAGTCTGCTTCCTGCATATCCTCCTCCACTAGCTCCATTAAATTAACGAGTACAGCAAGCGGATCACGAATATCATGTGCAATTACGTTAAACATTTTATCTTTAAACATGTTTAGCTCGGTTAATTGCCGGGATTGCTGAACTAAACTCTCTTCATACCGGACGGACTCCGTAATGTCATGTAAGATCAGCATCTTGCCGACCGGCTTATTATGACGCCCATGTATATATGAAAATTGAACATGATAATACCTGTCTTCTAGCTGCATTGAACGTATCGTAACGTTATGCGGGTCCGATTGATGTTCAATAAGCTTTAATAAAGCCGGAAAAGGAAGCAGTATTTGTGAGGCAGGGCAACCAATCCGCTTTTTATCGGGGAACGGTTTAAGCAATATATCGGCAGAGTTGTTATAGCTTCTTAACGTATTATCAATTTCAAAAATAAGGACTGCATCATGTATGGATTCAAACACCTTCTTCATAACCAAGGGTGATAAATTAAGCATGTTAAACTGATAGGTTCCCCAAAAATAAAATAAGCCGGAAATCACTAGTCCGAAGGGCGAGATATCGATTGGTATGTTGAAAACACCTATTGAATGGATGAATGGCGGTATAAATATGCAAAAGGAACCTATCATCATTAAAACAATTTGTTTGTTCCCCTCTTTTTTTCTTATTCTAGCTGCCTTTAGATACATCCGAATTAATAAGTATATGCCAACTAAATAGTAGCTATAAATGTAAGTGATATGTAAGTAAAAAAGCGGTCCTCTATCTAAAACAATAAGCGGAAAGCCTTGAGAATAATCTAAAGCCATGCTCCTGTAAAATAAATGATGCCATTCATTTGTGAAATGGAAGGTTAATGAAGAGAGTGGACCAATGGATAATATAGCAATGTTCTTTTTTGTTATCAATCTTTGATGGCCTGTGAATTGCAGGATCATAATAACCCATATCAAGGGTGAAAAAGGAATGCCTAAATATTGAACGTGTATCCAAAAGATCATTTGTTCCACTGTCGTACCTACAAGCTGAAACGCATAACCAAATGTATAAAAGGAAGCAGCTATAACACCTAAGCCATAGCTAACCGAAATGGGGGTTTCTCTATTTTGCCAGGAATAGTTCAGCAATATCATAAAGCCAAAGGTGAACATGATTAAAATGGCTGAAAGTGCAAAGTTATAGGTCACGGGGTAAATTCCTCCAATAATCTTCGTTCAATTGCAAGTAAAACTAGAATTTGTGGCGAGCTGAGCAATGTTCTCAACACGGTTACTGTCTCATTCATCTTATCTCACCTTAATGATAAATTTATGAAAATGCCCTCAAACAAATCCTCTTATTATCTTTATTTCTCTTTCTAGTTTATCAAATTGCTCCAATCAGAGTTGATCATAATTTTGTCATTGCAATGAGATAAGCTTGGATTAACAGTACGCATTAATTGTCAAATGGAGTCAAATGGAGGTACAAGTATGACAACAAGCAAGCTATAAAGGAGACTGAAAAGGAAATTTTCATATTGAAAGGGCGAAATCTGATGAAAAATGTCCTGAGTTTAATCCTTTTTTTATTCATTCTTCTTGCAATAGCTCCATCGGCTTCGGCACAAAACGCAAGCTATGCAGAAGGCCTTAACCGCTTGGGATTGTTCAGTGGAACGGGGAATGGAGGGGGTGGATATGAACTTTCGAGGGTGCCGACCCGAGCGGAATCCCTTGTGATGATGCTTCGTCTGTCGGGGAAGGAAGAAGAAATCCTGAATAACACTCACAATAATCCATTTAAAGATACGACTTGGGAGAGTTCCTATGTGTCGTTTGCCTATGCAAATGGCATCGTTAACGGAATGAGCGAACATCGTTTCGGAGGTAAGCAGCCAACCTCTCTAAACCAATATGCTTCAATGGTTTTAAGGGTTTTGGGATATTCAGAAACAAAGGGCGACTTTACCTATAAAACCGCGGTTTCTTTCGCCTCAAAGGTTCTAGGAATAGACCTGGCAAAAGAAGCAGAGTTCAATCGGGGAACACTTGCAAAAATAAGCAGTTATGTTTTAAACACAAGACCCAAAAACCAGCTTGCAACACTAGGCCAAATCCATACTGAAACAGGTGTGTTTACAACGCAACGTTTAAACGAGGCAAGGTCGCTTTGGGAGCAGGATGGGGATGTGGCTTCATCAACGATACTAATCTATGCTGTTGGCTCGGATCTTGAATCGCAACAAGGCCGGCTAACAGATGATTTGGAAGAAATTTTTCGTGGTCAGCCAAACCAAAATACGAAAGTCCTGATTCAAACAGGAGGGACGCTCAATTATCACAACAAATACATGACGGATGGAGCATCAGAACGCTTTGAAGTTAGCAATGGACGACTTAACAAGCACGAAAGCCGCATCCAAACCGCCGCATCTGACCCTAAAACATTAAGGGATTTTCTGAATTGGGGCAAAACCGTTGCGCCGAGCGAGCGTTATATTCTGATTTTATGGGACCATGGATATGGCGCAATGGGTGGATTTGGGGCAGATGAGCTAAACGAACGAAAAACGATGAAGGTTTCGGAGCTTTCAAAGGCAATCGAAGCATCAGATATGTATTTCGACTTAATCGTTTTTGATGCATGTCTTATGGGTACCGTTGAAACAGCCTATGCCCTTAGAAGCCATGGCAAATATCTCATTGCTTCTGAAGATTCAACCCCCGCCGCAGGGTTATATTATACGACATGGATCAGTGCAATGGAGCGAAACCCGCAGATTAGCACGGAAAGAGTGGGGCGTTTAATTCTGGATTCCTTTACCCTTCATTCCGGCATTGAAGCTAGTATGCCAACAACAATGTCAATGATGAAGCTTTCACAGGCGGAATCATTGGTTAAGGTCATAGAAAACGAAAAATTGGATGCTTCATTAACAGACCTTGCAAAGAACTCAGAGCTATTAGGTAAAAACGATGGGATATTCGATCAATATGATTTGATTGATTTAATGGGGAAATCATCAGAAATCACTGCTGCAGCCCAGGCGCTTGCATTCGAAGTAAGAAATTCAGCAGGCTATAAAAATCGCAACGGCATCGCTTTATATGTCCCTAACCTGAAAGTCGAGCACACCCATGAAATGAAAGAGGAGCTAAAAGCCATTGGTCTTAGCTCAACCTATATCAAAACGATTTTCAACGAAAATTAGAAAAGAATGCAATGAGCTTACAAGTACGATTATACGAGGAGGCATTACATGAAGAAGATTTTAAGTTTGATACTGGTACTTTCGCTGCTAACACCACTAATACCAGCAGCACCTGTACATGCGAATGTGGCAACCGATTACAAATATGTGTTCAATGTGAAAACGAGGAATGGCGAGCATGCCGGAACTGACGATGTTGTTCATATGGGCGTGAGTACCTACGAAACAGGTGTGCAGTCTGATCATACTTCAAGGTATGTTGCAAGTGGCACCAACTTTAATGCTAATACTGAAAAGCAATATGATTTTTGGGCGAAGAATGTGCCACCCTGGAGAATGAATGAATTTGTTTTTTGGCTGGAGGGATCTGATGAATGGGAGGTAGATTTTGTGACTCTCTGGCTTCCCTTTTATGATGGGAAGATCAATCCAGTACAGGCGAAGACGCTTAATCTATACACACCGACAAAAAATAGAGGCAGAATGTATAGAGATATTTCAGACGTGACAAAAAGAAAGTTCACAAACATAGGTAACGTTGATACCAAAGGTGGAGAGTTCTATCTTGATCCTAGTTCTAATCTATCAGGCTCTGAAGGTGTAAACTGGGACAAAAAGGTCAATGATCAATACGGTCACTATGACATTATGCAATATGATGATGCTCCTGTGTTCAGCTATACCGTTTCGGATGATGCAGTAGGTCGGAATTGGTTAACATTTACAGAGCCAACAAAAACTCAAAATTTCATATTGGATATTGATCGTAAGAAGCTTCACGATGCAATGGTTGCAGCGAAAGTAGCAGAGGTTTCGCTAACCTATAGGGTGGCGCTGCTTGCTCAATCGACCAATACTGAAAGTCTGGGGGGCACCTTTGCGCACACCACTTCAGGAAATGCTGGAGCTAAAACCTATTTAACAACAAAGATTGGCAACCAGGATTACTATTATAAAGATGTAACGTATAAGTTTTATCGCAGTATCTATAACCTTGGCAATCCTAATATCAATCAAACGATTACCTATTCGCCTAGTACTGATAATAAATATATGAATCGGAAATTTACAGATGTTACGATTACGGTTGAACCGACTTCTATTCATAAAAAACCGATGACCCAGGAAATAAAGACGGAGCTCATAACAAATTTCCAAGCAACACCTTTGTTATACCTTGGCAACAATACGACAACACCGCTTGCCAACCTTACTATGACAAAGCTGCATGGGGAGAACGGGAAACCAAACGGCATTCTTCAGTTTACTGGAAAAGTGCCAATGGATGTTAGCGAGGTTGAAGGAGAGGGTATAAGGCTTCAGCTTGATAATGTGTCTACCCATCTAAATAAGAAAGGTGTGGATCAGCCCTATCAATTGGAGTTTCCAACACCAGAATCAACAACATCACAAAGCTTTTATTTTTCAACTCACAAGGTGGATACAACAACACCAACCTTAAGAGTCACGAATCAACAGGGAAATGACCTTGTGGGAGCCGATTCCATTCAGGGCAATTTCAAAAAGATGCATGAATTTTATATGGTTTCAAGCGAAGTGCTGTATCCGGATGGAAATGTCGCCCACACTAGCGCCAATCAAAACTATTTAAAATATGAGCTGTACAAGAAAACCGGTGATTCTTATGAACCAACAACGACAAGAGTAACGAGTTTTGATGGTACAGGTGATACAACAAAGGTTACAGCGCCCATCAGCACACAGGTTTTGAATGGAGTCAGCATTAAACTAAGTCCAGTTGTTCCAACAGAAGGCGAGTTCAAGCTGCGGCTTTATGGATGGGACAGAGCTGACAATCCATTAGGCGGAGATGCCGGATACACAGAAATTGAGAATATCAAAATCGATAACCTGGCTCCGCGAGTAACCATTACCGAAACGGTACATGCGCAAAACGCAGAGCTCCGCAAAATAAATAACTATAGCTTTGAAATGACCGACCTTCAGCAAAGCAATAACGGCTGGTCAAGGACGTATTATACCTTTATAAACGGAACTGCGACGCCCTCTGACATACCTATTGGTCAAATTGAAAATGCATCAGGAGAAATAGCTTCGACGCAAGGGAAGTGGGCATTTGTAGACTCGGAAGGCGATAGCGCAACGGCTATGCTATCCATACCTAAAGGTGAGAGCTTTGATGGAAGTCTCTATTATTTCACAGTAGACTCGCTTGGAAATGACTCAAGAAATGAGCAAGTGTCAAGATACTATAAAAGATCTGTACAGATTTTTAATGGGGATGTTGTGGATACACTCATTACCGAGGATCCCAGTATTCCAAAGGTTAGTTACAGCATCAGTTTCGACACGAGCGATCCAGATATTGAAACGAAGTATAGATGGTATGCTCATCCTAGCAATACCAGAACCCCTAACTTCTCACAAATATTTAAGCTTTATAGAGGTGAAGATACTGTTGGCCATAACGATAAGTTTGATGGAAACGGGAGCGGATATAGAATATCGCTGGACGGGAAATATATACTCGAATATGAGGTGAGAGATAAAAAGTCTGGCAACAGTGCTCAATTCTCACGAGAATACAACTATGACTATTATGGCCCGTCAGTTACATTTACCATGGGAAGCGAGCATATGCTTTTTAAACCTTCACATCAGATTAACGTGAAAGTGGCAGATACCAGTGGACTTCAAAGTGCCTATTACTATATAACTGAGGCAAGATCATTTACCAGAATTCCTAATATGCCAAATTATCCGCTGACATTGACACCAAACCATGAAAATAAATTAGAGGTTGATCAAACCTTGACACTGACGGGACTTCCGACAGGCGCATACAGCATTGTTGTGGTTGCACGGGATGTGCTTGGCGTAGAAAATGCAAGAAAATCATCGTTGTCCCATTACGTTGGGATAAGGTCAGCGCCGGCTCAAATTGATACATTAGAACATAGGCAAACAAAGACGATTAACGGAATGGGCGCAACATCGGATGGCACCTATAAGGTCTATAGTGTGCTCAGTGAGCTTCATCAAGCATGGGAATCAGCCTCACATGCTAGTCTTGACTCCAGAACAAAAAATCAAAGACCGGTATACTATGCAACAACTGATGGCGCACCAACAGATAACGGCATTGTAGTGACTCAGTTTGATACAGCTCGTAACAGGGGCGCTTCGTATAGCTTCACACTTGACACACCAGTACAGCTTCAAGAAGGTGTCAACACCATCTATCTTCAGTTTGGACTCTTAAATCATCCTGCTGATCAAAGACCCGAATTTTTGACAGATGCAAGACCGCTCACCATTCTTTATGATAGCCAAGCACCAACCTTTGAATTGCCGGACTACAGCACGATTCAACCAACAAAAGAATCTGTTACCGCAACAATAGTAGCAAATGATGTTGGTACGGGAATAAGCAAGCTGACAGTTGCGCCAGAGGATGCTGGCAAGATTTCAATTTCACCCTATACAAACGGGGCATTCACAGTAACGATTAGAGAGAATGTCACAACAAATCTTACCTTAGAAGATGCACTAGGGAATAAGGTTCTTGTTCCCATCTCTGTTACTAATATTGACAAGAAAGCTCCATCTGCAATTGCGTCTAGTGAGATTGTGACCAATGGTGCGAGAGAAGATGGCGTTATTACAGTTGATGTTGCAGACGAGAGTGAGACAACTGTTTCCTTTGCGCTTATTCAAGATCCGACGGAGCAACATGTCTTAACAGAAGAGGACTACGAGTTGTTCAGCAATAGTCAATCAGTGAGCATGCAGAGTGGTCAGATGGTCCTTAATGGCGAAGGGAAACAACAGAAAACCTACACCATTGCTTTGAAAGGGCTTAGCGGAACCTATGCCATTGGGATCAAGGCTGTCGACACGGCAGGAAATGTTACTGAAAAAGTATTCTATAGCTCGAGGCTGAACCTGGTTGATGCTGAAGCATCAATCACAAGTGTTAACGCAAATCCAACAACAACAAAAACAACGTCAACGGTGACCGTTTCATTTAACGTACCTGTAACCGTTATGCCTTACGCACCTAATGAGGGTGATGTTGTGGAGGATATGGCAAAGTCAAACCTTCTTTATACAGGACTGTTATCAACGTCCGCTGAATACGTCATGGATTATGATGTTGTCATTCAAAATAACAATCCAGTCAGCCTTTATATTCAGGACGAGGCCGGACGGGATGCTGTTGTAGAATTCACACCGGATGTTGAATTTGTTGCCGGCTTTGACATTACGGGTCATGTGGAGAAAAATGGCCAAGCGATCCAAAATGGAGGATTTATATCCTATAACCAGGGCGATACGCTTTATTATGTTGTCGTTCCGAATCCCAATTACTCGGGACAATATTTCTTTGTTGAAAATGTAGTGTTGTCTGGATTAGAGCTTAATACAGAGCTAAGCGTTGTTGACTCAACATATAAAGGAGGAGGAACAGGGTATTCAAAGCTTGTATTTGAAGCATTAAGAGATGGCAAAACAACAAAATCGGCTTATTTCGAAGCATATACAACAGAAGGTATGGAAGCTGATCGAATGGAGGATGAATACGTTGCAATATCGGTGGTGGACGAAACTGCCCCTACTGCTAGTGTGAGCTATTCAACCACTGAGCCAACAAACCAGAATGTTAATGCAGTACTTTCTATATCCGACCCGGAAAGCGGGATCTTAAGGCTGGAACGCTCGTATGACGGCATCAACTATAGCCAAATAGATTCCATCATTTCGCACACGGAAACATTTTCACAAAATGCAACGGTCTACTTCAAAGTGACCAACAAAGCAGGAATGACAGCAGTCGTGCCGGTCGAGGTTTCAAACATTGATAAGACGTCAATTACGGAGGATGTTCACTATACGGTGGAATACACCTACGAGAACTATCTAGGTAACTGGGTTCCCATTCAGGAAGGAAAAGCCTATAGAAGAGTTATGGCGACGCTCAAGTTTATCGGTGAAGAAAAAACTCTTTCTATGACAAACAACAGCGGGGCGCTTTCAAGGACATTAACGCAGGATGTTAATACATTCACATTCCAGTTCAGGGATCGTGCAGGAAACACAGCTTCCCATACGGTTAGTTATGACCATTTTGACAACACAATCGGTGAAACTTCCTATGTGTTATCAAACACGGCCAAGACCAACCAAAATATTTTTGCAACGATCACGTTAACGGATGATTCAGGAGAAATAGCATTTGCAGAGGTTAAAAAGGGCGATGTGGTATATCCATTCAAAGGCGAGCCGCTTGAAAATGAATATGTCGTTGAGCTTGATAGCTCGGGGATTTATTATGTGACGGCCTATGACTATGCCGGAAACAAGTGGACTTCTCCGATCACCGTTTCAAACATTAACAAAGTAGTGCCAACTGCAACCGCGAAGACGTACAGCACGCTTCCAAGCACAATAACTACACAAAGCGTAAATGTAGAGTTGACACAGTTTAGCAAAGATATCAAAAACATTACAGTCACCGGTGTAGAACGTACTGGAAGTCTGACTGCCAACGATATCGTGCATATCCCTGGCACAAAAGCGGTTCGCTTTAAGAAAAATGGTACGGTTACGATGTTTTTTGTTGACGACTACGGTAACGAAGGACATGAGGTTATTACCATTTCAAATATTGTTTCTACGCCGCCGCAAATCCAAGCAACTGCAGCATTAGCGGAAAATAAGCTGAGTGTTAATGTAACATTTGACCAAATCCGTGACAGTGACGGGGTTCCGCTGGACATTCTTAGAAAGCTGACAGACCTTAGAGTTTCTTATCGTGGCTATGAACATGCACTTTTAACAGAGGTAAAAGATGAAAACGGCGATGTTGTGTCCTATAAGGATGCCGTTATTAACGTTAAAACAAACGGGGAGCACGTCTTTCTGGTGAGAGACAAAACAGGATTAACACAAAAAATTCTTTTAACTGTTCAAGGCATTGAAGTTGGCAAACCAAGTGTTAAAGAGGTTCGTTGGACCTATAAATATCTTGAGCAAAACCAAAAGGGCGAGTGGGTAGAAAAGGATCATCAAAACAAGATTGTTGTTGGTGTGGACACGTCTGGAAAAGAAGCAGGTTACGTTGTGGGAATCGACAAAAACCCAACAACAAACCAGAATGTGAATGTCACAGTAATCACTGACAAAGACGCCAAGTTTATAGGTGGAAAAGACCCGTGGGCACAAGAGAAGTCGATGAACTATAGAGAAAATGGACTTTATAATTTTAACCTTGAAGGAAGAACGGGTGACTATACCTCGTACGGTGTCAACATTGGCTTAATCGACAAAACACCGCCTGTGCTCAAGCTTAAAAATGGCGAAGAGCTGATCTTCATCGAAGGAATGACGCCTAAAAAGGATGCCTCCATTGCCTATGACAAGTCAAAGCTTCTGGACTTCGAAGCGTGGGACGAGGTTGCAGGTAAAAAGGTTGATCTGACAAAACGAGTCACCATAAACTATGGAGCAGGCGGCAGAGTGTTCAACCCTGACAACATCTCAGCGAATGAATTTATTCGCTCGAACCCTTATTATATCGACTATACAGTAAGCGATGATGCAGGAAATCAAACCACCATTCGTCGAACCGTTCGCCTTGTGGGTCTTTATGACACAATAGCCCTAATTAACGGAGTTATGCCGGATAGCACCAATACGGCAACCGTTCTTGGAAATAAAGTTGAAATTTCACTGAAAAACTTTTCCGGAATTTCTTATGCACGTTATGAAAAAGGGATTTTAACACAAGGTCAAATGAAAACAAAAGGAACGGTCCTTCGGGAGAAAAACGGAGTTTTTACAATGGATAATGTAGCGGAAGGTTGGTATACCGTATATATCCAAACGGATAAACGGGACTATTTCAACATTTCGGTATATGTTTCAAAAGCTCCAAAACAAGGAGGGAAATAGGCAATGACAATTTATAGATTATTAAAACGCAGCTTGGCTGCAACCCTTGCTTTAGCCATGCTATTCGGCGTTGCCAGTTTCCCCGCTCGTGCAGATGCTAGTAATACGGATTATTCCATTGCAAATGAATTTATGAAGTATTCTATAAACTCAAAAACGGGTGGTTTTTCAATCGAAACCATTGACGGACATCCGCAAAAAGCGTTCGACAACAACCTGCCGCTTCTTTATAGGGAAGATACGGCAAGGAGCAACGGAACATCCTTCACAACCGTTCGGATCGACGGCAAAGATTATATTTTTGGTCAGGAGTATGGCTGGTTTGGAATAGATACCAAGCTGCATGAACCTGTCGTTTCCGAGCAAGGAAGGCTTTTGACCATCGCATGGGACATCAAGGGGTATACCATCACGCAGAAGGTGTCTATTTCGATTGATCCTAACAACTCAAGAGCCGGAAACATTGGTATTTCCTATGATGTGCAAAATAACAATGCTAAAGTTGGAACAGTGGGTATTCGTCTTCTTCTGGACAACGCGCTTGGTTCACAAATTGATTCGCCTCATGTTTTAGTTGACCCAACGCAACCAACCATCGTTGAAACCGAATATAGCGGCGACAATCTTCCGCAGCAAATTAGATATGTGGATTCTCTTTCGGCTTCGGACAAAATGGCTTATGCCCTTTTGTCCGGCTGGAGCGGCAAACAAGACGTAAACGTTGATAAAGTGATTGTGGGTCACTGGGTTAATCTTGCAAACACAAGATATGATTATACGCCAAACCCTAATGTCGACTTTACCAATTATTCAAACAAATATTTAGTTCCCGACACGGCAACTGCTTATTATTGGAACGAAAAATCAATTGAGCCAGGTGCAGTCAGAATTTCCGAAATGCTCTATGGGATCGGCAACTTTTCCGATCAGACCCAAAAGGAGCATATTTCGATAGGGATTCAAACCGAAAACGTAGTATTGACTAACGACAAAAAAGCATATGAAAACAATGGTGTTTTCAAAGCTGCCGTAACCATTGACAATAGTGTCTCGGGAGCGAGAGAACTCCTGGAACCTGTTGTGAAGCTTAGCCTGGATGAGGGACTTGTTTTTGCGGCAACGAATACACGGGAATACAATGTGCAAATTACGGGCGGTCTTAACATTGGAACGGTGTTTGATATTCCGAATGTTGAAATTATCGCAGAGGCTCAGCCTATGATAACCTCCAAGCGTTTAATCGTTTCGTTAAATGCAACGGAAATTATTGATTCCAGCACACATAAACTGGTTGACTATAGTGCGAATACAAACATTTTGATTCCTGCGGTCGAAGGAAAAACTCCGGAAGTTTCAATGAAGCATGTTTTCCCGGCGGCCGTTTATTATGAAGGCGACAAAAATATTACGGTTTCAGGGGATATGAAGGTTTTGGATGAGGCCCTTTCGGGAAGCGATGGATGGAGTCTTTACCTTGTTTCATCTTCAAGCGGCGAGGCTGCTTTGATTGACAAAAGAAAAATAAGTTTTATTGAAGAAGGTCAAACGCTTGCGTTTTCAACGGATCAAACGTTGGCAGTTGGCAAGCATGATATAGAATTTAGATTTACAAATCAGCAGCTAATTGATGCCTTTGGTACAAAAATCAAAGCAACAACTACATTGGATGTCACAAATAATGTAGCGGATAAAAGTGCAAGTTATGGTATTGTTTCGCTTGTTCGTTTAACTAATGCTTCGAACAACAGACAGTTGTATGACTACGTTAGTTTTGCAAACGAAGATGTCATGAAGAAATTTTTATCTGGCGATGTAAAAAGAGATGGCCTTCTTCATAAAAACATACAATTTGAAGAGGATAAAACAGAAATTTTGTTGACGCTTCGCGGGAAAGTCAGGTTGATGGGTACGGGCACAGAGCAATATTATTCGGCTAGTAAAGCCGATGGCGACATTACCATCAATAACATTTTGACCTATGACAGCAACGAAGCGCTTAAGATGACCGTTAATAACAATGGTGCAAAGCTGGAAGGCGACGGTACCATCAAAGTGATTAACTCTATCAATATTTGGCACAACAAGTGGCATTATGAAGTCGAAAATGGAACCAAATACAGCCTGGATGGGGAGGCTGTTTCCGAGGATGAGGCACAAGCGCTTGAGCTTAAGCTTGGAGACGCCGGAACCATGCTGCAAAATATTGCGGGTTTTTTGATCAATATTAAATACGGGGTTATGACCCAGGATGATGATGATTTCGGAATTAGCTTTGGCGGAAGGATTTCACTTCCTTTAAAGGCTCCTGATCCATCGCAGGGCGACGAGCCTGATGAATATAAAGGCTCATTAACGGCAAACGTTGAAGATGTTCTCTATGGAAGTAAAGACGGTGACATCGGTTTTCGCGGCGTTAACACAACGTTATCTGTCGACCTGCCGGAAGATATATTAGGCCCATTAGTAGGAAACGAGGTTGGCGCTAAGGCCGAAATAACCATTAACACCATTGAAGATATTTATAGCATTGATGCTGGTGTTAAGATAACCGTACTGGAAGTAGAAGGGTCATTGGCACTAAAAAAGGTTTCGATTAACTCTGTTCCCAAAATGATGCTTGATAAAATTACGTTCTTTTTAGCATCAGATAATACGAGAATTCCAGTGGTTTCGCCTTATGTATTTATCATGGGACTTGGCGGAGGCATATCAAACCTTGCAGACACCATTGCTGGAGAACCGGCAGGCCAGCTGCCGCCGCTTACGATCCATCTGCAAACAAGGCTTTTAATTAATCTCATTATGGTAGGCGACTTTAAGCTGGATGCAAAGCTATCCGGGCTGTCCATTGAAGGTTCCGCCCATCTTAATGGCGACGATGATGGACGAATTTTAAATATTCAAGCGGGAATGAATATTCAATGGATATCGCCTTTTCAGCTAAATGCCTATGGCAGCATTAGCATTCACGCCGGAATTATTCGTGGCGGCATCACGATAAAAATTACGGAAGATTATTTTTATGGGTATGTTTACGCAGGACTGTTCATTCCGGATTCCATCCCGTTTGTGGGAGGCAAGGAGATTGGAGGAGTCGAGGCAGCTGTTTCATCCGACTTTGTTGGCGCAAACTTTAAGGTCATCGGAATCAAGCTTGGCTTTATCTACTATTGGAACGGCGACCTAAGCTTTGGCGGATCGATTGACCTCTCTTCAAGAGGGAAGGCCGTTCACTATGTCCAATCGGAAGCGCTAGACGAAAACGGCAACCTTGTGCCCACCACCATGGCATATGGAACGAATATGAGAAGACTCGCTACAAAGGCAGTGGCTAAAACCCGAGCCGGGAATGGCGTTACCAAAGAGGTTAGCCCGGCAACAAAAGATTCACTTCTGTTTGAAATCCCACTTCGTGGATTTGTTAAACCTTCTGCATCCGAAATCATTGTCACCAATCCAGATGGGACGAAACTGACAATGGTTGAAGACGATGATAAAGGCAACGGAAACTATCTGGTTCAATCTTTAGATGGCGTTAATTATTTGTATATTTCAATCACTGATCCCTCTCTTGTTGTTGCGGGTAACTGGTCCATTTCAGTTGCAACGCCTGATGTTTATATCGACAACTTTGAAGTGAACAGTGTTGACGATATGCCAGAGCTTACAGGAATAAGTGCTTCAAACAGCAAAAATGAAAGCCGTGACATTAAGGTCTCCTGGACAACAGATAAGCCAAGCAACTATTCAGGTGCGCTTAATGTTTATGTCACAAGTGATCCATCAACTCTGCAATCCATTGAATCATTGAACATTCAAGATACTTCATCTTTAATTAGTATTGGCAACCTGGAATTAGATGAGATTAAATCAGGTTCGCATGTGTTTACCCTTCCTGAGTCCTTCCCTCAGGGGGACTATCATGTTGTTGCCATGCTTGTTAACCATCAAGGTGGAATGAGTAAGAAGATGACTTCTTCAACAGTGGCTTTCACAAATCCGCTGCTTCCCCAAAAACCACAGTCTGTTTCTGCAGTCTATAGTGGTGATGGCTATGTGAAAGTGGATGTAATGGGAAGTGACAAAACGGCAACACACTATTTCGTGGCTATCCAAGACGAAGATGGTGTTGAAGTTGAAAATTCCTTTGGTCAATTTAAGGTTGATAATGACATCATCTTAAAACCATTAGAAGACAAAACAAACCGGCCTCTATTAGAGGAAGGCAAGACTTATTTGGTTAAAGTGCAGGCTGTTAGAATTGTGGAGGATCCTCTTGCACATACGGAATACTATCGCTCAGCCGAATTTGCATCATCGCAAAGCTTTGTTATGCCTTCAATGGATAAACCTAAGCTTCTAAGCGTTGAAACAAATATAGACAGATCAAAAGAGCTCTATTATTTAAATACGGACCAACTAGAGATCACGTACACCTTCGATAAGCCTGTAAAAATGACATCTATTCTTAACACAGAAGAAAAAAGCACGCCCCAAGAGTTCAAGACGGTTTGGTCATTCCAAGAAAGTCTTGAAGACGGACAGCAATTGATTGACTTTATAGCGGTTGGTGAAAACCGTGACACCATCCAAGGCAGCAGGTCATCAGGCGCAATTGGGTTTACTGTAGACACAAAAGCACCAGCGTTACTCCTTGGCGAAGAGGTTGAAACAAGCCTAGATAAGGACAACGTTGAGAATACCGTCAGCAATCAAGTTGTTTTTGTTGGCGCGAATGGAAGCTATAGCTTCCATGGTGTAACTGAACCATCTGCAGCCTTAACGTTAGACGGAAGTTCAGAAGGAATGGTTAGAAATCCGGACGGAACCTTCGTTGTTAATCGTATAACCACAAGTGAAGACCCAGACCAAACGCTGATACTTAAAGCGGTTGACGATGCTGGAAACGAAACGGTTGTTCAGGTTTACCTTGTGAATCGTGCTTTGTCAGAGTTTGAAAGCATTAAACTCATCTCCGACCTTGAAAGCTCCGATGATCAACCGGATTACATCGAGCTTGGCATAGGCGGGAAAACGGAGCTTTCTGTTAAAGCTCTTCGTACAGTTGGCAATACCATCTTAAAAGCAGACGATGTTGTGTGGCATGTTCTTTATAATCAGAACATCATCAGTCTTTCACAGGATGGAACCATTGAAGCATTAGCTCCCGGCGAAACAGCCATCAAGGTTAGCTACAGACTTTCCGCCTTTGAAGGTCAAGATGGGGAGACGGTCTATAAAGAGCTGTCAGATGTTATCAAAATTAGTGTGAAGGACCTTGGTTATCGTTATGAAGTCCGTCAAACGCAAGGATTTTCGTTGTTCACCCTATATACTGAAATAAATATGGGCAAAGCAACGGTTGTGATTGAAGGCAACAAACAAACTCTTTTATATGACAACCTTAAGAAAGCCTATATTGGTTCTTCAAGGTCACTTGTCACAGGCGAGCAATTAACGGCCAACCTTGTTTTTGAACCAACGGTCAAATCTCCTATTCTTCTTCGCGGAGATACCAATGGCAGCGGTACTATTGATAAAAGCGATGTTTCGGCAACAATGGATGCTATTTTTAACAACGTCTACAAAGGATTTAGTTCTTCGGAAAACTGGCTGAGAGCTGATAAAAACGGCGACGGCATTGTTGACATTACAGATGCGCAGCTTACATTAATGGAGGCGCTTAGAAGATGATAAAATATTTGAAAAGTATTCTTTGCATAATGCTTCTGGCGACTGTTTTGCCATCCTATGCTTTCAGCGCAAACGATGCCGCAGACCTTGCCTATCGTGTAGACATCAAAGTAACGGATAGCTCGGGATCTCCGAAGACATCCTTCGAAGTCGGAGAAGAGGTTTTTGTTCAGCTTAGTCTTTCCTATACGGGTGCCGGAAGAGCGCCCGTCTATGGCATTCAAGGAAAGCTTCAGTTTGATTCTTATGTTCTGAAGCACACCAGTGTTAGAATGCAAAACGACATTTTAATGAACTATTCCGATGGTGTCATCAACTATATCTATCTGGATATGACTGCAGGCGGAAAAGCGGATTCCATGCTTCAGCATTTGGGAACTGCCGTTTTTCAGGCTAGAAACAGCGGAACGTTCAGCTTTTCTTTAAGTAACTTCATTCTGACCAACAGGGATGCGACACCTCGGTATATTGAACCGGTTGAAGATGTGCAAGTCATTGTTGGTTCTGGTATAAAGGAAGCTTCAAAGTCTTCACTCTATGAAGACATAGCTGCTGCAAAAGCTTACCTTGCTTCCGTTACTATCGCGGATAATCCCAAAACCATTTATAGCCCGGATTTTTGGTTTTCTACAAAATCTGCTCAAAATTTGAGGCATAGTATTGCAGAGGCTGAGGCTGTTTTGGATAAAGAAAATGCTCTGGATTCTGAAATTTCAGCAGCCATCGAAAAGCTTGGTATTGCCTTTTCCAACTTTGAAGGCTCAAAAATAATCGGTCCGAAGCGCTGGGCTGCTCCGGGAAACAACATAGCAGCTGAGCTTAAATACTCAGTGAAGGCTTCTGTTGAAGGCGGAAATGGAAGAATAGCCGATGGCTTTGAGGTTCAAACCGTTCGTGCAACCACCTCTGCCACCATCAGAATGATTCCTGATGAAGGGTATGAAACGGAATATATCTTTGTTAACGGCGAAAAGTTTGTAGGCCGTGACATCTACACCATTCCAGAGGTTAGCCGCGACACAACGGTTGTCGTTACATTTTCAAGAAAAACTCCTTTTACAGATATAGCACATGACGATTGGTTCTATTCTTCTGTAAGGTATGCTTATAACAAGGGGCTTTTCACGGGAACCACTGAAACAACATTTTCACCCTCCGGGAAAATGAGCCGTGCCATGCTTGCGACAGTATTGTATCGTATGGAAAATGAGCCGGAAGTTGAATTTAGAGATGTGTTCTCTGACGTTCAAAGCGATCGCTGGTATTCGGAGCCTGTTATTTGGGCAAACCAAAGCAAAATTGTTAACGGAAAGGGCAAGGGAATATTTGCTCCCAATGATTCCATCACCCGTGAGCAAATTGCTGTTATGCTCTATAGATACGCAAAGGGTAAAGGCTTTAACCTCGATGCCGAAAGTTCAAGCCTTATCTTCAAGGATGCCGACAAAATTTCAGACTTTGCCAAAGAGTCAATTACGTGGGCTGTGGCAAAGGGCATCATGAAGGGCAATTCTGATTTGACTCTAAATCCTTCCGGTCTTGCAACCCGAGCAGAGGTTGCCACTATGCTTCAAAGGTTTGAAGAGTTGGAATAAATTTAAAGGCTTGGCCGATGTTGAACGGTGACCCAGAAGAAGGACACTTTTAAAAAGTGACCCTCTTCCGGGTCATTTGTGCTTTAATCGGGATACAGGAAACCTAGTAGGGCGTCAGATTGATTAAGGTGAGGCTGGCATCAGATCACAATTAATATCAAAGCAGAGCACCGTGATTATGTTATTCTATCATCGAAAGGAGCCTGCGTTATGATGCGAGTTGAATTGGAGAGGGCAATTTTGTATGTTGAAGAAAATCTCGAACATGATCTTTCTCTAAATGATGTGGCGCGTTACTGTAACTATTCACCGTATTATCTTTCGGTATTATTCCATCAAAGCGTTGGGGAAACCATGAAAAGCTACATCAAAAAGCGCCGTCTTACCCGTGCAGCAGAAGAGCTTAAAAAATCGGACAGCAGCATTATCCATATTGCAATAACATACGGCTATTCCTCGCAAGAGGCTTTTTCCCGTGCATTTGCGGAAAGGTTTGGCGTACCGCCCCATAAATATAGACGGACACAAACGCCGATTCAGGAAACCTATCCTAAACACAAGCTTTCATTTTCTAAAGGAGGCGGAGAAATTATGAAGGATACCATAAAAAATTTGCAGGAGAAAATGGAAGCCAGGTACGATGTGAGCATTCTCCATGTTTTAAATGGTTCCTGCATGCTGGAGAGATTTTCAAACGAAAAGCTGATGAATAAAAATGCAACGTATGTGTCGTTTAATGAAGCGATGTGCTGGGGAGAGGCGGATACGGAGCTATTTTCGCCTGCTTTTATTAAGGCTCGAGTGCAATCCTTGCAGACAACGGAAGAAGAATACCGGCAAAAGGTGCTAGAAGCATTAGAACCTCTATTCAAAGGGGATTACGGGATTATTGTCCTGTGGTTTGGGGACGACATGTTTTGTCAGATAAATATGATGACGATTCTGGCGTATTTGGACCAAACCGGCTACAAGGGCGATGTGCTATTTTGCATGGCGCTTGAAAGACGTGATGAAATGCTGGATCATGCGTTTGAAATGGACAGCAGTGGTTATCTGGATATATACAGGGCTGTTTTGTGCAACCGCCAAAAGCCGCCAGCTGACCTGCTGCCCGTGACCTATCAAGCTGTGGATATGTATTTGAATTATCGCACGAGCGAAAGCCCGATTGTAAAATATATAAAAAGGAATGCAGGCAAGGAAAACCTCGTCGCTGAATTGTTGGCTCTATTTCCCGAATACGGGCTTGGTGATTTACAATATAAAATGATGATCGAAGAAGTTATGTATGAGGATGAGGTGTAGAAAAGGAGTGTAGGAAGCATGCATAATGCGGCAGAAGCTTTTTGGGAGGAAGTGTGGCCTTTTTATTTGAATCTGCTGGAAAAAGACAAAACGCGTATTTTTTCTTCGCCATCCCCCAGCATGTTGTATACGGGCTCGCATGATTATTTGAAATTTTCATGGCAAAAGGGCAGGTTCCAATGGGCCGACGGAACGTTCGCCATTGATCTGTACGAGCCTTTATCGTGGAGCGACAGCTCGCATAAGCTGAAGCCGGAGCTGGATTATATGAGCTATATGACGGAGGAGATATTGGCGGAGGAGGTTTTTCCCGAGCTTCAAAGACGAGTAAACGCCTTGCTGCAGGAGGCTCCTCCGGAGGAATGTTACTTCAGCCACAAGCTGGAGCTGGTGCTGGAGGTTGAGTGGAAGCAAGGAGCATTTAAGCAATCCGTGATGCTGCGGAATGAGGCTAAGCGTGAATATGTGCGTGAGAAGCTCCAGTCTTTTATTGGGCAAAAGGTGATGACGGATTCTCCGGCGAGGCCTAAGCCCGAGGATGATTTCTTTCTTGCGGATGCGCTGTTGAATCCGGAGCTGATTGAACAAAGCGAAGCCTTCACGGGAGAGATCATCGACAGGGTGACCAGCAAGCTCCAAGGCCAGAAGCGTGTAGAGGAATGGCGATCAACCTGTACAACAGCATTAAAACGGTGGGCAGAGGAGCGCTTTTTGCCGAAATATTTTAATTCCGCAGGCCATTATGGGCTGGAGTGGGAGCTTAAGCCGGAGGGGGAACGCAGCAATGCCGAAGCTAAGGAAATGGACTTTTTTATTTACGCCGCGAAAAAAATAGGTGAGGTGCAGCATGAGATTCCTGCAGCCTATTTCAAGCTGGCCATGGAATTAGGCTCGGAGCGGGCTGAGCACTATTTATTGAAGGGCAGCGGTCTTTTTCGGCATGAACTTAGCAGCGGGCTGATTCAGGCCAAAGCTAACGATATTCTGATGGTTATTGAGCTTCGTATTTTATCCGAAGAGGAGGAGGCATATCGGCAGGGGCTCCAGTATATTTGCAGCTTGCTGAGTGATGGCTTTCCTCGTTCGTACAACCTAAAGCTTAAAAACAAGGATAAAACCTTGCTGCCGATAAAAGGGCTCGCCAAATCGCAGCTTCATCGTTTTTTTGCGGCATGTCTGCACTATCCTGCTTTACATCCTGTGCTGGCCCAATATGCGGAGCTGGCTATGCAGCCTTTTGCATGGTATGGCGATGTGGAGGCCGGTGAAAAATCGGTTATGCCAGGCACTTATGCAGTGCTGGGACTAGGGCTTTACAGCACGGACTACTTCCCGCTGGTTCAGCGCTATATGGAGCAGGTTGATGAAGAGCATCAGATGGCTCATCATTATTATTTGGAGGCTTTTCTGGAAGCACATGACGCTGATCCGAAATGGATGCCGGTTATAGTGTCGATTCTCCGAAGCGTGACGGATTCAGCCAAACCGTCCAAGCTTAATTGGGTTAACACGCCGGAATTGGCTAATTCGCTGTATATGGAGCTGGAATTGCTTGAGTCATATGAAAGGGACAAAATTCTGTATCTGCTGTTCGGCAATACGGGGAAGCTGAAGAAGACGATAAAAGCTGCTGAGGCGCCTTTAAAGCAGTCGCTGGAGGCTCTATTAGAGTTTTGTTGATGAAAACCTCGCAATCATTTACAGTTATACTATGTAAACCCTTTCGAAGGGATTAGGCCCGGGCTATGAAAGTCCGGCCCGGAGGGAGATCGGCACATGAGTCAAATACCTGGCATGACGACGTACAGGCTGGATGAGCTGGAAAATGTAAAGGTGCATGGTCGTACAACGAAGGAGCGTTCGCCGCTTACTTTGTTTTGGACCGCTAGCGGAATTGAACTGAACGTAACCGGCAGCGAGCTGCTGCTTGAGATAGAAACAAACTACTCCCACTTCGAGCAGTGGATTGGCATCTGGATCAACGGAGCAGAGGTTAGCCGGATGATGCTGCCGAAGGGCAGACAGTGGATAACGGTATTTCGCGGCATGAATCCCGATACGCTAAAAAACGTAAAGGTGATTAAAGAAGTGCAGGCGATGAGCGGGGACAAAAAAAGCCTGTTTCAGCTGCATGCCGCAGCAAGCAATGGCAGCTTCCACCCCGTTGCGGAGGCAGCATGCAAGCTGGAGTTTATTGGCGACAGCATCACCTCAGGCGAAGGCATTATTGGAGCCAGGGCAGAAATGGATTGGCTGCCGATGTGGTTCAGCGCGGGACATGGCTACGCCAAGCTGACAGCCGATGCTCTCGGAGCAGATTATCGGGTGTTGTCGCAGAGCGGCTGGGGAGTGCTGAGCAGCTGGGATAACAATCCGCACTCCAATCTGCCCCGTTATTATGAACAGATATGCGGCTTGCTTCAGGGTAAGGGAAACAAAGAGCTGGGAGCGCTGCAAGGTCATGATTTTACGGAATGGCAGCCCGATGTTGTTGTCATTAATTTGGGCACCAATGATCAAAATGCCTTCTATCAGCCGGAGTGGCGAGATGATGAGACAGGAGAAGCGTTCAAGCAGCGTCTGCTGCAGGACGGCAGCTTTCATCCTGAAGACCTGGAGCGCTTCCAGCAGGCAGTCCGGCAATTCCTGGTCAAGCTGCGCCGCTGTAATCCCGATGCGTATCTGCTGTGGGCTTACGGCATGCTGGGCACCTCATTGCTCAGCGCAATTTCCAAAGCCGTCGATCACTACGTCGAAGAGTCGGGAGACCGCCGGGCGAGTGTTTTCCAGCTTCCTGAAATGAACGAAGAGGGAGTAGGCGCAAGAAGCCATCCCGGCAAGCTCGCCCATGCCAAAGCAGCAGAGGCGCTGGCGCAACGCATCGACGAGATTCTTGGGAATAATCAGTAAGAATAAGAACATGAGTAAGAACAAAAACCTCTGGCTTAGCCGGTGCCGGCATCCAGAGGTTTTTTCTAATGAGTAGAGACATGTAGGGCTTGAGGTAGTTATGATGGAACTGCTGAAAAATAGATTTATTTTGCGAGGTAGCGCTCTTTAATGATATTCAAATGATGGAGCTCGTGACCTGCAACAATATAAGCAATGGCACGAGCCGAAGCAGGATAATCGCTCATGACGCCTGTTTGCAGCCAAGCATCGGGGGAAAGCTTTTTGAGAAGCAGAAGCGACGAGTGGCGAATCGCGGCATGCTCCTCTGCAATTTCGGCAACGGTGTAGGAGTCAAAAGGATTGTTCTGCATCAGCACATCCTGGTCGTAGCCCGGTTGCGGCAGCTTGTCACCGCGCGCGATTCGGAGGAGTCGGTTAATCATGATTCTTTCGTTGTCATTAAGATGCCCCATGACTTCCTTCAAGCTCCATTTGCCGGGCTCATATCTGAAATTTCCTTGCTCCTCCGTCAGACCTGCCAGCAGCGCCTGAACGTCCTTTCCCTGCTGCTCCAGCAGCTCAACAATGCTCACCTCAGGAATAAGCCTTACATATTTTTCATAAAAAGCTCCATACTCCTCTGATGACGGTGCTCCAATCATTTTCATAGCCTCCGATTCCTATTGATTTTTGTTACTACTTAGGTGCTCTACTAAGTGAATTTTTGGAACAAACAGGAACTAAGGGCCTCGATGCCGAATGAGTCATTTAAA
>NZ_LYPA01000045.1 GCF_001675045.1 Paenibacillus oryzae
ATATTCCAGGATTTCCAGCTCCACAGATTCGTCGCCCCCACTTCCACCCCTTTAGCCCGGCTCTAATTCCGAGAGGCTATTGTATAAAAGAGAACTATGCTGACTTTTTTCTCTATTTGTGTAATTATATTACCATAAACCTCCAATACTTAGGCAAACACGCCGTTCTGCGGGAACGCAGTCTAAATTAGGGAGATGTCTAGAAAGAAATGGAAGCGCAGGTGAGGACATGAAAGAGGGTTTTAATATCGGATTTTACTTTATGGTCATTATATCCTTCTGAGGATGCTCAATTGGATGATCATGTATTTTATACTCTGGCAGAAGTTTTTCCTTATTACATCTATGGATTGAAGTTTATAATTGCTTCTATCCTCCTGAATATCATAGGTATGATTGCGGCTTTTCTTTTGAGAAAAATGAGACAATCGCCAGGTCAGCCTTCTGCAAAATAAAATGGAACAAGCACAAATAGCAGCGGTTAACAACGTATTTTCCCGTTGCTAACGCGCTGCTCAATAAGCTGTAGCGTTATTTCTCCAAGCTGTAGCATAACTTTTCCGATTTGCTCCATGCCCGGCGCGGCACTGAATCAAGAGAGAAGCCAGCAAAGCTTAGGTCTGTCTTTCATAAATAATGCTTCTAATCCGCTCTTCACTCAGATGAAACGACTCCGCCAGCTGCTGTATGCCGACACCGGCTTCAAAACGGCGAACAATCTCTTCGTTTCGCTGCTCCAGCTCCTTGCGGATGCCTGTTGACTCCCCCCAGCTTTGACGTTCCGTTTGAGGAATATAGATATGCTTTCCCTTAATATATTTTTGAATTTCCTTGATCAGGCTCTCGGGCAAAACTTCCCGGGCATTTACATATTTTTTCATCGCCTATACCGTTTTAAATAGTGTAATTGTACAATTTTGCTCAAAGCCGGGGTCCTCAAACCCTTCCCGGACGAGCATCGAAAAAACATCGAAATGCTTCAAAGTGATACGGGAGTAGACATGATAAATATCTAACTGCTTCATGGAAAGCAACGTCGCTTGAAGCAATCTTTGCTTGTCTTCCTTTTTTAAAGAATAGCCGGGCCGATAATGAACACTAAAGCCGGAGGCATCCAAAAACTCGTTATCGCTTCCCTCATTGGCTTTGATGATCCGATAAAAAGCAAGGCCAGCCAGCTTTTTTGTTTCTTCATCCATCAAGGTAAGGACAATTTGATCAGCGCTTTTTTCAACAAATTGCTTTCGGATGAGTTCTACAATCTGCTCCTCGCCGTCATCCATTAAGATTTGACTGATTTCGGATAGCGCCAGATCGGTGGCAGGATAAATATTTTCATTATGAAAATCATCCGGTACGCTCCAGCTCTTTAAATCGAGGGAAAGGGTAACATTCGAAAATTGATCACAGTTAAAGCCTAGCTGCTCCCACAACGTAATTTCCTTGTTTCTGATTTGGCCAAACTGGCTAAAAACAAATTTGAAAAGCTTTTTTCCGCCCCTTTGCTGGACGATAGAGGAGCATTTTTCTACCAGCTCATGTAAAATGGCTTCATGCCCCTCCATTACACCAAACTCAACATATCCATTAGAGGTTACTTCAGATAATGAAACTCCCATTATTGCGATTACGCTGCCGTCTTTTTCAGCAACAAAGCCGTCTTTAGTGGTTTCAGCGGCCAAATAACTATTCTTAAGCTCGCTAGCCGTCATAGCTATGCCCAGAAACTTGGGATCAAGATTAAATCGTTTGACGGTCTGATTCATCAAGCTGTGCAGCCACTCAAAGTTATCATGCTGGCCAACCCGTCTTACCATTATAGATTGTTTCATATGATCATCTCCTTTGACTCCATTATGGCGATTATTGGCTATTCATTAAATACTAAGAATTTTTATAAAAAATTTATGAGTTTCAAGGCCTGTGTCCTATGTACCGACATGCTTTTAGGGGCTAAAGCTATCCTTATAACGAAAAACGGACGCCTCTTAGCCGGCATCCGTTTTTCTTCAAATCGTTTTTAGGTGAAGCTCCTTATAGCTTACGAAGGATGTTTAAAAGCTCCTCCGACATTGTGCTTACTTCCTCGACAGAAGCATTAACCTGCTCCGTCAAAGCTGCTTGCGCCTGGGTTAAGCTGGACATGCTGTTGATCGTGGAAATAATATGATCAATCCGCCCATTCATCTCCAGCATGGTTCTTTCGATATCCGTGGATGCCGACTTGCTGTGATCAGCAAGCTTTCTGACCTCGCTGGCGACAATGGAGAAACCTCTGCCGTATTCCCCTGCATGAGCCGCTTCAATGGAAGCGTTAAGTCCTAACAGCCCGGTCTGATTGGAAACCTCGCTAATAAAGGAGGTAATTTCTTTGGTTTCATTCGTTTTTTCCTTCACTTCCATTGCGGCCTTATGCGATTGCTCCTGTACTTCCGCCATATCCTGAGCCTGCTCCGTTACGGACACGATGCCGCGCACGATGTCGTTAATTGCCGCCAGCAAGCCCTCCATATTTATATTGACCTGTTTAATAACTTCTTCCTTGTTGACTTCATGCGTAATATCGCGGATGGTACCGGCTACTCTTAAAGGTATGCCTTGCTCGTCGCGTACCGTTTCTCCGCCTGCTTGATACCATCTATACTCACCCTGCTTGGAACGCAAGCGATATTTCACGTTATAATCCGTCTGCCCCGTATAATCATTCAAATGATTAGCGAAGGCCTCCATAGTGGGCGCAAAATCATCAGGGTGCAATTGATTGCTCCAGCTGCTGAGCAGGTTAGGGAAATCATGCTCGCCTTCAAAACCAATCGTTTTTCTGAATTGATCCGACCACCAGAATTCATTATTGGGATTTACAGGGTCGCCCGCAATAACCGTCATGTCCCATGGCGCCTCAACGAGCGCGCGATTAACCAGATCATAACGAACGACTAAGGAATTAAGCTCGTCCTGCTTTATCTTTTTGTCATGAATATCCAGAAGCGCACCTGCTACCATAATGGGCTTTCCATCGGCGGAACGCGTGGTCGCCCCGATAGCCTGGAACCATTTGTACTCCCCTGCCTTTGTTTTCAAGCGGTATTCAATGTCGTATTTAATGGTGCCGGTTCTATCCAGCAAATGATCCGCAAATAATTGCAATACTGCCTCTTTGTCTTCGGGATGGAGTAGATTTGACCAGCTTTCCAATACATTAGGAAAATCATGCTCGTCTTTAAAGCCAATCATTCTTCGCAATTCATTGGTCCATCTAAACTCATTTTTTGGATTGACCGGATCGCCTTCAAACACATCCATCTCCCATAAGCCGATCTCGATAGCCTTTGTAATCATATCCAATCTGAGCTTGTAGTAATTTTCTCGCTCATGGATGACGGATGTCAGGCGGGCGAGCAGCTCGTTCAGTTCTGCATGCTCGGAAGATTCGTATGTAAGTTTCCCCTCTTCCTTGCGCTCAGCAAGTTCAACAACCTCTCTTAACGCATCCATAAACCGCTTCTCTGCTTGCGGCTCAGTTCCTTTGGCTGAACTTCCTCTAAGTTTGTTTAAAATAGACATTCCGTAAATTCCCCTTATCTCATGATGTGTGGTGTTTAATCGGACTTGCAATTGTCTGAAATTTCGGAATTTTTAGTTCGTGATTCCATAAAAAGTAAAACTTAATTAGTGGATGGGAGACGTGCGATGCGTGAGACATGGCCTCTCGTGAGGTAAGAAATGCGACATCATTAGAATACTCGCTTTTCATAAATCGGTAAATAATTATCTGGCATTTTGTACAAATATGTTTATAAAAGAAATAAAAGCACCCTACTTTAGGGAATATTATCATTGAATCCCATATTGACCCAAACGATCTTGCAGCTCTTTCTTCAATTCCTTAGGCAGCTCCTTGACCTCGATATCCTTGCCGAGGAAAAGCAGCCAGTTGGCCATCTCGGCCACCTCCTCTGAATCGTTGACGTTAACGTACGCTTTTAAGGAAGCTCTTGTCTGGAAAGGATCGATATAGGACAGATAAAACGTTAGTGGATGGTATTTTTTGAATTGGGCAATGGATTGAGCGCCGAGCTCCAAAACAAGGTTGAAGGACTGCTCCCTCTTGCTTAGCTTCTCAATTATTTTTTTACGGCTTAACCGCTTAATAGCGGGGTGCGGTTCCACTTCAATGAGATGATCGACGGAAAAAATGCGGCTTTTTTCTTCCACCAAGTCGAAACCTTCGATTAACCACAGCCCTTTTTCGCGATAAAGGTGCAGGGGATAGATGGGATATAACTTTGATTCGCTTCCTTCCCGAATCGTGATCCGGAGGCAGCTGTTCGAAAGCAAAATGCCAATAAGCTTTTCCAGAAGAGGATGAGGAAGGTCGGACAGCTCGAGCAAATCCGGATTATTGCGGTTGGTGCCTTCAAACAGCAGGATTTGATTCAGCAGAACAAGATCGTCCTGCTGGTTCTGCGAAAGGAGCCCCAGCAGTTTTTCCGCCAGAGATTGACGGCTCTTCAGATAAGGAAGCTGCTGATTCCGAGATGCCATAAAAGCGATAAACAACGCTTTGATTTCATTATCGGTAAAACGGACAGGCGGCAGAACGGAGTTGCTCATGACAAAATAACCCCCATCCCTGCCGATCTCGGCCACCAGCGGCATTCCCATAGCCTCGATTTCCCGAATGTCCCGAACGGCGGTGGAGCGAGAGATGTTAAATTCGCGCATAAGCTCGGCAATCGTAAAGAAAGCGCGGTTATTAATATACCGCATGATGATGTTGATTCGCTCCACTTTTTTCATCGCGGCCTCCTAAACCGTATCATTTTTTGACACATTTAAAGGTTATTATAAACACAGCAGGCAAAAAGCAAAACTATTTAATTGCAAAGGATGGATAAAACATGCCAAACTATCGTCTTGAAGAAAAAGAAGCCTTTACCGTATTGGGCATTGGAACGGAGCTTAAGAGCCATTATACCGACTTTGCCGGCATCAACAAGGAGAAGCAGGATTTCTGGCAGGCGGTTAAGCAAGACGGAAGGCTCGAAGCGCTAAAGGCGGTAGCGTCAAACGACTACATCTTCGCGGTCAGCGAAGCCGTCAACAACAAAATGATGTATTACGCCGGCGTATTGACGGATGCCGCTTTGCCTGAAGCTACCCGGGTCATTCAGTTTCCACAAGGCGAATACCTTATTGTCGAGGGAGAAGCCGATACGTCCGACGCCCTCGGCAATCAGCTTACAGGAATCGCCTTTGGCCAAGTGCTGCCGGAGGCTGCGGATTTCGCCTATGTGGGCGGGCCTAACACAACCGTGGAGATGGGTCAGCGGAACGGCATGGTCTTTGGCGAGGTATGGATTCCGATCGTTAGAAAATAAACACATGACTGGAGGAATGGACATGTCCTATGTAGTGGATTTTAAGCAGGTATCGACAATAGGCCTGGAGTCTTCGCCCGTACAGGAGGCGCTGGCTGGCCTGCGCGCGAACGAAGCCCGTTATTTTATGAACAAATATAGTCATGCATTTACCGTTACGCCGGCTGCCGAAAGCACGGAAACGCTCCAATACGTAAACCGGATACTGAAGGAGGAACGGGACATTCAATTTGCGGCCAAGCCGCTGGAAACGTCCAGCTTTCAAGTGGAAAATATAAGATGGACGTATGTTTTTTACGAGGACGGCCTAAGCGTCAACGTCCTGTATACGATCGACGATCCCAAAAAACGTGCGGTCGGCTTCAAGCTTTCGGAAGGCATGGAGGTGCCTCAGGAGCTGGAAGGAAAGTTCAAGTTCGCCAGACAGAAGTCCAAGCTGGCGGGAACGATTCGCGGATCGTTTTTTGTCATCAAAGGAGAGTATTAAAGATTGGAACAGGGCTCCTCTCATAGTTGCAGTCGATAAAAGGTTCACTGCGGCCATGACGGGAGCTGTTGCGTTAATAGCCTGACTTGCGGCTATATTCAAGACAGAGGCCGATAGAGGCAAGCCCCGATCTGAAATTTTGTTACAGTTCCCCCTCCATAAAACGAATAAGATAATCCGCAGGCTTTGCAACAAATTCAGAAAAATGGCATAAGTCCGCATAAGTCTTATGCTCCACATCATAACAGCCCAGCAGCTTGCTCCTGGGATTCCACACTAGCTGCAGGCTGGAATAATTGTCGATGTCGGCCGAAAGACGCAGTAGTTTTTGCCTGCCCGCCTTCATCTCAATGGTATCCATCCATGCAAAAAAGTCGATGTACCGGATGGCATATCCGTTTGGGGCAAGCTCAAGGCGGAGCTTGTCTCCCTTCAGAAAGCTTGCCAGCTCATGCGGCAGCTTGTAGCTCTTAAGCGCCTGTTTTTTGTTTTCGGCATTATGAAAATCCGCCGGCTCCAGCGCCTTCAAATAGTCCGCCATTTCAGTCTGCTTATTGCTGATTGCAATCGTATACGGACGTTCGCCGTCCTTTTCGGCTAATGTAACATCCGCGCCGTTCTCCACCAAAAAGGCAACCATGTCCATCGAGCCCTTGCGGGCTGCCACGGTTAAGGGAGTTGCTTCATAGGGATAAACCATATCCGGTTTGTTGTAATTGATGTCTGCTCCCTGCTGGAGTAAATATATAAGCGTTTTGTAGTCGCGGTTCGATACGGCTTGCCGCAGGACGGGTCCGGCATAAGACTTAATATCCAGGCCCAGTTCTTGAATGAGCGGAATATTGGCTTTGTTGCCGTAGTAAGCTTGCTGATAAGCGCCTGAACCTATGTGATTAAGCTTGTCCATCTCTGCTCCGTGCTCAACCAGATAACGAACGACGTTTTCCTTGCAATAGCGGACAGCGCTAAGGAAAGCCGGATTCTGGCGGACGTTAAGGTTGACGCCATGCTCCACGAGCAGCTTTACCACATCGAATTGCTGCGCTACAAGCGCCAGATCAAGCGGACTTAACGTTGTATGCTTGCTAAGAGCAATGCCCTCCTCGATATTCCAGCCGTTATCAATAGCGGCCTGTAAAGACGACAGCTCGCCTTTATAAATGTGCATCGCGATTTCCGGCAGCTCCTGAAATTTTCCGATATCCTTCAGAACGATCATAGGTATTCCTCCTTGTACTAACGGTTTTTGAGGCTAATTTCCATTATAGAGGGCGTTTATTTGAAATCTACCGACTTTTGGCCCTCATTTTGGAAAATAGGACCGATTTTTCGCGGGCAACATGCCATCCTGCTTATTTCTCGTTATAATTAAGAAATTGATTAGGATTAACAGGATTAAGAAAGGAATGCCCGCCGTCATGACGAAATTTGAGCCGAAATCAATCACCGCGCTAAGTATTGTCCAATGGCAGAGCCTGATCGCCGACTGCGCCGAAAAAGCGGCAAGCAGCCCGTATCAAGCTAACTATAGCAATGAGGTACGTTCCCTTGTTCGCCCATTCATGACGGAGCTGACTATCGAGGAGACTTGGCTGTTCGAGCTAAACGTCGGACTTTGCTTGCTGCACAAGCAGGCACCTGGAAGCCACACAGGCTACTTTGCCCATATGACGACATCCGAAACGATACTTGCAATCGAAAAACACCTCCATAGCGGTTTGCAAGCGGAGATTGCGGTCAAACAGCAGGCACGCTTGCTGGAAACAGCCGCGTACATTCGCAAGACAGCGATTGAGGAGGAGTCGGCTCCGCCCGCCTACCTGGATATTTACGTGGAGCTATGGATTACCTATATATCGCCTATGGCAGATAATGATGGCCTCTTTACGGAGGAGCTTGCGCGGCTGACCGAATCCGCGAAGACGGCAAACACAGCGACAATTGAAGGCTCGCAGCGTAATACGGGAATATCAGCAGCGAGCGAGGCAGCGCGAACAAAGACAGGCGCAGCGGCGGGCACGGGTGCGGCATTTGGCAGTGGGCAGGAAAAGAAGGCCAATGGCCTCTTTGCCTATGTGGCCCGTGCCTGGATGCGCTTCTGGCTGGGAGAGGATCAAGAGGCTTGGCGGCTGCTTGAAGCGGCGGAGCGGCATCGGATAAAGCCTGCGCAGGTGCTTCGCTTTCTCCGCTTGCTGAAGGATACGAGCCAGTGGAGCCGGCTGGAGACCTGGCTGAGCCATTGCGCAACCGAGCGTATCGGACGCAGCTATGGCAGTGTGGAGGAATATGGCCGCTACTGGGATGCTGTTGTAGAGCAATTGCCGGAGGCCGAGGAAAAAATGTGGGGCGCAATTATGAGCTTGCTCCCCTATTCCAGCAGCCTTTATGAGGAGAAGCTGATGCGTTTTGGCCGCTGGCGGCAGTGGGTAGATTACCAGCTTAGCCTCGGCAGCGATCCGCTCGACTTTCGGGTGAAGGATTTGCAGTCCATCGAGAAAGGTGCGCCGGAGACGTTGCTGCCTTTTTATCACCAAGGAGCGGAAAAATACCTGCTGCTAAAAAACCGCGACGGCTACAAGCGAGCGGTAAAGCTGCTTAAACGGCTGGCCAAGCTGTACAAAAAGTTAAAGCGCGAGCAGCAGTGGGAGGCGTATATAGATTCATTTGCCAGGCGGCATAGCCGGCTGCGGGCGCTTCAGGAGGAGCTGCGAAAAGGAGGATTGATTCCATGACAACAACGACCTACAGACTGGATACAATCAACGTCCGAATGATGCTGACGTCGCATGGCGACGCACTGTTTTTTGCGGACCCCGATTCGCTTCGGGAGACGACCGGACTACAGCTAAAGCATCGCCTGTTTGCCTGGCATGAACCCTCCTTCTACGGCACGGAGCTGGAGCTTGTCAAAATCGGGGAGCTTGAAGCCGTTGTATTGCCCGCCGAGGAGGTCCTCTCTTTCTTCGCTTCGAGCCAGCTCCTTGAACATATTGAATGGAAGTGGGCGGACGATGCCGCGCGCCTTGCCGCATTAGCGCCGTTGCTGGAGAAATGTCTGGAGAAGCGGCTGTTTGCGCCCGACCTTGCGGCTTACCGCGACGGCTCCCTGCGCTGGAGCTGGGACGGGGAGGCGGTTGCAGCAGCCTTTGGACAAGCTCGCCGCGACGAATTGAACCTTCAGCGCGGCGGCTGGAGCGAGGATGCATACGAGGGTCTGAAAGCGGCCTTTTCGGCAGCGGTAACAAAGCGCTTCTATGGAACAGAGGCCGATGAAGCGGATTTAAGGCGGGAATTCCCGGCTTTGTTCGCGCGCGAAAACACGGCCGCTGCAACAGCGGGACTTGATGCCGAGACCTGGCTTGTGCAGATTGGCTGGAAAGCGGACGTTGCTCCCTTCCGCCCTATGCTGCAGCTGATCGAGCCATGGGAAGGCGACGACTACTCCCGTTGGCGGCTTCGCCTTGTGCTGCAGGACAAAAGCGATCCCGCTTCGCTGCGCAAGGTTCGGCTTGGCGATAACGGCAGCGCATCCGGTAAATGGCCGGATGCCTGGACAGACGCCGTCAACAGCCGCTCCGCCGGATGGCTCAAGCGGCTGCAAGCCAGCCTTCCGCAGGGGCGGCTGTCGCGCGGCGAAGATGTGCTTGGCAAGCCGCTTGACGATGAGGCGGCCTGGCAGTTCCTGCAAACGGACAGCCGGCAGCTGCTTGAGGCCGGCTGGCAGGTACTGCTGCCCGCATGGTGGGAAGCAGCCAGCCGCAAAAAGCCAAGGCTGCGCGCAGCGGTGCAAACGGAGGAGGAGTCCAGAAAACGCGGCGGCGGCAAATCGCTTTTTGGGCTGGATGCCATCCTGAACTTTGACTGGCGCATCTCTATCGGCGAGGCCGATCTGAACGAGCAGGAATTTGATGAATTGCTGTCGCGCGGAGAGCGTCTTGTCAAGTTTCGGGACCGCTGGATCGTGCTCGACCCGGCGCTGATTGCCCAAATCCGCCGTATGATGGAAGGCATGGACAAGAGCCAGGGGCTGAGCTTTCAGGACGTGCTTCAATTGCATCTGCTCTCGCTGAGCGAGGCGGATGCAACCCCAGACGCCGGAGCAATGGAGGCCCTTGCAGAGAGAGACTCTGCCCAAGCGGCCCGCGTTCAGCTTGAGGTTGAGCTGAATGAACAGCTGACCGGGCTGATCGCGCAGATCAATCAGCAAAGCCAATGGCCTCGCCTGGACCCGCCAGCCGGGCTGCGCGCCGAGCTGCGCAGCTATCAGCTGGACGGCTTTTCCTGGCTCGCTTTTCTCCGCCGCTTCGGACTTGGGGCCTGTCTTGCCGACGATATGGGCCTTGGCAAAACCGTTCAGCTAATCGCCTACCTGCTGCATGCCAAGGAGCAAAGTGACGAGGGGATGGAGCTCCCTTCCCTGGTCATCTGTCCCACATCGGTGCTGGGCAACTGGCAAAAAGAAATTTCCCGCTTCGCCCCGTCGCTGCGGGTCGCCATGCATTACGGCTCCGGGCGAAAAAGCGGCGATTCATTCCGGGAGCAGGCGCGCAGCGTCGACGTTGTGCTGACCTCCTTTGCCACCGCCTCGCTGGATCAGGAAACATTGGCCGGATTCTATTGGGGCGCTGTCGTACTGGACGAAGCCCAAAACATTAAAAATGCCGGGACCCGACAAGCCATCGCAGTCAAAAGCTTGCCTGCTCGCCATCGCATTGCGCTCACCGGGACGCCGATCGAAAACCGGCTGGCGGAGCTATGGTCCATCTATGATTTTATCGTGCCTACTTATCTCGGCACCGCCAAAGCATTCCAGGACCGCTTCGCCTCCCCGATCGAGCGTGAACAGGACGGGCGCCGCACGGCGGAGCTGAAGAAGCTGGTAAAGCCGTTTATGCTGCGGCGCAAAAAGAAGGACCCCGCCATTCAGCTCGACCTGCCGGACAAAAATGAAATGAAATCCTATGTTCCGCTTACCGCCGAGCAGGCGGCCCTCTACGACAATTGCGTCAAGGAGCTGATGGAAAAGCTGAAGAAGCTGGACGGCATCCAGCGCAAAGGCGCGATTCTGGGCACGCTGACGACGCTTAAGCAGGCATGCGACCATCCCGCTTTGCTGGATGAGGATACGGTCATGGAGCCGGAGGATGGCCCTATCCCGCCAGAAGCCATTGTTGCCCGCTCCTCCAAGCTGGAGAGACTGCTGGCGATGGTCAAGGAGCTGCGCGAGTCGGACGAGCGCTGCCTTATATTCACGCAATATATCGGCATGGGCAAAATCATTCAGGATGTTCTGCAGCGGGAGCTGGACGAACCCGTGCTGTACCTCAACGGCAGTACGCCGAAGGCGCAGCGGGACCGGATGGTTGAACGCTTCCAGTCGCGCGACCTCCCGCCCGGCGAGCAGCCGAATGTATTCATCCTGTCGCTTAAGGCGGGAGGCGTCGGGCTTAACCTGACTGCGGCCAACCACGTTTTCCACTTTGACCGCTGGTGGAATCCCGCCGTTGAAAACCAGGCGACCGACCGCGCCTACCGGATGGGCCAGACGCGCGACGTGCAAGTACACAAATTCATCTCGCTTGGCACTCTGGAGGAGCGCATCGACGAAATGCTCGAAAGCAAGCAGCAGCTCAGCGACAACGTCATCTCCAGCTCGGAGGGCTGGATTACCGAGCTGTCCACAGAGGCGCTGCGGGAGCTGTTCACGCTGCGGCGCGATTGGCCGGGCGAATAAAAGTCCGGGGAATAATAAGCCAATCCGCCAACAAAAAAACGAAAACGCCAAGAGCGGTCCTAAGACGGCATTCTTGGCGTTATCTTTTTTTAATCCGCTATTTTTAAATCTATCCATTTTAGGTCCACGCCCACATGAAGCTGTCGCGCTCCCAGGCTATTTTGCCGCCGTGGAGCTTGCGGAAAGCCTTGATTACCTCTTTGGACAACGACGTATTGCCCTTTTCATTCACGAATACAAAATGCTCGCCAAAATGACTCCTAATATATTCAATCGCATCCGTCTGGTACAGCATCCCCTTAAACCGGGTCTCCTTGACCATCCATTCCGCCACTTCCTGTGCGGTTGCTTCCATATTATTTTCCTCCTTTTATCTCTTTATCGGCCAGTCCGATAGCGATCAATGGTTTCATCGCTCCATATATGAGCTTCAATGTACCGTTCTGGGCCGTGTTTGCCATCATCGTTCCAGTCTTGAGGCAAGCCGTATTTTTTGATGATCAATAAGATTTCATCATAGGTATATACTTTGCGCCTGTATTCTTTGCCGTCGTTAACGATTGGACTAAATGTCGGCATGGAGTCGCCGTATGTAAAAGAAACCGTCTTTAAATCGAATTCCATGGCAGGGATTTTGATATAAGCGCTATTTTCAAACCATGTGCTTAACCAAGGGCTATGCTCAACAACCATATAATGCGGCGTTAGCCGGTTTACAGTGCCGCCTTGCTTAATAAATTCCGTTCGTATTATATTTTCGCAATTACGCCGGTACTCGACATAATTATCATGCCTTTTGGAGCTTTGTGAATGGGGTTTGTTTTTTTTAATCTTGTCCAGCACCAGCTTTGCTTCCTCAACGGGCAAGTCTGACAAGCTGACAAAAGAGCCTATTGTGTTATCAAAATAATGATATAAAAACATGATTTGGCCTCCTGGGGATAGCATCTATTATCTCATCTCATCCCGATCACAACCCTGTCTTTCCCGGAAAATATATCATTTCTGCAGGGGAAACAGGCCTTGGCTCGGCTTCTCCCGACATGGATTCCCGGGTATCCTGGGAGCAGTCTCTGCGGATTTTGCCAGCCTCTAATTTTGAGTCGATAAAATCGACTACCTGCTGCAATGAATTGATTTGGGAAACGATGCTTTGCCGATGATTTTGCATAAGCGCCAAAAGCTCGGGATACTCTGCGGGATCGGCATCGGCGGACACCTCCAGAAAAGGCCGCATTTCCCCCAGCGGCATCCCTGTTTTTTTCAGGCAATAAATCAGGCTGATTGTATCCAAATCCTCCTGCCGATAGACGCGATGTCCATTAGGCTTGCGTGTGGCTTGCGGCAATAATGCGATTTTTTCATAATACCGGATCGTATCCTCGGATATGCCGATTTGCCCGGCGATTTGCTTGATCGTAAATGTACGCTCTTCCTTCAACCTGTATGCTCCTTTCGGAGATGATGTTAGTGCATTATATATCCAAATACTGGCTCTAAGTCAAGTCTCTTGTATTTCGCAGCCCCTCCTGCGCCACATCTTCCTTCACCTTGGGAAAAAAGACAGCCCTCCGGCCTTGACTTGGAGTCGGCTCCAACTTATAGAATGGGTACCATCAATGGAATCAACGGTCTGGAGGAGTTGTGGAATGAACAGGAGAGAGGATCAAAGCATTGCTTTTATTACAGGGGCAAACGCTGGAATCGGACTGGAGCTGACCCGAAAGCTACTCGCAGAGGGCTGGCAGGTCATTGCTTTGAATCGCTCGGACTATCCGGCGGGAGATGAAACGATTGGGGCCGCACTGGCGCTTGGCAAGCTTCGCATTTACAAAACAAATAATCTTGCCGATTACTCCAGCCTGAGGAGCGCCTTGAAGGAAATAAAGGAAAAGGAGCAGCAGATCGACATTTTGTTTAACAATGCCGGAGGCTCCTTTCATGAGTTGAGCTATTCAAAGCAAGGGCGGGAGCTGCATTTTGAGCTATTAACGGTGGTTCCGTTTATTATTTTGATGGAGTTAACAGAGCTTTTAAAGCGCGGCCGCTTAAAAACGGTCATCAATACCTCATCCTCCGCGCAAAAATGGACAAAACAATTTACTCTTGAAAAGCTGGAGCATCCCAAAACGTTTCGCAAGCTGCTTGGGCCTTATGCTACATCAAAGCTGGCCCTTTCATTATGGACCGAAGCCATAGCCCCCCAGCTTGCAAAAGACGGTATTCGGATTCGAAGTGTTGATCCGGGCGGCAACAATACACTGAGAAGAGGAAAAAAATCCGGGTTGCCTTTTTTGGTTGCCCTGCTAATGAAGCTATTATTCCCTCCGCCCTCCCACGGAGCCAGCAAGCTGTATGAAGGAGCCATTGGAGAGCATCGGGATAAGACGGGCGTATTTTTGATGAATGGCCGGGTTGCAGCCTTAACCTTCCAGCATCAAGCGCAAAATGTGCTGAAAAGAGTGACTGACATTTATGAGCATGAATTTTCACTCTATCATTAAGTGGATTATGGCCTGCGGGGATCAATGATGGAATATTCGATCCCTGCCATGTAGGAATCGAAGGCTTCCACACCCTCCTGCAAAATAAGGGCGGCTTCTTGTCCGGTGACAGGCACCGCCCATATTACCTGAACAACCTCGTTGCCTATCTTGATTTCCTCCAGCTCTTCGCTTTCTCCCCTCAGTTCATCAAGCAACAAGGCTTTAGCGGACCAGCCTGCCGGAGCAAGCTCGCTTTCCCCCATCACTCTAGGTGTCCGGGAATCAGGGGCGGCTTCAATATGATGGGCAAGTACATCGCATACATACGAAAAAATTCGATCGGCAGATTCTCCGCCTAGATCATGGGGCAAAGCCATCATCCATTCTGTCCCAGCCGGTTGTCCATTGGAGCGGAGGGTGCTGGATAAACCAACCGTCGCAAATCTTGCCGCATCGTTATTATCTATTGCCGGAAAATAATAAATTTCGACGTGGGCTCCCCTCTCCGGTTTGGTCAGGATAACCCGGTACTCTGGCATACCCCATTCTTTCATAAACGCGCCTAAGATAACCGTCCTTCGAATATCGAAGGAAAGCTCCCTTTCCTTGCTCGATTCCGTAGACATGGCAGCCACTTCTCCTTTTTGCTCAACTCCATAATTCATCAAACCTTGCCCCTATAAAACAACTCAAATTCATCTACAGAGCTAAACTGATTTAAATTGATATCCTCCGCACGGAGATGAGCCTCCAGCTTTTCCATGAGCTGCAAAACAGCCAGACGCAATGGCTCAAAATCCGTCGGGTCCAATAGCGCAATCAGATCCGGGTACCCGTAGCGTTCATAAACCTCGCGATGCTCGCCTAAATCAACAGCACTGGGCCAACGCCCCTTTTCCGCCCCATACAAAAGCCATGCCAAAAAATCTTGTACACCAATTGCAACAAAAAACGCGGTTTCGTAATGGCCTTTTTCACATGCGGTTAGAAGCTTGTTCAGCATCCCTTTTTCCTCTTCATAATACCCCGTCATTCGTGCTTTGAAAGAACGGATTTCTTCCAAGCTGTTTTGCCGCTCCGAAATAAGGGAAATGGTATCTGCAATAAGCCTGTCGCATGCTGACATGATTTCATCAGGCCTTGTGCTGAACATAATCGTATCGAGGTGCTGGTCCAGCCGATCCGGCTTTATGGGGAGAGTTCTGACCTGCTCGCGATAATGGCCCCACATGCGCTTATAATAGGTTTGGTTCAAATAACCAAGCGATTTAAAAATATTTACTGCAATCTCCTTCGCCTGAATACGGCAGTAGGACAATTCTTTAGAGCTTTCGGCAAGCCTCATCTTGGCTATCGTCATAAGGGAGTCCTTTAATGCGGCTTCGGCTTTACTGATCATATCCGGTGTCCTGGCTTCGCTGCCCATGCCGGAAATTGTTTCACGAAGCGCCATAAACCTCGCAAGATCATCCCCCGACCGTACATATAACAGCTCACAGTCTGCTATGATCGTTGTGTTCCACTCTTCGGATAATGACATGCCCTTGGCACGATCCCAACTGATTGGCCAGAAATCAAAGCTTATGCCGTCGATGATAAACGGACACCCAACCTGCATCCCTCTATCTGTGGCAGGAATGAAAAAGAAATCCAAATCCGAGCGTTCGGTTGCCCGCCCCTGCAAATAGGAGCCGTAATAGCCTACAATCGCAACATCCTGCGGGTAATGAGCTTTTATATGCTTGATAATAATATCGGCTACTGCAAAAACATCAACCATGACATGACCTCCTTATTGCATACCGGGCTTCGGCTGCACCTCAAGTGTAGGCAATCATTTCGTGGAAGTGAATGGAAAAGATAATTAAAAACAAACTTTCACTTTAACCCGCCCAGAGCTTGTATCTATAATTAAACATAGATATAAAAGCGAGTGAATCTCATAGGAGGGAACATGCATGTCCTATAGCAACTATGGAGAATTATGTACGGAAGTCTATGACCTTACTAAAAAAACGGGCCAGTCCATTGGCGGAGATATCGAATATTACCGTGAACGATTAAAGCATTGCAAGGGACGCATTCTGGAAGTCATGGTTGGTTCCGGACGCGTTATGATTCCGCTTCTGGAATCCGGTTTGACTGTGGATGGCGTTGATTATTCTCCCGAAATGCTGGCATCCTGCCGCCAACGCTGTGAAGAAAAAGCGTTAACCGCCCAGCTGTATCAATCCAATCTTCAGGACCTTTCTTTGCCCCATACCTACGAGGCGATCATTATTCCGGGCGGATCATTTCTGTTAATCGAACAGCGGGACGAATCGCTTAATGTCTTGAAGCGTCTATACGACCATCTTCAGCCAGGCGGACGTCTGGTGCTTGATATTTTTCTGCCAGATACTCAGTTCCAGTGTGGTCCAATCGGCGGAACGTCAACGTTCGAGTTGGCGAACGGAGACACCATCACTATGGAACAGCAGCTTATTGAAGCGGACTTCTACCAGCAATACAAAGTTTCATTAATAAAATATGAAAAATGGCGTCAAGGCGCTCTGATCCAGACCGAGCTTCAACGCCTAGCTGTTCGCTGGTATGGCGTGGAGGAATTTAAGCTCGTGCTAGAAAAAATCGGTTTTTCGGATGTTGTAATATCCGCTGATTTTGAATATGGCAAGTCGCCTACACAGCGGAACCAGCATTTTGTATATGAAGCCTATCGCAAGTAAACAGCCTCAGGGGTCTGGTCATCGCCAGGCCCCTTTCTCTTTAATACGTTTCAAAAAAGTGCGTTTTGCCTTATGATTTTGAACTACTAGCAATGTTCCTGCGTGGTTCATTAACAAAACGCTTAATCAGTTAACTCTCTGGGAACACGGAGTATTTCCGAAGCTGCTTCCATTAACTCTGGACAGAAGTAATAACCTTTAATTCCTACAATACTGTTATCCTCAGTTTCAATTGTGGCTATTTCATTTAAAGCAATTGATATTCCCAACGCATCTGTTTTGAAAAAGGCAACGGCGGTTTTCCCCCAAAGATTGATCATGACGGCCTTAAGGTCGCTTCGTTGATAATGCGAAGGGCTGTGGGATGCCTTCATGATCGTGTCGCGACCAAACTTTTTACTAGACTGTGTTACAAAACTAAAGACAGCATTTTCAGCCAACAAGCTAGCTATGCCATCGAAATTTCGTTCGTTAAAGAAATCCACGTATTTCTCAACCATTTTCGCATCAGGTACGATTATTAACAATATACTAACCTAATGTTCATTTTTTTCAATTATACAAATCATATGGAGACACTTACAATGAAATTAATCAAATTATGGAATAAGGAGGATGTTCAACATGGAATTAAGAAACAAGATTGTTCTCATTACAGGCGGGGGCACTGGTATTGGTAGAGCAACCAGTCTCATGTTAGGTAAGCGGGGAGCCATCGTTGTCGTGAATTATTCGCGTTCCCTGGTCGATGCCGAAGGAACCGTTCAGTTAATCAACAACCAAGGTGGGCGAGCTGTAGCGATTAAAGCAGATGTTTCGCAAGACCATGAAGTTCGGAATATGGTCGACACTATAGTTCAACAATTCGGAACAATTGATTTACTTGTCAATAACGCCAGTATTACCAGACATATTCCAATGGACAATCTGGAGGCGGCAACCGAAGAAATATGGAATGAGATGTTTGATGTCAATGTGAAAGGGATGTTTTACTGTGCAAGAGCTGTTACCCCTTTCATGAAGAAGCAGACTGGTGCAATCGTCAATCTGGGGAGCATAGCTGGTCAAACAGGATTAGGCTCCTCCCTTCCCTACGCCGTATCCAAAGCAGCCGTCCATGGACTTACGAAATCCTTAGCGCGTGCACTCGCTCCTACTATAAGAGTTAACTGTATCGTGCCTGGAGCCGTTGCGACAAGGTGGTGGACTGGGAGGGAAGAGCAAATGAACAATCTCGCTCCCAATCTTCCTTTACAGCGCATTTCGACGCCTGAAGATATCGCTTCAATGATCTGCATGGCCTTGGAACAGGAAGCAATGACCGGTCAGATCATAACTGTAGACAGTGGTCAAACCTTATAAATCAGACATCACTTACCCAATTGTCATTAAATACCATGCCCATTTCTGTCAACACCTGCCTTGGTGGGTGAATTTACAAGGGGTGATTTCACAAATGATGAATGAATCTATTAATTCGTTAGTCAAAGTGTATGAGTCGCACAGAGACCCGCAAACTGCTAAATCAATGGCGGCATACATGAAGAATCAATTCCCGTTTCTCGGAATAAAGACTCCTCTTAGAAGAGAAATCTTAAAAGATTTTATGGTAACCAATCCACCCAATAAAGATTGGGTGCCCCTACTATGGAATCTTCCCGAAAGAGAATATTTATGTGTTGCCATTGATATTTTAAGCAAAATCAAAAAAACATTAGAAGCAAATGACATTATTCTTATTGAAAATTGCATCGTTACTAAACCATGGTGGGACACCGTGGATGGTCTTGCTACGAATATTGTTGGATACCTATTCAAAAAATATCCATCGCTACAGGAACAGTACTCCATAAAGTGGAATCATTCCGATAACATATGGCTAAACCGAACCGCAATATTATTTCAACTTCACTATAAGCAAGAAACGAATGAAACCTTGCTTTACAATTTTATTTTAAACCATGCTTCATCTTCAGAGTTTTTCATCCAAAAAGCAATAGGATGGGCCTTAAGAGAATATTCTAAAACCAATAGTGCATCTGTCGTGGAATTTATCCATAATCATGATTTGAAACCTTTAAGCAAGAGAGAAGGCTTAAGATGGTTGAACAAAAGAACAATTAACTAAACATATTGATTGAAGGCCTCTCCAGAGACTCTGCAGCAGAATTATGTTCAGCGGGTTAGAATGTCGACACAACGCGGACAACCGCCCTTGTTTAGGGCGGTTTATTGACCAGCTGGCGCTTTTTCAGCCAGTTTTTGGCTCCACGGGAACCGCATCCAATCAGCCTTTGACCGCGCCGGCGGCTATTCCTTTAACAATATGCTTTTGCATGACAATAAAGAAAATAAAGATCGGCACCAGCGTAACTACCGTAAGCGTCATAAACATCGGCCAGTCAACGGTAAATTCGCCTTTGGCCTTATAGATTTGCAGAACGAGCGTGGACTTGGAGGACGAATTCAGGAACAGCATGGGCGCCAAAAAGTCGTTCCATATCCACATCGTCTGAAAAATAACGCTTGTAATCGTAATAGGTTTAAGCAGAGGGAAGATGATTCGCCAGAAGATTCCCCATATGCTGCAGCCGTCTATAACGGCAGCCTCGGATAACTCCCGCGGGATCGTCTTCATATAACCCGACATCAGGAAAAACACAAATACAGAGCCGCTCATATACAGAACGATCAAACCGACTATTTTGTCGATCAGATTCAAATCGCTCATGAGCTGGAATAACGGAATAAGCGTCGCCTGGAAAGGAATCATAAATCCGGCAAGCAAATAAACCGTAGCGATACGTGTCAGCCGGTTTCCGTTAAATACAACTGGGTACGCCCCCATCGCGCCAATCAAAACGATAAACAATACAGCAAACAAGGTGATGGTTACGCTATTTACGAAGCTGCGCAGGATCGCTGTTTCCTGGAATACCTGGACATAATTCGTAAAAATCCACTTTGACGGCAGGGACATCGGATTTTTTGCAGCGTCCTGCATCGTTTTGAACGTATTGACGATGATCAAATAAAACGGGAAAAACGCAATGAATCCGGCAGGGAGCATAAGAATATCGAGAATCCACAGCCGCTTGTTGGAGTTCGTCATTGTATGCCTCGCTCCCTTCGTTGCATGACCGTAACCTGGAAGATAGCGATTGCCAGCACGATCAGGAAAAATACGATCGACATCGCCGATGCAAGGCCGTATTGCGCTTCCGTTATGCCTCTTAACATAATGACCTGAGTAATGGAGTAGGTTTCAAAGCCCGGTCCGCCCTTGGTCAACGCAAATGGAATTTCAAATACTTTAAGTCCGCCCGTCAGCAGCAGCATGACGCTAATCGTCATGGCCGGAGCAAGCAGCGGCAGCGTAATAAATCGAACCTGCTGCAGACGGCTTGCACCGTCAATGGAAGCAGCCTCGTAATAATCCTTTGGAATGGATTGCAGAAAAGCCAGATAAAGCACCGCATGCCACCCCGTAACCGCCCATGTCGCCACAACAATGGTTGACAGCTTGGCGAGCAGCGGGTCAGCCAGCCACGGCTGCGGCCCGATATTAAACAGCTCTCTGAGGATAGTGTTTAATACACCCGAGCCGATGGGCGCAAGGATAAAGCCCCAAATGTAGGCAAGCAGCAATCCGCTTGGAATCGACGGAAAGAAAAAGATAGCCCGATGCACATTTCTTGTCAGAAACTTTTGATCCAGAATCATAGCAAGCGGGATAGCCAGCACTGTTACGAGCAGCGCTTTGGCAAACGTAAAAAACAGAGTATAAGAAATAGCGGAAGTAATAGCATCATCAGCAAAGATCATGACATAGTTTTTTATGCCTACAAAGTCGTAAACTTTGGAATAGCCGTTAAAGTTAGTGAAGCTGAGAAAAAAAGCCTTGATCAATGGAAAGATCGTAAACAAAGAATAGATGGCCAGAATCGGAAGCAAAAATAATAGAAATTGCAGCTGCCGGGCATATTTGGTCATTACTTGCCTCCTAACATCAAACGTCATGACTTAACATGGTTGAATGGGTAATTAGTTGAAAAGAGGGGTTGTCTAAAAAGTCATGTGGAACGAATAACTGTTCAGCAAAGAGATCGGACGGGAAAGGGTGTCTTGAGGGCGAGTTTTTTTGTCCGCTTTTACCCACTAAAAAATAGGATCAAAATACAGCGGACAAATAGGTTTGAGCTTCCAAGACACCCTTCCCCTCAACATAATTGGTTTCCGTTTATTTATTGTCCATTTCCTTAAGCTTCTTATCCAGAGCTTCCGTTGCCTGCTCCGGTGTAATTTTGTTTACTGCGATATCCTGCAGCCCAACCAGGAACTGGTTGCGCAATGCTTCCTGATGTCGCTCCCACGATACCATAGGCAAATAGATGCGTCCTGCCATCAATCCGTCTCTGTATGCAGGCTCATACGCTGGATGCACCTTTGTTTCATAGCCATGAGCGGTAATAATTCCACCCGTGCCTTCCTCGAATTTTTGCAGACCTTCTTGCGTTGACATATATTCCAGGAACAGCAAAGCTTCCTCTTTGTTTTTTGTTTTGCTGTTTACGGCGAAGCCAACGCCTGGCGCCCCGTTAAAGTACTTGTTGCCCGGCTCTTTGCCTGGAATCGCCATGATTTCAAAGTCGATGTCCGGGTTGATTTTTTCGACTGTAGCTATATTCCAAGGACCGCCCGGGAACATGGCCACGTTGCCCAATGCGAATTCGTTCATAACCTGATCGCTTGTCATTCCGATCATGTCCGGCGTCAGAATCTTGTTGTCGATCAGGCCTTCCTTCCACATCGTCAGCACTTCGGTCCATCCATCTGCAAAGGTTTTTTCGCCCTTGAACAGCTTTTCGTCAAACGACGGGTCCTTCGACAATACATTGCTGCCAAACATGGCGGAATGAATGATTGTAATATCATGCATTCTGTCATACAGCGGGAGAATGCCCGCTTCCTTGAGCTTCAGACAAGCCTGAATGAATTCATCCCACGTTTCCGGCAATTGAGTAATACCGGCCTTTTGGAACAGCTCCTTGTTGTAGAACAAGCCGCCTGCCCATCCCGATTGTGTAAAAGCGTACGTTCTTCCGTCTTTGCTAAGCATCGGCTTGTTGCTGTCCAGCATGACAGACATAAACGGCTCGTCGGTCAAATCAAGCGCGTAACCGCCGTCAATAACTTCGTTGCGGTTTTCCGCGGCGATGATGAAGATGTCAGGCGCCGAATCGGACAACAGCATCGTTTGCAGCTTGGCGATGTAGTCGGCTACCGGCGGAGAGAATTGAAAATCAAAGGAAATATGCGGATATTTCTTCTTAAAGCCGTCTATGACCGGCTTCATCTCATTTTCATTGTTCCAAGAAAGAATGCTCAGCTTAACCGATTTTGGCGCATCCGAGCCTTTGGAAGCTTCGCTGTTGTTGCCTTCATTTTCTGAGCCGCCGCATGCCGCGAGCACGAAAGACAAACAAAGAGTCGTAATTAACACCCATATCGTTGGTTTTTTCATGTCTGCTTTACCCCCTATTGAGATGATTAAATGTAAGCACTTACATTATCAGTATAGTGACATTTTGCACTGATCTGAATTCATAATGTTGCATGGTTTATTGTCAATTGTTGCGCTCTTCACTCCGCCGATCCATTAGAGGGAATGGTTGAGACGCGATATTCCTTGGGGGTAACGCCATAATATTTTTTGAATGCCCGGCTAAAATGACTTTCATCCAAAAAGCCGGTCAGCTCCGCGATTTGGCCATTTTTCCAATTGGTCCCCACTAGCAATTCGGCCGCCTTCTCGATACGCACCTTGATGACGTATGCCCAATAATTGACGCCAAATTCCTGCTTGAATGCCCGGCTTAGCTGATACTTGTCAATGTCAAACCGCTCCGCCACGGATTGCAAGGATAAATCCTCCCGATAGCTGCTGTCTACGTAGGGTTTAATTCGCCACACCTTTTCCTTCAGTTTGGAGCCAGATTCAGGGCTTCTTACGGCCTGCGCGCTGTCCTCGATTAGCTGCGGCAGAAACGCGGCGTCCTGAGCAATTGCACTAATGCCGATGGACAGCTTGCGCGGAGGCGAGGCTGAAGCAGCCTCGGCAAGCATGGATTGACTGCAAGCACGCAATCGGGTCTCGGTCAATTCGTCCCGTCCGCCAACAAGAACAACCATTTCCTGCTTCGATCTGCAGCCAGCTATGCAGTTGATGCTTTTATCCGCATACTCCTGCACCCAGCCGGCATAATCGATCTCCAAAGGAGAGTCGTCCACAAAGGTCATAATTGCAAAACGGTCGGCTGCTAGAAAATCAAGGCCTTTCCGGAGGATCGGCAACGATTCCGGTTCCATAGAGCCGGAATAGACAATTCGGCTCAATTCTTCGCAGATCGATTTGCGTATGGAGGAAACGGATTCTTGAATCAGTTCTCCCAGAACCTCTCGAAGCTGCTCGGCATCGACCGGCTTTAGCAAATAATTGGAAACCTGAAGGCGGAGCGCGTCTCTGGCATACTCGAATTGATCATATGCGCTAAGAATGATAGTCCGCGGCATATGAAACGACTGTCGAACCAGCTTCAACGCTTCAATTCCGTTCAAAACCGGCATTTGAATATCCATCATCATAATATCCGGACTGAAGGCTTCCACCAAACGGGCCGCCTCCTCGCCATCATAAGCATGCTGCACTTGCGTAAAACCCATCTCCTCCCAGTCCATCACTTTATCCAAATATCTATGCAAAGAGATTTGATCGTCTACGATAAGCAGCTTCACGCACATTACCTCCCTTTATGCTGTCAGACTATCGGCCATACGACATAAACGGTCGTATACTCCCCGTGCTTGCTTCTAATTTTTAATCCGTAATCCGGACCAAATTTTAATCGAATCCGCTGATTCACATTAAATAGCCCTATGCCCTCCGGTTTAGCATTTTGAAGATTTAATTGTCTGGTTAATTGACGGCATTGGCTTTTGGTGATGCCTTTTCCATTATCGGATATCGCAACCATGATCCCTTTTTTGACGGCCACGACGCTGATTGTCATTTTTGCTGAATGCGGCTTTTCGCCGAATCCGTGAACAATTACGTTTTCCACAAGCGGCTGTAAAATAAGCTTAATCGTTCTATGCTTTAATAAGGATGGGTCCGGTATGCGAAACGCTATATCAATTTGATCATCATATTTTTTATTCAAAATATACAGATAGTCCCTCACATTCTGGACCTCCTGCTCCAGCTCCACCATCTCTTCCGATTGCTTCATGGAGTACCGCAGCAGACTGCTTAACGAAAGAATCAATTGGTTGGAATCCTTCGTATTGCCGCATACGATTTCGGTTTGCAGCAATTGAAGCGTATTAAATAAAAAGTGGGGGTTGATTTGCGATTGCAGCGTTTTGAGCTCCACTTCCTTTAAAGCGATTTCCGACCGGTAATTTTGTTGAACCAGCGTACCAATCCGGATGACCAGCTCCTTGAACTTGTTGCCGATCAGATCCAGCTCCCGATATTTGTAGCTGTTCGTAATGACGTAGATGCTGTCTCCCCCGATTTTATCCAATGTGGAGAGCAACCGTCTGAACGGCCTGGATATTCGAATGGTAATTAATATAGAGATGAGCAAATTGAGCAGCAGGCAAAAATAAATAAAGCCGATCAGGTTGGACTTTAGCGGGTCCGCTTGGCGGCTGATGACCGACATCGGAATCGTCGAGATCATTCGCCAGCCCTTAACGGCGGTAGGGTGAAAAATGACAAGTGTTTCCTCCCCTTCTATCTTCGTAACGAAGCTTCCGGAGTCGTCGGCATAAATTTGCTGGATGCCCGAAAAATCAAGCTTTGTGCCAATTGCGGCGGCATCCTTATGAACGATGATCGTTTGCTCTGCATCTATCATAAATACGCTTTCATCTCTTAGGTAACTCGTTAATTCAAACATGCCGTTTACTTTGTCCAAATCCAGATTGGCAATGACCGCTCCGATAGGTTTGCGGTTGTAATCCTTGACGGTCAAAGCAATGGACAGCGTCGGCTTGTTGTATTTGGATATATTGGTTTCCGAATAGTAATCCTGCATATGGAGTCCAAGCGTAATAAAGCCTTTGTCCGGAGTCCCCGAAATCGCTTGCTTAAACCAAGACTGTTCAGTAAACCGGTAATCCCAGCGAAGCGATTTTCTGTTGTCCAGATTATTGACGTATCCATTTTTGCCCAGAATCAAAATATCGCTAACCAGAGATTGCAAGGAGGATACGCCGAAGGCTACCTCTGCGATATTCCTTTCATGCTGAATGCGCCCTTCAACATCCATTTCTCTGCCCGGATTCATCATGGCGGTCACTGAATAATGGCCGGCCATAAGAACGAGCGGACGAGTCGCCTCTTCCAGATTAAAGCTGAGCCCTCGCGCCGCTTGCTCCATCATTTTATAGCTGTGCTGCGTAATTTCCTTTGTCAGATTTTTTGTCGAATCCCTTACGGACAACAAACCAAGCAGCAGCAGGAGCAGGATATTGACAATGAGATAGGAGAACATAATGGTTCGAATAATCGTTTTTTCCATTACGGAGCGAATCAAAGATTGAATGGCATTGCGCATAGATGAAAGCTCCCCCCAATAGCACGCAAATGGATGCAGAAGGGACTGCCCGAAAAGTCTGTTACGGTAAATAATGATTCAGCAAAACCAGTCCCTGCTGAAAAAAGGTGTCTTGGAAGCTCAAACAAAGCGGACAAAAAAACTCGCCCTCAAGACACCCTTTCCCCTCCGGTCCTCTCTGCTGAATTATTATTACTTCCGCTAGACTTTTCGGACAGCCCCTGCTTAACAGGACATGTCGGTAACCCCAGAACTATTCATTCAATGAAGGCTCCTCATGCTCCTTATATTGGAAATAGTCGAAGTCGGCATAATTGCGTTCGCCGCTTAAGTCCTGGACGCACAGCCCGATAAAATTACCCGTAAATCGAATGTAATCCCCATATTCATCGGATAGATGGCTTACATCCAGCTCCGGCCCGATTTTGTTCCATTCCCCGTCCTGCACCGCGTACATAAATGTCGCTTTTTCGCGTTCAAGTCTGACCTTCAGCCGATAGGCTCCTTCTCCAAGCGGAATATCGCTGTCCAGAATTTCATTATAGACTCCGTTTATGGACTGAATGATTCCTATACAGACTCCAATTTCCTCGTGGTGGGTTACGCGCAAATAGACATAATCCCGAGTGTCGTAATACAGGATCAAACCCGCCATTTGCTGATAATGCTCCGGGCGAAACTCCATAGCCGTCTCCGCCTCGCAAAACATAGACTGCTGCCTGCGCGCTACAAGGCTTTGTCGATGCGTCGAGCTCATGGATTCCTGGCCCCAGAGCCGCAGCCAGCCCGGTCTAGCCGTTAAGGATAACCAATCGGGACTTGCAGGTATGCGAAGCGTGCTCCATTGCAGCCCAAGCTCGGCCCGGTCAAAATGGTCCAGGCCAGGCTCTGCCTGGAATGGATGAAGCGGCAGCTTTGGCGCTTGCACAACAGCCTGCGGATTAGCTCCTCCATCCACCGCAAGCCAGTCCTCCTCCGTCCAATGACAGCGCTGGATGGCGGTTTCCCTGCCGAGCATGCACAGCTTATCCTTTACGGGACGGCCAACGAGATGCACCATGTACCACTCGCCGTTTTGCGTTTCAACCAGCGATGCGTGTCCTGCTTTCTGCAGCTCCAGCTCCGGCTTCCCTGCAGACGTCAAAATCGGATTTGCAGGATCAACCTCATAAGGTCCCTCGATATGACGGGAACGAGCCATTGTTACGGCATGCTCGTATTGCGTTCCTCCCTCAGCGGTCAACAGATAATAATAGCCATTCCGTTTGTATAAATGAGGTCCCTCAGTAAGTCTAAGGCTCGTGCCGCGGAAAATATTTCTTTTTGGACCAATCAATCTTCTCTCTTCCTTGGAATATTCCTGAAGAATAATGCCCGCAAAGGAATTGGTTCCTTTCCTATGGTCCCAAATCATATTAACGAACCACTGGCGCCCATCTTCGTCATGAAACAAGGAAGGATCGAAGCCGCTGCTATTCAAATAAATGGGCTCCGACCATGGCCCCATAATATCCTCGGCCGTCACCATATAATTGTGCGTATCCTTGAATGCGCCCATCCGGCTCTTTACATCCGTATATATCAAATAGAAGGTGCCTTCATGGTAGCTCAGACATGGCGCCCATGTGCCTCCCGAATTGATATTGCCTTCCATATTCAACTGAGAGGTACGCGTCAATATCGAGGTAAGCGGACGCCAATGCACCAAATCTCTGGAATGGTGAACGAGCACGCCGGGAAACCATTCGAAAGTCGAGGTCGCAATGTAATAGTCATCTCCTACTCGCACGATAGACGGGTCGGGATGAAATCCGCGCAGGATTGGATTTGCAATCATTTTTTTGGCCCTCCTCTCTATTCTGTTTAGCCCTTGATAATCGCTTGGCCTTCTTCTGTATTCATTCCCGCTTCCAGCAGCTTGACGATTCGATCAACATCATATACGCATCCCCGCCACGTGCCGCCGCTCGCCGCTTGCAGCGCCGCCCATAGACGCGTATCGTCCGGCAGCGCAGGATCTTTTGCAAGCTCGGGATGGGGGGCTCTTGAAGCCAGTATCTTTGATCCCGCTTCGGAATCCTCCGGATTTTCGCCGCTGCCCACCATCTCCACATGCCCCTCCAACCGGCGCAGGTCAATGCGGATATCAATCCAATCGCCATCGCGGAGTTTTCCAACAGGACCACCGGCGAGGGCTTCGGGTCCGATATGCCCGATGCAAGCGCCGGTTGATACTCCCGAGAAGCGTGCATCCGTAAGCAAGGACACTTCTTTGCCGTACGACAGATGCTTAAGCGCCGAGGTCAGCTGATACGTCTCTTCCATTCCAGTGCCGGATGGGCCGCGCCCGATAAGGACCATAATATCTCCGGCGGCAATGCCTTTGGTCTTGATCGCACGGATCGCGGCTCGTTCCGTTGTAAACACTTTTGCCCTGCCGACATGACGGAAAACGCCGTCCGCGTCCACCTTGGACGGATCAATCGCCGTCGATTTAATGACGGAGCCTTCGGGACATATATTGCCGGTCGGGAAGGTCACCGTCGAACTCAAGCCTTCCTGCTTGGCGCGTTCCGGGCTAAAGATCACGCGGTCGGGGTTAATCCCTTCGTTCTCCAGCAAATGCCGCCGCATGCGATGGCGTCTTTCCGACGACTCCCACCAATCCAGCGTTTCGCCTATCGTATGGCCCGTTACCGTAAGCGCTTCCTCGTCCAACACGCCAAGCTTGCGCATATGCAGCATAACCTCGGGCACGCCTCCGGCTAGGAAGGCTCTTACGGTTGGATGATGCTCGGGACCATTGGGAAGCACGCTGACCAATCGCGGAACGGAGCGATTTATTTCTGCCCAATCCGCAACCGTCGGCAAAGTAAGCCCGGCCGCATGAGCGATGGCAGGGATATGGAGCAGCAAATTCGTCGAGCCTCCGAAGGCCGCATGAACGGCCATTGCATTGCGAATGGAACGGTCCGTTATGATCATTCCAGTCGTCACTCCGCTTTCCGCCATGCCCAGAGCGGCCCTTGCGGATTGCTTCGCCATTTCCTTCCACACCGGCTGTCCTGACGGCGCCAATGCCGCATGAGGAACGGTCATGCCAAGAGCCTCGGCAACAACCTGCGCTGTTCCCGCCGTACCAAGAAACTGGCAGCCCCCGCCAGGCGTTGCGCAAGCGCGGCAGCCAAGCTCGGCCGCTTCCTCAAGCGATAGCTCTCCATTGGAATATCTAGCGCCAATGGTTTGAATTTTGCCCGCATCCTCGCCATTTGTCGGCGGGAGCGTAACGCCGCCCGGAACGATTACGCCAGGGAGATTGCTCATGCCCGCAAGAGCCAGCATCATGGACGGCAGTCCCTTGTCGCAGGTTCCTACACCCAATACCGCTGAACGCTGCGGCAGCGAACGAATAAGACGCCTTAATACCATGGCGGCATCGTTGCGGTACGGCAGCGAATCGAACATGCCTGTCGTTCCTTGGGAACGGCCGTCGCAAGGATCGCTAACAAAACCGGCGAAGGGAACGCCGCCGCGGCTAGTAATTTCTTCGGCTGCGGCCTTCATCAGAATCCCGACTTCCCAATGTCCGGTGTGATAGCCCAGCGCTATGGGACGGCCATCCTCCTCCCGGATTCCGCCCTGCGTTCCCAGAATGAGAACCTGCTTTCCAAGCAGGTTCCCGGGGTCCCATCCCATACCGACATTTTGCGTTAAGCCGAACAGGTCGCCGCTAGGCGAATCCCGCAGCATATCCGGGGTAAGCGGCAAGGAGCCGCTTGGTCCCGGAGCATGCGTATAAATATCAAAATAAGTATCGGAGTCATTCCCCATTATCGTCTCAAAACCCGGATTCATATGACCTCACCCGCTCCTAGTGTTATGACTCTTCTGCTCGCTATGAGTTAATGCGTTAAGACTTGATAGGTTAAGGCTTCATGCGTTAGGGCTTAATATGTTATGACTTTATGCATTAAGGCTTAATAAATACGGTTTTGATCGAAGTGTAGAACTCAATAGCCGCTTGCCCTTGCTCTCTGGAATGGGAGCTGGATTGCTTCATGCCTCCGAACGGAGCTTGCAGCTCAACACCGGCTGTTTCCGCGTTTACGCGGACAAGTCCCGCTTCCATCTCTTGAACAAACAACATTGCGTTGCCGATGTTGCGAGTATAAATCGATGCGCTAAGACCATAATCGGTATCGTTCGCAAGCTCTATGGCTTCCTGCATGTCATTCACTTCAATCAACGTAAGCACAGGCCCGAATATTTCTTCCTGAGCAATCGACATTCTGGAGGTCACTTTATCAAAAATAGCCGGAGTCACATAGAAGCCATCGGCTAAATCGCCATCCGCTGGTCTTGTGCCGCCATGCAGCAATACCGCTCCTTCTTCCACACCCTTGTTGATGTAAGACAATACCGTGTCCATTTGCTTTTCGTTCGCGCAAGGCCCCAGCCACGTTCCGCTATCCAGCCCGTTTCCAACCTTCAGCTCCGCAACCTTTCCAAGCAGCTTGGACTTGAACTCCTCGTATACATCCTTCTCCACGATGACCCGGCTGGTCGCCGTACATTTTTGACCCGTTGAACGAAGACCGCCGCTGATCGTTGCTTCAACTGCCAAATCTAAGTCCGCATCCGCAGCGATAATAATTGGATTTTTGCCGCCCATCTCAAGCTGGTATTTCGCTCCACGCGCCAATGCCGCTTGCCCGACCGCTTTTCCTACCGCATTTGAGCCCGTAAAGGTGATGCCGTTAATATCCGCATGTTCAGCAATTCCCTGGCCAATAACGCTGCCGCTGCCTACGATCATATTCAGCACGCCAGAAGGCAAGCCCGCATCATGGAAACATTGCATTACTTTAGCCGCTGTCACCGCCGTTTCTGTCGCCGGCTTCCATACAACCGAGTTGCCATAAATAAGTGCGGGAGCAATCTTCCAAATTGGAATGGCAACCGGGAAGTTCCAGGGGGAAATGACCCCTACCGTTCCAATCGGCGATCTCGTTGTATACAAGAAAGCATCGGCATCGGAGGAAGGAATAACATCTCCGATTTTACGCATGCCTTCTCCAGCGTAGTAGCGAAGAATAGCGACGCCGCGCGCGGTTTCTCCTTTGGCCTCGGGCAATGTTTTTCCCATTTCCATGGTCATTGCTTCGCCGATTTCATTCGTTCTGCTCTCCATAATATCGGCAACCTTGAACAGAAAATTGCCGCGTTGCACACCGGCGAGCTTGCGCCATGCCAGCTTGGCTGCCTTAGCGGCGGCCACGGCATCCTCTAGGTCCTGCTTGGACGAATCCGGGATGATGCCTACGATTTCATTTTTATTGGCCGGATTGATGCTGTGCTGCGTTTTGCCGTTTTCGGAGTCTCTCCATTCGCCATTAATATAGTTACGATATACCGGGGTTGAGTTAGTCATAAATGATCTCTCCTTTAATGGTTGTTTACTTTAATGGCTCAAACCAGAAATCAGTGCTTGACTTGGGCCGAAATGAAACGCTACGTGACAAAGGGGTCTTTCCCTAGCTCATAATAGCCGTATTCACTAGCGTTCCAAGTCCGGTAATCTCTATTTCAATCCGATCTTGGGGCGCAAGCGTGAATTTATTCGGCGGAACGATGCATGTACCCGTAAGAAGCACAGTGCCGCCAAACACAATGTTATCTCTGCGCAGGAAGGAAACAAGCTCTCCCAGCTTGCGCTTCAGTTGTCCGGTGCTTGCCGATTGATCGACGACCTTTTCGTCATTTCTATAGATTCGCAAAGAAATTTGCAGCTGATAGGGGTCTTCCACCGTTTCGGCTAATCGAATAAATGGTCCAATAGAGCAGGATTGCTTCCACACCTTGGCTTGCGGAAGATATAACGGATTTTCCCCTTCAATATCCCGGCAGCTCATATCGTTGCCGATAATGTACCCCACAATATCGCCGCGGCTGCTCAATACCAGTCCCAGCTCCGGCTCGGGAACCTGCCAATTGGAATCGTTTCTTAAGCAAACCTGATCCAGATGGCCGACTGTGCGGGCTGCCGTCGACTTCAGGAACAGCTCCGGTCTTTCCGCATCATAAACCTTGTCATAATAGGTGGTGGCATCCATTTTGCCCGCTGTCGCTTCATAGTTTCTAGCTTCCTTGCTGTGCGCATAGGTTACGCCGGCAGCCCATACCTCAGGAGCTTCAACGGGAATCAGTAATTCAAGGCTTTCCAATGCTGCGTCCAGCGGCTGAGCAGAACGGATCTGCTGATTTACATCTTCAAGCGGCGTTGCCCCCGTCTTTTCTACTCGTTCAAGAAAGGAGATAAAGTCCGAATCACTTAACGCATATACCTCATCCTCATCCGTTACTGCTGCCAATCGTTGTTCCGCGCCATTTTGAAACCGGATAATTCTCATTTTAACAACTCCTCGTTTTATAATATAAAACACCGTTCTCATAATAGGACAAAGATTGATCAGTCTGTTAGGACGACTGGATCTATCTTGAACTAGTCCAAGAACTAGTGACGATACCCTAATTGCCTGGAAATTTCGCTTGTTGCCTGTCGAAGCAGCTCGATTAAGCGTTCCAGCTCATCATCGTCAACATGCGCTACCATTGTAGACACGCTCATTGCCGCGATCACTTGCCCGTTGTGATTGAATATCGGAGCGGCGGCGCACCGGACTCCCGGCTCATTCTCTTCATTGTCGATGCCGTAGCCTTGCTTCTCGACCCTCTTCAACTCTTCCAGAAAACCATCGACGCTATCAATCGTTTTATCCGTATGCTTGACGAACGTATACCCTGCCAGCATCCGAGCCTGCTCATCGCCAGGCCGAAAGGCCGTCAACACCTTGCCAACCGCGCTGCTATGCAAGGGAACTCTGCGACCGATACGCGAATACCGAATGGCTGCCTTTTGCCCTTCCACTTTATCAATATATATGCCTTCAACGCCATCCATAATAACCAAATGCGTGGTTTGGCTAGTTGCAATAGACAAAGCTCTCAGATGAGGTCTGGCAATTTCCACAATATCGAATTGCTTGAGAAGCAGCTCCCCCTTCTCTATGAACCTTATCCCAAGGCGGTACTTCCCGGATTCCTGGTCCTGGACAATATAGCGGTGAATTTGAAGCGTTTTCAACAACGAATGCACCGTACTCTTATGCAAATTCATGGCTGCGCTTATTTCGGACAGCTTATACTCCTTGTGCTGCTCGTCGAATAAGTCGATAATTTGTAATGCTCTATCCAAGGCCTGAATAATTGGCATATCCCTCTACTCATTTCCCTCCCAGCATTTGTTTTATATTATAAAACAAGGTATTGTAATCTCGACAGTTCTATCATAGCAGACACTAATTTCTATGTCTATCCTGTGTTAGCTGAACATCACGTTCTCGAAGTGTGTTATCAAGGAATCCAGCGGATTTCCGATTTTCACATTTAACTCTCGCTCAACCATAGCGGCTGTTTCCACCATAGATAATTGAGCAACAGAAATTTTCTTATTTTTTTCCGATGCAAGTATCGCCTTTATGTACGTTGACACTTCTTCTACATATTGCTCTGTTTTGCCTTGCATGATTAACTCAAATGTATTCTCTATGACACGTGCCTCAATAGTACCAAGCGGCTTATTATGGATAGAAGCAAATTCATTAAGCCTTCTCATTGTCCCTTCGACGGTTGCTGGATTGGTGAATAGAAGAACCTGTGGTTCAGTACTATTGCAGACAGAGCTAAAGAAAGGCTCGTCAATTTTTATGATAGGAATAGATGTATTCAGCCGATTCTCTTCAAGAAGAGCAATATAATTAGTACATGTGATCAGAATAGCCTCAACGTTAGCTTGAGCTATCCATTCGATTTGCTCGATAACTTTATTTTTGGCTTTACCTTCATCAAAATGTTTATCTGATGAAATTCTGCTCATCAAACCAGGATCCACAAAATGAACCAATTCCAATTCATCAGAGGCAAGAGCGTTTTGAATATACGGGATATTTGAATAGTGGGCGTGTAAACAAGCAATTCTTTTCATTGTGAAATGATCTCCTTAAACCGTATTTTAGTCCCTCATAAAGTCGAGATGCTTAAACCCCCAGCTACACATATCCGTCAACACCGGGTCCAGCGTTTTTCCATGCGCGGTTAATTTGTATTCCACCTTAGGAGGAATCTCCTGGTAGACACGACGTTCAACTAGCCCATCCCGTTCCAGCTCCCGAAGCTGATTGGTAAGCATACCTTGTGTGATTAAAGGAAGCATCCGCCTCAGTTCACCAAATCGCTTGGTCCCCTCATGCAGCAATATAAATAAAATTAAAGGCTTCCATTTGCCTCCAATTACTTCCAATGTTGCTACTATACCATCCGTCGTCTTATCGTCCTGGGCTCCTAGCCGCAATAGGATCAACTCCTGACCATTGTAAGAAACCGCGCTCCTTCATCACAATAGTAACAAAATATCTCCGATCCAAACAGTACTCCTTTTTCACGTACTTAGTACGTTGCTGCGGACTATGCACCGATGGTTCTGCACCAATTAGGGTCACTATGGTCTGTTATAAAGGACTAAGTATGAATAAAAAGCGTACTTGTTAAATTCCTAAAAGCGCGGATAATTAGGGCAGTGAAGCAGCAGGACGTTAGCCAAAGCTGAAAATCAAACTATGTGTAAGGGAAGATGCTTATGAAAACAATGGTAATTGTAGCCCATCCAAACCTGAGCGATTCCGTGAAAAACCAAGCGCTTCTGAGCGAATTGAGAAAACTGCCCGATACTCACATTCGCGATTTATATCAAGAGTATTGTAATTGGAGCATCAACGTCGAACGAGAGCATCAATTGTTGTTGGATCATGACCTGATTATTTTTCAATTCCCATTTTATTGGTACAGCTGCCCGCCTCTTTTAAAAAAGTGGTTTGACGATGTGCTGACATTTGGTTGGGCGTTTGGACCGGAAGGCGAAAATATGAGGGGCAAAGAATTTATGATCGCTACGACAACAGGCGGCTCAGAAGGCGAATATCGTGCTGGCGGCCGCAACTGGTGCACCATCAGCGAATATATTCGGCCAATTCACAGTACCATTGCCCGTTGTAACGGCACGTTCCTGCCCCCCTTTATATCCTACAACTCATCTGCTGAGGCCCTTAAGGAAGACGCAAAGCGATATGTGGAGGTTGTCCGTTATTCTCAGATGAAGCTCCCACAATGAAAGGTGAGGTCTAGCATGCCTTTATCTTTAAGTCTCGACCTTGAACGACTCAGAAACTAGTTGGAGTCCTGCTGCTTCAGCCACCTCAAAATAGCTTGGTTTGTTTCCTCCGGCTTTTCTTGCTGAATCCAATGACCGCAATCCAGATTAACCACCCGAGCATTAGGGACAAACTCTTTTAGCTTTTCAAATTTCGGAATCATATCCCTGTCGCCGTAGATCATGAGGGCTGGATGTTGGATGATTGGGTTAACACTTGCCAACAAGCGCCAATTGCGGTCAAGGTTCCTGTACCAATTAATGCTTCCCGTGAACCCCGATGCTTCAAAGGCGGAGACAAAAACGGCCAGCTCGCTATCGCTCATCAAGGGTTCGCCCAGCGGAGCTTCTGCATTGGCAAGATTGATCATCATCATTCCCGGCTCTGGTTGTTTTAATGGTTCGTTTTTTCGGTACAGGTTGCGAAGAAAACGAAACGTATTGTTATCCAATACGGTGTCCGCGACGCCTGGCTGCCGATTGAAGTGGACAAAATAGTAGTCGCCGCCAAGCAGCTCTTCCATAAGCTCAATCCATGGTTTTTCTCCGCGCTCCTGATAAGGCAAGCTTAGATTTATCACTTTGTTTACACGGTCTGGATGCAATAAAGTCAGCCCCCAAACGACCATTGCACCCCAATCATGGCCAACAAAGGTTGCATCTTTGTACCCGTAATAATCGAGAAGCGCGATAAGATCGCCCGACAAATGTTCAATGTCATAGTCGGTTACTTCGGCCGGACGGGAGGAGTTGCCGTAACCCCGCTGGTTTGGAACGATAACATGGTAGCCGACTGCGGCAAGGGCGGCCATCTGATGGCGCCAAGAAAAGGCATGCTCTGGCCAGCCGTGACAAAGGACAATAGGTTTTCCGGCATTTTCCCGGCCTGCCTCAAAGACTTCAAGCTGTACACCATTAACAGAAATAAGGACGGGCTTGGGAAACTCGATTGAATTCAGCAATGTTTTTCCTCCTTAGCTTTTATACATGAAGTATAACGGGCAATAGGCGACATCATATTGTCGCCTTTCTGAAATCATGTAGAAAAAAAGAGGCAATGCAGGATGCTGGACAAAGTGTAAGGCTTTGGGGCTCATTTTTCCTTAATTAAAATCAATTTTGCACAGTTGAGCACATACTCGCTGTCGTAAAGTTTACTCTGGACGGATTTCTTCCAAACATCCTGATCTAATAAGCTGGGCAATTTAACCCCATACCAAGTCTCAACATCCGTTCGTGAAACGTGATAGGACATTCCCGTAAAATTAAAGTTTATCACTTCCAGGTTTTCGATTAGTGCAAAGGCAGCTGTTGCATTGTAAATTAACGCTTGTGCAACTTCATTTTCACCGAGACTGCCTACCGTTTCTTTGTAGTTTACATCAACAGCCAATTCATCCGGGTACAGTTGAAAAGACATATCTACATGGTTTAACGGTAATGAATAAAACAGGTTGATAAAATTGGATGAATTGCCCATATAGTTGTTTTTGAAGCTTAATACATTATTAATATCATGGGTAAGCGGATTTTGCTGCTCCGCTTCATACTGCTTCTTTTTTTGTTCCATTTGCGGCAGGACAACACCTTGTATGACTCCGAATAAAGCAACCCCGAATATAAGCAAAACGACAATTATTTTATTCCTGGCTTTCATATTGCTCATTCACCTCATGTTTTTGAATTAGTTTCAAAGAAGTATTGAATAACAACGGAATGAGTATAGAAAGAACGGGTAGTGCATATTTAGTTGCTATTATGGCAAATTGGTATGGTCCCGTTATACTTATCGTCCTTGAAAACCATATATCGCTCCCGAATAGAATCGCGGTATTGCCAAGTACCGATACTAAAATAAACAAGCCCCAAATCAACCACGCCATTTTTCGATAACGCAGGACATTCTGAATGTTGAAAAAGGACGTTTTTTCCAAGTAGTGACTTTCCTTCTTTACATGTAAGGCCAGATATATAATCCCTATTGCAACAACAACTATCAGCAATAGGAAGTTGAGAAGCATTCCAATTCCCATAACGCTAAGCGGCATGCTGATGATCCACGCAATCAAAACATACAACAAAGCTGCTTGCATTAACTCAATCCGGAATTTGTTGATGTAGACCATTTTGTTCCCATCAATTAATATATCAACGCTATTGATGTTTTGGGTGGCTATTTGTACAGCTTGGGTATACTCCGTGCCATTGGCTGTGAGATCAGCAACTTTGGCTTCGAGATTACTTAGGATTTCATCTTTCAGCTCTCTTGTTTGTTTATTGTCTTTATGTCCCTTAAATAATTGGTCCACATATATTTGTAAATGATTCATACTGGTCCCTCCTGCCTATCAATTAACTGGTCGATTAGCATTTTAGCTATTCTCCAGCTTTCAGCATTACGATGAAAGGCTTCAATGCCCGCGTCCGTAATCCTGTAGTATTTCCGTCTGCCGCCTTGGCTTTCATCGCCCCAATAGGACTGAATCAGTTTATTGGATTCCAGCCTTTTTAAGCTTGTATATAAAGAGGGTTCCTTTAATTCGTATTTACCATTACTTTTTTTGAAAATGGTCTTAATGATTTCGTAGCCATAGTTATCGCCATCCAGCAGAACACGAAGGATGACGGTGTCGATATTGCCGCGAATCAATTCGCTGCTTATTGTATTTTCGATCATCACTTACTCTCCTTTCGCGAACATCGTATCAAATATTACTATGTGTGTCAATGTACTATTTGACAAGTAACAAAAACAACAAAGCCCCCGTATGCTCCAACAACTTTGCTTTAGTTCTGTATATGTTAAACTACTGATAAGGACATGCCCATCTACAATAGTGAATGCTCTAAAGCGGAATGCAGGCTTGGTATCCTGCCAAGCATAGTTAGAAAGGAGTCTCCATGAATAGCTTCCTCAAACCAATCATGAAATCATTAATAGCACCGGCAATTCCAGGCGGAATCATCACCATATTTATTTTTTATCTGGATTATTTCCAATTCGCTCTTGTTGAAAAATTTCTGCTGTTTGCGGCTTTCGTCATTGCGCCTCTTGTCATTTCACTTTTAAGCCATGACGAAGGGAATAAGCTGCAACGGATGGTTTTTGCTGCGATTAAGCTGTTCCAATTTCCCGCGGCGCTCCTTGCCTTGGCCTCTGTAGCCAGCAATAAGACGTGGGGGCTGGGCGACACCTACATACCAGGGGTTCTCTCCCTTGGATGGCTGCTGTTCACTTTGCTGCTTTGCATCTATGGAGTAACCATTATAGTCATTCACAAGGGAAAAATAGCGGAAATAGCCATTGGCGCGGGGCTCGTGTATTTTTTTATCGGGGGCGCTTGGTTCACCTTATATCAATATCAAGTTAACCTCTTCCAAGCTAATCCTGCGACGCATGCATTAAGCTCGGTTCACTTTCATTTTTCATCTGCCATCGTTCCCCTTTTTATTGGCATGCTGGGACGGATTATGGCCAAAAAAAGCTGGTATCCCTGGGTCGTTGCCATCGACATTATCGGGCCCATACTGATCGCTATCGGTATGATATTCTCCAAGCCAATTGAGTACATTGGAGTCACTTTGTTTGCCTGCAACATTGTGATTTACACTAGCTATCTGCTTACTTACTTGAGGAAAAACCCTTTGCACAAAAAAGCAGCCTTCTTTCTAGTTCTTTCTTGTCTGGCCTTCTACACGGTTGTTGTCCTTTCTATTTTCTATCCTTTGCTGAAAAAAACACTTTCCTTAACCATCCTTGATTTTATCCCGGTTTACGGAACACTGCATGCGTTTGGCTTTGTTTTATGTGGACTAATCGGGTGGGTGTATATAGCAGACTCTATTAAGAAAAACCGCTTGCCTTCAGGTTCAGTCAGGGAACCGATTGCATAGTTCTTTTGATCACTCCCATGATATCTATTTTTTAGTATAATAGCTAAATACAGCAATAAAACCAAAATGAGCCTGCCTTCAGCTTGCAAGGATTGTAACAACCTTTTTAAGGCGGGAAGAAGGAGAGTTGTTATGGAATATCATGTATCCGTACATGGGAATGATCATCAAAAAGGAACAGCAGATCAGCCTCTACGTACAATATCGCGCGCTGCGGCTTATGCCATGGCTGGTGATACGGTTATCGTTCATGCCGGAGTATACAGGGAATGGGTTAACCCGGCTAATGGAGGAACAGCGGAGCATAGAATCATTTATCGATCCGCAGGAGACGGAGAAGTTGTCATTACGGGTGCTGAACGAATTACCGACTGGAGGTCTGAAGGGGGTCAGGTCTGGAGCACAGAAGTCCCCAATTCCATTTTTTCCGTTCGTAATCCCTTTGAAGTAGAGATAAGTGGAGACTGGTTGTTTGACGGCCCCTTCCCGGTTCATCTCGGCGATGTATATTTGGATGGCAAATCATTGTATGAAGCCGCTAGCGTTGAAAGCGTTCACAAGCCCGAGGTTTGGCCCGAAGCCAAATATCCCAAGGACTCGCTGTTAAAATGGTATGCCGAGGTTGGTTCTACCACAACAAAAATTTGGGCTAATTTTGGCGGAAAAGACCCTCGTAACGAAAATGTAGAAATTAATGTCCGCCCCCATTGCTTCTGGCCTGAAAAACCAGGCTTGAACTATATAACGGTAAGCGGCTTCACCCTTCGTCAAGCCTCTCCTCAATGGGCGCCGCCTACAGATTACCAGGAAGGGTTGATCGGACCTCACTGGAGCAAGGGCTGGATTATTGAAAACAATATCATCAGTGAATCCAAAAACGTTGGCATCAGCCTGGGTACGGAAATCGGTACAGGTCACATCCATTCGTTGGAGAAGCGTAGTAAAGGCGGGACTCAACGCGAGCAGGAGGTTATTTTGCGGGCATTACGCTCCGGCTGGCATAAGGATACCGTCGGCAGTCACATTGTTCGAGGCAATGTGATTCATGACTGCGAGCAAGCAGGGATTGTCGGTCATATGGGAGCTGCTTTCAGCCGCATTTATCAGAACCGCATTTTCAACATTCACCATAAACGGCTCAGACATGGCGCCGAGGTAGCGGGGATTAAGCTGCATGCTTCTCTGGATACGCAAATTAATGAAAATGTAATCTATAGCTGTTACCGTGCCCTTTGGCTTGACTGGCAGGCACAGGGCACCCGCATCAGCCGCAATGCCTTTTTGGACAACCTTTCTGAAGACCTCTTTGTTGAGGTTTGCCATGGTCCCTATATGGTGGATCATAACTTGTTCCTCTCTCCGATGAACTTCAGAAATATGTCGCAGGGCGGGGCATTTGCCCATAATTTGTTTGCAGGCCGATTTGTCGTTCGTTCCGAGATCACCCGCATTACGCCGTATCACTTCCCTCACGAGACAGCAATGGCGGGATACTCCAATATCACTGGAGGCGACGACAGATACTACAACAATATCTTTTTGGGTGATCATGACGACAATAAGAAGCCTGTTCCAATTACCTTTTTTGAGCATCTTCCCCTTAAACCAAGAGAAGCGGTTGGAGAGGACGGGAAAACGGTCATGGATGGTGTTCCGGACAATTCCATTTGCTATCTGCATCCTGTGGGACTGGGCGGCTACGATAAACATCCTGATGTAAAGGATAAGAAATGGTGGGAATACACCAAAGAGGAGATTGCCCAGCTCGGCGATGCCGCGAAGGATTTCTTCATAGGAAATGCCGTTCTTCCGGTGGCTATGGGCGGGAATTTGTTTCTTAACAACGCGGTTCCAGGCAGTCATGAAGCCAATGCGAAGAGCTATGTGCAGAAGGGCATAAAAGTGGAGCTTAATGCTGCGCAAGGTAGTGTGAAGATTCAGGTCAATGAGCCGGAATTGCTTCAGGGAGCCTCTGCAATGCTGGTTACCACTGATCTGCTTGGAAAAACGTATCACGCCGATATGAAGTTTGAGGAGCCGGACAGCACGCCGTACCGTTTTGACTCCGACTTTTTCGGAACAAAAAGACCCGATGCCAATGTCACACCTGGTCCTTTTGAATTAACCGGAAATGGTACTGCTGCATTTGAAATTTAGTTTAATTGTGAGGGTCCAATCCTTTTAGGTGATTGGGTCCTTTTTGTGCGTAAAAACCGTAAAGCCTCTACTCAACTTCCCATTCACTCCAACCAGGAGCGATAAAATCTCTGCTTCTATAGAAGCTATAGGCTTTACTTATTGAGATGCTTGGTTAAGGGCATTTATAAATACCTCTGTTGGTTGTGCGCCGGATATCGCATACTTTCTGTCGATCACAAAGAAAGGTGCTCCTTTAATCCCTAATTGCTTTGCTGCAGCTTCATCTGAACGCACTTCGTTAGCATATTGGGATGGATCCTGGAGAACTGCCATTGACTCGTCCCTGTTCATTCCAACCGATTCAGCAATATCTGCTAAAGTTTCATGATCGCTAATTAGCTTGGCGTCCGTGTAATAAGAATAGAACAGCTTCTCTGCTAATTCCTTATCTTTACCAACAGATTTGGCAAATTGGGTTAAACGATGAGCATCAAACGTATTGGTGGGCTTCATTTGGTCGAAATTATACACTAGACCCATCTTAGCCGCTTGTTGTCCAAGCTCAGCATTTGCTTTTTTCGCTTGCTCGATACTCAAACCATGTTTCTCAGAGAGCATTTGATGCATATTTTTACCTTCGTATAGGGATGCATGCGGATTAAGTTCAAAGCTTTTATATTCAATAACCACTTCATTCTGTGGAGCGAATTGCTCCAATGCAGACTCTAATCGTCGTTTACCAATATAACAAAATGGACAAACATAATCCGACCATATCTCGATTTTCATTTTGAATGCTCCTTCACTTAACTATTAAAAATAATGGGCATTTTCCTGATTAATTGGTTGTCACGAGCGGCAGAGTACATCAATTTAGCAACATTTTCTCTTGAAACACCGAATTTAGCCGGTTTATCACCGAATGAATAATCATAAGATTGTCCTTTGTGCTTAACATTGGGATTAATAATTCGAACGACTGTCCAATCCAGATTCGATTCCTTAATTATGCCTTCCATTTTCTTCATTTCTGTATAACCGTTTGGAAGGAAAGCTTTGGCTAATATACCTGGAAGTATCGTGGACATGTTTTTCTTATCGTCATCTGATTGCAAAGCTGGTGTGGCGAGTGTAATTAGTCTCTTTTTGTCAAGCTTCCCCATAGCCCTAATAATCAGTTCGTGTCCGTCAGCAATCGGTGTGCCTTTAAGCTTTCTTGACATATTGGATGCTGGTCCCAATGTGCTGATTACTACATCTGATTCAGCAACGGCCTTCTCAATGGTTGAAGCATTCGAAAGTTCCCCTTGTACAAGGCTCAAATGTGGATGTTTGAGGCTGATTTTTTTGGGGTTTCTAACGTATGCCGTAACGAAATCTCCGTTATCTAGAGCTAATTGTGTTAGAAGCTGTCCAATTGCACCGCTTGCACCAAAAATGGTGATATTCATATTTTTCTCTTGTATCTCCTTCACAATAAATTATTCAAATCAGACTCTATCTTCAGTTATAAACTCTTCTACTCTGTCTCTTTTGGTGTACATGTCGTACCAAATATCAGCGATTTTATCCTGAACTCCTGAATTCGGCTGCATCCAAATTCCGATCGAAAGGTGACCCGCATAAATACCTTTGTCAGCTAATTCGCTGTTCAAATTAAAAATGTAATTACGAAGTCCTGAAATTGCAATTCCGACATTACCCATCATCGGTACTGGGTGGACTGAGGCGCCTCCAGTTGTAAATAACAGAGCGCCGCTTTGCTTATCCAACATATCCGGAAGTACTTGTTTAACACTCGATAAAGCACCTAAAACATTATATTGAAATTGGTATAACGCATTTTCTTCAGTTACATCTAATGTTGGCGCTACTGAGTCAAAGCTCGGCGTTGGACTGTACTCAAGAACATCAATAAATCCGTACTTCTCTTTAACAGCAGCAAATGCCTTCTCAATTTGTTCTTTGTTTAATATGTCCGCTTGAAATGAAGCGGCTTCGATTCCCAGTTGTTCTAATTCAATAACCAGTTGGTTCAATTTTTCTTCATTTCGTGCAATAAGCGCTACGCGAAAGCCATTTTGTCCGAATTTCCTTGCAATGGACATCCCTAATCCTGCTCCTGCTCCAACAATCGCTATCGTTTTCATCTAAAATCTCTCCTTTAGTTAGAGTTAATTATCAATCAGATAAATAATGGTCATTGTGTTGTATATTTATCTTTTGTTCATTATAATTAATGAAAGGTCGGCATTCAATGTTTAATAATTGTGGTTTTGAGAGATAAAATACAGTTTAAGCTCAAATGTCGTATATGTAGCAAAAAAATATAAGGGAATGAGCCATTATGAACAAAAAAACCGATTTGCGCATCCTTCGCTCCAAACATTCGATAAAAAAGGCATTTATACAACTTCTTAATGAAAAGGGATATGAAGGGATTACGATCCAAGATATTGCCGACAAAGCGATGATTAACCGGAATACTTTTTACCTTCATTATCAGAATAAGCCCGATTTGTTAAACGTAACTATGGACGAATTATTAGAAGAACTAAAGAGTACACTCACGCTTTGTTCGAGCAGCAAATCTCCTATAAGTGGATCTATGCTTGAACAACTAATGCAAACCATACTGGAGAAAATTAAGGGCAATATTCCCTTTTACCAAGCATTGTTACTTGATGAGAATAGAATTTATGGTTTTCAATCAAAAATGGAGGACATTATAAAAAATACAGTGGACGATGGCTTGGATGATATTCACCTGAAGATTTCAAAGGAATTATTACTTCAATATATCGCCTCTACTTTTATGGGCATTGTAATTTGGTGGGTTAAAAATGATTTTTCTTATACGCCAAAGGAACTCGCTTCTCAATTTGGAAAAATTCTAACTCATGGACACTTAAAAGCCGCAGGCATTGTCATCAATGATTAAAGCGATAAAATCCTACTTTTTCCAAATCCATGGGAGTTCCCACAAACTAGCCGTTACTTTCCATCAAGGAAAATAGATTGATTTGTACATCTTTATAAATTTGGTGAATGTGATTTCAAGCTAACCCATCGGCTTTAATGAAGTAGTTAAGCCAGGTTCGTGTTATAATGGTGTTTACCTGATAAACATTCATCATTTGCCGAGATGGCGATGATTAAGGAGATTGAACTTTGACGAACAACCATGATGTTGGAGCAGTGAACGAACTACCAGAAAACTTTGAAGAGCTCAAACGTGCGGCTAATCGGAAGGGAAGCTGGAGAGATAGACTGAATGCGGTGAACGAATTGGGAAACTGGGATACAGCCCCAACCATACAGTTGCTACATTATGCTTTGGCAAGTGATCCAGTGTTTCAAGTGCGAGAAGCCGCATATCTCAAGCTCAAGCAGTTGGGTGAAGCTGTACAAATGCCTGCCAAAACCAAAGGCGAGCTATTTAAAGGCCTTAACAAAATTTTGCTGCGGATTAAAAAAAGCCTGCCTGAAGGTCACACCTTTGAGCAGTTTAAGGAAAAACTGCAAAAGACACGGCTGGATATTTATGATACTTACGAGGGTGACAAAGATGCTGAGTTCGACTCCTGGCTCCGTGGCATTTGGGAGGCATTAGGTGGAAAATAGCCGTTGTTAAAGCTACAATGTATTCTTTGCACATTCTCCATCGGGCTGGATTAACATTGTAGCTTTAGCTTGGCCCTTTGCTTTATCCACGATTGCTAGTCCCAGTGATTAGTCGCTACACGAAAAAGGTAGGGTTTAGGGTTCAAGACCTGTGTACGTACAGATAGAGAGGATAAAGACGTGAAGCTCTTCATTATTGTGTCTTGATACAAATCTTCCCCATCCCATGGGTCCCCGTTAATTTGCGGCAGTAATTCCAAAGCTCACCTTGAAAAGAATTTGATGTCAACAATTTTGCCTCTTTCTACAAAGCCAATGTTTTGGTATACCTTATTCGAATCTGGGTTCTTCAAATCAGCATACAACATTGGTTCTAATTTTTCAGATTCGAGGAACAAACATAATTCAGCTACAATTGCACTAGCATAACCTTTCTTACGGAAGACGGGCGGAGTATATACTGCATTGATTCTAGCATGTCTTGGAGAACGATGTGCAATGTTAGCCATTGAAACAGGCTGATCGTCTACATACCAAAGAAATAAATTTCCTGTCCCAATGAGCCCCTCTGCCGCTGGAATTTGACTTGCCGGATCAACCATAACTCCATACGCACCATCTGAGAATCCAGCCAAGAATTTCGCAACTGTCTCCACATTTTGTCTCGTAGCTCGATGCAGCTCCCCATTTACATGTATTGGTTTCCTTACCTCTGAGCAAGAATAAGCTTCCATGGTCATATGAGGAAAATATTGAAGATTATTAGCCTCGGAATACACCTGTGCAAAGGATTCTACTATTATAGGGTCACCAGTTACACCAGGTAATGTAGATCCTTTTAAAATTTCCAGAAGCTCTAGAAGTAGATTATTCTTTTTATCATATGCAAGTTCTTTCGAAATCCACAACCAACCGTTTTGACCTTCTGACTGGGCAAAAACCATTGTTCCGTCGGTTGTCTTTAGGCAATTAGAACTCTTTGACTCACAAATTCGGTGAATGAGATTGTACTGAACTTCATCATTAATAAACATATTCTGACCAAGCACTCGATCGTTTACATCAAATTTTTGCAGCATCCCAATTCCTCCTAGGTTAGTTTGAAAACACAAAAAACCCCGTCCCATAAGGGACGGAGTCCACTCCGCGTTACCACCCTGATTAACGTTTACAAAAAACGTCCTCTTAGCCATCGTCCAACAACGATGCTTCTTTGTAACGGTAGAATCCCGGGCCCGTCTACTTTTATTTCGGGGGCCTGCTCAGAGGTGATTATTTTGATTCGAATGTCCGCTGCCTCGCACCAACCGGCAGTTCTCTGAACGGCATTTTCCGGATCTACTTATCCTCTTCTTTGCATTTGAAAGCAATGTAATTAGATTCACTATATTATCAAGAGAATATTCTGTCAATACAGGAAATCTAAATCGATCTCCCACCCCCTATCCAATTCTATGACAGTTCATTTACTATGTTTTCCAACAGTATTTTTTCGCCGTCACTTATGTTACGGTTCTCCGCGCTGTCTGTAATGGCAAAAAGTTTAAGGTCTGACACAAGGTTTTGTGATAATTATCTACCGCCACTAACGGTGATGGTCTCCCCCAACATATAATTCGCCGCAGCCGAAGCAAGAAAACAGATCACTTCCGCTATTTCCATGGGGGTTGCCGCCCGCTGAAGAGGGACGGACGCAATCAGCCTTTCGAGACGATGTTCTTTTGGAGCAAACTTTTCATGAAATGGTGTATCCACCATTCCGGGAGCTACACCGTTTACTATAATGCCATGTTCAATAAGCTCTCTCGACATACCGACGGTTAACGTATTTACGGCCCCCTTCGCAGAGGCATAGTGAATACTTTCGCCCGCGCCCCCAAGGCGGGCCGCAGCCGAAGATAGATTAATAATTTTACCTGATTTTCTCGGGATCATATATTTTAAAACCGCCTGAGAACAGAGAAGAATGCTTTTTACATTTAAAGCATAAGTCTCGTCCCACAATTGTTCCGTTATTTCCATAAATGAGCTCTTCTTGACACCCCCTCCAGCGTTATTAATTAATACATCCACAACCCCATACATGGATATAACCTCTTGCACCATCGCCTCGACTTCATCTTTCTTAGTAATATCGGCCTGAACGATATGACCATCGCCCCCCGCTTCTTGAATCATCGTTAGCGCTTCGGTAGCACCTTGTATATGATTTCGATAATGTATAACAACCTTTGCTCCCCTTGCTGCCATCAATTCAGCCGTCGCCCGTCCGATTCCCGAACTCGCCCCTGTAATTAGAACGACCTTCCCGAAAAAACTTTGCATACCGACGCCCTCCCTTTACCCCAGAATGCATAATTTGCAATGACCACCTGAAGCTTGCCGCTACTTGTGATAGGGTTCACCATAGCATCTATAGAGTGAAATCGAAGGAACCCAATTAGATTCCTATAGCCCGAAAACTCCTCTAACTATCGTCCGTCCCCTCCCAAAACGAACCGAGCAGTCCTTTTTCGTAGCCTTTGGCGACGGCGCCGATTCGCGTCTTTACACCTAGCTTCTGGTTGATGGACGTGATGTGATACTCAACCGTTCGCTGGCTGATGGACAGCTCGGCTGCGATTTCCTTGTTCGTCTTTTCCTCCGCGACTCTTCGCAGCACGTTTCGCTCCATGTGCGTAAGCTTCTCCAGATCGGCACGCCATATGTTCTCCGCGACAAGCGCATGGCCCAGCATGCTCTGCTTGATCGCGTTAATGATTTGCGGATAGGGGCTTTGCTTGGACAGGTAAGCATGGACACCGATTTCGTACGCTTTCTTATAGAACTCCTCGTACATGTAACCGGACAGCACAATAATTTTTAGCGTATGGCCGTACTTCTCCTTCAGCCTCTGACCGAGCTCGAACCCGTTCATCTGCGGCATCGCGATGTCCATGACAAGCACATCCGGTTGGCAACGCTCGATTCCCTCTATCAGTTCTACCGGATTGCTGAACGTACGAGGCACCTCGATATCCGACTCCTGCTCCAGCCGTCTCTTCAGCCCTTCGAGCACGAGGGGATGGTCGTCGAGCAGGACGACTCTAATTTTGGACTGCATTGGTTAGCTCCTCCCTATCGAGTGGCAGCATAAGATGAACAGATGTGCCCTTCCCTGGTATCGAATGAATGTCCGTCTCCCCGCCAAGCTGCCGGATTTGATTGTAAAGGGAATGGAAACCAAAGTGCCTCTCCCCTGCTGCAGACGGGGCCATCACGGTCGCAACGTCGAAGCCGCGCCCATTATCCCGAACGCCGCAATACAAATAGCGTCCGTCTCGCCACAGATGAATCGTTAATCGAGTGGCTCCGGCATGCTTGAAGACGTTGTTCACCAGTTCACGAATCGCCCGGAACAAGTTCGATTTAATAAGCTCATTCCGGGGCTCGTGCGGCTCCAACTCATAGACCAGCTCGGCTTCGACCCCGTCCTGCGACCTTTGCTTCATACTGCGGATCAGCCACTCGACGGCCAATCGCAAGTCCCCGTGATCGATAATCGGCGGATGAAGATCGTCGCAGAGGGCGCGAATGTCGCTCTGGGATTCGTAGATGCTTTTTAGCCACAGTGCGACTCGCTCCTTGTCCGGCTTTCCGGTATCATAAAGCTCTTCCAGATCGCGCGATACAAAGATCAGGTTCTGAAGCAGCCGGTCATGCAGGAAATGCGAGGTGCGAATCCGTTCCGCCTCCTGGGATTCGAGCAGCGACCTGTCTAGCGGAGCGACACGCTGCCCGGAAGCGGCTTGGTACATGAATCTCACAACCAACTCGGCAGCCTCACGTAGCAGCTCCTCGACCTCCTTTTCCGAGAATGCTGAAGAGTCGTTCCTTATCCCTATATAGCCAAGCGTTACGCCACTGCCTGATGGACTTCTCAGCTCGATCAACCGGTTCAACCCAATAGAAGTGAGCCAGCTCATCACTTCCTCCGGCCTCCGATAATCTGGTTCAAGCGGCTCCCCCTCGATCCCCTTGTAGGATCCCGTGCCTTTAACGATTGTAACCGGACTATCCTTCCAGAGTAGGCAGACATCCTGAATGCCTATCCGCTTGCTCACAATCTCGGTCAGGAGCGCCAGAAGCTCGCGGGTCGCTTGCCTGGATTCCAAATCTGCGGATAGCGCACGCTTTTGCCGATCCAACTTTTCTCCCTGTACGACCGTCTTCCTCCGATAACGCAGCAGCCCTTTTTGATATAGGAGCGTGAGCGCAATAAATACGATAAACAGGACATAAAGCTGTAGCTGCACGCCCCCGGCTGATAGCACAAGCAGCATAAATGTAGCCGTAAAGTACAGCACATGCACGACGAGTCGAGGGAAATGAAGTCGCATATCGAGCATACTCCGCTTTACGAGAATAAAAGTAAAGATGAGAGAGAACGGGACAAAACCAATGAGCGCATACTTCAACGGCAAAATAAAAGGCTCCTGGAACAGGACGGGTATCGCGTAGAGAAAGGTGTATGGTAGCAGGCTGAGAAGCAGTCCGGCGAAGAGCATGAGCAGTTGATTGCGTTCGACCCGGTCGAACAGCCTCCAGCTTCGGAAGGTGACGCCCGCTAGCAGTAGAGTCGTTCCGAGCAGCGCCCAATTGAGCACGTCTGAGATCCACTTGAAGACCTCGATCTCCGCGACAACAAAGTAAGTCATCACAAGCGTAAACGTGAAGGTACCGAGCAAAAAGACGCTCTTCAGCTTCTGAAGACGGAAGACGGAGGCGCGATAAATAAACTGCAAATAGAAGGATAACAGTAAATACGGAAGCCATATGGAGCAATAGGTCAACAGTAGCTGTGACAGACTGCCCTCCGGCGAGTAAATGCTGAGAATAACAAGCGCAAGCAAGTAGTTTAAGTTGAAGAAGGAACGAATGACCGCCGATTCCGGCTGTCTCAGAAGCGCGTAGACAGCAAGTCCGAGCAGCAGCGCCTCCATCGTTAGCGATAGAATGAAAGCTGAAAAGAGTCGGTTCGCCGGATGATAATTATTGATAAGCCCCTCCGCATGTCGCGCTACCGATAAATAGTCGGCTTGGCGTAGTCGGTAGAACTCCCCTTCGCGGGTCAGCTTCGCATCCGGATCCAGCATGACGACTCGATCGCCGGGCTGAAGACGCCAATCCGTGGCTAAGCCGCCCTCGTCCACGGCTTCAATCCGCCAACCGCTTCCCGGTAACGGCTTTAGGACAAGGCCGATATACGGGGATTTGAGGGCTTGAATATGAATATACGCGGCTAACAGTATGAAGAAAACGAGAGACATATAGAGACGCCGCCCATATTTATGCAGGGTAGCCAGATGGGACACTGTAGTCATCGCGATCGATCCTCCGGTCCAAGTATAGCATTATTCTACCAAATACGGATAACAGCCATGCCAGAGTGGCATGGCCGGGCATTATGCGATTGAGAGGCTCCTTACGGGTAACGATGTATCATAGCGGCCGCTTCTTGTCGCAGCATCGGCTGCTTTGAACGATAATCGAACGCCCCGTCCGCATCGGGGGTGACCTCCGGGCCATAGTAGCCGCTCGCCACAATATGTTGAACTCCGTCAAGCGCCCAAGCGTCGGTTTGCCCTTTTAATTGGACTTCAGCAGACGGCATGATGCCCAGTCCAAGCTGTAACAACCGGGAAAGAATAACGGCTGCCTCCTCCCGAGTAATTGAGCGATTCGGCTCGAAGGTTCCATTTGGCATGCCGGTGACGACGAAGCCCTCGAGAGCGGTTTGAATCTCCGCCGCATACGGGCTGTTCATGGTATCCTTGAACATAATCGGCTCCTCGGACAACTTGATGCCGAAGGTCGGAATGAGCCACCCAATGAACTGGGCTCTCGTAATCGACTGCTCCGGATTGAAGTTCAGCGGATCTTCCCGCTCCAGCAATCCCTGCTGCCGCAAATATCGGATATCCTTTGCATAAGGCGAATCTAGCGGCACATCGGCATACAGCTTCACGTCCGGCAGCCGCTCCGACCAACTGTCAGCTTTGTTGTACTCGAAATAGGCGATGCGACCCTTATCGTCTTTCTTGAACGCGGCTAGTCGGCCTGTGTCGTCTATGAATAATAGATCCTTGAGTTGCTTCAGTTCATGCACGCCGTACGCGTCGGTCACGAGCAATCCCCCATTGGTCGCTTCAACCTCGTAATGCCATGCCGGCAGGCGTAGATCGCTGTAGGTACCCTCCAAGTATTGGAGCTCGCTCTTAAGCGTGTTCATATAAGAAGGTGGAGACGTAATAGGTTTGGGGAAGTAATGATCCATGAAGCTTTGAAACAGCAAGCTTCTAATCTTGCGGGCGTCCTTTGCGCTGTTGAGCGCGATAAACAAACCCGTCTTCTGCTTCGGAAGCAGCCACTGCTGAGACTGGAAGCCGGATCCCGCTCCGCTCTTGTCTATAACGAATTGTCCGTTATTGAAGTTGGGGAAGCTCGACTCGAAACCATAGCCGACGCCCGGGATATCTGGATGAATCGACACACTGTACTGCTCCATCGCCTGCATGGTCTTCTCTTGCAGAACCGCCTGGTTATCTAGCTTGCCTCCGTTTAACTCAGCGAGCATAAACCGCGCCATATCCCCGCTAGTCGACATCAAGCCCCCGTCCGGGGAATTGTACGGATAAGTCGTATACTGCGCGATCGGCTCGCCGGAAGCGTCATAAGGCGTAGCCAGCTTGGCGGCCAATTCCGACGTATACACGAACCGGCTATTGTCCATACCGAGCGGTTTAAAAATATGCTTCTGGATATAATCCTCGAATTTCTGTCCGGAAACGCATTCAACGAGATACCCAAGCAAATTGTAGCCGTAATTGTCATAACGGAACGCCTCTCCCGGCTTGCGGATTACGGTCGGCATGTGGTCCGCCACGAAGGTATCCAGCCTGTAGACCGGACCGTCCGGGTCGCCCTCATCCTCCGGTATGTCGGTAAAGTCAAAGCCGCTCGTGTGCGTCATCAGATCTCTAGCGGTCAGCGGCGAGCCTGTTCGATTGGCGATCTTCATGCCCTTTAGGTAGCCGTTCACATCGAGATCCAGATCCAGCTTCCCCTGCTCGGCCAACTGCATGACCGCCATCGCAGTGAACGTCTTGGAGATCGATGCCAGTCGGAATAACGTATGGCTCTGGTCTATCGGTTCCTTGGTCTCCACGTTCGCATAGCCATAGCCTTTGTTCAGCAGCACCTTGCCGTCATTCACTATGACAACCGATGCTCCCGCCAGCGCAGCCCTCACTTCCGGACGCGCGAAGAAGCTATCCATAAAAGCAGCGACCTCTTGAGGGTCGGACGGCCCTAGCGCGGCTGTGGATGCGGAAGCCCCAACCGATTGGGCTGAAGCGACGTTTGGTTTTACGACATACAGGACTGGGGTGAACAGGCCTAGCGAAAAAATCAATGCGGACGTAAGCAGCGTTCTTGGGACGTTCATGATCTTGAAAGTCATTTGCGGTCTCCTTTGTGATCGGCTTGATCTAACTTCCTACTTATAAGTCAAGCATACCAAATGACCGTAATCCGCGAATCCGTATAGAAGGGCCAAATTGGGACGTATACCCGCCATCTTTTTTGCGGGATCGCGCAATATGCCGATTAAATATCCCCGTATATGAAAGATGTAAAAATTCCCGTTGCATTCTATCTGAGAACCGAAAACGCCCAGCAAGATCATATTTCGCCCTACTTGTGATAAGGCTCCCCCCGATTTATCTTCACAGCCCGATAAATCTGCTCCACTAGCACCAGCCGCATTAGCTGGTGCGGCAAGGTCATGCGCCCAAAGCTGAGCTTCTGTTGGGCGCGCTGCAGGACGGCGGGAGAGAGACCCGTGCTCCCGCCAATAACAAAAGCCACGTGGCTCCGCCCATACGTGGCCAGCTTGTCGAGCTGTCCAGCGAGGTCTTCGCTGGACCACAGCTCTCCCCCGATCGCGAGCGCGACAACGTGGGCATCCGGCTTCAGCTGCGCCAGAAGCCGCTCCCCCTCGCGCTCGCGAACCTGCGCTTCCTCCGCCGGACTCATCGTCTCCGGCGCTTTTTCATCTGGGACCTCTGTGAGTGTCAATTTCACATACGGTCCCAGCCTTTTGGCATATTCGGCTATGCCTTGAACCAAATATTTTTCCTTCAGCTTCCCCACTGCCGCAATCTGTATATGCATTCGCGCACTCCCTTATTTCATTCTTAGTCCTATTCAAGCCATCCGTTGCGCTTCATTCCACTTTCCACCCAGCATATCAAAAGCATCACGATACACGCAATGATCTCCAAAAAAAGAAAAGCGCCCTGCCACAAAAGGCAAAAGCGCTCCTCTCCTTATATAACTGGCGTTTGCTCCCGTTCTCAAACGACCAGAAACGCAGCAGGCTCTTCGCAAAAATCGCATTTGCGCGGCGGGTCCCAATTGGCGAATTGGGTTTCCTCCAGGTTGACGACATCCGGCGCATCCTCATATTCGTCAACAAAACGCTCCAAGGCCTGTTCAATGCAAGGTTTGCATACACAATACATATACTCATTCGCTTTCTGTTCTGGTGTAGTGTCCTATTTGCTATTGTAACAGATTGCCCCGATTTCGCCCAATATTCATTCCACATATTTTACACCCGCCAGCTTGCCTTAAGCTCTGTAAAGGCGAGGATAAATGCTCATGGGAGAGGATTAAAGAGGGTTGAAGACACGCCTAACCTACTCTTCTTCCTCCGGACGATCCGTAAGCTTCACCTTAACCGTCTCCAGCTTGCCGTCCCGGTAGTAGGAAACGACAACAGGATCTCCGATGTTCTTCTGATTATAGAGGTATTTGCGAAGCTCCTTGGTGCTGCCCACGCTTTGATCATCCAGCTTGACAATAACATCGTTGAATTGCAGCCCCGCATCCAGAGCCGGACCCACCGCCTCAAGCACGATGATACCCGAAAACACCTCATCCGGCAGCTTCAGCTTAGGCGTTTCTCCGTCGGTATTGGTTTCAGCCTTGCCGCCGGAATCGTCTTTACCGCCGCCATTTTCCGCATTCTCGCCCTCCAGCATGCCCTGCCACTTCTCCTGCTCCCAATATTGGGACAGATCCATCGTGTAGACGCCGAGGTAGGGACGCGAAACATATCCTTTTTGAATCAGCTCATTAACAACGGTCATCGCATTGTTGATGGGAATGGCATAACCAATACTCTCCACGCCAAAATCGGCGATTTTCATACTATTAATACCCACGACGCGGCCATTCAGGTCGATCAGCGGTCCGCCGCTGTTGCCTTGATTAATCGCGGCATCCACGCGAATAACCTCCTGCTCCCAGTCGATCACGCCGTTTTGGTTCAAGGATACCGGAATAATCTCATGAATGACGCTGACAATGCCCATAGTGATGGACTCGCCCATGCCTAGCGGGTTGCCAATCGCCATAACGAATTCAGCCGCGCGCAGCCCGGAGGAATCTCCGATTTCGGCCACCGTATCGATGCCTTTGCCGTCGATCTCCAGAACGGCCAGGTCCGTAATTTGATCCACGCCCACAATGCGCGCTTCCCGAATTTCGCCCGTTGTCAGCACCGCTTTTACCTTTTGCGCATCCGACACGACATGGTAATTGGTTACAATATACGCCTTACCGTCTTTTTTCTCTATAATAACGCCGGAGCCGACGCCCGCCTCGCGAAGCACGCCTTCTCCCTCTTCGCCGTCCTTCAGCACTCCTCCGCCCAGTCCAAGCGAAAAGGCTTGTTCATTGATAATACTAACGACCGCAGGACGCACCTTGGCCGTAGCTTGAACCGTTCTCTCCGACGGGTCCATTCCCTGAAGAATGCTGCCGGAGGTCGTACCGCTGGACGAGCCGCCTTTTCCAGGACCGCCTAAAACGCCCACGAACAATCCGAACAGCAGCGCAACTGCCAATGCGCTTGTAAAAGAGGACACAAAGGCGATCCGCAAGGTCGACCAGTTGCGCTCGCGGCTTTTGAACGGAAAACCATTTTCCTCGCGACGGCTAACCCTCGTTGTGCGCCTTGACACCTTGGTTGAATAGAAATTGTCGTCGAATATGCTCATCGGACTGCCTCCTCTCCGGACTCACGGGCAATGTTTTTGCAAGCTTTCGCTGCAATCTAGGAATAATTTCGGAAGATTGGACTAAAATAATAATAGATTAAGTGACGCTGCTTCACATTTTTTTAAAATCAGCCAAGGAGGCTATCCCATGACTAATCCCGATATGTCCGCCTGGGAGCAGGTGCAAATCGTTGCCCGGCTGTCCGATCTCAAGGAGGATCACTACCGCGCGCTGCTGACGCTTAGCGCCATGATGGAGCTTCTGATCGAAAAAGGACTGCTGACCCGCCAGGAGCTGGATGAGAAAGCCCGCCAGCTGGATTCCGAGCTGGAGACACTTATTTCAACCGAACTTCATCCCATGGCGTAGGCCGATCATAATACGTCATGCGGAGCGGAAATTCCTCTTTTTTATAAAATATTCCGTGGTTCTCCAATATAGAATTAACGGTAAGTAAAGCCAGGTCCATCTGATTGTGATCCAGACTGAGATGCGCCAGATAGATGCGTTTCGTCCGGTCCGTCATCAGCTCCACCAGCGCTTCTCCGGCCGCTTCATTGGACAAGTGTCCGATATCGCTCAGGATTCGCCGCTTGATATTCCAGGGATACCGTCCCATGCGCAGCATCTCGGTATCATGATTGGATTCCAGCACCAGCACATCGGAGTCGATGATTTGTCGCTTCACCTTTTCGCTGACATAACCCAAATCCGTTGCCAGACTAAGCTTTTCGCCATTTTCCTGAAAGCAATACCCTACCGGCTCCGCAGCATCATGCGAAATTGGATAGGACTGCACTGTCATCTCACCAAATTCGAGGCATTCCCCCGTCTCCATAATGACGCGTTTTTCGGGCGCAATTGTACCGATGTGGCGCTCCATCGCTCCCCACGTCGCCTCATTGGCGAATACGGGCAGCTCATATTTACGGGCAAAAGCACCCAGCCCCTTGATATGATCGGAATGCTCGTGCGTCACCACAAGCCCGTCCAGCTCATGCCCGGAAACTCCGCGCTCCTTCATCATTTCATCCATTTTTTTGGCGCTAAGTCCAGCATCCACCAATACCATCTTGCTGCTCCCCTTGACGATAGTGGCGTTCCCCGTCGAACCGCTTGCCAATACTGTAAATCGAAGTCCCAACTGCTCCAGTCCCTTCTCCCCGAACACTAACCCCATGTCATGCGTTGTTTTTATGAATGAACCTCGGACTCGCCTAAGAGCCAGTCTCTACTTCACGTGATAAGGATGCGGCAAGAGAAATCCTCACGCAACCAACAAGGAAGGCTTGTTAGATGTTCCACTCAAAATACCATTCCCGTGCACAGCCATGAATACAGCTTGTATGAACTATCGTACAAAAATAAAGATTCTTTTGGCTGAATGGGTGATTTTGTACGTTGAATCGCACAAAAATAGAGATTCTTTTAGCCGAGTGAGTGATTTTGTACGTTGAATCGTACAAAAATGAAGAATTTTTTGCCCGAATGGGCAATTTTGTACGATTGATCGTACAAAACTATCCAAATCACATTCAAAAGCTCACTCTTTATACGAAAATTCATACAAAATGCGGGACATCGCGAGATCGCAACATCGCCATATCACACCACCATACCATCGCACCACGCGCTATCTCCTCTAATTCTTGTACATGCGCGCCCCAATTTCAAGTACGTCTTTATTGCAAATCAGTCATAAAATCCCGCTGCGCCTGATTGTTAAACATCAGCGCTTGTCCGATGCCGCGTTGCTCGCCAGCTGCTTGTCCGATGGCGCATGGCTGGCCAGCTCATCGTCCCCGTCCTCGTCGCCCGCATCATCTGTGGCAACCTCGCCGCTGATCGCATGGATAAAATAAACCTTGCCATCCTCCAGCGTTACGCGCCAGGTCGGTGCCGACACCTGCTTTTCGGAATCGAAAATTTGACCGTGATAGCCCAATTGAATGTCGGTTATGACCGAACCTTCCTCCAGGTAGGTTTCGATCAGGCTGGCTACAACCTTGGCGGCGGGCAGTACCTGCCTGGGCTCCCCAATTCCCACCAGCTCGACCTGATCCTGAAGGAAGCCGGTTATTTTCAAGTTACTGATAAACAGCTCCAGCTTGATATTAAACATCGGCCTTCCTTCAACCATCCGGTTTAACACAAAAACCCCGTCCCTGCTGCTATGCAGATCATAGGCATATTGATCAATTTCGGGAATTTGGCCGCTTAACCTTTTGTTCAGCTCCGATTTGGAAAAGTTAAGCGCGCTGTCCACCGGCGTTTTCAGCGGCAGCGGCTCGCCCTCTCCATGCTCTGGCCTGCTCGTATGGAGCAAATAAGTCAAATCGCCCAGCTTTGGCGTATCCAGCGGAAGATTAGCGGTAAGCGATATTCGCTTCTGCTGCATAAGCAGCAGCTTGTCCTGGGGCAGCTCCGCAAATTTGATATTGGCGTCTAATTGCTCCCGAACATCCAGCCAAAGCTGATAGCCTAGCAAAATATTCAGCAGAAGAAACGATATAATCATCACGCTTTTGGCTCTGCCCCAATCCAAGCACTTCACCTCCGCCTTATCAGCTCATAATCATCGTTTCATTTCATTGGGACGAGCCCGTTCCATCCAAAGCATCCCGGTCTTCGTCATCAGGCTGCCCGCTATCTGTCTCGCCATTTGCTCCGACGCTGTAAGCATCCTCCTGCTCGCCCGCTTCGGTTCCGGCCTTCCCAAGCTGGCCATCCTCGCTGCCATTGCCTCTAGCGGAGGCAAGCTCGGCTCCAGAAGCACCCGCGCCCGGCTCCAGCTCCTGAGCTGTTCCGTCACTGCCCAATCCGAAGTCACTGCCGTCCTGGCCGTTACGGGAAACCCCATCCGGCGAATTTTCGCTTGTTGCAGAACCGGATTCAGACGTTCCTTCTACCTCTGAGCCGTCTTGTCCCGCAGGCGCTCCATCCCCATTTTCGCCGCCAGGGCCCTCCGGCTTGTCGACGCTTGGCGGAGGCTCATACCCTGCAGGATACGCCTCCAGCAGAATTTCCTCGGTGCCATCCTTCAGGCGAACCGCCCAGACCGGCACAAACTGCAAGCGGCTATTGTCCAGCGGATTTGCTCTCAAGGCCGGGAATATTGCTGCCACCTGATCTCGCTTCGCATAAGACGCAAGCCGATTCTCCAGCGTTTCCCCGCCCTGCAGCCACCGCGGGTTGCGAGCTTCCCACTTAGGCTTCAGCGTCAGCAGAGAGCGGCTATACTCCGTCACCACGCCTTGCTGCAGCGTCAATCTCATATAGCCGTAACGGAACGGCGAATAGTCAATAATGGGATATTCCTCTACATATTTGCGGAAGCTGACGTATTTTTTCTCCTCCGCCGGCGTGGCGCTCATCAGCCGATGACTGCCGTCCCAGCCGCCGTGCTGGTTGATAAAATCAACCGACGCATATACATTTTCGCTAAACTGGAAGTCGCGGCTTTGTCCTGCGGCAGAGTTGGTATAGCTGATCCACATGCCATTTTGCTCCACCTTGAGGCCGCGTTTGCCATCCGTAAAAATCTCCGACCCGCTGCGATCCACAATCGCTTTGGTCGTGCTGGAATCAAAAAACAAGCTCCGCTGCATCTGCTCCGGCGAATACATCTCGTAGGGATACACCATCTCCGCCGCTTGAATTGGCTCGTCCGGTATATACAAGCCGTCGTCCGTCATCCGGTAAGGCGGCAAATGCTCGCCAAAGCCGACATAATCCTGCACGTCCCGAACGGTCAAGTCGGCGCGGACCGCTTCATATACGTTTTCGCCATCGCTGCTGAAGAAAAACGCGCGAACCTCCTCGGAATCGCTAAGCTTGAGAATCCAGATTTTCTGAATCCGCTCGTTCAGGAACAGCAGGTCGCCCTCCAGCTTCAGCATCTTCTGCAAAAGATCGACCGGCACGCCATTGCCGAAGCGCAGCTCGATGCCCATTTCGTTCTTGCGTATTTCCTCCCAGTCCATCAGCATCGCCACGCTGCGCTGCAGTCCCTTGAACTCACGCCCCGCGATCCGCTGCTTCAGAATCATGTCGTAGAACTGGGTGCCCGGCCGAAGCACCGTATGCCGGTTTTCGCCCATATGGAGCACCAGCTCCTCCGGAAAAATAACGCCCTCCACGCTGGACGACACGCCCAGCGGCTCCGCATTGACATAATCCTGCTCGCTTCGCACCGTCGCTCCAAGACCGGGCATACTATAGGCGAGCAGATAGCTTTGCAGAAGACTAAGCGCAACCAGCGCGATCAACACGGCCGTTTTGGCTCTTTCCATCATTCCGGCTCGCCTCCTTCCTGCAACAGAGGCAGACTAAACGTTACCATGGTGCCTTCATTCAGCTCCGAATATAGCGCAATCGTACCGCCATGCGCTTTTACAATTTCCCGGGCAATGGACAAGCCAAGCCCCGTGCCTCCCATATTGCGGGAGCGCGCCTTATCAACCCGATAGAAGCGGTCGAAAATACGGCTCAGGTCCTTTTTCGGAATACCGATGCCGGTATCCTTTACGCTAATTTCGAGCAAGCTGCCATCGCTTGATCTTCTCGCAATAAGCTCGATGGAGCCGCCGTCCAGCGTATATTTGATCGCATTAGACATCAGGTTGTCCAAAACCTGGTCGATCTGGTCGCGGTCCAGCCAAGCCGTATGCAGCTTGCGCTCCACACGAACCGATGCCTGAATGGATTTTTGCCGAAGCTGGAAGGAAAAGCGGTCCGCCACCTCGTCCAGCATATCGTGGATTTTGGTCGCGCGCCGCCGAAGCGGAGCCTGGTTGGAGTCCAGCCGCGAGAGATGCAGCAGATCCGTTACAAGACGGATCATCCGTTCCGTCTCATTGCTGATTACGCCAACAAACCGCTCCGATAGCTCGCGCTCCTCCAGCGCGCCGTCGCCCAGCGCTTCCGCATAGCTTTTGATCGTGGTCAGCGGCGTGCGCAGCTCGTGGGATACGTTCGCCACGAACTGGCGGCGGGACTGCTCCAGCTTTTCCTGCTCCGTCGCATCCTGCAGGAGCGCAATCGTGCCGGTAATGCCCTTATCCCGGCGGTGAATCGGCGTAAACGTCACCTTAAGCAGTGTTTCCTCGCTATCTCCATCCGTTTCGCCCGGGCTTTCTCTCGTAATAAGAAGCGTCTGGCCCTTGCCCTGCCGAAGCTCCGACAGCTTCTCGGGCCCCAGCATCAGCAGCTCCGACAGCTGCGCTCCCTGAAAGGTTTCCGCATCCATCAGTTGAAGGGCCCGACGATTCCAGACAATAATAGTGCCGTGCTCATCTGCCGCCAAAACGCCGTCGCTCATATTGGAGAGAACTGATGTCAGCTTCTCGTTTTCCTCCTCGTTGGCGGACAATGCGTCCTTCAAGCGGGAGGTCATATCGTTAAACGCCATGCTGAGCCTGCCGATTTCATCGTCGCCCAGAACAGGAGCTTTCAGGTTAAAATTCCCTTCCGCCATCGCTTCCGCTTGCCGCGTCAGCCCCTTGATGGGGCTTGTAATGGTGTGCGCCAGCAAAATACCCAGCATGCCCGTCAATCCAAGCGCAATCAGCGTCCCGGAGAAAAAAATCTGGTTGACCCGATTAACCGTTTCATAAAGCTGCGTCATCGACGCCTCCACGTAAACCGCGCCAACAACCTTGTCATTGTACATCACCGGAATGGCAATCATTTTTTTGCGGGAATTATCGTCGTCAATAAACTCTTCTTCGTTGTCGGGGATGTTTTGCAGCGCCCGGCTGACCGCAAGCTTGTTATTTTTTTGCCCGATGCGGGACTGATGCGATTGCAGGGAGGTCGCTACGATTTTCCCGTTGGCATCCAGCACCTGCACCTCCGCCCCGCTGATGCTGAACAAGCTCCGCACTACAAGATTGAGGTCCTCCGTCGTATTTTCAGAGGAATCGCTGTCCGTTTCCAAATTAGGCAGCAGACTGGGAGCGGCGAACTTGGACAAAATATCCGCCTGCTCCTTCAGATTGTTCGTAAAGCTGGTAATAAGCGAGTTTTTGACGGTGCTGATAAAATAAACCCCGATCAATTGCATCGCAACCAGAATCAGCAGCAAATAAATGATGACGAGCTTGACTTGGATGGTGCGGAAAAATTTCCGGCCTTTCATCCGTATCCGAAGCCTCCCGTTTTAGGATTGCGCATCATATACCCTAGCCCGCGCCTGGTCATAATGTATTCCGGACGGCTGGGATCATCCTCGATTTTTTCGCGGAGACGCCGAATGGTCACGTCAACCGTCCGCACATCGCCGAAATATTCAAAGCCCCATACCGCCTGAAGCAGATGCTCGCGCGTCATCACCTTGCCGCTATTGCGGGCCATATAATGCACGAGCTCAAATTCCCTATGCGTCAAATCAAGCTGCTCGCCGTTTTTGTAAACGACATACATGTCCGTGTCGATAAAAAGATTAAAGATCCGCAGCCCTTGCTGCTCGGCGGCTGCTTCCTGCGCCGCTTCGCCAGATGCGGCCTGGCTGAGCGTCTCCGCCGATTTGGTCTGACGGCGCAAATGCGCCTTGACCCGCGCCAGCAGCTCGCGCGTGCTAAACGGCTTAGTCACATAATCATCCGCGCCAAGCTCCAGTCCCAGCACCTTATCAATTTCCGTATCCTTGGCCGTCAGCATAATGATCGGCATTTGCAGCTTGGTCCGCACCTCGCGGCATACATCCATGCCATCCTTGACGGGCAGCATCAAGTCCAGCAGGATAAGATCCGGCTGCTCCTGGAAGGCCAATCGGACCGCCTCTCCTCCATCAAAAGCACAAATGACCTGGTGGCCTTCCTTTTCCAGGTTGAATTTCAGTATATCTGCAATCGGCTGCTCGTCGTCGACCACCAAAATTTTTCCGTGCATCGCTACACCGCCTGTCGCTTTCCTAATTTATTCACTCAAAACCGGATTTCATCCCGCTTGTCCGGTCTTCATCGTATTGCTTCTATTCTAACACAGGACTACTCCCCCTTCACAATGAAAGTTCCCTTATTTATGAGAGGAAGTTCAAAAAGCGCGCTTTCCATTACGCAGCATGCCTAGCGGCATGAGCGGCGTCGAATATAGGATTAACCCGAATCAAGCTTTCGCTTACGAAGTATGTTTCCTCCAGAAACATTTGAGTTGCTCACTTAGCTCCCACTAAGCTCCGCTACTCACCTTCTAGCTTCATCCTATCTTCTTGGTACTGAAAACCCCGCTTTTTGAACCTTTATTGAAGTGGAAGTTCAAAAAGCACGCTTCCCATTACACAACATGCCTAGCGGCATGAGCGGCGTCGAATATAGGATTCACCCGAATCAAGCTTTCGCTTACGAAGTATGTTTCCTCCAGAAACATTTGAGTTGCTCACTTAGCTCCCACTAAGCTCCGCTACTCACCTTCTAGCTTCATCCTATCTTCTTGGTACTGAAAACCCCGCTTTTTGAACCTTTATTGAAGTGGAAGTTCAAAAAAAAGCACCATCCGGGTTTCAAAATCCGGATGATGCTTTACTTATATAATAGATATGATTACAAATACTTAAGCGGGTTTTGGATAACCCCGTTTTTGTGAATTTCCAAGTGCAGATGGACGCCAGTAGAATTGCCGGTGCTGCCCATTATGCCAATGTAATCTCCTTTTTCCACCTTGTCTCCACTGCTAACCTTGTAGGAGCTGAGATGGCCGTAAACGGTTTTGTAACCATTTTTATGATCGATAATGATAGTATTGCCAAGTCCTTCTTTTCTGCCGACGAATTCAACCACGCCATTGTCGGCTGCCATAATGTTTTTGTTGCCGGTAAAGTCGACGCCGTTATGATTGCGGCCCCAACGCGGTCCGAACTTGCTGGTTACGCGGTAGTTTTTCACCGGAACCATAAAGCGGCCTGTGCCTTCTCCAAGCACAACCATTGTTCCTTTTTCAATAACCGTTGCCGTTGGCTCAGTCAGCACAACCTTTTCAAGCAACGTTTCGGATATTAAATACCCGTTTTCTTTTACAATTTCATACGTCAGACGCTGCGAACCTTCCGTGCCTTCTTTAATCGTTTTGCTTTCTCCGACCCTCATCTGGTCGTTCTTTACATATTCAACAGGGGCTGCTATCTTCTCCAGGTCAACATGCTGCTCCGTTGTACGAACCGTCAGCTCAGGCTGCAGGACAGTCAAATCAAGCTCGTCGCCAACCGTAATCCGGTCGCCTTCAATCCAAGGGTTATTGTCGTAAATCACTTGCGGCGAGATGTCGAATTTCAGAGCGATACGTCCGATAACATCCCCGGCTTGTACAACATATTTCGTTGGTTTGGTGCTTCCGTCAACAATTTTCTTGTAAACATCTTCCGCTTCCTGAATATCGTCAGGGTTTGTATTGAGCGGCTGCACGGCAACCTGCTCGACAAATTCTACATTCGTTACCTTAACGCCGGGTTCATTAGGATCTGCCGCCGCTTCGTCCGCTGCCTCATCCGCCTTGCCGTCAAAAGATAATGTCGATACGTTCTTTTGGCTTTTGCTCGCTGCTGCCAGCTCAGGCGCATATTTGCTCTGAACTCTGGCAAGAATAGCATCCGCCGTTTCCTGATCCTTCACAACTCCGATAACCTTGCCATCCACCTTAACCTCTACGCCAATTGCATACGAGTTGAAGTTGTTCTCAACCTTGGCCAACGTTGCTTCCGTTTCTGGAACAAACTTGAAGCCTTTGTCAAGCTCATATGTAATTTCGCCTGTCTCCAGCACCATATTGATGCCAGGGTTTGCGTCCTGAAGCGCTTTTGTTTTGGCTGCGACCATAGCCTCAACTTCTTTCGCCTCTGCAACCGTTCCAATCTCATTGCCGTCTATATATACGTGATAGTAAGGGAACGTATTTCGTTCGATATATTTGTTATACTGATCGTTTCCGATAAAGCCGGACGTTGTCAGAAGGATGATCACGCCACCAATGATAATGGTCGATTTTCTCTTCCAAAGTGGTGCGGGCTGGATCACTTCTTCCGCTTGCTTATCGGTATTACCTGTCAAGTCTTGCGAGCGCATGCGCCGAAAGTACTGGGTCGATTGCTCCCATACCTTCTTGATGCGACTCATATCCCTTAAACCGGCCATGATTGTCTCCTTTTCGCACTTTGCTGAGAGTTTTGCATGTCCAACGCTGCGCTTTATGCCGTACAAAACGGCAAAAAGGCGAATTCTCCCGTCGGATCACTCGCCTAATACTTTAACATAAGCCTTACAAATGGGGCAACCTTTCCGGTCACACCCTAATATTAATATTTTTTCAGAATCTCCATCATGCTATCGTATTCTTCGGCGTCAAGATGCTGCGCAAGCAGCTGTTGGATTTGAATTAACTCACCTTCTGTAAGCCCTTCCTCCATCAAAAAAGAGATGCTTTGAAGCGCTTCCTGCGGCAATTTCAGCATGAGCAAGCTGAAAATGTGATCCTTGTCGGCCTGGCTCATCTCAGCCTTGACGTCCAGCATTTCATCGGTTGTAACCGCCGTTTCCTCGCCCTCTATAGGTAGGCCTTCTGGACTATGATCAATGTCACTGCCCGCTTTGACCGGAGCTTCCTGCTCTATTTCTCCTAATACTTCGGCTGCATTAGGCATTTTTGTAGGCTCGGGGTCTTGCGCATCGCTTTCTTTTTCCCCTTCCTGCTGATTTTTCCCGTTCGCAAATCCCGTGCTCTCTTCCGCATCCGGTTTACTGCCTTCAGCGCCGCTCTCAGCCATCAAAGGTTCGCTGCCCCACAGCTTGCCCCAAACGCCTGATACCGCCATTGGAGGAACCTCCAGCGGCAGCTCGTATTGCTTCAATAGGCCCTCTACATAACTGGTTACGATATAGCCGGTTGTCCATATGCAGAGGAAGCTCAGAATCAGACCTCCCGCAACCAGCTTGGCCAGCCATACGATTCCTTTCAGCATCTCTCTCAACTCCTGTCTCTCGTTCCTACCATTATGGTCAAAAACAAGCCTTCCCATTCCTCTATTTCCCTAGCGCAGCGCATTTTGAGGATTTGCTGGACAGCCATCGACAGGATTTTTTACTCGCCGCTTCGCCACGAACAGCTGATTGGGCAATTCTGTTTCTCCATGCCAGCTTGCGACGATGATTTTTGTGCAGCTTAACTGCGATAGAAATTAGAAATGACTTGGGATTACGGGATGCGTCCATTTTTAGTCGAAGCTCCACGGCTTTAAGAAAGGTTTCCTGGTACAAATCGTCTGCATCTTCTTTTTTTCCCGTCAGCTTGCTGCAAAATCGGTAAATAGATGTACCGTGCAGCGTTACGACCTGAATCAACTCATCGATACCCAAGTTTCTTCTCCTTCCTGGATGGCCATTCATTTCCTTATTGTAACAAGGGAGGGATTTGGTTCATTTTGCATCCATGCCGTACAAAAAAAGAAAGACGACCAATTTGGCCGCCTTCTTCATTTGGAGCCCGCCTATGCGGATCAAGCTAATTTTATAACAACATTAACCATATATGGGAGGCTGAGGCGTGACCGTAAAGGAAATACTTCCTCTAAAATGATATCCTATCTTAGCCAGAGACAGACTGTATTAATGTCATGGTTCAGCCTCGCCTTACTGGAGGTTATTCAAAATCTACACAAAAAAAGCGCTGCGGGCAATCCGCAACGCCTTGGGCTTCGCTATTAAACATAAATCGGAACAACGGGATTTGTCTGCTCGCGGTTGCGTCCAACGGAGAATATCGCGATAGGAATACCTGTCAGCTCGGAAACGCGGTTCAAGTAGTTCAATGTGTTCTGAGGCAGGTCCTCCAGCTTTTTCGCGCCGGAAATGTCCTCGCTCCAGCCTGGATGCTCCTCGTATACCGCCTCGCACTCCGACAGCATCTTGAGGCTTGCCGGATAATGAGTGATGATTTCGCCGCGGTATTTGTAGCCTGTGCAAATTTTGACCGTTTCCAGACCTGTCAGTACGTCCAGCGAGTTGAGCGACAAGCCGGTAATGCCGCTGACGCGGCGGGCATGGCGGACAACAACCGTGTCGAACCAGCCGACGCGGCGCGGACGGCCGGTTACGGTGCCGTATTCATGGCCTTTGTCGCGAATGGTTTGGCCAATCTCGTTGTCCTGCTCCGTCGGGAACGGACCATCGCCAACACGCGTTGTATACGCTTTGGCAACGCCGATGACCTGCTGGATTTTGGACGGGCCAACCCCGGAGCCGATACAAACGCCGCCTGCGGACGGATTGGAGGATGTAACGAACGGATAAGTGCCTTGGTCAATATCCAGCATGACGCCTTGCGCGCCCTCGAACAATACCTTTTTGCCTTCGTCGATGGCGTCGTTCAGCACAACGGAGGTATCCGTTACGTAAGGACGAAGCACCTCGGCGTAGCCCAGGTAATCCTTGATGATCTGCTCCGTATCCAGCGGCTCTCCGCCGTATACTTGAACGATCATATTATTTTTTTCCACCATAATTTGGCTAACGCGCTGCTGGAACTCCTCGGCGTCCATCAGGTCGCTGATACGAATGCCGTTGCGGGCTGCTTTATCCATATAGCAAGGGCCAATCCCCTTGCGGGTTGTGCCAATTTTGTTGTCGCCTTTGCGATCCTCTTCCAAAGCGTCCAGCACCAGATGATAAGGCATAATGACATGGGCGCGGTCGCTGATTTTCAGATTGTCGCTCGAAAAGCCGTTGTCATGAATATATTGAATTTCGCTGATCAGGGCTTCCGGATTGATAACCATTCCGTTGCCGATTACGCAAGTTTTATTGTGATTAAAAATGCCTGAAGGAATCATCGTCAGTTTGTACTTTTTGTTGTCGATGAGGATGGTGTGTCCGGCGTTGTTTCCCCCTTGGTAACGGGCTACAACGTCAGCTCCTTCTGCCAGAAAGTCCGTAATCTTGCCCTTTCCTTCGTCTCCCCACTGTGTACCGACAACAACAACCGTAGACATAAACATACCCCCGTCCGATGCTTTCAAACATCGAAAATTACCGTCCTGCGAATGGTCCCGGCATTCTTTAGCGCGGCACACGGCAGAAGACAGCAATATTAGTGTAGCAGTCCCGCCATCAGAAGTCAAACAAAAAAACGAACAATTGCCATGGACCCATGACAATTGTTCGGATATTTACGAGGCCTGTGACGGATCGTGATGCGTTCTGTCGAGGCTGACGAATTTATTGTAGTTTTTCAGGAACACAAGCTCAACCGTACCGACCGGCCCGTTCCGCTGCTTGGCGATAATAATTTCGATAATATTCTTTTTTTCCGATTCCTTGTCATAGTAGTCGTCGCGATACAGAAACGATACAATGTCGGCATCCTGCTCGATGGAGCCGGATTCCCGAAGATCGGACATCATGGGACGTTTGTCCTGCCGCTGCTCAACGCCCCGGCTGAGCTGCGACAGCGCGATAACCGGCACTTCCAGCTCCCGTGCGATTTGCTTCAGCGTACGGGAAATTTCGGATACCTCCTGCTGACGGTTTTCGCCGGCTTTGCCGCGGCCCTGGATCAGCTGGAGATAGTCGATCAGAATCATGCCAAGTCCGCGTTCCTTCTTCAGGCGCCGGCATTTGGCGCGGATATCCGCTACGGTAATGCCAGGCGTATCGTCAATGTAAATCTGAGCCTCCGACAAGGCGCCAATCGCCATCGTCAGCTTCTCCCAATCGTCGCCCTCCAGCGTGCCCGTCCGCATTCGGGTGGCGTCTACGTTCGCCTCTGCGCAAATCATCCGCTGTACAAGCTGCGCGGCTGACATCTCCAGACTGAAAATGGCGACCGTTTCCCGAGCGCGTACACCGACGTTTTGCGCAATGTTCAGCGCAAACGCGGTTTTGCCCACGGAAGGACGGGCTGCCACGATAATCAAGTCGCTTCGCTGGAAACCCGCCGTCATTTTGTCCAGATCGACAAAGCCGGACGGAATGCCCGTAGTGCCGCCTTTATTGGAATATAGAAATTCAACCTTTTCGAATACCTCCATCAGCACGTCCCGAATGGAAATAAAGCCGCTGCTGGAACGGCGGTTGGAAATCTCCAATATTTTCTTTTCGGCATCGCTGAGCAATGCGCTGACATCCTCGGAATTGGCATAGCCGTCCGAGACAATATTGGTGGCGGTTCGAATCAACCGGCGCAGCATGGACTTTTCTTCCACGATTTGCGCGTAATAGTCCACGTTAGCCGCCGTCGGCACCGCATTCGCCAGCTTGGCCAAATAACCGACCCCGCCGATTTCCTCCAGCAGTCCGGCATCCTGCAAATGCGCGGTTAGCGTCACCAGATCGACAGGCTGGTTGTCCTCGCCGAGCTCAATCATCGCTTCATAGATGCGCTGATGAGCCGTTGTATAAAAATCCTCGCTGCGGACCCGCTCCATCGCCGTAATCAAAGCCTCCGGCTGTAGCAAAATCGCACCGATTACCGCTTGCTCGGCCTCCGTATTTTGCGGGGGAATCCGGCCCGACATCACTTCCATATCCATCCCGCAACCCACTCCCTTTTTATTCTTCGGTTGTTTGTACGTTTAGCTTGGCCTTCACGTCCGGATGCAGCTTAACGGGTACCTGGGTAACGCCCAGCGTGCGGATCGGCTCCTCCAGCTCGATTTTGCGTTTGTCGATCTTGATGCCTTGCGCAGCCAGAGCCTCCGCGATTTGCTTGCTGGTAATGGCTCCGAACAAACGCCCGCCTTCGCCGGCTTTCGCTTTTACGACTACCTTCATTTCCTCCAGCTTTTTACCGAGCTCCTGGGCGTCTGCCTTCTCCTGCTGCTTCCGCTTCGCTTCGGAGGCGTTCTGCACCTCAAGCGTCTTCAGATTGCCATCCGAAGCCGGCTTTGCCAATCCTTTTGGCAGCAGGAAATTGCGTACATAGCCTTCCGAAACTTCCTTGACTTCGCCTTTTTTCCCTTGTCCCTTTACATCCTGCAAAAAGATAACCTTCATTCAAATAACCCCTCTTCCGATTCAATTTGTTGTAGAACATCCTTAAGCTTGGCTGCAGCGTCCTCTACCCGGCCTTCAAGCTGGGCTGCCGCATTAGTCAAATGCCCGCCTCCGCCCATACGCTCCATGACAACCTGCACATTCATTCCGCCAAGCGAGCGGGCGCTAATGCCGATCAAGCCGTCAGGCCGTTCGCTAATGACGAAGGAAGCCAATATATCCGTCATATTAAGCAGCGTATCCGCCGATTGCGCAATAAGCACCTGCGGATTTCTCCGTCCATGCTCGGCAACGGCGATGGCAACATGATCATACAAAACCTCTGCATGCTTGATAATCTCCGCCTTGCTGACGTAACCTTCCAAATCCTCCTGAAGCATACGCTGAATCATCATCGTATCCGCTCCGTTACGGCGCAGGAAGGATGCCGCCTCGAAGGTTCTGGCGCCCGTCCGCATGGAAAAGCTTTTGGTATCCACCGTAATGCCTGCCAGCAGCGATGTCGCCTCGCGGATATCCAGGCTGATGCGTTCATGTATATATTGCAAAAGCTCGGTCACCAGCTCGCATGTGGAGGAAGCATACGGCTCCATGTAAACAAGGATGGCGTTGCTGAGAAATTCTTCCCCCCGCCTGTGATGGTCAATAACCACAATCCGGTCGGTCAACGTCAGCAGCCGGGGCTCCTTAACCATGGACGCCTTGTGCGTATCCACAACGACAGCCAGTGATTGAGGAGTTGTAAGCGCGAGCGCTTGCTCCGGCGTGATAAAGCGCTTCGACAAGCGTTCGTCTTCCCGCAGCAGCTCCATCATGCGGTCTATGGAGGGATTGACGCTCTCCAATACGATATAAGCTTCTTTATTGAACAGCTGCGCCGCCTTCAATACGCCAATCGCAGCGCCAATCGCGTCCATGTCCGGCATTTTGTGCCCCATGATGATGATATTATGGCTTTCGCGCATCATATCGCGCAGCGCATGCGCCACCACTCTGGCCCGGACGCGGGTCCGCTTCTCGACCGCATTGGTTTTGCCGCCATAGAAGGTCTGCCGTCCGCCAACCTTAACCGCCGCTTGATCTCCGCCGCGCCCAAGGGCGATATCCAGACTCATATGCGCCCATTGCCCAACCTCCATAATGGATTCCGCCCCTGCCGCAAAGCCGATGCTAAGCGTAACGGGTATTTTCTGATCGCCCGTCATTTCCCGCACCTCGTCCAGTACGACAAAACGGGAATGCTCCAGCTGGCGCAGCGTTTTTAGGTCGGTGATAAGCAAAAAACGATCGGAGGTCAAACGTTTCAAATAAATATGATACTTCTGAGCCCACTCCGTAATTTCCGACGTTACCTTCGATAGAAGCGAGCTGCGCTGGTGATCATCCAGCCCTTGCGTAACCTCCTCCAGGTTGTCGATCATAACCACGCCAAGCGATAGCTTTTCATCCTCGTATTTGCGTCCCAGCTGCCAAAGCTCCGTGACATTTTTGACATAGAGAATGCCTTCCTTGGGACGGAAGATCAATTGATACATGTGATTGCCTATCGTGGCCTCCACGATGCCCTCGCGTTCCTTGGCATGCTGCAGCGTCGGAAACAGCTCTGTCAGCGGCATGCCGATAGCCGATTCCTTCTCCGCCAGAGCCGCGATAAAGGGGTTGTGCCATTCCACAACCCGATCCTCATTGTAAAGAATGATGCCGAATGGAAGCTCGCTGATGACATCATTTCCGCCTTTTTTCACCCGATAAGATAAGGTGCCGAGATACGCCTTTAAATCCTTGCGGAACGCCCGCTCCGCCAGATAGCCGTAAAGGCCGACGCCAATGGTCAACGCCAGTCCCGCAGCGCCGGCAATCCAATGAAACCAGGCCAGCACTGCCGATAAGATCAGCATGACGGCCATCGCGGCGATATTATGCATTCCGTGCCATCTTGCAATTAGAAACTTTGGCATTTCATTTTCGCTCCCGTGCTATTGTTGTTTAGTAAACGACTTCCTGATCGGAAAAGCGGTGTCGAATACGCCAATTAAGCTAAGCGGCGGTATCAGCAGCACAGGAATAGCGATAAGTATGGGAACTGCCTTGTTCCACCCGCGATGATGCGCAATAAAGAAGAAAAAGCCTATGGCCTGGATTGCAAAAACATAACTCAGCAGCGGCACCAGATTCATCAGGGCGATGGCCATAAAGGATTCGCTGGTTGATGACATGAACAAATTGATCACGTAAGCGATCAAATAATAAATGACAAGCACGCGCGGCAGCTTCCAGTCCTTGGCTTCGGGAAACGCCGGCGCATCTACGCCGTCACGAGCGACAAACTTCCGGGCCACATAGTGAGACAGCACCGAATAGGTAAAAGCCATCACAATAAAGGTTAGCGGAATCCAGTTAATGACCGTTTGTATAAGCAGCTCCGTCTGTTCGGTTCCCCATCCGGCCGCTGCCAGGCTTTGCGCCATCGGCCCATCCAGTACTCCGCGAATTGTCATTTTCATCTCTTCCAGAAGCGACAGGTCAAGGAAAACCTCGAAGGCCAGCAGCTCCAGCATCAGCTGCGCCAGAATAACCAGGCTCGTTAAACGAATCACCTTGCCCGCAGACGTCCCTTTGCGGTACAAATGCCCCATTATGATGCCGGGCACCAAAAAGAAAAAGCCGATGATCAGAATGGAAGGACCAACTACCACAGATGCCAAAATCCAGGCCGGGAGCAGATGGAGTACAAACGCCCGCTTGGACAATGTCGCATACAGGTAGGCATAAGGCACCATCATAAACAAAAGCGCAATCAAGTTCAGTACAGGAACCGCAAACATAATCAGCATCAAAAACGCCGCGCCGCTCCAAAGCACCGGTTTCAAGCCCGTTTTCAATCCTTTCACCTCTTACCTATTTCATACTTGTTCATACCTGTTAAGACATTTACCACTCATTATATCACAAAAGCCATCTCCCGCACTCATCAACGGCATACGCAAAAAGGCCCGCAAGCAGCGTTTTTAATGCCAAACGCGCATTTGCGGACCTTAAAACAGTTGACGCTTTAGTTCCCTAAAGTTTTTGAGACATGCCCTTCTGGCAATAATCAATGATTTCGCTGCGTCTAACCAAGCCGATAAAATGATTCCGGTCATCCACCACGGGAACAAAATTTTGTACCTTAGCCAAAGAAATCAAATCGTCCATATTGGCGTCAATATTAACGGCACGGTTATTCAGCCTGAGCGGGACCTCAACCAGCTTCACCCTGCTGGTGGACTCAAAGGTAAGCTCCGGCCTGCTCTTCATAAACCAGAGCAAATCGCCCTCCGTCACCGTCCCGTAATAACCGCCTTCACTGTTCAGAATCGGCACCGCCGAATAACGATGATGCTCCATCCGCTCCAGCGCCTGCCTTAGCGTAGCGTCCTCCGACAAATACGCCACCTCTGCCTTCGGCAGAAGAAAAAATGCAATATTCATGAGCTTGCTTCACCCCGTTCTCTACCCTGCGCTGGATAGCGACTGAACCTCCTTCTTGATCCCCTCCGCCTTTTCCTCTTGATCCGGCAGAATCAGGCTCGATGATGGAGTGTCGCCGTCCAGCCAATTTTTAATCATCGTACGAACCTCGGCTAAATCCTCTTCATCCAAAAAATAATACCAGGTTCCGCCGCTCTTCAGCCGTCTTCCCTCTCCTTGCAGAGTGTGGCTGTGCATGGTCGTGCGCTGTTTCTGGACAAGCAGCGATTGCGCCAGATCAACTAGCTGGTTCGGACGCATATCGGTGCTGAAATTATTGCCCATAATATCGAGAAGGTCCGGAATTTTTGACCATGACTTCATAGCGGTTGCTTTCTCTATCATAGCATGAAGGAACTGCTGCTGTCGCTCCGTCCGGTTCATATCGCTGTCCTCGCGGTAGCGAACGAAATTGAGCGCATCAAGCCCGTTATAGGAAGGCTGCCCCGCTTTTACAATGAAGTAATCATGGTTGGGGTCCTTATTGATGATGTCCTTTTCGATAGGGAGCGATATGCCTCCCAAAGCATCCACCGCGTCGCGGAAGCCTTCAAAATTGATGGTGGCATAATGATTAACCGGCGCGTCCAGCAGCTTTTCCACCGTATCCATCGACATTCCCGCTCCGCCAAAAGCATACGCATGGTTGATCTTGTCCTCCCGGTCGCGGCCCACAATATCTACATAGGAATCACGCGGGACGGATACCAGCAGAATATTGCCATCGCTTGGACGCACAACCGCGTAAATCAGCGTATCGGATCTGCCAATCTCATGCTCTCTCTGGTCGACGCCCAGCAACAATACCGAGAATGGCTCCTGCTTGGTTTTGTCAACGTTCACCGGCTTAGGCTCGCGGCCTTCCACAGGCTTATACGTGTTCTCAAGCTTCTTCTCTACGGAGTCTTGCACGAACCAGTCAAACCCGGCCATCGCGATGGCTTCCCGGTTAATATAGGCAACGGCCAACAAAAGAATAAGTGCTGCTCCGATCGTATAAAAAATTTTCTTTTTTCGCGTTTTCATATAATCGCTCCACTTCATTGCAAATTAGTGCACATTTCTTCATTATCATTCTAGACGAAGCTTACAGCCAACTGGTTACAAAGCGATGACAAAAAACTGCTGGCAAATGTGGAATATTGTCGTTAAAAAAGAAGGTCTACAGCTCTATCCTATCGAATACAATCATAGCAACGATACTTTTTGGTAGAAAGGATGTATGAATAATATGCAACCGGTTCAAGTCAATCCCGATCCGTCATCAACCAATCTGGACCCCAAGGTGGCCGGACTGCTCTGCTATGCGCTTGGCTTTATAACCGGCATTATTTTTCTCGTGCTCGAGAAACAAAGTCGTTTCGTCAAATTCCATGCGCTCCAGTCCACTGCGGTGTTCGGCGTTTTGGTTGTGGTCAATCTCATTTTGGGCGTCATTCCCATCATTGGTGCGATTACATCCTTCATCCTTACGCCAGTGACCTTTATTATGTGGATAGCGCTTATGCTGCTCGCCCTGCAAGGGAAAATGTTCAAAATCCCTTTTATCGGAGATTGGGCAGAAAAAGAAAGCGTCAAGTTTTAAGACTGGGCGTTAATGTCCTATAACGCTTTTACCAAATGGCATCCTTATGGCTATATTGCCGCAAAGGATGCCATTTTCATGCATGCAAAAGGAATGAAACAGGCTCCAATCGGGGATTATGGGAAAAAGGAGTGACAACCATGACCCGATTATCAGCCAAAATCGCAATCAGCATTCTTGTGTTCGCCGTGATGATGGCAGGCGGAGCTTACCTCCATAACCGCAGCCTTCAACGAAACGAGCTGCCCTTCATTATGAACCCCGGCCCTGGCTATGCTCCCAAAGTTTCGGGCTTCTCCGGCGCCAGCCATGCCAACCAGGCGAGCCTTATCTATATGCCTTTTTTCCAGCCCCGGCAATATGTGCGCATCCTGCCCTCGAACCCTTTTCCGAACAAAAAGGAGCCGGATTTCGTACAAGGTTCCTCCACGATTAATTCCTTTGACAAATGAACCGTTGTCTCCTATTATGGATTCCAGTTGCTGCTATCTGTATTGCTAACAAGTTGTAGGATGTGGTCCATTATTATGAGAAAACAGTTTATGGTTATTGGCTTGGGAAGATTCGGTACAAGTCTGACGCGCACCTTGATCGCCAACGGGCATGAAGTGCTTGCCGTAGACAAAAATGAACAGCCTGTTCAGGAAATCGCCAATATCGCTACGGCGGCTCTTCAGGCGGATTGCACCGACGAAGCCGTGCTGCGGGAGCTGGGGGCGAGCAATTTCTCCCATGCCATCGTTGCAATCGGCGATGATTTGCAAGCCAGTATTTTGACGACCCTGCTTCTGAAGGAGTTTAAGGTGCCCAAGGTTACCGCCAAGGCGCGCAACGAAATGCACGGGAGCGTGTTGAGCAAAATCGGCGCCGATCAAATTATTTATCCCGAGCGGGACATGGGCATTCGTCTGGGCAACCAGCTTAGCTCCGACAATCTGATCGATTATATCGAGCTGTCGCCGGATTACAATTTGGCGGAGATCAAAGCTCCCGCCGCCATGAACGGCCGTTCCCTCAAGGAGCTTAACATCCGGGCCAAATACGGCTGTACCATCATGGCGATCAAAAAAGGCGATCAAATCAACGTGTCGCCCAAGGCGGAGGATGCAATCTATACCGGCGATGTGCTGCTTCTAATCGGCAGCAATGATGAGATTCGGCATCTGGAGAACGATTATGAACGTGCTTAGAGGCACTGTAAAAAAGGATATGTCTCCAATTGAGGCAGCCGTCAATTATTTAAAACACAAGATCAGTCCGCCGCAGCTTATAATCGGCGTTTTTCTAGTCCTTATTTTTTTTGGCACTATTCTGCTCAGCATGCCTTTTTCATCAAGCACCGGCCATTCGGTGGGGTTATTAAACGCCTTGTTTACAGCCGTATCCGCCGTTTGCGTGAACGGGCTCATCGTTATCGATACGGGCACCGCATTTTCGGTGATAGGCCAAGTTGTCATTATGCTTCTGATTCAAGTCGGGGGCATCGGCTTTATGACCGTCGGCGTCATGGTAGCTATTCTTTTGGGCAAAAAAATTGGCTTGCGCGAGCGGCTGATCATTCAGCATACGACGCAGTCCACCTCCTCCCAGGGGTTAGTAAAGCTATCCATGTACATGGTTCTCATTGTATTTATATTGGAATCCATCGCCACCCTTATTCTGACGTTCCGCTGGCAGGATGAGATGGGGCTGGGACAAGCGGCTTATTATGCCCTGTTCCATTCCGTGTCCGCCTTTAACAACGCCGGCTTCGCCTTATGGAGCGACGGACTCGCCCAGCATGTAGGAGATCCCGTCGTCAACATGACTATTCTTATTTTGTTTATTGTAGGCGGCCTGGGATATATCGTAATCGTGGATATTTTCCGCAAGCGCTCCTGGCGCAAGCTGTCCACCCATTCCAAAATCGTCCTTGTATCGTCCGCGCTTCTTACCGTTGCCGGCTTTCTGCTGCTGTTTCTGCTGGAGAGCTGGAACAGCGTCACCTTTGGGCCGCTGGGCTTCTGGGAGCGAGTCCAGGCCGCGTTATTCCAAAGCTTGACGCCGCGCAGCGCAGGCTTTAATACCATTGATATTGGCAGTATGCTTGCCGTATCCCAATTTCTTCTTATTATTTATATGTTTATCGGAGCGGCTTCCGGGGGAACCGGGGGCGGGATCAAAATCAATACGCTTTTTGTGCTGCTGCTGGCTACCATCAATACGTTTCGGGGCGGTGGCCAGATTCATGCCTTCAAGCGCAGAATTTCTCAGGAAACGGTGAACCGGGCGCTTGCGGTTGTTATCAGCTCGCTTACTTGCGTGCTGCTGGTAACGCTGGTGCTCACAATAACCGAGGATATGCTGGAGGATCATTTTTTGGAGGTGCTGTTTGAGGCTACGTCGGCTTTTAGCACCACAGGCATGTCGATGGGTCTGACACAGGACCTGTCTCCTGCCGGAAAAATCATTGTCGCCATCACCATGTTTGTGGGACGACTTGGTCCGCTCACGCTGGCTTTTGCCCTTTCTCAGAAAAAAACAACCTCCAAAATCGGCTACCCCGAAGACAATGTGCTTATCGGTTAGCAAAATAAAAGGGCTGGGCGGGAAAACGCGAGGTTTTCCGTCCAGCCTTTTATGCGCCTGCATTTGCAGTTACTTAAAGGGCACATTGCCATCCTGTTGACCTGCATTGTCATCTGCCAAGTACATAAGCGCATCGCCATCCTGTTGGCCTGCATTGTCATCTGCCAGGTACATAAGCGCTTCGCCATCCTATAGCCTGCATTGTCATCTGCCAGGTACATAGGCGCATCGCCATCCTGTTAACCTGCATTGTCATCTGCCAGGTACATAAGCGCTTCGCCACCCTATAACCTGCTTTGACATCTGCACTATAACAGACATGGATGTCCCTTACAGAGGAAAAAATCAGCTTTTTCCCATTATAACGGACGAAAAGGACCGTTACAGCCTGAAAAAGAGCTCAGATGGCATGGTTTTGGGCTGTAACGGACATGAATGTCCAATATATTCATCAAAAGCTATGAAAATCACGGCTAGCGGACATTTTTGTCTGTTAGTTTATGGCTGATAGTTCACGCCCATTAGTTCATATCTCCCCGTTCACTCCCGCTAGTTCATGGCTCCGCTAGCTTATGCTTTTATCCGTCAAGTGAGCAGCAGGTTGATGCACCAACCTGCGCTGCCTCCCTTAGCCGTGAGTGCCCGATTGTGCAATAACCTGCGCGTATAACCGCAGCGCTAGGCACTAAATGATTTCTTTTCTCCTTCGCAGGTAGATATACAGCACAACGCCGGCAACGGAGCTTAAAGCCGCGCACAGCCCAATAACACCATATCCCGCTTGCAGTCCCGCCAGAAGTCCCTCATGCGAATCTCCGCCCGAGAGGCCTTTGACAAGCTCAATAACGCCGCCGATCAAATAATTGCCGATGACGCTGCCCACCCCCATGAGCGTGACAATGATCGTAATCGCCGTGTCGCTGCTATTGGGGTATCGTTTGGCGATAAAAGCCATTACGGTAGGATAAATCATCGCAATCCCGACTCCGGCTGCCGCAAACAAAAAGGCCAGCTCCTCGCCCCCCAGAATAGCGGCAAAGGTACATAAAGCAGACAACCCGGAAAAAATAATGAGCGACAAAACAAAACCGATCCTGTCCGTCAGCGGCCCAAGCAGCAGCCTTGCCAGCGCAAAACAGAGAAAAAAGGCAGACAGCATGCCCGAGGCCATAATCGTGTCCCACCTGTACGCTTTCTCCAGAAAGTTGACAAGCCAGCCGCCAACTGCCAGCTCCGAAACTACGCCAAAGGACAAAATAAGCACCATTAGCCATAACACACGGTCCTTCAGCAGCGTTTTCATCGGAACGCGATCCTCATGCTTAACCTCGTCGCCCGGAAACTTGCTGACCAGCGCAAAGCCAATCGGGATTAGCGACAGCATGAGCACAGCCATATACATTCCGCGCCAATCCAGCGTATAGCCGTTTATCGTCAGCTTCATCAGTCCCGTCGCGATGAGCGGCGCAACCGTTGAGCTGAGTCCATAAAACCCATGGGTCAGGTTCATCATCATGCCTGTATTTTTTACGAAGATACGCGCTCCCAGCACAGCTAATCCAATCTCCAGCATACCGTTTCCGATGTACATCAGAAAGTAAGACGACGAAAACAAAGCATATTGCTGCGAGACAAAAATAAATACGCCGGATAATGCCATCAGTCCAAAAGAAACGACAGTAACGGCTTTAATCCCCCATATCCGGGTCAAATATCCCGTAAACGAACAAGCGATCAGATACCCTAACGCATTCAACGACAGCAAGGTGCCAAGCTGCGATTCATTCAGCATGAAGTCAAATTGAATTCGCGGAATCGCCGGACCTTTAATATTTTCCGAAAATCCAAATATGATAAAGCCTATAAAAATGGTAGCAAGCTGCAACGCATATATTTTGTTGAAGCCGCTTTTTTGTTTTGCGATCTTTCCAGGTTCGCCCACTTTGTTTTGCTCCTTCAGCTTTGTTGGTCAACTAGCTTTCTTCTACACTGATTATAAGGGAAAGATAAATGGGGGGAAATAAGTACGGAGATGAAAATAATTATAGATAAAAGATCAGGCCATATAATAAACAAAAGACCCGCAAGAAAGGCACTTCAGGAGTGCTCCTCTTGCGGGTCTTTGCTTCGCCGGAATGAAACAGGCTGTCTCGCCTAAGAAGGGAGACAGCCTGTTATCAGACATCAGCTCTTTACTGCTTATTCAACCTATTCAGTTGTGTAAGGCAGCAAAGCGATCTGACGGGAACGTTTAATGGCAATTGTCAGCAAGCGTTGGTATTTCGCGCTTGTGCCAGTTACACGACGTGGCAAGATTTTGCCGCGCTCGCTAATAAACTTCTTGAGCAGATCCGTGTCTTTATAATCAATGTGAGTAATTTTGTTTACAGTGAAGAAACAAACTTTACGGCGTTTGTTGCGTCCGCCTTTACGTCCGCTGAACTTACGCTCTGGACGCTCGTCGCCGCCGTTCTCTCTTGGTTTGAAAGCCATGGTGTACATCCTCCTTGTCGTTGATATTTAAAATGGCAGATCATCTTCGGAAATGTCAATCGGGCGACCGTCATCCTTAAAAGGATCATTATTGCTATCGTTCCGTGATGAATTGCCGGATCGGTTTCCACCGCCGTAGGATGAGCCGGACGAGCTGCCTCCGCCGCCGTAGCCGCCTGAGTTGCCGCCCCCGCCGCTGCTGTATCCTCCACCGCCGCCATTATCCTCGCGAGGCGCTCCGCCTTCCCGATTGGACTCCAGGAACCGGACATTGTCTGCTATAACTTCCGTTACATAGACGCGCTTGCCCTCATTGTTCTCGTAGTTCCGCACTTGAATTCGGCCCTCAACCGCCGTAAGGCGGCCTTTGCGCAAGTAATTGGCACAGGTTTCAGCCAGCTGACGCCAGGTTACAACTGGAATAAAATCCGCTTCCCGCTCTCCTTGACCCGACGAGAACGGCCGATCTACAGCCAGCGTAAATTGCGTAACCGCAACGCCCGCGGGTGTATACCGAAGCTCGGGATCTCTCGTCAATCTGCCGATCAGAATTACACGGTTCAACATGCTTTCGCCCTCCCCATTGGACAATCCTGCGTAAACGCGACTAAGCTACGTCTCTGACGATCAACGAACGGATAACTTCATCCGAAATCTTCATCAAACGGTCAAGTTCATTAACAACTTCAGTTGTTGCGTTGAAATGAACCAAAACGAAATAACCGTCACGAAGCTTGTTGATCTCATACGCAAGACGACGTTTGCCGATCACATCAGATTTAATGACCTCGCCGCCGTTGGAGATGATGCCATTGAACTTATCAACGAGAGCTTGAACGTTTTCTTGCTCTACGTCTGGACGAATGATGTACATCACTTCATATTTGCGCATTGTGTTTCACCTCCTTTTGGACTAACGGCCCCATAAAATGGAGCAAGGAACGAGCTAGGCTCGCATCCTTTTACTATATCAAAATGTACTGCCTATGGCAAGTGCCTTTCTAGCTGCTGCATCCGCAGCGGTTACGTCTGAATCCGTTAAAGCCATATCCGTAAACTGCTATTCATACCGCAGCCTCCCCCGGTTCAAACTAATGCAGGCAGGACACAGAAAAAAATAATGGACAGCCGGAGGTAACAGTATGGGTGAATGGACCTTATTTTCGCCAGGCGATAAAGCGCCCAATGACGGTACGTATATTGAAGACGGCGTCAATTCCTTCCACATGGGAATTCAAAACCCGCAAAAGGTGGAATTGCGCAAGGGCCAGCGTTTCCCCGAAACAAGCAATCACGAGCGCAAATGGAAGCGGATGGGACATTAAAAAATTTTTTTGCACTGCATAAGTTTCAGCAAGATGGCCATCCTAAGGACTGACGGTGGAAGAGAGGTGTGGTTCCGTTGGACCAGTTGGTGCAAGGAAAGCATTTGTATTTCATCCGGTGCATGTAAAAGCGAAGATGTCTTTTGAGAACAACGATGTTCTTTAAAGACAGCATTTGCAAGGAGTTGAAATGAGGCTGAGGCGTTAGCCTGTTGTTCTTCAATTCGATGTCCGGCAGCACGTGAGAAGGATTACGTTTGAACATCAATTTACACCGTCGAGGAAGAGGGCTCCTAAAAAGGGCCCTCTTTTCTTATTGGATTTACATTGTCGTTATTCTGTATTACAGTGAATGGATGGCCTTATCTTCAATTACTTTTTATAGGAGAAAAATATATGACTTTGCAAAACATTCGTACCTTTTGCCATCGTTCAATCTGGATGATTCTGATGATTGTAGTTGTATTAATTGCGTTAGCTGCCAATACAAAATTTCTGCAAAATATTTATCAATATGTGGGACTGCCCTTAACGATTATTTGCGGACTGCTTGCGGCAGGCGGCATCTGGGCAATTACATACTGCGTAAAACACGATAAATGGATGGTTCCGCTGCTGAAATCGTGGGGGCGGTGGCTCGCGGCAAGGCCGCTGTTCGTAACCATTGCGGTTGTTTCGTTTTCCATACTTGTTCGCGGCTTGTGGCTATACACCTTTCAGATTAACCAATTTGAATCCGACTTTGAAGCTTATTTCGAACGAGCCGTCAGCTATGCCGCAGGGATTTATTCCGTTGATGATTATTCGGCGTTATTTCCCCATGTATTCGGCTTTTCCTATGTGCTTGGCGCTGTTATGAAACTAGCTGGCACCACTATGCTAGTCTCGCAATTATTTAATGTAGTGCTATACATCCTGTCGATTGTGCTTCTCTGGGTTCTGTTTCCTGCGGCGCGTTATCCAGGCCGTTATCTGTTTTGCCTGTTCGTCATCAGCCTGTGGCCTTCATTCATTTATTTCAACACGTTCGCCAACACGGAATATATGTTTATTTTCTGCTTTTTGCTTTTTCTGCTTGTGCTTAAAGCAGCCTTTAAAGGCGCCTTTACGGCCCCGCTTCCCAAAATGGCTGCTTTGACCGCTCTGCTCCTCCTTATTGCTGCCTTCAGCAATTTTGTGCGGCCGATCGGAAGCATTCTCGTCATTATTTTTATCCTGGCTGTGTTGCTGTCTCCCGGTCCATGGCGATTGATTCAACGCGGCGTTTTGCTTCTGACAGGGCTGGTCATTTACGTTGGACTATCCTCGCTACTGAATGGCTTTGTCAGTGATCATATCCAGCTGCAAGCGGCCAAAATGCCTATTGGCTTTAATGTGTTCGTGGGAACCAACCCTGATATGCAAGGAGAAGACCTCGGATTGTGGAACGCCGGTGACAGCCAGGCGCTAGGGCTGGTCTACAATGAGCTTGGCGATGCGCAAGCCGCTCACGATGTCATGCTGGATCGGAGCTGGGAACGTCTGCGGCATTGGTTTGGAAGCGGACAAGGCGTCTTCTTCCTTGCCAACAAGATTAAAACAGCATGGGGCACGGACGGCTGGGCGCTTCAGCTGATCGACGCTCATATGGCCTCCTATTCCAAGGATGCAGGCGCACACCAGCTTTACAACAAGCTTCATTTCAAGCTGTTAGGGCTAGGCGATCTTCTCTATACCATATTTCTTACCGCAGCAGCATGTGTGCTTTTCGTCAAGCTCAAGCGCTGCGGCTTCAAGCCTGGCGGAATGGTTCCGCTGGCAGCCGCCTTGTTCCTGATCGGCACCTTCCTGATGCTGCTGCTTGTGGAGTCCGCTCCACGTTATCACGTTCCGGGTTTTATTGCGCTTTTGCTGGCTATTGCGGGCCCGCCGGACGAAACAAAAACCAGCAAGCCGCAACAAGCGTAACTCTCAACTTGGTCTTTAAAAACACATAGATTGCGGTTATGATGAAATCCGTATGTTCTAATTTAAAGCCGAGGTGAAATCAACATGAGAAAGCAAGTTTTTACGGGATCGCCTTGGGAACCGGTTGTTGGATATTGCCGGGCTATTCGGGTCGGCAATATCATCGAGGTCGCAGGTACAACAGCAATGAAAGACGGAGAGGTCGTTGGCGTTGACTCGCCGTATGAGCAAACCCGCTTCGTTCTGCAGACGATTGAACAAGCCTTAAAGGAGCTGGGAGCGGAGCTTTCCAACGTTACGCGAACGCGCATGTTCGTAACGGATATTTCCCGCTGGGAGGAAGTCGGCAAAGCGCATGGCGAGTTTTTCGGGAGCATCCAGCCCGTTGCCACTATGGTAGAGGTCAAGGCGCTTATTAACCCGCTGCTGCTCGTTGAAATCGAGGTCCAGGCCGTTCTGGATTAGCAGTAATAAAGCCCCGCTTGCGTTTCGGCGGGGCTTTATCAAGTACCGGATGAACTGGAGGAGTTAATTCTTCCAGTTCATATTTATTTTACCTGAGCTTTTTTCTCCATAAAGCTTGATAACCACCCTGCTTTTATCCGGGTATTGAGACAAGTCCCATATAAACTCATCGGTCAGCTCATTTAAGGAAACTCGCTTAACCTCCTCGCCGTCTACCGTAATGCCAAGCTCAGCCGTTCCCTTCGTAATAGAGGCCTCCATCCTGAACGTTTGTGGCTTCCCGTCCTTGATCGTAATTGCACGCGCCTTCTCGCCATCAAAGTAACGAAATGAAAGCTTCCATACGCCTGGTCTCATCGTTTGTGTTTGAAACAGCGATACGTTTTTGGAGGTGAACATTTCCGGCTGCTCCATGCCAACGGCAACCCCAGCGCCGATCATTGTAGCAACGGTGATGCCTACACATGCCAGCGCCACGACCAGAGGCGCTTTTCCTGTCTTTTTACCTGTTGTTAATGGTAAATGTGCAGAGTTCTGATAATCGCGCATATCCGCGCCGCAATTGGAACAAAACGGTTTGCTGGCCTCTGTTTTTTGACCACATGTCGGACACATTGCTTTATGCTGTTTTCGGGCAATCAGGAGGTATAAAAGGAAGCCAATCAGGTTGGGCACCAATACAACAATAGCCGTCCACATCCCCGCTTCCAGCCCTCTCGCTCTGGCATCCCTATAGGTCCATACCCCGAGGCCGGTCATCGTCCCAATAACAGCCAAAAAAGCAACGCCGATCAATATAAACATTAATAGCATGTTTCTCCATCCTCCTTCCCTTTTTGCAACACTCTGGCTACGATAGTCAATAGAACAGCGCTGGCCATCAGTATGGAGCCGCCGACTATGGAGAGCTGTGCCAGCAAGCTGCCTGGCAGCATTAGCTGCACGGCTATGATTAAACCGGCAGATTGCAAACCTCCCGCAACAGCCGGTATCCAATAAGGAAGACGCCATGCTGGCTTTCTATCCCGGATTTTGGAAATCAATTCTGCCTGAAGGGCCTGCGGCGGCTCCTCCTCGATCCATAGCGATTCCTGAAGCAGCTCCTCCCATTGCTGATCCTGGGAATCAGCGCCCGAATACATTTTTTTCGTCATGTCCAATTCCCTCCAATTCCTTCTTTAATTGCTGCCTCGCTTGATGAAGTCTGCTTTTTACCGTACCTTGCGGAATGCCGAGCAATCGGGCGATTTCCACAGTGGACAACTGGCCCATATATTGCAGCAGTACCGGCACTCGCAAATTGTCGGGCAAATGCTCCACCAGCATGCGGATATCTGCCTGGAGCTGCTTTTTTTCCATTTCATTTTCTGTTGTTCCGGCAGTAGCAACCGAGCTGATATCCCCGTCCATATCCTGAATCGGCGCGATTCGTTGTCTTCGGGCATATTTCCTCGTTTCATCCCGCCAGATGCGTGCGGCAATCGCCATCAAAAAACCTGCGGGATTATGATCCATATCCATCTGCCGGGGCATAACAAGCACCCGCAAAAAGGTTTGCTGGTACAAGTCATCGGCATCGCTTTGCTTCAAAGCCAGCTTGCGGCAGAAGGCATAAATCCGGCTTCCGTAAAGCCGCACCAGCCTCTCTGCTTCCTGCCCCTCCATCGGCATATTTCCACCCCCTCAATTAGCTATCTGCACAACTGGCTAAACGGTTCGCCAAAACACAAAAAAACCTCCTACATGTCGATGTAGAAGGTTTCTGTCATTTCTAGAGTACGGAGAGGGTGGGATTCGAACCCACGCACGCTTTGACACGCCTAGCTGATTTCGAGTCAGCCCCCTTGGGCCTCTTGGGTACCTCTCCGCAATAATAGCGGCACAAGAAAGATTGTACCATAGCAGGGATGAGCTTTGCAAGCGAATTGTACTAATCCGGGACTCATTTTGAGAATGGCATAAGACCATGTTTTTCGACGCTTGACAAACCACTACATGATGTAGTAGTTTATATTCACTACGCGACGTAGTAATAAAATGTGTGACGTTATGGACGCATAACGTACCGGAACTGCTTAAGGAAAGGTTGAAGGTTTATGATCTTAAAGAGATGGAATCCGCTGACGGCAGTTTTTAGCGTTCTTTTATCAACGTCGATGCTGTTAACAGCATGCTCCAGCGGGAGTAGCGGCCCCAATGGGGCTAATGAACCTCCGAACCAAGATAAGGAAGTAACCATTAAAGTGATGTTTGGTTATGACGAGGATGAATTTTACCGGGATTACGGCACCGCCTTTATTAGCAAATTCCCTAACATCACTATCGAGGTATTAAATACACAATTGTTTGATCCATCGGGAGAAAACGATAGCAATTTTATAGCTTCCTTTCTGGAGAAGGAAAAACCCGATGTCCTTTGGCTTTCCTTGGATGATTATGAAAGGCTGTCGGATGAGAAAAAGCTGGTTGACCTTGACGTATTTGTTCAGCAGGATAAGTTCGACCTGGAAGGCATCCATCCTGCAATACTTAAGCTGCTCCGTGACCGGTCGGGCGGCAAGCTAAACGGGCTTGCTCCGATGTTTAACAGCGAGGTGCTGCTCTATAACAAGGATTTGTTCCAAAAACACGGGATACAGCCTCCTACCGATTCCATGAGCTGGGATGAAGTATTGATGCTGGCCAGACAGTTCCAGTCTCAAAAGGATGGCGACAGTCAGGTCTACGGCTTTGGCTTGCCTTTATTTAATACGTACAGCGGCTTGGCCTACACTGTTGGAACAACGAATGGCCTTGCTCTGTTAAGTCCTGACGGCAGGCGGGTAACGTTAAATACGGAAGGCTGGAAAAATGCTTTTCAAAGCGTTGCAGATGCTGTTAAGGCTAAAGCAATTGGTTTGTCTGAGCAGCCGGAAATGCAAACCTTTGATAATTTTTACCGTGAAGATCCCTTTATCTCCGGAAAAATTGCGATGAAAATGGGCAACTCCTTTGATCCCGAAAGCCTCAAGCAAGCAAAGGAGGAAATGGATGATGGCGAAATGCCGAACTGGGGCATGGTAACTGCACCCGTCGACCCCGCTAACCGTGGACAAAGCCAATCCTTCAGCATTAATGAAATATTGGCTATCAGCCATGATTCGCCAAACATTAAAGCTGCCTGGGAGTTTGTTAAATTCGTCAACAGTGAGGAATTTGCCCGAATCCGATCAAGGTTGTCTCTTCCAGGCACCCTGTTAAGCCGAACCGCCTTTATTCCCGATATTGACGGAATGAGCATGGATCCATTTTATAAGCTGGAGCCTTCCTCCCGCTCCAAAGGTTTGGATATAGGCAGGTTCAACAGCTTGTTTGCTTCTGTTATGGACGATGAATTTCAGCAGGTGCTGGACGGAAAAAAATCAATTGAGGAAGCATTGGCTGCAATGGAAAGACAGGCTCAAGAAAAGCTTATAAAAGAGGAGCAGGAAGATACCCTCTAAAGCTTGACAGCATATTGCCGACTGTAGTACGTTTTCCCCACTACGGTATGTAGTGATCACAAACCTAATGAATCAGGAAAACGTATAGAGAGGTGTTCGAAATGAACCACGTTCAGAAATTATCCGACACGGAATTGGAGTTAATGGAAGAGATCTGGTCCTGCACGCCGCCGGTTACTTCAACCGAGCTGTTAAACGTCTTTATGCAAAAAGGACGCGAATGGAAGGCGCAGACGATCTCTACCTTTTTGTCGCGATTGGTAGACAAGGGCGCATTGACATTTACCAGGAATGGACGTACCAACCAATATGCTCCCCGTCTGTCCCGGGAGGAATACAAGCTGCTGGAAACTCAGCAGGTGCTGGACGGCTTGTACCAAGGCTCTGTCAAAAATATGATTTCTGCAATGTACGATGGTAACAAGCTGTCCGACCAAGACATGGTCGAACTCAAAAAATGGCTTTCGGAAAAGTAGGTGACGCACATGAATGTTATGCTTGAGCTTTTATTTACGTTGACTATAGCCGGAAGCGTTGCCTCTGCTGCCATTCTTTTGCTTCGTCTTGTACCTGCAGAACGCTTCCCTGCCTTTTGGCGTTACAAATTAGGCAAAATGGCCATTGTCTTTTATCTGCTTCCTGTTACTATTGCGCTGCCGCGGATAAGCGTTATATCCACACTTTCCGAAGGTTCTGCATTGCTAAGAGATAAAGCCGGTTTACAAATGCCTAATCCATTATCTCTGTCCAATCTTTTGTCGATTACAGCCAAGCCGATACTGACTGTGCCCAAAAATGCGGTTATCGTTCTGTTGGCGCTGTGGGCCGCAGGAGCACTCCTATTCGCTGCATGGCAGCTTTATGGTTATATTCGGTTTACCGTTGTGTTGAGGCGCAGCCAAAGCGCGGTTGCGGCCAATAGCGAAGCAGCGGAGCGGTTAGCTGCCGTTAAGGCTGATTTGGGCATAACAAGCAAGGTTGCTCTTGCTTCCAGCCCCTTGCTGCAAAGTCCTATGCTGGTCGGCTTCTTCAACCCAACTATCTATCTCCCCGCCGCTTCCATAGACGGCCTGGATTGGGACATGGTCATTCGGCATGAGCTGATTCATTTAAAAAGGAAAGATATATGGGTGAAGGCTGCCAGTCTTGGCATAAGCGCCCTGCATTGGTTTAACCCTCTGGTTCACCTGCTTCGTCAAGACCTTGCGACTTGGAGCGAGCTGTCATGCGACGAAGCGGTAGTCAAGAAGATGTCGCGTTCGGAGCGGTTGCGTTATGGTCAAACCATTCTGAACGTATCGGCCGGCAACCAGCTTCTTGCAAGAAGACTTCCAGTGCAATTTGGCGCTTCTTTATCCGGTGAGGGAAAAAAATTAAAAAGGCGGTTAAACGCTATGTTACATGTTAAGAAACACAGTAAAAAAACGATGATCCTGCTTTTATCAACTGTAATGATGGTTGCAGCGGTTAGCATAATTGCAGCCATTTGGGCTTCATCGGTTACTCCAGCGGTTGCAGATCCTGGTACTGGCGATCCCATAAAGCTGACCGGACTTGGAGAGAAAGACGATAATGAATCCAACAGGGACTCCAGCGCCAATCTTAAGCATAATACGGATATCACAAGTGTTAATGATGCCAATGCTAATGCTATTAAAGACACAACTACTAGTCCTGATACGAATACGAATGCAACTAACCATCAAGGGCCCGTATCTGAGCCAAATACCATTTTGCCAGAACCATCCTCTTCCCCTTCAGCCGCAGAGCCAATTATCAATGAAATAGCGCCCTCCGATGATACAATGCTGGTTGCGGAAGGTAGCAATAGTACCATTGCCGCCGAATCACCGCAACCGATAATAGTGCCGGCGCCTCTTCCTTCAGAGTCGGGCAAAATAAGCGAGAATAAGCTTAACGTCATGGAAGACAGCATACGCCCTTCCGTCGAATAGGTATCGTTAATGTCTGAAAAACCGTGCCTAATTTTCTATCCAATAACAAAATAACAAAAGCGCAAGGTCAGGAGCAGCATTGAAGAGTTTTCCTCTTCCCCTGAGCTTGCGCTTTTTTCTGTAGCCGTTACAGGCTGTTCATTCTTATTCATTCTTATTCATTCTTATTCATTCTTATTCGTTCTTATTCGCCCTCAGCGCTCTGCGGCTTGGAACGCAGAACCTTTTTCATGTTTTTTTCGAATTTGGCGCGAGGTATCAATACGCTATGCTGACATCCCACGCATTTGATCCGTATATCCATCCCCATCCGAATAACTTCCATCTCGTTTGTACCGCAAGGATGCTGCTTTTTCATCTGAACAATATCGCCGAGCTGAAATTCTTTACGTTCCATGCCTCATCCCTCCTGTATTTCATTTTTAATAGAGCTGGACACGCTTTTACTCAGAAGCATTTCTTGTATTTCTTTATAGAGCAGCCGGGACACCGCACTTTGCGAATTAGGCCTGCATTCGGCAATGACGCGAATCACCATATCGGCGGCCGTTATACTCTGCACGCCCAATACTTTGGGCGGTTGAATGATATTTTCATGATGCAGGCTGTTCACTGTTACTTGAATCCACTCCATCGCGGAATTGACATCCGTCGCAAACGGTACAGCAACATCCACAACCGCAAGCGAATTATGAATACTAAAGTTCGTAACGTCCTGAATCATGCTGTTGGGTAAAATATGTACCTCTCCCGTCCAGCTCACAATCCGGGTTGTCCGCAAACCGATGACCTCTACCGTGCCTTTAAACTTGCCCGTCTGAATAACATCCCCCACTGCAAACTGGTCTTCCAGAATGATAAAAAAGCCCGTTAAAATATCCTTCACCAGGCTTTGCGCGCCAAAGCCGATAGCAAGGCCAACAACGCCTGCACCCGCAAGCAGCGGCCCCAAATTGACGCCAAACTCGGACAGCAGCAGCATAAAAGTGATGAAATATATGATATACGTCGTGACGTTTTTTAACAGCTTGCCTACCGTCGTCATTCGGCGGGCCTGGCTCAATGTACGTTTGCCCACATTATCCAGCACAATGCGATTAATCGTCTTGTGCAGCAGCCAGATAACAAGCCTGCCAATAACCAGAATGGCAGCAATCCGGATAGCTGATAAACCGATCAATTCCCACTCCCAATTTTTATTCAGCCATTCCACAAACGAGTTATACATTTTACCCATACGGTCATTACCAGCTCCCGATCAAATGGTTGTAACCGCCTTATTCGATTAACTTATAAACGCCTACCGCAACCTCTTGGAAAATGCCCCGGATTTCCACCTTTTCCGAAACAATCACTTGCTTTACCTGCTCCAAGTCTCCCTCTTCAAAATGGATGGACAAGGCGCATCCGGCTGTAATTTCTTTAGGAGTTGGGCATATATCTATTTCGATTTCTACATATTCCAACAGCATCTCGGCTCGAAGGGCCTGCTGCGTTGAATCAAACGCGATAAGCATAAGTCCTCCTCTATGGCTATCAAGACGTATAAAACGGAAGTCTCATCCATATACTAGTAACATATTTGATATTGGAGGGATTCTATGAAGCTTCCATTTGGCAAAGAGACGCCTTTTAAAGTTCCTTATACAACGACCAACGCCGCCGGCATGCTTACCCATCGTCTGATCGGCCACCTGGAGGAGCTTGCCTCCGATCGCCCTGTCGTCATTGTTTGCATAGGAACCGATCGTTCAACCGGCGACGCATTGGGCCCGCTTATTGGTTCGGCTCTGCTGAAATTTAAAAGCCCTCATTTTCACCTTTACGGCACGCTGGAGGAGCCTGTACATGCCATGAATCTGGAGGAAACGTTAACGACGATCAACCATAGCTTTAAACATCCTTTTGTCATCGGCATTGACGCTTGTCTCGGACAGGTTTCCAGCGTAGGCTGCATTCAGGTCGGCGAAGGGCCGGTTAAGCCCGGCGCAGGCGTCAACAAGGAACTTCCTCCGGTTGGCGATATTCATATTACCGGAATCGTGAATGTCGGCGGCTTTATGGAGTATTTTGTGCTGCAAAACACTCGGCTTCATCTCGTAATGCGTATGTCTGAAATTATTGCCTCCAGCCTTTTTTCTGCTGTGGCCTCCCACATCCGGTCTACATCGTTAATGAGAGCCCAATCCGCTGCGGCTGAAAGCAATTAATTCTGATTTTTGCTAGCTTGGCAGCACTTCACAGCTTTGCTACTTTGCTTCCTGAATCGCTTTGCGCTCTTCTGGCGTAAGCGGATAACTGGATTCGCCGTCTGTAACCGGCTTCGCGTAAACATACGTGCTGTCGCGGCCATGGAGTCCCGAGAATACAACTCCATCCTGCTTGGGACTCAATAACGCAATCGAAAAGCTGAGATCGCTGCCATGGTCCGAAAAAGCATTGTATCGGACAACGCCAACCATGCTTTTCATTGCCGGAAGCTTGGCTTCCACTTCGGCCAATCTTTGATGAAGCTGATTGCTGTATAAGCGATTATCCTCAATCTGTTTTCTCAGTTCAATCACCACATCCTCCATGTTGGTGATGCCTGTCTCCCCCATTGTCGCCATGTAGCTTTTGCGAAGCTTTTTTACCTTGGAGCTTAAGACGCCTATCCAGATCATTAACAACAATATCACAGCTGCCACCAGTATGATCGCAATGCCTGCCGGTTCCAATAACCAGTCCCCCATGCCTTGTTTCCATCTCCCACTCTATTTATGACTCAGCCTCAGCTTAGGGTGAGGCTAACCACACTTTTTAATGTTTGCTTCGCGATGCGCTTCTTACAGCTTGTATTGCTCAACAATTTCCTTCACGGCCTCCGTCAGTGCATCAACTTCCTGCTCCGTCGTATATAGCCCGACGCTTGCCCTTACCGCCCCGGTTTTTGCAGTGCCTGCGCTGCTATGCGCAAGCGGCGTACAATGGAAGCCTGATCTTACCGCAATTCCGTAATGCTGATCCAGAATAAAAGACATCTCCGACGGATCAATGGCATCCACGTAGAAAGCCACAATCCCTGTTCTAGGCTCGCCAATTGCAGGACCCAGTACATTAACGCCATTTATGCCGCTCAACCCTTCTAACAGGCGCTGAGACAGCCTCCATTCATTAGTATGGATCTTCTGAACAGTCTCATTCAGAATATGTCTGACGCCTGCCTGAAGACCGGCAAGCCCTGGTGTATTTTGCGTCCCGGCTTCATATCTATCCGGTCTTACCTGTGGCTGCCATGGCGTTTCCGACTGGCTTCCCGTGCCGCCATGCAGAAGCGGCTCCAGATCAAGCTCGGGATGGATATAAAGTCCTCCGGTGCCTTGCGGCCCCAGCAGCCCTTTGTGACCCGGAAACGCCAGCATATCAATACCCATGGCTTCCACGTCAATGGGCAGGATACCTGCGCTCTGTGCCGCATCCACAAGCAGCTTTATGCCTTTTTTTCGTGCTAATTCGCCAATCTCTGCAACAGGCAAAATATTGCCAAGAAGATTTGAGCTATGCGTAACTATAATTAACGAAGTGTTACTTCTAATGGCATCTGCGATTTGACTTACCTGGATGTCACCCTCTGCATTGCTTTCTATATAACTCACCTGGACGCCATGTTTCAACTCCAGATCATATAGCGGTCTTCTTACTGAATTATGTTCAATCGAGGTTGCTATTACATGATCTCCCGGCTTTACCCAACCTTTAATGGCCATATTCAGCGCCATCGTCGTATTGCAGGTGAAAGCAATGTCATTTGGATTCTTTATATGAAAAAGTTTAGATAGCCACTTGCGTGTATCAAACATAATTCGGCTTGCTCTAACAGCCATTGCATGGCTTCCGCGTCCCGGATTAGCGGCGTCATTTAAGGCCGCTTGAAGCATTGCCTCCGTTACTTGCGGCGGTTTCGGCCACGATGTTGCCGCATGATCCAAATAAATCAATCTTTGTTCTTCCATGGTCATGATCACATCCCCCTCTTCAACAACAATGGCATATCTTAGTTTAATCCTTCAAATGAAAGATTACAACTTCGATATGCCATTTATCGTTTATATTTCTTTATCCAATTGTTGCTTTTGACCGCTATATTACGCCAGCTTTTGCAGCAGCTCCAGCAGACGCTCCAAATCTTGTTTATTGTAATATTGCAGCTCAATTTTCCCTTTATCCTTTTGCTGCTTTATCTTTACGGTTGTTTTGAATTGCTCTCTCAACGATTCTTCTAAATGCTCGATATAGGGATCTCTCTTCTTCTGCTTGGCAGGCTTTTGATCCTTTTTCCCTCTAGAATCCAAGGATTGAATCGCATCCTCAAGCTCACGAACGCTCCATTCCGAGCTAACCGTTTCTTCAGCCAATTCCTTTTGAACAGAAACTTCTTTAATCCCTGCCAACGCACGTGCATGTCCCATTGAAATTGTTCCACGTGAAACATATTGCTTGATTTCCTCAGGCAGCGACAGCAGCCTTACAAAGTTGGCAATATGAGAACGGGATTTGCCGACCTTTAAACTAAGCTCTTCCTGCGTCAAGTTAAACTTATCCATCAATGCTTGATAAGCTACAGCCACCTCAAGTGCGTTAAGGTCTTCACGCTGCAGATTTTCAATAAGAGCAATTTCCATCACCTGCTGATCGGTAAAGCTTCTGACTACTGCAGGAATTGTTGTATTACCGCAATATTGCGATGCACGGAAACGACGTTCCCCTGCAATAATTTCGTAGCCTTTAAGAACAGTTCGCACGATGATAGGCTGGATAACGCCATGTTGCTTAATGGATTCCGCCAATTCTTTTATGGAATCCTCATCAAAATTTTTCCGAGGCTGATAAGGGTTAGGACGTAATTGAGCTAGCGATACTTCAATAACTTTATCGTCATCCTGTACGGATAAGGACGGTATTAGCGCGTCAAGACCTCTACCTAGCCGCTTGCTCATACATAATCACTTCCTTTGCAAGTTCAAGATAAACCTCTGCACCCTTTGATCTTGGGTCATACGTTATAATAGCTTGACCATGGGAGGGCGCTTCGCTCAACCTTACATTTCTCGGAATAATCGTTTGATACACCTTCTGTTGGAAGTATTTCTTCACTTCTTCAATCACTTGGATGCCCAGGTTCGTACGTGCATCAAGCATGGTTAGCAATACCCCTTCAATTTGAAGTGTGGTATTTAAATGTTTCTGAACCAATCTCACCGTATTAAGGAGCTGGCTCAGTCCCTCCAACGCATAATATTCGCATTGAATCGGGATAAGGACTGAATCTGCTGCCGTCAAAGAGTTTATTGTCAAAATCCCAAGGGATGGCGGACAATCAATAAGGACATAATCAAATTGATTTTTCACCATTTGAAGCGATTTCTTCAAACGGAGCTCTCTGGATATCGTTGGAACTAATTCGATTTCTGCGCCTGCCAACTGAATGGTTGCCGGAATAACGAATAAACCTGGAACACTGGTTTCTACCATTGCTTCTTGTGGATGAACTTCATTAATTAAAACATCATAAATACAGTTGGACACATCGGCTTTATTAATACCGAGGCCACTTGTTGTATTGCCCTGCGGATCGATATCAACCAGCAATACCTTTTTTCCCAGTGATGCAAGACAAGCTGCTAAATTGACTGACGTTGTCGTTTTGCCGACACCGCCCTTCTGGTTGGCAATCGCAATAATCTTGGACAATTCTCATTCACCTCATGTGTGAAACTTTTGATATAAATGGCATCGCCGCCTTCAGTGAAGGCGGCCCATAAGTCGATATTAATCATAGCATGTCATGCTATGGATTGTAACTAAAATTAGACGATATTCATTATCGCTTCGGTATTTTTATCGTAATTTCGTAATGATCGTCATGATCCTTTTCATCTGTCTTTATTTTCAGACCTGATCCGGACACCATTTCAATGGATTGACGAATTGTATTAAGAGCAAGCCGAACATCTTTTGTAAATGATATCCGTTTGCTTTTTTTGCTTTTTGCAGCTTCTTTAAGAAATGCAATTCTTGCTTCAGCTTGTTTAACGTTAAGATCCTTCGAAACAATCTCCTCCAGCACCTTAAGCTGAAGCTCCTCTGAATCTAGCGACAACAATGCCCGAGCATGTCTCTCCGTGATTTTTCGTTCCATTAAGTGCTGCTTGATTACCTCTGGCAGCATAAGCAGCCTTAGCTTATTCGCAATTGTTGATTGACTTTTACCCAGGCGCTGGGCCAAGCTTTCCTGAGTAAGCTGATGAAGTTCAATCAGTTTTTGGTAGGCAACCGCCTCTTCAATAGCTGTTAGCCCTTCCCGCTGAAGGTTTTCAATTAATGCAATGGAGGCTGTTTGCGAATCATTAAATTCACGAATAATGGCTGGTATCGTATCATACCCCAGCTTCGTGACCGCTCTCCAACGACGCTCGCCAGCAATGATTTCATATCGATTATTGCGCACCCGGACAACGATTGGCTGAATAACCCCATGTGTTTTAATCGTTTGACACAACTCATCAATACGCTCGTCATCAAAAATCGTACGAGGCTGAAAAGGACTTGTATCAATTTCGCCAATCGGTATTTGCCGTACCTCATCTTGACTGGTACGTTGCTCGGACAACCCAAACAAACGGGAAATTTGTTCTTTCATCTTGATTACAACCACCCGATTTTTTGATAAATCTAGCATTTGTTTGCTACTTGTATGATGTAAATGAAGTAAACAAGCAGGCATGTTGCTACATGAGACATCCAGCAATAAGACAAGTTCCCGATTGCCAGTTTCAACAATAAACCCACCGGCTATATCGCTTCATTTTGCAACAGCAGATGCTGACATCACAATGCCAGTCAAACATTGTTTTACAAAAGGATACAAAACAATGATGTCTTTGTTGCAAACTAACCCAAGCTAATATAGCTCCAAACGCATGGATGAGGGTATTCATTGCTGATTCTCTGCAGAAGCAGGCTCAAATCTAGACTTTCCGGTTATTCTGTGTGAAGTAAGCATCTCGCAGCCACGGCCATTCAGGATACAAAACCGTGTTTAGATGCAGGTTTAGCAGCTAAAAACAAACTATCATTTTTAGAAGGCACAAAACCAATTCAATATGTTATGTGGTAAAAATTCGACGAATATGGAATGAAATCCTGCTTGACATTATGTATCTATTATAAAATGTTTTGAGCTATTGTTCCACGTGAAACAATAGCTCAAAAATGTGTTTATTTTATATAATTGGTTGTTTTAATGGCAGCCCGGCCTTGCGAGGGAATTTCGATGGGGTATCGCCTGTTTTTTCGACAATAATAATACTTCTTTCTGATTGCTCATGAGGCAGCATAAGCTTGTGCTCCGCCTTTAATTTCCCCTTCAGCAGTTTGAAGCTTGGAGTTGCCTCCGCAATTTCATCACCGGATTGCGAACCTTTCATCGCTGCAAAAAAACCGCCTTTACGTGTAAATGGCAAACAAAACTCATTTAAAACGTTCAAGCGTGCGACGGCTCTAGCCGTAACCACATCATATTGATCACGATGAGCCGGAAGCCTGGCTATATCCTCCGCGCGGCCATGGACACAATCCACATCATTAAGTCCAAGCTCATCTTTCAACGCATTTAAAAATTGAATTCGTTTGTTTAATGAATCTACGATCACAACCTTTAAATGCGGGAAACAAATTTTTAGCGGGATGCTTGGAAATCCTGCACCTGATCCAATGTCAGCCAGGCTTCTCTGCTCCTTCATGGGAAGAAAAAAAGAAAGAGTCAGCGAATCATAAAAATGTTTTTCATATACAGCAGCCTGTTCGGTTATGCCGGTCAAATTCATTTTTTCATTCCATTCCACTAACATGGAATAATAGAGATGAAATTGCTGAAGCTGATGAGAAGAGAGGTCAATCCCTCTCTCCTTTAGCAGCTCTGTAAACCAGCCAATTGTGTTTGTTTCATTCATTGTGAACCTCTCGCAGCCGTAACCCGATTATAATGCTCCAGGTATACGAGCAGGATGGAAATGTCTGCGGGAGTAACCCCAGCAATTCGCGAAGCCTGCCCGATAGAAAGCGGGCGAATCACATCCAGCTTTTGCTTCGCCTCGGAAGCCAGACCACGGACATCGCTATAATCAATATCAGACGGGATACGCTTTTTCTCCATTTTGTTAAGACGCTCTACTTGCAGAAGCTGCTTTTCAATATATCCCGCATATTTTACGGTAATCTCCACTTGCTCCTTCATTTCTTCACTCAATTCATAAGGAGAAGGCAACACCGATTCCAAATGCTGATAAGTCACTTCTGGACGACGCAAAAGAGACAGCGCATCTCCACCTTGCACCATTGGCGCCGAACCTGCCATTTCCAGCATGGCATTCATTTCTTCGGGCTTTACTTTAGTGGAACGCAAACGTTCCGTTTCCAGCTCAACCAGCTCTTTTTTCATCATAAACTGCTTGTAGCGCTCTTCCGTAATCAATCCGATTTCGTAACCCAGTGGCGTAAGACGCAAATCTGCATTATCATGACGAAGCAGTAAACGATATTCCGCGCGGGAGGTCAATAAACGATAAGGATCATTGGTTCCTTTGGTAACCAGGTCATCAATCATGACGCCAATATAGCCCTGTGATCGGCCAATAATAACAGCCTCTTTGTTCTGTACTTTACGTGCGGCATTAATACCGGCAATGATACCTTGACCTGCCGCTTCCTCGTAACCGGAGGTTCCGTTGATTTGTCCAGCTGTGAATAACCCATCGATGACCTTGGTCTCCAAAGAAGGCCACAGCTGCGTGGGGATAACCGCATCATATTCAATCGCATATCCCGTACGCATCATCTCAACTTTTTCCAAACCTGGAATTGTGCGCAAAATACCCAACTGTACATCCTCTGGCATGCTTGTTGACAAGCCTTGTACATAATACTCCGAAGTATGTCTTCCCTCCGGCTCCAGAAAAATTTGATGCTTTGGCTTATCGGCAAAACGAACGATTTTATCCTCAATGGATGGGCAATAACGAGGTCCTGTTCCTTCAATAGCGCCAGAAAACATTGGAGCGCGATGCAGATTATCGTTAATAATTTTATGCGTATCCTCAGACGTATACGTTAACCAGCATGGTATTTGCTCAATATCGGAGGTTTTGGTTTCATGGGAGAAAAATTTCGGTTTTTCATCGCCTGGCTGAATCTCCGTTTTGGAAAAATCAATGCTGTCTTTATGCACGCGCGGAGGCGTGCCTGTTTTGAAACGAATCAGCTCCAGTCCATGTTCCTTCAGACTGGCCGAAAGCTTGATAGACGGCTGCTGATTATTAGGGCCGCTCTCATACATCAGCTCGCCCATAATGATTTTGCCCCGCAGATAGGTGCCTGTTGTTACAACTACCGCCTTGGCGCGATATTCTGCGCCTGATTTGGTAACAATACCAACGCATTTGCCATCCTCAACGATTAGTTCCTCAGCCATCCCCTGACGCAAGGTCAAATGAGGCGTCTCTTCGATTGTTTTCTTCATTAAATGCTGATATTCAAATTTATCCGCTTGAGCGCGCAAGGCATGAACAGCCGGTCCTTTGCCTGTGTTGAGCATTCTCATTTGGATAAACGTTCGATCTATATTTCGGCCCATCTCGCCGCCCAAAGCGTCTATTTCACGCACAACATGACCTTTGGCCGGACCGCCGATGGACGGATTGCATGGCATAAACGCTACCATATCCAAATTAATGGTCAGCAGCAATGTTTCACAGCCCATACGGGCGGATGCAAGAGCTGACTCGCAGCCCGCATGGCCTGCTCCAATGACGATAACCTCGTATTCTCCAGCCAAATATCTCATTACCTAACCCCCCTACTTTCCAAGACAAAATTGCGAAAAAATTTGATCAATCAACGAATCCCCTGCCTCATCGCCCAATATTTCGCCAAGCGATTCCCAAGCCAAACGCGCGTCGATTTGAATAACATCGATCGGTATGCCGCTGTAGGTTGCTTCAATGGCATCCTCCAACGACGATTTTGCACGATTTAACAGTGAAATATGTCGAACATTGCTGACATAAGTCAGATCAGCCGCTTCCAGTCCGCCTTCAAAAAATAGATCGCTAATGGATTTCTCCAATTGGTCAAGTCCGCTTTCCTGCAGCACCGACATATGCACAATAGGAGCCGTTGGCATAATTCCCGCAACCTCATCAAGCTCCAGCCGGCCCGGCAAATCGTTTTTGTTCACAATCACTATGACCTGACGGCCTTCCAATTGCTGCAGCAGCTCCCTGTCATCCGCGTGAAGGGGCTCATTATGGTTCAATAGAAGCAGAATCAAATCAGCGCCTTGAAGCGCATCGCGTGACCGCTCCACGCCAATCCTCTCCACCACATCGCTTGTTTCACGAATACCTGCCGTATCCAGCAAGCGCAAAGGGATGCCATTAATCGTAACAAACTGCTCAATTACATCCCTTGTTGTGCCAGGTATATCCGTTACAATCGCCTTTTCCTCCTGCGTGAGCACATTCATTAATGACGATTTTCCCACATTCGGGCGCCCTACAATAGCGGTCATTATACCTTCACGCAAAATTTTGCCTTCGCTCGCTGTTTTCAGCAGCTTATCCAGCTCAGCGATCGCCAGGAGACATTGCTCCCGGATATAAGCGCTGGTCATTTCCTCCACATCATGCTCCGGGTAATCGATATTAACTTCAATATGCGCAAGCAGCTCGATCACCGTTCCGCGAAGCGCCTTGATCTTCCTGGATAATAAACCTTCAGCCTGCTTTCGTGCAACCGTAAATGCGCGATCCGATTTGGAGCGAATAAGATCAATAACCGCCTCAGCCTGCATCAGATCAATTCGTCCATTCAAAAAAGCGCGTTTGGTGAACTCCCCAGGCTCCGCAATCCGAATTCCATCCTGCTGCAAAACAAGATCCAGCACCTTGCGTACTGCGATTACGCCGCCGTGCGCATTGATTTCGACAACGTCCTCGCCCGTGAAGGAGCGCGGGCCGCGCATCAGCGTAACCAGCACTTCCTCCACTTTTTCTCCGCTTACGGGATCGGTAATGTGGCCATAATGCACCGTATGCGATTCTGCGTCCTTTAGACTGATTTTGGATGCAAAAATATGATCGGCTCCGATTATCGCGTCGGGGCCGCTTATCCGAATTATCGCAATTCCGCCTTCCCCAACTGCTGTAGAGATGGCTGCAATTGTATCATGAATCATGTCCTATCACCTCTAAATCGAAAAACAGCAATGACCTCAAACCAAGCCATTGCTGTCAACTATAATTTTATCTTAGGTACGCTCAACTTCTACTTCAGTGCGATAACAACTCGACGGCTAGGCTCATCGCCTTTGCTGAAGGTTCTTACCTTGGGATGGTTCTGAAGCTGAGAATGGATAACCTTGCGTTCATGAGGCGACATCGGCTCCAGAACAACTTCCTTCCTTGTCCGGATTACGCGTCCGGCCAAGCGATCAGAAAGCTCCTCAAGCGTCTTCCGGCGCCGCTCCCGAAAATCCTCTGCATCAAGAACGATACGAACATGGCTGTCCGAGTAACGATTGGCAACAATATTAGTCAAATATTGCAAGGCATCAAGCGTGCCGCCGCGGCGTCCAATCAGCATTCCCAGCTCTCCGCCGCCCGAAACGGCCAGCAAGACGCCTTCTTTGGTTTGCTTACGCTCAATACTGGTTTCTAGTCCCATCGCTGCCGCCACTTCTTTGAGGAATGCGGTTGCTTCTTCGATGGGATCCGGAATAAGCTCTAGCTCGACCTTGGCTTCCTTGACGCCAAAAAGACCAAACAGGCCTTTGGAAGGCTGCTCCAGCACGACTTTATTAACACGATCTTCCGTTACTTGCCATTGTGCCAAGCCGTTACGCACAGCTTCTTCTATCGTTTTGCCTGATGCGACGATTTTCTTCATTTTGCAAGGACCTCCTTCTTACCCTTGTCAGATGAACGTACATACAGGAAATAATTTTGTACAATTGTATACGTGTTGCTGAACACCCAGTACAGCGGCAATGCAGCAGGGAACGACGTAGACATCACGAAAATCAACACAGGGAAGATCGCCATGATCATGCCCATGCCGGGCATTTGCTGCGTTTGCTGCTTCTGCATCATTTTGGACTGGACAAAAGTAGTAATCGCCGCAAGAATCGGCAGGAAGTACCATGGGCTTGGCTCACCGAGAACAAAACCAAAGATGGAGTCTGTCCGGATATCCTTGTTCCAGTAGATCGCATTGTAAAGTGCGATAAATACAGGCATCTGCACCAATATCGGCAAGCAGCCGGCCATTGGATTAACCTGATGAGTTTGGAACAGCTTCATTGTTTCCTCTTGCTGTTTTTGAGGGTTGTCCTTATATTTCTTCTTGATTTCCGCCATTTGCGGCTGCAGCGCCTGCATTGCCTTGGAGCTGCGGTATTGCTTCAGGGTCAGGGGCAGAATAAGCGTGCGCACGATAATCGTCAACAATAAAATCGCAAGCACATAGGAACCGCCAAACCAGCCAGCAAACGAATCAAGCGTAGTGGCGAAATAGTATACTACATATTTCTCCCAGAAGTTCCCTTTCAATAAATCTTCCGTCTCCATGGTGTGATCAGCTGGCGCACAGCCTGCAAGCAGGCCGACTAGCAAGATCATTCCAACTACCAGGAGCCACTTTTTCGTTGAATTCCGAAACAAAATCCAATCTCCTCTCTGAGAGCCTTAACATAGTCTACTCCACCATTGACTATACCACAATTAAAAACACAAATAAACAAGCAGGCTCGGCGTACCTGCATGAGAATATACAAAAAGTCCTTCCTCCATTAAAAATCAACCCTTATATAGAAAGAGGACTTTTAACTATTTAAGCAATCCCGCTCTCTTTAATACATGCTGTATGCTTTTTTCCATTTCCCGCAATGTCATGGCCGTTGCCGGTTTTCGAACAATGAGGATCAGATCGGTTTGCGGTATAATCCGATCCTCCATATGACGAACAATTTCCTTCACCATACGTCTCATTCGGTTGCGAACAACCGCATTGCCGATTTTTTTGCTGGCGGATACGCCAAGCCGGAATGGATCGGCATTCCTCTGTCTGGACCAATACACAACAAATTGTCCATTGGCGAACGACTTGCCGCCCCGGTATATCCGGCTGAAATCTGCACGGTTTCGCAAACGCAATTTTCTACGCACAGCTGACTCCACCATTCGTTCTTAAAGTACAACCTTTTAAGGCGTGTCGCCCTAAATGAAAATAAAAAAAAGACCACCGGAAGTGGTCTCATGCTTACGCGCTCAGAACTTTTCTACCCTTTTGACGACGAGCCGCCAAAACTTTGCGACCGTTCTTCGAGCTCATCCGTTTGCGGAAGCCATGCACTTTCGCACGTTTGCTGACATTTGGTTTAAATGTAGGTCTCATTAAGCTGCACCTCCTATTAACGCATTCTTGCATAAACGGCAACAGGCCGTATGGTTCGCAAAAATCACTTTTATTATTAAACCACGCCAGCACTGAAAAGTCAATCTCTCCATTATTCGTAAAATTGGAATGACCTCATGAATGCCCAAGGAGTTAATTCAAGCTGTGGATAACAGACTTTTAAGGCTTCATTCGCCAAAAATTAATAACATGTGGACAATTTTTTCGTGTCTGGAGCGAACTTTGTCGAATTCTTAACATGATATAAACAATATCTAGTATTGTCGATAAGATTTATACACAAGCTGTTGAGAATGTGGATAATATGCTTAAATTCGTTGAAATATAAGGCGTCATTTGCTATGATGGATATGTTTTCGTTGTGGATGGACTACTTCTTTCCACAATCTTATTAACAGGTTGTGGATAACATTGTGAACAAACTCATCCCCTGTTTATGAATCTTACCATAAAATCCGTCATAATGTGGACGGCTTCGTCTGAACGCCGCCCTATTCGACATATTTTCCGCGCGTACCGCGCCCTCAAGCAAGTGACGATTAAGGAGTGACAGTCTGTGGACAGCCATACCTACGATTTATGGCAACAAGTATTGTCAATCATCCAAACGAAGCTCAGCAAACCAAGCTTTGACACCTGGTTCAAGGCGACCAAAGCTTCTTTTCGCGATGATTCCCTACTTGAAATAACAGCGCCGACAACTTTTGCCGCAGAATGGCTGGAAGGACGATATACTAATCTGATCAGAAAAACGCTTCAGGAATTTCTGGGAAGACAGGTCGACGTAAAATTTTCAATTGAAGAACCAAAATCGGTGGAGCAAAACCTTATACCGCCGCCAAAGCCGGTTCAAGCTCCCATAATGAGCGACGAGCCCCATATCCATATGCTTAACCCAAAATATACATTTGATACGTTTGTCGTTGGCGTCAATAACCGCTTTGCCCATGCGGCCTCTCTCGCCGTGGCGGAAGCCCCGGCCAAAACGTACAACCCGCTGTTTCTTTACGGCGGAGTCGGCCTCGGCAAAACGCATCTGATGCACGCCATCGGACATTTTATAATGGAGCATAATCCCGATACCAAGGTGCTTTACATCTCGTCCGAAAAGTTTACGAATGAGTTCATCAACGCCATTCGCGACAGTCAGGGCGAAAGCTTCCGCACCAGATACCGCAACATCGACGTTTTGCTCATTGACGACATCCAGTTTCTCGCCGGCAAGGAGCAGACGCAGGAGGAGTTTTTCCACACCTTCAACGCCCTGCATGAGGCGCGCAAGCAAATTGTTATCTCCAGCGACCGCCCGCCAAAAGAAATCCCGACCCTTGAGGACCGGCTGCGCTCGCGGTTTGAATGGGGACTGATTACGGATATCCAGGCGCCGGATCTGGAAACGCGCATCGCGATTCTGCGCAAAAAGGCGCGCTCCGAAAATTTAGATATTCCAAACGAAGCCATGAACTATATCGCCAGCCAGATCGACACCAACATCCGCGAGCTGGAGGGCGCGCTCATAAGGGTTGTCGCCTACTCTTCCTTAATGAATGCCGACATTACCTCGCATTTGGCGGCGGAGGCGCTTAAGGATATCATTCCATCCAGCCGTCCGCGAATGATCACGATTAACGACATTCAGACCAAAGTTGGTGAATTTTACGGTCTGCGCCTGGAAGAATTCAAAGCGAGAAAAAGGACAAAGGCTGTTGCATATCCGCGCCAGATAGCCATGTATCTGTCTCGCGAGCTGACGGATTATTCCTTGCCCAAAATCGGGGAAGCGTTTGGCGGCCGCGATCATACTACTGTTATTCATGCCCATGAAAAAATTACTCAGCAATTAAAGCTGGATCAGGATCTCGGGAAGATTATCCAAAATTTGATTGAAAAAATTAAAAATCATATGTGAACAACGAAGCAAGCCTATACACACACTATGCACATGTGGATAGGCTTGCTTCATCCCTGTTCCATGGGGTTATCCACATATTCAGGCCCCCTACTGCTACTACTACTAAAATTCTTTAAAAAAATACCGTCTTAATAGCAGTAAACGAACATTAAAAACCGCAAAATCCGAATTCCAAAGAAACGGGTGAAAAGATGAAATTAACCATCTCCAAAAACGAATTAAACGATGCGATTCAACAAGTCGCCAAAGCTGTATCGCCACGGCCTGCCATTCCAATACTTGGAGGCATCAAAATAGATGTAAATCATCAATACGTAACGTTAACCGCCAGCGATACTGATATATCTATTCAAAGCTTTGTTTCCGTAGAACAAGGAGACAAAATTATTGCTCAAATCGACAAACCCGGAAGCGTTGTGCTTCCCGCCAAGTTTTTTGTGGAAATTGTCAAAAAGCTGCCGTCGGATCAAGTCGCCATTGAAGTAACAGGCCAATTCCAAACGGTTATTTCCTCCGGCTCATCGGAAATTCAAATGGTGGGGCTGGATCCCGAAGAATACCCTGTTCTGCCCTCCGTGGATCAAAATCAAATGATTCAAATTCCAGGCGACTTGATTAAGTCCATGATTCGCCAAACGGTGCTTGCAGCTTCAACAAGCGAGCAAACCCCTATTCTTACCGGTGTTTTGTGGAATCTTAACGAAGGCGAACTGAAGTTTACCGCTACGGACCGCCATCGTCTTGCAAGCCGTACGACAAAGGTTGATCTGGACAGCTCCTATCATTTCAGCAATATTGTTATTTCGGCCAAAACACTGGTTGAGCTGTCCCGGTTGATTCCGGATCAAAATACGATGGTTGACGTAGTTGTCGCCGATAACCAGGTTTTGTTCAAAGTGGACAACATTCTGTTTTACACGCGCATACTGGACGGAACCTATCCCGATACATCCAAAATCATTCCCAGCTCCTATGAAACCGAGCTTGTGCTGAACACTAAAAATTTGATGGACGCAATCGACCGCGCTTATTTGATGTCCCGCGAGGAAAAAACAAACATTGTTCGTCTGACGACGCTGGAAAGCGGAGGCATTGAAATTTCCTCCAGCTCTACGGAGCTTGGGCGGGTAACGGAGCAGCTGGATGCTTCGCAGATGTCGGGCCAGCCGCTACGAATTGCGTTTAACTCCAAATATATGCTGGACGTACTGAAAGTAATCGACAGCGAGCAGCTGTTTATTGGTTTTACAGGAGCTATGCGCCCCATCATTATCCGGCCAATGGACCATGATTTCAGCATGTATGTCATTCTGCCATATCGGACAACCGGCTAAGGGAAACCGCCATTTGGAAGGGAGGCAAAAAATAATGAAGGAAATCGGCATTGATACGGAATATATTGCGTTAGGACAATTTTTGAAGCTTTCAGATTGCATATCCACAGGTGGACAAGCGAAATTTTTTCTGCAGGAGGCAGTTGTCCACATTAACGGCGAGCCTGACAACCGTCGCGGCCGCAAGCTGTATCCCGGGGACAAGGTGGAAGTGGAAGGCTGCGGCGCTTTTATCGTAACGGCAAAATAAAGCGTGAAGCGGGCCGGGAGGGCGTAACGTGTTTTTGAAAAGCATTGCTTTGCAAAATTATCGCAACTATGAAAGCCTGGAGCTGGAAACGAGCAACGGAGTAAACGTATTTCTGGGGCCTAATGCACAAGGAAAAACAAATCTCCTGGAAGCTATATTTGTATTGGCTCTATCGAAGTCGCATCGCACCTCCAAGGACAAGGAGCTAATCGGCTGGCAGGGAGACGCAGCCCGAATCAGCGCAGCAGCGGATAAGCGCTACGGAACGGTTACGCTGGATCTGGCTTTTTCCTCTCAAGGAAAAAAGGCCAGAATCAACGGGCTGGAGCAGCGTAAGCTGAGCGATTTTATAGGTTCAATTAACGTCGTCATGTTTGCACCCGAGGATTTGGAAATTGTGAAAGGAACGCCGGGCGTACGCCGCAGATTTCTGGATATGGAAATCGGGCAGGTACAGCCCGGCTATCTGTATACGCTCCAGCAATACGGAAAAGTGCTGCAGCAGCGCAACAACTACCTGAAATCCGGCAGCGGCGGCAAAATGAACGAAACGATGATGGATATATGGAATATGCAGCTGGTAGAACATGGTGTTAAAATTATGAAAAAAAGGAAAGACTTTATACAGAAGCTGCAAGGTTTTGCGGAACAAATTCATGCCGGCATTACGGGAGGCTCGGAGAAGCTTTCTATCGCCTACCGGCCTTCCTTCGAATGCGACCTCGAACAAGATGAAACTGTTTTATTTGAGCAATTTATGTTAAAGTTAACACAGGTGAAAGATCAGGAGATTCGGAGAGGAGTCACGCTTGCGGGACCGCATCGGGACGATCTTGCTTTTTTCATTAACGGCAAGGAGGCCCATATCTTCGGTTCGCAAGGACAGCAGCGGACAACGGCATTGTCGCTTAAGCTGGCGGAGATCGAGCTGATTCGGGAAGAAATCGGCGAATATCCGTTATTGCTGCTGGATGACGTATTGTCGGAGCTCGACCAGAACCGGCAAACCCAATTGATAGAAACCTTTCAAAGCAAGGTGCAAACCTTTATTACAACGACCGGCCTGGAGAGCGTCAACATGAGCAAGCTCCACGATGCCGGCATCTATTATGTGCGCGAAGGCAGAGTGACTAGGTAGCAAACACGCCCTAGAAGAGGTGAGACGGCATGTATATTCATCTTGGCGGCGAAAAGATCATTCGCACGTCGGAGCTCGTTGCCATTTTCGATATTTCAATCGAGCAGTCTTCCAAGCTTTCCAAGCAATTTGTTGCGGGAGCCCGCAAACGCAAGGATGTAGAGACGATTGGCGAGGAAGAGCCCAAGTCCATCGTCGTCACCAAAAAACGGATTTATTATTCGCCGATTTCGTCCTCAACGCTTAAGAAGAGGGCGCATCAGTTTGTAGCGAATGGATAGGAACAGGAAGAGCAGTTGAGAGGAGCAGTGAACTTGCATGTCTTTGGAACAGCATACGTATGACGAGAGTCAGATTCAGGTTCTGGAAGGATTGGAGGCCGTTCGCAAACGTCCGGGGATGTATATCGGATCCACCAGCGGAAAGGGTCTTCACCATCTGGTATGGGAAGTTGTCGATAACAGTATTGACGAGGCGCTCGCCGGCTACTGCAACAAAATCGATGTGATCGTTCACGAAAATAATAGTATCACCGTTATCGACAACGGCCGGGGCATTCCGGTGGGGATGAATACCAAGCTCCAGAAGTCGACGCTTGAAGTCGTTATGACCGTTCTCCATGCGGGCGGCAAGTTTGGCGGCGAAGGCTACAAGGTTTCCGGCGGTCTTCACGGGGTCGGCGTATCCGTAGTCAACGCGTTGTCGGAGCATGTCGTTGTTCAGGTTAGCCGCGAGGGCAAGGTGCATCAGCAGGAATATCGCCGCGGCATCCCGCAATACGATGTCCGGGTTGTTGGCGAAAGCGAAACAACGGGTACCAAAACAACGTTCCTTCCCGACCCGGAAGTGTTTACGGACACAACCGTTTTTGAATACGATACGCTTCAAAACCGCATTCGCGAGCTGGCGTTTCTGAACAAGGGCATTGAGCTTACGTTAACTGATGAACGGACGGGCGTATCCAATTCCTTTAAATACGACGGCGGCATTATCGAGTTCGTCAAATATTTGAATCGCAACCGCGAGGTTATCCACGAGGAGCCGATTTATGTTGAAGGCTCCAAGGATCATATCCAGGTGGAGGTGTCGCTCCAATACAATGACGGATATACCGAAAATATTTATTCCTTCGCGAACAATATCAACACGCATGAAGGTGGCACGCATGAATCCGGGTTCAAAAGCGCGCTTACCCGCATCATTAACGACTATGCCCGTAAAAACAATCTGATCAAGGACAACGACTCCAATTTCTCCGGCGATGATGTGCGCGAAGGCTTGACCGCCATCATTTCCGTTAAAATTCCGGAGCCGCAATTTGAAGGTCAGACAAAAACCAAGCTGGGCAACAGCGAGGTTCGCGGCATCGTTGAATCGTTTTTTGCGGAAAAGCTGCAGGAGTTTCTGGAAGAGAACCCCGCGGTTTCCCGCAAAGTTGTGGAAAAGGGTCTTCAAGCGGCCCGCGCCCGCGAGGCGGCTCGCAAGGCGCGCGAGCTGACGCGGCGCAAAAGCGCGCTTGAGGTAGGCTCGCTTCCCGGCAAGCTGGCGGACTGCTCCTCCAAGGATGCCTCCATCAGCGAGCTGTACATTGTCGAAGGAGATTCTGCGGGCGGCTCTGCCAAACAAGGACGCGATCGTCATTTCCAGGCGATTTTGCCTCTGAGGGGTAAAATTCTGAACGTGGAAAAAGCCCGCCTTGACCGTATTTTGGGCAATGCGGAGATTCGCTCCATCATTACGGCGCTTGGCACGGGCATCAGCGATGATTTTGACCTTGCAAAAGCCAGGTACCACAAAATCATTATTATGACGGACGCCGACGTTGACGGAGCGCATATTCGGACGCTGCTGCTCACCTTCTTCTACCGTTACATGCGTGAAATTATTGAAGCCGGCTATATCTATATCGCGCAGCCGCCGCTTTTCAAAATTGAACGCAATAAAAACGTGCGTTATGCGTTGACGGAGGAAGAACGCGACGTCATTCTTGCAGAATTCGGCGAAGGCGTTAAGGTCAACATCCAGCGTTACAAAGGTTTGGGCGAGATGGATGCCGTACAGCTTTGGGAAACAACGATGGATCCCGAAAGCAGGTCCATGCTTCAAGTTTCCATTGAGGACGCGATAGAGGCCGATCTCATTTTTGATACGCTAATGGGCGACAATGTTGATCCGCGCCGCGATTTTATCCAGAAATACGCGCGTTACGTTACGAATCTCGATATTTAATCCATGGTAGGAGCAGCAGCCTTGATGCAAGGCGGACTGCTCCTTTCGATCTATTTGGTCCCCAATTTTGCGTCGAGGCTATCGTTTCTTGCTGGCGGGGTGCAAGGCAAGCCTGCTCCTCTTATTTGCTTTTTCGTTTGATGCCGCCATAAGCTCTGGCGTAGGAAACAACTTTACGATGCATGCTTTTGTCGGACAGCTTGTTAAAAATATAGGGATGCGGCTTCGTATTCACTTCAAGCACCCATGGCTTCAGCCTCGTATCGATCGCAACGTCGACGCCCAGCTCCTTCAGGCCGGGATAGGCGGTAGACAGCTGTTTTCCGATTGCTACACCCAGCGTTCTCAGCTTCCCGAGATATCCGTTCATTTCGCTCCCGGAGAGATGACCGGCCATCAATTGCTGGAAGGACATCATCGTGCCGCCGTTATGGTAATTGGTCACGATTTTATCGGGATGGGAAAGCCGGCCGATTATGCCCGTTGTTTCCCAAGAGCCGCGCGGATTGCGTTGGACCATTACCCTCAGATCAAAGCGGCGCTTCCGATGCTTGAGCAGATGGATGCCTTGCTGCACCAAATAGTTTCGAGTTCCCGTTATTCGCTGCAGCCCTCTGTACAGCTCGTCGAACGATGAAGCGTGTTGCTCGCTAGTACCGGTTTGGTAGCGATAAGAGGAATCTTTTGCGGCCTCTACGCGAATAACGCCTTTGCCAAATGTGCCGGACATCGGTTTGACGTAAACCATCCCGTACTCCTGGAGCAGACTATGCAAGCTGTCACGATTGAAAACCTTGGTTAGCGGTATGGATGGAACAAGCTTGGGTGATTTCATGAGCACTTTGGTTTTGGCCCACTTGCTTCTTACCCGTCTAATAGACAATTTACAGACACCTCGTTTTCCATATGGAGATTTATTAAGCTGTACAAACAGGCGGGGCAAGACAGAGTTTGGAATGAATGGTATAATAAAAGGGCAGTCTGTTTACTTTATGTCGTCCCTGGACGGATGGGGAGGGCAAGTTTGCCTATTTTCAAAATAACTATTGTTTACTTCTGGAAGCCGTGTTTAGAGACTTCGGCTTTGTGAAAGAAATAGAGGTAACGGACTACAAGTTTGTGGGATAGATAAGGTCAAGGAGGTTAAGCATGGCGGAAGAACAACGAATGTCAGTGACAAACCGTGATATCGGCACGGAGATGCGCGATTCCTTTATGGCTTATTCGATGAGCATCATCGTAAGCCGCGCTTTGCCCGATGTAAGGGACGGGCTGAAGCCGGTTCACCGCCGTATCTTGTACGCGATGTCCGAGCTTGGGATGTCGCCGGACAAGCCGCATAAAAAGTCGGCGAGAATCGTCGGCGAAGTCATCGGCAAGTACCATCCGCACGGCGACTCTGCCGTCTATGAATCCATGGTACGGATGGCGCAAGACTTCTCCATGCGCTATATGCTGGTAGATGGCCACGGCAACTTTGGCTCTATCGATGGCGATATGGCGGCGGCAATGCGGTACACGGAGGCCAGGTTGTCGAAGATGGCGATGGAGCTTCTTCGCGACATCAACAAGGAAACGATCGATTTTAAGCCGAACTATGACGGCGAGGAGCAGGAGCCAGTTGTGCTTCCTTCCCGCTTTCCCAATTTGCTTGTTAATGGCGTAACCGGCATTGCGGTAGGCATGGCCACAAATATTCCTCCTCACAATCTGGTAGAGGTTATTGACGGATTGCAAGCTATGATTGTTAATCCCGATATTACGCCGCTGGAGCTGATGGAGTTTGTTAAAGGGCCGGATTTCCCGACCGCCGGATTTGTTATGGGGCTGCAAGGTATACGGCAGGCCTATTTGACAGGCCGCGGCTCTGTCACTATGCGTGCGCGCGCAACAATTGAAGAAAATAACGGAAAAGCCCGCATCTTGATTCATGAGCTTCCATATCAGGTCATCAAGGCGAGATTGGTTGAAAAAATAGCGGAATTGGTCCGCGAGAAAAAGCTGGACGGCATTACCGACCTGCGCGATGAGTCCGATCGCAACGGCATGCGGGTTGTCATCGAGCTGCGCCGCGACGTCAATCCAAGCGTTGTGCTTAACAATTTGTACAAGCATACGCAATTGCAGTCCAATTTTGGCATCAATATGCTGGCACTCGTAAATGGCGAGCCTAAAACGTTGAACCTGCGGGAAATGCTTTATCATTACCTGCAGCATCAAATCGAGGTTATCCGCAGACGGACAGAATATGATTTGAAGAAGGCTGAAGCCAGAGCTCATATTCTGGAAGGCTTGCGCATCGCGCTGGATAATCTGGACGAGGTTATCGCCCTTATTCGCGGCTCCCGTACGACTGAGGAAGCGCGCGAGGGCTTGATTACCCGGTTTTCGCTCAGCCTTGAGCAGGCGCAGGCGATTCTGGATATGCGTTTGCAGCGCCTTACCGGTCTGGAACGCGACAAGATCGAAGCGGAGTATAACGAGCTTCAGGTCAAAATTGCGGAATACAAAGCCATTTTGGGAGACGAAAAGCTTGTGCTTGATATTATCAGTACGGAGCTGAATGAAATCAAGGAGCGCTTCGGAGACGAGCGCCGTACGGAAATTACGGCAAGCGACGATGAGATATTGGATGAGGATTTGATTCCGCGCGAGGACGTTATCATCTCCATTACTCATTCCGGCTATATCAAGCGTCTTCCGGTTACGACCTATCGAAGCCAGAAGCGGGGCGGACGCGGCGTAGTGGGCATGGATACCAAAGAGCATGATTTTGTGGAGCATCTTTTTGTATCCAATACGCATCACTTCCTGCTGTTCTTCACCAATAAAGGCAAGGTGTACAAGCTGAAGGCTTACGAAATTCCGGATTTAAGCCGGACCGCGCGAGGTACGCCAATCATTAATCTGATTCAGATTGAGCAAGGCGAAACGATTAATGCGGTTATTCCCGTACAGGCCTTCGACTCTGATCATTACCTGTTCTTCGCTACACGCCAAGGCGTTGTGAAGAAGACGCCGCTTGATGATTACGTCAATATCCGCAAGGTTGGTCTTATTGCCATTTCCTTGCGCGAGGATGATGATCTGATCGGCGTTAAGCTGACGGACGGCAATCAGGAAATCATTATGGGAACCAGTCAAGGCATGTCGATTCGGTTCTCGGAGAATGATGTTCGTTCCATGGGACGGTCCGCAACAGGCGTGAAGGGCATCGGACTGGACGATGATGATGTTGTTATCGATATGGACGTCGTTCAGAAGGATAAAAACATACTGATCGTAACCTCCAAAGGTTACGGCAAGCGTACGCCGGAAGCCGAATACCGGATTCAGAACCGCGGCGGCAAAGGCATCAAAACGTTGAACGTCACCGATAAAAACGGACCAATCGTTGCGCTCAAGGTGGTTGAGAATGACGAGGATCTGATGATTATGACGGCGCTTGGCACATTGATCCGCACCAGCATGGACGGCATTTCTTCCATGGGCCGCAACACGCAAGGCGTCAGACTTATTCATACCCGCGAAGACGATACCGTTGCAACGGTTACTCGGGTAGCGCGCAGCGAGGAAAACGAAAACCTGGACGAAGCGCAAGAAGACGGGGAAAACGATTCCCAGCAATAAGCACCAAAATGAATACGGGAATTAAGGGAGAGGACATCCGTGGGAACGGTAATTGTTGAGCAGCTTAAGCCAGGAGATAAACTGGAAGAAGATGTCCTTACCTCGTCTGGCAACGTTTTGCTTCAGAAGGGCAAGGTGATCTCGTCCAGGGAATTGGAAATCTTGCAAGCCTTCCTTATATCGAACGTTAAGGTTGAAAATAGCGCGGCCGATCCCAAAGCGGCGGAGGAAACTGTTGAGGAGCCTGCACCTGCAGCCAAAGGGCAGGCTCCGGCAACGCCTTTGCAGCAGGAATATGAAAAGATGGTTGAAGTGCTGCGGACTATTTTTAATTCGCAGGTTACGGGACAAGGCATGCCTATTATGGATATAAGAGTGCAATTGGAAAAGCTGCTTCAGCACATAGAAAGCTATAAGGTGCTGAGCTTTGTTCCAAGGCCATTCCCGGAAAGAGACTATCTGCTTCATAATAGCGTCGAGTCTGCAATGACCTCCTATTTGATTGCGCAGTGGGTCGGTTTTCCGCAGAAAGAATGGATGCAGGTTGCCCTTGCTGGTCTGCTCAAGGATATTGGGAATGTGCGCATTGACAAGGGTATTCTGTATAAGCCAAATGGTCTTACTCAGGATGAAGCCGAGGAAATGAAACGCCATACCGTTCTTGGTTATCAGCTTCTCAAAAATGTAGCCGCGCTTAACGAAGGCGCTAAGCTGGCTGCGCTTCAGCATCACGAAAAAATTGACGGAAGCGGCTATCCGCTAGGGATTGATTCCACTAAAATTCATCCCTATGCCAAAATCGTCGGAATCGCGGATATCTTCCATGCAATGACGCTGAACAAGTCCTACCGTAAAGCTGCATCTCCTTATTTGGTGCTGGAGCAGTTGATGTCGGAATCGTTCGGCAAGCTGGATGCAGGATATGTGAGGACCTTTGTGGAGAAGGTAACTCAGATTAGCAACGGTACTTTTGTTCGGCTGAGCGATGACCGCGTTGGCGAAATTGTATTTTGCGAACGGTCTTATCCGACGCGTCCTTGGGTTTCCGTAGATGGGACAATCGTTAATTTGACGGTGGAGCGCAATCTTCATATTAAAGAAGTCGTTAAGTAAACGTTTGATAAAAGCCTGTGTCCGAAGCTCCATCTGGAGACTTTGGATCATCAGGCTTTTTTGTTTTGTTGGGGTAGACAGTGCATTGGTTACCTGCATTGGAATGCTTCATAAATGATTGGGGTCCCCCCTCGCGCAATTAGTGCTTTCTTGAAGGAAACAAAGCCATAAACGATAATGCTTTTAAAAGATAATGCTTTTATTAGAAGAAGTTATATGAAGTTCTGAAATAATCCTGGTTAAAAATCGATGAAAAACCTTGATTTAGAGCCTTTCTTAGGAGATATTTCTTAGGTGATAAGGACTCATTATTTTGGGGAGATTTTGAAGGTAGAAAATAATTATAAATAAATTTTAAAAAATACTTGCAATACTCTAGGCGCCTATGTTATATTATTTAAGTCGCCGCTGAGACATGCGGTGTACACGGAACAAAACGAAACAAAAGCTTGTTCTTTGAAAACTGA
>NZ_LYPA01000046.1 GCF_001675045.1 Paenibacillus oryzae
AGGGACTTGGAATCCTTCAATCCCTTATTCAGGTAGGCAAAAATAGCTTTTCCTTTGCAGTGGTACCTGAGTAGTAACGAAAAATCGTATAAAGCAGGTGAAATCGTGAGGGTGAGAGGCTAGTTTGTACGAAAAATCGTATAAAGCAGGCGAAATCGTGAGGGTGAGAGGCTGATTTGTACGAAAAATCGTACAAACCAAGCGACACCGTGAGAGTCAGGACCTGGTTTGTATGAAAAATCGTACAAATCAAGCGGCTACGTATGTGTGAGGAGCTGGTTTGTACGAAAAATCGTACAAATCAAGCGGCTACGTATGTGTGAGGAGCTGGTTTGTACGAAAAATCGCATAAACCAAGCGACACCGTGTGAGTGAGGACTTGGGTTTGTACGATAAATCGCACAAACCCAGAAACCCAGAAACTCTAGCCTTCTCTGCGGAACCCTATTGCAGTATTTGTTAGGGCTCTCGCCGCGATACCCCATCTGCCATCATCCATCTGTCATCATCCATCTACCAAGATCCATCTGCCATTCACATTACTGCAGCTTCGGCCGCCCGCCGTCCTTTCCGTATTTTTATACGGGTAGAACTGAAGAATTAGTATGCGTTTACGCCATATCGGGGGTTCGTATAGGGGTCCGGATAATAACAGCGGTCAAGGGCTCCAGCATGATGGAGTCCTTCGTCAGCTTAAAGCCAACTCTGTCCTGCAATGCGATTGCTTGCGTTCCAGCCTGCTGTCCATCCGCTACAACCTCGCCTTCCGTCAAATCTTCCTCCAGTGTAATGGTTCTTGCCCGAGAATCGGCATTTGCAAAAATAGTATAACAACCGGTGCCGTCACTGGATTGACAGCGATAGGCAATAACCAGATCGCATTCGCCGATTTCCGGGGCATACAGGCGATGAACATGGCGGTTTACAAGCTCCATGCTGCCAAGCCGAAACGCGTTGGTGGATTTGCGAAGCTCAATCAGGCCGACGGTATAGCTGCGGGTAACGGCAGAGACGGGATACCGGCTTGCATCGGCTGCTTTGCTCCAATCAAAGCGGTTAATGGCATCGGAGGAATTATAGGAATTGTGGACAAAATACCCCCGAATATTGCCGTGGCAATCGCGCAACGTATGGCTGTGGGCCTCCGGCGGCTGTGGGCCGCTCCACGCCTTGGTACGGCCGTATTCCTGTCCCGCATGCATAAACGCGGTTCCTTGCGCGGTGAACAGCAGCACATGGCCAAGGCGGATGCGCCGATGGATGTTTTCCTCATCCTCTGCCGAGGAAGGATCAGCGGATAGTGAAAGCGCAATGACATCATGAAGCGTCAAATTGTCGTGCGCTTCGAGATATTGAACCATGTCGCCAGGCGAATCGGCAGGCGTATTGGAGGGCTGGCCCTTCAAATTGGCGAACAGCCTGTCGATGGGTCTGGCTCCGCCTGTCAAAAAACGAGGCTCTCCTTCGTTGCCATAACCGGATTTCAACTCATTGCGAAATTCGTCGGAAAAAACGCCAACATCGTCCGTCCGGTTCATCCAACCCTGGTCGGCGCCTTGGCCTGCCAAGGCCGGTTCTGCGAGATGCCCGGAAAAGGTTCGCCAACCCTCGCCAATAAACAACGCTTGGGGATTCAGCTCCGCTGCCGCGTTGTAGGCGTTTTGCACCGCTTCACAGGTGGCGTCGCCCATCATATCCCAGCGCATGCCGTCGATTTTAAACTCCTTGAACCAATAACGGACAGAATCCACCATCAGCTTCTCCGCCATGCGATGGTTGGTTGCCAGATTGTTGCCAAATCCTCCAACCAGCTCCCCGTCCGGCTTGCGGTAGAAATAATAGCCGGGCACGATATCCTCCAAGAGCCATGCTTTCGCCATATGCGTATAAACTACATCCAGAATGACGCCCATGCCCGCGCGGTGAATAGCCGCAATCAGCTCCTTCAGCTCGCGGATTCTAAGCTCCGGGTCTCGAGGATTTTCCGAATAAGCGCCATCCGGTGAAAAATAGGAATGAGGATCATACCCCCAATTGTAGTGGTTCCCCGAAACGGAAGGCTCCAGCTCGCGTTTGCCCATTGCGTCTTCATCCCCGTAATACCAGGCCATAACCGGCAGCAGCTGGATGTGGGTAACGCCGAGCGAGGCGATATAGTCCAGCTTTTCGGCAAAAGCGGAGAACGTGCCGAAGCGATGCTTCAGGCTGCCTTCAAGACAGGGGTCCGAGGTGAAATCCCGAATATGAACCTCGTAAATAATAGCGTCCTCACGGCTGCGATAGCCTTCGATGACAGCATAGTCCAGCCCGCCCTCTGGATTGGTTTCCCCCAAATTCACAATAGCCGCTTTTCCGGTTGCATCTGCATTTTCCCCCAGCGGCAAGCCGTCCGGACTGGTACGGAACTCCGCCATCGACCTGGCGTAAGGGTCCAGCCCTTTTGTAAGCTTGCCGCCATGGCTGATTTCGTATTGATAGAAGCAGCCCCGCAGATCGGTTTGTCCAAGCTCGTGCGGCTCCGCGCGAAGCTCCCAGACGCCTTTGCTGTTTTTGCTCATAGCCATAAAGCCGATAGAACGGCTGCTGTCGTTTTTATCATAAAAAATAACGGTGACGGAATCCGCCTTTGGAGCCCATAGCTTTATTGCGACTCCGCCGTCCTTATAAACGGAGCCAAGATCGTCGCCGTCGTAATAAAACCATGCATCAAGCTCTCTCCAGCTCAAGGAGCCTGGATCGGCGTCCGGCTTCCCTTCAAACCACTCCGACAACTTTCGGGTTGAAGCATCCTCGTGAAAAATAAACGCAACCTCCTTGGGAGCCTTTAGCTCGAAAGAGATATTGCCGCCACCCTTTACCCCGCCTGCGCCATAGTTTTCATCCCAACTCCCGTTAATTGCGACCTTGTATTCGTAGCTGCCGGGATGCAGCGGCACTATCAGTATATGCGTTCCATTTCCAATGTTCTTCATTGCTGTAGCGTTGGCGCCCGGCGACCAGTCCCTGCTGCCTATTTGCGTCTGAAAATTTCCCGTTACATGTGCAACTCTATCCGATGCTTTGGCGCTGATCAGTCTCACAACCTTTTGAAAATGATAGTTTACTAACCAGTATGATGTCGATCTATGTCTATTATACTTATCGGGTTTTCCGTTGGCAGGAATTTGTTCATTTTCATTAATCAATACTTTTTTTGGCTTTTGGATTGACCGCAGAGTTCCCATTGTATAAAGTGAGAATGAGTTTTCAAATTAAGGGAGAACGTGATGACAATGAGCAGAGTGTTGATTCGCAGTGTCTGGTTGTTAATAGCCCTTTTACTTTTATTGCCAGGAGCAGGTGCTCGAGCCGCCGGCAATTTATTAATAAACGGAGATTTTGAAGTCTCAAAAAATGGACTTCCTGAAGGCTGGGAAACGGAAGCCTGGCTTAAAGACGAAGGTCTGACTGTATTTGGCTGGGATCAGCAGGGGGCATTTGAAGGAAGTGGAGTTGCGTTTATAACAAATACAGGGGATAATCACGCCCGTTTCATCCAGAAGGTCAAGGTAAAGGGAAATCAGCTTTACCGTTTTTCGGGTTATGTTCGCACGGAAGGCGTAGGATCGCATGGCACTGGAGCGCATCTGTCTGTTGAAGGAGCGGCGCTGACCTATCCTAATGTAACGGATACCGGAGGAGAATGGTCGTTTCTGGAGTTCTATGGCAAAACGGCTAAAAATCAGCGCGAAATTGAAGTTGGCATCAGCTTGGGCGGATACGGAGGCATCAATTCGGGGACAAGCTGGTTTGATTCCGTCTCGGTAGAGGAAGTGAGCAAAGCGCCCGAGGGTGCGGAGGTGCTGCCGCTTGCTCCGACCTCCATCGACGGAGGGGACAGCGGCGAAAAGGAAGCCGCTCCAAAAGTTTCGATCTTGTCCACGATGATTTATGCCGTGTTGTTTACCCTGCTGTTCGTATGGGTCAACCGGAGCTTCATTAGAGGCGGGGCGCTTGCGGCAGGAGAGCGTTCGCGCAATCTGGCGCCCGTGCTCCTGGCATTGGGCTTGGGCCTTGGGCTTGCCCTGCGCATTGTTATCGGACTAACGAATGAGGGGTATGTCAATGACATCGCCTTGTTCACTTATTGGTCGGATCATGCCGTGTCTCATGGCCTGGCGAACTTTTATCATACGGATATCTTTGTCGATTATCCGCCGGGCTACATTTATATCCTTTACGCTCTAGGCGTAGTCAAGGGCTGGCTTGGCATTGATAACGGAACAACGGCTGCCCTGCTTCTGTACAAGCTGCCCGCCATTTTGGCAGATTTGGCCGCAGCTGCCGTGCTGTACCGTGTATCGCGCTCCAAGCTGGGAAATCTGGCCGGAGCCGGCATTGCCTTGCTGTATATTTTTAATCCGGCCGCTATTTATGATTCAGCTGCCTGGGGGCAGGTTGACGCTATTTTTGCGCTTGCCTTGTGCCTCGCTGTTTGCGGCATGGCGGAACGCCGGTTTGGCTACGCATCTATCTGGTTCGCCATCGCTGCGCTGATCAAGCCGCAGGCCTTTATCTTTATGCCGGTGCTGCTGCTTGCGCTTGCCCTGAATCGCAAATGGAAGCCTTGGCTGCTTAGCGCAGGCTATGGCTTCACGACATTTTTGCTTCTTGCTACGCCGTTTTTCTGGAAAACAGGCGGGCTTGCTTCGTTGATCAAGCTGTACAGCGGCACGTTGTCCTCTTATCCGTATGCCACATTGAATGCATTCAATTTCTACGCGCTGCAAAACGCCAACTGGAAGCCGCTCGGCGAGTCCTTTCTTTTTATCCCTTACCAGGTATGGGGAGGGCTGTTTATTGCCTGCGCGGTTGCGCTGTCGGTCTATTTCGCGCTTGTTTCATTAAGGCGCAATGGAGGCAATCAGGACGACCGCTCCTTTTTTATCGCGCTAATTCTTATTGCCGTCGTGTTTATTTTTGTCACCAAAATGCATGAGCGCTACATGTTCCCGGCCTTGCTGCTTAGTTTATTTGCTTACATTCAATCCTCTGACCGGAGGATGCTGGGAATCTTTTATGGCTTCACCATCACAAACTTCATTAACATGAGCTATGTTCTGTTGTTCAGCAAATTTACGACCAACGTACCGATGGACGGCATTGTCATTTTGTGCTCCGCCGCCAATATCGGTTTGCTTCTATATGCCATCTACATTGGATATGATAGGTACAAACGAGGCAATATACTGCGCTCCGAAATGATTAAGCCGGAGGATCGCCAAGCGGAGGACAGGAGGCTGCTGGATGCAGCGCTTGGGGTCAAAGAAGGCAATGGCATGGGAGCTGCCGGAGGAGCCGTCCTGACATCCAGAAAACGCCGCAATCCGCTTTCCAAAAAGGAATGGCTCTGGATGGGCGGCATTACGCTGGTTTACGCCGCTGTTGCGCTATTTAACCTCGGCGCGATGAAAGGCCCTGTTACGCCTTGGCAGCCTGCATCCGGGGGAGAAAGCTTTTATGTCGATCTTGGTGAAAATAAGCAGCTGGAGCGGATTACGAGCTTTGGCGGAGTAGGTACGGGCAAATACAGGCTGGAATTTGCGCCGGATAACGGGGATTGGTTTAATCCAATCGAGGTGGACAATTCCCATGTTGCCGTTTTTTCCTGGCGGAGCGAAAAACTGGAGCTGACTGCGAGATACGTTAAGCTTACGGTTACGCAAGCCGGATTTTCGATGCATGAAATGGCCTTTTACGAAAAAGGCAGCAAGGAGCCGCTGCCCGTCATTGGCATTAATGAAGACGAAGCCGGAACGCCGCGCCGGGGAAGCCTGCAAAACCTGTTCGATGAGCAGGAGCTGATGATTTATAATCAGAACTTCCGCAACGGAAGCTATTTTGACGAAATTTATCATGCCCGCACGGCCTACGAAAATCTGGAAGGCATTGTTGCTTATGAAAATACCCACCCGCCGCTGGGGAAAATCATTATTGCCCTTGGCATCAAGCTGTTTGGGCTTAACCCGTTTGGCTGGCGGATTGCGGGAACGGTAATCGGGATTGCGATGCTGCCCATTATGTATATGATGGCAAGGCGGCTGTTTGGAAAACCGCTTTATGCGGCGCTGGCAACGATATTGTTTGCCGCCGACTTTATGCATTTTACGCAAACACGCATATCGACTATAGATGTTTACGGCGTATTTTTTATAATGCTTATGTTTTATTTCATGCATAAATATGTGTCCATGAATTTCTACCGCGACAAGCTGGCTGCAACATTGGTGCCGCTTGGTTTGGCGGGGCTGTTCTTTGGCCTTGGCGTCGCCTCCAAATGGATTGTCCTGTATGGCGGAGCGGGGTTAGCCATCATGCTGCTTCTGTCGCTCATTGATCGATGGAAGGAATATGCGGCGGCCAAACGGGCTATTAAAGCAGGCCAATACGACGAGAGAAATGAATCCGCTCTGCGGAATATGCTCAAACATTTCCCGAGAAATACTGTCGCTACCCTTTTAAGCTGCCTGATCTTTTATATCGCGATTCCAGCCGGGATCTACGCCTTGTCCTACATCCCGATTCTTTCGGTCATGAAGGACGGCTATACATGGCAGGCGCTCGTGGATTACCAAAAAAACATGTTTAATTATCATAGCAATCTGGTGTCCTCACATCCCTTCGCCTCCTCCTGGTGGGAATGGCCGTTTATGAAACGCCCCGTTTGGTATTATTCGGGCAGCGAGCTGGCCGAAGGAATGAAATCAACGATAGTGGCGATGGGCAATCCGCTTATCTGGTGGACCGGAATTTTCGCTATGCTGCTTACGATTTATGTCAGCGTAAAGCGCAGGGATAAGGGGATTTATATGCTGTGGATTGCGTTTTTGGCGCAATATGTTCCCTGGATGCTTGTGACGAGAGAGACATTCCTATATCATTATTTTGCAATGGTGCCTTTTGTAATCTTGAGCATTATATATATATTCAAGCATATGGAGGAGCAAAAACCCTGGTTCCATAAAGTCCGCAAAGGCTATATCATTGCTGCCGTAGCATTGTTCGTTCTCTTTTATCCCGCGTTGTCGGGCTTGACGGTGCCTAAGGCGTATGTAGATATTTTGCTGAGATGGTTCCCGAGTTGGGTATTTTAAATTTGAAACGTTTTGAACGACCTTTTAAAGGAAGGGTGTATTTATGTCAGCAGCAGCAGTCACCTATAGCGTGATTGTACCTATGTACAATGAAGAGTTAGTAATTGAGCATACGTATGAGCGGCTTAAGGAAACGATGGATGAGGCGGGAGAGCCGTACGAGCTTATTTTTGTGAACGACGGGAGCAAGGATCGGACCGTCGAGCTGGTGAACCTGATCGCAGAATGCGATCCCAATGTCCGGCTGGTTGATTTTTCGCGGAATTTTGGCCATCAGATCGCGATTTCAGCAGGCATGGATTATGCAAAAGGCGATGCCGTTGTTGTTATTGACGCCGACTTGCAGGACCCGCCTTCCGTCATTCTTGCCATGATCGAAAAGTGGAAGGAAGGCTACGAGGTCGTATATGGGCGCAGGCTTAAGCGCAAAGGAGAAACGCTGTTCAAAAAGCTGACGGCCAAAGCGTTTTACCGCTTGCTTCGCAGCATGACCAATGTGGATATCCCGCTGGATACGGGCGATTTCCGGTTGATTGACCGCAAGGTGTGCGACGTGCTGCGAGGCTTGAAGGAGAAAAACCGCTTTGTGCGCGGCCTGATCAGCTGGATTGGCTTCCGCCAGACTAGCGTGGAATACGTGCGCGAGGAGCGTTTTGCGGGAGAAACTAAATATCCGCTCAAAAAGATGATTTCCTTTGCGCTGGACGGGATTACCTCTTTTTCCTACAAGCCGCTTAAAATTGCAACCTATTTGGGCTTTCTGCTGTCGCTGAGCAGCTTTGTCTATTTGCTGATTGTTCTGTATCAAGGGTTCTTTACAGATACGACGACCCCGGGTTGGGCAACGATTGTGGTGCTCAACTTGCTGTTTAACGGCATTATTCTCATTTTGCTGGGAGTTATCGGGGAATATATCGGACGTATTTATGACGAATCCAAGGACCGTCCGCTTTATATCGTAAGGGAAGCTAAAGGGTTCCAAGCAACATCTGACAACGCGGCTGCGGCAGACAAGGAAGCAGACTCCAATAATGGGCCAGAAAACGCCAAGCGCCTGGGGAAATATGTCTAGCCCCGGCAAAAGGGACTGGGTAAACCAGTTGTTCAGGTTTGGGCTTGTCGGCGTGCTTAATACGCTGATTGATTTTTCCGTTTTTACGCTGCTCATCGTTTTGTCGGTGCATTATGTAGTAGCCCAGCCTGTAGCCTATTTGGCGGGAACGGCTAATAGCTATTATATGAATAGAGCCTTTACCTTCTCTGCGCGGAGTAGAGGAGAGAAGGGCTCTGAACCAACGGCCCCGATAGGGGATTGGGCAAGAAAGCTTCGCTTTTTGCTCTGGAATCTCGTCATGCTTGGCGCCTCAATCGGATTGATGGCTCTGGCTACTGAAGCGGCAGGTTTTCATGAGATGGTGTCCAAGGTATTGGTGACGGGGGTTATCGTTGTTTTGAATTTTGTCGGAAGCAAGCTTTGGGTTTTTGCAGAGGCGCCTGCTGTAAGCAAGGAGCATTAATAGCCAGGAAGCTTAGCGGCACTTATAGGAGGAGGCTGTCAAAATGAAAAAAGGATTGGCCTATAGTCTTGTTTTCATTGGCCTGCTGCTGTTGGCCTATCCCCGGGCAAGCGAGTGGTATAATGACCGGCAGCAGCAGAAATTGCTTGAAGCCTGGGAAGCCAGCGCAATGCAGGAGGAAGCTTCGCAGGAAGCGCTGGAGCAATATGACGGCCTTACTAATCTTTTTGCAGATGCCGATGAGGATACCGCCTTGCCCGAGGCAAGCGCATTTGAGCCGGAGGCAACTGCCAGCGAGCAGCCAGCGCCTACTAAGCAGCCGGCTGCGCTAAATGCGATTGCAAGCATCAAAATCCCCAGCATCAAGCTTAATTTGCCGGTGCTGGAGGGGGCTACGCAAAAAAATATGAAATATGCCGCCGCGCATCTGAAGGAAACATCGCCGCTTGGCGCTGTAGGCAATGCGGCGATTGCCGCCCATCGCATGAAAGCAAGGGGCAGCTTGTTCAACCGGCTGGATGAGGTGAAGGTTGGGGACACAATCGTTGTAGAGACCAAAAAAGAAAAATTTACGTATACCGTTTACAAGGTATCCATTGTTGAGCCAACCGATGTGTCGGTTCTCAATTACAATCAAACCGACAAACGGCTTACGCTCATTACGTGCGATCCCGTCGTCAACCCGACGCATCGCCTGATAGTGCATGCTGAAATGACTTAACGCCGTTCCGGCCAGCCGAATAGCTGCAGATTGCCGCCCTGGGCATAGTGCCAGGGCGGTTTTTTATTTACCGGAATATGCTGTATAGGCTGCGGCAGCCTTGAATCATAATAAAGCAGATTCAGGAAGGGAATTGACGAAAGCTGGAATTGAATCTATAATTAATATATGAATGATTGTTCATGCGTTAAGTTCCATACGTTTAGAATGGTGGTGCTGATATGGAAATATCAACCGAAAAGGTGAAACGTTCTTTTATATTGGAGGGGCTGGATTGCTCGAACTGCGCCATGAAGATTGAAGGCAATATTCAGAAGATAAAGGGAATCGAGGATTGCTCCGTCAGCTTTGCAACAAAAACCTTGACGATGGGCATGCCGAAGGAGCAGGAGCAAGCGCTAGTTGAACAGGTGACGCACAAAATCAAGGAGCTGGAGCCGCATATCAAGGTGGTGGACAAAAATGCGCGCAGAGCCAGAAAGCCGCAAAATAGCGGTCAAGGCAGCGGACACTCACATAGCGGCTCGCACAGTCATTCGCATAATCATTCCCATAGCCATAGCGGCGATCACGGGCATAACCACGCTCATGAGAATGAGGAGGAGCATGAAGACGGTCACGACCACGGACACGATCATGGAGCGGCCAACACAAAGATAATGTTAACCCGCCTGATTGCTGGAACTGTATTGCTTGCTGCCGGTATATGGGCGCCGCTGGCGGGTACTTACGAGCTTGCCGTCTTCCTACTTGCTTATATTATTATCGGCGGGGACATTTTGCTTCGTTCGGCCAAAAATATTATGCGCGGCAGAGTGTTCGATGAACACTTTCTTATGAGCATCGCAACCATTGGCGCTTTTCTTATCGGGCAATATCCCGAAGGCGTATCCGTTATGCTGTTTTATCAGATTGGCGAGCTGTTTCAAAGCATCGCTGTTAACCGGTCGAGAAAATCCATCAGCGATTTGATGGACATCAGACCCGATTATGCCAATTTGAAGCTTGGCGATGATACGAAACGGGTAAGTCCCGAGGAGGTAGAAATCGGGCAGCTGATTGTGATTAAACCCGGCGAGCGGGTTCCACTGGACGGCAAGGTTGTGGACGGTTTCTCCGCAATGGACACGTCGGCTCTGACGGGTGAATCCGTGCCGAGAGAGGTAGAGCCAGGCCAGGAGGTTTTAAGCGGCTTTATTAACAAAAACGGCGTGTTGACGGTAGAGGTCAACAAGGTGTTTGGCGAATCAACGGTTTCCAAAATATTGGACCTGGTCGAAAACGCCAGCAGCAAAAAAGCGCCTACTGAAAATTTTATAACTAAATTCGCCAAATATTATACACCCGTTGTTGTTATTGTAGCGGCATTGATGGCAGTAGCTCCTCCATTGCTATTTGAAGGAGCAACCTTTTCCGATTGGGTATACCGGGCACTTGTTTTTCTCGTTATTTCTTGTCCCTGTGCGCTTGTTGTTTCTATTCCGCTTGGCTTCTTCGGCGGTATCGGCGCTTCCTCCCGCAATGGCGTGCTTATTAAAGGCAGCAACTACCTGGAGGCGCTCAATGATGTCAAATATGTCGTATTTGATAAAACCGGCACCTTAACGAAGGGAGCATTTACGGTTACTTCCATTCAGCCAAAAGTCGCTGGCGTGTCGCAGGAGGAGCTGCTTCGTTATGCGGCTTACGCGGAAATGCACTCGAACCATCCCATCGCCCATTCAATCCGGGCGGCTTATGACCGTGAGCTGGATGAAGGTCTGATTTCCGACTACAATGAAGTTTCGGGCCACGGCATTGGAGTTCGGTTTGAAGGCAAGGAAATATTGGCCGGCAATTCAAAATGGATGGAAAAGGAGCAAATCGCTTTTTCGGCTTCCGATGAGGTCGGCACGATTGTTTATATCGCGGTTGACCGGGTTTATGCGGGTTATCTGGTCATTTCAGATGAAATTAAAGAGGATTCCGCCAAAGCTATATCAGCCTTGAAATCGCTTGGCATCGCCAGGACGGTCATGCTGACAGGCGATTTGAGGCCTGTTGCCGAAAAGGTAGGGCAGCAGATTGGCATTGACGAGGTTTGCGCCGAGCTTCTTCCGCAGCATAAGGTTGAAGAGATTGAAAGGCTGGATCGTCTAAAAAGCAAACGGGAAAAAATCGCTTTTGTCGGGGATGGCATTAATGATACGCCGGTGCTGGCAAGAGCAGATGTTGGGATTGCGATGGGCGGACTGGGGTCTGATGCGGCCATCGAAGCCGCGGATATCGTAATTATGACCGACGAACCCTCCAAGCTGGCAGCAGCCATCCAGATTGCCAAAAAAACAAGAGCAATTGTATGGCAAAATATTGGATTCGCCATGGGGGTAAAGGGCTTGTTCCTTGTATTGGGGGCGTTTGGAGTGGCCTCCATGTGGGAAGCCGTTTTTGCCGATGTTGGCGTAACGCTTATTGCCGTTATTAACGCAATGAGGGTGCTCAAAACAGAGCCTAAGGTTTAAGCTGTTGTCTTATCCTCTGTTGTCCTGTCTTGTCCAAAGACCTCCCCTCCCGTCGCAAGAGGAGATGCGGGAGGTTTATTACTTGCATAGGTTCATCGGGAAGCATAAATGGTAGCTTATAAGAGGGCTTTAATATAATTTTAAATAGTATAAAAGCTCAAACATATGAGATAAAAGCTTGGATTCATCTACAAGTTCTCCTTGCTTTAATGCCTTAATCATGTTTTGCAGATGATTGTATTTTCGGAGCATGAGCAGATCCGTTATTTTAGGTAAAGATTCGTTTATTGCGTTTATGTTGCTCTGGTATTTGCTCATGGCTTCTTCATAGGTAATCGATTGTATGGTTGAATGAGAGACAGGTGAAGCTACGGGTTGAAACGTATAGGTTGGATGATGCCCCTTCATTTGAGCTAAACGATGCCATTTATTTTGTTCTCGTATCTTGATTAATTGCTGCTTAAATCTTTTTTCGATTCTGCTCTCCTGAATAGAAGAGAGCGGAAGGCCAATAACAATTTGTGTTTTCAGCTCTTCTGCCAGAGGCAGTCGGCCATAAACGCTTGGCAGCTCCCAGCCTTGCTCATACCTGAGAAGAATGCCATCGCGCTCGAGGTCGATTTTATGGAAACCATTCGTTATATCCTTAATCAGCTCGGCAGACATCATTGTATAATTTCCGAGACAGGTTTCCCCTAGCCGATACGTTTTGTTTTCCTTGCGATGATGGACGATGTAGCAAAACCTAAGCGCCATGCCGCATTCGCATGTATAGGGACGATTTCCGTACCCGCCGTCCAAAATCTCCTTTAGCTCCCAATCATCCAATTGATCCCAAGCCTCATCTATAGATGTATCAGGATGCAGCACAACTCCCTTTTTGTGAGCAAGCTTCTCCAGCCATTTGCTTTTTTTGCTTTGCTTCAAATAACGCTGCAAAAATTCCGATTGCTCGTCATTTAACAGTTGAACTAGCCGGTTTACTTCCTTTTCGGTCAATGGAGATGCCATAACGTTTCCTCCGTTCAGAGCCAGGTTCCAGCACCCATATCATACCATATAATGGACAGGCAGGATGGGAACAAACGTTGAAGGGCAGCGGGACATAAGAGCAGGTTTTTATTGAAGCATTATGAACGAGAAGACCGTTCGCAATCATGTCTCAATTGAAGAAACAGGTGGGCACTTTATGGAGAGAGAATCAGAACTTGGAGGTTCTTTTTTTACCGTGAACTATACAAATGTGATAAGATGGGAACATATGATTGTATGATAAGGACAAGCATTAGAGAGGTGAATGTATAATGGATACCGATACAGATATTTTAATATATCAGACTGAGGACGGGAATACCAAGATTGACGTAAAGCTGGAGAATGGAACAGTATGGATGACTCAAAAGGCAATTGCGGAGTTGTACCAAAAAGGTGTCAGCACTATTAACGAACATATCAAAAACATCTATGAAGAAGATGAATTACAAGAGGAAGCAACTATTCGGAAAAACCGAATAGTTCAAACTGAGGGACAGCGGCAAGTGGAGCGAGAAGTCGCGTTCTATAATCTTGAATTAATTAGGTTTAAAATGAGGAAAGGAAAAACACAAGCGAAGTGCCCATTTTATATAGATACAGCACCACTCGGTTGCCCTCTTCATATGATAAGTTGACTGTATCCCTTGACCTTGTTATACCACAAAAACCCGAGCAAGGAGGGGTGACAAACTTTGAAGGGTAGCGACCACAAGAGCAAGTTTTTATTGACGCATCGTGAACGAGAGGTATTCGAGCTGCTGGTACAGGACAAAACAACGAGGGATATTGCCAAGCAACTTTTCATCAGCGAGAAGACCGTTCGCAATCATATCTCAAACGTTATGCAAAAGCTGAACGTCAAAGGTCGTTCGCAAGCAGTTGTCGAGCTGATCAAGCTTGGGGAGTTGCAAATATAACAACCAAATAAGCTGAATGAAGACAGCATGTCATTGTGCTGTCTTTTTCGTGTTATTCGTGTTTTCTTTATTTACAAATCTAAAAATACTTTAGTAATGTGACATTTTATTCAGCAAATCCCTTTTATTTTTGCTAAACTCACTAAGTGAAAAGATTCACAATTTCTGTGTTTATTTACTTTCTTAAAATCGGGAGGAAAAAAAGTGAAAACAGTCAGCATGGTTCAACTAAGTAAAAAAATGATGTCGTTAGCGCTTGTTGTTATTTTGGCGGCGGCAATGGTAACGGGTTGCAGTAAAGGAAACCAGGAGGCGGAGAGCACTCAAGCAGGTGTAAGCGCTACACCAAATGCCGGCGCTATATATGTGGCCGGAACTTACTCCGCAACCGTAGCCGGCATGCATGAGATGACTGTGCATGTTACCGTCTCTGATACGGCAATTACGGATATCAAGATCGACCACAGTGAAACTGCTGGGGTTGGCGAACCGGCAATCGAGTCCATAGCTAACGAAATCGTTGAAATTCAGGGGTTGGGCGTGGACATCGTGTCGGGAGCGTCCCTTACCAGTAACGCAATCGTTGACGGAGTTGCGGATTGCTTGAAGCAGGCCGGATTAAACGATGAAGGCATTAACAAGCTGCTCGCCATCAAAAAGGAAGTAACAAAGGAAAGCGATCAGGAGCTTGCAGCTGACGTTGTTGTTATTGGAGCCGGCGGCGCCGGCATGGCTGCGGCAACAACGGCCAATCAGGCTGGCAAAACTGTAATCGTAATTGAAAAGGCGTCCAAAATGGGCGGGAACACGATTTTGTCCGGCGGCGCATTTAATGCTGTTGACGATGGAAGCGAAACAGCGATTGCCAATAAGGACAGCGTAGAGAAGCATTACACTCAAACCTTTGAGGGCGGAGACAAGCAAGGCGATCCCAAGCTGGTGCGTACGCTTGTCGAAAATGCCTGGTCGGGCGTCGTATGGCTCAAAAGCCTTGGCATGGAGTTTCAGGACGGCGTATTTACCGTTACGGGAGGCATGTGGCCTCGCGCGCATAAACCGGTTGAGCCCGAAGGTACAGGCTTCTTTAAAACCTATCAGGAATACATTGATAAAAATAAAGGCATTACGATGGTGTACAACACAACGGCGGATGAGCTTATCGTTGAAAACGGAATTGTAACCGGCGTGCGCTGTACCGGCAAATCCGGCAATACCATTACGGTAAAAGCGCAAAACGGCGTCGTATTGGCAACCGGAGGATTTGGTCAAAACATTGAAATGCGCATGAAATACAATGAAATCAGCAAGAAGTGGCCAACCCTGGATGCCTCCATTCCAAGCACCAACACCAGCGGCATTACAGGCGACGGCATGATTATGGCGGAAAAAATCGGCGCTAATCTGGTTCAAATGGAAAATATTCAGCTATTACCGTTAGGCGATCCCAAAACCGGAAGCCTTTCGGGCAATATCGAGCATGCGGTAGAAAGCCGAATTTTCGTTAACCTGGACGGGAAACGTTTTGTCAATGAAGGCGGACGCCGCGATGAAATGACGCTTGCCTTATTCGATCAGAAGGATACCACCATGTATATTGTTATGGATAGCGATACGTATCCTAAGGGAGATGAATTAAACAACTTTGGCGAATCCATTGCCAGTCTGGTAAGCGCAGGCCGCAGCCTGAAGGCCGATACGCTGGAAGAGCTTGCCCAATTGATGGGCGTGCCTGCCGATAACTTGATTGGAACAGTCAAAGCCTATAACCGATATTGCAAAGACGGGGATTTGGCTGGAACGGCGGATGAATTTGGACGCACTTTATTTTCGGATACAGATGGTATTAATAATGGCATTAATGACGGTCCGTTCTATGCGGCAGTACGTGTGCCTACCGTGCATCATACGATGGGCGGCGTACAAATTAATGAATTGGCACAGGCCATTTCGACTTCTGGAGAAGTCATTCCCGGCTTGTTTGCCGCAGGAGAGGTAACAGGCGGAATTCATGGCAGCAACCGTCTGGGAGGCAACGCTCTGAGCGACACAATCGTATTCGGGCGAATTGCGGGAACAAGCGCATCAAACTTTGCGAGGCAAGAATAGCTGGCCATATTATATAAAAAATCCAAATAACCCGAATGAAGGCAGCATGGCAGCATGCTGTCTTTTTCGTGTGGCGGGAAATGCTCCATGAGGTAAAGTTTGTGGTATTATGGAAGGAAGTTGCTAAAAAGCCGTTGGAAAAACGGGAGCTAATTATAATAAAGTTGGTGAGGGGTCCCATGTTTAAATTAACTTTTTTATTCCTTTGGCTGTATTGGCTGTTGGGCAATCCGATTATAGCTATTCTTGTTTTGCTTGTGGTGTTGTATTTGCTGGACCGCCGATTTGTCGGCATTTCGCCTAGCATACTAAAGCCGCTTAAGCGGCTTTCGCGTATACGCAAGCTGAAGGCTCATATCGCGGGATCGCCTAATGATGTGTCCGCCAAGCAAGAGCTGGCCCGCCTGCTGATTGAACGAAAAAAATTCAAAGAGGCGCTGCAGCTGCTGGAGCCGCTGCAAAGAACGCTGGAGGACTCTGCGGAATATTGGGATGCTTTAGGCCACAGTCAGGCGGAAACCGGAAATGTTGAGCAAGGCATCGCTAGTATGAACAATGCGCTGAAGCTGAACGCAAGGGTCAAATACGGCGCGCCTTACCTGCGTCTTGCCGATATTTACGCAAATACGGATGCCGAAAAGGCGCTGGACTTTCTCCGGCAATTTCAGCAAATCCAGTCCTCCTCCTGTGAAGCGTATTATCGGATGGCGCAGCTATACAGCAAGCTTGGCAGACAAAACGAGGCCAAGGAGGCCGCCAAAGAAGGATTGATGATGTACCGCACATTGCCCCGTTACAAAAAACGTTCCGAGCGGGGTTATGCAGTTCGGCTGCTATTTAAAAAATGACGGGTAAAGGGGCAAGATGCAATAGATGCGTCGCAATATTTGGTTCATCGCAATTGGCGTAATTATAGCAGCCATTTTAATTAATAATACGGTCTATTATTTTTTGGCCAGACAATCGCTGGAGACAGCCCACCATAATGAAATGCTGGCGCTTTCGGCGCAAATCGAGCTTTCGGTGGAGCAGTCCCGAATCGGCGCCGAGCTTTACGAGGAAGGGATCGCAAGGGAGCTTCGCGCTGCGTCCATTGCGGCGCAATATGCGCTGGACCCCGATGTCGACAATATTACGAACGAGCAGCTAAGAGAGCTTAGAGACAAGCTGGAGCTTTCCCATATCTCCTTGTTGAAAAAAACGGAGGATGACATCGTTATCCATCGTTCCTCCGATCCCGGCCAGCTCAATAAAAGCACGAAGTCGTGGGAGCCTTGGCATGATTATTTTGGCCAGCTGTTCCGGCTTGAGCCCGTTGGCAAGGATTGGCTCGGTCAAAGCATGAGCCATTTCTGGAGCGGCCCCTTTGAGGTTTCCTCTACGGAACTGGATAAGGTGTACAAGTGGGGCTATTATTTTGACGGAACCACCAATTTTATTACCGATCCATACGTCAATTTTCAAAGGCAGGATGTTTATAACAAGGTGACGGGCGTAGACAGGCTGATCACCAGTCTGGAGGAAGGCAGACCCTCCTTGCTTGAGGTTGCTGTCATTAATCCGCGCACCTTCCCCGACGGCGTTTGGTCGACTGAAGAAAGCGGCGAGGTGCGGGAGCATTTTGTGCAGCGGCCTATCCTTTATGGAAAATACAGCTTTAAAAGCGATGGCGACGTGTCTGCCGTCCAGGAGGCCTATCAGACCAAAAGGCTGGTTGAGCTGGAGGAGCGCGTGGAGGGCAAACGGGTTCACAAAATGTTCGTGCCGGTTTTTGTCCGCGACAAAGGAATAAGCATAACCGATGAATCCGGCAAAGGGATGGATGCTTACGTCATTTCCATTGCTTCGGATTACGACATTTTGAGAGATCAGCTGAACTCGCAGTTTTTTAACCTGGGCTTTATTATTGTTTTGCTAACGATGGTTAGTCTTGCCATTGCGATTGTTGTGATGCGTTATTACAAAGGAACAAGGGAAAAGGCGATTGGGGTAGCTCAGCAAACCTATACGGATGAAATTAACAGCATGTTCCAGGCGATTCGGGCGCAGCGCCATGATTTTCTGAATCATGTGCAAACCATTCATTCCTTGGCCGTTCTGAACAAAACCCAGGAGCTTGCGGCCTATACCAAGGAGCTGACAGGCGAAATTCGTTTGATGAACGATATTATCAATATCGGGAATCCGGCGATTGCCGCCTTGATTCGGTCCAAGGTTTCGCAGGCGGAAAGCTACAAGATCCATTTTGATTGCAGCTTCAGCGGTCTTGATGTAAAAGGAATGGGCGTCAAAACGCTGGATATGAACCGCGTATTGGGCAATCTGATTGACAATGCGTTCGACGAGGCTCAGAAGTTTGATGAAGCTGATCGGCATGTTGTGCTGGCTGTCCGGCAAAATGATCAATTCATTGAAATCGACATCGCAAATCCTTGTATGGATGCCGTCCATTTGGCGAAGCAGCCATTGTTCCGGTCCGGGTATACAACCAAGCGCAAGGGACATCAAGGGCTTGGCCTGTTTATCGTCAAATCCATTGCAGAGCGCAATAAAGGCACAGTGAAGGTGGAGGCAAGAAGCGATAAGGTCATTGCTTTTGTTGTAACGCTGCCCCTATAACAACATGTTGGATACGCCGCATTCGAGATTGGTTTCTCGAAGCGGCTTTTTTTTTGGTATAATAATAAGATGCAAGAAAACGGGAAGGAACGGTGAGCGTTTCTGATGCGGGTGAACAAGGAGCTATATTCCATTTTTGAAAAGGAAATTCGGGAGCAGCTGTCCCTGCCTGAGCTTAAGAGGGGCTGGACTGTATATATAGAAGGAAACGTGGATGCGGTAAAGGAAGTTGCTCACAACACGATAACCGTTATTGTGAGAGGAAACGATTTGAACGCGGTCGTGATGGACTTCGACAACTTTCACTACACCTCCTGTACATGCCCTTATGACGGCGTCTGCATGCATATGGCGGCCGCCTTTTTTCAATCGCTGGCACAGCAGGAAGGTGAGCAGGAAGCCAAGCAGGCTTATTTTCGAATGATGGGTATTTCCACGGCCAGCGCGCTTGTTTCTGCGGGGGAGGAAGCTAGTCCCGGCATAACCCCGCATTCCCTTTCAGGCTGGTTTGACGATATGCATAGCATGTACGGACATACCTGGCAAAAATGCCGTCACTCGCTTCATGCTCTGCAGCCCGTATTGTCGGGATTAAAGGGTGTCTCAAAAAACTGGGATAAGCCAATGCTCAGGCTGCATTGGATTGCTTCCATTGTGTTTGTTTTGGAGCAGGCGGAACGTGCTATCGAAACGGTGGACAGCTTTAGCCGCTACTATCATGAGATGTCTTTTATCCGAATGGCGGAGCCGTGGATTGAGCATGCCTTTGAGCTGATTGGAGAAATCGACGCTGCCGGTCTTGAAGGGCAAGAGCTTGATATTGTAAACGAGCTGACAGCCTACGTTCGGAAAAGAGCTTTTTTGGATGAAAAACAGCTTTTTGAGTGGATTAGCTTCTATATGGCGATATGCGATAATTTTTCCTTTAATGAGGCCTGGTTCCAGCAGGAGCTTTTGTATCTGAACAACAGGCTGGAAGAAAACGCCGGGGCCGAACAAGCAAGCAGCGACAGGCTTCATGCAGCTGCCGGGATGATGCATTATTTTGCGCAGGACGACAGGAAAGCGATAGAGCATTTTCGCCAATGCAGCTTTGAGCGCAATCAGCGGCTTATTTATCCCTGCGTTGGCGCAAGGATGAATGAAGAAAACTGGGATATTGCGGGAGAATGGATGGCTTATTTGTTCGATTGTATAAAAGGGGTGCGCAGCGCCAGAAACATTGGACCTTTTATGACGCTGTGCAGACACGGAGATTTATTGCGACCGGATTTGCCTCAGTGGAACCACTATATGATGGAGCTTTTGCCTTATTCCTATGCCGATTTGTCGGAGCATTGGATTGAGATGAAGCGGTTCGGCGACTGGGCTGATTTGCAAATGCTTATGGGTGTGAAGCCGGAGGATCACAACGCGGCAACGCTGCGCGATGTTGGCAAAGCCGATCCCCATTGTCTCATTCCGCTTTACCATCAGTCCATTGAAGCCGCCATCCAATCCAGAAACCGCCAAAGCTATCGCTTGGCAGTCAAGCAGCTGAAGAAGCTGGAGAAGCTGTATAAGGCGGTGAAGGAGGGCAGCCGCTTTGAGGGCTACTTATCGGGACTCGCTGCAAAATACCAACGGCTGAGAGCGCTGCAGGAAGAACTGTGGAGGGGTAAACTGATACAATGAGAAATCTGGCAAATTTGCGTCAGCTATTGGTGGACGGAATGTGGAATGGAGAGGCTGGAAAACCCGGTGTCTGCCTCTGGTGCGGCGACCGCAAGGATATGCCGGAAGGAAAGCTGCGCTCCTTGCTGTTTGCCTGGCATAAGGGGTCCTGGTACGGAAGCGATATCGAAGAGGCGCGGACGAATGGACAAAGCGTGCTTAAGCTTTCGCCGCTGCAAGCGATGGATTTCCTTTCCAGGCCGCTGCCTGTCCGGCTGCTTCAGCTGGATTGGAGCCCAAGGCTCCAGACGCTAAGGAAGATGGCGGAGAGCATCCGTATCCTCTTGCTGAATGGCTGGTTTGTTCCGGATTGGGAGCTTTGGTCGGAGGAGCAGCGGCATTGGAAGGCGGCTTTTCCAGAAACGATGCAGGATCAAGCGGAGAGCTGGCTTGGTTTGCTGGAGGCTGCGGCTGAAGAAGGCGACGGCGGGGCGAAGCAATGGCTTGGAGCTGCCGTTGAGGAATGGATTGCACAAAACGGCGAGGTCGGAAATGCATGGGCTGATATAGGCCGAAGCGCTGGTGAAAGCGTAGTGCGTCACAAAAGCGTCGACGAAGAAGAGTGGCTGATTGCGATTGGTCTGGAAAAGGATGTGCTGCCGTTTCGGGTTGCGCTGCAGCTTGGCGAACCGGGTCATGGACATGGCTGGACGCTGCGTCCAGCCGTTCAGGATCAGAATGGCGGCCCTTGGCTGCCCATTGCCTGGAATGGAGGGGAAGCGGCTGTTATCAATGGAGCGGAGGATGGCGAGGAGCTGCCGCAGGAATGGCGGGAGCCGCTGCCCGGCAAGCTGATGAAGGAAACGGCCAAATGGCTGGCCGTGCTGCCGGATTTGGCGGAGGAAAGCGGCTTTGGTGAAGGTTTGGGCGAACCGCTGCTGCGGAATGAACTGACGGAGGACGAAGCGTGGCATTTGCTCCAGCACGGTAGCGTGGCGCTTCTGGAGGCGGGTTGTCCTGTGCTCCTGCCGGCGTGGTGGGAGGCTGTCCGTTCCAAAAAGCTGAAGCTGAGAGCCAAGCTCAAATCCTCGGTTGGTTCAGCCGCTCAGCCGATGTTTGGCCTGAACCAGATCATGCAATTCGACTGGAAGCTTGCGCTTGGCGATGTAGACCTGACGGAAGCCGAGTTTATGGAAATGGCGAAGCAAAACCGGAAGCTGTTCCGCGTTGGAGATGAATGGGTTCATCTGGACCCTCAGGATGCCGAAAAAATCAAGACATGGCTTAATCGCGCAGGAAAACGCAAAGGGCTTACCTTCCGCGATGTGCTGGAAATGCATTTGCGCGGGGAAAGCGTGGCGGACCTTGACGATGATCCTGAAAGCGATCTTCGCGCCGAGGTGGAGCTGAACCAGCATCTGGAGGCATGGCTGAACCAGCTCCAGCATATTTCCCATATTCCGCAGGCGAATGTGCCCATTACCTTCAAGGGCGAGCTGAGGCCGTACCAGCTGGAGGGCGTATCCTGGCTGCTGTTTCTGCGCCGCTTCGGGTTAGGCGGCGTGTTGGCCGACGATATGGGTTTGGGCAAAACGATTCAGTTTATGGCGTATTTGCTCTGCATCAAGCATGAGGAGCTTGGGGTAGACGGCCCTTCGCTGCTTATCTGCCCGACATCCGTTATTGGCAACTGGGAGAAGGAATTGGCCCGTTTTGCGCCGGAGCTTGACGTCATGCTTCATTACGGCAGCAGACGGCTCAAGGGCGAGGAGCTTTGGGAAGCGGCCGCCCGGAAGGATCTTGTTATTACCTCCTATTCGCTTGCCCAGCTGGATGAAGAGGAGCTGGCGGGAGTTTCCTGGAATGTGTTGTGTCTGGATGAAGCGCAAAACATTAAAAATGTATACACAAAGCAATCCAAAGCTATCCGCCAGCTGGAGGCTAGACATCGTATTGCGCTGACAGGCACTCCGATGGAAAACAGGCTGACGGAGCTGTGGTCGATCTATGATTTTATCAATCCCGGTTATTTGGGCTCGCTGCCGGATTTCCGCCGGGCGGTTGTGGCGCCAATCGAAAAAAACAGGGACGAAGGGCTGATCAGCGGCCTGCAGCGATGGGTCAAGCCGTTTATGCTGCGCCGGGTGAAGAAGGACCCCGCCATCCAGCTCTCGTTGCCTGACAAAATCGAAACCAAAAGCTATATGACGTTAACGACGGAGCAGGGCACTTTGTACGAAAACCTGGTATCGGATTTGATGGAAAAGCTGGATACGCTGGATGCCATGAGCCGCAGAGGGCTGATTCTGGCAACGTTGACCAAGCTGAAGCAGCTATGCGATCATCCCTCCTTGCTGCTGAACGATAATGCCGACAAGGAATGGGACCCCGAACGCTCAGGCAAAACAGCGCGTTTGCTGGAAATGTGCGAGGAAATTGCCGCAGAAGGCGAGCGTTGTCTCATTTTCACCCAATATGTGGATATGGGCAAGCAGATACAGCTTCTGCTTCAAAACAAGCTGGGCATCGATGTGCCATATTTGCATGGCGGAGTGCCCAAGCAGAAGCGGGATGAGATGATTAGCCGCTTCCAGTCGGAGGAGGTGCCGGGCTGCGCCTTTGTGCTTTCACTTAAGGCGGGCGGTACGGGACTCAACCTCACGGCTGCAAATCATGTGTTCCACTTCGACCGCTGGTGGAATCCGGCGGTGGAAAACCAGGCAACGGACCGGGCGTTCCGCATCGGCCAGACGCGACAGGTGCAGGTGCACAAGTTTATAACGCTGGGTACGCTGGAGGAGAAAATAGACGAAATGATCGACAGCAAGCAATCGTTAAACGATCAGGTCGTCAGCCAGTCGGATCAATGGATTACGGAGCTGAGCACGGATGAGCTGCGCGAGCTGTTTGCGCTGCGGGACGGCTGGATGAAGGAGTAAGCCAAAGGAGGTCTGGATGTGGAGGACGCCCGATTAAAGGATATGCGGGGCCGAACGGAGCGGCTGAAGGCGGGCAAGCCGCCTGGCGGCGGTACGGTTGCGGACAGCCATCCCGCAGAAGATGGACATGGGGATGCGGCAGGCAAGCTGGACGGAGCAGGCAGGCAGTTGGAAGGAGCCGGGCTTTCGGATGGAGCTTCGGCATTGGAAAGCTTGCCGGAGCAGCTTGGACCGCCGCGCGCCAACGAGGAATGGCGGCGCTTCTACGAGGCCATTTCCCGCGCTGTTCAGAAGCAGCGGGAGTAACCTTGAAGTGAAAAAAGCAAAGAGGCATGAGCCTGGTACTTTACCGGGATCATGCCTTTTAAATTGTTCAATAAAATAATGCTGTTTTCGTAAATATTGTTGCTATTAAGAAAAAGAAGCCGCTTAAAGCGGATGGTAAACCCAATAAAGCATATTATTTCTTCTTAACGTCCGCCGTCGTCTGCGCTGGGTAAGGCTGGTCAATACCGCCGCCGTTCGGAATTTCAATGCTCACCCGGTCACCTACCGCAACCGCATCGTAATCAGCTTGTTCAACCGAAATCCACATTGCGTTTGGTTCGGCGTTCTTCAATATTTCATTAAGGGGAGCTTTGAAATTGGAAGGTTTGTCGCGTACCACGAGGATTCTCCCGCTTTCTTTTGAGACGACGAATCCATCTTTGTAATCCCAATGCTCATCGTAAACCCAACGTTCATCGGAATTGCTTGAAGATGAACAACCTGTAACAACAACAAGCATTGCTATCAGAAAAACAAGGAAGATTGAGTTTTTTTTCAATTAAGTTCCCTCCAAAGTTCTTTCATGTTTTATACGAAACAATCACAATTTTGTTGCGATAGATATTACTGAGTTGATGCCTGAAAAAAGCCTACTCAACAAAGTAATAGATGGTTTCCCATTGCGCTTGATAGACTTAAGAATTATTAAGATTCCCCATCGGGCAATCTTAAGATCCTTCCAATAAGCTATTGATACGAATAGGAAGTGTCCGTGCTTGATTTCATTAAAGTATGGATGAAACATTATAAGTTGTTCGGAGGAGGGCGTCTATGTTAAAAAGGGTAATTCCAAACGTGCTTACATTCATAAACCTGGCATTAGGGGTCCTTGCCATTCTAGAAATCATAAAAGAAAATTACATTGCAAGTGCTGCATTTATCATTATTGCGGCTTTTATAGATCGATATGACGGGAGAATTGCACGCCGGTTAGATGTTTGCAGCGAATTCGGAAAAGAATTGGACTCCTTGGCCGATCTGGTCTCCTTTGGAGTTGCCCCCGCCTTATTAATATTCAATCAATTCAACCTTATCGAATGGGAAAAAGCCAAGCTGGCAGGGCTGGCCATACTTATTTTGTATATCATAAGCGGTTCGTACCGACTGGTCAGATACAACATCAATACATTTGAAGGTACATTTACCGGAGTGCCGATAACAGTTGCCGGGCTTGTGCTCGCGGCCTATTCATTGCTTGTCCCTATTAGCGAGCTTACGGTTTTTATAGCCGCAGCTTTATTGCTCATTTTATCTCTTTTAATGGTTTCCAAGCTAAAACTAAAAAAAAGATAGTCCCCATTATCAATAGCTGTCCGAAAAGCCATGCGGAACGAGTAGTTATTCATCAGAGAGGACCGGAGGGGAAAGGGTGTCTTCCAAGACACCCTTTTCCGGTAGGAACCGGTTTTGCTGGATCACTATTCACTGTAATAGACTTTTTGGACAGCCCGTTTTTGTGTGGCCATTTTTCGATAGCGGTAGCCTTGAGGACAAGTGCGGGCGTTAACGTTTGACGGCTTTGCAATGATATGCTATATTATCCTGACGAACGTTCGGAAGGGGTGGAGGGCATGACGGCAAGCCGAATTCGGGAGTCGGCGCTGAGAATGTTTGCGGAGCATGGATATGAAGGGGCGTCGCTCGCTATTATTGCAAGCGAGGTAGGCATTAAGAAGCAATCCATCTACACTCATTTTTCAGGCAAGGATGAGTTGTTTCAAGAAGTGTTTCTGGAAACGGTGAACAAGCAAATCCGGTTTCTGCACGATTATTTTTCAAATAAGCAGAAGCAGGATGTGGAGTCTTTGCTTTATGGGTTTTTAAAAGGTTTTTTTGTGCGCTACGAGGAGGATGAAGGCGCCAAGTTTTTTTTGCGGAGTATCTTTTTTCCGCCGGCTCATATGAAGGATATGACTGGTGAGCAAGGCAATCAATTTGTGCATGGGCTGGAGGATATCCTGGTCCCCATTATGGAAGAAGCAAAAAACTCGGGAGTGCTTGAAGGCTCTTTGTCGTCGCGTGCAGCTGCAATTGCGTACACCGCAGTGCTTGACGCAATATGGGTTGAATTGCTGTATGCCGGTCCGGAGCGGGGAATGGAGCGGTTAAAAGCGGCGTGGCTTGTTTACTGGCGCGGCGTAGGAGCCAATAGGAAATAGGAAGGAAGTAGGCATCATGAATAAAGGCTGGATCTATTTGTTTATCGGGTCCGTATTTGAAGTGGTTTGGGTATCGGGGTTGAAGCATGCCGATGATTGGTTGTCCTGGACGGCGACGGGCATTGGCATTGTATTGTCGTTTGGACTTCTATTGAAGGCAACTGCCGCCAAGCTTCCGGTGGGAACGGTTTATGCCGTCTTTACCGGTCTCGGCACAACGGGAACGGTAGTAGTGGAAATGCTGGTGTTCGGAGAACCTTTTCAGCTCCTCAAAATAATGCTTATCGTGCTTCTGCTGACCGGCGTAATCGGATTAAAGACGGTAACGGGCAAGACGCAAATGGAAGGAGGCGCGCGCTGATATGGCATGGGTATTTTTGCTTTTGGCCGGGTGCTTTGAGGTTGTTGGAGTAATTGGCATGAACATGATTCTGCGTAAGAAGCAGGTTAAATCCTTTGCCGTTTTTATCGGAGGCTTGGTGTTAAGCTTTCTTTTCCTTACCTTGTCCATGGAGCAGTTGTCGATGGGCACGGCGTACGCCATCTGGACAGGGATAGGCACGGTTGGTTCGGGCATGGTCGGAATTTTATTTTATGGCGAGTCCAGAGACTGGCGCCGCCTGCTGTTTATGGCGATGATTCTAAGCGCCGCCGTAGGTCTGAAGCTTCTCTCTTGAAGCTTCGGACCTTTTTTCGTTTGTCGGCGGTACAATATTTGGCAAGCCATTCCTGCAAGGCAGTCTATCGACGCCCTTTGCTCTCGACACTCGGTTAGCGGACAAAATTGTCATAGCTGAGGTCATGGAGAATATAGGCCAGAAAAAAGATGACGCAAGGATTTTCATAATGATGCTGGATATGCAGCAGCTGGCTGTAATATTTGTCCCCGTAGTGGGGATTGTTGCGAATTTCCAGATTGCTTTTGACCAAGGCGTCTATTTTGTCGGCAATATCCACCAGCTCGCCCTCGTAGGTATCGTCCTTTGCATTTACTAAAAAATCAGTAATCTCCTCATGCAGAAATGAGGGAAGTTGAGCCGTCATTTCCTGCGCTACCTTTTCCTCATAAGCGGCAAACGCCTCCCGCACGACGGCTGAGGATTTTTTGATGGGAGAAGCCACATCGCCGCTGACGCCCTCCACAATATCATGCATAAGCGCTTTGCCAAGCAGACGATGCAGCTTGATCTCGCTTATTCCAAATCGCTCCTGCTCCAAATGCCCGTTAAAAAGCGACATCGCCGCAACACGGAAGGAATGGGTGGCATCGTCGTCGGGGATCAGATTAAAGCTTCCGCCCCAGCGGTCGATCAAATCCAGATTCAGAATTTGATGAAGGAATTGGCGGATGCCTTCGTCATTGTCCAGCGACTCCAGCAGCCACTTGATGGACGGGCAAGGAGAATCGCCAAGGCGCTGCCGAAGCTGCTCGTATTTACTCACAAAATAAGGATTGGAATCAAGCTCGTATTCCCTCATGCAAAACAGCATGGCGTCAAAGGAGTCAATTTCCCGCACCAGTTGGCCGATATAAGAGTCGTCCTCGGCGCAAACGATATAATCGTGGAAGTGAGGCTGGAGCGAGCGGGATAAATGCGAAACAAGCTCCTTGCTGACCTCATGCTCAAGCCGCTTGATGTGGTCCGCGACGTGGATATCCTTTTTTGTTACATATTTGATCGATCCGGTTACGGTTTCGTTCAAATCATGCAGCAGCGCGCGTGCCGTCAGCTGAAGTCTGGACAAGCTGTTGCCAAACACGGCCTCCTCGATTTTACCGATGAGCACCGCGATTGCCGCGCAGCGAAAGCTGTGGCTGGCAGCGTTATCGCGATAACGCGGCGAAAACTCTCTCCACCGCGATACATATTGCATTTGAAAAATGGCTTTGGCATATCGGCTGTTGTTCATAGGGGACCTCCATTCAAATTCAAGTTCGAATGAAATGATATTCCGATTATGGCGTCTATGTTATTATAAGGCTTATGACCGTAAGCGGAAAGTTAAAGCAAATGAGGGAATAACGTTGCGCAGCTTTGGATTAGCCTTTAACAGGGTGTTTGAAAAATATATGTTTGTTATTATTCCCTGCTCACTGGTGCTGGGTTTTTTATTCCATAAAAGCTTAAGCGGCTTTACGGAGGCGATTCCATATCTGTTTGCCTTTGTGACGCTAACCATGGCGCTGGGCTGCGGCCTGAGCGAGCTAAGAGATGTGTTAAAGCGCCCTGGCATTATGGTGCTGACCTTTGTGCTGGCGCATATCGCTTCGCCGTTGGCGGGTTATGTCGCCGGCATTGCTGCTTTTGGACCGGATTCGCCTTATGTGGTAGGTCTGGTCCTGTTTGCCGTCATCCCGCTTGGCGTGTCGTCCGTGCTGTGGGTTGGCATGTCCGGCGGCATGGTGCCGCTTATGCTGGCGATGGTTGTGCTGGATTCCCTGCTGAGCCCTCTAGTTGTGCCGGCTTCGGTGCATTTGTTTTTCGGAACATCTGTGGAGGTTGAAGCGCTGCCGCTGATGGGGGATTTGGCGATTCTGATTGTTCTCCCGACCGTAATCGGCGTTTTGTTAAATCAGTGGAGCAAGGGAAGGATACAGGAGAAGGCCAAGCCTTTTACGGCGCCGCTTTCAAAGCTTTGCTTTGTTGCTGTTGTGGCGCTGAACGCGTCTGCTATCGCCCCTTATATGGATTCGCTCAAAAGGGATATGCTGGTGCTGGTGCCCATCGTGATTGCTCTGGTAGCGCTCTGTTATGGTCTCGGCTTTCTGTTTACCGCCCCCATGAGGGATCGTGGCTTGCAAACAACCGTTTCTTATGCGACAGGCATGCGGAACATTTCACTTGGCATTGTTCTTGCGCTGGGTTATTTTTCGCCGCTGGCGGCCGTCCCGGTTGTTTTGTCCATTCTGATCCAGCAGCCTGTAGCGACGCTACATCATTATATTTTACAAAAACTTAACAGGAAAGCTGCTGGCGAAGGGCGCTAATTGCGTGTACGATAAAGAATGGTTCGCTAAAGAGGTATATAAGTTGAACAAAAGAAAAGTAGCGACAGGCCAGAGTGTGAGGGGTTCTGGAGAAAAGCATATGCTTTCGAAGTAACGTTCTTCCAGAACGTTTTAAGCGCTCGCTTGTGTTTCAGGATTTCAACAATTAAACAATTTATTCAGGGAAATCTGGAAACAATTGCGATCGGAAGAACTTCTCACACGCCGGCCCACACAGCGGAGACTCTTTTGTTCAACTTATATAGTTAAAATAGGTAAAGAAGGGAAAGCCGCCATGAACAGTTTTCGGACAAGACTGACGATCATTATGATTGTTATGATTGCTCTGTCGGTATCGGCCGCAGGCATTTTGATGATTCGGACTTTTAAAAACAACTATATTAATGCGCTTGAAGACAACATGGTCAGGCAGATGCAATTTATAGCTGCAAAAATGGAGTGGCATGACGGCGGCCGCGAAGAGCTGATCCGCTATTATACAGATGAAGCCAAGGAGCTTAAAAAATTTACGGAGGACCGGATCACCTTTATTATGGGCGACGGCTCTGTCGTTGGAGATTCCGATTACAACCCGCTTGAAATGGACAACCATCTGACGAGATCCGAGGTTGCCGCAGCTTTGAAGGATGGCGTCGGACGAGCCGTTCGGCCTAGCGACACAATGGACAGAAGCATGGTTTATGTTGCCCTGCGCGTAGATACTTTGCCCGGCGAGCCTTATGTCATCCGGCAGGCGATGAGTCTGCAGGAGGTGGATGACAGCATCGGCAGACTGACGTTTGTGCTGATTGGCGGACTGATCATTCTTTTTGTCATTGCAGCGCTTATCAGCTATCAGATTGCGCAAAGCCTGACGCGTCCTCTGGAGCAAATTACAACTGTCGCCAAGCGGATCAAAAATATGGATTACCGCGCCAGAGTAAAGGTGCAGAAGGGCGATGAAATCGGGGAGCTGGGAACGGCGATTAACGCGATGGCGGATAGCCTGCAGGTTCAAATGTCGCGTATCCGGCAAAATGAAAGCCAGCTGGAAAGCGTATTGGCCAATATGATCAACGGTATTGTAATGATTGATGCAGGCGGGCAAATCGTGCTTATGAACCGCAGAGCGGAGGAAGTGCTTGGTTATCCGTCCAGTGAGTGGGTAGGCCATCATTACGACGAGGTCAAGCAGCAATACGAGCTGGGGCAAATGATTCAGGAGGCGCTCTCCACCAAGGAGCACGTCAGGGAGGAAATTACGTTTTATTATCCCGAGGAGCGGCTGCTGGAGTTGAATCTGGTGCCTATCCATGACAATGGCGAATTTGGCGGCGTGCTGCTTGTTCTGCAGGACGTGTCCGCTATTCGGCGTCTGGAGAGAATGCGCAGCGAGTTTGTCGCCAATGTATCGCATGAGCTGAAAACGCCTATTGCCGCGGTTAAGGGCTTTGCCGAAACGCTGCTTGGCGGAGCGGTTAAGGATGAAGAAACCGCCCGTTCGTTCCTGCAAATTATTTATGATGAAAGCGACCGGTTAAATCGGCTGATTGGAGACATACTGGAGCTATCCAAAATTGAATCCAGACGGGCCCCGCTAATGTTTTCGCCAGTGGAGCTGGAGGGCTTTATCGCCAAAACCGTTACCTTGATGGAGGCGGAGGCCGCACGCAAGCGGATTTTGCTCAAGGTGGATGTGGAAGGCGGCTTGTACGTGGAGGCCGACGAGGATCGTCTTCGCCAAATCATGATGAATCTGCTGTCCAATGGCATCAATTATACGCCGGAGGGCGGTTTGGTATCCGTTTCTGTGAAATCTCGCGATGAGGATCACATTGTTGTAACAATTACCGATACGGGAATTGGCATTCCGAAAAAGGATTTGCCGCGTATTTTCGAACGGTTCTATCGCGTCGACAAGGCGCGCTCGCGCAGCTCGGGCGGAACCGGTCTTGGTTTGTCCATCGTCAAGCATCTCGTCGAGCTGCATAAAGGCTCGATCTCTGTGGATAGCACGCTGGGGGCTGGTTCCACCTTTACCATAGAGCTTCCTGTGCTGCAATAGAGGACACTTGCAAAAAGGTTTACCTATTGTTTAAAAAGCGTGGTAAACTATTGATGGATTGAATCAAATTTCGCAGGCATAAACAGCTAATTCGCCTGCGGGGGTGGGGGAAATTATGTCACACAAAGTGCTCGTTATCGAGGACGAACCGACATTGGCAAGACTGTTGTCCTACAACTTGACCCAGGAGGGCTACGAAACAACCGTTGCCGATCATGGCGGCGAAGGCTTGCAGATGGGGCTTCAGCAGTCTTTTGACCTTATTATACTGGATATCATGCTTCCCGGCATGAACGGCTTTGAGGTATTGAACCGTCTCCGCCAGAATGGCGTGCGGACGCCCGTTATTATCTTGACTGCGCGCAATGCGGAGGAAGAGGTGGTGCAAGGGCTGAAGCATGGCGCTGACGATTACATTACGAAGCCGTTTGGCGTGGCGGAGCTGCTTGCCCGCGTGTCGGCGGTATTGCGCCGCACGGGACATGAGGAGCTAAAGCCTCCCGGCGACTCCGAGAAGGTAATTACGATCGGGGAGCTTTCCATTTTTCCCGAAAAATACGAAGTGGTCGTGCATGGAGAACCTATTCCGCTCCGGCCTAAGGAATTTGAAGTGCTGCTATATCTGGTACAGCGGCCCGGCATGGTTATTACGCGCGACGATCTAATGAACGTTGTGTGGGGCTTTGATTACATCGGCGGCCAACGCACGGTAGACGTACATGTCAGCTCGCTTCGCAAAAAGCTGGAGCTGGGCCAGCAATCCGTCCAAATCGAATCCATTCGCGGCGTCGGCTACAAGCTGGCAATGCCTAAAAAGCTCTCGACTCCCAAGCTATAAGGGACGAGAGCTTTTTTAATAGGTCGTTCAAAAAGTCCGCTTCCCATTACGGGACATGACTAGGTGTCATGGCCGGCGGCGAATATGGCATTCAGCCGAAATCTCCGGTACTCACTTAGCTGCCACTAAGCTCCGTTCCTCGATTTCTAGCTTCAAGCCACCTTCTTGGTACTGGAAAGCGAACTTTTTGAACCTCCATTTTAATAGGTCGTTCAAAAAGGCCGCTTCCCGTTACGGTGACTTCCATTGGAGCATTTTGCGCTGGAATTGCTTGGGGGAGCAGTCGTTGTATTTTTTGAACATTTTGTAGAAATGGGCCATGTTTGGCATGCCGATTCGTTCGCCTACCTCGGAGATGCTGAGGTCCTTGGTAAGCAAAATCCGCTCCGCCCACTTGACCTTGCGATAGTTGACATATTCGGTAAAGGACATGCCAATGCTTTTTTTGAAAAATTTTACAAAGTAATAATAGCTCATGTTGGCAATACGGCATACCTCTTCCACTTGAATCCGATCATTCAGATGGGCCTCCACGTAATCCAGCACAGGCTTTAGCCTCAGCTTGTCGAAGCTGTCGCCTTGCGACAAGGTTTGCCGCGTATCGCTGCGCAGCAGCAGGAGCAGAATTTGCTTGATCAAAATGCTGATCGCCAGCTCGTATCCCGTCTCTTTATCGCTTTTTTCCTTCAAAATCTTCTGAATGCATGCCCCTACCTCAGCTTTAACGCCGGGATTTTCCTGAAAAATATAATTGGCTTGGCTAAGCGGCGTATGCGTCTCCGAAAAATGGCGCATATAAGGAATGGAGCCATGATCAAAAAAGTGGTCCAGATCGAATTGCAGCACGATATAATTAAGCCCTTTGCCGCAGCGGTCGCGATGAAGCTCGTATTCCCCGATAATCATCACGTCGCCGGGATTTAGAAAATGGCTGTTGTCCTCCAGATTGACCTCCAGCTCGCCATCCAGCACCAAAAGCAGCTCCAGTTGTTTGTGATAGTGCCAGTTGATGTAGTCCGTATTTTCCCGCAGCGTCTGAAAGATGCGAATGGAAAGCAGCGGGTTTTCGTAAGGGACTTTTTCGTTATAGGCTTTCATTGCTGTTTTCGGTCTCCTTCCGGACTGGCTTCCGCGCAATCATTCGATTAACAACCTCGGAAAAAATCAACCCGATGGCAATTGCGCCGGAAATCATAAAAGCTTTGACGGCTAGCTGAACCGCTGTGTCGTATTGGTCCTCCACCACGTTGCGCATGGCGTCATACGCCAGTCCGCCAGGAACAAGAGGTATGATGCCCGCTACGCTGAATACGATAATGGGCGATTTGTACAAGCGGGAGAACAGCTGGCTGATGACCGAAACAAGAAAGGCAGCGGCAAGCGAAGAAATAACAACGTCGATGCCAAGCTGCATTCCGATATAATAGACCAGCCAGCCCAGCATGCCGATAAAGCCGCATTGTGGCAATAGCTTGGCGGGCGAGTTGAAGATAAAGCCAAAGGCCGCTGAAGCGATCAGGCTTGTGATCAGTTGGTAGATCAAATCCATGAACAAAAGGCTCCTTCAAAGACATAATACATTGCTTATTGAAGCGCAAGGGCGGCAGCAATGCCGCAGCCTATGGCGAAGGCGGTCAAAAAGGCTTCCGCGCCTTTGGACAAGCCGGAAACCAGGTGGCCCGCCATCAAATCGCGCACCGCGTTTGTAATATGCAAGCCTGGCACAAGCGGCATGACGGAACCGATAATAATTTTGTCCAAGTCCCGGCCAAGTCCATAGTTGACTGCCAGAATAGCCAGCAGGCCGATAACAAGGGAGGGGACAAATTCAGAGAAAAATCGAATCTGAACATATTTGCTCAGCAAAAGGTACAGCGTAAAGCCAATGCCGGCTATAATGCCGACGGGAAAGCAATCCTGCCACACGCCGCCGAACATAATCAGCAAGCACCCGCTTGCAGCCGTCGCCGCCAATACCTTCAGGGTGTTGGGATATTCATGGGGCGAATCCTGAATTTCCTGGAGCAGCTTGCCGGCCTCCTCGGCATCCAGCTCTCCACGGACAATTCTGCGCGAAATATGGTTCACCATGGACACCTTTTTCAGATTGGTGCTGCGGTCCGCCATCCGGACAAGACGGGTTGTGTAGGAGCCGCTGTCAATGGCAAAAATAATGCCGGTCGGCATCACAAAGCTATGAGACCGCTCGATCCCATAGGCGGCGGCGATCCGCATCATGGTATCCTCGACGCGTTGTGTTTCGCCGCCGTTTTGAAGGATAATTTTCCCCGCAAGCAGGCAGACCTCGGTAATGCGGTGTAGACGGTCGCCGTATTCCGGCCCGGGCTTTTCCGAGGGAGGAGCGGAGGGCAAGGCCACCTCGCCCGGGACGGGGGAAAGACCTCCATTCAAGCCGTTCACATTCATCAGCCTCCGTTTTTGTTCCCTGTGGTATTCCGTTTGGCAAACTCAGCCCGGATAGCGGCCAAAATAACGGGATCGGATACCGCATCATAAGCGGTGGCAGCTAGCATCTTGGCGCCAAACAACATGCGTTCCAGCGCTTTTTCCGTCATGGCGGCATCGCGGAATGCCTCCGTGTGAAGCATGTAGCGATCCTCTACAACCTTGACATAAGGATGGATGGCCGGGCATCGGGCCGAAACATTGCCCAGATCCAGTGATCCGTTATCCTTGCCGTGTTCGATATCCTCAGGCGAAATGCCGGATTCCACCAGATTGGCCTGAAACAGCTCCGACAACGTTTCATTCGTTACCAGCTCGTCGTAGGAATATTCGTAGTTGCTTATTTCCAGGCTGCAGCCTGTAGCAAGCGCGGCCCCTTCCGCAACATTTTTCACCTTGCCCACAAGCTCGTCCGTATACGCCCGCGTCGCGGAGCGAACGTAGAACTTGGCCGACGCGTAATCGGGAATAATATTGGGCGCTTGCCCGCCGTGGTCGATAATGCCGTGAATCCTAGCGTCGCTGCGGGTTTGCTGACGCAGGAACGATACCCCGTTGAACAGATTGATCACGGCATCCAGCGCGTTGACGCCTTCATGGGGGCTGGCTGCGGCATGCGCCGCCACTCCCCTGTATTCGAATTGCAGCGCATCCAGCGCAAGCGATTGTCCAGAGCGCTCGAAGCAATGATAAGGATGAGCCATCAGGGCAAAATCGCAATCATCAAAAAGGCCAGCCTCCGACATCGGCACCTTGGCCCCTTTTGTTTCCTCGGCAGGCGTACCGTAGATGCGAATGACTCCGCCGATATCGTCCAGCACCGCCTTCAGACCCACTGCCGCCGCCGCGCTCATGGAGCAGATGAGGTGATGCCCGCAAGCATGCCCCAGCTCCGGTAGCGCGTCGTATTCGCATAGAAATGCGGCCGTTGCTCCGGGCTTGCCGGAATCATAGGTCGCTATAAATGCAGTAGGAAGGCCCAATACGCCTCGTTCTACTTGAAAACCCAGCTTTGAAAGCTCATCGCACAGCAAGCCGGAGGCGAAATGCTCCTCATGTCCAAGTTCCGGACGTTTACCAATCTCCCTCGAAATGCGCTTGAAGGTTTCCGCATGCCGGTCGATTGTATCCATCGCCAATTGTTTGCCTGTCATCATACCCGCCTCCGTAAAATTTCATGAACATCCTCTAATCCGTATTATACCACATTGGGGTCGCAGAACATTTAACATTGCGTTAACAGAACGGTGAATTTGGGATAATGCGAAAGGCGTATAGTCCCCTATAGGAACATTTACCCAGAAACGCTTTGGCGCATCAGGAAGTCCTGGATTTTAAACCTTCCGAAAGGGATGAAGCGATATGGCGACAATGATAGAAGATCGGCCTAAAGCAAGCGCCGATATGGAGACGCGAAGCGAGATAAGCCAGCCGAACAAGACAGCAGCGCGCGATGAAAACAGGACGACGGAGATTCGCGGCAAAAAGGCAGAACATAATGAGAAGACAACGTATGAAAATCCTGGAAAACGCAACAAAGCGGAGCAAGGCGCTGAAGCAGCATTAAAAGCCAAAAACGAAGGCGGCCGTCTAAAGCTGGCCGATTACGCAAGACATGTTCCTGTTGTGCCTGCCGGATCGCTGTGCAAGGATTTGTTGGACCTGTTTCAGCTTCATCCGCAATGCGAATGCATCGTGCTTGAAAATGATAATGGAGGCATTGCTGGCCTGGCGATGCGCCATCGTTTTTCGTACAAGCTGGCTCATCGGTACAGCGTCGCTCTATTTTACAATAAGCCGGCTTTAGGACTGGTGGATCAGAACCCGATAATGGTCAGCCTGAATGCCAACCCTTCGGAGGTGATACAGCTTGCCATGTCGCGGGAGGGTGACAGCCTGTACGACTGTATCGTCCTGACGGATGGAGGCCGTTATGCGGGCGTATTGACGGTTGGCGACTTGCTTGGCATGTTGACCGTGCTCCAGCAGGAGGCCGAAAAATCGCGCAGCGAAGCGGTACAATCCGCAAGCGCGCTCATTCAGGGCATCGCGGACGCGGTCAGCGAGGTACAGGAGTCCTCCGCAGCTGGCGATGGGCTTTCAAGTCAAATGGTGGAATTGACCTTGCAAGGAAAAGAAGAGCTGACCCAGGTTCAACAGGCTTTTCGCCGTCTGGAGCAAAACGCTTTGCTGCAAGAGGAACGAATGAAGGAGCTGCAGCGGCAAACGGACTCCATACAAACGGTGTCCCAGTTGATCAAGGAGCTGGCGGAGCAGTGCAATTTGCTCTCCATCAACGCCTCCATCGAGGCGGCTCGGGCGGGAGAGTTCGGCCGGGGCTTCGGCGTTGTCGCCGGAGAGTTTATGAAGCTTGCGGAACAAACCAAAAAATCGGCTGTGCAAATTACGGGAATGACAAACTCGATTGTTCAATCCATCGAAGCGGCAGGTTTGCAGGTTGAAGAGGGAAGAAGGCAGACGGCATCCAGCAGCTTCCATGTCGAAGCGGCAAACGAGGTTTACCATCGCATTTTCAAAGCAGCGGCGGCCAATCGCGCAAGCGTCGGCGCAATCGGCGAGCAAGCCGGTCAGGCCCGCAAGCAGGCCATGCAGGTAGCGGGGGAGATGTCGCTGCTCCATCAGGGAAAATAAAAATATACGCAATTTCCCTCATTTTACACCCCCTTAACAATTCAGGTATACGCCATTAACAATTCCGCAGTAGTATACGGTCTGGGGAGAGCCGCCCGGCAAGCCTCGAATACGTCGGACGAAGCTCGGCGATACAAGGATGAGGAAAAGGGAGGAACGGGAAAATGATGAGTGTGAGAAAAGAGTTTGATCTCGGCCTGGAGCAGCTGCATCAATGGATCGTTGAGATGGGCAGCTTTGTGGAGAACGCATTGTCCGAATCAATGACGGCGCTGGGAGAGGTCGATTTGGAGCGCGCAAATCGCGTTATTGAAAAGGACCCCCAGTTGAATGCTATGGAGGAAAGAATCATGGAGCTGGGTGCGCGCCTGATTGCAACTCAACAGCCCGTAGCTAAGGATTTGCGTCGTATTTTGTCCTCCTTCCGCATTGCAAGCGATCTGGAGCGGATGGGCGATTTGTCCGTCGACATCGCAAAAACGGTATTGAGACTGGAAGGCCAGCCGCTGATCAAGCCGCTGATTGATTTGCCTCGCATGGCGGAAATTATCGGTCAGATGACCTATGAGTCCATACAGGCTTTTGTTCAGGAAAACGTAGATCTTGCGTACAAAATGGCTAAGGACGATGATCAGGTGGATGCGCTGTACAGCCAGATTACGAGAGAGCTGATGCTGCTTATGATGGAAAACCCGCGCAACATCGCGCAGGCGTCATTGCTAAGCTTTGTTGGCCGTTACATCGAGCGTTTTGGCGATCATGCGACAAACATCGGAGAAAGCGTCGTTTATCTTGTGACGGGCAACCGTCCTGACTTGAACCAATAATCGAGGGGATTTCCGTGAAGCAGGCAGGAGTAGGGCTTTTGCATGAGGAATTACTGCGGCAATTGGAGCAGAGCTGGAAGGCGGGCGAGGTGGCTGTCGTTTATGTGCGATTGCATAACTCCGCGCCTGAGCTTGCAGCAGTGCTTGCTGATTGGCAAACCAGGATAAGCGGCCTTATTTGGAGTCATAACCTGGGCATGATCAGCTTTTATTATATCGGGTGCGGGAGTGAAGGGCCGGGTGCGCGTCTGGTCGCCATGCAATATGCCAAGGAGCTGCAGAAATGGCTGGATGAAGTCATCTGCGGCCTGTCTGCCCGGGATGCCGCCGGGCATTCCTTATACAATATAGGCTCTGCTCCCCTGCTTCAGCCTCAAGATGAGACGGAAACGGAGGCAGCTCTGTTTTCCCAGCTTGTCCAGCTCATGGAGCAATCCTTCAGGGAGCAGCAGGTGTCAAAGCTTCCTATTATGCGGGGCAGCGGTTTGATTAAAGCGGGCGGCTATGGCTTACGGTATAACGTAGGCCAGCTTGCCGTGCCTGTTCCGGTTTTTGAAAGCAGTGCAAAGGTATCTCAGCTCGCCGAGCTGTTTGATTCGCAGCCTAAAGCCTATGGGGCTGTTATTGTAAAAAATGAGCGGCCGGTCGGCTTGGTGACGAAGCAAAGGCTGCATAAGCTGCTTGCCGGCCAATTCGGCTACTCTCTGTACGCGAATCGTCCACTGGAGGTCATCATGGATGGTCAGCCACTTATTCTGGAAGACAGCGATCCCGTCGAATTGGCGGCGCAGCTTGCCATGTCCCGGGAGTACGATCAGCTGTACGATATGGTTGTTACGGTCAAGGAGGGCAAAGTAACCGGGGCGGTTACCGTTCAGGCGTTGCTGGAATGCATGACCGCGCTCCGCACAGAGGAGGCGCGAACAGCAAGTCCGCTAACGGGGCTGCCGGGCAATGCCGGCATTCAGGCGGAGCTGACGCAGCGGCTGGAGGCAGGCGAGGCGTTTGCGGTTGTTTATGCCGATCTGGATTATTTCAAGTGGTTTAATGATTGCTTTGGCTTTGCGCGCGGGGACGAGCTTATCCGGTTTTTGGGCGAGCTGATGGTTAAATGCTTTAGCCGCGACGAGCATTTTTTTGTTGGACATGTCGGGGGCGATGATTTTATCGGGGTGGCCAAGCCGGAGGTGGCGGAGCTTGCTTGCGGGGAAATGCTTGCCCAATTTGAAGAAGGAGCAAGGCGGCTCTATAGCGGAGGTCAAAATCTGGCTGTAGAGGACCGGCAAGGCCGGCCGGTAGGTCTGGAGGGCGTAACCGTCTCCCTTTCCCTGCTGATCTGCAACGGGGGAGAAGGACTGGCGCCGGAGGATATATCGTTGTCCGCTGCGCGCTTGAAGAAAAAAGCGAAAGCGATAGTGGGAAGCTCCTGCGTAACCGGGCATTTGACGAGCAGACAACCAAGCAGGAAATGAGGACAATCATGAAACAGCATTATTTGGCGGTCGTTACTCTGACGCGAAACGCGATACCCATTCTGTCCTTGCAAGATGGCATGAGGCAGTTTGAAGCGAGGGCGGAGACTAAGCGGCTGTTGGCGGAAGCGGCGCTTTCTGAATTTTTTACATACAAAAATGTTCAGCTTGTCAAAAGCCGCTGGCTTGGCGGCGATTTGTTTCTTTCCGCCTTGATCACCGTGGATGGAGATGAACACCCGGAATGGGAGCTGGCGGCGCATGCGCCCGGGGCAGCCAAGCGATGGAGCGAATATGCGCGGCTGGAGCTTAAAAATACGGCAGCGGACTACAGCTGGAGGGCGGGAATTGGCTGCGTGTCTAATCCCACAGGCCGTTACAGGAGCGATCTTGCATATGAAGCCGCCAAAAGAGCGCTGCTTCAGGTCAATGTGGAGGGCGGTGCGGAGCAGGGGCGAACACGATATGTTTTTCAAGAGATGTTGGCTCGAAACATGCTGTTTCCCTATTACCAGCCTATTGTGGATTTAAACGATGGCAGCGTATTTGGGTATGAGGCCTTAACCCGTTTTCCCGCCAACGAAAGCTTTCAAGGCCCTCTTGAGCTGTTTCTCTTTGCCGGAGAAATCGGCGATGCTTACCGTCTTGACCGCGTGGTCCGGGAGCTGGCGATTAACGGCTGTGCTTCTCTTGGAGCCGACCAAAAGCTGTTTATTAATGTGATGGCGCAAATTATGGAGGACCCCGACTTCTCGCCCGGCCGGACAATCGGATTGCTGGAGAGGCACCATATTTCCCCGCATCAGGTTGTGTTCGAGATCAATGAGCGCACCTCCATTCAGGATTACCCTGCCATCAAAAAGGCGCTGGAGCATTATCGCAGCCAGGGCTATCAAATTGCCATTGATGATATGGGAGCAGGCTATTCATCGCTGCAATCGGTGGTGGAGCTGCGCCCGGATTATTTGAAAATTGACCGCTCCATTATTCAGAACATTCACAACGATGAGGTAAAGGCTCATATATTGCACACCCTGCAAGAAACGGGCAAAAAAATCGGGGCCAGCCTAATTGCGGAGGGCATCGAGCTGGAGGAGGAGCTGGCGGAGCTCAAAGGGATGGGCGTGCGTTACGCTCAAGGCTATCTGCTGGGAAAACCGGCGCCGTTCCCTCTGCCGTAACCGCTTTTCGGGAAGTGAAAAGGCTTAAGTCTGGACATTGGCTTACGATGCTTGGCGAGGCCTTTTTTGTGTTATACTGGAGCTATGACATTTTGTTGTTTAGAAAGTAAATTTTAAAGTGGTTGTGCAAAAAGTCCGTTCCACCATTCCGGAACCAAAAACCAGACTTTTTTGACACCCTTAATGGGAAGGACTGGCCGTATTCATGAAAAAATGGATGTTGATTGACGGAAACAGCATTGCTTACCGCGCTTTTTTTGCAATGCCGCCGCTAACCAATTCGGCCGGGTTGCATACTAATGCGATATTCGGCTTTACAACGATGCTGCTAAAGCTGCTGGAGGAGCAAAAGCCCAGTCACGTGCTGGTTGCTTTTGATGCGGGCAAAGTTACATTTCGGCATGAAGGATATGCGGAATACAAGGGCGGCCGCCAAAAAACGCCGCCGGAGCTGTCGGAGCAATTCCCTGTATTGAAGGAGCTGATTGCCGCTTTTGGCATCGCCCAGTTTGAGCTGGACGGCTACGAGGCGGATGATATCATCGGCACGTTGACTTTGGAGGCGGACAAGCAAGGCGTTCCTGCGTTAGTGGTTACGGGCGACAAGGATATGCTTCAACTGGCTTCAAGCGGCGTTACCGTCGCGGTTACGCGAAAAGGCGTAAGTGAAGTGGAACTGTATACACCGGATGCAATTAATGAAAAATATGGCCTGACGCCGGGGCAGATCATTGATCTGAAGGGGCTTATGGGAGATACCTCCGACAATATTCCCGGCGTGCCGGGCGTTGGGGAAAAAACGGCGCTGAAGCTGCTGCACGAATACAGCTCCGTCGAAAATGTATTGTCCAATCTGGACAAGCTGAAGGGCAAGCTGAAGGAAAATATCCAGAATCACCAGGAAGACGCCGTCATGAGCAAAAAGCTGGCTACGATTTTCCGCGAGGTGCCTCTGGAAAAAAGCATAGATGAAATCACGTATAGCGGGCACGACGACGCCAAGCTGGGCGACATGTTCCGCAGGCTGGAATTCAAGTCGCTGCTGGAGCGTCTGCAGCTGGGAGCGGAGTCTGGCGCAGACGAGTCCAAGGCGCAAGCGGCGGCAGCAGAGCTGACAGTGACTTCGCTGAGCGGAGATGAGGACAGCGAAGGCATGGATAGGCTGATGTTGGCGCTGGAGTCAGGCGGCGAGCATGGCTTGTTTATTGAAGCCGTGGGCGAAAATCCGCATCATGCGGAGCTGCTTGGGGTATCCCTCGCTACGGCTGACGAGGTGTTTGTATTGCCTGCGTCTGCGCTTAAGGCAGCATTTTGCGAACGGTTGAATGCTTGGCTGGGAGATGAAACCAAGCCTAAATACGGCTTTGACCTGCACAAATCGGAGCTTGCGCTGCGTTGGGCGGGGCATCGGCTGGGCGGAGCGGCCTTTGATGTTCAGCTGGCGGCTTATTTGCTCGACCCCACCGATAACCAGCTGGCGTTAAGCTCCATCAATGAACGCCAAGGCTTTACGGGTGTGCCTACGGACGAAGCCGTTTATGGCAAAGGAGCCAAGTTCAAGGTTCCTGATGAAGAAACGCTGTTCCGCCACCTGGCTCTGAAGGCTCATGCCGTATTGCGGCTTGCGCCTAAAATGACGGAGGAACTGAAGGCAACGGGCATGGAGAAGCTTTATTTCGAGCTGGAGCAGCCATTGTCCCGGGTGCTTGCCGATATGGAGCATCAAGGGATCAAGGTGGAGCGCAGCGTGCTGGAGGAATTGGGCAAAAGCCTGGAGTCCCAGTTATCCACGATCATGAGCGGCATTTATTCCCTTGCGGGGACTGAATTTAACATTAATTCCCCCAAGCAGCTTGGAGAAATTCTGTTTGACAAGCTTGGCCTGCCTGCGCGCAAAAAGACAAAAACGGGTTATTCCACCGACGCGGAGGTGCTGGAGGAGCTGGCTCCCTATCACGAAATTATTCCGCTTATCCTTCATTTCCGCCAGCTGTCCAAGCTTCAATCCACTTACGTGGAGGGCTTGCTGAAGGAAATACGGGAGGAAACGGGCAAGGTGCATACGTATTACCGCCAGACAATTGCGGCTACGGGCCGGCTTTCCAGCCAGTTCCCAAACCTGCAGAACATTCCGATCCGTCTGGAGGAAGGCAGGCAAATCCGCAAGGCGTTTCTTCCGTCGGAGCCTGGCTGGAGCATTTTGGCCGCGGACTATTCGCAGATCGAGCTGAGGGTGCTCGCCCATATTTCGGGCGATGAAAACCTGAAGGAAGCTTTTATTCATGATATGGATATTCATACTAAAACAGCGATGGACGTATTTGGCGTTGAGGCCGACAAAGTCGATGCCAATATGCGCCGTTCCGCAAAAGCGGTCAATTTCGGCATTGTGTACGGGATCAGCGACTTTGGCCTCTCTCAAAATCTGGGCATAACCCGGAAGGATGCGGCTTCGTTTATCGAGCAATATTTTAACGTGTTCAAGGGTGTTCGCCAATATATGGACGATATTGTGACCAGCGCGAAGAAGGACGGCTATGTGACGACGCTGCTGGACCGCCGACGTTATTTGCCTGAAATCAAATCCTCTAACTTCAATTTACGCTCCTTCGCGGAGCGGACGGCGATGAATACCCCGATTCAAGGCACTGCGGCGGATATTATCAAGCTGGCGATGGTGCAAATGGATGAAGCGCTGAAAAGCCGCGGACTGAAAAGCCGCATGCTGCTGCAGGTGCATGACGAACTTGTATTCGAGGTGCCGCCGGATGAGCTTGAGCTGATGAAGGGGCTTTTGCCTGAGGTGATGGAGGGAGCGCTCAAGCTGGACGTGCCGCTTAAGGCGGATGTCAGTTTTGGCGATAACTGGTACGAGGCGAAGTAACTTCTGTTTGAGCAACGGGGAGCTTGTTTTCGCTTAGGAAGCTCTCGAGGGTAAGAAAGAAAGCTGAGTAAAAAAGAATGCTGAGTAAGAAAAAATGCTGAGTAAGAAAGAAAGCTGAGTAAGAAAAAATACTGAGTAAGAAAAAATACTGAGTAAAAAAGAATGCTGAGTCATTCGCTCACGCCTGCTGCATGAGTCATGCAGCAGCAGCGAAATTTGCAAGAGGTGAAAAAAGATGCCTGAACTGCCGGAGGTAGAAACGGTCAGAAGAACGTTGATTGAACTGGTAGCCGGGAAAAAAATAGCTTCCGTGACGGTCCGGCTGCCGCGCATTATCCAAAAGCCGGCCGATCCAGCGCAGTTTGCTGACGCGCTTGTTGGACACACTATCCAAACGGTGGAGCGCAGAGGCAAGTTTCTGCGCATTGTGCTGGACGGGCTGGTGCTGGTTTCGCATTTGCGCATGGAGGGCCGGTACGGCGTATATCCATCAGAGGAAGATGTAGAGCTTCATACGCATGTGCTGTTTCATTTTGAGGATGGCACCGATTTGCGATATAAGGATGTCAGACAGTTTGGAACGATGCATTTGTTTGCGCCGGGCGATGAATTTACTCAGCCGCCGTTGTCCAAGCTTGGACTAGAGCCGTTGGAGGAAGGTTTTACGCTTAAGGAGCTGAGAAGCCGGCTGGAGCGCCGGAAAAGCCGCATCAAGCCGCTGCTCCTGAATCAGGAGCATATCGTGGGGCTTGGCAACATATACGTGGATGAGGCCTTGTTCCAGGCACGAATTCACCCGGAGCGCTCGCCGGAAAGCCTGACGGGCGCGGAGTGGAGCCGATTGCACGAAGCTATCGTCTCGACGCTGCAAAAGGCGGTGGATGCGGGAGGTTCTTCGATCAAGTCCTACGTCAACGGACAAGGCGAGATGGGCATGTTCCAGCACCAGCTTCTGGTGTACGGTCACAAGGACGAGCCTTGCCCAACCTGCGGAAGCGCCATTCACAAAACCTTGGTAGGAGGCAGGGGCACCCATTTTTGTCCGGCTTGCCAATCGCTAAAGGCTGGAAGAAAAATGGCTAAAGCAGCAGAGTAGCAAGGTAATAAGAAGCAAGGTGTCAAAGTCGCAGGGTAAGTAACAAGCTAGCTGCGTGTACGAGTTTTCATACAAACCGCCCAGCATCGGGGTTACTTTTATGTGTTTTGTACGATTCTTCATACAACATCGAGGTTACTTTTATATGTTTTGTACGATTCTTCATACAAACCGCCCAGCATCGAGGTTACTTTTATGCGGTTTGTACGATTTTTCATACAAACCGCCCAGCGTCGGGGTTACTTTTATGTGTTTTGTACGATTTTTCATACAAAACAATCAACATCGAGGTTACTTTTATGTGTTTTGTACGATTCTTCATACAAAACCGTCCAGCATCGAGGTTACTTTTATACGGCTTGTACGATTTTTCATACAAAACGCCCAGTATCGAGGTTCATTTTAGGCGTTTTGTACGATTTTTCGTATAAAGCGTCAAATATGGATAACAGGGTTGCTTCATTTGTATGTATTTTCATACAAACCATATTTCATGTGCTTTCCTACGGACCACCAACGTTTTTTCCACGGACCAGCAACTATCTGTACCAGCAGCAGATTCTGAACCAGGTTTGAGCCCACGCTGCAGCAGGTTCTAAACTAGAAGCATGCCTTAAAGCATAGCCATGCCTTCAAGCACGGCGGTTGTGCACCGCCGAGACTTTCCCGCATATGATGAAGTCATGATGTATGGGCGAACGTCCATGGCTTTTGCGCGTTTTTGCGCATTGCGATTTGAGCCGGGATGGTTTCGACCCTGCGGGGAGGCTTGGAATTGATTGCACATATGCTGTCCTTGATTCTGTTGGCGTTTGCGGTAAGCCTGGATGGTTTTGGGGTTGGCGTTACGTATGGCTTGCGCAAAATCCGAATTCCTTTTTTGTCCATTTTAATTATTGCCTGCTGCTCGGGACTAGTCATTTGGGTGTCGATGCAAGCGGGTGGCTGGCTGAGCGGATTTCTGTCCGAGACGGCGGCCAAGTTTATCGGAGCCGCTATTCTGATCGGCATTGGCTGCTGGGCGTTAATTCAGCTCGGTTTAAGCAAAGGGAACGATGAGGGAACGGAAACATCCGCCGATCGGAAAACGCCGGCCGAGGCGGAAGGCCAAAAAAGGATGCCGAAAACTGACAAGAAGCCAACTCCTGCTAACGGAGAAGCCGAAATGGTTGAGGCGTCAACTCCTGTTCACGGCTTGCCGGAAATGGTTGATGTTTTGCCTTCTGCTAACGGAGTGCCGCCAGTTGATGAGGCGGTCGAGACTTTTTCCGCGCCTACGCAAGTTATGAAGGTGGAGCTGAAAACGCTGGGGCTGGTCATTCAGATTTTGCGTAAGCCGCAGGTGGCGGACGTGGACCGTTCGGGAAGCATTTCCTCATCGGAGGCCGTGATGCTGGGCGTCGCTTTGTCAATTGACGCCTTTGGGGCGGGACTTGGGGCCGCTTTGTTGGGATTGCCGGCTTTATTGACAGCGGCCGTTATTGCTCTCTCCAGCGCCTTTTTTCTGATCAGCGGCACCTATGTCGGCCTTCGCTTTTCAGCGAAACGGAGCAGGCATGCTTTGTCTGTGCTGCCAGGGATACTTCTCATCATGATGGGCATCATGAAAATGCTGTAGAGGTTAGAGTAAAACAAACAGGGATAATGCGACAATTCTCTGGGGTAATGTGGAATTTTATGGGATAATGCAGGGATCCGTTTTAAGATGAGGCCGCATCAAGGCTGATTAAACTTAGTATGGCAAAATACGTGTAAGGCTGATCTGAGTAAGGCGAGTTAAACTGATTAAGTCGAGTTTAACTGAGTAAGGCTTATTAAACGTATAAGGCTGATCAAACGGTTTAAGGCTATTAAAACATACATTTTTTTAAAATCTGAGGTGAGGACATGATCATAGGATTGACCGGTGGGATCGCCAGCGGAAAAAGCACGGTTTCCGAAATGCTTATCGAGCGGGGAGCCAGACTGGTTGATGCCGATGCGGTCGCAAGAGAGATTGTCCAGCCGGGGGAACCCGCGCTTGAGGCAATCGCCTCCTGCTTTGGACAAGCTGTATTGCTGGATGACGGAGCATTAAACCGCAAAGCGTTAGGCGAAATCGTTTTTCGGGATGCTGAAAAGCTTAAACAGCTGGAGGCTATTACGCACCCGGCCATCCGAAAGCGTATGTGGGACAAAATCCGCGTTTATGAAGAAGAACGGCCAAAACGTCTTATTGTGGCGGATATTCCGCTCCTTTTTGAAACGAAGCAAGAAGAGATGTATGAAGGCGTTCTTGTTGTCTACGTTCCATTCGAGGTTCAGCTTTCCCGATTAATGAAAAGAAACGGCATGGACGAAGAAGAGGCCAAGCGGCGAATCGGGCTTCAGATGGACATGGAGGAAAAGCGGCGGCGAGGCAAATGGATCATCGACAACAGCGGTACGCTTGAGGAAACAGAGAAGCAAGTGCAACTTTTTATGGAGAACCAGGTACATTTATGAAGCGTAAACGGGCGAAATGGAGAAGGCGTTTTTTCCTGCTGGCTGTTGTGACGATAGTAGGTTTTCTTTTTTTGAAAAGCGATATGGTTGGCAAATGGCTTTATCCCATTCATTATCAGAACGATATAAGAGCAAGCGCCTCCAATTACGGGCTTGAGCCTCATCTGGTGGCGGCGGTTATACGCGCGGAATCCAATTTTCAAACAGGCCGGGAATCGCATAAAGGCGCGCTGGGGCTAATGCAGCTAATGCCTACTACTGCGGATTGGGTTGTGGAGAAGGCTGGCTTTGAGTCTGTGGATGAGGAGATGCTGAAGCATCGGGCGGATGTCAGCATTGAGATGGGGTCCTGGTATTTGAGCTCGCTTAAGGAGCAATTTGATCAAAACGTATATGCTGCGGTTGCTGCTTATAACGCGGGACCGGGCAATGTGCGCAAATGGCTGGATGAGGGCAGATGGGACGGCAAGCTGGAAACCTCTGATGACATCCCCTTCGGGGAAACGCGCCGTTATGTACAAAAGGTCAATTATTACTATAATAAATATAAAGAGCTGTATCCCGGCTTTTAACCATCGGACATGAAGAATGCTTCGAAGAGCTTGTCTTTTTAGGGACAAGCTCTCCAAAGCTTCTGTTATTCATACAAACTTAATGAATCATTATTTTTGGCCGGCCAGAGATTGTTCAGCGATTTGTACCAAACGGCGAGTAATAAAACCCCCGATGGAGCCTGCGTCTCTGGTCGTGAAGTTGCCATAATATCCGTCTTGCGGAATCGCGATGCCGAGTTCTTGGGCAACCTCGTATTTCAGTTGATCCAAAGCGGCAGTCGCTTGCGGCACTACCAGTTGGTTGCTGCTGCGGGATGAGCTCATTGATGTTCACCTCCTTGCGGTTGGTAACTTTATTATGTGCGTATTTTCAAAGTTCATGTCAGGAAACAGCTGGCAATTATTATGGAAAGGGAGGACGTTTGTATTTATGAAATGTCCATATTGCGACTACTCCGGAACGAAGGTGCTGGACTCCAGACCCGCCAACGAAAACAAGTCCATACGACGCCGCAGAGAATGCGAGCAATGCAGCAGGCGCTTCACCACATTTGAGATGATTGAGGAAACGCCGCTAATCGTTATTAAAAAGGACGGAAGCCGGGAGGAATTTAGCCGCGATAAAATTTTGCGGGGCTTAATTCGCGCCTGCGAGAAACGTCCTGTTCCGGTGGAGCGTCTGGAAGTGATTGTTTCCGAGGTGGAAAAGGAGCTGCGCACGACTGCGTTGGCTGAGGTGGACAGCAGCGAAATCGGCAATATTGTCATGAAGCAGCTTTATCCCGTTGATGAAGTGGCTTATGTCCGATTTGCCTCGGTCTATAGACAATTCAAGGATATCGATATGTTTATGAAGGAACTCAACAGCTTGTTGAAGCATCCCATAAACGGGATGGAGCGGGAATAAGCACCGTCTAGCTTCAAAATAGTTTTTTAAACCCGTTGCCGACTGAAGGCAGCGGGTTTTTGTCATAGATCATGGGGAGCGACGACTCAGTGTCCATCAGGCCAGCAATGGTCCAATAGTATCCTACAGGTAACTACACCACTTTCAAGTGCGTACTTCCGGTATTGATCCTCTGCCTCTACAATGAGGGAGCAGCGTTTTGCGCTTAAGCATGATTAATGAGGACAAAGGGAGAGATCAATATGAAATTGCAATTGGCATTGGATTTGGTGGATATTCCGGGAGCGCTTGAGGTCGTTAAGACCGTTGAGGCGTTTGTTGATATTGTTGAGATTGGCACTCCGATTGTTATTAATGAAGGACTGCATGCGGTCAAAGCTCTTAAAGAAGCTTTTCCAAGCATGACGGTATTGGCAGATCTGAAGGTGATGGATGCCGGCGGCTATGAAGTGATGAAGGCATCGGAAGCTGGCGCTGATATCATTACGGTATTGGGAGTTTCGGCAGATTCCACAATTAGCGGAGCTGTTGAGGAAGCCCGTCGTCAGGGCAAGCAAGTTATGGTAGATATGATCAACGTTAAGGATATCGCTGCCAGAGCGGCCGAAATCGATGCCCTTGGGGTAGACTACATTTGTGTACACTCCGGATATGATCATCAAGCGGAAGGCATCAACTCGTTTCAGGATCTTGCGATCATCAAATCTGTCGTGAAAAATGCCAAAACGGCTGTTGCCGGCGGCATCAAGCTGGATACGCTGCCTGAGGCGATCAAAGCGGCTCCTGATCTCGTCATTGTAGGCGGAGGCATTACTGGCGCAGCGGACATGGCTAAGACGGCATCCCAAATGCAAGAGCTGATTGCTCAGCGATAAGAAGAGACGATGAAGACAACGGCGAATTATTTTGACCATATAGTAGAGGAGCTGCAGCAGTCCAGCGTGGCTATCTCCGATGCTGGAACGCATTCAGGAGACCTCCTGGCAGAAAAATTGTCGGCTGCGGCTTCCGTGTTTGTCGGGGGAGCGGGACGTTCCGGCCTGATGGGCAAGGCGTTTGCCATGCGTCTCATGCATATGGGGGTAACCTCCCATGTCATTGGCGAGACGGTAACGCCGGGTATCGGACAAGGAGACTGGCTAGTGCTGGGCTCCGGCTCCGGGGAAACCGGAAGTCTGGTGGCTATGGCGCAGAAAGCCCGGCAGGCAGGCGCTCAAGTAGCTGTTGTTACGATAAAGCCTGAATCGACGCTGGGGCAATTCGCGGATGTTACGGTTGTTTTGCCAGGTGCGACCAAGGAGCAGCATAATGGGCAGCGGGGCAGCATTCAGCCTATGGCTACGCTTTTCGAACAAAGCTTGCTGCTATTTTACGATGCGCTTGTGTTAAAGCTTATGGAGCTAAAGGGCCAGAATTCGGCCAATATGTACGGAAAACACGCCAATCTGGAATAAACCATGTATACTGATGGGGGAGGGGATGAACGATATGGCTCAACAGCTAAAAGCCCGGATTAACCTGAAGGAAATTAATTGCGAGAAGGAGCTTACGCTTGCTGTCATCGGAGGCAAGTGGAAGCTGATTATTTTATGGCATCTGGGACTTGAAGGGACAAAGCGATTCAGCGAGCTGAAAAAGATGATTCCCCACATCACCCAAAAGATGCTGACCAATCAGCTTCGTGAGCTGGAGGAGGACCTGCTGGTGGAGCGCAAGGTGTACGCCGAGGTGCCGCCACGGGTGGAATATTCCTTGAGCGAATACGGAAGCACGCTGATGCCGGTGTTGCGTCTGATGTATGATTGGGGAAAACGGTATGGCGAGGATGTTGTCTGGAAATAAGGTCGCTGACAAGAGCTGCTGCGGTATGTAACCGCGGCGGCTTTTTTTGTTTACACATTTCAATTTATTTTACATGGAATTAACACTTCGCATATATTGGCTTAAAAAAACGGGTCTATAATTCGTTATGGGTTCAAAAACAAGGTGGAGGAATGAAATCATGAAAAGATTAGTTGGAAAGAAGCTTTATTCGGGGGCAGTTCTTACAGTTATGGCTTTTGCACTCGTTCTTACAGGCTGCGGCGGCGGAAACAACGGCGGTAATAATGGACAAGGCGCGACCAACGCTCCAACAAATGCAGCTACAAACGCACCAACAGAAGCTGCAACACAAGCTCCAGAGCCGTCCGTGAGCGGCACCGTTACTCTTGCTGGTTCCACTTCCGTTCAGCCTTTGGCAGAAGAGCTCGGCACTTCCTATATGGAAGTCAACAAGGACGCTCGTATTGAAGTAGCTGGCGGCGGTTCAGGCGCAGGCGTTAAAGCTGCCCAATCCGGCACGGCAGATGTAGGCATGGCTTCCCGTGCACTGAAATCCGAAGAAACAGGAATCAAGCCTGTTGTTATCGCAATCGACGGTATCGCTGTTGTTGTTAACAAGGACAACGCTGCGGCTGACCTGACAACGGAGCAAGTTAAAGAAATTTTCAGCGGCAAAATCAAAAACTGGAAGGACGTTGGCGGCAGCGATTCCAACATCGTTGTTGTAAACCGTGAAGATGGTTCCGGTACTCGCGATGCCTTCAAAGAGCTGGTGCTTGGCGAAGACGAGTTCGTAGCTGAAGCTATCATCCAAAACTCCACTGGAGCTGTGCGTGAAGCTGTTGGTCAAGACGTTAACGCTATTGGCTACATCTCCTTTGGCGGTCTGAACGATTCCGTTAAAGCTGTCAAAATTAACGGTGTAGAAGCTAGTGAAGAAAACATCAAATCGCATTCGTATCCAATCTCCAGACCGTTCAACTTCCTGGTGAACGAGTCCTCTGATCCAACTGCCATTACTCAAGCATTCATCGACTATGTGCTGAGTCCGGAAGGTCAAGCAGTTGTAGCAGATCACGGTTACGTTACGGTTGAATAGAGCGCACTGCGGTTGAAAAATGGCGAGGATAGCCCAACAACAGGCTATCCTCCAGCCATGTATAAAAAGCAGATGCCATAGGCCGTTATGTCATGGGGGGATAAAGTTGAACCGGATTCTGGAAGAAAAAATCGTGAAGGTATTCTTGTTCATTACCGCGATTACAGCCGTTTTTAGCGTGTTGTTAATCGGTGTTTTTGTTTTTATGGAGGGCATGCCCATCTTTTTGAAATACGGGATTACCGATGTGTTATTCGGTCCCGTTTGGAATCCTTCCAGTGGGGTCTATGGCATCTGGCCAATGATTGTTGGAACGATTTATGTTACGCTTATCGCTATTTTGATCGGCGCTCCAATGGGGCTTGGCGTTGCGGTTTATCTTGTTGAAATTGCAAACAAGCGGATTGCAAAGCTTATCGTGCCGGCCGTTGAATTGCTGGCAGGTATTCCTTCCGTTGTTTATGGCTTGTTCGGCATGTTTGCCGTTCGAAGCATTATCGCAGAGCTTGAGCGCGGTCCGCTCGCCGACTATTTGCCTTCCAACTATCAGACGGGTTATTCCGTTCTGACAGCAGGTATTATTCTTGCCATTATGATTTTACCTACGATTATAAACATTTCGCTTGATGCGCTTAAAGCTGTACCGCGCGAATATAAGGAAGGCTCGCTTGCTCTGGGAGTGTCCCACTGGCAGACGATTTATAAAGTGCTTGTTCCCGCCGCAAAATCCGGTATTATTACCGCGATTATTCTGGGCGTAGGCAGAGCGCTTGGCGAAACGATGGCCGTTATTATGGTTATCGGCAATACGCCGCTTGTCCCGGTGTTGGATTGGACGGGATTGTTTGCTCCGGCACGCTCGCTCACCGCCAACATTGCGCTTGAGATGGGGTATGCAGGACCCGAGCATCAGCAGGCATTGTTTGCAACGGGTATTGTCCTGTTCGTCTTTATCATTGTGCTGAACTCATTAACCACGCTGCTGGTTCGTCGCAAGGGGAGGAAATAAATGAACAACGTAGCCCGCAATCAAAAAATCGCCTTTACGTGTCTCAGCGTCCTTGGCCTGCTGACGGTTTGTATTCTCATCTACATCATCGGTTACATTGTCAGCCAAGGCCTGCATATGATCAGTTGGGAGTTTTTGACCACGAAGCCTAGAAAAATGGGCTCCGAGGGCGGTATCTATCCGGCGATTGTCGGAACGGTATACCTGGTGTTGACTACAATGATTATTGCTACGCCGATCGGAGTTGGCGCAGCTATCTATCTGAATGAATATACGTCGCGCGGCAAAATTACATCCATGATCCGTTTTGCAACGGAAGCGCTGGCGGGCATTCCTTCGATCGTTTTTGGATTGTTCGGCTTTGCGTTTTTCGTTATTTTGCTGAAGCCGGTCACCGGCGGATGGTCCATTCTGTCTGCATCGCTTACGGGCGTTACGATGGTTCTGCCTACCATTGTCCGCACGGCGGAGGAAGCGCTCAAGGCCGTGCCGGACTCGCTGCGCGAAGGAAGTCTTGCGCTTGGCACAACCAAATGGCAAACCATTAAAGGCTTGATTCTGCCAACAGCGATGCCCGGCATCATTACCGGCATCATCCTCTCCATCGGACGTGTTGTCGGGGAAACAGCGGCATTCCTGCTTACGTTGGGCGGAACGATTCTTATTCCGCAATCGTTATTTGACGGCAGCCGGACGTTATCGCTGCATCTGTACATGGTAGCCATGGAAACGGGTGCTATGGACGTTGCCTTTGGCACCGCAGCGGTATTAATCGTGCTGATCCTGGTCATCAATATTACGGCTAGCTGGTTCTTCCGCAGATTAGTCAAACGCTTCTCGTAAACCTATATACGATAGAAAGGGACTGATCCCATGGCTATTACCGAGGTAAAACAAACATCCCCATCGCAGGCGGCTGCTTCGTCCGCAGGTCAGCAATTCCAGATTGAAGCCAAAACACTGGATTTGTTTTACGGCGACTTTCAGGCTCTGCATGGCATCAATCTGGATATTTCGCAAAAACAAATTACAGCCCTGATCGGCCCTTCCGGCTGCGGCAAATCGACCTTCCTGCGTACACTTAACCGGATGAACGATCTCGTTAAAGGCGTAAGCATTAAAGGCGAGGTGCGAATTGGCGGCGAAAATATCTACGACAAAAACGTCAACGTGGTTGAGCTGCGCAAAAAGGTCGGCATGGTGTTCCAAAAGCCGAATCCGTTCCCGATGAGTATTTTTGACAATATCGCATACGGTCCAAGAGCGCATGGCATCAAGAAAAAAAGCCAATTGACGGAGATCGTTGAGCGCAGCTTGAGGCAAGCCGCGTTGTGGGAAGAGGTTAAAGACCGTCTGCATTCCTCCGCTTTGGGCTTGTCCGGTGGGCAGCAGCAGCGTTTGTGCATCGCGCGTGTGCTCGCGGTTGAGCCGGAAATCGTCCTGATGGATGAACCAACATCGGCGCTTGATCCGCTTGCCACGTTGAAGGTGGAGGAGCTAGTCAACGAGCTGAAGCAGTCCTATACGATAGTTATCGTCACGCACAACATGCAGCAGGCGGCACGGATTTCGGACATCACGTCCTTTTTCCTGAACGGCAAAATCGTCGAAACCGATGTCACCAGCAAAATCTTCACCAACCCGACCCACAAGCAAACCGAGGATTACATTACCGGTAAGTTCGGTTGATTCGGATTGTGGTGGAGCGTGTGTGTTGAAAGCGGCCTTGAGATTGTGGCGTTACGTTTGATTTGAGGTCAAACCATGAGGATTGACGATTGAGTTAAGGTCAAACAATGGGTCCTGACGATTGATTTAAGGATAAACAATGGGATGCGACATTTGCCGGACGCCAATGTCCGCTAGACGCAGAAAATGGGTTGAAAACTAATTTTAACGGTCATTCGTGGCTGTTACAAAGCCAGCTGACTCATTTTCCACCTCAAAAAGCGCTGTGATGGTCACCCGTGTCCGTTACAAATCAAAAGTATGCATAAAGCAGCTGCTAACGGACAAAAATGTCTGGCAGGATTTATTAAGAGCATGCGCGACTTGCGTCTTGTGCAAGAACCGTGCTTACGCAAAGGCAATAGCCGTAGCCCTGCGCCAAAGTAAGGCGTGAGGGCTGTTTGGCATGGTGGGGAATGGGGAGGTATGTGATGGGTATTGTTGAACCTTCGGAAGAATTACATGCTTTGCTTCATGTAATATCCGGTAAAAAATATTGTGAAATCCGTTGACACTGTCAGGTCATGCGTGATATATTATTTCTGTTGGGAAAATTACTACGGGGCCTTAGCTCAGCTGGGAGAGCGCATCGCTGGCAGCGATGAGGTCAGGGGTTCGATCCCCCTAGGCTCCATACTAAAAAAACCTTGTAACAGCGGGATTTCCCGAAGCTACAAGGTTTTTTTGATGTCATTTATTGACCAAGAATCCTATCTTGGTCACACGTTTGGTCACAGTACTGAATTTTTTGAGCTACTTTAGAGGAAATTCATTGAGTACACCGATTCCAACGTATGGGGAAATAGCATATGGGTTCAAATATTTAGCCTTGATTAATTGATTGCCCAAATAACATATCCCCATATTGCGAAGCGGTCTGCTTATGGACTGAAGGTAAAACATGAGAGTAAGTATCGAGAGTTACTCTGATGTCTGAATGACCTAGGATTTCTTTAACAACTTTAGGGTTTATATTTCGGGCTAACATGAGTGTGGCTACTGTATGCCGGAGATCGTGGAAACGGATGGGTGGTACATCTGCTTTCTTGATTAAACTGTAGAACTTGCGAAGTAAATTCCGAGGATTAAGGGGTTTTCCTGATTTAGTGCAGATGACCAAATCATTGTCTACATAAGATGAGCCCGCAGCAAGCCTTTGCTTCTTTATTTTTCGTAGCTGTTTTTTTAAATCACCTGTCGTTCGATCAATTAAAGCAATTGTCCTTGCACTTGATTTTGTTTTTGTTGCCTGAATAAGCTCTTTTCCATCGTGACTCAACGTTTGTCGAACTCGCAAGTTCCCTTCATCAAAGTCAATGTCCTTCCAGCGTAGTCCTAATATTTCTGATTGCCGCATCCCTGTAGTCAAAGCAAGTAAGAAAGCAACATGAAGGTCATCTTTCTCTGCAAGCTTTAAGAAACGAACGGCTTCTTCCAGGTTCCATACGGACATCTCCTTATGGGGAACTTTTGGAGCCTCAGCATCAACAGCCGGATTGTAAGTAATGTATTTGCGTCTTTGAGCCATCTTAAATGAGCTTTTCACGATCTTTTGAATGTCTTGGATGGAGCGTTCAGAGAGCCCAGTGTCTCTAAGCAGAAATACGTAAAACTTTTCAATTAAGACGGTGGTTATCTTGCTCATTTCCTGATTTTCGAAGTAGGGTACAATATGTTTCAGAACGTTTGATTTATAGGTTCTATAGGTTACAGTTCTGAGTTTTACCTCTTTACTTTGCAGCCATTCTCCCTGTAGGAATTCTGTATACTTCACATGCGTATTTTTAACATAGGTCTGATCGTCAACTTGCTGTAGTATCTTCCTCATTTCTTTCATTGCTTCCTTTTCTGTTTTAAAGCCTCGACGTTTAATTTGTCTGCGTTTTCCATTTTCGTCCTTACCAGCGCTTACGACGAACCAGTATGTCCCTTTGTTTTCATCCTTATTCACTTTCATTTGCATGTTACACGCCTCCAATATGATTGTTTAATGAAACACAAATAAGCAGGAGCGAATGCCCCTGCTGGTTATTAAGCTGTTACTGATCTAATTATTTTTCATTGATTAAGAAAGTCGAATCCAATGGTTTTGTTCCTTCTAGTTCGTAGCTAACTTCCAAACCAAACAAGGCTACCGTGCTAACAACGCAGCAGCTTATCTATTGAATGACATGCTATTAATCAGGAAGCTCGCTGTAGCGCTCCAGATTCATTTGTGCTTGAGAGAAAACAAAATCTTTTACTGCCGCTTTTGGGATGCGATAGCCTTTCATTTTCCATGATTTGATTTGGCCACTTCTAAGAAGCTCATATAATTTCGAGCGACCTACATTCAGTGCTTCCATAACATCTTCGACTGACATTATGTCATCATAATGTGAAAACATAGTCTCATCCTTTCTTGTCAATTTGAATATTCGTAGAAATAATATATACATAGAACTTTGAAAAGTTCGATTATAATATTGTTTAGTACAGAATAGATTGAATTGAATGACGTTGGTTAGGAGTCATAGGCGTTAAATGACGAATATCAAAATTTCAATAAAACTATGACATTCACTGCAAAAATGTGATAATGTGATAGATATGATTTGAAATTTATCACACTATCACATTTTAATGTAGGAGATGTTATTGTTGGATGCTGAAGCTAATGTGCTGTCACCCGAAGACTTAATAAAGGAATTTAAGAATAAGTATGCCGATAAAGATTTTAATATTAGTGATAACGGAGAGTTTTGCATCGTCAAAAATAATAAGCTTAGACCAATAGCTAATTTCAGTCTTATTCCGGTTGGAACCACAACGGCAGAGGATGATAGTAAAAATGTAATGTTTGTTTTCAATGCTATGATCTTTGACGGTCGGAAAAAATTAGTACTACCCAAGATAAAGGTGCAGTATAAAGATCTAGCAACAAAAAAATGGCTTCGTAATGAAATTCCTTTAGGCATGTTTAACATGAACGAGACGAAAGGATATGAGTTGCTGAAAATCTTTATTCTTAGGTCTTTGAGTAAGGACATGGTAGAAATTATCAATGTTGAAAGATCCGGTTGGCATTGTTTTGAGAATGATTGGGTGTACATTCATAGTGGTGGTACTATCGGCACAACGAACAAAAATGTACAGTTAGCTGACAAAGACTTCATGTTAAAGATCGATAAGGACATTGCGACTAAAGAAGCTTTTTTGGAAAGTTTGAAGATGTTAGACATGCTTGAGCCTAAATTGACACATGCGCTTTTTTCGCTTGTTCTAGTATCGATTATTACATCACCATTAATTGAAAACGGTTTAGCTCCTCAATTTAGTATTTGGGTTGAAGGAAGATCAGGAATGGGGAAGACAAGTTTAACAAAAATGTTTACGCAGATCTTCGAGAATCCCAAACTTGTCCATGTATATGATTTCAAAAAGGATATTAATAAGACTGTTATGAACAGAGACTGTGTTTCGATCATTGATGACTATGGTGTTGCAAAAACGAAAAGGACAGTAGATTTAACTAATGAAAAGATCGAAAAATTGATCAGAGATATTGGGGATAGGGACTTAGCCGCCAATTTTACACTGCGTCCTGAAGGCATGGTGCTCTTTACAGGAGAGAAATTTATCACAATGTCTAATGCAGATATTACATCTACCGCAGGGCGGGTTGTTCGTGTTCAAATGGATAATCTATTTGATAAAAAGCAAGTTGCTACATTTGATCCATTAAAAGTCGAAAGATTTAACTACTATGAAAAAACTCCCTTTCTATCTACAAGTATTGCAGACTATTTGAAATGGATTAGTGAAAAGTTGAATTCTCACTTTATAGATAGTTATAGACGAGATTTTGATTATAATCGCAATTATTATTCAATGATTACAGATGCACATAGTCGACAAAAAGATAGTTTCGCACATTTAACGGTGGCATTTAATTTTTACCTAGCTTATGGACTAGAAAACGGATTTATAACACCAGAAGAAAGTGCATTTTATCGTGAGAGAGCAAGAGGTTTATTCGAGGAACTACTATTGGAGCAAGTTGTTTCACCATACGATACCAATGTAGAAGTTTTTTTAAACGCTCTTGAAGAACTAATTTTGGAGGAGAGAATCATTGTTAAAGTAAAGGGCATATCATTTATGCAACAAGGTGATGTCTTAGGCATTGTTGATATGTCTGACAAGACCATGAGCCTTACCTGGCAACCCGTATATGAGCTTGTAGTTAACCATATCCAGATCAATGATGATCGTTCCGAGTTCATTAGCGATATAAAGTTAGGAAAGTTATTTAGGGAAGCTAATTTGATATATAGATCAAATGGGCGAGTGACAAAACCAGTTTCAGGACTAGATGGGCGAGCGATACAGTTCAATACAGATAAATTTCCAAAGCTGGTTGAGGCAATTATAGAGATAAATAAGAATAGAACATTCAATAGTTTACTTGAAGACTATGCACTCGATGCACAAGAAAACGAACGAAGAAAGCAAGAGAATCGAGAGTATAAAGAAAATCAGAAAGAATTGAAGGAGTTTAAAAAGACTATCTTCCAAACAGGTAGAGGGATTGACGAATTATCAGAATTAGATTAATAAAAACTTAACACAAGGACAGCGATAATCGCCGTCCTTGTGTTTTTTTAATGCAAACCAAACAAATAAAGTAACGCTTAAATAATGTTACCCCTCTTCACTAGTATGTCTTCCTACAGATGGGGATTCCTAAGTGTATTAGATATAAAACAGTTTTCTATACAAGGAGGTTTTAAACGTGGTCAATGTTGGAATAGACACTATGTACATTATCTGCCCGATTTCAAAATCAGAATTCAGTAAATTGAAAGTGCACCTCAACGAAGCTTTAGGTGAGAAGTTTCATCCAGAAAGAAAGCACAAACAAGATAGTGAGAAACAATCAAAAGACAAGTATCTTAAAAATACATTTATTACTTATGCCTATGCCAAGCAAGGATTTCGTAAAATCAGATTAAGGAAAGTTGAACGAAAAGGATATACTGGATACTTCTTAGAAATACAATTTCATCCTAAACTCTTATTAGAATCAGGCAACTATGTTCATCTGCTTTTCCCCAATGAGTTTGGACTAATTGAGGATCGATTTAACTACTACATGAGCGAGCTAAGCTTTCCGTTATTTAATGAATGGAACATCATGCGTATTGATGTTGCTTGGGATATCACTGTCCAACAGGACATGATTATTAATTATATGTTGTTGTTTAAAAAAAGTAATATAAGCGATTTCTTTCTTAGCACAGAGAAAACTCAAAAGTATTTCCCTGAAACTAATAGTTTCTATTTGTATTCAAAGGAAATTACAATTAACTTCTACGACAGATACACAACACTTCTGGAGAAAGAACAGAAGGAAAGGAAAGAATTTAGTAACATAGAGGCGGGTAAAAATACATTACGTTTGGAGGTGCAATATCGAAAGATTAGCGGTAAGTTGTCTGAGCATTTAAATGAGCAATTTATTAGATTCCTTGTTTCTTCGTGGTACTATAAAATTGTTGGCCCTGGCGATTACTACAAGAAAAAACGATGTTCTGAGCTGATATGCAAAGGAGTAAGAAGCAATAAGAAAAGATTACGTTTGTTGCGGCTACTTGATTTAATTGAACATAAAGGCAGCATTTTTGAAGCAAAAGCTTTTTTTATTTGTAAAGTTCTTAACGCTAACGAGGCTGAACTTAAAAAATCAATGAATAGGGAGTCAGACAGGAAAAAAATGATAGAAAAAGCGGGCAAAGAATTTAGTAAGCAGTTGAATGAAATCAGAACGCTTGGAATCAATCCCGTTATGCTGCCGGAAGATTTTCCAGCTGAACGGGTAGATAATCTGATTGATAATAAAATGACTGTTTTTTAGAAATCAGAAGGGGCCTTATAAGCCCCTTCCTCACTTTAATAAACTTGTTTGTCAGCTATTCATCTTCACGAACCCATCTTCCTGTTTCACCGCATTTGGGACATTTCATTTCTACAAAGTTGGCTATTGTGTTGGCACCCACTAAGCTTGAAGTTTGAGGAGAAGATAATAGAGTTTTTAAAAGACGCAATCCTGATTCAATAAGCGCCTCACCAGCACTCTTACGATAGTTACAACTAGTACATTTTATTCCCTTCAAGGTGTCACTCCTCGTATGGTTGTATTAATATCTAGAATCTTTAATTGTTACTTTATTAGCTTCGATCCATTGGTTTGCTTCATAACTAATTCCAATAACCAGTGCCCAAAACTCCTCGTCGCCTTTTGGTATGAAGATGCTTTTTGTATCCCAATACACTAGAATTTTTGTGCCTTGAACCTCCTTGACCATACCACTAAACATACCTTCGGCTGAGATGTTGTCTCCAATGTGGATTAACCTGCCATTTTTATCAAGTGGCTGGGTTTTGTTGAACTGGATGCTTAAGTCCTCATTTTCTGATTCTGGAGAATTATTATTTTGCACTTCATTTACTCCGTAAGCAAAATAACTGCTATAAGATTTTGGTAGGTAATCGAAGTCCCCTTGGTATAATGCAATAACTTGATTTTCGCCGTCCCAAACAAGCTGAATGGCTAGGTTTTCACTAACAAAACGTAGTGGAGTCATAGTCCTACCACTTATTATGGTAGGTGCGACGTCCAGAGTTTTTTCAACACCATTGACAAGTGCTTTTGTTTTTCCAACCCAAAGTACAACCAAATTTGTATCTAATGAAATCGTTACTTTTTTATTACTACCATCCCAGGTAACACTCCCCCCAAACTCCTCAATTACTCGAGCAATCGGGAGCATAGTTCTTCCTTGTCGTATAATTGGTTTAGATCCACTTTTAGGATCAAACAGTTTTATTTCATCATTCACATACATCCAATAATCGTCTACTTTGAGTATAATACTCAAATTTTTACTAACGATTTTTTCATTATGATTTTTTGTTCGAATAATAATTCGGTTCGTATAGAGGCTGACTGTGGTGCCTTCTCCTAGAATCTCTTCAAAGATAAAAGCGGGCATAAATATATTGTTATCATCAAGAAGTTTATAACTGCGACTTATTTTAATGAGGTCTTTTTCTTTTTCACACGATTTATCAAAAACAGTGACCTCGGTTTTATACTTAAACTCGTAACATGAGTCCTGAAATACAATTTGAGTAGTATTGAATGCCCCATCGTAGCCTTTATATGTTTCGCTAGTGTTAGGATCAATTGCTTTAAGAATTTCAGTCACTGGAAAATAATAAACGCCATAATCATTAAGTGGATCAGTGATTTTTCCGATCTTTTCTCCATTGAATTCATAAGTAAACTCTACACGGGCTGCATTAGATATGGTGGGAATTAAAGTAAGTAGTAAAAGGATTGATACGCAAAAAGCTGTTACTTTTTTTATCATTTTATTTACCTCTTTCTGCATGAATGTCGAGGAAACAACCGTAAGAATCTAACTATCGTTTTCTTCATTGTTCGTTTGACCTTTACAACTGAGATGCGCTCCTGATACATTATTTCTGATTGCATCAATTATGATTTGCTTTAAATCATCAGAATTAAGTACAGTAAGGACGGGGTTCTTCTCATTTACCCGATTGTTCAAGTGAGTTTCACCGCTGAAAAGAGTGTTAAAAGAACAGTCGAGGCCTGTGGCAATTTTCTCTAGTGTGTTTATGGTACAATTATTTTTTTCTCCCCTTTCAATTTGCCCTAGATAACTGATGTTTATTGATGAGTGCAGTGCTAATTGTTCCTGGCTCATTCCCTTTTGGAGCCGCAAAAGCCGAATATTTTCCCCGATATTTTTTCCAAGATTCATATTCAAATCACCTCTATAAAATGATAAATTCTTACAATGTATGCTTCAATATGATAGAGATTTTAAAAACGTATCTATAGGTACAATTTCAAGACTATTGAATAATAATTAAGTTGTTTAAAGCATTAACGCCCCCTTTCAGACAATAAAAAAGACGCATCCACGAAGACAATGTCAAAGAAGGTACGAGAAAATAGATTATCTCGTGTTTCTTTAAAATTGTCTGTGTCTACGTCAAAATGTTAGTTATTATTTACAGCTAATGCTAAGCTTGAAGGCCTTGCGGCTGTGGAACTATATGCGCGTTCCAATTATCATAATCTATAATAATATTTGAAAGTACAATAACACAATATGAATAAAAATTGCAAGCGTTAAATTCGTCTCTTTCTTATATAACCCCTTTTTCTTTTAGACTTATGAAGTTATTCCCTCCAATAATTAAGTGGTCAAGCACTTCTATACCAATGATTTCGCCTGCACTCACCAGTCTTTTTGTTAATTCGATGTCTTCAGGGGAAGGCGTAGAGTCACCGCTGGGATGATTATGAGCGCAAATAAGTGAGGCACTACAACGCTTAATTGCGGCGCGAAATACTTCTCTTGGATGAACGATTGCAGCATTAAGAGAGCCAATCGAGATGACTTCTTTGAAAATGACCCTGTTCTTTGTGTTTAAAAATAGGCAAGTGAAATTCTCTTTAGTTGCATACCTAAGTTCAGGTCCAAGCAGGTCAAATGCGTCCCTAGGACTACGAATTGTTGTTTGCTCATAAGTTGGAAGGCTCAGGTTCTTTGCAAGTTTTAGCAGGGCAGTCAGTTGACGAGCTTTACCCCTTCCTATTCCTTTTATGCTTATGAGTTGCTGCTCGGTTACATCCATTAGCTCTGCTGTAGTCGGAAACTGGTCAAGTAGCTGCTGGATAGGATAGCTTTCGGCACGTTCACGCAAAACCTTAGAAATCAACATTTTTAACTCTTCTCTTTGACCGTTCATAAGTATACCTCCTGATATATTAATTTGATAGTTAGTAACCAGATACATATGCTTATGTCGAGTATTGCCTCTCGCGAGGACTACCTATCTGTATAAGTATCAAGGATATAATATAGAATTTATTTTCTCATTTTTACTTATTCTATAGATCAGTAGTCCTATATTTTTTCTTAGAAAAAAAGGAAAATGACGGAAACAGTCGAATTAGTATTTATATTGATCTGTCCGAATGAGGGGGGGCTTTTCTATGTATCTCTCAGAAGTTAGAATTACAAACTTCCGAAAATTTGGTCAAGGAACTAACGGTGAGCCTGGATTGGTTCTCGTCTTAAATAAAGGTCTTAATGTCCTTATTGGTGAAAATGATGCCGGAAAATCTACAGTAATCGATGCAATCAAGTTTGTCTTGTTAACCCAAAGTCGGGAGTATTCCAGACTTGAGAAAGAAGATTTTAATTATGATTCTAATGAACTGAAAATTGAATGTATTTTTAAAGGATTTACTGTGAATCAAGCAAAGGATTTCTTAGAGTGGATAACAATTGATTCAGATAAAAAATATAGCCTTCGTGTTTTCCTAACTGCTAAAAAGGATATTAAAGGAAAGATATTAATTGATGATGTGCATGCAGGAAGTGATAGTGAAGGACAAATTTTATATAGTAAAGCGCGTGATTTACTTAGAACTATTTATCTTAAACCCTTAAGAGATGCAGAAAATGAACTTGCAGCAAAAAGGAATTCAAGATTGTCTCAAATTTTATATTCACATCCTGAGTTTTCATTGGGTGAAGATCATAGACTCGTCGAAATTATTAGCGAGGCTAATGAGAAAATTAAGAACTACTTTGATTATGACGAACTGACTAGTGATGAAAGAAAGATTCTAAAATCAATCAATATGTATTTGTCAAGATTCTCTGATAATAAAAATTCATTGCGTTCAAATATAGAAATAGCGGCAGTTAACTTGAAAATGATCTTAGAAAAAATTGATCTTTTACTTGTTTCTACGAAGTCAGGGCTAGGTTCTCTTAATCAACTATACATTGCGGCTGAATTATTACTATTACAAATTGAAAAAACTGAAGGTATCAATCTAGCCTTGATTGAGGAGATTGAAGCCCATTTACATCCACAAGCCCAAATAAGGGTGATAGACTACCTTCAAGAATTAAGTGAAGGCAGCACATCTCCGATGCAGATATTACTAACAACTCATAGTGTAACATTAGCTTCAGTTATCAAACTTAATAATTTAATCTTGTTTACTGAAGGAAAGGCTTTTTCTTTAGCTGAAGGAAGTACCAAACTACACAAAGGAGACCATAAGTTTTTAGAAAGGTTTTTAGACTCTACGAAAGCCAATTTGTTTTTTGCTAAAGGAGTTATTATCGTTGAAGGTGATGCAGAGAACTTATTATTGCCGACATTTGCCGATAAACTAGGGAAATCTTTTGCTAAGAATGGGGTTTCTGTTGTTAATGTGGGGAGCACTGCCTTACTGAGATATTCAAAAATATTTGCTAGACAGTTAGAGCCGATGATGCAGTTACCAATTGCAATTGTTACCGATTGTGACGATCCAGTATCAAAAATTGACACGGATTCTGGTAATATTATCTTGATTCCTGATAGAAAACCCCAAGTTACAATATTCGATAAAAAGCTCAAATATAGTGATGGAAATATAAAAACTTATGTTTCTCATGAGTGGACTTTAGAATTTGATATAGCTTGTAGTTGTTTGAAAAAGGAGCTTCTAGCCTCAATTCTGATGGCAAAGGATTATATCAACCAAGATAAGGCTCTAACAGACGGTAGAACAGTAAAAGGACACAAAGAAATTAGTGAGTATTTAACAGAAGCTGGGACACAGATTAGCGGATGGAGCACCTACGACTCTTTCACGCTGGCCTCAAACATAGTTAAAAATGTAGTGCTGAAGAAAAACATTTCAAAAGCTGTTGTGGCACAATGCTTTTCTGAAATCTTGAATGAACGTAGCTTCACTGCGGAGGAATTGGAAATTATCAGAAGCGACATTTATCTAAAGTACTTAGTTGACGCTATAGATTATGTGACGGGAGCTTAGGATAATGAACATGTTAGCCGTAACAGATGAAGACATTAAATATGCTGCTGGAGTACTAAATATCCCCAATGGCTTTGATGCTCCAAGAGTCAGCGTAATAAAATGTATAGAAAGTAGAGACGTAGTTGCCTGTCCAGGGAGCGGGAAAACCACGGTATTACTCGCTAAGTTATTAATTCTAGCAAGACATTTACCTCTGAAAAATAATAAAGGAATATGTATTTTAACTCATACAAACGTAGCGATTGACGAGATTAAAGAGCGGCTAGGAGACAAAGCCAATGATCTGCTCTCTTATCCCAACTTTGTTGGGACAATTCATTCGTTTATTAGCAAGTTTTTAGCAAGTCAAGCATTTGTTCACTATCACTCTTCAAGAATTTCAAGGGTTTTTGAGCCTGAAGACTATAAATTACGGTTAGTAAGAAAATATAAGACGCTGTATCCTCCATATACAGGAAGCAAGCTAGATGGTTTTCTGTATGGAAGACTTGAAAAAAAGGTTAAAGATTCAAAAGACAATAAAGTCATAAATAGGGCAAAAGAAGATTTACTGCGCTCCTTAGAAATAGATTACACCGATAGTACTATAAAAAGAGTGGCTTTTAACAAGAAGGCTACTCTTTTAAAGAGCCCCGACTCAGAGGCTTATAAAGAATATATCAATCTGATTCATAACCTTCTAAATGAAGGCATTTGTTCCTACAATGAGCTTCAAGGACTTGCACTTAGGTATGTTAGGGAGTTTCAAAAAGAGCTACAATCTATATTCTCTGAGCGTTTTTCGTTTGTTTTTGTAGATGAAATGCAGGATTCTAGCTTACTTCAGATGCAAGTTCTAGAAAAAACTTTTGATAAGGATAAAGTAACTTTTCAATGCTTTGGTGATCCACAACAAACAATTTATGAATCTGATGATAAGGGTTGTGCGTGGGTACCCAGAGATCCTTTGTTTATTAAAGACAGTAACAGACTGAGTGAAAGTATAGCAAAAGTTGCTGATGTTGTAGCATTAAATCCTTATGGAATGCAAGGTAGGGAGGCTCAGAGTAGTGTTCTGATTCCACCAGTAATTATTACTTATAAGAATGACGATGTATCGCATGTACTCGAGGTTTATTCTAAGTTAATTATTAAACATAAGCTAAATGAGCGGGAAAATACAATATTTAAAGCAGTTGGGTTGGTAAAATCTAGAACCGAAGAACTTTCTATAACAAGTTATTTTCCTGAATTTGAAAAATCCGAGGTTAGAAGCAAAATAAATAAAGACTTCTCTGAGCTTCAGAGCTACTTAATTAAGCTTGATAGTGTAGTCATAGAGAAAGAAGGTACCAAGGCGTATTATAATCGTTTTATTTTAGCAATTTTGAAGTACTTGCGAATAAATGATATTAAGAATCATGAAGGCAGATATTTTTCAGGTTTATCCTTGTTAAAGTATATACGAGAAAATGATGAAAGGTTTTATAGAATACTGCACAGATACTTTGCAAGAATAATCTTAATAATAGAAAAAGAGGGATCTGTAATAGCAAGCTTCAAATATATTATCGCTATTATCATGAAACGATTATTCCGTTTTAAAGTGGATATATCTAATGATCAATTTATGAATGAAACACTAGTCTTTAAATCAGTAGCTGTTAATCAAGAAAAAGAGAATACATACAAATATAATGACTTAATAATTGAGTTAGACAGTGTTCATGGAGTTAAAGGGCAAACACATACTGCAACTTTGTACATGGAAACTTTTTATTTTTCTAAAACAAATGAGAGTATTATTAAGTATTTGATTGGAGAACAGAATCCATTAATTGAGGAGTATATTGAAAAGCATATACGAGTTGCGTACGTTGCTATGACGAGGCCTACTGATTTATTGTGCATCGTTTTGAATGAATCAATATATTCAGATTATGAAGTACAATTAAAACGAATGGGTTGGGTTCATCATATGGAGGTCTTAAAATACGTGTAGGGGGAATTCACAATTGAAGATTTCAGTTGCAAATTTTAAGGCTATTGAACAACTCGATGACTATGATTTAAAACCGTTGACTATTATCTCTGGAGCGAATAGCGGAGGGAAGAGTTCTTTAATTCAGCTACTATTAGTTATAAAACAAACATTAGAAAATAATTTGGGGTCTCAAAAGCTTATACTTAATAAACCATACGTTTCCCTTGGAAAATATAAAGATATTATATTTGAAGGGAAATCTAAGAATAATTTATATTGGGGATTAATTTTTTTCAATGAGGATATACCCATTGCAGTGAAGAATTCGCTTTTTTTTAAAAAAATAAACAAAGGTGCAATCAAAAAGCTTGAGATTCAAGTGAAGTATAAAAACAATAATTCCAACCTATATATTCAAGAATTTTTCGTAGAATGGCAGTTTGAAACAAAGGGCTTTACTTTGTTCTTACATTTAAACCGAGAAAGAGGATCTAAATATAGTGTCGTAACTAATAGTGCGCTCTTTTTCAAGGATGAGTACATCCAATATTTGAAAGAGCGGGTAGTTTCTAATTCTTCGCTTTTAATCCATGATGGCTGGAAAGCTAATATATCATTCAACAAATTTTTCCCATTCGAAAGTACCCCTACTTCTTCAGATGAAGAATCTGAATATACTGATGAATACTTCTCAAGTCTGGCAAACAGTTTTTTGGAAAAAGTAATGTCTAATTATTTTTCGAAAATATCGTACTTAGGACCTCTAAGAGACGAACCTCGTTCATTTTATACAAATGATGATGATTCAACTTTGAAGATTGGAAATAAGGGGGAATACGCTGCACATATACTTGAACAGAAAGCTACTAATTCTGTAGTTTTTAATAAAATCAAATATTATGAGAGCGGTACGATTGAATATTACGATGATAAAGATACTCTTGAGAATGCAGTTAATTATTGGATTTGTGCTGTGTTTAAAATGGCAATTAGAATAAAAGTAAACCCTATTCAAAGTGGGATGATGTATCGTATTGAAATTCTTAATGACTTGGGGCAAAAAGTTCCAATTAATCATGTTGGATTTGGCGTGAGTCAAATTCTACCAATTGTCGTTGAGGGGCTTATCTCGCCATCCAGAAGTACTCTAATCTTAGAACAACCTGAAATACACCTCCACCCTAACGTTCAAAGTCTATTATTAGACTTTATTTATAGTTTAGTTCTATCGGGAAAGAAAATTATTGTGGAAACACACAGTGATCATTTCATAACTAGACTAAGAAGAAGAATTGCAGAAGGCTCTTCGGATGTAAAAAAAGTGAATTTGACTTTCGTAGAAAACAAAGAATATAAAGTTTTAAAACTTACCGATTCCGGTTCTTTAGAATACTGGCCACAAGACTTTTTTGATCAATTAGACAAAGACATTCGCGCAATTGTTAAAGCACAAAGTAAGAAAAAAAATATAGCTATGTTGAGTAATTTTAAGGGTGACAAATAATATGAATCATATTACAGTCCTTGATCCTAATATGTTCCTCTGGGAAGAAAATGATGTTGAAATGTATCCTGAAAAATATGAGATCGTTTTATTTGAAATGATGGATATCATTGACGTACTAGAATCCAATAATAACAAAATCATTTTCAAAAAAATATTTCAGGATGAGTTAGAAAATCACTACCCTGCTATAGATGGAAATTCTGATGTAACAAGGGTCATATACAGGTTTTTAGCGAAAATACAAGATAGAATTATTGACTATCCAGATTTTAGTTTTACTCATATTCACTCCGAACCACATATCAATAATTATTTATTAAGTGAAGTATTACAAAACGAAATCAAAGTTTTACTATCAGCAATATACAAATATAATAAAATTAAAGAAGATGATGAAGAGCTATCATTCATAACGGTGGGTTTCCTTAGGGACGAGTCAAACGGTTTACTAAAAATTATTGCTATAGATGTAGAAAAAGAAATTGTTTCCATTGAAAATAGTGAATCCTTAGGTGATTTCTTAATGCGTTCCAAAAGAAAATATGAAATGAATCCAAAACATGAGCCCGAATCTGGTTGGGGTTCTCCTTTTAGTGCTAGTAAAGATATAGCAAAAAAGATGTTATTTAATTCTATAAATAGTGCTAAAGGAAATTCCCAAGCCTTATACTTTTATGATAATGATAAAGAAATTTTTATTGTTTTTCGGCCGCATGTTGACAATGTATATCATGCCTATGAAAATGATAACCCTGACGAGATACCTTCAGACATCAGGCAACATTTTTTGAAAAAGTATCCTTCAAAAAAATTAAGAAGACAAAACAGAGGAAAATAAATTTGGGTTTGGTCACATTTTTGGTCACACTTTTTAATTTCCGAGAGCCGCGGCGCACTCGAATGTGGAACCATCAGAGTCAAAAAAGCCTTGTCCTACAAGGCTTTCCTCCCCTCTATCCTTAACGTACTGAACCCCATCTCTCCACTGGCAGCGATGAGGTCAGGGGTTCGATCCCTCTAGGCTCCATACAAAAAGGAACGTCACCACATTACGTGGTGGCGTTTTTTTTGTTTGCCTGCCCAGGGGGCGAACCCCGGGGTTCAGTCCGCGTGGAGGAAGTGGTTGGGATGCTGCGAAGAAACAGCATCAAACGAACGAGCACGGCGTCTGAATCTACCGCTAAAAGTCCTCGTCGAGTTCGCTTCGTCAGCCTATAATCAGGATTCGGACATCCCTTTATTGTACGTGGCAATTACTTCGTTACCGGAATCGTTACATTCCCAATCGAAATGCTTTCCACATCTTCAGGGTTAATGATCTTACCCAATTCGTAATAGAGGTGATTGCCTTGATCGTCGTTTGAATTACTGTACATAAATGCTTTTCCTGGGCTCTTATAGTTAAAACTCAGTTGGCTGCCGTCTTTGAATTTTACGATAGGTTCTACTCGGGTCACTATATCGGTACCCTCTATGAGAACAAAAATGGATAGTGGTGATACTTCAATTTTTGTAATTTTGTTTTTACTTCCTTTTAGACTAACAGATTTATTAGGTTCAAGTTTAATGCTTTGCGTATCGTCAATTTTATAATCCCATGTTATCTGCCATTCACCCTCAATAAGTGGAATTTCTTTTAGATCAATAAATTCCCCCTTTTTATCGAAAATCTTCTGATTCAAGGTCAAATCATAAAATTGCATAGTAGCTGTACCTGTACCGTTATGGACCTTTCGTTGCTCATGAAATAATACGGTACGTGAATGTTTATCCTGCTTCAAAATGGCTCCCGAGCGTGACCCGAAACCATTCGTGCGAGCTTGGTTCAAATTAAGAGAGGTCCAATCCCACACGATATCGTCATTCAGTTCAATCGATTCGGGCACAGTCATTTCATACAGCACGTAAAAATTTTGAGAGTCAGCTATCGTTTGTTTCACAGTTATCGTAACCCCATTTTTCGTCACAGTTGCTCCCGGCGTACTTACTGAGTCATTCATTTTATTGATTTGATCTTCCGATGGCTTGAAATGTTGAATTAATAGTTCGTTCCAATTCAAGGTTGACGCAAACGCAGCCGTAGCGAAAATGAGAAAAGCCGCTGTGACTACCGCAAATACGGAAACTTTTTTAGTTGTTTTTTTCATAGGTACTTCTCCTTCTTTATAGGTTTTTATTTTGGCATACATATTCCGCATCTGTTCGTCGGTTGGAGTAATTTCATTGAAAAAAGAAGTTAGTTCTTTCCGATTCATTTAATTTTTCCTCCTCCAACATGATTTTTAATTTGTTGCGGGCTGTACGCATATGCGTTCGAACCGTTGCATGATTAAGACTAAGGATTTCGGAAATTTCCTGAGTAGAATAACCTTCATAATAGTATAAATAGATGGGCAGCTTATATTTGTTGCTCAAGCTCATCACCTTCTCCCATACATCGCTATTGGAGAATTTTTGAATGTAGCCCTGTTGCTCAACCTGTTTCAGGTTATCTCTTTGCAACCAACGCCACCAACTCTTTAACGCATCTTTGCAAGTGTTTTTTGTCGTAACAATAAGCCACGCTTTAATATGCTCATCGTTCTCAAACTTGCCTTCATATTTTAGCAGCTTGAAAAAGACAGTTTGAGTAGCATCCTCGGCTTCAACGACATTTTTAAAAAGCATAAATGCGATTCGATATACCATTGCTGCATATTTGTCAAAAACTGCAGCTATCTCATCATCCTTGCTCACTATAGACATGCGAATTCTTTCACCTCCAAGGTTGCTTATAACTATTAACACGATTGAGAGGTTGAAAATGTTTTATTTAGAGAAAATCTGATTGATATTAAAACATTGTCATTATATATTAACTTCCAGCCAGTGTCTTTTTTCTGTGCCGTCCGCGGTCGTGCAACTATCCGGCTGGTACTACGCATAATATAAACGTTGTTTACATGCTGCATGGAGGAAAAGGAAAAGACTTCCAATCTCGATATGTTAGCGGAGATCCTTGATTGCAACGCGAGGTATTTGACTATGCAGTTCAAAAACAAAATGAATGAAAGTCCTATTCACTTTCTTACGTAAATCCGTATGGATAAGGCTGCGTGGCTGTTAACTGAAACAGAGGCTCCGCTGAAAGAGATTGCCTAGCAAGTATCTATCCCGATGCGCATACGTTTAGCCGCAGTTCGCCTCGTCAGCCTATAATCAGGATTCATCCCACTTGACTCCACCACGCATAAACTTTCAAACACGCCAATCCCACACAACATCGAGGGTTTGACATACCCATTTTAGTACTGTATAGTAGCAATATGAAAAACAAAAAATCAAGCATTTCAAACAAAGATATCGTCCTGCAGACCGCATCGACCTTATTTTTAACAAAAGGGTATCAAGTGACAAGCATGGACGAAATTGTTGCCATCAGCAAGGTTTCAAAAACTAACATTTATTACCACTATAAAAGCAAGGAGGAGCTTTTGTTAGCCATTGTTGACCAATTGATTTCGCGTTATGAAGAACGCATATCCCGTACCTTGATGCAAGACATGTCCATTCATGCAAAAATGGAGCGATTATTTACAATCCTCACGGAGGATAATGAACAAATCGATTATGTTGGCGGATGTCCGTTCCTGACACTTTATACGCAGACTTCCCATTCCTCTTCGGAAGCGAGAGCTAAAATAAAAGGATTTTTCGATAAACAACTACAAGTTGTTGAGAAGCTGCTGGAAGAAGGCATAGAAAAAAATGAATTAAGCCGGAATCTTCCCGTTCATGAGACAGCCGCATTGATCGTCACCTCCATCGAAGGCGCTCTATTCCTTACCAAGGCCACCAACAATCCAATGCTGGTTCAAAATCTTATTCAAGCTTTTGCTTCAATGCTTAAGTAATTATTTACTTAAGTCATTTTTTTTACACCTATTAGCACTAATAAGTACTATTAAAATTCGAAAGGCAGATGATTCATTTGAACATATTCCTGACTGGCGGTACGGGTTATATCGGTAGCCATATTCTTGCCGAGTTAATATCCAAACAACACGACATATTTGTACTCGTGCGAAGTCTCGATCGCTTTCAACATACGCTCGAGCGCCTACAATTGCTTGAGGCGCAACACGTTACTGCAGTAATAGGAGACTTATCGGAACCGAAATTGGGGCTATCCGCGAACGATTACAAACGAATACAAGATTCCGATATCATCATTCATGCGGGCGGTCCCATGAATATTGAGTTGAGCCAGACTGAGGCAGAGCAAGCTTTTCTTAATCCTGCCATCGAATTGGCCGAGCTTTCCGAAAAAATCCATAAGAAAAAAGGATTGAAGCAATTTATTCATGTTGTTGGCTATATGAGTCCATATAACGAGCAAAATGCTAATCAGAATCTGGATGCCGTTCTTGAGGAAGCTCCTCCGTATGAGAAGCTTAAATTTCAAGCGGACTCCTATATACGAAAAGCACTAAAACCGTTAGGCATTCCGCTGTCCACGGTTAATCCCAGTACCGTCATCGGCCATTCTTACATGGGAATGACGGAGCAGATTGGCGGTCTTAGTATACTGGTGGATTCTGTGAGAAGGAATCTTATGCCACTCGTTCCAGGAGGCAAGGACTACTGGCTGCCGATGGTACACATTGATCATGTTGCATCATTCATTGTTAACTTAGTGCAGACAAAGGAGCTTGCGAGCAATACGTATTATTTATTGGACCCCAAGCAGGACAGTCCGTCGATCCGTTCATTGATCAGGCAAATTGCGATAGAGATGCAAGTAACGCCGCCTTTCGGCACAATTCCGCTTCCTCTGTTGAAGTCTTTATTAAGGCTTGGCATTGGCAAGACACTGGGAATTCCCAAAGAATCGATGAATTTTCTCGTGAAATCGGATTTCCCGGTTTCCTCGAAGCTTGAACTTGAGCGCAAGCAAGGGGTACGGACATCCGTTGTTCCGACCACGCTTCCTTACGTAATCGCCGATCTTGATTTCCGTTTAAGCCACCCCTCAACCGAGCACCACGAAGGGTTTGTGCAGCGCAGAAGATCCAACCTGATTTCGTTGGAAAAAGAGAGTCACGGTACACCGGTTATTTTTCTGCACGGAACATTCAGCGGGGCCGATTGCTTCGTTCCAATAGCGAAACAATTAAATGATGTCAATACTTGGCTGGTGGACCTTCCCGGATTCGGTCATTCACCGCGTCATCATCATCCTTCCCTGATGGACGGCTATGTAGAGGCTGTGATCGAAATGATTAACGAGCTGAATCGCCCTGTTATTTTGATTGGTCATTCGTTGGGCGGACTTATCGCTGCCAAGGTTATGGAAAGAATCGAACCGCAGATCAAGCAGCTTTTGCTATTGCAGCCCGTACTGCATCCCATTCATGGCAAATATAAATATGCAGGTGTTACCAGGTCGATTCTTAAGCATATATCTCGCTCCGCGTTCAGAAAAACACTGCTGAAAGCCAATGACTTTATCGCGGACAGCGAACGACTGGATCACTACTCGAATTACGTCATTCATGATCTGCAGTCGGCCCGCATTCGTTCTACCAACGCAATGGTCATGTCAGCGTTAACAAAAGCCCAGTCGTTCCAGCTAAAACCTGAATTATGGAACGCTCAAAAAGTACGAATCCAATGGGGTGACCGGGATGCAGCACATCATATTCCGGAACGATTCAAGCATATCGATACAACCTTCATCCCTTATGGTCATCAATACCCTTTGGAAGCTCCGCATCAGGCGGCTGAGTGGCTTCGTCAAGTTTTGGATCTTGAGTAGTCATAGATGCATATTCTAAAAGGATTACATCCAACGCTTTCTTGTGGTACTTTATTCCTTTACGGTTTCAAAGCTTGTTATAGCAGACAAGCAAAAAGCAAAAAGTGGCTAACTACGAGCCACTTTTATTGCTTTTAATATCAAGATCAACATATTAACTATGTTCACGAATGGATTGTATCCTGTCATGATGGTCACGCTTTAAGATTGATTTTCAACCCCCCATTTGCACATTCCCTCTAATATTGGCATCAATGTCCTTCCTCTTGGTGTTAAAGAGTATTCCACCTTCGGAGGGATTTGATGATATTCTTCTCTGTTAACAATGCCACAACACTCTAATTCCTTTAATTGAGAACTTAACATCTTATGTGTAATAGCAGGAATCTGTCGTTTTAACTCTCCATAACGTATTACTTTTTCGCCAGCTAATTGATACATTATTTTCATTCTCCATTTCCCGCCAATTACAGATAATGTATAGTCAAATGGAGTTTGTTGGACTTGTGCGTTAGAGTTTTTACTCTGATCAGTCATAGAAGTCACTCGCTTTCAGGTAAGTATCTAACGAAAAAGTGCATACTATCTTTTAAAATTATCGAGTTTATACTAATGATGAGTATCGGATGAATAGCTACAAAAACATAGCTTGAAGCGTTGTTCAAAAATGCATGATCTGAGCTCATTTCCTTTTTTCCTAATGTTATCTGCACAGCGATGGAGGTTAAAGGCTCCATATAATTATCGCATTCATGACTTTTTTGTTCAAATTTTGCTGAAGGAAGATGAAATATGCCGAAGAAAAATGCATTCATATTTAATACGAGCGACTTGAGTGAACAGGAGATGTACAAGCTGATGATTGGCTCGGTTGTACCAAGACCGATTGCATGGGTTTCGTCAAAGAGTAAGGATGGTGTTCTTAATTTGGCGCCATTTAGTTTTTTTACCGTGGCCTCTCGAAACCCGCCAACGTTGTTGATTTCAATTGGACCAGGCGTTAATGAACGAGAGGGGAGTATAAAGGATACGCTAACAAACATTCGTGAGGTCGGGGAGTTTGTAATTAATATGGTTTCAGAGCCACTTGGCGAAGCAATGCAGTGTTCATCTGCTAGCGTCGAGCCAGAAAAAAATGAGTTTGAGCTTGCGGAAGTCACCCCACAGCCTGGTGGTCTTGTGAAGGTGCCGGCGGTACTTGAAGCGCCGATTGCATTTGAACTTAAACTCGATCGGATTATTCCAGTAGGCGGAGATCATCTTGTGCTTGGAAAAGTTGTACGTGTTCAAATAGACGCGGCTGCCTATGCTGGAAACTACAAAATTGCTATTGATGATTGGAAGCCGCTTGCAAGCCTGGCAGGGGACTATGCTGGAATTAAACCTACATTTTCAATTGTACAGAAAGACGATTAAGTAATAAGTAAGTCATTTGTTTATGCAATCCCCGTAGTCTCCATATTTAAATAACCCGCTATACACAAGGATATTGCTGTGTTTAACGGGTTTTTGTGTCTGTGGTCATCCGAATGGTTTTCAAAACCAAAGATATGAAGAAAAATTAACCTTTTCAGGAACGACGAAAAATAGTAACATGTTGTTGTAACTTTTGTTAATTCGAACCATATGGTCATATTCAAGTGAGAACTATACAACAATTGAATTTGGCAAAAAATATGAATAATTATAGATTAAAATCTACAGGGGGACGGATAATGGCGGTTAAGGTATGTAACCAATGTGGAGAAGATAATAGCGAATCCGCTACGGTATGTGTTGGTTGTAGCAGTTCAATTAAAGATGTAAAACCTGTTGGAACATTGAATTCAGAAAAAACGGAAGAAGTGGATCTTAAATCAAAATCAAAGTCATCAAGGATCTGCTCTCACTGCAACGAAAGATTTAATGCAAATGAGACAAAGTGCAGGTATTGCGGCACACCTTATTCGAGCAAAATTATGACGAGCACAACATCAAGCTATTATGAAAATAACCAAGGGGGAGGCGATGGTTTTGGCTGTGCGACTGTGTTGCTCTTTATCGCTACCTTCTTTATTCCTTTAGTTGGTTTGATAGTTGGAGGGATTTTTGCATTTAATGATGATCCAGATAAACAAAGCATAGGTAAGGGATTGTTGATATTTGGATTAATCATGGTGGTCTTAAGTATTATTGGATATGCGCTGATATTTTAAAATGCTTTTATGAATAGCTTTTATCAGAAGCTGACAATTCCATCCTGCCGAAGAAGCGATAATACATAAAGAAAAGGACAGCGATAAAAATGAGAACAAAAACGAAAAATTCGATTTTGTAGCCAAAACGATAAAAAAACGTACCTGCTATTGGCCCAATCGTCATCCAGACATAGCGGAAAAAATTATAGACTCCTGTTGCGGTTGCCCGATGATTTGGCATTTCATTGGATAGTATCGTGATTTGAACGGGCAGCGATAAGCCGAGACTTAAACCAAATATGGCTAAACCTGTCGCCAGCGCGGGAACCGAGAGCGACGCCGTTATCACGAACAGAAGTACAGACATCATATTAAACGATGCTAGCAGCAGCAGCAATTTTTTGGCTTCGACATGCTCCTGCACACGTCCTCCAATCATGCTGCCGATGACGATACAGACCGATATGGGCAGAAACAACCACCCAATCCGGCTTGGCGTCAGGGCGTATACATCGACCAAAAGGTTCGGAAGCAGAACAAGCAACGTATAGAACACCGCATATTGAACAGAACCCAATACAACAATGGCCAGTCCGATGCGGTGGGTCAGAACCGCAGTCATCTGCCGAAGCCGGAATTGACCGCCGCTGGCGTGGGCAGTCCTGGTTTCCGGCAAACCAATAAATAAAACCAGCCAAAACGCTAAACTGCATGCAAACAGAAGCCAAAACAAACGATCAACGCCGTAGTGTTGTCCCACAATACCGCCCACGACAGGCCCTAGACCGGGCCCCAACGCAACCAGCATTTGATAAATCCCCATAGAACGTCCCCGTTTGTGCCCTTCAAACAAATCTCCGATGATCGTAATGGCTGCTACCGACCCGGCAGCAACCCCCATGGCCTGTAGCGCCCGAAATAAAATCAACTGCGCGACCGTCTCAGACAAGGCAGCGCCGATCGTAGCGCACACATAGAACATAAAACCAATCAACAATAATTTTCGTCTTCCAAATCGATCCATTAACGGGCCATAAACGAGCTGCATACATGCAAAAAAAATCGGATAGATGGCGATCGTTAAATTGACAGCATCTTGAGAGGCTTGAAGCCGCCTTGCTAATTCCGGCAGCAACGGCGAATAGATGGTTTGTGTAAATGGACCAAAAAACGCAGCTATAGAAACCAAATAAACCAAAAACGTTTTGCGCATCTCATTAACCTCCATAAAGCTCTATTTACAACACTAATCATACAAAATATACTTACAATAGATAAGTACGCACTTTTTTGAAAAAGACTTACCAAAAGGGAAGTGTCACTATGGAAACGTCTGCTATTCAATATGAATTCAATGGGAAGAAGTATCAATGTCCAATCGAGCTTTCAGTCTCTCTCTTCTCTGGGAAATGGAAAACAACCATTATATGTAAATTAATGGATGGTACGAAGCGGTACGGGGAATTGAAAAAGCTCATCGGCGGAATTAATCATAAGATGCTTGCCGAGCAGCTTCGAGAGCTTGAACAGGCAGGAATTGTTCATCGCGAGGTTTACCCTGTCGTGCCTCCCAAGGTTGAATATGCTTTAACCGAACTGGGCGAACAATTAAAGCCAGCCATACGGCTTTTACAGCAATGGGGCAGTCAGTTCGGAACAGAGCTTCCCCTTGAATCTCCAGCTTCTATCTCCGTTCCATTATCCGCGGAAAGTTAGACCTCTTTAGCTTCCCGGCAAACATACAGCCAAAAGGCAGCCTTGCGCATGAACAACATGCCAGGCTGCCTTTTTCAGCGTGCTTTCTATTATGTAAGTATTCGCCCGAAAAGTGCGTACTTACTTTTGTAAAGTCGATTGGCTATGATGTAAGGGGTAAACACATCATTTTGCAGAATGGAGAGATGTACATGAAAACATTGATTATCGTAGCTCATCCCGATCTGGCCTCATCACGGATTAACCAAGCTTGGGTGAAAGAATTGCAGCGGCATGATCATATTACCGTGCACGACTTATATCGCCAGTATCCATCCGGTAATATTGATGCGGGCCATGAGCAACTGCTGCTGGAGCAGCATGACCGTATTATCTTCCAGTTTCCGCTATATTGGTATAGTTCCCCGCCGCTGCTAAAAGGGTGGTTTGATACCGTGCTTCAGGCAGGATTTGCCTATGGGCCGGACGGAAGCAAGCTGCAAGGAAAGCAGATGGGCGCTGCCGTCTCGACTTTTGGTACGGCTGAATCTTATCAGTCTTCCGGAGCCAATCGCTTCACGATCGAAGAGCTCTTAAGGCCTTTGGAGGCGCTGGCTCGTTATGTTGGCGCAGACTATCTGCCTCCTTATTCTCTTCATGATGCGTCGCATGTAACCGAAGAGCAGTTGAGGCAGAGCCAGTTGCAATATCTTCAGTATGTAAAAGCTTCTGCCGCGCAAGCAGAAGGTCAACGAGTTTCCTCTTGATGGCTTCTGCGACCTGGCTTTTTCCACGGTAATAACCGTCCATCCAGAAGCCTAACAGCTGAACGGCACAAAGAGGGCTGCGCAGGCCTCTTGCCTTGACCTGCGCAGCCCTTCGCGTGTTTTGCGTTACGGAGGCTAGTGATTTCTCATAAAGTATATTCCAATGCCTAGATTATAAACAGCATGGGCAAGGATGGGGGCAATCAACGAACCCGTAAAATAAAACAATAATGCAAATATCATTCCATTAATGAATACTAATCCGTACGTTAAATAAACCCCTTTATATTGCGGAATATGAATAATCCAAAATAAAAAAGTGCTTAAACAGATCACCACTCCATCTACAAAATGGTTGTAGCCAATAAACAATCCTATTAATACTCCCCTAAAGAAAAATTCTTCAAAAAATCCGCCCCCCAGTGAGCTTACCGCAATACCGCTTGGGGTTTTCATCAGGTTAAGAATCATTTCCCCGCCTTCCGATTGAGGAAGCTTTGTCTTTGTTTTGATGATGAGGGCAACAGAAACAATTACTACAACCGTACCCGTGATTAAACCCAGCAAGGTCGAATCAAGAAAAGACAACTCATTGGGAACAAACAACGAAAGGATATAGGGGATGATTTTACCCCGCTTAAAAATCGCAATAAGTACCAGACCTAAAAAGAGAAACGGCATTAAGCCTAACATAATTTGAATCAACAGTTTATTATGCTGTCGAGCGCTTAATTCACTCCTACCATTCATATTCTTTTTCTCCTTTGCTTCGTACTGGGTTGATATAAACACATGGAGAGCTTCATTGAAAAATTCCGGCATATCAACAATCATAAGCGCTGTGTTTTACATGTTAAGCTGTGACGTAACGTCCTAATCAAGACCTGCAGGTCCCGGCCGGAGATTGAAATAGAAGGACCCTCCCGGCTGGATTTTGTCCAACGGGAAGGGCCCGCATTTTCTGTATGCGCTTTTACTTAGCCAGATATTCGACAAACCTTGCAAAGATGGCGGCTACTTCCGCGCGGGTGGCGGTGTCTTTGGGAGCCAAGAGATTGTCCGGCTTGCCTGATACAATACCGATATCCGACAGCGCTTGAATGGCCTCTAACGCCCATGAGCTGATCTCGCTTTCGTCCGCAAAGGAATCAGATTGGCCCTCAGGTATCTCATAGTCTTTGTACTTCATGTAGTTGTACAGGATCACCAGCAACTGCTCGCGAGTCAACGATGCATTGGGGTCAAACTGGTTTGCTTTTATGCCATTGACGATCCCTTTTTCAGCTGCCCATTCGATTGCCGCCGTGTACCATTGTCCGTCGGTCACATCGCTAAAGCGGGAGCTCGCGTTGCCTGAGAGGTCTGCGTTCTCAAGATTGGCCAGTACCTGCACAAACATCGCGCGCGTCATGGAGGAATCCGGCGAGAACGTTGTAGTTGTTGTGCCGTTGAATAGACTGTATGTGTAGGCGAAGTTTACGTAGCTGTAGTACCAGCCGTTCAAGTTGACGTCCCGGAATGGATTGCCCGTTACCACAAGGAAACCTAGCGGGGCGTCATCAGCGAAGGCAAGCTCTGTGCCTTCACGGATGTTTAGCGACATAGCGTCGTCGAAGCTGACTTTCGCGCCGCCAGCTCCTACCACAATTGCGCCGGCGCTCCGTATCTTTGAACCGCTGAAGAGAACTGCATGGTTGCCGTTCATCAGCGCTACATGCGCGTCTCCGCTGCCTACGGTGATCGTACCGTCTCCCGCTATCGTCGAGCCGCCGGGAATGGTCACTGTGGCGCCGCCGCCGGGTAATGTCACTTTAGCATTTTTGGCTGCCGGAATGGCCGCCTTACCATTGGCATCTATAGTTGTGCCTTCGGGTACTATAATCTTTGTTCCGCCCTTGGTCACAATTTCGCCGCCGCCGGGCAGAGTGATGTTGCCGTTTTTGTCTGTGAGCGCGGGCTTATTCTTAGGTGTAGTCACTGTGTACGTCGAATTCGACGGTCCGGCGTTTGTCTCGGTGTCTGTACTGCTGGTGTTGCCCGGATTGCTGATGTAGACGCCAGAAGGAGGGGGCGCCGTGGGCGTTGCCGCCGCACTTACCTCAGCGCTGTCGCCCTTTGCATTTACCGCAATCACTTTGAAGGTGTAGCCTTGGCCGTTAGTCAGACCCGTGAAGGTATATTCGGTTGCCGAAGCACCCAATGTGACCGGCGTACCGTTGCCATGCCAGACCTTGTAGCCCGTTATTGCACTGCCGCCGTCGTCAGCCGGAGCAGTCCAGCTTAATTTGACCTGGCCGTTGCCCGCCGTTGCCTTGAAGCTGCCCGGAGCAGCTGGAGCACCCGGTTTTCTCTGCGCGAACATCCAATCAAAGACGTCAGTGTAGTCATTGTTCCAATCCGGCAAATTAGAGGACTGCGCCGTTGGAGCAATGCTCCATGTTCCCATAGTGATCTGGTTGTAAAGAACCGCCGCTTCAACCTCGTGCGCTATATAATCAGGCAGGGCAGGCGTGTTGGCCGGATTAGGCCTCAGATTCGGCTGATCAAATTGATTATATGGCCATGTAAGAGCCTCATTGCTCTCAAAGCGCGATGCCCTTGCATTGGTCATTTTTGGCATATTGGTGTTTATGAAGTTAGCGAGGTTAGTCTGGTATATTCCGGTGTTATGAGCATTTATGAACATCCAATAAGCCAGGTTTGCGTGAAGGTCGTTGGTGTTTGCGTTGGGCGAGCCGTTTACCGGTGCCATAGGTGCAGCGGCCGCAAAGAAGCCAGGGAAAGCGTTAACTAAGGTGTTCGTATATTGGCCGCCCCATGAGAAGCCTGCCGCATATATACGATTCGGGTTTACATCGCCGCTGGCAACCAGGTCGTCTATCACCTTTTTAACATTTTCTGTGGAGGGAGTGGAGGTGCCGTTATAGGAAATGTTCAAGATATGGCTGGCGTATTTGCCAGGGTTTTGTTCCATTTTTTTCATCAGAGCGACGGAGCCGTTGGCTGATTTCATAGCCGCTTTTTGGTCTGTCGCAGCGTTTGTGCCGCCACGTGACATGCCATGGGTGTAGACATATAGCGGCAAGCCTTTTATTACTTCTCCTTTTTCATCCTTGTGAAGGTAAAGCGCACGATTGACCGAATTGCCCGTAGGCGTTGTAAATTTATCAAGAATTGGATTTACAACTTTTTCCTGTTCAAACACCACGTTGCTAAGCGAACTGCCGTCTGTCAATGCGATTTCTCCATTTTGCACGATGGAGTAAACCTGCTTTGTGGAGTTACTGCTTCCATCCAGCGTTGTTTTGCCGCCGCTTGCGGAATAAAACTCAGCCTCAATGACGATGTAACGGCCGCTTGCCAGCCCTTCCCGATAATCCGGTGAATTGCTTATCGTTCCCAGATAACCGCGAACCTTAGGTTCGTCATTGGCGTATACCCTTGTGATCTTGCGCGTCATTTCAAAGGTCACCGCTTCGCCGTTCAGCGTCGTGTCTCTGGCGGACAAGGTAAACAAGCCTGGATTAAGCGCGGAGCCTGATGCCGCCTTCCCTTCCCCTAAATCAATGATGGCTGCCGTCGTGTATTCGCCGCTGGCGAAGTTGTCATTCCATACGATAAAGGGGAGTATCCCCGCGTTTGGATCATTTTTGAACGTTGCATGAATGGTATGGTCAGCCTCAATATTCGAAAACGTATAAGTGCCGGCAGATAGAGTTACAGTCTGGCCATCTACCGTTACGGTATCCACAATTTTGCCGTGATCGGGAAGAAACGAAAATACTTTGGTTGTGTTCCTGTCTACTCTCAGTACTTCGCCAGGAGGGCTTGGCGTAATTCGTCCGCCCGGTCCCGCAGTGGCGGTAATTGAAAATCTGCTATCCACTTCATTGGCTAAAATGAGCTGCAGGCTGTCTGTAAATGAAGCAGAGCTGCTATAACCGGTGTCTGGATCTCCGAAGCTGGAAACGACTTCATAGCGGTCACCGCCTTTTTCCGTCGAGTTATTGATGTAAACCTCAAAGGTAAGCTTCCCCTCCTGCAAGTTAAGGGTTCCTTTGGGTATTCTCATCTCCACGATATATCCTGTTTCCGTAATCTCTGTCCATGCAGCTCTGCCCGGTGCGGCTTGCCCTGAAAATACGCCCGTCGAGCTGACGCGCCATTGGTTTGAGCCGCTGCTTCCGGCGCCGACATAAAACTCCAGGCTGTCGTACGTATGATCTCCGCCAGCTCCCTGATATAGATTGCTGTCATTCACAGCTACGCGGGCATACAGATAGTCATGGTCCCAAAGGATTCTGGCTGTTCCCGTGGCATGGGGTCTGGGGTCGGTGGGTACCGTGCTTTTGTTGATGTGATGCTCCATTGTTTGGCCCCAGAGCGGATCGTTTGAGCCGAGCTCGGGAGTTCCAAAAATGGCGGTTGGTGTTTCAATCGCTTCTGTAATTTCGTTGTTGTCAGTGTCCGCGGCATAGCTGGTTGGCATTAGCGAAACCGCCATTACCAAGCAGCAGAGGAAAGCGAGCATTTTGCGAAATCGTTTTGGCATAAATGGGAATCCTCCTTTTTTTGAACCGGTGCGTCCAGGGTTTGTCAGCATCGTATTGTGCCACATTGTCAATATGACAAGCCCCAACAACATATATATTATGTTTACCGGGTTTCAATGCTTGAATTAAAAATAGAATACATTGAAATGCAAGCGCTTTCTATAATGGGTTTTATAGGGACGAGCTGGGGACAAACCTTGTCCCCAGCCATCCTGCGCTATCTAATCCATTTATCAAGTAATGCTCGTTGAATGGTCGTTGCTATTCAGAGGGGCGAGCATCTTCCCTGGCTTTAATTAGCGAGAACACGTCATCCATGTCCAGGTAAAAAATAACGCTTTCGCTCGTTATCGGCTGGAAGTAGAATTCCAGCTTTTCCTTCTCGAATTGCTTCTCCAGTTCCACCCACTGCTCCGTTGACAATAATAGAAATGCTAACGTATCACTGCCTAAAGAACTCATAAACCATCGGATCTGATATTGCGGAGCAATCATCTCCTGCATAGCACGAATGGCGCTGTCCCGATCAGTCCGATCATCGGCGAACGGAATCGTCAGCTTACGGTCACCCGAGCTTAACACGATATCGACGCCTCGTGGTTTGTCGATGTCGGTTATTTCGCACTTGATTTGGTGAGACTCTGGCAGCTGATCGTTAAAGTATTGGATAATGTCCCCTTCCTCTTCTCTCCAATCAATCCAGATTAACGACTCGTGCTCGAAGAAGTCCTCTACGACGGATTCATCGGATGAATGCTGCAAGAATTGGATAATCGGTTGAAGCACGCTCATAATAATTCCATCCTTTCCATTAACAACTGTTCATTAAAAATATAGGGCTTGTCTGACCTCAAGCGGGTTTTCAGACACGCCCTAGCCTTCAGGCATTGTCCAGCCTAATTGCTCATCCCATACAGCATCGCTATCATCGAGGTGAACATGCCATTCACCACCGTCTACTTTTCTGCGTATGTCGGTCAAACACTTCAACCAATAAAATAAGTCGTTTAACAAAGTCTCAAACTGATCCGTCATGGTCAGCTTGGTAGAACCTGCGAATATCTCTGTTTGGCTGGACGCATCGAATTCGTACACCGTAAAAGACTCTGCCCGGTCTTTCCCTTCAAAATCCTCATTATATTGTTGGACAATGGTTGAAATTGCTTCTTGTTCGCTATCCGTTAATACGTGTTCCCTCGTGCATGTGTAATAAATAGAAACACTAATAAGTCATTCCTCCCAAGTCTAAAGTCATAGCTGCGATATCGGACAGGTTGTTATCCTCCAAAGCTCGAAAGCAAACCAGGCCAAACCTGTATTCTGAGGCCGCATGATGGACAATTCATTTCCCCGGCCAAATAAGGCAATTGGTTCAAAAAAGAGGAATCGCCCAGCTGCTCGGCTCTTTCAGCCAATATTTTATGTTCCTCTTCAACGAATAAATCAGCGGCAGTGATTTCATGCGGCGTCTGAAGGGGCTCGAAAACCGGGTCCTCTGCGAATGCTTGCATATGCCCGTCTTCTTCGCTAGGCCATAAATAAGCCTCTTGTTCGCATGCTCCGCAAACGGCTACATATTCATCGCCAGCCGTAAAATTAAGCAACATATTGGCCACGTTCCGGGATTCCCGATAAGCTGCGTCGGCAATGAGAATATATCTTTTTTCGCTATCATTGCTTATTTCTTGCTTGGCGTACGACGATATTTCCGGAACCAGAGAAGCCAGCTCCGTTATTGCTTTTAGGTAAGATTGGTATATCTCCGCGCAAACCCCGGTTCCCGCTTCTGCAGCGAGCGTACTCAAATCGGAGGGATACGGCTCTGGGCTTGCTGTTTCATGACACGACTCGATGATCCCGCAAGTGACGTAGATTTCATGGCGTACTTCCCTATTTTTTGATGCAAAAGCAAGTTTGGCCAGATAAGGGACTGCCGCGTAAGTAACGGTATAGATCGTATTTTGGTGATATAGGTATTCCTGGAATAGCTCGTCCAAAACTTCCTTTTTGAAATCAAGCATCAAGCGCTCCAACAGTTCGGGCACCTGTTCGCCAGACCCGTAAGGGCCTGTCAGCTTGCCCCAAAGCTCGCTGGTTAATTGAAGCAAGAAGAACCACTCCCATTTTTTGTTCAAGTGGATATATCTTCTATATTATCCTATAAGAGCAGCCGATTCTGAATAGGACAAGGGATACAGTTTATTCCTTGTCTCCTCGGGAGTCAATTTCATTTTGAGCAGCTATGGCATCCGTTGGGAAAAATGTATCGCTTTAAGAGGAATATGCATGAGGTATCAATCTATTATATTTTGGGAGGTAATGATTGGCAGGCGCCATATTTGCTCGCGCAGCAGTATTTTGAAGAAATCAAGGCTCCACGTAAAGGAATACATATTATCCCGGGAGCCGGACATATGACCATGATGGATGAGCCCGATCTGTTTTAACGATTGTCCCTAAAAAAAGTCCGGATTACATTCAACAAGGCTTTATCATATAACACCTTTGCTGTTTCCTCATTTTGAATATGACCTCCTAAGTACAGGTGAATCACACCATGCAGCGATGCCCAAACAAGATTAACGACAAGCAGGGGGTCTTCTTCATTAATAAACCCTTCCTCCATAGCGTTTGAAATAATAACGGTTACTTGCTGCAATGCGGTTCCGATAGCCTGCAAGCTTTCCTCTTCCGGTTTGAATTCACTAAAAGCCCCGCCAAACATGACCATGTAATAACTCGTATAGTCCTTCGAAAAACGCCAATAGGCCTGCCCAAGTTCAAGCAGATATTGCTTGAGCTCTGCTTGTTCGGGAACAGCCCGAAATGTATTAGCCAACAATTTGCAGCCTTCCAAAAAAAGCTCTTTGGCAAGGCCTTCCTTACTTCCGAACAAATTATAAATGACCTTAGTGGGACATTCCATTTTTTCAGCTACTTTTCGGATGGTTACAGCTTCGGGGCCGGATTCCCGCATAATGGATGCTGCGGCTTCAATAATGCTGCGCCTCAACAGTTCATTATGCTGAAGTTTTACATTAGGATAGGTTGTAACCTGATGATTGCTTTCGGAAGCGATATCAGATGAATGCTGCATATCATTTCACGCCCTTAAATCATTAATTTTCTGAATCCTGCTTCATTCTCTAGTGCCTATTTTACTGTTTCGAAGGGTAAAATGCCAATTAATCAATGGTTGTTATCCAAAATGATTTACTTCTTTTGTTGACAACGTCAATTTCCGTAGATACAATGATTCATATAGAAACAGTGTTTCAATATGTCAATAATAGGGAGAAGTGATTCAATGCTGGCAATAAAAAACAAATGGACGTTGATAACAGGTGCTTCTTCAGGGATAGGAGAAGCATTTGCACATGAGTTTGCAGCAAGAGGGAGCCATTTGATTTTAGTTGCACGTTCAAAGGCGAAGCTGATAGCTTTAGCGGAGAAGCTGCAACAAAAACACGGTATCCAAGCGCAGGTCATTGCTTCGGACCTATCTCAACATGATTCTGCTACAGAAGTCTATCAGCAATGCATTCAGCGTGGACTGGATGTAGATTGTTTAATTAATAATGCGGGTTTTGCTACTCATGGATTATTTGAACAAGTATCAGGTCCAAGGCAGAATGACGAAGTGATGCTGAATGTAGCGGCGGTGGTGAATCTGACTCATTTATTTTTGCCGGGTATGTTGAAAAAGAAAAGCGGAGTGGTTATTAACGTAGCATCAACTGCTGCCTTTCAGCCTACTCCTCATATGGCGGTTTATGGGGCTACAAAAGCATTCGTGTTATCCTTTACGGAGGCGTTATGGGAGGAAAATCGAAAACGGGGCGTACAATTTCTCGCCTTATGCCCAGGTTCGACGGAAACGGAGTTTTTTAACGTTGTAGGGGCGGAGGAGGCTTCGGTCGGGAAGCGGGATACTCCGGAAAATGTGGTTCAGATTGCTATGCGCGCGCTCCGAGCTAATAAACCCTATGTGATTCCAGGGGTAAACAACTTTTTCTCTTCTCATCTGTCACGTTTCTTCACCCGCAAGCAAATGCTTTTTGTTGTTGGACGAATGCTTCGTACACGTCATTAAAGGATAGCAAATGGAAGGGACTGTCCGAAAAGTCTATTTCGGTGAATAAATATTCAGCAAAACCGGTACCTGCAGGAAAAGGGTGTCTTGGAAGCTCAAACATTTTTACCGGCTTTATTTTGATCCTATTTTGTAGGGGTTAAAAGCCGACAAAAAAACTCGCCCTCAAGACACCCATTCCCCTCCGGACCTCTCTGCTGAATAGGTATTCGTTTCACCGTGACTTTTCGGAAGTCCTTTTTTTGTGGAGGAATGACGTAGAAAATATTGACAGCTGAAAAGGTGTAAAGTATACTTTACGTAAAGCTCGCTTTACATTAAGTGTTCATTGTATGTATTGTGTTTGGAGGGGTTAGCATTAAAAATCATATTCGGGCATTACGAAACGAAAATGGCATGACGCAGGAGCAGCTTGGAGAGATCATTGGAGTATCCCGGCAATCCGTTATTGCGATTGAAACGATGAAATACAACCCGTCGCTGGAGCTTGCTTTCAAAATCGCCAAAGCGTTTCACATGCAAATCGAGGATGTATTTGTATTTGAAGAAAAGGAGGAGATTTAGATGGTATATGCTGGTATATGCGGAGGTCTGCTTTTTGGAATTGCGGGCTGGTATTGGTATTTCGGAAGGCACGCAGCAGGGGGGAGCAAAGGCCGGGATGAGGTGCTTACTTACATGTCCGACAAGGCCCGCTCGGTTTCATGGTATTTTACACTTGCGGCACTTTTGGGACTGATGCTGCTGGAAATATTGGATTTGTCCATGGGAACTATGCCTTCACTGGGAATATTGCTGTTTGCGCATCTAGGCAGCTGGGGGTTGACCTCAATCCTTCTGCATGCACGTATGACAAGAGATCCCGACGATCCAGTCACGGGTAAAATGGCGCTCGTGCAGGGTTTTGCTGTCGGAGGGGCGATTCTGATCCTGTTTGCAATCATCTCCATTTTAAAAGCCGATTGGCGGTTCCTGCTTGCTGCTATCCTGCCCGTTATGCTGGGTGCAATGATTATGATTACTAATAGTAAGAGGCAAAAAGGAGAGAGGACATGAAACCGGAAGTGCTTAATCATCAATTAAAGCGCCGAGGGAATACATGAAAGCAAAACTTCGTTTAAGAAAATGGGTTCTATAGGATATTGGCCGTTCCATGGCATAGGGGCTGGGAGCGGCCGGGCCAGTATTTTTTGATGAAATGCTCCTTTATCTGGCCCCCCGAGTGGTCGATTGAGCCAAACTCGGGAGCTCCAAATAAAAAACCTCCACTAAAAAACCTCCACATTTTTATCCGCTTGGATCTAACCTGCCTCAAACCAAGCCCTGTGAAGGGCACATACTCCTTCGGTAATATCCTCCATACTTAATCCGCCAAAACCAATCTGAACCATGGATGGCTCCGCTTGAGCTGGCAACGCCCAAAAGGGAGATACCGGGTATACCTGAACACCTTCCTTCTGAGCTGTAGCAATAAGCTTTTGTTCATCCATTCCGTTATGTACACGCAATAAAATATGAAGCCCTGCATCCTCGCCAATAATGGTCACTTGAGCACCCATCATCTTTTGAATCATTGAAATGAGTGTGAATTGCTTTTGACGGTATACTTTCCTCATTTTGCGAATGTGAGCCTCCCAATGCCCATTACTCATAAACAGCTCTAAGGTGTGCTGATGAACGGGAGAGACCGTTTGATCATATAATCGGTAGTTTTGTTTACTGTGCAGCTCTAGCAGGGTTTGGGGCAGAACCATATACGCAATACGTAATGAAGGAAGAAGACACTTTGAAAATGTTCCCAGGTATACGGTCCGCTGTTGGGTATCCAGGCTTTGCAAGGAAGGTATCGGTTTGCCGACATATCTGAATTCACTATCGTAATCGTCCTCAATAATAATCCCATTCCGGTCGGTTGCCCATTTCAATAATTGCATTCTCTTGGCGAGTGGCATAACCATTCCATAGGGAAATTGATGAGACGGCGTAATGTAGACAATGCGGGTATTGCTTTCGTAAAGCTTTGGGATATGAAGTCCATCTGCTTCCAACGGAATAGAGTGAACGTTTAAACCCTTATGTTGAAAAACCGTCCGAACACCATCATATCCCGGGTTTTCCATCGAGATGCCTTGACTCACGTCACTAACTAAACCAGATAAAACACCGAGCAGATGCTGAATACCGGCCCCAATTATAATTTGATCCGGTGAACAATTTACTCCTCTGGAGCTGTGCAGGTATTTTGCAATTTCCAAACGAAGACCCGGTTCCCCAAGCGGATCGCCATAAGAAAACAGCTTCATTTGGTTCTGGAGCAAGCTCTGATTGGATAGTTTGCGCCAGGCAGCAAATGGGAAATGTTCAGCATCTACGTCACCATAACGAAAATCGTAACGAATCGCAGAGCTAGGAATCGCAGAGCTAGCCTGAATACTGTTTTCCACCCTTTCCTTATTATCGACATGAGACATTTGCAAGGATTCCAGCTTCAAATCCATAACGTATAAGCCACTCCTTGGCCTGCTCTGGACATAACCTTCAGCTATTAACTGCTGATAGGCCATATCCACTGTGTTGCGGCTAATGTGGAGATGACTGGATAGTGATCGAATAGAAGGAAGGCGAGTATCGGCTGATATCTTTCCGTTCAAAATGTCTTCCTTAATGTAGTGATAAAGCTGAGAGTACAACGGATCTCCAGACTCTCTGTCCAACAATACTGTCAAATCAATCATGCAAATCCCCTCCTCTCCATCAAAAACTGACCCTATTATTTTATCGGAAGTTGTCACTATAAACAGGGTCAATCTATTGTTATAATTTTACCAGCTCCAATCGATTTGAAAAGATACCAGTATACTGGATGACCATTTTCTAGGAGGAAAAGGAATGCACAAACCTATAGATGCTGCGGGACAAATAGAAAATCCGTCACCACAAGCGGCAGAAAGCTTCAATCAACATCCTGGCTTCCGCCGTATGTTTGCCCCGGATCAATTGACAATCGGGCTGTTTTTGCCCCTTAAATTTTATAAAGGACACATGGATGTTTTGAAGGGCCAAGCTGATCTCGTGGAAAGCATTGATCAACGAAATTTTGCAGCCGTTTGGGTGAGAGATGTGCCTCTATTTGATCCTGGCTTTGGAGATGCCGGGCAAGTATTTGATCCATTTGTTTATCTTTCCTATCTTGCCGCAAGAACCAAAAACATCTCCCTGGCAACGGGAAGCGCAATCTTCACGCTTCGTCATCCCATCGACCTGGCAAAGGCCGCTGCATCTGTAGATGTATTGTCAGGCGGCAGGCTTGTATTAGGGATAGCTTCCGGCGACCGGCCAGCCGAGTTTCCGGCATATGGGATAGACGGGGGGCAACGTGATGTGCGATTCCGAGAGACGTTGGAGTTTTTTCGTCAGCTTATACAGGATAGAACAGGAGCCATTCAATCTTCTCTTGGTCAAATGAATGGGCTTGAATTGCTCCCTAAGCCCGCAACAGGCGGCATTCCGCTCATTGTGACTGGGTCAAGCAGGCAGTCTTTGGATTGGATTGCGAAGAATAGTGACGGCTGGCTAACGTATCCCGAAGCAACGGCAACCGAAGCCGGACCCCGAATGCTTGGTCATAAAATTAATGCCTGGCGTGAAAAAATACCTTCCGGCATGTTCAAACCCCATATAACCAACGAATGGATCGATCTTGTTGAAGATGTCAATCATCCGCGAACACCGCTTCGAGGGGGGTACATTTTACGCACTGGACGAGCAGGTCTGATCAAGCTATTGGAGGAATGGAGAGCGGTTGGCGTTAATCATGCTGCGCTTGGCATTCATTTTTCGAGTCGACCTCCTGCTGAGGTGATTCAGGAATTGGCTGAGGAAGTGCTGCCGCTTTTTCCTACGCATGTGGGTCCGAAGCCATTGTTTACTGGGTGGTAAAGGATAAAGCCAATTTTAACGGATCTTTAGTTCAGCCAATGCGGTAATCCTATCAATCCACTATCATTGAATTATCAGCGCTCCGTCAGCGAACGGAGCTTTTCTTATTCCTTGCAATGGGGTACGATCTATAGCAGGGCGATAGCTCTATTATCTGTGGCCGATTGGCAATACGAACGGAGTGGACAACCATGGACAACTTTGCATGTCTGTACGTCATTCGCGGCGAGCCATTTCCATCAGGCACATGTGTCAATCTGAATGCGAAAGAGACGGTCGTTGGACGAGTATCCCATCAGTTGACGCCGGATGTGGCGTTTACGAATGCTTTTATATCCCGGCAGCATTTTGTCATTCGCAAGGAGCAGGAAAAAGCTGTGTTATACGATCTCGGCAGCTTGCACGGTACGGAGGTTAACGGCGAGCGGGTAAAGCCGCATGAGCCTTATGTGCTCAATAATTTTGATATTATTAAGCTGGCCAAAGGAATGACGGTTCTCCACTTCTCCTATTTATTTGCGGATCAGACGCTGGATATTGAACCGCTTAGCATTACTAAGCGATTGCAAGCTATAGAAACTTCGTTTTCTGTTGATTGGGAAAAAAGAGAGTGTGTAGTGGATGGCCGGCGGATTGCGATGTCGGAGAAAGAGTTTTTGCTGATTCGCATTTTGTACGAAAATGCCAATCGGCTTGTGCCGCTTGATGTCATCAAATCCAGCGTTTGGCCTGAAAGAGCGGTGGAGGATGCCGGTATTCCGAATGTTACGCTTGATGAATTAAACGCCCTCATATATCGTTTAAGAAAAAAATATGGAAAAGATACGTTTATGATCAGCGCTGTGCGGGGAATCGGCTACGTGCTGGAATCTGAATTGAAATCGTCCTGACAAAGGCGGGAATATGATGTTGAAAATGATTCAAACCGAATTATCCGGCCCGTTGAACGGGACCGTTCATATACCGGGAGCGAAGAATAGCTCTCTTGCCATTCTAGCAGCTGCTTGTCTGGCGGACGATATCGTAAAGCTGGAAGGCATTCCGACGATTGAGGATGTCCGCGTCATTGCAGACATAAGCCGGGATATCGGCATGGGGTTTAGACAGGAGAAGGGACAAGTCATTATTGATCCACGCTGGATTCATAGCGCCACGATCGACCCCGGCAAAGCTTCGAACTATCGGGCATCGTATTATTTTGCCGGTGCGTTGCTTGCCAAGTTTGGCAAGGTCACGATTGGATTTCCGGGAGGAGACGACTTCCACGCCAGACCGATTGATCAGCATATGAAGGCGTTTCGGGCGCTTGGAGCAGAAATTCAGCTGTTCAATGATTATTATATCGTAGAGGCTTCAGTGCTGAGAGGCGCAACCATTTATTTTGACACCATAACCTCTGGGGCAACCATTAATGCCATGCTGGCTGCTGTGCGCGCACAAGGGGTAACAAGGCTGCATAATGCCGCTATGGACCCGGAAGTGGTGGATACGGCGGCCTTTCTGAATCTTCTCGGTGCGCGAATATTCGGAGCGGGGACGGATTCCATTCGTATTGAAGGCGTTCCTTATTTGAATGGAGGCGCATATTCCATCATTCCGGATCGGCTCATTGCCGGGGCGTTCCTGATGGCTGCCGGGCTTCGCGGGGGCCGGATTACCGTCAAGGATGTTATTCCTGAGCATATGGGCACCTGTCTGGCCAAGCTTGAGGAGGTTGGGCTGCAGGTGGAATGCGGGGAAAACCATATTACCGCTTACGGTACGGGCAGGCTGAGAGCCACTCGCGTTCGTACAGGCATGTACCCCGGCTTTGCTACTGACCTGCAGCAGCCGATGACCGCCCTTCTTCTCAACGCCGGGGGAAAAAGCATAGTTACCGACCGTATTTATCCCAAGCGCTTTGCTCATGTGCCTCAGCTTCGCAGGCTCGGCGCGGAGATTGAGCTGCGTAAGGAAAGCGCCTTTATAACCGGAGGCCGTCCTCTTCAAGGCGGGTGGGTTCATGCGACGGATGTTCGCGCAGGCACCTGTCTGATTATGGCGGGTCTCACAGCCGAAGGCCGCACAAACATAACGGGAATCGAGCATATCGAGCGAGGATACGAGGATGTTATCGGAAGCTTCAAATCCATTGGAGCCAAGCTTTCGATGGTGGAGATGGACCGTGAGGAAGCATACCCATATGTATCAAAGAGCGCCCATCAGTAGAGGGCGCTCTTTGGTTAAATGACATGCTGGAAGTTATTACAAGAATGAAGCGGCTTTACAACGTGGAGGGAAGCGATCCTAACCCCGTATCCAGCAATGATTATTCAGGATTTATATTGTTTTAAACAATCACATAATGGTAAGATTAAATGAGAACATTTGTTTGTTTATTGTGCGATTTCCTCGTGGTTGAGGTAAAAAGTGGTTGAGGTGAAAAGGGGGAATTAACGTGGATGATACGTGCGAAATCCATCTGACGAAAAGCCAGGCGAGGCATTTTTTGTTAATGAAGCATGGGTTGTTGGGGGAATATCGCTTTTTTGGAAAAGAAGGCGTTATGGATTTTGTACGGCAGGCCGGCTGTATTCAATATGACCCCATTGATGTTTGCGGCAAAAACGCGGAGCTAACACTGCAATCGCGCATTAAAGGCTTTTCCAAGAGCATGCTGGATGAATTATTGTATCAGGACCGATTACTGGTGGATTATCCCGACAAAAATTTGGCTATTGTCCCTGTGGAGGACTGGCCGTATTTTGAGCGATACCGAAAAGCCGCGCGACAGCATGCTGAACGTTATCCCGCAATGGAGGCTTTGGCAGACCAAGTCAGGGATTCTATTCAAAGCAACGGGGAGATAAGCTCAAATGAGCTGAAGCTGGAGGGGGATTTCACCTGGCAATCAGCGATTCATTGGAGCGGCGGTAGCAATGCATCGCGGTCGGTGCTGGAGCAGATGTATTCAACAGGCGAGTTGATTATCCACCACAAAAAAGGGACTCGCAAATATTATGATTTTGCCCAAAAGTACATACCGCCCCATTTGCTGAATGCGCCGGAGCCGCTAGAGGACGAGCTGCAGCATTACAAATGGAGGGTAATGCGCCGTATCGGCGCCGTGGGGCTTTTATGGAATCGCGCTTCGGATGCCTGGCTGAATATTTGGGGGTTGAAGTCGGAGCAGCGAAATGAGGTTTTCCGCCAATTGCTGGCTGAGCATCGTATTGCTGCTGTTTCAGTAGAGCAAATGAAAGATAAGCTATATTGCCGTTGGGAGGATTTGCCGCTTATTGAAGCTGTTTTGCAAAACCCAAAGCCCAAACCGCGCTGCGAGCTGATCGCCCCGCTTGACAACCTGATGTGGGATCGAAAACTGATTAACGAATTGTTTGGCTTCGATTATACATGGGAGATTTATACGCCTGAAAGCAAGCGGAAATACGGTTATTATGTGCTGCCTCTATTGTATGGGGAACGATTTATCGGGCGGGCCGAAATCGTTGCGGAACGAAAAGCCGGTAGGCTTGTTGTTAAAAACGTATGGTTCGAAGATGGCGTTACGTTATCCAAGCAAATGCAAAAAGCACTGAAAAATAGCTTTGAAAGATTTGCACAATTCAACGGCTGCCAGCTGGCTTTTTCAGAAAAATGCTTATATGACAATGCGGGCTTTAAGACGCTTTGAAAGAGGGTAGTTCTGTCTGAAAGGAAGGATACCAAAGGAAGGAGCCCCTTTTGCATATTGGCAAAAGAGGCTTTTTGGCGTAGTTACCCTTTACTGCCGGATTAGTTAGCGTGCAGCCTTTTGCCGGTTCAGCTCTTTGCGATGCTTTCTGCGATAGCCTAAATGCTCTGTCGGCACCGCTTTGTCAGCGGTGGCTGCATCGACCGAGTTACATTTTTTGCATACTTTTAATAGTTTGCCTTCCGAGTTTGTTGCAGAATAAAGCAGCTTAACTCTTGTTGATAGACAAAGCGGGCAAATTCCTCTGCCTCTGGAGGGGGTTTTCCATAAGCCTTTACCACGAGTTGTTTTAGCCATAAAAGCTCCTTTCAATTTCACCGGTATTTACATCATCTTTATGTGAAACAGCTGATATTTATAATCATAAAGGCCAAATTTCGCAAAGAAAAGGTAAAGAACAGTTATGATTAAATAGTCCTCTTTTTGAGATTTTTACAAGCTTCTGGTAATGAATGAGTATAGTCATTTTATACGTTTTTTCGTTTAATCTTTTGACGGATAATAGGAATGGAGTATGATTACGGGTTAATTGAGGAGTCGTAGATATGAAAATTGAAGGGGAAAAAGTCCGTCTCTCCAAAATAGACGAAAATAACTTGAGCTTTGTTAGCGAATTGGAATGTAATAGTATGGTTTGGCAGTATGAGGAGTCTGTGGAAAAGGACAAGGAGGCTGCCAGGAGCAAATATAGGGAACAAATGAATTCGCAGTATCATTATGATTTTGTCATCACAAAAGAGAGTAATGATAGCGAGAGTACTGATTTGGAATCGCCTATCGGGATCGTTCAAGCCTGGAGCTACGTGGAGCATAGGCATAGCTGGGAGCTGGGTTTTGGCATGCTTGCGGATTATCAGGGCAAAGGCTACGGGTATGAGGCTGTTCAGTTATTGCTGCAATATATGTTTGAAACAACAAACGCCCGAAAAATCGTTGGCATGTGCAATAGCAAAAATGTGAAATCAATCAAGCTCATGGAAAAGCTGAATATGACTAGAGAGGGGATTTTTAAAGAGGAATTTTTATGGAACGGCAACTATTGCGATCAATATTTTTATTCGATTCTAAAAAAAGAATGGCAATCGGCTAACAAGGGAGGTTAGCGGGTTGCCGAAAAAAGCCGCTTCGTAAGAAGCGGCAACGACCCAGTTCATTCGGCTGAGAGCGATGCAACGATTCGCTTTCTTCGCCAAGAGAAGTGCAGTGTACCATTTCAGAACTAAAGTCCTGTAAGGATGTTTTTATCGTGCAGCGGCCCGTCCTTCACGTACGAAGCGGGAGGCGGCTTCCATCTGCTCCTCGCGCACATCCTCAAGGGTGACGAAGCCATGCGGCTTATGCGCCTCCAGCAGGGACCAGAATTGTGGATAATTCAGATTCCCCAGTCCGGCTGCCGTATTTGTTAACCCGCCATCCTCGCCGAGCTTCATGTCTTTGGCATGTGCGCTGACAATTCTCGGACCCAGCTTGCGGAATGCGTCCTCAATAATGGCGTCGCGCCTTGCAAAGTTTTTTGCATTCAGCAGATTGCATGGATCAATGACGACGCCAACACAGGAGGAAGGAAAACGCTCCAGCGTCTCCGCCATTGTATCAACGCTGCCGATCAAATGAGGATCGGCTGCCTCAAGCCCAATCGTGACGCCCCAACGCTCGGCTTCTTCCACAATTTCCTCCAAGGCGCGATGCAAGCGCTCCCAATGCTGCCTATGCTGAGCCGGATCTGACGGGACGCCAACCTCGGTCGCCACAATTGGCGCACCAAAATGCCGCGCATGCCGCACATGCTCCTTGAAACGGTCCACGTTATGCCGATAGCTTTCGTTGTCGAGCTCAATCAAGCTGGCATAACAGCCGAGAACGGCAATACCAACCCCCTTTTTGTCAAAAGCGCCTCCGATTTCATTAGCTAATCCCGGGCTAAGCTTGCCCAAGGAAAAATCAATATTTGCAATCGCTTTGCTCAGCGCAAGCTGAACGTAATTAAATCCACGCTCCGCGACCTTGTCCGCCAGCTTATCGTAAGGCTGCTTTCCGAGCAGATGGGCCAATACTCCAACCGTCATTTTGCTTCCCCCTTGTGTGTAAATGTTAGGTTTGCTCTATTATATCATTGCACCGACAGCTAAGGAATTGTTTAAAGGTTGGTGAAACTTTATGGTATGTTTGATTTTTTCATTCGTGGGCTTATGTGTAAATCAGCTTGTTTTTTTATAACCTGATCTGTCATTTTCCGGTCACTGATGACCGTTAGAGTCTGAAAAAGGGGGATTCGTCTTGAACAACGGTCACCCGTGTCCTTTAGCGATCAAAATGAGAGCAATCGGACGGGATTATGCGGTTTTACGGACGCCAATGTCCTTAAGAAACTAACAATCCGTTAAAAACGCCTTTTAAAGGTCATTGTTGTCCGTAAGATTGGACACATCATTTCCTGTTTCCTTGTTCATACTCCGTTCATGTTGTCGTCATGGAGAGTACATCTTGGCTGATTAGACTTAAATGAATGGATTGTTGAGCCATTAGAAAGATAAGGATAGGAGCAGATGAAATTGACGCAGCTAGAAATAAAGGAAAAACGGAGCCGTTCGAAAATAAAAAAAGCATTGTTCATTTTGCTTAAAATAATCACGGTGCTAGTCATGTTGCTTGTGTTATTTGTTGTGATTGTGTATACCGTAAACAAGATTAGCAGCAATGCCGAGCAAAAAAGAATGGAGCCTTACGGCCAGCATGTATCTGTAGACGGAAAGCTGATGAATATTTCGGTTCAAGGTGAAGGCGAAGAAACGATTGTGCTGCTGCCCGGCTTTGGCAATCCGTCGCCGTATCATGATTTTAAACCGCTCGTAAGAGAATTAACTCCTTATTACCGGGTTGTGGTAGTAGAACCTTTTGGTTACGGTTTGAGCGATCAGACTGATAAGGAGCGCAGCACGGCGAATATCGTAAGCGAGATTCATGAAGCGCTGCAGAGTCTTCAAATTGACCGTTATATTCTGATGGGTCACTCCATTTCAGGAATCTATAGTCTGGATTACGTGAATCAATATCCAGATGAAGTGAGTGCGTTTGTTGGGCTGGATAGCAGCGTCCCGGCGTTAAGCGAGCAGAAGATTGATTCGTCAATGACCGCGCCGGTTAAATGGTTCCGTAATTTGGGCTTTGCGCGTTTACAGATCAAGCTGGAGGCTGATCCTTATGACGGACTGGCCTATGATGAAAAAACGAAGGAGCAATTGAGCATTTTGATACGTAAAAACAGGTTCAACAATACTCAATTAAATGAAGCCGAAAGCATGTTTGATAATTTCCTGACGGCTCAGACGCAAGCTCTTCCAGCTGATCTGCCCGTCCTGCTTTTTGTCCAGGCTAATCATCCGGCAACAGATCAGTGGGTGCCCGAGCATGAGAAGCAAATAAAGGACTCTGCAAATGCGGAGCTGGTGCTAGTGGAAGGGGATCACTACCTGTATCGCACCCATTCAAAAGAAATCGCTGAAAGCTTTAGAGGGTTTATGGCGGAGCTTGGGAACGGGGCAGCCTTTATTGACAGTGCTGCTGGAAACCATTAAGGTAATGGAAGAATAAAACGTCATGTAGCGGCAGATCAAAAAATCCGCTTTCCATACTTAATAATGAACGCTTAATCATGAATTTTTACTTTGGAGGCTGCTTATGAGTCAGAAGCAACGTTTTGTTATTACAAGATCCATGCAACCAAATGGGGGTGGAGGGGAAATTTCGCTTGAGGAGTGTAAGGCTTATTTTGAAGCAAGAGCGGATTTTACTTATGAAAAAGTGCTGACCGTAAAAGGTCCGGAGAGCACGATGAGCATAGAAGGCGACTTTTTTATGTGGAGGCACGGGGAAACGCAATTTCCGTTCCGGCATTATATGGGAGATGTGTACGTTGCTATCGCGCATGAAGATATAGTGCCTGTTATGATTGAAGTTGCAACCTTTTTTCTGGCAGACATTGTGGAGGGGTAACGGGAATGTCCCGCGCCCCTCGCACATGTAGGGTAACGTTTGTCTGCTCCATGTGCTTGGTTATGGCCATCGATTCGGTGGAAAGGAAAGGCGAGGGAGAAAAAGGGATAAAGAGGGATAAAGAGGGAGAAAGAGGGAGAAAGAGTCCTGACGTTTGTCTCATTTCCTCTTCAATTTTTAATGCTTGAAGGGTAGTTGTACGGTACCCCGATTAAGATGCCGTTCACGGCAAAAAAACGTTGTACGAATAATCGTACAAATCCTCCAGTGCGAAGCCCCGAGGCCTGCATTTTGTACGTATAATCGTACAAATCCCCCAGTGCGAAGCCCCGAGGCCTGCATTTTGTACGTATAATCGTACAAAGCACCCAGTGTGAAGCCCCGAGGTCTGCAATTTGTACGAATAATCGTACAAATCCCCCAGTGTGAAGCCCCGCGGCCTGCATTTTGTACGAATAATCGTACAAATCCCCCAGTGTGAAGCCCCGCGGCCTGCATTTTGTACGAATAATCGTACAAATCACCCAGTGTGAAGCCCCGCGGCCTGCATTTTGTACGAATAATCGTACAAAGCCCCCAGTGTGAAGCCCCGAATCCTGCATTTTGTACGAATAATCGTACAAATCACCCAGTACGAAGCCCCGAGGCCTGCAATTTGTACGAATAATCGTACAAATTGCAAATGCCACTCATGCAAAGCGGCACGCACAACACAAATCTTCATGTTAACGCCTCTGCCGTTTCTGGAGCCTCGTTACGTCGGGGAAAGCGTCCACAGTGTCCCGCGTCAGCACCGCCGTTCCGGTATCAATGTGATCCGGCAACGGCTTTTTGTGTGCGGCGCTTACAAGGCTGGATATGATTTCTGTTGCCCAGCGTTGTTCATTTTGCGAAATAACCGACGTAATTTGTCCGTTATGGATAGCCTCCTTTATGTCGCTTTGCATGCCGAAGGCAATTACATCTCTGTTTAACCCCTTGGCTTTCCAGACAAGGATGGAGGAGGCGGGCGACCACAGGTCGAGCGAAACAAACGCATCAAAATGCGGATGGCCGTCAATCATGATTTCCATGTCGGCTAATGCCTGATCCTCGCTTCCGTTGTTGAAACGGACATCCAGCACCTGAATGTCCGTTTTGGTATTGATGTATTGAAGCATGCCGTCAAGCCGCTGCTGCTGCGCCGGCAATTTGGGAAAACCGCTTTCCACCAGCACCATCCCGCGACCTTTGAGCAATCCATCCAACACCTCTCCAACCAATATTCCGGCCTCATCATGATTGCTCCCGATATACGTCGACCGGCTGCTGTCCGGCGAATCCGTCTCAAAGCAGATGACAGGGATTCCTGCAAGCACGGCCCGATCAATGACGGGAGCAAGCGCATCTCCGTCCACCGGACTGACGGCAATGCCGTCGACTTCTTGCTTGATCATTTGCTCCATCATTCGGATTTGCTGCTCTATATTGAATTCATCCGGCGCCTTGACGATCAGCTCGATTTCCAGAGGGGCAGCTGCTTCCTCTGTCATTTGAGTAATCATTTCATAGAAGGGATGCGCTATCGGATACAGGATGCCAAACGTAAGCGGCGCCTCGCTGCGGGGCTGCGGCCCGGTAGGATAAAGGGAAGGCCTATGTTCCTCGGAGGAGCCGCTGATGCAGCCCGCGGTTGTGAACAACACGATTAAAGAGACAAGTGCAAAAAGCCGCTTACCCATGCTTGAAGGCAGGAGCATAGCCGTCTCCCTTCGTCTCAAGCGTCAGCCCGCCATTTTTCCGGAATTGCTTGGTTGTCATGCCCGTCACCCTTTTGAACAGGTTGGAAAAATAATGTGCATCGTTATAGCCCACCAAAAAAGCAACCTCATAGGATTTGGCCGGGGTCGTCAGCAGCAGCTCCATTGCTCTTTTCATCCGGGTCTGGGTCAAATGCTCGATAAACGTCTGTCCGGTGCCCTGGCTAAACACCTTGCTTAGATGGCTTGGACTGAGCTGAACATAGTCGGAGGCGCTTTGCAGCGAAATATAGTCTTTGTCATAATGCTCCTCGATGTAGGCTTTTACCTTGTCAATCAGCTCGCTATATCTGTCGGCTCCTTCGGTCCGCCAGCTCCAATATTTTTTGGCAAGCCGCACGAGGTAGGCGGAAGCTTCATCCGAGGTTCGGATGGTGCTGATTTCGGACTGAAGGCTTATCAGCGCCTCCTTGTACGAGATGCGGAAGGATTGCTGGGAGACGTGCAGCACTTCAACGGTCAAATCGTTAAGAAGATAATAACCGAGCGGCGAGCTGTCCCAGTTTTGACGGTTTATTTCCGCCATGTAGGTTGTAATAAAGGCTTCCACCTCTGCCGGCTGGCCCAGCCTCAGGAAGTCCATGAACCTGGAGCGTTCCAGAAACAAGGCGGGATCAAGCAGAGCTTGAGCCGATGTGTTCATATCCAGGCGGTTTTGTCTGGAAAGACGTTGTCCATGCATATCCTCCTCAGCCTCCAGATAGGAGAGATGAATGCTTTGCAGACGGTCATATATGCTTCCGATTCCGATCGCAGCCGCCTTATTCCCGGTGTTATTGGCCTGTTTGCGCTGCTTGTGGAAATGCTCAAGCGTTTCGTCCAGCTGCGCGCGCGATTCACCCGTAACAATCCATACTGTCTCGGAGCGGCTGCGCTTGTAGGAAAGCCCTTCAACGGTAGAGCGAAATGTTGATAGTGCAGGCCGCATTTCCTGCAATGATCGAGACGCATCGCGTTCAAGTGTCATGCTGTCTGAATGCAGTGACACATCGCGTTCAAGCGTCATGCTGGCCGAATGCTGTGACGTATCGCGTTCAAGCGTCATGCTGGCCGAATGCTGTGACGTATCGCGTTCGAGCGTCCTGGCAGTTTCATTCTGCATCAAATCGCGGTCATCGGAAATGACGACGGCGTAATAAGGCGCAATCAAGTCGAGAGAAAGCGAAGAGCTCCAGCGAATCGCCTCCGAGGCGGTCAAAAAGCCGCAGCATAGCTCGCCAAGCAGCTTCTCCTTCGTCATCGTTTTTTTCTCCGTTTCGCTTTGCAGCAGCTTTCGGGCTTGCTCCTGCTGGAGCCGCTCCGCGTCGATTTTTGAGCCAACGCGGTGCAGCAGCTGAAGAATGCTGGCCGCGCTGACCGGCTTCAGGCAATATTCCTCAACGCCAAGCTGCAGCGCCGTACGGGCATATTCAAATTCGCCATGACCGCTAAGGATAACAATTTTGACATGGGGCATGCGCTTGCGGACAATGCCGCTTAGCTCAAGGCCGTCCATAAACGGCATCATAATGTCCGTAATAAGAATGTCGGGCTGAAGCTGCTCGATCAGCTGAAGCGCAATTTCTCCGTCAGGCGCATCACCCACGAACAAAAAGCCTTCCTTCTCCCACTGGATGCATTCCTGAATCGTTTCTCGAACGAGAATTTCATCATCCACCAGCATGACCTTTTTCACGGGTTTTGCTCCTCTCTCATTGGCAATCTGATGATAACCTTTGTTCCGGCGCCTTCAGCGCTTTCGAGCCTTACGCCATAGGATTCGCCGTAATACAGCCGCAGTCTTTGCTCCACATTATAAAGGCCGAATCCGCCTGAAACCTCCTTGCCGGTTTCCTCCGGCAGCTGCTGCGCCAGCAGGCTGCGCCGAAGATTTTCCAGCTTAGCCGGCGTCATACCGGCGCCGTTGTCCTCAACCATTAGGAGCATTTCCTTCTCCGCTGTTTCATAGCCGACGATACGGACAAGCCCTTTGCCCCTTTTATTTTTGATACCGTGATAGATTGCGTTTTCAACGATGGGCTGGAGCGTCATTTTCAAAATGGAAAAAGGCATAAGTCGAGGGTCAACATCAATTTCGTAGTCCAAAATATCCCGGTAGCGCATTTGCTGAATGACCAGGTAGCTATGCACATGCTCCAGCTCCTTCTCGACGCTGATCCAGTCGCGGCCTCTGCTGAGCGATATCCGAAACAGCTTGGAGAGCGCCTCGACAAGCAAAATGACCTGCTTGTTGCGGCCGGCCTCCGCCATCCAGACAATGGAGTCCAGCGTATTGTACAGGAAATGAGGGTTGATTTGTGCCTGGAGCGCTCTCAGCTCCGCCTTTTTCATCGCTTCATGCTCCTTGATGCTGGTGTCCAGAAGCCCTTTGATTTTGCCCAGCATAATGTTGAAATTGGCGCTTAAGTTGGCGATTTCGTCCCTGCCGGTTGTGGAGACTTTGGCTTCCAGATAGCCGGAGGCGGCCAGCTGCATTTTGTTTTTGAGCAATTGAACAGGTCTGGTTAATCTGGCGGAAATAAAGAAATGCAGCGTAATGGCGAAAAGAATGCTCAGAATGACACTGACAATAATCATTTGCCGGATGGAATTGGCTTCCTGCACGATTTCCTGCAGCGGAACATAGCCGATAATGTTCCACCCCGTCCTCGGAGAATTGGATGCAAAAATAAATTTCGGTTTTCCATACGAAGAATCAATATAATGGCGCTCCGGCAAGGAAATGACATCCCGTCCGTTTGGCAGCTTATCCGCTTGACGTCCCGACGGGGTGAATATGGGCGTGCCTTCGGTATCCGCAACATAGAAAAAACCGCTTTTGCCAAGCGTTGTCCCGTCTATGGAACGGACCACGATGGAATCGTCGATGTCGATCACGATAAAGCCGATAACCTCATGTGTAATTCGCTGCTTGACGGTCGCCATAATGGAAATGACGTTGGAGGTTTCGTATTGAAAGCCGTCGATCCGGTCAAGCGGCGACGATTGGGACGGCGGAATGTTCAGTATGTCGTCGGGATGGCTGGTCAAGTAGGCAAAATGGTGGTTCCGCAGCGGATTTTTGTCCAGCTGAAAAACACCGCGCCGATCACTGATTCCTCTTCCGTACAAATTGATAATGGAGATGTTGAGGACGCTTTCGTCGCTGTAGGTATCCAGATAGGAGTCCATTGTTTTCAGAATGTCTTTTGCATCGGAATAGGTATCGCTTTGCGAGAGCAGGAAGTGAAGGACGCGGGGATCATTGCCAAGCTCCAGCAGCTTGCCGGTATCCTCGAAGAGCAGGTCGATATCGCGCGCAAGCTGCTCGCCTACAAGCATGGAGGACGCCTTGCTATTGCCAAACACCGTATTAAAGGATTTCTGATAGGAAACCAGGCCTACGATAATCAGCGGCACGCAGGTGAGCATGATAAACATCGTAAGCAGCTTTGCCCGAAGGCTGGAGGCAATCCAATGTATGAGCTTCATAGGTTTACTATACCAAAATCCAGGATTTAAGGATATGGAAGCGTAAACAATCGCAAGAAAATACACGAAACGAACAAAAAAGAAAACAAACAACGTCTGGATGCCCAAAAATGCATAAAAATTTACAAGGATTACGCATCAAACTCCGTATAAGACTCCAATGTAAGCGTTTTATAATGGGTTCAAACCAATGGAGTTGGTTATTACAGGGGAGGTATGAAGGATATGAAGGCTGTAAAAAGGAAAGGGCTTGCCCTTGTGGCATTGGCGGTTATGCTGTTTTCCGCCGCTTGCTCGGGGAACAGCGGGGCAAATCCTCCAGCCAGCAATGGGGGCGGAGCCTCCAGCTCGTCAACGACAGAAACGACAAAAGCGCCGGAGGGCAAAAAAATAACGCTTGGTTTTTCTCAGGTCGGCGCGGAAAGCGGCTGGCGCACAGCCAATACGCAGTCGATTCAGGATTCGGCGAAGGAAGCCGGCTACGACCTGAAGTTTTCCGACGCGCAGCAAAAGCAGGAAAACCAGATTAAAGCCATTCGTACCTTTATTCAGCAAAAGGTAGATGTTATCGCCTTTTCCCCGGTAGTTGAATCGGGCTGGGACACGGTGCTCAAGGAAGCAAAGGATGCCGGCATTCCGGTCATTCTGACGGACCGCGCCGTTGATTCCACGGATACGTCGCTGTATGAAACGTTTATCGGCTCCGACTTTGTTGAGGAGGGCCGCCGCGCCGGAACCTGGCTCGTCGAGCAGTTCAAGGACGCAACAGAGGATGTCAACATTGTGGAGCTGCAGGGCACAACAGGCTCCGCTCCGGCGAACGATCGCAAATCGGGCTTTGACGAAATTATTTCCTCCAACCCCAAATTGAAGGTTATTGCATCGCAAACGGGAGATTTTACGCGCGCCAAGGGCAAAGAGGTTATGCAGGCGTTTCTGAAGGCAAATCCGGACATCGATGTGTTGTATGCCCATAATGACGATATGGCGCTTGGCGCAATCCAGGCAATCGAGGCAGCTGGCCTCAAGCCTGGAGAGGACATTATCATCATTTCGGTTGACGGCGTCAAAGACGGCTTTATTGCCGCAAGCGAAGGGAAAATCAACTTTATCGTGGAATGTAATCCGCTTCTTGGTCCTCAGCTGATGGAGGCTGTTCAAGCCGTGGTCGATGGAAAAGAGATTGAAAAGCGGATTGTGACTGAGGAAGGCGTATTTACATCGGAGGACGCGAAGCGCGAGCTGCCGAACCGCAAATATTAACCCTGAACAGCCGGCTTGCCGGAAGGGAAAGGAAGCCGTATCCCGGCGTTATGCCGGGACGGCTTTGTTGCAAATAGAGAGGAGCATTCCGATGGAAGAACGCCGGCCGATTCTGCAGATGAGGCATATTCACAAGCAATTTCCGGGCGTTAAAGCGTTGTCGGACGTACAATTCCGTTTATTTCCCGGCGAGGTCCATGCATTAATGGGGGAAAATGGAGCGGGCAAATCAACGCTGATCAAGGTGCTGACGGGCGTATACAGCATTGACCGCGGCGAGGTGGAGCTGGAGCAGAAGCGCATCGTCATTCAAGGACCGCAGGATGCCCAAGCTGCGGGAATCAGTACGGTTTATCAGGAAGTGAATTTATGTCCGAATTTATCCGTAGCGGAAAATATATTCATCGGCAGAGAGCCAATGCGCTTTGGCCGCATTCAGTGGAAGAAGCTGAACGCCGCAGCCGCAAAGCTGCTGGAGGAACGTATGCATTTAAAAATTGACGTGACGCAGCCGCTTCATGTGTATCCCATTGCCATCCAGCAATTGGTTGCTATTGCGAGAGCGCTCAACATTTCGGCTAAGGTGCTTATTCTTGACGAGCCAACGTCAAGCCTCGACCGAGGCGAGGTGCGCCAGCTGTTTGACGTCATGAACAAGCTCAAGAGCGAAGGGCTTGCTATCCTGTTTGTCACGCATTTCCTTAACCAGGTCTATGAAATATCCGATCGAATAACCATTCTCCGGGGTGGAGAATTTGTAGGGGAATATGCGGCTTCCGCATTGCCCCGTATAGAGCTGGTCTCCAAAATGATCGGAAAGGAGCTGAAGCTGCTGGAGGAGCTGCCCAAGCAGCCGGCTGCTGCTGAGAAGAAGGAAAGCGGTATTTTGATGGAAGCCAAATCGCTTGGCAAAAGAGGGGCGATCGAACCGTTTGACCTCTCCATTCGGCAGGGGGAAATCGTGGGGCTTGCCGGCTTGCTGGGATCAGGCAGAACGGAAGCGGCGAGGCTGCTGTTCGGGGCCGACGCTCCCGATCAAGGCTCTCTGGTCATTGGAAGGGGAGGCAGCGCGCAGACGCCAAGACGAGCGATCGACAACGGCATCGCCTTTTGCTCCGAGGACCGTAAGGGAGAAGGCATTATTGATGACCTGACCATTCGCGAAAATATCGTGCTTGCGCTGCAAGCCTCACAAGGCTGGTTCCGCAGCATATCAAGGAAGCGGCAGACCGAAATAGCCGGGCAATTTATTGAGGCGTTAAACATCAATCCGCCTAATCCGGACCAGCTGATCAAAAATTTGAGCGGCGGCAACCAGCAGAAGGTGCTGCTTGCCAGATGGCTGCTGACAGACCCCAAGCTGCTTATTCTGGATGAACCAACCCGCGGCATTGATATCGGGGCGAAGGCGGAAATTCAGAAGCTGGTCATGTCGTTGTCGCAAAAGGGCGTGTCCGTATTATTTATTTCATCGGAGCTTGAGGAAGTACTGCGGGTTAGCGACCGTATTGTTGTGCTGCGCGACCGGAGGAAGGTTAAGGAGCTGCAGGGCGATGAGATGAGCGAGCAATCCGTTATGAAGGCGATTGCCGGAGGGGGAGAAGGATGAAGCATCATCTGTTTTGGCCGGTCACTCTGCTGGCTTTGCTGCTGCTGTTTAATTTGCTGTACGATCCGTCGTTTTTTTCAATCAAAATCAGGGATGGCCGTTTGTACGGCAGCTTGATCGACATTTTAAACTTTGGAGCGCCGCTTATGCTGGTTGCGATTGGCATGACGCTTGTTATTGCAACAAAAGGCATTGACCTGTCAGTTGGCTCCATTGTCGCTATTACAGGGGCGATGGCCTGCATGACCATCAGCAAAGGCACGGACCAGAATAGCTTGGGACTGGTGGCCATGGCTGTAATTATGGCGCTTGGCCTGTCGCTGCTGCTGGGGCTATGGAACGGCTTTCTTGTTGCCGGCATTGGCATTCAGCCCATTATCGCCACGCTGATTCTGATGGTTGCCGGCCGGGGCATTGCCCAGCTTATAACAAACGGCCAGATCATTACCTTAAACAGCGGAAACTACAAATACATCGGGGCTGGCGACCTGTTCCGGCTGCCGTTTTCCATTTTTATCGTTGCCGTTGTGTTTGGGGCTGCGGTTCTCTTGACCCGTCGGACAGCGATCGGCATGTTTATTGAATCGGTCGGGAACAAGCCGGTGGCAAGCCGTCTTGCGGGCATACGCGCGAAATCGGTCATGATTGCGGCGTATCTTTTCTGCGGTCTCTGCGCCGGCATTGCCGGTCTCATTCTCAGCTCCAACGTTTCCAGCGCCGACGGCAACAATGCGGGCCTTTGGTACGAGCTTGACGCTATTCTTGCCGTTGTTATAGGAGGAACCTCCTTGAACGGCGGACGCTTTTATCTGGCAGGCACCGTTATCGGGGCGCTTATTATCCAAACGTTAACGACCACAATTTATGTTATTAATGTTTCGCCGGAAATTACGCTTGTTGTCAAGGCGTTTGTTGTGCTGGTCGTCTGCCTGATCCAATCCGAATCGTTCCGGCAGGCGATTGTGAGCCGATGGAAAACGCGCCGGTACCCTGCCGAAAAGGAGACGACCCGCCATGCTTAAACGCCAGCATATGCCTATTTTTGTAACTATCGCTTTGTTTGCTTTTATGTTTATTGCCGGGTCCTTCCGGTATACAGGTTTTTTCTCTGCCCAGGTGCTGCTCAATTTGTTCATCGACAATGCGTTTCTTTTAATCGTTGCAATAGGAATGACGTTTGTTATTATTTCAGGAGGCATTGATCTTTCGGTTGGCTCGGTAATTGCGTTAACAACCATGATTTCATCCACGCTGCTGCAGGACGGCTGGTCTCCGGTGTTTGTCATTCCGCTGGTTCTGCTGCTGGGACTGCTGTTCGGCGGGGCAATGGGGGCCATTATTCATTATTTCAAAATACAGCCGTTTATCGTTACGCTGGCGGGGATGTTCCTTGCAAGAGGACTCTGCTATGTCATCAGTACAAATACGATTACGATCAATCACGCCTTTTATACGGCTGTTGCCCAAACAAAGGTAACCTTGCCGGGCGGCAATTTCGTTTCCATAAGCGTGCTAATCGCGCTGCTTGTGTTTGCCGCAGCCTTTTATATGGCGCATTATACCCGTTTTGGCCGCAATACGTATGCGTTGGGCGGGAACGAACAATCCTCGGTGCTGATGGGTCTGCCTGTTGCTCGGACAAAAATCGGAGTTTATATGTTTAGCGGATTTTGCTCCGCGCTGGCGGGCGTTGTGTTTACCTTCTACATGCTGTCCGGCTACGGCCTGCATGCCATCGGGATGGAGCTTGACGCAATAGCCGCGGTTGTCATCGGAGGCACTCTGTTGACCGGAGGTTTTGGTTATTTGGCCGGAACGCTGTTTGGGGTGCTGATTCAAGGCGTTATTCAGACAATTATCAGCTTTGAAGGAACGCTAAGCTCGTGGTGGACGCGCATTGTCATCGGTTTGCTCCTGTTTTTCTTTATTTTATTGCAGAAGCTGTTCAGCAGCAGAGGGCCGCTTCAAAGAAATATTGCGCTTGATGGGAAGAAGGATTAATCAGGCACGCGTCGAATTCCCTCTTTTATCCATCTGCTGTTTATTGGGGGGAGGCGCTATGAGGAGCATAAAGGAATGCCAAAAGAAATTCAAAAATGAAAGCAAAAATAATGAAAGCAAAAAGCAACGCAAAAAGAAATATGAAGGCATAAAGGTAATAGTAAGCAGGAGCGTTTTTTTTGCGATTCTGATAGTGCTTACCATATCGGGTATCATCGGTTGCGAATCGGCTGAACCAACGGGCTCGCAGCCTGCCTTCGAGAAGGAGCAAACGCTTATTTCGGTGAAGGAGCAGGCGGAAGTGGAGGATACGCAGCCTATTAAGCATCATATCAGGCTGGGTTTTTCCCAGCTGGGCTCGGAGAGCGATTGGCGGCTCGCCAATACAAATTCAATACGTGAGGCAGCCAGGGAAGCGGGCATCCAGCTTTTATTTGAAAACGCCGAGCAATCTCAGGAAAAGCAATTTGAAGCCGTGCGTTATTTTATAGAGCAAGGCGTTGATGTCATTGCGATTGCGCCGGTGGTGGAAACAGGCTGGGAGGCCATCCTGCAGGAGGTGCAAGAGGCTGGTATTCCCGTACTTATTATTGACCGGAAAATGGAGCTGTCGGACCCGTCGTTGTATGTCACCTTTATCGGCTCTGATTTTTACGAGGAAGGCGTTATGGCAGGCCGGTATTTGCTGGACAAGATGCGGGATCGGCCGGGAGAAATTACGATTGCCGAGCTGCGTGGAACGGAGGGGGCTTCTCCCTCCATTGACCGTGGCGCAGGCTTTCGGGAGGCGATCCGCGAGCGTGCCGAAATGACCATTCTCGCCAGCGAACCGGCGGATTTTACTCAGGCTCGCGGCAAAGAGGTGATGAAATCCTTTCTGGAGGCTCATGGAAGCCGTATTGATGTGTTGTATGCGCATAATGACGATATGGCGCTTGGCGCAATCGAAGCGGTGGAGGAGGTAGGGCTGAAGCCGGGCAAGGACATCATCATTATTTCCGTAGACGGCACGCGGCAGGCCTTTGAAATGATGGTGCAGGGCAAAATCAATGCGGTTGTGGAATGCAATCCTATGCTGGGGCCTAATGTGATGCAGGCGGTCTTGGAGCTGATGGAAGGACGGACGCTGCCGAAGCGCATCATTACGCCGGAGAGAATATATACAGAGGTGACCGCCGAAAGAGAACTTAACAACCGCATCTATTAGAGGAGGTTCAAAAAGTCCGCTTCCCATTACGGGTCATGACTGGCGTCATGGCCGGCGGCGAATATGGCATTCAGCCGAAATCTCCGGTCCTCACGTAGCTTAGACTACGCTCCGGTCCTCGATTTCTAGCTTCATGCCATCTTCTTGGTACTGAAAAGCGAACTTTTTGAACTTTCATTTTGGTGAGGTTCAAAAAGTCCGCTTCCCATTACAGAAGCATGACTGGCGTCATGGCCGGCGGCGAATATGGCATTCAGCCGAAATCTCCGGTCCTCACGTAGCTTAGACTACGCTCCGGTCCTCGATTTCTAGCTTCATGCCATCTTCTTGGTACTGAAAAGCGAACTTTTTGAACTTTCATTTTAGAGAGGTTGTTCAAAAAGTCCGCTTCCCATTACGGGTCATGACTGGCGTCATGGCCGGCGGCGAATATGGCATTCAGCCGAAATCTCCGGTCCTCACGTAGCTTAGACTACGCTCCGGTCCTCGATTTCTAGCTTCATGCCATCTTCTTGGTACTGAAAAGCGAACTTTTTGAACTTTCATTTTAGAGAGGTTGTTCAAAAAGTCCGCTTCCCATTACGGGTCATGACTGGCGTCATCGCCGGCGGCGAATATGGCATTCAGCCGAAATCTCCGGTCCTCACGTAGCTTAGACTACGCTCCGGTCCTCGATTTCTAGCTTCATCCCATCTTCTTGGTACTGGAAAGCGAACTTTTTGAACTTTCATTTTAGAGAGGTTGTTCAAAAAGTCCGCTTCCCATTACGGGTCATGACTGGCGTCATGGCCGGCGGCGAATATGGGATTCAACCGAAACTTCCGTTGCTCACTTAGCTCCCACTAAGCTCCGCTACTCAGTTTCTAGTTTCATCCCATCTTCTTGGTACTGGAAAGCGAACTTTTTGAACTTTCATTTAAAGGGGGTTCAAAAAGTCTACTTCTCGGAGCATGACTATGAGAGTTTAATAATAAAAACAGGCGGTAGGCCAGAGTGTGAGATGTTCTGGAGAAGCGAAGCGTTCGCTTGTGCTCCCGGATTTCACCATTTGAAAAGTAGAATCAGGAAATCTGGGAACAATTGCGATCGGAAGAACTTCTCACACGGCGGCCCTCTTCGCTGGAATTCTTATTAATATTTCGTCATGGCCGGCGGGGAATAAGGAGTTATCCTGTCTTTAGTGTGACGGTAGCTTTAAACAGATCGCCGTCTGTCTCCAATGCAAGGCGGCCGCCATGCAGCTCGATGATTGATTTTGCAATGGCGAGCCCAAGGCCCGAGCCTTCTGTGTGGCGTGAGGTATCGCCGCGTTTGAAGCGCTCGAATAATTCCTCGGCATTTTCGCCGATTTCATATTTTGACACATTTTTGAAGGAAATGACGACTTCGCGATGCTCCAAAAGCTGCATGGAGATATAGGCGCGCGTACCCTCTAGCGAATACTTCAGCATATTGCCGATCAGGTTGTCGAAGGCGCGCCATAGCTTTTGACCGTCGATGTACAGGATCAACGGCTCCTCCGGCAAGCTGATGCGAAATTGAATATCGGAGGCATCCATTATTTCCTTATGCTCTGCTATCGCTTGCTGCATAAGCTGGACGAGATCAGATTTCTCCGGGAGCAGCTTAACATTGCCGCTAGTCATTTTGGACACCTCAAATAAATCGTCAATCATCGTTTTTAATCGCTTTGATTTTTGGTTAATAATTTCAATGTAGGCGGCGCGCTCCTCGGCCGTTGCTTCCGTTTCCTTCAGTAATCCGGCGTAAGTGATAATGGAGGTTAACGGAGTCCGCAAGTCATGGCTGACGTTTGTAATCAGCTCTGTCTTTAGTCTTTCGCTTTTGGCCTGTTCGTTTTGCAGCATGTTGAAGCCTGATCTTAAGGCATTCATATTGGCAGCCAGAGATGATAATACCCCGGTTCCCGATTGAAGAAGCTCATTTGGCGTTTGGCCGGCGGCCAGCTCGCTTGAGGCACTGGCAATTATGTTGAGACGGCTTAATTGGCGAGTTAACAGGAAAAATAAGGAGCCGCCGATAACGGCTATAATAGGCACGCAAACCAGGAATGCATCATCGTTAAATTGATAGTATGGGAAAAAAGCCCATGCTGCGAAAAAGCCAAGTCCAATTAAAAGGAAAAACAGAATAACAAGCTGAGCTCCGGCGCTTTTGTAAATAAAGGAATCCTGTACCGACTTTATGGCTTTAGCCAAAGCCGTTTTTATACGGAGGAAGCCGCGAACCAATAATGATTGTCTCCATTGACTTCTGAGGCTGCTCCAGCTTCTTAATTCGTTAATAAGGAATTGCCCTTGAAGAAGAGCCGCTGCTACGGCAAGCATCGCGAATGCAAACGAAATAAGCAGCGTCGCGTTATAAAGCAAGGAGAACTCAGCTAGCTCAGAGTAGTAGCTGGCTAAATCGCTCAGCAAACCAATAGCAATCGCCGTCGCTCCAGCTAACAGCACTATTTTTAAATCCAATGGAAGCTTGTGGTGAAAATCCTTCCATCGGCTGGATTCAGCCCGCACGGATAAAATGCCTTTGTAGCGGGTGAAGCAGCCGGCCATCAGAATGATGCTTGCAAGTCCATAAGCGAGCAAAATCCACTGCTCCCACTTGTATTTTATAGCTTCCTTCTGCATGGTGCTTCCCTTTGGCACTGAAATCCAGCCTTGATAAGGGAGAGGAGAGCTTTCAATTAAGTAGCTGCCCTCCAACGAGTAGTGAGGGGAATTAAAAATGTCTATTGTATAGTCTGTCGTATAGAGTTGACTGCCGCCGTACATCGTTTTTTGTGCGTCTATTTCATTTGCAACATTCAAGTTTGTATGGACCATGCCCATGGAAGGGTTTTGCAGGTAATAACGGAACTGGCTTTTCAAATCATTAAAAAGTGTCCGGTACATCTCACGCTGTCTGTAGTACTCGTCAATGCGTTGCTCCTTTACTTTGCGGATCAGAGGAATAACAACTTCGTTATCCTGAAATAAGGCCATCAACGCTTCAAGCTTGTCCTCCTTCTGCGCTTCGTAATATTTCTTCAGCTTATCATCGCTAGCGCCAGCCGCTTGCTGAATGAGAAATTCATATTCCTCCGAAATCAAGCTCATCTGCTCCGATAGCGGGGATAACTGATTCCGGTAGTTAACAATATCCTGCTCATCCACGGTTATGAGGGATTTGGCCTTCTCCTCGGAAATCGAATTAAGCTCGAACAGGTTCAAATAAGAAGCAAATTGCTCAAGCTGCACCTGGAATTTTGACGATTTGAAATAATCGGGATACAGGTAACGGCTTCCCTGGTTTAGCGACAGCACCAGTCCGTTCAAAGCAAAGGTGACTACTAAGATGTAGATGATAAAAAGAGTGCTATTTTTCCATTTTGTACCCAATGCCCCACACCACCTTCAAATATCTTGGATATTTAGGATCAATCTCGATTTTTTCGCGGATTTTGCGTATATGTACGGCAACCGTATTTTCGGCATTAAGTCCCGGCTCCCTCCAGACGCGTTCGTAAATTTCCTGAATCGAAAAGACGCGCCCCGCATTTGTCATCAGCAGCTCTACTATTTTGTATTCAATTGGCGTCAGCTTCACCGATTCTCCGTTTACGCTTACCTCCTTGCCCTCCTGATTCAAGACGAGGCCGTGAAGATCAATTCTTTTTTTGACGCCTTCGTAGGAGCCCAGGTTTACATATCGCCTCAGCAGCGATTTCACTCTGGCAACAAGCTCCATAGGGTTAAACGGCTTCGATACATAGTCGTCCGCCCCTACGTGGAGGCCCAATATTTTGTCGCTGTCCTCGCTTTTGGCGCTCAAGATGAGAATGGGAAGATTGCGGCTTTCCCGGATTTTGATCGTTGCGGCAATTCCGTCAAGACGCGGCATCATAATATCCAGAATGATGAGATGCACAGGGCCAGCCTCCAGCAGCTGGAGCGCTTCAAGCCCGTCCTTGGCCTTTAAAACAGAAATGCCTTCCAGCTTTAAATAAATGTCAATGGCGTCGCGAATTTCCGTATCGTCGTCGACAACCAGCACCACGTGCTGCTCCATCTGTATCCTCCTTATTAACCATCTATTTCCTTACTCATTATAGTTGGAAAATCTTAATATCCAATAATCAAATTTATGAAGAACTTCTTATTTTCGGTTTGATACGCCGCCTCAACAAAATAAACCGTACAGAGCCTAAAGGCTGCGTACGGTTTTTTGAACGGGTACAAGGAGGTGAGCAATCTCAGTTACTTTTTCTCCCGAATGATTGCATCATTCAACAAAAACGCAGAAAACGAAATAGTATTGTCTGTCAGCAACCCGCCGTTGTTGCTTGTATTAACAAATCCGAGATTGGCAAAAACCTCGTATTCTACATTTTTTTTGATCGTTATAGATTTGAACAAAGCGAGATGCGTCCCAAATTTGGGAGAAGGGTCGTAAAATAGATGGCTTTGATCACTAAAGCTTGTTGCCTTGAATGTAAAATAAATCCTCATATAGCTTTGGCCATCTACAAATACAATCGAAGGCTCTGCCTTAACAATCCCTCCCGTAACTTTAGTTTTATTTTTTTTCGCAGCTGTTATGTAGGTTCCAAGCGTGTCATTTAATTGCCGGTCCATATGGTCGGAATTTCGTGGATTAACCGTTTCTTTGATGGGCTTCATCCAGTTTTTATCCAGCTTTGTGTAGTCTACATTTATTAAATGGGAAATGTATGTTTCAGCAAGCTCTACCCATTCAACTAAATGATCGGTGTTGTAAACGACATAGTCCTGATTGGCATATGACCGCAGATCCGTAAATGCAGCAGGAGTGATATTGGTATGGTAAGACTTGAAGCTATGGTTAAGCTCGTACATTTCATTAGGCCACTCTTCCAAAATGTAAGGGAAATCCTTTGCTTTTTTTGGAAGATTAGTTGTGCGGATAGCTCTGCCCCAAGGATCTTTTTTGTTCAGCTTCACTTTATCGGCGGCCTTCAGCGCTTTCTGGTCTACGGGCAGCTTTTCCCCTTGCTTCACACGCAAAATCCGGTCGATTACAACTGCGGCTTGAGCGCGTGTTGTCTTCACTGCGGGTTCAAGCTTGCCATTGCTTGTACCGCTAATCAAGCCTAATGAGATGGCATCGTACATATCGTCCTGAATATTTTTTCTGCTTACAAGCGCGCGAACGCTTATATGCGCGAGCTGATGCTTGCGAAGCGGCTCCTCCCAATTGGAATAAGGAAACATCTCCTCTTGAAATAAACCTTCCATTTTTGCCGTATGGACATAAACGTTTTCTTCAAAAGATTCTATTAGCGGCAACTCTAATGCCTTTACCAGCATCGTAAAAAATTGCTTGCGCGTGACGGCGTCATCCGGCTTAAACCTGTTGGTGGAGGAAGCGTCGATATAACCCTTCTCATAACCCTGCACGATAACGCTCTCCGCCCAATGTCCCTTAATGTCTTTAAAGGGGGAGGCTTGACTGGAAAAGAGAGAAAATTCTACTGTATTCCCGGGATTGGGAGTTATGCTTTTGGCATAAGCGGCATGGCCCAATAGGGTTGCTATGAGCGTGGACAATATAGTTACGGACCATATTTTTTTGATTAATCTGGTTTGCTTCATAGTTTCTTTCTCTCCATCCATACAAAGAAATAAGTTAAACATCTAAATAATTACATATTTCATTATATAAGTATAGTATTGATTTTTCTATGATTGACGTCACCTAACGTCATCTAATGCCATCCAACAGCAGCTATAATAATGTCCCACAATCAGCCTCTGACGTCCGTCACTTATCATATGACGGCTTTTTTTTGTACATTTATTTGCGTAAATACATGGAGCAGAAGGGGTGTAAACGTTGAGGAGAGGAACAGGCAAGTTGAATAACGAGTTAGGAAGTTTAATGAAAGAAGCAGATCCTGATCAATACAGCATCAGAAAAATAGCGGGGCTCTGGGCGCTAGTGACATTTCCGGTGGCTTTTTTTCGGTTTGTTCTATTGCCGCTGCTGGTGCCCATCGTTAATATTCATCCGGGCATCCTTTTTTGGCTGCTTATGATTGTTGGCATGATATGGCAGTTTGTATTATCCGTTATTATTTTGAAAAAGGAGCTGGGAAGCCTGACCTGGGCAGGGCTGAAAAAGAGGCTGTGGCTTCAACACCCCACCCATCCCAAAACCTTCAAGGTTTATAAAATGGCCTATTCCTTTACCGTTCCGATTATCTTGTACGCCTTTTTCTTCGAAAGCTCAGGGTTGTTTGCGTTTATGGAAGAAGGGATTAACGAGGTCTTTCCAATGCTGGCTCCGCCGGATTATACTAGGATTGAAAATCTGGCGGTGCCCGAATTCGTCGGGGCCTGGTATTTGCTTGTCATTGCTTTGATCAGCTGCCTGTTCAATTACTTGTTGGGTGAGGAATTGTTTTTTCGAGGTATATTTCTTCCCAAAATGAGGGGGGCGTTCGGCAAGTGGGATTGGGCCATGAATGGCGTCTTATTTGCAACATACCACCTTCATAAAATATCGGAGATTCCTCTGTTTCTGATCGGCTCGTTGTTTTACGGATTTTTGAATGCCAAATACCGCAGCTTCTGGCCGGCCATCATTGTCCATGGTGTAGAGGCTATTCCATTGCTGCTTGGCGTGACGGCTGTTGTTTTAGGCTTCCTGTAGGGCAAGCTTGTGGGGCAATCCAATAGAGATGAGTGGTGTCATGCCGGTTTCAGCAGTTCAAACGCTCAGCAATCAAAAGCTGTCGCGGATTTTCTTTTATGGTTTGACCGCAGCCTATGTGAGCCTGCTGCTGCTTTACCTTGTGTTGTCCCACTATCGTGGGTTGGTCATAGCGGCAGGGTTGATCGGCCTTTATTTTTTTAGGCATTCCGGCTATATACTAAAGCGTCCCAGGCTTCACCTTATTGCGGCGTACTCCCCAATTGTTGAAATCGTGTTGCTGTTTATTCTATTTTTACGAAGCGGGACCGAAATTGAAAGCATTGTTTTTGTTATTTTTGCTGCGGATATTTTGCTGAATTACAAGTCATGGTACGCATTGCCTTTTGCTTATGCCGGATTTGTTGCTTATCTTTTTGCATGGCCGGAGAACGGGAGGGATGTGTGGCAGCATGCGTTTTATTTGCTGAGCTATACATGCCTGGTTCTTCCGATCTGGAGCACAAAGCTGCTGCTTAACGGGAGAGATGCGACGCTCCGGTTAAATGAAGCTTTGATCCAGGAGGCCAAAACGAAGGAGGAGCTGGCGGTATTCAAGGAGAGGGCGCGTATTGCGGAAGAGGTTCATGACACGGTGGGGCATACGTTGACAACGGCAATTGTAGCTCTGGAAGGAGCCGGCTTGCTTATGGATGCCAGGCCGGAGGAAGCGCGCCGCAAAATTACGGTAGCGCGCGAGCAATTGAAGGAAGGGCTTGGCAATATACGGCAGGTCGCTAGAGCTTTAAAGGACAATGGCGGTAACGAGGGGCGCGGATTTAAAGAACATATAGAGAAAATGCTGCGGGATACGGCGGAGCAAACAGGCGTTCAATTTTCATTGCAGCTAGTGCTTTCCTCTCCGCTGCTGTCTCTTCAGGAATATGTGTTGATCAACTCGATCAAGGAAGCAATCACCAACGCGATAAAGCATGGTCGCGCAGACGCAATTGGCGTTACTATTGAGGAGAGGCAAGAGGCCATTTTTGTGAGTGTGAAGGATAACGGCAGAGGAAGCGACGGAGTTGTATATGGCTTCGGATTACATGCAATAGAAGAAAGAATTACGGCAATCGGCGGGAGAATGAGCGTGCAAAGCGGACCAATGGAGGGATTTGCCCTGCATATTCAAATGCCGGTGGCGAGGGGGAGCGAACAATGAACGATGGACAAAAAATCAGCGTATTGCTGGTGGACGATCAACGGCTGATGCTGGAGGGATTGGAAACGCTGCTGTCCCTGCGTCCCGATATGGAGGTTGTGGGGACGGCTGAAAGCGGAGAAGAAGCGCTTGAAGCATTGCAAAGACTTCAATCCCTCCAAAACGTTGTTCCTGACGTTATTCTGATGGATATCCGAATGCCGGGCATGGGCGGGGTGAAGGCTACCGAAGCTGTCCTGGACCGTTATCCTGGCATCGTCGTTTTAATTTTGACGACCTTTGATGACGATGTCTATATTATAGAAGCGTTAAGCAACGGGGCATCGGGTTATTTGCTCAAGGACATCGACGGTGAGAAGCTTGCGTCAGCTATCCACGAGGCAATGACCGGCAACTTGCTGCTGACTGGCAAAGTGGCCCGCAAGCTTGCCCTTACTGCCCGCAGCCAAAATGCCCGGTTTGAGAAGGGGAGCGGGGCGTTTGAGCTGACTCCGAGAGAGCGCGAGCTGGCGCGGCTGCTTGTGGAGGGGCTTAATTCAAAGGAGATTGCCGGGAAGCTTCATCTGACTCAAGGCACAGTCAAAAACTATTTAAGCGACATTTACGCCAAAATCGGCACTAACGACCGGGCCAAAGCGGTTTTGTTATTAAAAGGGTATTTGTTGTGAACCGCGATAATGGACAAGCACGGTCCACATAAACATCTACGATGTCAAACAAGGTTATTCTCCTCCTAACGAGTTAAGCGTTCACTTACAGCTCGACAACTTTGCTGGCAACCTTCGTTTGAAATTCGCGATCATGCTCGACAAAAAGCAGGGTTGGCGAATACTCCAGCAGCAATTCCTCAATTTGCATGCGTGAAAAAACATCAATAAAATTCAAGGGTTCATCCCAAACATGAAGATGGGCGCTTTCGCAAAGGCTTTTTGCAATCAACACCTTCTTTTTTTGCCCTCCGCTAAATGAAGAGATGTCCTTTTCAAACTGCAGGCGTGAAAAATCAAGCTTTCTTAAAATGGCTTTAAACAAGCTCACGTCAATTCGGTTGTCATGGGCATAATCGACCAAATCCCCATAAAGCTGCGAGGTGTCTTGTGAAACATAAGAAATCTTCAACTGGCTCCCTTTACGAAAAACTCCGCTGTAGGGAATTTCCTCGCCAAGAATAAGCTTTAGTATGCTCGTTTTTCCGGAGCCGTTTTTGCCTGTCAGTGCTATGCGATCTCCTTGCTCGACGGTGAACGATACGCCGCTGCAAACGGTATTCCCGCCATAGCTGACCGCAACATTTTCCAATGCAAGCATTTGCGTTTTGTGATACGCCAGCTGGGCCAGCTTCAAGCTTTCCGTGCTTTCAATATTTTTTAAAAGCTTGGAGCTTTCTTCAATAGCGGATTGCTGCCGTTGTTCAATGGATTTGGAACGCTTCATCATTTTTGCGGCCTTGTGCCCGACATATCCTTTGTCGATTTTGGAGCCGGAGTTACGCGAACCATTTTTAGATTTTTCAACCTCATGTGACCATTTGTTCGTTCTTTTTGCCGCATCGGAAAGTCTTTTAATATCCTTTTTCAGCTTTTCATTTTCAGTCAGCTCATAGTGATCCTGCCGTTGCTTATTTTCCCACCAATCCGAATAATTGCCCCTCTGGATTTCAATTTGCGTCTTGTTAATGGACAGAATATGATCTATGCAATTATCCAAAAAGGCGCGGTCATGGGATACCAGAATAAAACCGCTTTTGGACTTCAGGTAATCGCTGACCAGCTTTCTTGCATGAATATCGAGGTGATTGGTTGGTTCGTCAATAAGCAGGAAGTTGTTTTCTTTTAAAAAAAGCGTTGCTAATAAAACCTTTGTTTGCTCACCGTTGGACATTGAAGCAAATGGGCGGTACAACACATCCTCCGATACCTTCAATAGCGATAGCTCTCTTGAAAGCTGCCAATATTCATAGCCGGAATAGATTTCATCAACTACATCCAAGGTGTTGGCGTCCTTGTTCTTGACCTGAAAAGGGAAATAGTCAAAGCTGACATCTGCGGATATGTTGCCGCTGTATTCGTATTTCCCGAGCAGCAGATTAAGAATGGTTGTTTTGCCTCGGCCGTTTCTTCCCGTAAAGCCTAACTTCCAATCGGTATTGATTTGAAAACTGACATTTTCAAAGATGTTGTCGTAGCTGTCTTCGTAAGCGAAGGTAAGGTTGGCGACATTGATTAAAGACATGGATAGTCCCCCTTCAAAAAAAATGGGCTACAAGAAAGTTACCCTTCTTGTAGCCCAAACAGATACAACTGTCCCATAACATCTAATGGAACAGCCTTGTATACACGTTGAGTGAAGAGAATAAGTAACTTTCTTGCTCGCAAAAAATAAAACAGCATATGTTTTATCTTTTAAACGCTTAGCAAGCAAGAAGTTTACATTATTCGCCTCAGCTCCTATTCTTAAAGTTGCTTACAGTTTAGCACAACATCGAGAGCGCTTCAACCTGTAAACCAACCAATCCTCTTGACTTTTTGCGTATGTTACTCTACATTATAGACAGGCAGTCGGTCGATGAAAAGGAGTTATGAGATGAGAGTTACAAAAGAACCGGAAGAACGAAGAAACGAAATTCTGGATGCGGCGGATAAGCTTTTTGGAGAAAAGGGCTTTGACGGCACCACCACTAACGATATTTTGAAGATGGTGGGTATCGCCCGGGGAACGCTGTATTATCACTTTAAGTCAAAAGAGGACATCATGGATGCTTTGATTGAGCGTTACAATGTCCGCTTGCTGGATGCTGCAAAACAAATTGCATCAGACCAGAGCATTCCTGTCAACGAACGCATTACCCGCGTCGTTTTGGCCATGAATCTGGGCGGCGGCGATAGCGACAAGGAAATTATGGAGCATATTCACAAGCCTCAAAACGCGCTGATGCATCAAAAAATTCAGAAGGCCGTCATCGGCGGCGTAACTCCTATTCTGGCGGACATTATTCGCGAGGGCATTCAGCAAGGCGTTTACGAAACGCCCTATCCTCATGAATGTATGGAAATGGTTATTGTTTACGCTAATGTTATTTTTGATGAGCAGATGATTGAAATAGCGGAAGAGGAGAGAGCTACACGAATCCAGGCATTTATATTCAATGTAGAGAGATTGCTTGGCACCAAAAGCGGGAGCCTTCTGTCCCATATTATGCCTCTATTTCAGAAAGAAAGCGGCGGCGCTACTAAATAAAGTGTAATAATGTAGTGAAAAATGAAACCGTTCAAAAAAGTGGGGAAATGAAACAGCTCAACGAAGCGGAAAAGTACCGCACAATGAAGTATAAATGTGAAACGGAAAGAGGTGAAGCGTAACCATGTTTTTTAGAATTATACGTAAGGATATGGCGAAGAGCAAGCTCATCACGGTAACAACGACGATTTTTGTCGCGGCGGCAGCCATGCTGGTTTCGCTGGCAGCCATACTCGCCGTTAATCTTGCGGGTGCGATCGATAATCTAATGACGCAATCCAAAACGCCTCATTTTTTGCAAATGCATGCCGGTGACATTGATCTGCCTCGACTGGAGGCTTTTGCGCAAGGAGATGCGGGGCGGGACAAATTTCAAGTGGAGGCGTTCCAGGCCGCTGAATTTCTCAATGTGGACAGCGCGCGGATAGTCATCGGCGGGAGCTCCCTAAGCGGCAGCGTTCAGGATAACGGCTTTGCCACCCAAAGCGATTCTTTTGATTATTTGCTGGATCTGGAAGGGAATGTCATTCAACCCTCTGCCGGAGAGGTATACGTACCGATTGCATATATGAAGGATGGCACTGCAAAAATCGGCGACATTGTTGAGGTGCACGGCAAGGAGCTTGTTGTTGCCGGATTTTTACGGGATTCTCAGATGAATTCGCTCCTGGCCTCTTCCAAAAGATTTCTGGTGAGCAAGGAGGATTATGCCGAGCTTGAAAAGTACGGAACTACGGAATATTTGATCGAATTCCGGCTTCAGGACTCCTCTCAGGTTAGCGAGCTTGAAGCGGCCTATACCGCAGCGAAGCTTGAAGCCAACGGGCCGGCGTTAACGTATCCCTTGTTCAAAATGCTTAACGCGATTTCCGACGGAATCATGATTGCCGTTATTTGTATGGTCAGCCTGCTTGTTGTAGCTATTGCGATGATGTGCATTCGCTTTACGCTGCTGGCAAAAATCGAGGACGATTACCGTGAAATCGGCGTCATGAAGGCGATCGGATTGCGGTTGTCGGACATCAAAAAAATATATTTGGCTAAATACGCGGCCATTGCCGCAGCGGGCAGCATACTCGGCTTTGCCTTATCCTTTTTGTTCAGGGGGACGCTGCTTGAAAACGTCCGGCTGTATATGGGCGAAAGCAAACATGCCAGCCTTGCCATTTGGTTTGGATTGCTCGGCGTAACGCTTGTTTTTCTGGCTATCGTTGGTTTTGTGTCCGGGGTGTTGAGGCGTTTCCGGCGGCTTTCCGCCTCGGAGGCCTTGCGCTTTGGCGCATCCCAGGAAAAAAAGGCTGGCTTCAAACGTGTCCGTCTTAGCAGGAACAGATGGATGGACAGCAATATTTTCCTCGGCATCAAGGACGTTCTTTCCAGAAAAGGCATTTATGCCACCATGCTGTCGGTGCTTGTTATTGCTACTTTTATTATGATTGTACCGCAAAATCTGCATCATACGATTTCCTCCAAAGGGTTTATTGCTTATTTGGGCATCGGGCAAAGCGATATTCGCATTGATATTCAGCAAACCGATCGTATTGCCGACAAAGCGAATGAAATAGCGGCCGTGATGAAGGTCGACTCCTCGATATCCCGATATGTCGTGCTTACGACCAAAACCTTTTATGCCAAAATGGATGGAGGCACGGAGGAACGAATAAAGGTCGAGCTTGGCAACCATTCAGTATTTCCTTTGAATTATGCCAGCGGCAAAGCGCCTGTTACTGAGAGTGAAATTGCTCTTTCTTCGCTGAACGCCAAGGAGCTGGTCAAAGAGGTGGGCGACACTATTACGCTGGTCATTGCCGGTAAAGAACAATCGTTGACGGTATCAGGCATCTATTCCGATGTGACCAATGGCGGCAAAACGGCAAAGGCGGTGTTCTCAGACGATTCAGCGGACACGATGTGGAGCGTCGTTAGTGCAGAGCTTTCGGATAAGTCGATGGTTGCAGCCAAGGTAGCGGAGTATGGACGAACGTTTTCTTTTGCCAAGGTATCGGATATTGACCAATTCGCCTCTCAAACGTTTGGTTCAACAATCAGCTCCGTTGGTACAGCCTCCAAGGCGGCGGTTGCCGTTGCGCTGGCCGTTATGGTGCTCGTCACGCTGCTGTTTATGAAAATGCTTGTCGCCAAGGACAGAGGTTCGATTGCCATAATGAAGGCCATTGGTTTTACGAATAAGGATATCATGTCGCAATATGCTTCCCGGTCCATCTTTGTCCTGGTTCTGGGAATTGTGATCGGTACCCTGTTGTCCGGAACGCTTGGCGAAGCGCTAGCGGGCGGAGTCATTTCTTCGCTTGGAGCCTCCACGTTTTCGTTTGAAATCAATACGTTGTCTACCTATTTATTATTGCCGGTTATGATGGTGGGCGCAGTTCTGCTTGCAACTCTCATCGGCACATCGGGAACGGGAAAAATCGTGATCGCGGATCATATAAAGGAGTAAACTATGAAAATAATTCAAGCTAGTCATCTTGTAAAATCCTTTGGCGCAGGCGATGAAAAACGCAACGTTCTTGACGATGTGTCCGTGGAAATTAACAAAGGGGAGTTTGTGACGGTTATGGGGCCGTCCGGCTCGGGAAAATCAACGCTGCTGTTTGTGCTGAGCGGCATGGATGGCGCCGATAGCGGCAAGGTGTCTTTTGACGGTAAGGATTTATCGTCGTTGAAGGACAATGAGCTGGCTGATCTTCGGCGGACGGAGATGGGGTTTGTTTTTCAGAAAGCCGCTTTGCTGTCTAATTTGAATATTTTGGACAACATTATTTTACCCTCGGTGCGGGGCAATGCCAAACATACGGCAAAGCTGACGGAACGGGCTAAAGGCCTGATGAAAAAAGCAGGCATTGAGGGCTTGGAGGAGCGCGATCTTACGCAGGTGTCGGGTGGACAGCTTCAGCGTGCGGGCATATGCAGGGCGTTAATGGGAAATCCGAACATTATTTTCGGCGATGAGCCAACAGGAGCGCTTAATTCCAAAACCGCTGCGGAAATTATGGATATTCTAGCGGAAATCAATGAGGACGGAACCGCGATATTGCTGGTGACGCATGATGCGATTGTGGCGGCCAAATCGGAACGTATTTTGTTTATGCTAGATGGAAAAATCGCTAGCGAAATGGCATTGCCCAAATTCAAAGGCGAACGATTGGATGAAAGAGTAGAGGCCGTTGCCGCCAAAATGCGGGAAATCGGGATATAAATACGCTGTTAGAGAGAAGGCCACAAGCCTAGAGAGAAGGTCACAAGCTCCGCTTCCGCTTGTCCGTTCGTGGCAAGCAGGGCCTTGCAATTAAGCAGCTCCTCAACCTAAAAGCAACCCCCAGAAAAGCCGTTATTGCGCGCGGCATTTTGGGGGTTTTCTTTTTGGCTATGGATCGAAAGGAAGCTTCTGTGTTAATCCGCTTTTAAATAGGTCTATTGCAGACCGGACCAAATAATATTGGTGACATTAAAGATAGCTTCGTCATGCCAGTTATCATCCATAAACGGAACAAACCAGACCGCGGCCAGCTGCTCGGTGGGGTCCATAATCATGGAGCAGGCTCCTGCGCCTTCATGGCTGTAGCTAGTAGGCGAATAGAGGAAGGCCGAGCCCCTTCGCATATCAAAGCCTATGCCGTAGCTTCTGTCAGGGTTGTTGCTGCCCCAGCAATAATCAGGCGTATTATATAAAGCGCGCGTTGTAAACTTTTCAACGGTTTTGCGGCCCAAAATTCGCGTTTCTCCCAGCTTGCCCATGCCCAGCGTCATATTGGCGAACCGGATCAGGTCTGCCGGGGTCGAAGACAAGCCTCCGCCAGTGGAAGGGATGTTTTCCCAAAGCTTCTCGGCGGGTGAAGCCTCGGCTTGTTTGCCTTCAATAATATCCTTTAAGCGCTGCTCTTGCCGTTCGCTGCGAATAATAAATCGGCTGGCCAATTGGGGAGTCAGCTGGAACATGCTGTCCTGCATTCCAAGCGGTTTAAGGATTTGCTCCTCGACGTATTGCTCTGCGCCAACACCTGTTACTTTCTTAATGACTTCACCAAGAATGCAAAATCCAAAGGAGCAATATTGCCACTCCTCGCCAACCTTCTTGCTCAAACCGCCGCCCAACGCTGCTGAAATCCAGTCAAGCTCGCCATCGGCAGGGTCATATGTTTCAAAGTAGCGGCCAATCCGGTCCCAATAAGATTGATGATGGGGAATGAGGCTGCTCGCGCAATCGGGATGCAAGCCGGATGTATGAGTCAGCAGGCTGTAGAGGTCTATTTTATTAAAAGGATCGGCATTAAACTGGGGCAAAAAGAGACCCACCGGATTGTCCAGACGGAGCATGCCGTCCTCTACCAGCTTGGCGATTGCAACCGTAACGATAGCTTTGGTAATAGAAGCTACACGGTGAGCGGTTGTTGGCAGCAGCGGCTCGTCGCCGCCCCGGAAGGAGAGAGGACCAACGGCTCCGTGCATAAATATTTTTCCATAGCGGGAAATACAATAGGATGCCGACTGGATTTTTTTCTGATCCATCAGCTTCTGGAAGTGAGCGTGCAATACATCAACTCGGGAAGCGTCGTATCCGACCTCTTCCGGTAAACAATCAACGTGCCCTGGAGCGTATAACAATTTGGATTCCGCCTTTCAACAAATAGATTTGCTGTTCGCGTGACTTGTCAACACTCCTCTATTATATTTCCAAACACTGTAAGATGAAATGGGATATTTTAAATACAATTATTTTTTACTATATAAGTTGAACAAAAGAGTTTCAGCGGCGCGGGCCGACGTGTGAGAAGTTCTTCCGAGCCTTTGCTGCACAGGAAAAACGCACGCCAAAGGATTCCATAGCTTCGATGTCTCTGCGGACATCGATGGCTTCCTCTGGAAAGCTGATGCCCGGCTTCGACGGAATTCTTCCGTTTAGCCCCAAAAGCCTTTCCAGTTGTCCAAATGTGCTGGTTGCCGTAAAATGGGCTTGACCACGGGGGTCCATAACCGTAAATGTGGAGAAGGTATCCTTGTTCCGAACGGTTACCACAAACTCATGGGCGGCGTTTGTGCTGCCGGACGTACGATGAAGGATGCTGGTGCGCCGCTTTTTGGAAAGCCGCGCCCATATTCCTGATCCTACCAAGGCTGCCAGCGCGGTGTTTGTGATATGGCTGTCAAAGGCTAAGCGGACGGAGATGCCTTTTGCCAGTCCGGTCTCTGCCAGAGTCATTTGCTCTGGAGTGTTTAAGCGACGGCAGGTATAAACGCGATTCCCGCTAAAGGTTACTTTTTTGGAATCCGAAAAGCCGTTGACGGTACGAGGAGAACCATTTTCCCATATATCGAAGGGCTGATGGCAATTGACAAAATGGGTGACGGAATCCAGGCCGCTTTGATCCTGCAAGGAAAAAAGAATGTCGATTTCAATATGATCTAGCGGAAGTATGTCTTTATCGCCATGAGTGTCATGAGCGCCACGAGCACCATAAGCACCATGAACACCATGTACACTATGAACACCATAAGCGCCGCGGACGCCAATAATGCTGCCGCGGGCCGCTGCAATAACGATGGATGTTGCGCTGGCCATCCAGCCCGACGCAAATATAACGGGTGAGCAGGGGCTTTCCATGCCCGCAATAATCCGTGCATCCTGAATCCGTTCCGTCCAGCGGGTAATATCGATGAGCGGGATGTTTCTGCGAATCGCTGCACGCAGCAAATGATCCTGTTGATCGTTAACCGACACGATGACGGCCTCTGGCAAAGCTGGCAGATTTGCCAACGGGTCGGTATCCTGAATGTCGATTTTGATGGCGCTTGCGTTAACAAGCTTGCTAGCTGCGAGTTGTCCTTTGCTTAGGCTGCGTCCGCCGATTATGATATGGATGTCCGGATGCCTTGTTGAAATCATTTCGCAAAGCGCGGTTCCGACAGTGCCGTATCCGCCGACAATAAGGACTTTTGTTATCATCAGGTTGCCCTCCTATTTAAAATGAACAGCTGTTTATAAATGAACATGTGTCGAGTATAATGGGAGAGATAGACCGAAACAATCGTTAATCAAAGCGGTTCTGTTCAAATCTGAACAGTTTTTGGCAAAATGCAGATTATTAAAACGGTTAGGATGGAAGCAAATGAAGGATAGGCGTACGGAAAAAACAAAGCGGGCAATTGTAAAAACGTTTCTGGAGCTATTGGAGCAAAAGCCTCATTCCCGAATTACAGTAGCTGAAATTTCACGAGGCGCGGACTTGGGGAGAGGTACGTTTTATTTGCATTACAGAGATGTGTATGACCTGTTTGCGCAGCTTGAAAACGAGCTGATGAGCGATCTTGAGGCACTATATGACGCCTCGTATCCGTGCTACAAAATAGAAAACCTGTTGAAGCTGAGCGATGACATAACAGAGTATATGGAAAACAACCGGGAGCTGTTTATCCGGCTTTATTTCAACGGGCAAGAAGGCGGGGGCTTGCAGAAGGTCAAACGATTTTTTGTGGAAAAAATGGTCAATGAAAATAGCGGCGAAAATAGCACATATAGCCAAACAGAGGCCATTTTTCTTGTTGCGGGCATTATGGGAGTTTTGGAAAGCTGGATAGGTGAAGGGATGGAGGAGCCTCGCCATCTCGTGGCACAATCTCTGTACGACGTATTAGTCAGGATGGACTTTGAACGGTGAATAAGCAGAAAAGTGGGGCAGCAAGACAACGAGGCAGCAAGACAACAAGACAACAAGACAACAAGACAATAAATCAACAAGACAGTAAAACAGTAAAACAGTAAAACGGTAAAACAGTAAGACTTAAGGACAAAAGCCACCTTGGTCGCCATGGATGAAGGGAATGGTGACTAAGAAGGCTTCTGCTTTGATTAATCCATAGTTTCAAGCATTCATTTTAAATAAACTCAATAAATTTCCTTCAAAAGCTTATAAGCTTCCTCCAAAGTGAGTCCAAACGACTTGTAATAAGCTGCGTCGACTTTCATTTGCTGAAGAATCATATCATTGCGCATTTGAATCTTTTCGTCGGGAGTGAGCTCGGCGACAAAACAGCCTTTGCCCGTTACGGTATCGATCAAGCCTAGCCGTTCCAGCTCCTCCCATGCTTTTTTGACAGTAATGATGCTGACACGAAGCTCGGTTGCGGCCTGACGAATGGGCGGCAGGCTATATCCGCTTGCCAATTCTCCCTTTAAAATTTGCGCGCTGATCTGTTCGAACAGCTGCTGGTATATTGGTTTGTCGGACGAGTTCGAAATAGCAATGTTCATTTATATTTCCACTTTCTCAAACCTTTTAATGGACATATAATAAGCGATAATCGTAAATAGCGCAAATATGATAATGCCCGCTGCCAGAATGGAGAGCTGGAGAAGCAAATTGTCGGCGCCGGCTCCCTTGAACACATCATGTACAAACGAGTTTTGGATGGCGAGCCATTCCGCACCCCCTGCGAACAGGAGGGCTGCTGCAATGGAGGCAATCGTAGCCACTCCATATTTGTACGCTGTTTTATAATAGATAGGATAAAAAATGAGATTAAAAATAGCCAGCATGACGAAGCATAATCCCCAAAAGCCGAAGGTTGGCGCAAAGAAGTAATAGGTAATATCTGGATATAAGGAGATGCTGATTACGCCGTAAATGATAGCGATGACCATATGAAGCAGCTCCAGAATAACTACGACGGAAATTTTTGCTTTTACAATATTGGTTTTGGCGACAGGCAATATGCTTGTAAAGATGAGATCGTTTTGGCTTTTGTATCCCGCAAACAGGTTGGGAACCGTAATGAAGCAAAAATAAAGCAGGACAAAAAAATACAGCCAGCTCGGTATCAGCGTCAAGGCGCCCGTAATGAAAGGAAGGAAATAAAAAAACGGGTTTACGCCTAGCTTTAATTCCTTTAGTAGCAGATTATACATAGGAGTTCTCCTTTTTTGAGACGTATACCATAATGTCCTCCAGACTGGGTATGCTGGACTTCAAGTCCAGGGAGGATTTCAGATCGCTAGTGTGAATCAGGCCCGTAAAGCCGAATGAATTGCTTTTGGAGGAAATCAAAAGGTCTTTTACGCCATCCAGCTGATCCGCTCTGCCGTTAACGAGACGGTAGTGATCGATAAACTGCTCCTTTTCGGAGCTATGCACGATTTGGCCATTATGGATGTACGTAATGAAATCGGCGCATTTTTCCAGGTCGGAGGTGATGTGCGTCGAAAAAAGAATGCTGATTTCGCCATCCTGTACAAGCTCCTGAAAAATATCCAGCATCTGATCTCGTGCGACGGGATCAAGACCGCTGGTAGGCTCATCCAGAATAAGAAGCTTGGCGCCATGCGAAAGGGCAAGAGCCAGTCTATATTTGACCTTCATGCCGGTCGACAGCTCGGCTATTTTTTTGTTTTCATTCAGATTAAATCGCTTCAAATAGCTGTAGTAGGCATTATCATCCCAGTTACGGTAAAAGGTTTTAATCACATTTGTTAAGGTTTTGATTTTGCTCCTCGTATAAAAATCAGTGTCTCCAAATGCGGAGCCAATCTCCTGCTTTAATTCAATTTCGTTACGGGTCAGCTCCTTGCCAAACACATGAATTTCACCGCTATCGACACGGACCAAATTCAGAATGGATTTAATCGTTGTTGTTTTTCCTGCGCCGTTAGAACCGATAAATCCCATAATATAACCCTTCTCCAGCTGAAAGGAAACGTCCTTGAGCTGAAAATGCGGGTATGTTTTATTCAACTTCTTAATGTCTAAGGCCAGCATATAAATCCTCCGTTCCAATATTGTGTATGTTGTATATGCACAATATATCATCGGCTTAATTTGATGTCAATTTCTTTTTTGTCGCGCGTTGTGGAAATAAATAGCTGCCGTTATAATATCAGAAGGATAAGGATAATAAGGTTGTTGGAAGCTATTTGCGTTAGGAGGCGAAGGATGAACACTTTTGAAGAGTATTTGGATAAAATGGATAACCCGGCGCATCGGGCTCAAATGGAGGAGATTTTGGCTTGGGTTGGTGAGCAATTTCCGGAGCTGACACCCAAAATTGCCTGGAATCAGCCTATGTTTACTCATCATGACACCTTTATTATCGGGTTTAGCGCAGCCGCGAAGCATATGGCCGTTGCTCCTGAAAAAGCGGGCATGGATCATTTTCTGGAGGAACTTAAGGCTGCCGGACATGATCATACAGCTCTGTTGATCCGATTCAAGTGGAATCGCCCTATGGATTACGACCTGCTTCGCAAGCTGATTCAGTTCAACATTGAAGACAAGGCCGATTGCACCACCTTTTGGAGAAAATAAAAGAGACGGCCCTCCCCGTATGGACAGGCTTTTATAGGTTGTCTCGCTGCATTACAGCATAAAGGCGCTTCGTCCGTTGAGTGCCACTTTCAATATAAGGTCCGCCATATCCTTGGCGGGCTTTTTCATGCCGTCCTTCAGCCACAACTGGATGAGGCCGATTGCGCCGCTTGCGAGAAAATGGAATAAATATTCGGCATCATTTTGACCATTGGAGTTACTGTCCGAAACAGGGATAAAGTGCCGTACGCCGATCAGCTTGACGACATCCTGCTGAAACTTCAAATTGCCATGAAAGTTGAGCAATAGATCGAATAACTCGCCGTTTTTTGCGATATAGTCCAAAATTCGTTCGATACCTTTGGTTAAAATGTTTTCGATGTCTTCAAAATGCAATTCCTGCAAATACTGGGTAATGTCATTGATTACTTCATCCTCGATTTGACGAAGCAAGTCGTATTGGTCGGTATAGTGGGCATAAAAGGTGGCGCGGTTTATGTCCGCGGCCAAACAAATTTCCTTAACCGTAATTTTGGAGATGGGCTTTTCCTTTAAAAAACGGATAAAGCTGTCCCGTATCATCATTTTGGTATATTTAACACGCCTGTCCTGTTTTTTCATGCGTAGCAGCTCCGTTCCCAATAAAATTTCGACATTTTCCAACACATTTCTCAAATCTGTTGGGCAAATTTCATATCGCATTTATCTGCTGATTGTTTTCAATTCATATCGCTATTATGATAGACAAAAGAAAGATAATCAACATGATGTTTAATTACATGATGGGATAACGATGGAGGAATAACGATGTCTTTTATTACATTTGATAAGGTGCATAAGGAATTCAAGCAAGGCGATGTTTCCATTGTTGCGGTGGAGGATTGCTCGTTCGAACTGGCAAAAGGCGAACTGACTGTTATTCTGGGACCGTCGGGTGCAGGCAAAACGACCGTACTTAACCTGCTTGGCGGCATGGACAGCCCCAGCAGCGGCAGCATTACGGTAGACGGGGACCCCATTGAAGGATACGGCAAAAAGGAGCTTGTCCAATACCGCAGATGGGATATCGGTTTTGTTTTTCAATTTTACAACCTGGTCGGAAATTTGACGGCGCTTGAAAATGTCGAGCTTGCATGCCAGATTTGCCCCGATTCGCTGGACCCCAAAAGTATTCTGGAGCAGGTGGGGTTGGATGACCGCTTAAACAGCTTTCCGTCTCAGCTTTCCGGCGGAGAGCAGCAGCGCGTTGCCATCGCAAGAGCGATTGCCAAAAATCCCAAGCTTTTGTTATGCGACGAACCGACCGGAGCGCTGGATAGCGTAACTGGTCAAAAAATCATTGCCTTACTTCAAAGAAACTGCCGTGAAATGGGAATGACGACAGTGCTGATTACGCATAACGCTGTTATTGCTGAGGTGGCGGACAGAGTCATCCGGATGAAAAACGGCAGGGTCAGCGAAATGACGATAAATGAAAATCCTAAACAAGCCGACGAGATTGTGTGGTGAGCGGTTTGTTATTTAAAAATACGCTAATTAAAATTAAAAGGTCGTTTGGGCGTTATATTTCTATTTTGATGATCGTTATGGTGGGCGTCGGTTTTTTTGCCGGCATTCAGTCCAGTGCGCCAAGCATACGCGAGGTTGCGGATCAATACTACAACGAGCAGCAAGTGATGGATTTAAAAATCTATAGCACGGCGGGACTCTCGGAAGGCGACGTTCAGGCTTTGGCCAGATTGAAAAAGGTACAAGCTGCCATACCGAGCTATTCTCTTGATGTGCTGGATCGGGACAAAAGCATTCGCATACATGCTATTGAGCCGGACGTTAACCGCATTTCGCTGGTCGAGGGCCGGCTGCCGGAAAGTGATAATGAAGCTGTTGGGGATAGCCGGGTTTATAAAATCGGTGATGAAGTCTCCATCATCAGCGATGTGGAAGGAAAGCTGAAGCAAACATCGTTTACTGTTGTTGGAACAACAAATTCGGCTCTTTATGTGTCGGAGGATTACGGCAGCAGCATGATCGGAGATGGCAAGCTTTCTTCTTATCTTTTTGTTAATGCGGACAACTTCCTGTTGGATGCCTATACGGAAATTTATTTGATTGCCTCCAAGGAAGGAGAAGCTCCAGCCTATTCCAAGGCTTATAAAGAGCTTGTTGGTTCCATTTTCGATCAAGTTGTTTCTATTAAGGGGGAGCGGGAAGAGGCGCGCTTGGAGGAGTTGAAAGCGGCTCTTCCGGCAACTATTCCCCAGGAAATGAAGGATGCGGCCTTAGCGGATATGCCTTATCCCAATTGGACCGTAATGGATCGGGAAGCTGTGGTTGGTTATGATGACTTAGGCTCCAACATTGATGTTATTGATTCGGTAGCAGCCGTTTTTCCATTTTTCTTTGTTTTAATTGCCATGCTGATGACGTCCAATTCGATGGCCCGTATGATTACGGAAGAACGAGGGGAGCTTGGCACGCTTGTTTCGCTTGGCTTTAGCAGCGGCAGCATTGCAGCTACGTATCTGTTCTATGTATTGTCAGCTTCGGGAATAGGCGCGACAGTTGGTTTTCTGGCAGGCTGCCGCTTAATACCGCCGCTTGTTTACGAAAATTTCCTGTTTGTGCTGCCGCCGCTTGAGACGCGGTACAACTGGACGATGTTTTCTATTATGTTAGCTGTAGCTCTGGCCGTAATGACAGCCGTCACGCTGACTGCTTGCACCAAAGCGCTAAAGCTGAGACCGGCTGCCTTGATGCGTCCGGCTGTTCAGGAAAAGGGACAGCGCATTTTGCTGGAGCGGATTTCTTTCCTATGGTCCAGGTTTTCGTTTAACTGGAAAATTACCGCCCGAAACCTGTTTCGCTACAAAAAAAGAGGATTTATGACCATTGTTGGCGTTGCGGGCTGCACGGCGCTACTCTTGGTAGGCTTCGGGCTGCGCGACAGCATGAACGGAGTTGTTCAGAAGCAATACGGAGAAATTTTTAAATACAGCAATATGGCGATATTGAAGCAGGAAAGCGAAGCCATCGGCGGAGAACTGCTGCAGCTGCTGGAGCGTGAGCAAATGCTTGATCCTTTGCTGATCAAGCAAACGGCGTTTAAGTCTGAAGCTCCCGATCGTTCTCTTGAGGTTTATATGATTGTTCCGGGGGATGAAGGTCGCTTCTCGGAATATTATTCCTTAAAGAGTGCCGCAGCTGGCAATGAAATCAAGCTTGGCGATAAAAAAGCAACGTCGGACGGTATGGAAAAAGAGGGTAAAGAGGAAGGCGTAATCGTTACAAGCAAACTAGCGGATGTCTGGAATGCCGGAATTGGCGACTCCATCCAAATCAAGGATCGGGACAACCATACTTACACGCTTGAAATTGCCGGCATTGCCGAAAATTACGCGGGACATTATTTGTTCCTTAGCAAGGAGCAATACCAGCGCGTATTTCAAAAGGAAGCAGCCTATAATGCCGTTGTATCCCGTTTTTCCGGAGATGAGGGAGCGCTGGCGGAGCGGCTGATAGAGAGCGGACAAGTGCTGAACGTCAGCTTTACCAGCGATATATTAGGAAAAGCGCTGGATAGCAACAAAAGCTTAAACGGCGTAATTGTGCTCATTATAGTTGTTGCATCGCTGCTGGCGTTTATTATTATTTATAATTTAACGTCTATTACGATAAGCGAACGGACACGGGAAATCGCAACCTTAAAGGTGCTGGGCTTTTTCGACCGGGAAACGAATGGCTATATTTATCGCGAGGCTGCCATTTTGACGGCGTTTAGCATTGGAGCCGGATTGCTCCTGGGCATATTCATCCATAGCTACATTATTGATGTCATCAGCGACCAATCTTCTTTGATTCTGTTTAAAAAGATCAACTGGCTCAGCTTTGCGTTTGCCGCCGTACTGACCGTCTTATTTTCAGCGATTATGCAATGGATTACGTATTACAAGCTCCGCTCCATCAACATGATTGAATCGTTGAAGTCGGTGGAATAGGCGATAAGCTATCTAAACTGAACCAAAGAGCTTCAGCGGCACAGGCCGACTTGTGAATAGTTGAAAGGTTCTTCTGATCGCAGTTGTTCCCGGATTTCCTTGAATCAAATGGTTCAATGGTGGAATCCGGGAAAACAAGCGAACGCCTTCCCTTCTCCAGAACCCTTCACACTCTGGCCTGATGCTGCTTCTTTTTGTTCAACTACATTATGTTTACTTAAAATCTATTGTTGCTTTTTTATCGCATTTATCATTGTATTCCATGCCTCAAATGGGAAGGAGAGGGACTCCGATTGTCTTAGTGAATAAGCGGTGCTTCCTTCGAAAACCCAGCCGTATGGCTCCTTGTACACCCATTTGCGATCACAGCTCTCCCAAAATTTCGGGTCCTCAAATTCCCTCTGTCTGGGCCAACATTGCAGCTCTTCTTCTGTAAAAAGGCCTGAAATGCGGCGCATGTGGAGCTCCCAGGCAAAAACGGAGTCATAATTAGTGCAGCTCTCCACGCCAACGAATCTTCTTAGCAGTAAAGACGGAATCCATAGGTCCGTTTCATATTTTTTGGCAAGATGTTCGGAGATCAGTTTCCATTCCTCGAATCTTAGGACAAAAGGGTGAAAATGGGCTTGGTCATCCCAGGCGATCTCGATATCTTCGTCGTTTTTCTCTTGAAGCGCCAGCGAAATATAACAAAAATCATCGCCTGGATCAAGCAGCAATGCAATATGATCAGTGACGTCCATCCGTATAGGCTGATCCTCCAGGCATTCGTACGAAAAGTCATCCTCCAGCCGCCATTCATAACGATCCCAAAAGATACGTGATTGCGCCAAATCGGATTGCAGCAGCATAACAAAACCCTCCTTTTTCATACCGCCGTAACGGCAGTGCTTGTCTACTAAGAGTATACCAAGAGGGTTTTTTTGTGAAAAGTTTTCTATCTCAACTTAATAGCCTGAGTAGCTCTGGCAGCTCTAGTAGCTCTTTGCTGCACTAGCAGCACTGGCAGTTCTAGAGAAGCACTAGAGCTCTAGCAGCTTAGTAGCACTGGCCGCTCTAGCAGCTCTGGGCTGCAATAATATGCGGGGATGGGTATCTTTTGCATGAGTCATCTGGAGTCAGACGATTCATATTGGGCATATCAGACAAATCAGTCTTATGAGTCAATTAAACATATAGAATTGCATAATTGGTGCTGGTTACGAGCTAGCTAATTTTAACGGACAAAAATGAGTGTTACAGGGCTGATTAGCCATGTTTAAGAATTCTAACAGACATCAGTGTCCGGTACAGAGGGATTTTCACGAAAATTAGTCTATTTTACGCTTTTGACGGACATTTTTTTCCGTTACAAATTAATTTTGAAGTAAATACACATTCTAACGGACATAACTGACCGCTCTGGCTCCAATTAAGCTGTGATGTCACTCTGAACGCCTAGCTCCAAGCTAGATGGGACGTCATCTGCCCGTCTAGCATCAAACAAAGCGCGACCTCCCCCTGCCCGCCCTGGCGCCAATCAAGCTGGGATGTCACTCTGCCCGCCCTGGCGCCAATCAAGCTGGGATGTCACTCTGCCCGCCCTGGCGCCAATAAAGCCTGGATGTCACTCTGCCCGCCCTGGAGCCAATCAAGCCGGGATGTCACTCTAACCGCCTGGCGTCAAGCAAGTCCGCTGCCATCTATTTCACTTAATGAGTGAGCTGGAATTCACGATATCGCTTTTTATCAGCGTTGACGGCCATCAGCAGTTGATCAGAAACAAGCTTGTTCAATATTCGTCGCGCCTGTCTGTCGGATAGCTGCAAATACATTGCGGCTTCTTCACAATTGAAAGGCCGCAGAATTCCCCGAGCAAAACGTAAAACCTCATTTTCAGCCCAGCCTAAGGATGGGGATGCAGGTATGGATATAAACTTGCCGATGAAGGAAAGAACCAATTGCTTGCATACTTCAGGCTCATCTACGATAGACAAATAAGCGATTGGCAGAAACATCCAGCCATCTAGCGTTAAGTAAGCTTGCTTCATGCACAAATCCTTAAAGCGCCATGCCTCTATATCTCTGGCATGTGATCTGTAGCCATGGATTTCAATACACGCTTTGGCATTTCCGGGCATGTAGGCCAAATCCAAATACCGGTATTTATTGCTGAAATCCCGCATCTCCCATTCTGGATAAAGGTGATCCAAATTGCCAACCGCAGGATACCAAATGGTTTTGAGAAATTCTTTTGTCCCATGGCCCAGCCCCTTCTCAAGCAACTCCTGTCTCCGCTTATTTCTTTCTTCCGCTATTTGCTTATCCAGCCAATCATTAAATACATCATCAAAGCTTTTCATTAGACAACTGTCCTTTCGATATGATAATTAAGGGAACAAAAAAGCCGCTTTGACCAAGAACCTGTCATTCAGGTTATCTCGATTCAAAGCGGCATGTGCTTCACGCCAGTTATATATCTATGCGAATAGTATAGATTAGCCTTACTGCGAAGTCCAGCAATGTATCTACTTTATATAAAGGCCGCATGTGACTTGCGTCACAGGTTTGTTGCAGAATATGTATAAGATGAAAAATATAAAGAGTTTATGATACTCCACTAAGCAAAGTATATTTGATTTGTATCGGGTGTTCAACTAAGCAAAAGTATATTCGATTTGTAAGCGGTGTCCGACTAAGCAAAAGTATATTCGATTTATATGCGGTGTTCGACTAAGTAAAAGTGTATTCGTTTTTGTAAGCGGTGTTTGACTAAGCAGAACTTTCTCGTCTTTGAATGCGCTTGAATAAGTACAACCATGTAAGTGTTTAAAATATTGCAAGTATTTGCAAGTGGAACTTATTTATGCAAAAGTATACTCGCTTCTATAAGCAGTGCTTTTATGCAGAAACTATACTTTGACGGGTGTTTTATCTAGACATTCTCTGGTTGTTGGCTGATGCTTCAAGCGCTATGCTGGTCATACCGTATTTTTGCCGCTCGGGATCGAAATGAGTTTGTGGTAATTTTTTCGTATAGTTATTTTTGAACTATGGTTTTCAAAAAAAATGGGTTAAAGTGAAAACAAGACGTCGCTTGCTTGAATAGTAGGCGGCTTTTATTTTCGTTGGAAACAGCGAAATGTGAAAGCGAATACATGGAGCTCGAAAATGCGGGTAAAAGTTTTTTTGATAAAAATATGCCTGGGGGTTAGTTGATTTTTTGCGTAGGGTTTGTTTGAAGATTTAATTGAGGTTTTGTTTGAAGCTTGCATTATGATTGAGGTTTTGTTTGAGGTTTGCATTTAGTTTGCATTTTTTGATTCAGAATGGAGTTGATGATGTGCAGTCAGACCGTACCAAAGCCCAGTTGCTGTCGCAAATGGGAGTAGCGGAGAAGGACGTTATTTATGAGCTTTTATGCGATCGTTCGGTCGAAGGCGGATTTCGGGATACACTGCTTGTTCTCACCGCAAAAGGCTTGTTTATTGCATGTTCCCGGAAGGAACTGGAAGGGGAAAAGGTATTTCGCGGCTTTCCGCTAAAAAAGAACAAGCGTTTCCGCAGCTTGGCAATGGTTACGCCCGGAGCCGGCTCATCGTCGGAACCCGAAGCTGCAGCCACAGCCGATGACTGGTCAACCGAGCATATCCCCCTGGAGGATATTGAAAGCTTATCCATCGTTAACCTGGTCGCCTCCGGCCTCCTGGTTGTCAAAACGAAGGAGGAGCGGGCCATAGCCGCGTTTACGAACGGCTTAATGAGCCGCGCCTCGCTGCTGTCAAAGCTGTTCGACAAGGTGAAAAAAGGCGAGGAGATCGAGCCGGAGCTGCTGGAGAAAAACGAAGCCGAGGAGAACTGTCCCGCCTGCGGAATGATTTATCCAGAGCCGGAGCGGCGCATTTGTCCCAAATGCATGAAAAAGTCGGCTATTTTTGCTAGGCTGCTTAAATTTGCAGTTCCCTATAAAAAAACAGTCGCTATCGTTATCTTTTTGATGCTGCTTAACGCCGTTTGCGCATTAGCTATTCCTTATTTGACGGGAACAGTGCTGTTTGACCAGGCTCTGGCGGGCAAAGGAGCATTCGCCGGGCAAATCGGCCTTGTTGTTGGACTCATTATTTTGTTCCGAACATTGTCGCTGCTGTTTGGCATTTTGTATGGCTACCTGAATGCAAAAATGGCGATTAGCGTCGTGTTTGATTTGAAGTCGGCGGTTTTTACCGCTATGCAGCGGCTGTCGCTCAGCTTTTTTCAGCGCAGGCAGACCGGTCATCTGATGACTCGAATCAACAACGATTCCACCGAACTTCAATTCTTTTTTATCGACGGCTTATCGTATTTTATTGTCAATCTAATGAATATCATCGGAATAACCGTTATTTTGCTGATGCTGGACTGGAAGCTGACGCTGCTTTGCTTTTTGCCGCTTCCTCTCGTTATTTTGCTCGTTCAAAAGGCCTTCCCCAAGCTGTGGAGACTTTCGTGGCGAAGTCATCGGCGCGTATCTGCGCTTAACTCCATGATCAGCGACTCCATTAAGGGAACGCGGGTTGTCAAGGCATTCGGAATGGAGAAAAAGGAAATGACGCGTTTCCACGGGGTTAACCAAAACTATGCCGGGGCCGAACAGCGTTACTCCAAATTGAGCGGCACCATCTTTCCCGTATTGAATGTGTTGACGCAGCTTGGCGGCATGCTGATCTGGGCTTTTGGCGGCTGGATGATCATGCAGGGAGAAATGCCGTTTGGTCTATTGCTTACCTTTGTTTATTACATGTATATGCTGTATGGGCCAATCGAATTTATGAACAACATTGTGGGCTGGTGGTCGCATTGCATGTCGGCGGGGCAGCGGATTTTTGAAATACAGGATGCAGTGCCGGAGGTTCAGGACAAGGAGGACGCCATTCATCTGTCCACGCTTAAGGGCGATATCGAGCTTTCTAATGTAACGTTTGGATATGAGCCTAACAAACCTATTCTCAAGGGGATTAACCTGAAGGTGAAGGAAGGCGAAATGTTAGGCATAGTGGGGCACTCCGGTGCGGGGAAATCCACGCTGGTTAATGTCATTTCGCGCCTTTATGAAGTGAATGAAGGAGCTGTCAGGTTTGGAGGCATAGACGTTCGCGACTTATCCTCCTCCTCGCTTCGCAATCATATCGGCATTGTTTCACAGGAGATTTATGTGTTCTCGGGCAGTATTGCCGAAAATATCGCTTATGTCAATCCCGATTGCAGCATAGAGGAAATCATCTATGCATCGCGGATCGCGGGCGCCCACGACTTTATCAACAAGCTGCCGGACGGCTATGACACAATCGTTGGTACGGGCGGTTATGATCTGTCAGGCGGCGAAAAGCAGCGCTTGTCCATTGCGCGGGCGGTGCTGCATAATCCGCGGCTGCTTATTCTCGACGAAGCAACCGCTTCGCTGGATACCGAAACAGAGGTGCAAATTCAGGAGGCGCTGGAGAAGCTGATCCGGGGCCGCACAACCATTGCGATTGCCCATCGTTTGTCAACGCTGCGGAACGCCCATTACCTTGCCGTTGTGGAGGACGGGAAAATCGTCGAGGAAGGCTCGCACTCCGACTTGTTGGCGAAGGACGGCTCCTATGCCGGATTAGTGAAAAAGCATGACGAGGCTTTAAAAATGAATGAGGTGGTTTTGGCATGACGACAAAAACAATAGAGGCTGCAACCGAACAAAGCGAACAGGTTAGTACCGAACCTGTAATAACGGAGCTTGCCGAAGCGGCAGCTATCACATTTCTGGATCGGAGCAATGCGTCCTTTCGGTTGACCGAAGGAGGCATGCTGGCGGTGGAGCATGATGGAAAACAGCATGAGGCCGTTTACGTCCATAGCTCCTTTCCTCACAGCAACCGGGCTTCTTATCTTTCCATTCGCACCATTGAAAATAAAGAAATCGGCATTGTGCGGCAGCTTGAGGATTTTGACGAAGCAACGGCGGAATTGCTGGTGCAGCAGCTGCAGGTGCGGTATTTTGCGCCGCAAATAAACAAGCTTCTCAAGGTCAAGGAGGAGTTTGGCTATTCCTATTGGGAGGCGGAGACGGACTCCGGCATTGTCAAATTTACGGTGCGCGGCGGCGTGGGACAAATCAAGCTGGTAACGCCGGTGCGGCTTCTTATTACGGACGTGGATGGCAATCGCTTTATTATTCCCGACTACACGGCTTTGTCGGACAAAGAATACAGGATGATCGAATTGTATATGTAGCAAGGGGGAACCAAGGAATGAATTTGAATTACAGTCTTCCTCCGGATGATCGGGAAGCGGGGCAAGGCGCTGTCGGAGAGGACATACAATTTTGTATTCCCGCCAATCTTTCCCTGCTGGGCAGACGCATGAGCGGCTGGTTTTTGGTTGGAGAAAGCCGCTGGGCGTATGTGGAAAACGGCGAAGTAAAGCAAAGCGGAGAAATTGCGGAAGGCTCGAATTACAAGATGGTGCCGTTAATCGGAAATGTCATTTTGGAGTGCGAGTTATTCGGGGGCAAAACGATATTGGCACGCTCGACGATGGAGCATGCCGCCAGATACGGCTATTTATCTCAGGTGCTGAACGATAAGGCAAGCAGCAAAAAAGTGAGGATGTACAAAAGAGAGGAGGAAGCTTCCTGCGCCACCTGCGGAGGCGCGCTAATTCCGGGAACGCGAGTATGTCCGCGTTGTATGAACAAAGGCGCTGCCTTTAAACGATTGTTCGCCGTATCGGGGCGGCATTGGAAAAGCTTTATCCTCGTATTGGTCATTCTTTTTGCGTCGTCGGGACTGGCGCTATTGGGACCGTATTTTCAGAAGCTGCTCATAAATGGAGCCTTGCAGCCCGCCGCTGGGACGGAAGCAAGCACGACGCTATTTTTTTCCGCTATTGCGGGTATGGTGGGCTGCCTTCTGGTCGCAGAGCTGCTGGGCATTACCCGTAACCGTATGATGGCGGGCATCAGCTCCGGCATTTCAGCCGATTTGCGCAAGCTTGTCTATGACAAGACGCAAAGCCTGTCGCTTGGCTTTATGACCTCGCAAAGAGCGGGAGACATGATGAACCGGATCACCTCCGATACCGAGCGGATTCGTCAGCTCATTCAGGAGCTGTGCACGACGGCGGTTTATCAGCTGATTATGCTGGTTGCAGCCAGCACGCTTTTGTTTATGGCGGATTGGCGATTGGCTATTGTGGTGCTCCTGCCAGCGCCAATTGTTGCTTATTTGCACCGGTACATATGGAAAAATGTACTGAACAGGCTGTTCCATAAGCAATGGCGCGTCTATGACAAGGCCAATTCCTTTCTCCATGATGTATTAAGCGGCATAAGAGTTGTAAAGGCATTTGGCAAGGAAGAACGGGAAATCAAGCGATTCCGCGAATATAACGCCAATTATGCCGCCATGACGCTTAAAAGCGAAAAGCTGTACAGCATTCTTTCGCCGATTACTAACTATTTAATTCAGCTTGGCCAATATTTTGTGCTGCTGATCGGGTGCAACCTGATTTTGCGCAGCGAGATGAGCATTGGTGAGCTTATTCAGTTCAGCGCGTACGCCTCTATGATTTTTGGACCTATCTCGTGGCTTATGTTTATGCCCAGATGGGTAGCCAACGCGATCGTATCCATCGAGCGGATTTTTTCGGTCATTGACGAGCGTCCCGAGGTGGAGGAGGCCCGCCAGCCAATCAAGCATGATATAAAAGGCCATGTTCAATTTAAGGATGTTTATTTTGGCTACAAATCGTATGAGGCTGTGTTAAGGGATATTAACCTCGAAATAAAGCCTGGCGAAATGATTGGACTTGTAGGGCATTCAGGCTCCGGAAAATCAACGCTGATCAATTTGCTTTCACGGTTTTATGATGTCAATGAAGGTGTCATCACCATTGACGGGGTTGATATTCGGGAAATCGAGCAGTCGGAGCTGCGTTCGCAAATCGGCGTTGTTCTGCAGGAAACGTTCCTGTTTAACGGGTCTATTATGGATAATATCCGTTATGCCAAAACGGATGCGACTAACGAGGAAGTGATAGAGGCGGCGCGGATCGCCAATGCGCACAACTTCATTATTGGGCAAGCCGATGGCTACGATACGATGCTGGACGAAAACGGCAGCAATCTCTCAGGAGGCGAGCGCCAGCGGCTGGCGATAGCGAGAGCGGTTTTGGGCAATCCGCGGCTGCTTATTCTGGATGAAGCAACGGCCTCGCTGGATATCGAGACGGAATCGGCCATTCAGGAGGCGCTCCAGCGGCTGGCGCGCGGCCGTACGACGGTAGCGATTGCCCATCGCCTTTCCACGCTGCGCAACGCCGACCGTCTGATTGTATTGGAGAAGGGACGGATTGCGGAAACGGGCACCCACACCGAACTGATGCAGAAGAAGGGCATTTATTATAAGCTCATTCAAGCCCAGCGCGAAATGTCGACGCGGATTGACAAGGAGTTTGTATCCGGCATATCTGAGGAAGCCGAGGCTGGCGCCGTTTAAGGCGCCGAAAATAAGAGAAGGCAAGCGGGTAGGGGACTAACCCCCGTCTCTGAGACGGGTCAGTTCCTGGGTACGTATCCCCCGCTTGCCTTTTCTTTTTTAGGTGCAAGCCCTCTTAGCGGCATACACCGCTGAAGCTCTTTTGTTCAACTTATTCAGCTTATCAGCTCAAATGATATTTTCGTCCATCGCCTTGACGATAAGGGCTGCAAACAGGCTGTTGGACCATGCAAACCATTCGCGGGAGAAATCGGAAGGATCGTCGGGATGAAAGCCTTCGTGCATAAAGCCCGTATCGGCGTCCGTATCCATCAGCATCTGAATCAGCTCCTTGATCTCCTCCTCATTGTCCGAGGTCAATGCCTGCATCGATAAGGCCATATGCCATACGTAGCCGCCAGGCGTATGCGGGCTGCCGATGCCTTTGGCATGTTTGCCTTCAAAATAAAACGGGTTATCGAAGCTGAGCGCAAACCGGCGCGTATTCTGATAAACCGGATCATCCGCGCCAACGTAGCCGATATAAGGAATGGAAAGCAGGCCGGGCGTTCCGGCATCGTCCATCAGGCAATAGTTGCCGTAGCCGTCGGTTTCGTAGGCATAGATACGTCCGTAAACGGGATGGTTAACAATTCCGTAGTGGCGAATGCCAAAGTCGATTTCCTTGCGCAGCTTCTCCGCCCGTTCCGCCAGACGTTTGTCCCCGTAAATATCCGTTGCGATTTCGATAATATGGCCCAGCACCACAACAGCGAACATATTGGAAGGAACATGATAGCCGAACACGTTGGCATCGTCGCTTGGACGGAAGCCGGACCAGGTCATGCCCGTATAGTTACACGGCATGCCGTGCCCGTCATTGGGCAGCGTTTCCGTCTCCTGATGAGTTTGCCTTCTAAAGAAATAGCCGGAGCGCTCCTCGTGCTTCTGCTCCGTGATCATCACTTCCACAATCGAGGTTAACGCTTGATAACATTCGGGTGTGAAAATGGAGGTTTGGCCCGCTATTTTCCAATAATCATACATTAGCTGAACCGGAAAGCAGAGGGAGTCCAGCTCGTATTTGCGCTCCCACATCCAGGGATTCAGATTGCAATCGTCGGTATCGCGGTAATGCCGGTCATTGGCCGTTTCGTTAAAGGCATTTGTGTACGGGTCTATATTCATGTAGAGGATTTGCCGGGCGATCAAGCCGCCGATAATTCTCTGCAATTCCTCATCATCCTTGGCAAAAGGAATATAATGGCGAACCTGCTCCGTGGAATCGCGCAGCCACATCGCATGAATATCGCCGGTAAAAACAAACGTAGTTCCGTCCTCCAATAATTTGACGGTTGTTTCCAGCGTATTGGGGAATGTATTGCGGAATAATTTTTGCAGCTTGGGATGTCCGGCAAGTCGTTTGTCGGCCTCGTCTAGAAAAACGCTGATGCTTTTTGGCAATGTCATTAAGGGGTCCTCCCGGTTGTTGGTTATGATCGCTTTAGCATTCACCCAACAGGATGGCATAAGGGCGCAGAGGTGGCAATATGTATAATTTGCACAACAGGAAAGCGGTTCAAAAACAACACATAAGCGCTTACAATTCGCCCTGAAAAACGTGTTGTTTCTGTTTTGACAATGGTCAAAGCCCTTATGCATCAAGGGGTTTGGCCTTTTTTGTATGCGCTTCAAATACGACATATGTTGCCGCTTGGAAAGCGCTTCTATAATTTGAGGAAGAGCGGCACAGGAACAGGAAAGGGGCTTGAAAGGAATGAAGGACAAGGCAAGGCAAGCGCTTCCGGTATCCGCCATATCGTCGTCCGGCGGTTTGGGGAAACGGGTGAAGCGCAACTGGGAGCTGTACTTATTTATCCTTCCGGCATTACTTTATTTTGCGGTATTTCATTATGGACCCATGTACGGCATTCAGATCGCCTTCAAACATTTTGTTCCCACTAAAGGGATAACGGGCAGCGAGTGGATCGGCTTCCAGCACTTCGAACGGTTTTTCAACTCGCATTATTTTTGGGATTTGCTCTGGAATACGCTCAGCATCAGCTTTTATGAGCTGGCTGTCGGCTTTCCGCTTCCTATCATATTGGCCCTTGCTTTTAACGAAATTCGCAACGGGGCGTTCAAAAAAACGGTGCAGACCGTTACATACGCGCCCCATTTTATTTCCATCGTCGTTATGGCGGGCATGATCATTACATTCCTGTCCCCGTCCAGCGGCATGATCGTACGGGTTATCGAGGCGTTTGGCATTGACGCGCCCCAATTTTTGAATGATCCCGCCTGGTTCAAGACGGTTTACGTCATTTCGGGCGTCTGGCAAAACGCGGGTTGGGGAACGATCATTTATTTGGCCGCTCTGTCAGCGGTTGATCCGCAGCTGCATGAAGCGGCCATTGTGGACGGAGCCAGCCGGTTTAAACGAATGCTCCATATCAACCTGCCAACGATCATTCCCACCATTACCATTTTGCTTATTTTGAACATGGGCAATATTTTGGGCGTGGGCTACGAAAAAATATTGCTTCTGCAAAACTCGCTTAACCTGGAAAGCTCGGATGTCATATCGACCTTTGTATACCGTTCGGGTCTCGTCGGCCAGCAATACAGCTTTTCGACGGCCGTCGGCGTTTTCAACTCGGTTATCAATGCTCTGATGCTGATTACCGTCAACCAAATTGCCAAGCGCACAAGCGAAACAAGCTTGTGGTAAGGGGAAGGAGAAGGATAAGATGGTGAAGTCTATAAAAGAATCCCCTTCGGATCGGGTGTTTCTGGCGCTTAATTATGTGTATCTGATTATCGCGCTAGTTATTGTTCTCTATCCGTTGATCTATATTGTTAGCGCCTCCATCAGCACGCCGAAGTTTGTCAGCTCGGGCGAAATGTGGCTGTTCCCGAAGGGGCTGACGCTGGATGGGTACAAGCTGGTGTTTAATAATCCGAAAATTTGGAACGGCTATGGCAATACGCTGCTTTATACGAGCGTTGGCACCTTGCTGAACCTGGCTGTCACGCTGCCGGCCGCCTACGCGTTAAGCCGCTCCGATTTTGCCGGCCGGAATATGTTTATGGGAATCTTTCTGGTTACGATGTTTTTTAACGGGGGCATGATTCCCCTGTATCTGACGATCAAAAACCTGAACCTGATCAATTCCATGGGCGCTTTGATTTTGCCGGTAGCGGCATCCGTATGGAATATCATCGTGTCCAGAACGTTTTTTCAGTCCACCATTCCAAAGGAGCTGCAGGAGGCCGCCCATGTCGACGGCGCAACAAACTTCCGGCTGTTTATCAAAATCGTTTTGCCGTTGTCGGCTCCCATCATCGCGGTTATGGCGCTTTTCTACGGCGTCGGCCATTGGAACAGCTATTTTCCGGCTTTGATTTATTTGAACGACGAAATGAAATATCCCCTGCAGATGGTTCTGCGCCAAATTCTGGTGCTGCAGGAGATGTCCGCGGAAACGACGGGCGCGGCGATCAGCGGCGATATTGCCCAAGCCATGAACAACAAGGCCGAAATCGCGGCGCTGGTCAAATACGCCGTCATTATCGTATCCACCTTGCCGGTTGTCATTTTGTATCCGTTCCTGCAACGCTATTTTGTCCAAGGGGTCATGATCGGCTCCGTCAAAGGTTAGCTTTCTCCGCATGAAATACCGTCCACGATGGTAATAGATGCATGCGGGGGCAGTCTGGCCCTTGAGGAGGCTCGTTAACCCGCGTCCATTTGTTATATATAAGCTGTTCAAAAAAAAGGGAGGAATTACAATGAAAAGCTTGAAAAAAGGCGCTGCTGCATTATTGTCAACGGCGATGCTCGCAGGTTTGCTTGCCGGCTGCGGAAGCTCCGACAATAAACCGGGCCCCGCGGCAGAGGTCGAGGTAGCTAAAGAAGGATTCCCGATTGTAAATGAACAAATTTCGATGACGCTGACGGCGCCGGATGTCGGGATTCAGAACTGGAAGGACATGGCCGTGCTGCAAGAGATGGAAAAGCTGACCAACATCAAGATGGTTTTCAACAATGCGCCCAAAGAAAGCTTTGATACAAAGAAAAACCTCATTTTTACAAGCGGCGAATATCCCGACGTGTTTTATGCGGCTGGCCTGACGCCGGCGGAGCAAATGAACTACGGAGAGCAAGGCATCCTTATTCCGCTTGAGGACCTCATTGAAACTCATGCTCCCAATATCAAAAAAGTGCTGGAAGAAAATCCGGAGGTGAAAAAGTCGATCACCGCACCGGACGGCCATATCTACTCGCTGCCGGTTATCGAGTTCAACCAGCCGTGGTACCGCAATCCGCTTTGGTACAATGGAGATTTTCTGGACGCGCTTGGCTATGACAAGCTGCCTGAAACGACGGAGGAGCTGTATACGTTCCTCAAGCGCGTTAAGGAAGAGGACCCCAACAAAAACGGACAAGCTGACGAAATCCCGCTTACCTCTGTAAATCTGCGCGATATTCGCACATGGCTGCTTGGCGCTTACGGCATCTACGAGGAAGAAATTTTCGTGGACGACAACGATGTTGTGCACTACACGCCGATGCTGGACGGCTACAAGGAATATCTGGTTTTCCTGAACCGCCTGTGGAAGGAAGACCTGCTGGACCACGAAACGTTCTCGCAAACGGCCGAGCAGAAAAAAGCAAAGGCGCAAAATAATCAGGTTGCCTTGTTCTCTGACTGGAACGCCTATATGACGCTTGGCGGAGAGCCCAGCATGGATGATCCGATGTTCCTGCCTGTCAAAAGCGAATTTGTAGACAAAGCCGTCATTGCCAAAAACAAAGGCGTTAATACGGGAGCATTCGCTATTTCCAAAACAAATGCGTACCCTGAAGCCGCAATGCGCTGGGTGGATTACATTTACGGCTATGAAGGCGCTATGTTGTTCAACAAAGGGCCTGAGGGCGTTCTCTGGGAGTACGAGGATCGCGACAGCTTGACCAAAAAATATTTGCCGGTTCCAGGCGGCGGAGACCGCGAGGATTACCGCGCGACGCTGACGCCGAACTACGGCATTCCGGCTCCTACCATTTCGATTCCCGAAATTCAAAAAGGGCTGACGGGCGAGTTCGATGACTGGGTAGTCAACGAGTCCAAAACAAAGCTGCTGGACAACGGCGCCAGAATCCCTTATCCAACCTTGTTCCTGACCGCTGACGAGCAGGGCGAGGTAACGATGCTTACCTCCGATTTGACAACTTATGTTCGTCAGATGGAAGCCAAGTTTATTACGGGAGCGGAAGCGCTGGACAAATGGGACAGCTACATCGCAACCTTGAAAAACATGGGCGGCGACCGCATGCAGGCTATCTACCAGGCTGCTTATGACAGATGGAAAAACAGCTAAAAAAAGTTCTATATGAGTTGAACAAAAGAGCTACAGCGGTGTAGGCTGGCGCGTGAAAAGATTTTCCGTCTCATCTCTTGCCGGTTTGGGGTTATGTCTCCGGGCCGGCAAGATTTTATAACTACCGGCGAAAGGCGGCCTTCAGGTGAATATGGACAAAAGGACCGAAGCGCGAAGCAAAGCGGACGAGCTGCTCTCCCGCATGACCGTCGCCGAAAAAATCGGACAATTGATCCAGCCGTTTGGCTGGAAATGCTACGAAAAGCAGGCAGACGGAAGCATTGCGCTAACGGAGTCGTTCAAAGAGCAGATTAGAAGCGGCGCCGTGGGATCGTTATACGGAGTGCTCAGGGCTGACCCCTGGACGGAGGTTACGCTCGATACAGGCATGACTCCGGAGCAGGGAGCCCGGGCAATCAATGAAATTCAGGACTACGCGATGAAGCATTCAAGGCTCGGCATACCTATTCTGTTCGGCGAAGAATGCTCGCACGGACATATGGCCATTGGGGCGACGGTATTCCCTGTGCCGCTGCTGCTTGGCTCAACATGGAATGTGGAGCTGTACAAGGAGATGTGCCGGGCGGTTGCGCTTGAAACGCGCAGCCAGGGCGGAGCGGCGACTTATTCGCCCGTGCTCGACGTTGTCCGCGATCCGCGTTGGGGCAGGACGGAGGAATGCTTTGGCGAGGACCCTTATCTGATTGCCGAGTTTGGCGTTGCGGCAGTCGAGGGGATGCAAGGCGACGATTTGGCCGCCGAGGACAGCATCATGGTCACGCTCAAGCATTTCGCCGGCTATGGCAGCACCGAGGGCGGACGCAATGCGCAGCCGGCCCATATGGGCTTGCGCGAGCTTCACGAGGTCGATTTGCTTCCTTTCCGCAAAGCGGTAGAAGCAGGAGCTCGCTCCGTCATGACGGCTTACAACGAAATCGACGGCATTCCATGCACGAGCAATCCTTATCTGCTTAACGAGGTATTGCGCGGCGATTGGGGCTTCGACGGCTTTGTCATTACGGATTGCGGCGCTTTGGGCCTGCTTGTGAACGGGCAAAACGTAGCCGCAAACGGCGAGGAAGCGGTCAAGCTGGCGCTTGAAGCCGGGACGGATATGGAGATGTCGGGCGAAATGTATACCAAGCATTTGTTGTCCGCTCTGGAGCAAGGACTGCTGAGCGAGGAAACGCTGGATAAGGCCGTTCAGCGCGTGCTGCAATTGAAATTCGAGCTGGGGCTGTTTCAGAAGCCGCCGGCGAATCCCGCCAAGGCGGCCGAGGTCATCGGCTGCGAGGAACACGCCAGGCTGGCCCGCCAGCTTGCCGCCGAAGGCATCGTGCTCCTCAAAAACGATAACCAAACGTTGCCGCTTGGCAAAGACATCGGCAAAGTCGCCGTTATTGGCCCCAACGCGAATGCGCCGTACAACCAGTTGGGCGACTATACCTCTCCTCAGGCGGACGGAGACATAGCGACGCTGCTGGATGGCGTTTGCGCCGCGCTTGGCGGCGACCGGGAGCGTGTCTTATACGCTCCTGGCTGCCGGATTCGGGAGGAAGGCCGCGCAGGCTTTGCGACTGCTCTGGACAAGGCGCGGCAGGCGGATGCCATCATCGTGGCGGTCGGCGGCTCCAGCGCCCGGGATTTTGGAGAAGGCACTATTGATCTTGTAACGGGCGCATCGGTCGTGACCGAAAACGCCTTGAGCGAGATGGAATGCGGCGAAGGCATCGATAGAATGACGCTTAATCTGCTTGGTTCGCAGCTGGAGCTTGTACAGGAGCTGAAGAAGCTGGGCAAGCCGCTTATCGTCGTTTACATTAATGGACGGCCAATCGCGGAGCCATGGATTGTGGATAATGCCGACGCCATTGTGGAAGCCTGGTATCCGGGTCAGGAGGGCGGCCATGCGCTGGCCGATATTTTGTTCGGCGACGTCAATCCGTCAGGCAAGCTGACGGTCAGCATTCCGCGCCATGTGGGGCAGCTTCCCGTTTATTACTACAAGCGGCGCACCCGAAACAAGCGTTATCTTGAGATGGATTTTGAAGCGCAATATCCCTTTGGCTTTGGCCTCAGCTACACGACGTTTCAGTACGAAGGGCTGACCATTGAGGATGCGGAGCAAGGCACGGAGGACTATGCCGTCGCCGTGGCGGAGGTGCGCAATAGTGGCGAGGCTGCCGGTTATGAGGTGGTTCAGCTCTATGTAACCGATCATGCCGCTTCGGTCACCCGTCCTTTAAAATCGCTGAAGGGTTTTGCCAAGGTGTGGCTGGAGCCGGGTGAAAGCAAGCAGGTCCGCTTCGCCATCGGAAGAGAGCAGTTGGAATTCGTTGATCAAAGGCTGCAGCGCGTCGTGGAGGACGGAGCCTTTACTATAACGGTCGGACCGAGCAGCCGCGAAGGGTTGGAAGCGGGGCTCGTTATCGGCGTGGGAGGCAGATTGGCTTGAAAGCATTCCAGCGTTTTGCCCGCTGGCTGGAGAAGCAACAATGGAGGCAGCAGCTTCCATTGTCCCGCTGGCATGTGAAGAAGCTTCGTTATGCGGACCCTGGCGTTTATGAAAATCTGACGGAGGACTGGAGTCTCACCAACGTTTCGAATTTGGCCGACGGACATGGCACAACCTACATGCTTCGTCAGCAGGTTGTGGTGCCGGAGGGCTGGCAGCCGGGAGAAGCGGCGATTACCTACCATGGCGGAGGTGAAGGCCTGCTGCGTTTGAATGGCGAGCCCTATCACGGCCTGGACGCCAATCACTGGTTTGTCGCGCTTCCTGCGGGCTGCCGCGCGGGAGACGAGCTGCTGCTGGAGATCGAGCTGTACGATCCCATACCGGAGCCGGTTGATCCGCTGAATGGACAATCGAAGCAAAAACCGCCCATCAACGGCATTTCGCTGTCGCTGGTGCAGGTGAACCAGCATGTTTACCGGCTCTTCCATACGGTGCTTGCCGTGCAGGAAGCAGCGGCTTTACTCCCGGAGGGGAATCTTCAAAAAACGAGGCTGGAGGCAGCCCTAAAGGATACCATTGCCCGCGTATACGAGCCAGGCGGAGATGCCGTGGCCGAGCCTGCGTATTTGGTGCAGGCAGAAGCTGATCTGAGAAAAGCGGCGGAACTTGCCGGACAAGCCGCAGGCTGCAACGGATTTATGCATATGGTGGGCCAGTCCCATATTGATATCGCCTGGCTTTGGCCGATCAAGGAAACGGTTCGCAAGGTCAGCCGGACCTTTTCGACGGTGCTTGCTCTTATGGAGCGTTATCCCGATTTTCGCTATTCGCAAAGCCAGCCCATTCTGTACGCGTTCGTCAAGGAGTATTATCCGGGGCTGTACGAACGGATCAAGCAGCGCATCGCGGAAGGCCGCTGGGAGCTTGTGGGCGGCATGTGGGTGGAGCCGGATTTGAACATGCCGAGCGGAGAGTCGCTTGTTCGCCAGATGCTTGCCGGACAACGGTTTTACGAGAAGGAGTTCGGCAAGCGCTCCTCCATCGAGTGGCTGCCCGACACCTTCGGCTATTGCGCATCGCTGCCGCAGCTGCTTAAGGGAGCCGGCGTGGACTATTTTATGACAACCAAGCTGGGCTGGAATGATACCAATCCGTTTCCTTATACCCTGTTCAACTGGGTGGGCATCGACGGCTCGCGCATCCTGGCATACCAGAACCACGGCGTTAACGAGCATACGCGCCCCAGAGAGCTGCAGGAGCATTGGGCGTCGTTTGGAGAGAAGGACAAGCATGAGGAGCTTATGCTGCTGTACGGCCATGGCGACGGCGGAGGCGGCGTGACGCATGAAATGCTGGAATATATGGAGCGTTCCGCATTAGCCGCCGGACAGCCCAAGGCGGAATATTCCACCGCCAAACGTTTTTTTGACGGCGTAGACGCAAGCGGGGCAAAGCTGCCGGAATGGCATGGCGACTTGTATTTGGAGCTGCACCGGGGTACGTATACGACCCATGCCCGGAACAAGCGGAGCAACCGTCTGGCCGAAGGGCTGTATCGGGCAGCGGAGCTGTGGCTGAGCCTGTCCGGCGGGCGGGACCGCTTGGCTTTTGATGAAGCAAGGGAGCGGCTGGAGCAGGGGTGGAAGCTGATTCTTCTTAATCAGTTCCACGACATTATTCCCGGTACGTCGATTCCGGAGATATATGTGACCTCGGCTGCTCATTACGAAAAAATTATGACGCTTGGCAACGAGGCCTTGAAGCTAGCTATGGGTATGATGGCTGAGAGACTGGATACCTCGGGAGAAGGAAGGGCCTTTGTTGTTTTCAACAGTCTTGGCTGGGAGCGGGAAGGAAGGGTTAGCCTTCCGTTCCAGCCGGGTATGGAGGAGCTGGAGGCTTTCGGGGAGGATGGCAGCAGGCTGTGCATGCAGCTGGAGCCTGCCGTGAAGCAGGGAGAAGCCGCAAGTCTCTCCGTTATGGCTGGTGCTGTTCCCGCGTTTGGCTGCAAGACCATTTGGCTGCGGGAGAGAAGCGCAGGAGAGACTGGAGAATCTTTAGCTAAAGGCAACAAGCTTATCCCTTCCTTGGCGCCCGTGCAGGAAAGCGTAACGATTTCTCTGGAATACCCAACTGTTCTGCTTGAGCTCGAAACGGATTATTACAGTATTCGCTTGAATGAAAACGGACAGATCAGCCGTCTTTACGACAAGCAATGCAGCCGCGAGCTTGTTCCAGACGGGCGCTGCGGCAACGAGCTTCAATTATTCCATGATACGCCGGAGCTATGGGACGCTTGGGATATCGCGAAGGATTACGAGGATCGTCCTGCAGGCGCTCAAGTTTTGAGAGATTGGCGCCTGCTGGAGCAAAGCGGCGACCGGATTATTGTGGAGCTGGAATGGGAGCTTGGCAGCTCGCTTATCCGCCAGCAGATGGTTGTTCCGTTACATGAGCGAAGGCTGGAGTTCCGCACCTTTGCGGATTGGCGGGAAAACCACAAGCTGCTGAAGGTGGCATTTCCGCTTGCGATGAATGCGGCAAAAGCAACCTATGAAATTCCGTTTGGCGCCTTGGAGAGGCCGACTCACCGCAATACGAGCTGGGAGCAGGCGCAATTCGAGGTATGCGGACACCGCTGGGCGGATTTGTCCGAGCATGGCTATGGCGTCAGCTTGCTGAACGATTGCAAATACGGCTATGACATTAAAGACTCCGTAATGCGGCTGTCGCTGCTTCGCGCGCCAAGCTGGCCGGACGCAGCCGCCGACCGGGGCGAGCATTTCTTTACGTATGCCCTTTATCCGCATGAAGGCGGCTGGCAGCAAGCGGGAACCGTACGCGAAGCGGCCATGCTCAACGAGCCGTTGCGGATTTATGACGCTGGCCGACAAGCGGAGGTCCATCCTGTCTGTCCAGTCCGTCCAGTCCAGCCTGACATTGGCGCAATCAGCGGAATCCGAGGAACGTCCAAGACAGATCGTGATCCAATCGGCGTTGCCAGCGAAATCGCCAAGGTTGGCTCAGCCGTCAGCTCCAATGGAGAGAAGCCTGGCTCGTTCCATAGCTGGATTAACGTAACGGGGAAGCAGGTTGTGCTGGATACGGTCAAACCTGCGGAGGACGGCTCCGGCATTGTGCTGAGATTGTACGAATCCGGAGGCGGCCGGGCGGAAACGGTAATTGCCCTGTCCAGCCATTTACTTGCCGGAGAGGATCGCTTTGCCGCGTCACAGGTTAATGTGCTGGAGGATTGGCAATCCGATTTGCCGATGGAGGGTCAAACGCTGAGGCTTTCCTTCAAGCCTTTTGAGATCAAAAGCATCAAACTGACAACATCCGCGATGGCGGGAAAGGGAGAACAAGCATGAGTACAAGCAAGAATACAAGCATAAAAATTACAAGACATCCTGACAATCCGATCGTTGTGCCGGGCGGCTACGACTGGCGCAAGGTAACCGTTTTTAATCCCGCCGTTATTATAGATAATGACAAATTTTATATGATTGAGCGCACGGCGGAATCGTTGACTCCGTGCAAAAATTTCCTTGGCCTGCTGGAAAGCGACGACGGCGTTCATTTCACCCATGTCAAGGATGAGCCAATCGTAACGCCCGACATGCTGGGTTTTCCTTACGGAAGCGTTCAGGACCCGCGGCTGGTCAAAATTGACGGAACGTTCTACATGAACTACGCGCTGCGTCCTTGCGCCATGAGCTATTATCCGACTGGTGCGGGCGTACCCGCCCGTTCCATTCCGGAATATCCGGACGGCTGGGGCGAGGAGGAGGGGCATTGGCTGACGCGTTCCTCTATTCTCAAATCGCAAAATCTGGTGGATTGGGAGTTTGTTGCCGATACGACGCCGCTGGACATCAATGACCGCGACAATATTTTGTTCCCGGAAAAAATCAACGGAAAGTTTGTGCTGCTGCGCCGTCCCGAGGAATATACCGGTGAGCAATACGGCACGGAAAAAGCGGCGGTATGGATTACGTATTCCGATGATTTGATCAACTGGGAAGAACCCAAGCTTCTTTTTAAAGGCGAAAATCCGGCGTGGGAATCCCGCAAAATCGGAGGCTCGACGCCGCCGGTCAAAACGGACAAGGGCTGGCTGGTGCTGTATCACGGGGTAGACGAAAATATCGTTTATCGCGTCGGAGCCGTGCTGCTGGACCTGGAAAATCCGGAAAAAATCATTGCGCGCACGCACAACTTCATTATGGAGCCGGAAACCTATTACGAAAAATTCGGCTTCCAGCTTCCTAACGTTATTTTCCCGACGGGCAATGTCGTGAAGGACGGCCTGCTCTACATCTATTATGGCGTAACGGATACGGCGATTGCGCTGGCAACCGTTCCGGTGGACGATTTAGTTCAGCATATTTTGAACGAGTCTGCGCAATAAAGCGAAAATAAGGGGACTGTACGAAAAGTCTGTCTGTTACGGTGAATACTGATACAGCAAAGCCTGTACCTGCTGGAAAAGGGTGTCTTGGAAGCTCAAACATTTTTGTCCGCTTTTTTTTGATCCTATTTTTTAGTGGATAAAAGCGGACAAAAAAACTCGCCCTCAAGACGCCCTTTCCCCTCCGGTTCTCTTTGCTGAATCATTGTTCGTTCCGCTGGACTTTTTGGACATCCCCTTCGTATTATTAGGCCAGCCAGATATTACTGGTTGGTCTTTTTTTATGGTCATTCTATGATGGCGGTAGCCGGGAGAACGT
>NZ_LYPA01000047.1 GCF_001675045.1 Paenibacillus oryzae
GTGGAAGCACAGCAATGTGTGGAGCTGACGAATACTAATCGGTCGAGGGCTTATCCTATTCGCTTGATTGTTCATACAGACATCAAGCAACCAGCTAAAGTAACGTTAAGCATTCTTTCGTATCCGGTTTTCAAGGTACAAAAACCTTGGTTTTATACATATTCCCTGATAGCTCAGTCGGTAGAGCACTCGACTGTTAATCGAGTTGTCACAGGTTCGAGTCCTGTTCGGGGAGCCAGTCATGGAGAAGTACCCAAGTGGCTCAAGGGGACCCTCTGCTAAGGGGTTAGACTGCGTAAGTGGTGCGAGGGTTCGAATCCCTCCTTCTCCGTTTTATAATCAAGGCCCGTTGGTCAAGGGGTTAAGACACCTCCCTTTCACGGAGGTAACAGGGGTTCGAATCCCCTACGGGTCACCAATGCCGTTGTAGCTCAACTGGTAGAGCAACTGACTTGTAATCAGTAGGTTGGGGGTTCAAGTCCTCTCGACGGCACCATTTTGCGGAAGTGGCTCAGCGGTAGAGCATCGCCTTGCCAAGGCGAGGGTCGCGGGTTCGATTCCCGTCTTCCGCTCCATAAGTTTTACGGGATGTAGCTCAGCTTGGTAGAGCACCTGGTTTGGGACCAGGGGGTCGCATGTTCAAATCGTGTCATCCCGACCATTCAATGCATACTTAATAAAGCTGCCAGTATAATAGCAGCTTTTTTTTGTGCCCCCGCATTCGCAATTAAAGAATGCGGGGGTATTTTATTGTCTGCCTCTGCTTCGCTTTCTAAGGTATCACTCCACTTAAGCAGTTACGGGGACTGTGATTCGGTCGATGCGTACATGAAATACATCCATTGGCGTTTCAACGGGGATAACATCGCCCCATGTCCTTAAGAGCAATTTTTCCGCAATGGGCGATAAAAAAGAAATGCGATTTTGCTCAGGATCGGCTTCATCAGGAAAAACGATGACAAAAGTATCTGTCATATTTTCCTCCGTGTATGTCACCGTTACGCTGCTGCCAATAAGAACGACGTTTTGCGGCTCTTCGCCTGAACGCAACAATTCATCCAGTGCATCCGTATAGGCATCTAGCATCTTATCCGCATTTGCCCGTTTGTTATCGTATTCTGGAAAATGGGCGTTTAAAAATAAGAGCTTTTCCTCGCGAAGACGCAGAAGCTGGAGATGGTAAGCTCCCCTATCTGCCTTTTCCTGTTTACTATGGCTCATAGTAGATTTCACCCCCTGGATGCTGCCGGCCGCCATGGAAGACGATTCCCGTTTGATTACTCATATTGAATTCCTCCCGATAGTAAGATAAGAGGCCTCCGAGGGAGGCCTTAACTGTATTGTAGCAGACTTAATGAGGTAATACCAAAGTTACCTTTTTGAATAATCGTGTCTCGATAAAAGGTCCGGTTACTTGTCAGTAAGGCCGCAAATTCGCAGAAAGGCGCATGTTAAAAGTTTATGCAGAGAATTAAAAAGCTGCATAGCGTCCAAGAAGGCAGGGAATAGTAGGCATACGGAAGGATCGAACCCGAGACAAATGAAATGATGATTGGGGAAAGGGGTCTTGTTTGAAAATGAGGATAAAATCCGGCGCTATCGCCGTATTATTAACTGCTGTATTATTTACAGCAGCAGGGTTGATTCATGCTCTGCCTGAGGCAATTACAGCTAAGGGGGCTACTGTTCAGAGCGGCAATCAACCGTCTGCATTTCATTTTGGCTTCAAAAAAAGTGTAAACGGCAAGCTGCCGTCGATTGATGAAGAAGGCTTCAAAGAGATTTTGAATAAACATGATTCGTTATTTCTGGGGAATACGGAACGCAAGGACTTGTACCTGACTTTTGATAACGGGTATGAAAATGGATTGACAGCGGCTATTCTGGACGTATTGAAGGCCAAGCAGGTGCCCGCAGCCTTTTTTGTAACGGGTCATTATGTTAAAGAAGAGCCCCAATTATTAAAGCGCATGGTGGACGAAGGGCATATCGTAGGCAATCATTCCTGGAGCCATCCCGATATGTCGCAGTTGAACGAGACTCAAATTGCTTCCGAGCTTGATCGGGTTGATGAGCAGGTTCAGCGCATTACCGGGCAGAAAAAGATGCAGTATTTAAGACCCCCGAGGGGCATTTTTAATGAGCGCGTTCTTGCAGCAAGCCGTAAGCTGGGCTACAGAAGCGTATTTTGGTCCATTGCGTACAAGGATTGGGATGTCAATGCGCAGAGGGGGGCCGGTTATGCTTTTGAGCAAGTCATGAAACAGCTGCATCCCGGAGCGATTTTGCTTCTTCATTCCGTTTCCCGGGACAATGCGCAGGCTTTGGGCAGCATCATCGATAAAGCCAGAGAGCAGGGGTATACCTTCCGCAGTCTGGATGAGCTGGTTGCGGAAGAACTCCCCGGAGGCATGGGAATATTTCCTTGAGCTCAATAAAAGTCTTCTCTTCAACGTTTTCGGCTGTTTGCTAAACATGAATCGCTGCATGTTTAGCAGGCAGTTTTTTTGAGTCTATCAATAAAATACAATGACACAGGTTAATAGAATAGAATGAGCCCTGCTCGTTGATCACGTATACTTATGGTGAAATATGTAAGCGCTATCAAACTTATGAATCATTTTGGAAAAGGGAGATGGTTGAGCATGGGGACTAAGGGAATTCAGTCAAGGGCAGGGAGGTTTGTAATAGGACTGGCTATATTGGCGCTGCTTGGGCAAGCTATTCTGCTTGCCGGTCCGGCGCAACGGGCGGATGCCGCTATCGGTCCGGCGGATTTTTTGAAGACGGATGGACTGTTTATCAAAAATAATAGCGGAACGGGAGAAATTGTAACACTGCGCGGTACTAACGTCGGAGGCTGGCTGGCTCAAGAGTACTGGATGTCGCCATTAGGCGAATTTGCGGCCGACCGCACGGGATGGACCGTGACTGCATCAGCAAATGGAGCAAATGCGGGCAATGTACTTGATGGAAGCAATACGACATATTGGGATAGCGGGGCCAATCAAACGAGCGGGCAATGGCTGCAAATTAATTTGGGTGCGCCAACGTTGTTTAACCGGATCTATGTTGATGCGGGAGGCAGGACGGGCGATTATCCGAGAGGTTTTGTCGTCGAAGCATCCAATGATGGTGCTACTTGGCGAAATATCGCCAGCGGAGCTTCTGTCACGGCCAATACGGTAATTCGCACCATACCGCAGGCCGCTCAATATGTGCGCATAAGCCAGACGGGAACGGCATCCAGCTGGTGGTCAGTGGCGGAATTTAATCTTTTTAACGATCCCGTCCTGAATAATGGTTCCTTTACGGCTTCCTCCTTTGCTTCGGGAGCCGGCACAACGGCGAATGCTGCTGTGGACGGAAATGTTAATACAAGATGGACAAGCGGCGCGGCACAAACAAACGGGCAAACCTTCACAATGAATCTGGGCGGTAACAGAGAGGTTAGCCGAATATTAATCGATGCCGGCGCGGCATCAGCTAATGATTATGCCAGAGGCTACGAGGCTTGGGGATTAACGGACGGCGTATGGACTAAATATGCAAGCGGAACCGGCACTTCCCGATTCATCCATGCAGAGTTTTGGTGGTCCTACTGGATGTCGGAAATCAGAATCGTGCAAACGGGAAGCAGCTCCAACTGGTGGTCGATCGCCGATGTGGCCGTGTACTCCGGTGGCAGTCTGGAGCGGAGCGGATGGACGTTAAGCGCATCGTCCAGCGCAGCTGGCTCAGCTCCTGCAAATGTAAGAGACGGCAATCCGGGAACCGTGTGGACGACCGGCGCTGCTCAAGCAAACGGGCAATGGTTTCAGATCGATTTAGGCTCGAAGGCTACCTTTAACCAAATCGTGCTAGACACGGACAAAAATTCGGGTCAGGAACAGGATTATCCGCGGGGATATACCGTCCAGGTTTCGCAAAATGGAAGTACATGGACAACAGTCGCCACCGGGCAAGGATTGCGCAAAGCAACGCCTATCAATTTCCCCGCAGTGGGAGCCAGATACATTCGCATCAACCAGACAGGCAGCGCAGGCAACTGGTGGTCAATCGGGGAATTAAACATTAGTCTGAACAATGATGACTATTCCCTGTATTCTACACTAGGACAGCGGTTTGGAGCCTCTACACGAGAAAGTCTGTATACGACGCATCAGAATACATGGATCGTGGAGAGCGATCTCGACATGATTAAAAATATGGGCATGAACGTGATAAGGGTGCCCATCGCCTGGTTTGAGATTATGGACGAAAGCGGTGCGATAAAGCCGGATGCCTGGACCAATATCGATTGGATCGTCACAGAAGCGGCTGAGAGAAATATGTATGTGCTGCTTGATCTGCACACCGTTCCGGGCGGAGGTTGTCCTTGGGGCAGCTGCGGGCGCGTCGGCCCCAATCCAAATGCGTTTTGGACTACGCAAGCCTATCAGGATATGGTCGTTGATATTTGGAGGGCAATCGCATCCCGTTATGTCGGCAACCCGGCAATCGCGGGTTACGACCTCATTAACGAACCTCTGATCGATTATTCAGAGGATGCCGACGACGTTGCTCAAAAAAGCGCGTATTATGACCGGCTATACGATGCGGTTAGGGCGATTGATCCCGACCATACTATTTATCTCGCCGCATTTTTTAACTGGAGCAGCATTTATGCGCCGGCGATTTACGGTTGGGAAAACGTAGTTTACGAGGTTCATCCCTACGATATGCCAAATGGGAAGGATGCGGATGCGCAAAACACGCTTGTTGAATCTACTGTAGCGCAGGTTGGAGCCATCCAAAACGATCCCAACTGGAATGTTCCGATTTTGCTGGGTGAATATTCGTTGTATCATTACGATGACGTTTGGGCCAAGTTTATGTCGGGCTTAAATGCTTTAAACATTTCATGGACGAACTGGTCGTATAAAGTGCGGCAGGATCAATACCAAGGAGCAGGCGGCTATTGGGGCTTCTACAATTCTAACCATAATCCGTTGCCGATCATTAACAACGATGCTTCTGCGACAATTGCGGCCAAGCTGAGCCAATTCGGCACCTCGCAATTTGCGGCCAACACGCGGTTTATTGATGTGGTAAGCCGATTTGCTGCCGGCCAGCCCTGGATGGCAACCGTTCCGATCGACAAAAGCGGCTGGACGGCAACGGCATCATCGACGGAGCCCGGAGGTTCACCCATGAACGCTTTGGACTGGAATCCCGCCACCCGTTGGAGCAGCGGTACGCCCCAGGCTGCGGGACAATGGTTCCAGGTTGACATGGGCGCAAGAAAAGCGTTTGACCAGGTTTCCTTCGAGACGGGAACCTCAAACAAGTGGGATTACCCGCGGGGCTATCAGGTACAGATCTCCAATGACGGCGCAAGCTGGACGACCGTAGCATCCGGCCAAGGCTTTGGCTGGAAGCAAGCAATCGTGCTTGGCCCTCAATATGCCCAATACATTCGGATTACGGGAACGGGCTTTTCGCATGAATGGTGGTCCATCTCGGAATTCCACGTTTACTCCGAGCCTTCGCTTGATCGGAGCGGCTGGACGGCCAGCGCGTCCGGAACGGGGGCTGGCGATTCAACAGCAGGGCCGCTTGACGGCAGCTTAACAACGCGCTGGAGCAGCGGAGCGCCTCAGAGCGATGGTCAATTTTATGCCGTGGATATGGGCAAAGCGCAGACCTTCAACCGCTTGCTGCTGGAAACGGGAGCATCTTCAAGCGATTATCCGCGCGGCTACCAGATTCAGGTATCCGCCGACGGGACGAATTGGACGACGGTTGCGTCCGGCGCTAACGGAAATACAAACCTGCTGATTCAATTCCCGGTACAAACCGCTCGTCATCTTCGCGTGGTGCAGACGGGAACGGCAAGCAGCTGGTGGTCCATTGCCGACCTTCAGATTTATGGGGAAAAGGAGCTGTCGCGGACAGGCTGGACAGCGTCGTCATCGCATAGCGAAGCCGGAAGCAATCCGGCGAATGCTCTGGATGCCAGCGAAACGACGAGATGGAGCAGCGGCGCAGCACAGGCTGAAGGCCAGATATTCCAGGTGGATATGGGAGCAAACCGGTGGTTCAATCATATCGTTATGGAGTCCGGAGCAAGCACAAGCGATTTTGCAAGCGGCTACGTCATTGAAGTTTCTTCAAATGGCTCCAATTGGAGAAGCGTAGCAAGCGGTGAAGGGCGCTCGGCTACGATTTCGGCGAATTTCCCCATCACGGAAGCCCGTTATATCCGGGTAACGCTTAAGAAAGCTTCGCCAAACTGGTGGTCGATCAGCGACTTTCGCGTATTTGAGTAGGAGGGGTGAACATGGGCGTAAAGCTGTCTTTTAGAAAATGGATCTCTGGCGTCACGGCATTGTTTATGCTGACGACAATGGCCGTTTTGCCCGACAAGGCGTTTGCGAACGATTACCAGAATCCCGCGCTTGGCGTGGAGCAGCGCGTATCGGACTTGCTTGGCCGCATGACTCTGCAGGAAAAAATCGGGCAGATGCTCCAGGTTGAGCGGCTTGCCGCCAGCCCTGGCCAAGTAGGGAGCAATTTTATCGGCTCCGTATTAAGCGGAGGAGGCTCCAATCCTGTCCCCAATACAAAGGAAGCCTGGGCGTCAATGGTGAACGGATACCAGGCAGCGGCAATGGGAACGCGACTTGGCATCCCGATTTTGTACGGCGTGGATGCCGTGCACGGACATAACAACGTCTATGGGGCAACTATTTTTCCGCATAATGTAGGACTGGGGGCGGCAAACGATGAATCGCTGACGCGAAGAATCGGCGCGGCAACCGCGAAGGAAATCAGAGCAACCGGAATCCAGTGGGACTTTGCTCCTTGCTTGTGCGCGCCGCAGGATATTCGCTGGGGGAGAACCTATGAAGGTTATTCCGAAGATCCCACCATTGTTTCACGGCTGGGCACGGCATATGTGGAAGGATTACAGGGGCTGCCTGGCGATGCCGGTTTTTTGAAAGGGACCAAGGCCGTTGGCACCGTCAAGCATTGGCTAGGCGATGGCAACACAACGGCGGGAGACGACCAAGGAAATATAACGTTGTCTGAAAGCCAGCTTGATCCCTTCATTCAGCCATATAGAGAAGCTATACAAGCGGGAGCCCGTTCAGTCATGATTTCGCTGACGACTTGGAATGGCGCCAAAATGCACGCCAGCTCTCATCTGATTACAACTATGCTGAAGCAGGGGTTAGGTTTTGACGGCATTGTCGTATCAGATTGGAACGGAGCTTATTCGCTGGTCAATCAGGGAGTATACCCCAACTACTCCGATGCGCTCAAAGCGACGGTTAACGCGGGTATTGACATGTTTATGGAACCGGACAACTGGTCACAGTTCATTCCAACATTGACCGCGCTCGTCAACAGCGGGCAGGTGAGTCAGACGCGCATTAACGATGCAGTCTCGCGTATTCTCAGGGTCAAGTTTCAAGCGGGATTGTTTGAAGCGCCGTATAGCGATCCTTCTCTTCTCACCGACGGTTCGTTTGGCGGAACGCAGCATAGAGCTCTGGCCCGCGAGGCGGTTCGCAAATCCGCCGTTTTGCTCAAAAATGAAGGCAAGCTGCTGCCTTTGTCCAAAAACGCCAAACTATTTGTTGCAGGTTCAAAAGCGAATGATATAGGCACGCAGTCCGGCGGATGGACGATCAGCTGGCAAGGCTCATCCGGGGCGATTACGCCGGGAACTACGATTCTGCAAGGGATACAGGCTGCTGCGGCCAATCCCGCTAACATCACTTATTCCTCTAACGGCTCAGGCGCCGCCGGGCATGACGCGGCTATTGTAGTTGTGGGAGAAGACCCGTCAGCGGAAATGATGGGAGATGTCGGGCCCGGCCAGCCGCGTCCCAACCTAGACCTAAGCGCCGCCGATCAGGCGGTATTGGCTAATGTGGCGGCAAGCGGTGTACCCATGACAGTTGTTCTTCTATCCGGTCGTCCCATGACGATTAGCGGCATGCTTCCGGATTGGGAGGCGTTTGTGGCTGCCTGGCTTCCAGGTACGGAGGGAGCGGGGATAGCAGATGTGCTTTTTGGCGATTATGATTTTACGGGCAAGCTGCCCTTTACCTGGCCTCGAGACATGACCCAAATCCCGCTGACCTATAAAGATAGCGGATATACGCCATTGTTTCCGATTGGCTATGGCCTTAATGCTTTATCGGGCGGAGTGCGGGAGCTGCCTGGCATGATCGAAGCTGAAAACTACAACGCTTCGTTTGGCGTCCTGTCGGAGCCATCGAGTGATGCCGGGGGCGGCCTGAACGTTGGGTTTATTGAAACTGGCGATTGGATGGAATATCGGGTGCTGGCTCCATCCGCAGGCACATACAAGCTGAGATTGCGCGTAGCGAGCGGCATTGGCGGGGGAGCGCCAAATGGTATTGGCGTCAGCTCAGGCGGGACTTCGCTGGCGACGATAAGCGTCCCCGGCACAAGCGGCTGGCAGTCCTGGACGACCGTTCAGGGTACCGTAACACTGGCAGCCGGCGCGCAAACGCTGCGCCTCACGGCGCTTGGCGGAGGATGGAACGCCAACTGGCTGGAGCTGATTCCGGCTGCTGCTCCTTCAAGCAATCTTCTTCTCAATCCGGGATTCGAAACGGGGGATACATCGGGCTGGAACGAATGGAACGACGGCTTGCTTGCGCAAAGCGTCGATACCGATCAGCCTTATGATGGAACGCGCAAGCTGACACATTGGGCGTCCGTCCCGTATCGCCAGTTAACGCGACAGACCGTTAATGTTCCAAACGGGCTATACCGGCTCAGCGTGAAAGCGAGAACGGGAGGCGGCCAAAACGCACTTCATCTGTACGCAAAAACAGCTGGCTTTGAGAAGCGCGCGGCGGTAACAAGCGCGGCTTCGGAGTATTGGAAAACGTACTCAATCGACCGGATTCTAGTGACGGACGGCATGCTGGAAATTGGCGTATGGTCGGATGCCAAAGCGGGCAATTGGTCAGCGTTTGACGGGTTTGAGCTTATTCCGGCCAACTAAGCCAGCTCGCAGGAGAACTCCTGCATCCAGTCGAATTAACATTAGAAAGACCCGGAGAGCCGGGAGCAGGAGGAACCTATGCCGCTGAAATCAATCAGCATCCGCTTCCGGCTGATGGTGCTTATGATCGCGCTAACAACGCTTCCGGTCATTACAGTGACCTGGCAGGCAACGAATAATACGAGAAGTTCCGTGGAGACGGAAATGATCGGCGCCAACAAGTCCAGAATGATGTGGGCAAGCCAATATGTGGACGAGTTGATTCAACAGATTGATACGCTGTTTTATGCGCTTCATATCCGGTCAGATTTGGTGGGCGAGCTCGCGAGGGTAGACGAACTGGATGCGGAGGAGCGTTTCCGGCTGCAAAATACGTTGTTTGCGGCTATGAACACGGCTTATTATTCGTTCTCCCGAAAAATCGACAATCTGACGCTGTATATCCATGCCACGGGAAGGGCGTATTCCGTTAATTATGCTAACAGCGGAATGAACCACTCGCTTGAAATTGAGGACGGACCGTGGAGCCGTATACAAAAACAGCCGATTGGCTTATATTTCAAGTCATCCGGAGGAATGTTAAGCGCATACCACTCCATGAATGAATTTCAAGGGCAGGAGCTGATCGGCGGCATAGCCGTGCGCATCGACGATAAAGTGTGGGGGCAAGCCGCCTCCTTATTGCAATCGGAGCCAGAAAGCTCGATCTTCCTCATCAACGATGAGGGAGAGCTGCTTCCGGGCTCTTCGCCATTGCCGGAGGATGAAGGATTAATTGCGGTTCTGGAAGACATAAAGCCGGAGTCGCCGGATGTCAGGTTTATACGAACCGATAACTATTATGCCTTTGCAAAGCTGGTTGGCGGCGGGCAACTGCATATTGTCAAAGCTATACCGGCTGCAACAATCGATGCCATCGCCAGAAAAACGATGATGGCCGGCATATGGACGGGTGTGCTTTTTGCAGTTATCTCCATTATTTTGTCCATCGTTGTATCGTTACGTATTAGCCGGCCGATCGTAAGTCTTGCCAAAACGATGAGGAAGGCGCATATACACGATTTTGAGATGAAGGCTGTGCAGAGCAAAGATGAGATTGGGCTGCTTGAAGTCGGCTACAATTTTATGATGGCGCGAATGAAGGCTCTGATCGAAAACGAATACCAGCGTGAAATCGATCTGAAAAACGCGCAATTGATCGCTTTGCAGGCTCAGATCAACCCCCATTTTCTTAACAATACGCTCCATATGATCGGCGGCATGGCATTGGTAAAGGGCGCGCCGGAAATTTACCGCGTCACGCATGTTATGGGAGATCTGCTCCGTTATTCCATCAGCTCGGAGCAAGAACAAACGGTCCAGCTGAGCGACGAGATGAAACATACGTCCAATTACTTGTACATTCAGGAGCAGCGCTTTGCGGGGCGGTGCACCGTCAAGCTGCTTGTGGAAGAACGGGCGGGAGCGGTTACTATGCCAAAGTTTACGCTGCAGCCCATTGTAGAAAACGCCTTTGAGCATGGACTTCAGGCAAAGCAAGGCGAATGGAGGCTGGAAATCAGGGCAAGGGTAATCGGGAAACGGCTTGTTCTGATCGTCAAAGACGGCGGTGTCGGCATGGAGCGGGAGAGATTGGCTCAATTACGCAGAGAGCTGGCTTCGACAGGCCGGTCAACGATATCCTCCTCCCCATCCGATGGATTAGGCAGAAGACGTGGTATTGGATTATCCAATGTTCACGGGCGGCTCGCGATTATTTATGGAAAGCGGTACGGAATCCGATTGTTTAGCGAAAAAGACGCAGGGACGCTGGTTGTTCTTGCGCTGCCGGCAGCCGACGCGATGGTTGACGACGGGAAAAACAAGGGGGACTTCTATGTATAGCTTGTTTATTATGGACGACGAACCATGGTCGAGGGAAGTAGTAAAAGCGCTGGTCAATTGGAAGACCCTCGGCTTTGTGCTGTCGGGAGAAGCGGAGGACGGTACAGCCGGCTTGCGGGAGCTTGGCGAGCGGCGGCCCGACATCGTTGTGACGGATATGAGAATGCCCGGCATTGACGGCGTAGATCTGCTGCAAGCCATACATGAGAGTCACCCCAGGATGAAAATTATCGTGATGAGCGGATACAGCGATATCGTCTACCTGAAAGGCGCAATCCGTTCCAAAGCTGTGGAATATTTGCTTAAGCCCATTAACGGCGAAGAGCTGAATGCGGCTTTGGGCAGATGCAAGGAAGAGCTGGACGATAGGAAGGGACTCGGTTATAGGCTTAATCACGACAAACAGCTCCTTCCCAGATCGCCGATTTTTTCGAGCGGAGAAGCAATGGCCCGTTATTCCGGCTTTCGCGACCGGCTATACGCCAGCTTGCTCGCTTTGGACAGAAACCGTGTCGAGGCTTCCTTTGAAGCTTTTGCCAGAGCTCTTGGAGATAAGGAGTTTAACGTCGTGGAGGCCGAAGGCCTGTCCCGGATTGCCAGCGATTTGCTGCTGCTGCTGGAGCAATTCCTGTCGGAGCAGGAAACGACGCTGGAGCACCTGCTGCAGGGCTGGCCCGGCAAGGCGGATACGCTTCATAAAGAAGGCGGTCCGGGAGAGGTCGTTACCGCCATGCGTGACTTGTACCGCTCTGCGATCGACGGGCTATTGGCGCTGCGCCTGTCGCGCAGCAGGCTTGAGCTTGAGGATGTAGTGGGGTATATTGATGCCCATTATCATGAATCCATCACATTGGAAACGGTAGCGGGACAATTTCTTGTCAGCCGGGAGCATCTCAGCCGTTTATTCAAGTCCAGAACGGGTGAAAATTTGTCAGATTATATTCTGCGCAAGCGGATGGAGAAAGCCCGTTTTCTCATTGCGGAGGAGCGGCTGCCGATTAAACATGCCGCGCAGCTGGCCGGATATGAGGATATCGCCTATTTTTACAGGGTGTTCAAAAAGCACTTTGGCGTGACGCCTGGAGAATTGCGCAAATAGGGCGGCAAAGCATCAATATAGTACAATGCCATACATTAAAATCCTCAAAAGAAAGCGCTTTATCCCTTCGGTATACTGAAGCTGTAACTAACTTTTGGGGGGAATTCACAATGAAGAGAGCACTTCACCTGCTGCTGACGCTGACGATGCTGGTCGCCGTGCTGGCCGCTTGCAGCTCGGGAACAAACAAGAACGGACCATCAGGCAGCGCTTCGCCTTCATCCGCTAGCGGCGGAGAGGCGGCTGCCACGGAGCCGCCTAAAAAAGTCGAGCTGAAGGTGTTTATGAGCTTTCCGAGGTTCAAGGATCAATTCGAGCGTTACTTCGCGCAGTTTAAGGAAAAACAGCTGGCGGAAAAAAATATCGACGTTACGATCCAACTGGAAATGCCCAACGCGGACCAGGCCAAGCAAATCCTGCAATCCCGGTTATCGTCGGGCGACGCGCCTGATCTCTATACCCTGCATGCCAATGACATCCCGACCTACTACGACGCGGGATATGTTGCGGATTTGACCGGGCAGCCGTTTGTAGCCAAGCTTTATGAAGCGGTGACGGAGACGGTCAAATACGACGGCAAGGTAGCGGCGCTTCCGCTTGAAAGCTTGTCGTGGGGATATTTGTACAATAAAACCATTTTTAAAGAGCAAGGCTTGACGCCTCCGCAAACGCTGGACGAAATGAAAGCTGTAACGGAAAAGCTGCAAGCCGCAGGCGTAAAGCCTTTCCTGCTTGCGTTTCAGGAATCCTGGATTCCGCAATTGATGATGGCGCTGTCCCTTGGCGGTACCGTTTCGTCATCCCATCCGGACTGGATTCAGAAGATGAATGAAGGCAGCGCTTCTTACGCCGATGTAAGATCGGTATTCGATATTATCGACATCATTATGGCGAATGGCACTGACAAGCCGTTCGAGACGGGTAATGAAGCGGGCTCCGCAGAATTTGCCAATGGCAAGGCGGCTATGTGGGTACAAGGCCCTTGGAACGCAGAAACGATATTAAAAGTGAATCCCGAGATGGACTTTGGCGTTGCGCCGCTGCCCGTCAGCAGCAATCCGGAGGATGCAATGATTAATCTGGCGACCTCAACGTCGCTTGCTTTGTCTCCAACGAGCAAAAATAAGGATGTGGCGCTGGATTTGCTCAATTATATTCTGGACGACAAGGATTCCTCCGCTTTGTTTGAGGAATTGAAATTTAATCCTATTGCAACCGTCCATCAATATGAAGTATTCCCTTGGGTGAACGAAGCGAGCTCCTACGTATCCCAAGGCAAAGCCTATCTGGATCTCAAGCTTCCCAACGGCGTTACGGACGAAACGGCCAAGCTGCTCCAAAGCTACTATATTAAGGACGTAACCCAGGATGACATCATCGCAGCGCTGGATAAAGTATGGCAAACCGCCGTCAAGAGCAATTGATTATGACGCGGGCAAACGATGTCCGGCCAACCGGGAGTGAAGGATAGATGCCGACAACTAGAAAGTGGAAGCCGTCTGCCATGCTGCTGCTGTTTGTTTTTCCCGCGCTGGTGTTTTATTGCGTCTTTACGCTTGCCCCCGCTATCGGGGGCATCTGGTACAGCCTGACGGACTGGAATGGGCTGAATCCGGCGTATCGCATGGTGGGGTTATCCAATTACGTCGAAGCGATGGGAGACCGCTTTTTTCTGAAGTCGCTTTGGTTTACGCTGAAATTTGTTGTGTTTATGCTGGTTTTGCAAAATTTGCTGGCTATTCTGCTAGCTGTTTTTATCGAAGCGATGGGGCGCAGCAAGGTGTGGTTCCGAACGATTTTTTTTATGCCTAATATGTTAAGTCTTATTATTGGCGGTTTTATGTGGATGTTTATTTTTACGCGGGTTTTTCCTTATGGGGCAGAAAAGCTGGGATGGTCCCTGCTGAATCAATCATGGATCGGAGACCCCCGTTATTCGTTTTTTTCCATTCTTGCTCTTTCGTTATGGGGCGGCGTCGGTTATTTGATGGTCATCTATATTGCGGCTTTGCAAGGCGTTCCAAAAACGCTGAAGGAAGCGGCCGCGATAGATGGGGCGGGAGCGCTCAGTTTATTCCGCAACGTTACGCTGCCGATGATTTATCCGGCGTTAACAATCGGCGTTTTTCTGACGCTCAACGGTTCGTTTAAGGTGTTTGATGCGGTATATTCGCTGACGGGCGGAGGTCCGGGGCGGTCCACGCAGGTTATTGCAATCAATATATTCGAGGAAGCGTTCAGCTTCTCCAATCGCTATGGATATGCAAGCGCCAAAGCTATGATTCTGTTTGGCATTGTCCTGGTCATTTCCATCGTTCAGCTAGCGGTTATGAAGCGCCGGGAGGTGAGGGCATGATTTCCCCCAAATCCTTTCAGACGGCTTCTATTGGAATCCGGCAAACGGCGCTCCGAAGGATAGGCGCCGGCGGCATGTTTCTGTTCCTGCTTATTGCGGCAATCATTACGCTGTTTCCCATTTATATGGCGCTTCTGAATTCCGTCAAAACGCAAGGCGATATGCTGAGCAATATTTTGGCGCTTCCCGCCTCCCTGGAATGGGGCAATTATACCGATGCTTTTCGCAAAACGAATTATGTTCGCAGCTTGTGGAATACGTTTGTTGTAGCTGGCACTGGTCTTGCTGGCATCGTCCTGTTTGCATCGATGGCCGGCTACAAGCTGTCGCGGACGCCGGGAAAACTTAGTGCATTTCTGTTTGGCCTGTTCGTTATGTCCACCCTTATTCCGTTTCATTCCATCATGATTACGCTGGTCAGAATCAGCAGCGGCTTGAAGCTGCAGGGCAGCGCTGTTGGACTTGGTCTTCTCTATATCGGCCTTGGCGTGGCTGTAGCGATATTCCTGTATCATGGCTTTGTCAAGTCGGTGCCCAAGGAGCTAGACGAAGCCGCGGTCATTGACGGATGCGGCGAGTTCAAGCTTTATTTTGCCGTCATCCTGCCGCTATTGCTGCCGATTACGGCAACAATTGCCATTTTGAATACGCTCTGGATGTGGAATGATTTTTTGCTCCCGCTGCTGGTTTTGACCGATTTCAAAAGCTACACCTTGCTCTTGTCGACCAACATGCTGTTTGGGGAATACAACAATGATTGGTCCGCTATACTGGCATCGCTTGTGCTGGCTATGCTGCCGGTCATCCTACTTTATTTGCTTCTGCAAAAATATATTCTGCACGGCATTTCGGAAGGCGCAATCAAATCTTAAACGCTCTTAAACGCAAGGAAGGCGCTTGAAAGCTTGCATTTCGGGGAGGATCAGGAATTCATGAATGTGGAGAGGAACAAGGAGGTATATGGCTTTCTCCGGGCGGACGGCTGCAGGCTGGTCAACGGGAGGGGTGAACCGGTTTTGCTGCGGGGCGTCGGCTTTGGCAGCTGGCTTTTGCCCGAAGGTTATATGTGGCGCTTCCCGCAGGAGGGCGACCGCCCGCGGCGGATCGAAATTATGGTGGAACGTCTGATCGGCGCGGAAAATGCGAAAGCATTTTGGGATGCCTACTATAACAGCTATATAATCGAAGAGGACATTGCCGCCATAGCGGAGGAAGGCTTCAACTCGGTTCGGATTCCGATCAATGCCAGATTTCTGACGGGCGAAGGGCCAAAAGGCCGGGACGCGGAGGAGACTTTATCGGATCTTACATTTGATGGGGAGCGATTGGCGCTGATCGACCGTGTCATTGATTGGTGCAGGAGTCACCGCTTGTATGTCATTCTGGATTTGCACGGCGCGCCGGGCGGGCAGACAGGGACCAATATCGACGACTCCCGGTATGACCATCCGGAGCTGTTTACTGACGGAAAACGTTCCAGGGAGGCCGTTGAGCTTTGGCGGATATTAGCCGAGAGGTATAAGGACGAATGGATCGTCGCAGGGTACGATTTGCTGAACGAGCCGTTGCCGGAATGGTTTTCGGCTTATAACGATCGCGTTTTGCCGCTGTATAAGGAAATGATTGCGGCGATTCGCGAGGTAGACAAGGAGCATATGATCATTTTGGAAGGCGTCCATTGGTCCACGGATTGGTCGATTTTCGAGGAGGCATTCGGCAATGATCCCATAGACGGGAATGTGCTGCTGCAGTTCCACAAATATTGGAACAATCCCGATACGGAAAGCATTGCGCATTATTTGGCATGCCGGGACAAATGGAAGGCGCCGATTTTTATGGGCGAAGGCGGCGAAAATAATAAGGACTGGTATGCGGGGGCGTTTTGCCTGTTCGAGGATCACGAGATATCGTGGAATTTCTGGACATGGAAAAAACTCGATACCACCAACTCGCCCTGCTCTATAAACAAACCGGAGCAATGGGAGCTACTGACCGCATTTTTGCAGGGCGGAGAGCAGCCGGATGCCGAAACGGCGGAAGCCATCCTGAACCAATACCTTCATAATATGAAACTCGAAAATTGCGTCTATAGGCCGGAGGTTGTCCGTTCGCTTCTGAGACGTGCGCCCGTTCGCATACCGGCTGTATTTTACGGATACAAGGGTGAGGGCGTCAGCTACGGGGTTGGAGAGCGCAAGGGAGCTGGACATGATGTGCACGATGAACCGCGCCATGAGCTGTCAGACGCCGATCGGACAATGGGGAGAGAACCACGGAATTCATCTGCCGCTACTGGTTTTCGGGCAGGGGACCACTCTCTCATTGCCTTCAAGCAGGGCGGCCTGCAGACCGCAACGTTTGCGCATGGAGGCGGAGAGGAATGGAAGCCGGAGGAATGGCTTTGCCTGAAGCTGCTTGAGGGCGATTGGTATTGCTATTCCTTCCATGAAGACATCGCGGATCGCCGGCGGATGACGGAAGTGACGGTTTCTGTGGAGGTTCAGGGAGCGGGTCAAGGAGGAGAGCTGCAACTGGAATTGGATAACCAGCAGATAGCGTCATTTAAGGCGGAGCCCGGCGAATGGCGGACCTGCGGGCCGTTTTTATTGGGAATGCCGGCAGCGGGCCGGCATGAATTAATCCTTCGATGCACACACGGCGCTTTGAAAGCAAGCTGGCTGTTATTGGAGCGGGGTTAATTAGCAAATCTGCATGGTTGGCATTAATAAAAAGGAGCCTTTGCAGCCATTTTTTACGATGGCGTGAAAGGCTCCTTTCGCGTGAGCAGGTTCCCGTTTCATTTTAACCCGGCGTCAGGCCAACGCAGGTTTTTTGGAGAAAAAGGCCGTAAGAGCTTTATATACTTCATTTTTTTCCTTAATAATGGAATACATGAATTTTTTGTCCTGAATATGCTTGTAGGCAGACATAAGCGTGCTGCTTCTATTATATTGGTTGACTTCTCCGTAGCCAAACATGTTGCAGCGCTCCAGCAGCTGGGCAATCAGCTTGACGCAGCGTTCATTGTCCGAGGTCAAATTGTCGCCGTCCGAAAAATGAAACGGGTAAATGTTCCAGCTTGCGATGGGATACCGGCTATCAATAATATCAAGCGCTTTGACATACGCGGATGAACAAATGGTGCCGCCGCTTTCGCCGCGCGTAAAAAATTCCTCCTCCGTCACTTCCTTGGCTTCGGTATGATGGGCGATAAACACAATCTCCACCTTTTCGTATTGCTGCCTCAGGAAACGCGTCATCCAGAAGAAGAAGCTGCGCGCGCAATATTTTTCAAAGGAGCCCATGGAGCCGGAAGTGTCCATCATGGCCAGAATGACCGCGTTGGACTGCGGCTTGACGATCTCCTCCCATGTTTTGTAGCGCAGATCATCCGGGCTTATGCCATGAATGCCGGGTTTTCCCGAGGTGGCGTTCCGCCGCAGATTTTCAATGATGGTTCTTTTTTTGTCGATATTGGACATGATTCCTTTTTTGCGGATGTCGGTAAACCGGATTTCCTTTGTTTCGAGCTGATCCTTGTCCTTATGCTGGAGGAAGGGAAGCTCCAGCTCCTGGAACAGCATCTGCTCCAATTCCGCAAGCGAAATTTCGGCTTCAATAATGTCTTCTCCGGGCTGATCGCCCGCACCCTCGCCCTTTCCGCCTTTTTTGGCAGCTTTGGGATCAACGCCGAGCACGTCCCCTACCTGACTGTCGCCATCGCCTTGGCCGATATGCTTGCTTTTATTGTAATTGTAGACGAAACGATATTCATCCAGGCTGCGGATCGGCACTTTAATGGTTTGCTTGCCGTCCGACATGACGATGCTTTCCTCGGAAACGAGATCGGGCAGGTTTTGCTTGATCGCCTCCCTTACCTTCTCCTGGTGGCGCGCCTGGTCTTGATACCCTTTGCGGTGCAGGGACCAATCTTCTTTTGACACAATAAACATTCCTGAACTCATTATCGGCCACCTCCTGCTTCAATGGTTGCTGTTAACTAATATATTCAAGCCCGGCTCTGTTATGTGAAGGAAATGAGCCTGCAATCGTCATAGAAGAGGCATATTTCACCTTGCTTCCTGTGTGGCGTGTCTTCAAGCTTCAATGATAGAATGGGAGAATAGAAGGCTGCAGGAGGGGAAGTGAGTGTTGTGAAGCTGTTTCATACGGCGGATTGGCATTTGGGAAAGCTGGTGCACGGCGTATATATGACGGAGGACCAGCGCTATGTGCTGGAGCAATTCATAGAGGCGGTGCGGGACGAAAAGCCCGATGCGGTTATATTGGCAGGCGATATTTATGATCGCGGCGTTCCTCCCGTAGAGGCGGTGGAGCTATTGGACTGGGCTCTGGAGCAAATCGTGCTGGAGCTGGGAACGCCGGTCCTTGCCATTAGCGGAAACCACGACAGCCCAGACCGGATAGCCTTTGGCTCCCGTTTTATGGAGAGCCGGGGGCTTCATTTGGCTGGCGGATATACGGGGGAGATCAAGCCGGTAGTATTAAAAGACGAATTCGGAGAAGTGCATGTGCATCTTGTGCCCTACGCCGACCCTGGTCAAGTGCGGCATGCGCTTGGCGACGACGGGATACGGACTCATCAGGATGCTATGGCCGCCATTACGGCAAAACTTGAAGAGAAGCTGGACCCTTCGGCGCGGCATGTGCTGGTGGGACATGCTTTTGTAACGCCGGCGGGCGAAGCCCAGCCTAATACAAGCGAATCCGAAAGGCCGCTTTCTATCGGTGGAGCCGAGCATGTCAGCGCAGCCTTATTCCAATCCTTTCATTATACGGCGCTGGGGCATTTGCATGGAGCGCATTATGTGCTTAACGAAACGATTCGTTACAGCGGTTCGCCGCTCAAATATTCCATAACGGAAGAAAATCACGATAAAGGGTATTTGGTCGTGGAAATGGACGGGAACGGAATGTCTGCTGTTCAAAAGAAACCGTTGGCGCCCAGACGGAATATGCGGCGGGTAATTGCATCGATTGAGGAACTGGAGCGCCATCCTGTCAATGACGATTATGTGTTTGTGACGCTGCTTAACGAAGCCCCGGTATTATTTCCGATGGAGAAGGTTAGAGCCGTTTATCCCAACGCCCTGCATGTTGCCCGGCAGACGGCCCCAGCTAGCCATCAGGATGCCCAAAGCGGCGTTTCGGAAGAAACGGCCGCCAAGCGAAGCCAAAGCGAACCTGTGGATTTGTTCGCGGGATTTTATCAGGAAGTGAAGGGCGTGCCGCTCACCGAGAAGCGTAAGTCATTATTTGCGGATATGCTTGAAGGCCTGCTCAAGGAAGAGGGGGCTGGCGCATGAAGCCGTTAAAGCTGGCTATGACGGCCTTTGGCCCTTACCGTAACGAGGAAATCATTGATTTTACGAAGCTGGGCGAGCACCGGCTGTTTGTTATTTCGGGAAATACAGGCGCAGGCAAAACAACGATTTTTGACGCCATTTGCTTTGCTTTGTTTGGTTATGCCAGCGGAGAGGACCGGATGGACCCCCGGATGCTGCGCAGCCAATTTGCGGATGAGGATACTCATACGGCGGTAGAGATGACCTTTTCGTCGGGAGGCAGGACGTATCGGGTGCTCCGCCAAATGAAGCATCGCAAAGGAGCCAACAAAAGCGAAACGGGCGAAAAATGCGAGCTGTACGAGCTGCTGGATGGAATGGAGCTGCCTGCCGTCGATCGTTTTATTACGACGGAGGTTAATGCGAGACTGCTTGCCATCGTTGGGCTGAGCAAGGAGCAATTCAGCCAAATCGTCATGCTTCCGCAGGGCGAATTCCGCAAGCTGCTAACCTCGGACACCGATAATAAGGAGGAAATTTTGCGCCGTATTTTCCGAACGGAGCTGTTTCAGCGGCTGCAAGGGAAATTTCAGCAGCGAAACCGGGAGCTGCAGGATAAGCTGAAGGAGCAGCGGGCCGGCGCGGCCGCCGTGATGCGGCAGGCTGCAGAAGCGTTGCCGCTGCGGGATGGAAGTCTCCTGCAGGCAACCTTTGGCCAGGAATCCTACAACAGCGTTCAAGTAGGTCAAGCATTGGCCTTGGAGGCGGAGCATTACAGGCTGCTGGAAGCCAGGGCCGGATTGGACAAGCAGGAAGCAGCAACAGGTTTGGAAAAGCTTCAGGAGAAGCTGCACGCTATGACGTATCTGAACGAGCGGCACGACGAGCTGGAGCTCAAGCGCCGCCAGCTCCACGAATACAGCATACAGAGCGATGCCATGGCCATTCAGGAGCAGGCGTTAAAGCTGGCTGCAACCGCGGAGACAATACGCCCGCATGAGGAGGCTGCGCTCCGCAGCGTACAAATCCGCCGGGAGCAGGAGATGATGCTGGAGCAGCGGATGAAGGAGCTGGAGGAGGCCGAAACGCGCCGCAGTCTGGCAAGCGCCAGGCTTCAGGACGAAGCCGCAAAGGAAGAGGAGCGGCATAGGGCCGAGCGCGAGCTGAACGCCATGACGGAGCTGCTTCCTGTTGTTCAAAGCTTGTCGGTCAGAGAAAAAGACCTGACCGGGCTTGACCGGCGCTGCAAGGAAGCCCGCGCTGCGGCAAGATCGACCGAAAACGCGCTGGCGGAAGGGCGAGCAAGGCGCAATGATCTCCTGCAGCACATTTTGGGCAGCGAAAAAGCGCTGAAGGAGCTGAATTCGGCTCTGCAGGAGTTGACTGGCATCGAAGCTTCCGGCAAAGCCATCAAGCGCCTGCTTGGCGTTTCGGAGGAGCTGCGCCGTTGCGTCCGCCTGGAACAGGAATTCAAGCATGAGCTTGCTTCCGCCCGCGAAGCGCACGAGACATTGGAGCAGGCTTGGGTTGAAGGGCAGGCAGGAATGCTTGCTTTCCATTTGCATGATGGACAAGCTTGTCCCGTGTGCGGAAGTCTGGAGCATCCAGCGAAGGCTGCAACTCACGGGAATATGCCAAGCAAAGAGCAGGTTCAGGCTGCAAAAGAACGTTTATCCCATGTGGAGCGTGAGCTTTTGGCAGTTCAGGCTCAAGCTGCTGCGGCGGCGTCCGTCCAGGAGCTCGACGACGAGGAATGGGAGGGACTGCTGCCCGGCATTGGCAAATTGCCGCTTTCTGAGGCAAGCACGGAAGAAAAGCTGCTGAGGAGGCAGGCAGAGCTTAGAGAAGCATGGAAGAGCGGGAAGGAGCGAGCCGGAAGCCTGCAGGCAGCCTCGGATGCGCTGGATGGCTTGAGGCAGCAGCAGAGCGAGCTGGAGAGCCGGCTTGCCGGGCTGGAGGCGGAGCTTGAGGCGTCAAGAGGCCAGGTGCGAAATCTGGAGCTGCGTCATGCCGCAGAGAAGGCGCTGCTGGAGCGCGAGCTTGATCGTATACCTGAAACGCTGCGGCGGCCCGAAGCATTAAACGAAGCAATAACGAGCGGACAACGGCGTTTGAAGGAGCTGCAGAGGGCTTGGCAGAGCGCGCAGGAGGAAGCTGCGGCTTCGGAAGCCAGACTGGCGGAATGCAGGGCATATGCCGGCGGGGCGCGTGAACGATATGAAGAGTCGCTTCGCGAAGAAGCGGAGAAAGAAGAACGGCTGAAGCGGGAGCTGGCGCAAGCCGGTTTCGGTACGGTACAGGACTACCGGAACGTGCTGCTTGAGGAAAGCCAAAGAGAACGTTTGCTTAATGAGCTGGAGCAATACCGCGCTAGCGTAGCGGCGTTGAAGGCTTCGATCGACCAATTGCATGAGCAGCTCTCTGGCACCTCCCGGTTTCCACTCGAGGAGCTGCAAGCCGCAATTATAGAGCAAAAAGAAACTCATGAAGGAGCTATCCGCGCGGAAAGCGAAGCCCGGAGCTATAGCCGCGAAGCCTTCCGGCTGAAGGAAGCGGTTGGGGCAACGGCGGCTTCGGTGGCCCGGCTGGAGGAGGAACTGGAGGATGTGCTGGACCTGTACAGCATGCTGAAGGGAGACAACAGCCTCAAGCTGTCCTTTGAACGGTATATTTTGATCGAATACCTGGAGCAAATCGTAAGCATGGCAAACGTGCGTCTAGCTGAGCTGTCAAACGGGCAGTTTCAGCTGCAGCGGAGCGACAGGCTGGAATCCAGAGGCAAGCAAAGCGGATTGGGTCTGGATGTATACGATGCGTATACAGGCCAGCAGCGGGACGTCAAAACCTTGTCCGGCGGAGAAAAATTCAATGCATCGTTATGCCTTGCGCTAGGTATGACTGACGTTATTCAATCCGTGCAAGGAGGGATTTCTATTGAGATGATGCTAATTGACGAAGGGTTTGGCTCACTAGACGAGGAATCTCTGCAAAAGGCTGTAGCCGCGCTTGTCGATTTGCAAAAGCGAGGACGAATGATAGGTGTCATTTCCCATGTGGGAGAGCTGAAGGAGGCCTTTCCGGCATGTCTGGAGGTTCACAAAACGAAGGAAGGCTATAGTAAAACAAAATTGGTCCTTAAATAAGGGCTTTAAAGCGGAAAACGGGCTTGCATGGCGCGGGGACAAAAAACTCCCCTTCCTTTAACAAAGGAAGGGGAGAGAATGTACAAGTAAGCGGGAAAGCTAGGAGGCGGCAGCCATGCCCGCCAAACCGATGATAAACAGTCCGATTGCCCCTACAAAAACAAGGCCGTTCAAAATCAAGCCGATAATACCGAAAACCTTGCGCTTGTTTTTGGCAAATACGGCGATTAAGCCAAAGATGAGACCAAGGAAAGCCAGGCCGACGGCTCCCACAAAAAGGACCATGGCGCCAAGCATACTAGTAACGGCTCCCTTGAATTCTTCGTTTTCCAAAATTTTATTGCCAAGCTCCGTTTGATCCTGATATTGCTCCGTCATAGAGAACATTTCGTTAAGCAGGTCCTCGTTGTTTGTAAAGTTGGATACGGATGAACTTATGATGAGGGAACCGATGATGATAAGCAGGACAGAAACAATGGCTATAACAAATGATGTGATGCCTAAGCCGGAATGCTTGAGCGGCTGGTCAAAGCCGACCGGCTGTACCGGGCTAAAGCCTTGGTTGTTGGACGGGAATTGATTTTCATTATTTTCCATTACTCTAACTCCTTTTATATGTATTTAATGAATTATACACAAAAACGAAAGGATTGAAAACAACATGATTCCCAAATATTTTGTAATCGGAGCAATTAATGCAGCATTTGCCATTGCGCTGGGCGCGTTCGGAGCCCACGCGCTGGAGGGGCATTTTTCCCCGGATCGTCTGGATACGTTTGAAACAGGTGTCCGTTATCATATGTACGGAGCGCTTGGCCTTATGCTGATTGCGCTGCTGGACAAGCTGGCGGGAGGAAGCCGGCTGATCGTTATCGGAGGCAAGCTTCTTTTGGCAGGTATGCTTATATTTAGTGTGAGCTTGTATGTGCTGGTTTTAGCGAATATCCCTATGCTGGGTGCGGTGACGCCGATCGGAGGCTTCGCCATGCTGGCAGGCTGGGGCTTCGTTATCGCAGGCGCGCTTAAGCTGAAAGGAAAGCAGGGGTAATACAAGTTCATCCGCGGCTTCGACAGCATTCGCGTCCCGGAAAAGGCGGTTTGCTGTCGTTCAAGCAAATATTTCTATGACAAATTATTGATTTCGTTTATAATAAAGCTGACAATGAGTTGACTCGACGCGAGGAAGGAAGTTTGTGTGTGGCTGAAGACATAAATAAAACGCCTAAAGCACGGCTCCGACAACGGAAGATGACGGTTCTGAATGAACCGTGGACAATGATAGCTGGCATAACCGCGTTAGCATTATTGTGGCTGCTAATTACCTTTTTGGTCATTCATGACGCCATGTACCGGTGGACGTCGTTTACGGTGGCAGCATTGCTGCTGGCTACCGCCCTTTTGCTTTATTTGCGCCGAAACCCGCTGGGAGGCATCCAGAAATACCATGGAGCCATTGCGGACGCATTGCTTGTATCCGACGCGGTTCCGCTAACCGTGCTGGATTCATCCGGCTATGTCGTGGAGTTAAATGAGGCTTCCAGTCTGATGCTGGGCTACCAGCGATTCGAGCTGATTGGCGAACCTTTGATTACTCTTATTGATCCCGGAAGCCGCACGACGCTCAAACAGGCGCTTGAAGAGGCGGCTCAAGGCTCTATTACGAGAAACAATGTACATATTAACCATCGCTCGGGCTTTCCGCTTGAGCTGCAAATCATATGCTCCCCGATGCAGAGAGACGGAATTATTATCGGGTCCCTGCTCATCTGTCAGGATCTGAGCGACCGCAAGCGCAATGTTGAGCGGATACGCTATATGGCCTATTACGACGATATGACAGGGCTGCCTAACCGTACTTTGTTCCAAATCAAGCTTACGGAAAGTTTGGCCAGCGCCGGGGAAGAAGGCCGGCTGGTGGGCGTTTGTTACCTGGATCTCGACGGCTTTAAGCTGGTTAATGCATCCTTCGGGCGCGAATTCGGAGATATGCTGCTGCTTCAGGTGGCGGAGCGGGCAACGCGCGGCTTGTCGGAGCAAGACCTGGTTGCCCGAATGGAAGGCGATGAATTCGCATTTCTGTTTCATTCCATCTCTTCCGAGGACGAGCTAATGGAGAAAGCCAATAAATTGCTGAAAGCAATCGAGGAGCCATACGAATTAAAGGGGTTCCCCGTTCATATCACAGCCAGCATGGGCTTGGTGACAAGCTCGCAGGCGCTTGATGACGGCTATACCATGTTCAAAAAAGCGGATATCGCATTGGTCAAAGCAAAGGAAAACGGGAAAAGCGACTGCAAGCTGTATTCCGAAAGCTGGGAAAATTCATCCTTTGAGCGTTTAAAGCTGCAGCATGAGCTGTACCAGGCTATTCAACGCAATGAATTTGTGCTTCATTACCAGCCTCAGTATGATCTTGGCGGAGGCGGCATTGTTGGCGTCGAAGCGCTTGTCAGATGGAATCATCCCGTTCGCGGACTCCTGTCGCCTGGCGCCTTCATTCCGCTTGCAGAGGAAAGCGGAATGATCGTTCAGATTGGCGATTGGGTGCTGATGGAGGCATGCCGTCAAAACAAGGAATGGCAGGACGAGGGCCTGCCCCCGATGCCTGTTGCGGTCAATCTTTCCATCCGGCAATTTATGCAGCATGATCTGGCAGCGCGAATTGCCGAAGTGCTGCAACTAACCGGCTTGGAGCCGCAATATTTAGATTTGGAAATTACAGAATCCATGACCATTGATGTTGGCCATGTCACCCGCTGTTTGCTGGCGATTACGGAGCTTGGCGTTGGGATAAGCGTTGACGACTTTGGAACGGGGTACAGCTCGTTTCATTATTTGAAAAACTTCCCGATCGACCGGCTCAAAATAGACCGTTCCTTTGTCCGGGATATTCAGCAGGACCCTGACGATGCTGAAATCGTGGCGGCCATTATTGCTATGGCCCACAATCTGAACATTCAGGTTATCGCTGAAGGCGTGGAAACAGAAGAGCAAATGGAGTTTTTGCGCAGACATCAATGCGATGAAATGCAAGGATACTTCCGCAGTCCGCCTGTATCCCATGACCGGATTGAACGAATGCTTAAGGCTGGTTAATTACGCCCTATACATAATGAGCCTGCTCCGCATGGTAACGAATGAGTCGTTATGATGTGGAGCAGGCTCTTTTTTGCTGGATGGGAGTCCTTGTCTAATCCAAAATATCCTCAATTTCGGTCATTCTGAACGTATACACCTGTTTCTCGTCCACATGGTAAATGGTAATCAGCTGTTCGTTTTCGTCGATGTTAATGACTCGGCAGGGGATATTCAGCGTAATACCCAGTCCCTTGTTCACAATTAGCCGGATAAGCGCGTTGCTTTTCATAAACTTATGCAGGCTATTGAATCCGGGTAATTCCTGCTCTAGTTCAGGCTGTTTTTTTGGCGGGGTTGGGAGCGTTACGGGAATTTCAGAGCGCTGATTGTTTTCGACCAGCATTTGCTCTATGAGTTGGCCAAGCTGAATGCCGGAAGCGATGCGGTAATCTTTAAATCCGTTTGTATTCAAGGCTTTTAGCAATTGCTCCAATGCCTTGGCGTGATGGACATCTTCTACGAGAATGTCAACATTGAAGAGGTAGTTGGCTGGAGTGCCTTTTTGCTGGTTATTCATATCGAATGCTCCCACTGTTTTTTTAATTACAACATTTATTAATATACCACTAAATTTGCAGGGTACATAGACCTATATATTGGAACAATCCACACTGGGGAATGAAGGGAGCATATACTGTTTATTGCGATTGATTGGATATTTTATAGGTCCTGGGAGGTGGGTCATTTGGTGAAAATGGTTCCTTTTACACTGGAGAGCGGCGCTACGGTATTGGGGGTTGAAGTCAAGCTTCCCAAAACGACATTGTTATCCATTTCAACGGATCGGGGTTATATTATGTGCGGCGCGTTGGACGTTGCCTTGCTCAATGATAAGCTTAAAAGCCGTGAAATCATTGCCGGCCGCGCGGTTGGCGTACGCACATTGGAAGAGCTGCTGGCGGCTCCGCTGGAATCCGTGACGCACAAGGCCGAAGCGATAGGCATAACGTTGGGGATGAAGGGAGCAGACGCGCTGCAGCTCATGCTTTGATACAGCTTGGAGATCCTGATTTTGAGAAACCTCTTCAGCCGCTACTGCTATAAGAGAGAAGCAGCGGCTGCAAGAGAGCCCTAGCTATCATTGATGGAAAAGCTTGGCCAAATTTTCCTTGAACGGGGCTTGAATGATGCCTTTTTCGGTAATGATGGCCGTTACATACTCATTAGGGGTGACATCGAACGCGGGATTAAATACTTTGACGCCCTCCGGAGCGGTCCGTTTGCCAAAACCATTCGTAACCTCCTCGGCGCTGCGTTCCTCGATTGGAATTTCCGCGCCGGTAGGCGTTTCCAGATCAATGGTTGAAAGCGGGCACGCAACATAAAAAGGAATGCCATGAGCTTTGGCCAATACGGCTACGCTGTAGGTTCCGATTTTGTTGGCAACGTCGCCGTTTGCAGCCACGCGGTCGGTGCCTACTATAACGGCGTCAATCCAGCCTTTGGACATGACCATGCCGGCCATATTGTCGCATATCAACGTAACGTCAATACCCGCTTGATGCAGCTCAAACGCCGTCAAGCGCGCTCCTTGAAGAACCGGACGGGTTTCGTCCGCAAAAACGCGGATGGACATGCCCTGCTCCTTGGCCAAATAAAAAGGGGCCAGCGCCGTACCATATTTGGCAGTTGCCAGGCCGCCGGCATTGCAATGCGTCAAAACGCCCATGTCATCCTTAAATAACGACAAGGCATATTCGCCGATTAACCGGTTGGTCTCTTCATCCTCGCTTTGGATAGCTATTGCCTCCTGAAGCAGTCCTTCTTTAGCGGCCTCAAGCGTTATAGACTGGCCTGCAAGCCGAAGCGCCGCAGCCTTCACCCGGTCTAGCGCCCAAAACAGATTAACCGCCGTTGGCCTGGAGGTTGCCAGGTACGCGGAGTCGCGAATGACGGCTTCCTGCCATTCCTGCAGATTTGATGCCGTATGGCTGCCAAGAACAACGCCGTATGCGGCGGCAATTCCAATAGCAGGAGCGCCTCTCACCTTCAAATGGAAGATCGCCTCCCACACATCTTGAACAGTCGTTAACGGCAAATAAACAATTTCCTCCGGCAGAAGCCGCTGGTCCAGCAAATCCAGCTTGCCGTCCTTCCAAATAAGCGATTGCAGCCCGTTATAAAGCGTGGTCATGTTGAATGAACATCCTCTCTTGTTGCTGCAATTTCCAGCAAATCTCGTATGGAATTGGCCTTGCGGTTTCTGCGGATTAATGCCGTGCCTATGGCAAGCGCAAGCCTCTGCGCTGCTTCTCGTTTTGCAGCATCCGGAATCTGGTCGATATCCGCGACATGGGACAGGCCTACGATACGGCGTACCATTTTGGCTCCGGCAAAACCGATGGAATCTTGAAGAAGACGTTTCATATAAAGTTCCCGATAGCCCGGCGCGGATGAAGCCATCCGGTCGACGCCATGCTGATCCCAGAGCGCCCGAAATTTGGAGTCGAAGGCATTCCAAATCTCTTCTATTGTACGAAGCAAATAGGTTCGGAACGCAGCACGCTCCTGCTCGTCCCTGCTCCAGTGGACTTGTCCGGCATAATTCAAGAGCAGATTCGCAAAAACGGCTCCTACATCAAAGCCAATCGGTCCGTAGAAGGCGAATTCGGGATCGATAACTTTTGTTGATTCAGGAGTGGCAAAAATGCTGCCCGTATGAAGGTCGCCATGAAGAAGAGCCTGGGCCTGGGTCAAAAATTTCTCGCGCAGCAAAGCGATTTCCAGATGCAGCTCCCCGTCAGTCCGAAGAGCCGCGGCGGCATCCTCCAGATGGCTATCGTAGCTATTGTTTGGAGAATCGGTGTAGGGATCGTCAAAAATAAGATCCTCTGTAATTTTACAGAGCTCAGGATTAATAAAAGCTTTGACGAGCTGCTTTTTGTCCTGCTGGTTCATGCCGAGATCCGAGGTGAAAAACAGTGTATTTGCCATAAATGTGGATATATGCTCGCTGAACAGGGGGTAGCGCGTGCCCTCCATCAGACCCCTGCGCATAATATGATGGCTGCTCAAATCCTCCATCGCTGTCAGCGCAAGCTGGGCATCATAATGATAAACCACTGGCACAAGTCCCGGAGCAAGCTTGCCCTCCAGCATTAGTTTTTCGCTTTCTATGCGAGCGCGGTCGAGGGTGAGCGGCCAGGACTCTCCAACAACTTTGGCATAAGGCAGCGCTTGCTTCAAAATGACGCTGGCTCCGTTTGCCGCGTCTGTAATATGAAACACCAGGTTCAAGTTGCCGTCGCCGATTTCCCGGCAGGACAACTCGGCGTTTTCCGGAAACAGCTGATTGATTTCCCGGGCAATTTGTATCGCTTTTTCTTCGTCTAATGGACGATAGGCGGTCATGCCTATACACCTCCGGATGAGTATGATGTCATTGCCCAACTATAAGAGCAGCGCGTTAGAAGATACCCCCTAGTATAATAGAAAATAATAATGGATGGAATACCTTAGGGTATGTATGAAAAACCGTTTGGGGTCATCTTGCACAGCCTTTTGTCCCCCTGCTGCGTCCATTTTGCTTGACTTGCCCCGGTAAGCCTGCACAAAACTTCCTTGTATGGGACGAATAATTCGCACTACCTCTCGGAGTATTCAGACACAATCCAGGAAGGCTGTTCAAAAAGTAAGAGGCTTTATTGTTTATGCTTGCGGAAAACCTCAGATTAAGTTGACTTCCGCCGTGCTTTTTCCCACAATAGAGGAAACGAATCAATGGGGGACAAGTGATGAGCGTAGAGAATAACATGCAGCCCGTCGCACTCAAGGAATGGGCCGTGTCGGTTAAGGCGTTGCAAGAAGGCAAACAGATTATCGTCATGCGCAAAGGCGGAATTATTGAAGAAACACGAGATTTTCGCCTGCTCAGCCACAGCTTCTATCTCATGCCGGCTTACGAGCATCAGCGTAAGGAATTGCTGAAGCCGCTATACTATGACGATATGGATGAGACGCTGGTGAACTGGTCGCCTGATATGGGGGAAATGACGCTGTCTTCCTATGCCGAGGTTAGCGACGATATTGAAATCCAAGACCAGGAAACGCTGGACCGGCTGAGGGATCACCATATTTGGAATGATACCTTTGCAGAGGAGAGGTTGAAGTGGAAGCGCAAAAATCCTCTTCATTTACTTATTTTGAAGGTTTACAAGCTTGATAAACCGATCTCCATTCCGATGAAGCCGGCGTATACGGGATGTAAATCCTGGGTAAGGCTGGAGGATGGGATTCCTGAGCGGAATATGTCTCCCGTTATGCCGGAGTCGAAATTTGCGGAGGAAAGAGACAGAATAAGAAGGGCTATCATTGATTTATAACTAAAACTATATTAAAATGATTATTGAGAATCAGTGAGAATCAAAAAATGTCATTTAAAAATATAACCGTGGAGGGATAAGCATATTATGGCAACGCATTTTGTCATCGATGGTCTGAAAGCAGAAATCGAAGGAAAAGAGATTTTGAAGGGAATCAACCTGGAAATCAAGGGTGGAGAAATTCACGCGATTATGGGCCCTAACGGCACAGGCAAAAGTACGCTGGCATCCGCGCTCATGGGTCATCCCAAATATGAAGTGACGGAAGGCACAGCTACAATGGACGGCGAAGACCTGCTTGAAATGGAAGTGGATGAAAGAGCGCGCGCTGGTCTGTTTCTGGCAATGCAATACCCAAGTGAAATCCCGGGCGTAACCAACTCCGACTTCCTTCGCAGCGCAATCAACGCTCGTCGCGAAGAAGGCAGCGAAATTTCACTTATCCGTTTCATTCGTCAAATGGAAGGCAAGATGAAAGAGCTGGAAATGAATCCGGAGTTTGCGCACCGTTACTTGAACGAAGGTTTTTCCGGCGGCGAGAAAAAGCGTAACGAAATTCTGCAAATGATGCTGCTGGACCCCAAAATCGTCGTGCTCGACGAAATTGATTCCGGTCTGGACATCGACGCATTGCGCATTGTAGCTAATGGCGTTAACGCCATGCGCTCTGAAGATCGCGGTTTCCTCATTATTACGCACTATCAGCGTTTGCTGAACTATATTACTCCTGACTTTGTCCATGTCATGATGCAAGGCCGCATCGTTAAATCCGGCGGTCCTGAGCTTGCGCAGCGCCTTGAGAACGAAGGCTACGACTGGGTAAAGGAAGAACTGGGCATCGTTGACGAAACCGTCGGCCAGTCTTAATACGGGAGGAGGCAGATAAAATGAGTACACAATTGACGACTCCAACCGACCGGAACTCTGCAGAAGAGCTGGCGCGGAGCAAAGGGGAGCCGGAATGGCTTGTCAAGCTTCGCGGCGAAGCCGCGGAACTTGCGGGCGAGCTGGCATGGCCAAAGCCGGAGAAGGTTCGGATTGAACGCTGGAATTTGACTGCGGTTGGCAGCTATGCCAAGCCGGCTCCAGCGGCATCCCTGGCCGAACTGCCGGAGGATATTGCGTCGCTTGTAGCGGAAGGAACGGAAAATCTGGTTGTTCAACGCAACTCGGGCGCGATCTGGCGCGGGCTTTCTCCAGAGCTGGCTGCCCAAGGCGTTATTTTTACAGACCTCGAAACGGCTTGCACGGAGCATGGCGAGCTCGTTCAGCAATATTTGTTCCAGGCCGTCAAAAAGGACGAGGACAAGCTGACTGCATTGCATGCGGCTATCTGGAACGGCGGCGTATTTCTGTACGTGCCAAAAAATGTGGAAGTGGAATTGCCGCTTCAAGCTGTTCTTTACAATGATGCTGAAGCCGCATCGTTTGCTCCGCATATTCTGATTGTTGCCGAAAGCAATAGCCGCGTCACTTACGTCGACTGCGTTGTAACGGATAAAGCAGCGGTTTCGTCTCCGTTTGTTCATCCGTCCGTCGTAGAAGTATTTGCAAAATCCGGCTCGCTTGTACGTTTTGGCTCCATTCATTCCCTTGGCTCCGCTGGCGTCGACATGACGTTCCGCCGCGCTGTAGTGGAGAACGACGCACGCGTGGAGTGGATCATCGGCGATTTGAATGACGGCAACACCTTGTCGGATACCAAGTCCATTATGAAGGGCCAAGGCTCTACCTCCGACGTTAAAGTAATCAGCGTAGGCAATAACGCTCAGCAGATGAGTTTGACTACGCAAGCTGTTCATTTTGGCAAAAGCTCGGACAGCAACATGATTACTCGCGCTGTTATGAAGGATTCCGCTTCGGCGATCATCAATGGCATTACGAAAATTGAACATGGCGCTACCAAAGCCAATGGCGTTCAGACTGAAAAGGTTCTGATGCTGAGCCCTAAAGCGCGCGGTGACGCCAACCCTATTCTGTTGATCGATGAAGACGATGTAACAGCGGGCCACGCGGCAAGCGTAGGTCAGGTTAACCCAGAGCAGGTTTATTATCTTCGCTCTCGCGGCATTAGCAAGCAGGATGCTGAACGATTGATCATCTACGGATTCCTTGCCCCTGTCGTATCGGAAATTTCGGTCGAGGCGGTTCGGACCCAGCTTCAGCAATTGCTGGAAAGGAAGCTTGAGGGATGAATATACATGCAGTAAGGGAGCAATTCCCGATTCTGCATCAAGAGGTAAACGGGCATCCGCTCGTTTACCTGGATAGCGCGGCGTCTTCCCAGAAGCCGCGTTCCGTCATTGATGCGGTAAGTCGTTACTACGAGCTGGACAATGCCAATGTGCACCGCGGCGTGCATACGCTTGGCTCCCGCGCGACGGACGCGTACGAGGGGGCCCGCGAGAAGGTAGCCGCATTTCTGAATGCGGAATCGCCGGAGCAAATTATTTTTACCCGGGGAACAACTACCGCGCTTAATCTGGTGGCTACCGGTTATGCGCGCTCGGTTTGCGGTGAAGGCGACGAAATTGTCATTACGCCGATGGAGCATCACAGCAACCTGATTCCATGGCAGCAGGCGGCAAAGGCGACAGGCGCAACGCTGAAATATATTCCGCTGCAGCCGGATGGAACGTTATCGCTGGAGGATGTTGAAAAAACGATAACTCCGCGTACGAAGGTCGTGTCCGTTACTTATGTGTCCAATGTGCTCGGCGTCGTTAACCCCATTAAAGCCATCGCTGAAATCGCGCACCGCGCTGGGGCCATAATGGTGGTTGACGGAGCGCAAAGCACGCCGCATAAGCGGGTTGACGTTCAGGATCTGGGAGCCGACTTCTATGCTTTCTCCGGGCACAAAATGTGCGCCCCAACGGGCATCGGCGCCTTGTATGGCAAACGTACGCTTCTGGAGAATATGGAGCCGATCGAATTCGGCGGCGAAATGATCGATTTTGTAGAGCTGTACGACTCCACCTGGAAGGACATTCCTTATCGTTTTGAGGGTGGCACTCCGGTTATCGCTGGCGCTGTTGGTCTTGGCGCGGCAATTGATTTTTTGGAGAGCGTTGGCCTTGACGAAATTGAACAGCATGAAAGACGTCTGGCCGCTTACGCCTATGAACGGCTGTCGACAATCGAAGGACTGCAAATGTACGGTCCAAAGGAAAACAGGGTTGGGCTGATCACCTTTAATCTGGATGACGTTCATCCCCATGATGTGGCAACCGTGCTGGATTCCAAAGGCATTGCTATCCGTGCGGGACATCATTGCTGCCAGCCGTTAATGCGTTGGCTGAATGTTTCGGCTACGGCACGAGCAAGCTTTTATTTATACAATACCGAAAGTGACATTGATCACTTAACCGATGCGCTAATCCAAACAAAGGAGTTCTTCGGTCATGCAATTGGATGATTTGTATCGCAGAGTCATTATGGATCACTACAAAAATCCGCGAAACCGGGGCACGATGGATGAGGGAGCGGTTACGATCAATCTCAACAATCCCACATGCGGCGATCGCATTTCGCTTCAGCTTCAGGTGGAGGACGGCGTAGTGAGCAACGCTAAGTATACAGGCGAGGGCTGCTCCATCAGCATGAGCTCTGCATCTATGATGACGGAAGCTGTCAAAGGAAAAAGCTTTCAGCAGGCATTGGAAATGGCAGAACGCTTTTCTTGCCTGATGAAGGGCGAGGATGTTGAGTTTCAGGAAAACGAGGACATCGAGGCGTTGTCAGGCGTCAACAAGTTTCCGGCCAGAATCAAATGCGCTACGCTTGCTTGGAACGCATTGCGCAAGGGCATAGAGAACGAAGCAAAGTCTTGATTCGACGGTTCAACAACTTTAACTTCAAAATGTAAAAGGAGCGTGAATACCTTGGCTAAATCAATGCCGGAAATGGAAGAATATAAATACGGTTTTCGCGACGAGCATAAAGCGATCTTTCAATCGGGTAAAGGGCTGACACCGGAAATTGTCCGCACGATTTCTGAAATGAAAAATGAGCCGGAGTGGATGCTTGAATTCCGTCTCAAATCGCTGGAGCAATTCAACAAAATGCCGCTTCCGCGCTGGGGCGGCGATCTGGACGATCTTGATTTCAACGACATCCAATATTACGTTAAGCCTTCCGAGAAGCAAGGCAAAACGTGGGAAGAGGTTCCACAGGAAATCAAGGAAACGTTCGATAAGCTGGGCATTCCTGAAGCAGAGCAAAAGTTTCTGGCTGGCGTATCCGCTCAATACGAGTCCGAGGTTGTTTACCACAGCATGCAGGAGGACCTGGAGAAGCAAGGCGTTATCTTTACGGATACCGATACGGCTCTCCGCGAATATCCTGAGCTGATGAAGGAATATTTCGGTACAATTATTCCTCCGACGGATAACAAATTTGCGGCGCTGAACAGCGCGGTTTGGTCTGGCGGATCGTTTATTTACGTACCAAAGGGCGTTCAGTGCGAAATTCCCCTTCAAGCGTATTTCCGAATCAACTCCGAAAATATGGGGCAATTCGAGCGTACGCTTATCATTGCGGACGAAGGAAGCTCCGTTCACTACGTCGAGGGCTGTACGGCTCCTATCTACAGCACGAACTCGCTGCATAGCGCGGTCGTTGAAATCCTGTGTAAAAAGGATTCCCGCGTTCGTTACACTACGATTCAAAACTGGGCGCCAAACATCTACAACCTCGTTACAAAACGTGCTGTTGCAGACGAAAATGCGACTATGGAATGGATCGACGGCAATATTGGCTCCAAGCTGACCATGAAATATCCGGCGGTTGTATTGCGCGGCCGCGGCGCTAAAGGCATGGTATTGTCTATTGCCGTTGCAGGTAAAGGCCAGCACCAGGACGCCGGCGCAAAAATGACGCATCTGGCTCCAGACACCAGCTCCACTATCGTGTCCAAGTCGATCAGCAAACACGGCGGCAAAGTAACGTACCGGGGTCTGGCATCCTTCGGACGCAATTCCGATGGCGCTAAAGCCAACATCAAATGCGATACGCTGATTCTGGATAACCAGTCCACATCGGATACGATTCCGTACAACGAAATCCTTAACGACAACATTACGCTGGAGCATGAAGCTACGGTTTCCAAGGTATCCGAGGATCAGCTCTTCTACCTGATGAGCCGGGGACTTAGCGAAGACGATGCTACACAAATGATCGTTATGGGCTTTATCGAGCCGTTTACCAAAGAGCTGCCGATGGAATATGCGGTTGAAATGAACAGATTGATCAAATTTGAGATGGAAGGCAGTATCGGTTAACTGCCAACCCCGTTTCATGAAAAAGGCCTGATACCTCGGGACGCGAAAACGTCCCTTGTATCAGGCTTTTTTCAATATAAGTATGTACACCATACAATAGCTTTACAAAAACACCTGCTTGATCTCGTAATCCCGCTCGATGCTCATATCGATAAAGTCTTCGCCGATTTGAACCAGCGGGCGGAAAAACTCGGTTGGATGGGTCATGATGATAATGCCCATTTCTTCATTGTTAAGCAAAACATTTTTACCGATAAAGTTAGGGATCATATGGCGGATAAACGCATGAGTGGTTACGGGATCAAGCTCCGTAAAGCTGAGCCGGTACAATTCCCGGAGCACGTACAGCAAATCGCGCTCCTTTTGGTACACCCGTGCCGAAATCATGGCGCTGTAGATGTCTACAACCGCAACTATTCGCGCATAAGGATGAATCTCATCGTCCTTTAAAGCATGAGGATACCCGCTGCCGTCCATTCGCTCATGGTGCTGCAGCGCGGTCAAAGCCAGATCGTTATCCTGGAACGATTCCAGAATAATATCATGCCCGTATATCGTATGGCGTTTGACTTCGTCGAATTCATCGGTCGACAGTTTTTCGGGCTTGTTTAAAATATCGTCATTTATTTTGGATTTGCCGATATCATGAAGAAACCCGGCTCGTCCAATCTTGGTGCATTCCTCCGGGGAATAGTCCAGCCAGGTTGCCAGATAATAGGATAACATGCCGACCTGTACGGAGTGCTGGTAGGTATAATCATCTTGCGTATTGAGCAGAAGCAGCATGGATACAACATCCCGTTCAAGCTGCAAATTATTAAGCAGCGGGTGGAGAATGTTGTCTACAACAGCTGTATCAACCTTTCCTTCATTAAGAGCGGAGGAAAAAAGCTCTTGGATTGTTTTGACTGCGTTTTCATATATTGGCTTGACTGTAGGAAGCCATTTAGGATTTACCGTTGTTTCCAACGTTCGCTGCAATGGCTCAGGGCTTATTGAAATACGCTCTTCTATATCAATAAAATCAATCTGGTGTTGAATTAGCCGAGAGATTTCCGTTTTGGTAATCTGGGCTCCCTTAGAGAGCACATGCAACCCGTAATGGTTAAAAACATCATTACTTAACCGGTCTCCGTCCAATAAATCCGATACATGAATCCTCATAGAGACACCTCAAAATGGCTTAGTATGCTCCTCAAGTTGCAGGAATGGGCGTTTTCATCAGCTTTACCATTATATAGTAGCAATCAAATTGCCATATGACAATATGAGGGGGGGATAATTGATTCTAAATACCTAGAAATTCAGCATAAATATATCTTGCTCTTCCTAAATCTTCAGTTCCTTGTATAATTGCCCTGCCGTCCCGGAATAAAACAAAGGACATTTCTCCTGGCAGCTCGACCTTAACAAGGAAGCGGTTTTGCGTAATGGCGCCGCTGGCGGACAGACGCTCCGCCATTGCATCCAGATCCAGCACCAGAGGACTTGCGGGAGTTAGATGAACGGACTGGCGACCGCATAAAGCAGCAGCGGCGGGCGAAGCGTCTTCGTTATCCAGATAGCGGAATTCGCGTTTGCCGCAGCAAGGACAATCCTCCTTACGCGCTTTGGCAATGGCCATGGGCAGCCATCCATTCCGCCAAAGGTCGATTTGAAGCAAGCCTCCATGCAAGGCGTCAACATTGCCCGTGAGCAGCTTGATTGCTTCCATGGACTGCAGGGAGCCGATGATATCGACAACAGGAGAGAGAATGCCAGCCGTTTCACAGGTATCCGCGGTGCCCGGGGCAGGCGCGGATGGAAACAGGCAAACATAACACGGCGTCTTGCCTGGCAGAACGGTCATTGTCATCCCGTTTGAGCCTGTTGCGCCGCCATAAATCCATGGAATATGATGCTTGACGCAATAATCATTAATGAGATAACGGATGGCAAAATTATCACTGCCGTCCACAACGAGATCAACGCCGCCCAGCAATTGTTCGATATTGGCTGCCGTTACATCTGCTACATGAGCCTCCAACTCGATGCTGCTGTTGATGCTGCGCAAGCGCTCTGCCGCCGCCGCGGCTTTGGGCATCATGCCAGCCGCATCTTCCTCGGTATAAAGCATCTGGCGCTGCAAATTGGTCCAGTCCACGTAATCTCTGTCGATGACGCGTACATATCCGACGCCGGAGCGGACAAGATGCTGCGAGATGACAGAGCCAAGGGCGCCGAGTCCAACGATGGCTGCTTTGGCTGAGCCGAGCTTGCTTTGGCCGGCATTGCCGATTGCGCCGAAACGAATTTGCCGGGCATAACGGGATTGTTCCATATGCTGCGATACCTCCCTTTATGCTTCCAGGGGCGGGGCGACCGGGTTCCAGGGACCCTGCTGATGTCCCTTCCATTCCGAGCCGTCCTCCCAAATTTCTTTTTTCCAGATGGGCACGATTTGCTTCAAACGCTCTATCGCATAACGGCTGGCATCGTAGCAGCTTTCCCGATGCGGAGCCGACACCGCTATCACGACGCTGGTTTCCGCCAGTCCAACCTTACCGATCCGATGGCTGATTGCGCATTTGGCGCCTGTCCATCGTTCGGCAATTTCGTCGCCGATTTGCTTCATGGTGAGAACCGCCATTGGCGCGTAAGCCTCATATTCCAAATGGATTGTCCGTTGTCCATGCGTCCATTCCCGGGTTGTGCCCACAAACGCTAGAGATGCTCCATGCTCGGGAACAATGACTTTTTTGAGTACTTCGTCGGAGGATATGGGGCCCTCCGTAATAACAAAAAGCTCGCTGGGGTCATCCTGGGAAGCTTGTCCACCGGATACGGGGGGCAGCAGCGCCAGCTCATCATTGGCGTGCAGCATTTCTCCATCGTTGGCATACGCATGATTTCGCGCTACGAAAGAGGATGCCAGAACCGCCTGGTGCTGAGGCCAAACCTTTGCAATCGCATTTTTTAATTCGCCGGCCGTCATGGCCAACGCTTCATTTTCAATGGTAATTTCCGCAGTGCCGAACCGTTCGGGAAGTCCGGCAAAAAGCTTTATTTTCCAAGTGCGCATCATTATGTTTTTACCTTTCGGAATAGTGGATTAGGATGGATATAGAATACCATAAAACTTAAAATAATGTTATGCTGTAGGGAGCTGAATTTGTCGAAACGGAGAGGCTGGGATTACGGTGGCAGATATAATAGAGACGGCTGTTGTGCTGCTTCATAGCAACGACATTCACAGCCGCCTGGAAAACGCCGCCCGCATAGCCTCCATTATAGAGGAAGAAAGAGCTCTTTGGGGCGCGGACAGAGTGCTTGCGGTGGATTGCGGCGACCATATGGACCGAATGAGACAGGAAACCGAAGGAAGCGGCGGCGAAGTGAATATCAGGCTTCTGGAGGATGCCGGTTATGAGGCCGTGACGCTGGGTAATAATGAAGGATTGACGTATTCCATCCCTGAGCTGGAGAAACGTTTTGTGGATAGCAGCGGCTTTGCCGTTGTTTGCTCAAATATGAAGCTGGAACGCAATGGGGAACATCCAAGCTGGCTTAAGCCCAGCGTAATCATACACAAAAATGACCTGAAATTTGGCGTTATTGCGGCAACGGCAGACTACAGGCCGTTCTATAAGCTGCTGGGCTGGCAATCAAGCGATCCCTTGGAGGCAATTGGAGAAGAGGTCATGAAGCTCCGAAGCAAATGCGATACGATTGTTGTATTATCGCATCTGGGCCTGATGAATGACCGGAAAATGGCGGAGCAAATCGACGGAATCGATCTGATTTTAGGCGGACATACGCATCATCTGCTTCAAGAGCCGGAGATGATTAATGGGACAGCCATTTGCGCCGCCGGGAAATTCGGCGAGCATATCGGACGAATTGAAATAGGACGCAGGCGGGAGGACGGCGGCCTTGTTTATTCATGCTCCGTGATTCCGACAGCTGCTTTTGCCGAAAAACCGGAAGCGGCGGCTATTATATCCCGCTACCGAATAAGCGCAGGCAAGCAATTAAGCCGTATCATTGCTACATTGGATGAGGCGTTGCCGGCCAGCACGGACCGCGAAACCCCGTTGCCCAATCTGCTTGCGGCAGGGATCAGGCGATGGACCGGCGCCGATATTGCCTTGATCAACAACGGCCAGCTGCTTGGCGGACTGGCTATCGGCGATGCAACAGCCGGCGAACTGCATGCCTTATGCCCTTCCCCCATTAATCCTTGTGTCATGAAGCTGTACGGCAGACATATAAGAGCGGCTTTGGAGCAGTGTTTGCTGCCGGAATTTTACGACAAGCCGGTGAAGGGGTACGGCTTTCGCGGCGAGGTGCTCGGTACGCTGGCGGTAGACGGTGTGGAGATCGTTTATGACTCCGCCAAACCGCCAATGGAGAGGCTTGTTAAGGTTCTGATTGGCGATCGGCCCATGGAGGATGACAAACAGTATACAGTTGGATGTCTCGATATGTTCAGCTTCCGTATTGGATACGAAACTTTAGCGGATGGAGAGGACTACCAATTTTTCCTGCCTGAATTTATTCGGGATGTGCTTGAACGGGAGCTATGCGACCAATCAGCGCTTCAATTATGCAAGAAGAAGCGCTGGCACCCTGTTTAGACGGCCGCCTCCAAATCATTTTTTTGAACGGCTGTAATGGGTTGTAAATAGGGCTAAATGACGTATTATGTCGAATAGATGCATGAAAATGGTTGCGAAATGACGCATTTTGACGTAAATTAACATTATGAGCGGCTTTTTCCGATACTTTTAACTATAAGACCACAGACGGAGAGGACCGAAAAAATGCGATTGCTACCTGTTTCGCAGTGCCGACCAGGCATGAGACTGGCCAAAAAAATATTTTCCGAAGAAGGCATTGTTCTTCTTGCAGAGCATATGGAGCTGTCTGACCGTCTGATTGGTAGACTGGAGCAATGCGGCGTCCAATATGTTTATGTTGAAGATCACAGAACGGATGATATAAATCCTCCCACTCTCATAACGGAAGAAACCTTCCGTATGGCGGTCAAGGAGATCCGTACTAATTTTCGCCATTTAATGGAGCGTCCCAAGGCTAAAAAGGGCGTTTCCTATCCCTATGTAGCAGCTCCTTTCAAGCAGATGATGAACCATATTATTGATGATTTGTCCAATAACCAGGACGCGATGATTATGCTAATGAATATGGGAACTGTGGACCATTATTTATTCCAGCACTCGCTCAACGTTTGCGTATATACGACATTGCTAGGCATGTCGAAAGGATACAGCCGCGATGAAGTCGTGACGCTTGGCATGGGAGCGTTGCTGCACGATATCGGAAAAACTCAAATATCGACTAATGTATTAAAAAAGCCAGGTTCGTTATCTAATAACGAGTTCGAGCTGATGAAGCGGCATGCCCAATTGGGCTTTGAATTGCTGAAGGACGAGCCTAATATGCCCCTGCTGGTCGCGCATTGCGCTTTCCAGCATCATGAGCGGCTAGACGGCAGCGGTTATCCGCGCGGAATTGCCGGCAAAGATATTCACGATTATGCCAAATGGATTGGACTTGTCGACTCCTACGACGCGATGACGACCAATCGTGTTTACCGCGCTCCGATGCTGCCGCATGAGGCTATGGAAAGGCTTTATGCAGGCTCGGGAACCTTGTACGAGCAGCATATGCTGCAGCATTTCAGGGACAAAGTAGCGATTTATCCCATCGGCATTTCGGTAACGCTGCATACATGCGAACGTGGTGTTGTTGTGGATTTCAACAATAGCTACCCGCATCGCCCTATTGTACGCGTCCTTTATAACGAAGCCGGCGAAGAGCTTGCCGTGCCTTACGAAATCGACCTGTCAAAACAGCTGACTGTTATGATTGTTGGCGTAAATGATGAGGATACCGATGTCCAGCTTGTTTCCGGAATATGATGAGGAGCATCTGAATGGGGCCGAAAGGCCTCTTTTTGCTGTAATAAAGCAACAAAAGGATTTGCTTACTCCAGTATCGAGGATTACAATGAAGAAACAATGAATAGTAATGATCTATGAACTTCTAACAGATAGGATGATTAAGACAGGTGCTGAATAAAATAGATGTACAACCCCAAATGTTGTCCTCCAGCCAAACGCTGCGGGAGCTTTCCCCTCTCAACGATCCGTGGGACCCCATCGGCTCCCTTGTCAAATACGGCGAGCATCGTTTAACAAGCGTGGAAATGACGGTATCCAATCTGTGCAATATGCGATGCGAGCATTGCGCGGTTGGCGATACGCTGGTTATGCTGGAGCCGCCCAAGCTTCCGCTTGAGCTTATGTTGTCCCGGCTGGAGGAGGTTGAGCATCTGGAGACGATCAGTATTACGGGCGGAGAGCCTACTTTTTCGGATCGAACCGTTGATGAATATATGCTTCCTCTGCTGAAATGGGCTCGCAAGCGTGGTATTCGCTCCCAGATCAATTCCAATGTAACGCTCCCCTACAATCGATATGAGAAATTGGCTCCTTACCTGGACGTTATGCATATATCCTTCAATTACACCAATGCTGACGATTTTCATAACATCGGCTTTGCCAAGGCGGGACATGCGGTGCCCCGTCATACGGCTGCCCGAATGTATGAAAGAATGATCGACAATGCCAGAAGGCTTGTTGGCGAAGGAGTATTGGTCTCTGCTGAGTCGATGATCAACTACCGGACCCATGAGCAAATAGACGAAATTCACCGTTTGATTGTCGAAATGGGCTGCCAGCGTCATGAGGTTCATCCCATGTATCCAAGCTCGTTTGCCCGCGATTTGCCTATGATCACCAAGGAGCAGATGCGCGCGGCAATCGAAAAGCTGTTAAATGCGCGCGACAAGTCGGTGTGGATGTTGTTTGGCACGCTTCCTTTTTACCATTGCAGCGATAGCGGAGAGGAACGCGATCTGCTGAAGCGGCTGGCGAATGAACCCAATGTATCCGTACGGAATGATCCCGATGGGCGCAATCGCTTGAATGTCAATTTATTTTCAGGCGATGTTTTTGTTACCGACTTTGCGGATGTGCCGTCTTTTGGAAATATAAAGAAATCGCAGTTGGATGAGCTGTTTGCCCGCTGGCTGCGCCACCCGCTGGCGCAAGGCGTAAATTGCTATTGTCCGGCCGCTTCCTGCTGCGGTCCCAACCTTCTTGTCAAGGAAATGTATTATAGCGATGTGGACTTTCACAAGCGCAGCGCAAAAATGTGATTTGCAATGCTTGTCCCAGAAGCCGTGATTTGAGAGAAAATGTTCGGATAGGCTATAAATTGAATGGTTAGGAGGCGGGATGGATGTCGGTACGGGCAATTATGCTCACTGCGGTAGGGTTGTTGCTAATTTATTTGATGTTTACGGTTGGCGCTCCGTTTTTGCTTGCGCTAATTGTGGCGATCTTTCTGGAGCCGCTCAACGGTTTTTTTATGCGCCGCTTCCGGTTTAACCGCCTGGTTGCCGCAACGCTTTCCAGTACCTTGTTTACAGTGGCCCTGCTTGGGATGATCGTGCTGCTTGGCATCAAAATTATAGCCGAGCTGATTGCGTTTCTGGAGAGGGTGCCCAACTACTTTGGCGAAGCCAATACCTTTGTGAACCAGCTGCTTATTGATGCAAGAGGACTTTATCAAACCTTGCCGCCCGATGCCGTGCAAACGCTGGAGGGTTACCTGCTGGACCTCACCAAAAGCATTACCTCCATGGTTGGCAAGCTTTCCTCAACCCTGGTTGGCTTTGCGTCCACGCTTCCGGGAATGTTTATCTTTTTTATCGTGTTCCTGGTTGCGGTATATATGTTCAGCTTCAGCCTGAATACAATGAAAAACTCCGTTTTGTCCCTATTTGACGAATCCTCCCGCTCTCAGGTGGATCAGGTGCTGGGCAATTTGCGCAAATCGATATTTGGCTTCCTGCGCTCGCAGATCATTTTGAGCGGTTTGACCTACGTGCTGTCGCTCATTGGCCTGCTTATTCTGGATATCAAATTCCCGATGGCGATTGCGCTGTTGATCATTATCGTGGACATTTTGCCTATATTGGGAACCGGCTCCGTACTGGTGCCCTGGGCGTCTTATTTGATTCTTACGGGAGATATGTTTACGGGAATCGGCTTAATTGTGCTGTTCCTTGTCATTACCGTATTCCGTAGAATTATTGAGCCTAAGGTGTTGGGCGATTCCATCGGCATAGGCGCTTTGCCGGCATTAATCAGCCTATACGTTGGCTTTAAGCTGGTTGGCGTTATCGGGGTGTTTATTGGGCCGGTTGTCGTCATTATATATATTGCCGCCAAGCAAGCGGGATTGTTCCAGCACAAAATCAAGCTTTGAGCAAGGGTTGACAGACCTTTGGAAATAAAGGTATAGTCTAACAAGGAAATCCACTAGGGGCGCCGCAAGGCTGAGATAAAGCGTTAAGCTTTGGTCCCTTTGAACCTGATCTGGGTCATGCCAGCGTAGGAAAGTGGGACAATCGGACACGCCGCGGGCGCTGTTCGTCCATAAGGCTGTTACGCCATAGGCGAAGGCTGCATGGTTTGTGCGGGAGAGATGGGTATCCCGGCATAGACTTTGCTGTACGGTTTGCGCCAATGAAGCTTCCAGCCCTACTTTCTCATATGTTGCATAGACCTCCAGGTGGAATTCCAATATTCCATTGCGGAGGTTTTTTGTTATGTCTATTTTATCCAATCCATTGCCGGGAAGCATGAAGGTGTATGTAAAAGGGTCTGATCCGACGATATCGGTGCCGATGAGGGAAATTGCCTTGACGCCGACTCAAGGACGGAACGGAGAGGAAATGCCAAATGAGCCTGTGCGCGTTTACGACTCCAGCGGGCCGTATACCGATCCTGATTATGTTGCTGATGTAAGGGCGGGCCTGCCCCCGCTGCGGTTATCGTGGATACAGCAGCGCGGGGACGCGGAAGCCTACGCCGGGCGGGATGTGAAGCCGGAGGATAATGGCTTTGCTTCGGAGGAGCGCGCCAGGGAAAAAGGGGCAGAGCTGTTTCCTTCCCAGGGCCGAAAGCCGCTTAAAGCCCGGAGCGGCGGAAATGTATCGCAGCTTCATTACGCGCGCCGCGGAATCATTACGGCCGAAATGGAGTACATCGCCATACGCGAGGGGATGAGCCCCGAGTTTGTCCGCTCCGAGGTCGCGGCGGGGCGTGCCGTTATTCCTGCGAATATTAACCACCCGGAATGCGAGCCGATGATTATCGGCCGGAACTTCCATGTCAAAATCAATGCCAATATCGGCAACTCCGCCGTTGCTTCCTCCATCGAAGAGGAAGTCGAAAAAATGACCTGGGCTACGCGCTGGGGGGCGGATACCATTATGGATCTGTCAACGGGAAAAAACATTCATACGACCCGGGAATGGATTGTTCGCAACTCTCCTGTTCCGGTTGGCACGGTGCCGATTTATCAGGCGCTGGAAAAAGTAAACGGCAAAGCCGAGGATTTAAGCTGGGAGGTTTTCCGGGATACGCTCATTGAGCAGGCGGAGCAAGGCGTCGATTATTTTACGATCCATGCGGGGGTGCTGCTTCGCCATATTCCGCTTACAGCCAAAAGGGTGACGGGAATCGTATCCAGAGGCGGCTCCATTATGGCGGCCTGGTGTCTGGCCCACCACAAGGAAAATTTCCTGTACACGCATTTCGAGGAAATATGTCTCATCATGAAGCAATACGACGTTACCTTTTCGTTAGGAGACGGTCTAAGGCCGGGGTCCATCGCAGATGCCAACGACGAAGCCCAATTTGCGGAGCTGGATGCTCTGGGGGAGCTGACCAAAATCGCCTGGCGTCATGATGTGCAGGTGATGATCGAAGGGCCCGGACATGTTCCGATGCATCTGATCAAGGAAAACATGGACCGTCAGCTGGCTGTTTGCGAAGAAGCGCCTTTTTACACCCTGGGGCCGCTGACTACAGACATTGCGCCTGGCTATGACCATATTACCTCCGCGATCGGGGCGGCGATGATCGGCTGGTTTGGCACAGCCATGCTATGTTATGTGACGCCCAAGGAGCATTTGGGGCTGCCGAACAAAGAGGACGTCAAGGAAGGCGTAATCACGTACAAAATTGCGGCGCATGCAGCGGATCTTGCAAAAGGCCATCCTCGGGCTAAAATTCGCGACGACGCGTTGTCCAAGGCGCGTTTTGAATTCCGCTGGCGCGATCAGTTCCATCTGTCGCTTGATCCGGAGCGGGCGATGGCTTACCACGATGAAACGCTGCCGGCGGAAGCGGCCAAATCGGCCCATTTCTGCTCGATGTGCGGCCCCAAATTTTGCAGCATGCGCATTACGCAGGACATTCGCGAATACGCAGAGCAAAACGGTCTGGAGACACAGGAAGCGATTGAAGCCGGGATGAAGCAAAAAGCGGAGGACTTCAAAGCCGCCGGCAGCTCCATCTATGCTTAACGCAACCCCCCGCTCGCACATGGATGCTTCCGCGACCAGAGGACATTCCGAAGACAAGCCAATATCGGAGCGGTATTCCCGCCAGATTGCTTTTGCGCCTATCGGGGAAAGAGGGCAAAAACGTCTGGCTTCTGCCACGGTGCTGATCGTTGGCTGCGGGGCGTTGGGGGCAAGCCTTGCCCAGCATATGGTCCGGGCGGGCGTGGGAAGGGTCATTATTGCGGACCGCGATTATGTGGAGCCCAGCAATTTGCAGCGTCAGGTGTTGTTCGATGAGTCCGACGCGCGGGCAGCCTTGCCAAAAGCGGCTGCCGCTGCTGAGAAATTAAGGCGGATCAACAGCGAAATTCATATCGAGGCCCATGTGATGCATGTAGGAATTGATAATGTCTGGAGGCTGACAGAGGATGCCGATCTTGTGCTGGACGGAACGGATAACACGGGCACAAGACTGCTGCTAAGCGATGTTTGCTTCCAATTGGGCATTCCGTTTGTTTACGGAGGCGTGGTTGGCTCCAGGGGAATGAGCGCACTGCTCCTTCCCGATACAACGGCATGTCTTCGCTGTCTGATCGGCAACGAGGATGCGGCAGGGGAGACGGAGGGCTGCGATACGGCCGGCGTATTGTCTCCCGTCGTGGAATTTGTTGCGTCGCTTCAAGCGGTCGAAGCGCTTAAATGGCTTTCAGGTAATGGAGCAGAAGTGAGAAAATCGTGGCTATCTGCGGATTTGTGGAGTTTTGGCGTGACGGAGGCGGCTTTGCCAAACCCTTCGCCAGGCTGTCTGCATTGCGCCCCAGGGCGACTTCGGCGGCGCTGTGATGAGCGGAAGGAACAGAGCGCCTCCATGACCCGTTATTATACGCCGCCTATTGTATTATGCGGCAGAAACTCTGTGCAGGTAACGCTTGAGGCGCCTCTTTCTACGGATCAGGCGGAAGCCGCGCTAAAAGCGAATCCTGCCGCGAAATTGACTCGAAACCGTTATTTGCTTAAGGCGGAGTGGGAGAACGGCGAAAGTCTGGTTTATTTTCCGGATGGAAGGGTTCTGGTGCAGGGAACAACGGATGCCGACCGGGCGCTGGCGCTTTGCAAGAGGCTCTACCATCAGCCAAGCCGAACATAACAGAAAACACTAAGCAACGTTGTTGAAACGTATGGAGAGGAGGGCGCGAGATGTCCGAGATTAAAAATTGGCGAAATTTTCGTCTTTATGTTATTACAGCCGCCGATTGCCATCCCGGCAGGGAGCTGATACAGGTAATGGAGCAAACGCTGATTGGCGGCGCCGATATGCTGCAGCTTCGCAACAAGACGGGGTCCAAAAGGGAAGTGCTGGAGCAAGCGAAGGCGCTGAGGGAATTGACCAGCAAATATGGCGTTCCGTTTATCGTAAACGACCATCCCGATATCGCTTTGGAGGCTGAAGCCGACGGCGTTCATCTGGGACAGGAGGATATGCCGATTGCAGAAGCAAGGCAGCGATTGGGCAGCGGAAAAATAATTGGCATCTCAACGCAATGCGTAGAGCAAGCGCTGGCGGCGCAGGCGGCAGGAGCGGATTATATCGGCGCAGGCCCGGTTTTTCCAACCCGGACCAAGCCGGACCGCGCGGCGGTTACGACGGAGTATATCCGGCAAGCTGCCGAGGCGGTGTCAATTCCGGTTGTGGCGATTGGCGGCATTACGCCGGATAATGCGGAAACGGTGCTGGCTGCTGGAGCGAAACGGCTTTGCGCGGTTTCCGCCATCGTCGGCAGCGAAGATCCGGCAGCCGTGTGCCTGGCATTAAGGAAAACTATTGCGGCAGCCGGGGGATGGCAGAAGCGCCTCATTACGCTTAATGGTTTGGCGCATCCTACGAGTGCATCCCGTCTGGACGAGCTGATCCATCTGCTTGGTCAAGGGGAAAAAAGACTGGTTGCTGAATTGGACGGAACCGTGGTGCCGCGAAGCCAATGGGCGAGAACTCTTTTGTCCGAGGGAGCAAAGCTTGAGCTGGTTCATTTTGTGGGAGGGGGTTAACGATGGCAAAACACGAAAGCGAGCGGTTAAGCAAGCAGTCAGAGCCACAACTGCCCGGGGAAACAAGAAACTCCTCTCCTTTTTCGTCAGGGCCGGCTCAAGCCTCTGCGGGACAGGACTGCTTGTTGCTCGGCGGACAACGCCTGCATTCCCGTTTTTTGATGGGAACGGGCCGTTTTCCCAGTCCCTGGGTGCTTCAGGAGGCGCTGAAGGCGTCTGGGGCGGAGGTCATTACGTTTGCGGTTCGCAGGGTCAATATGGACAGCGTGGAGGATGATTCCGTGCTTCAGCATGTAACGGAGCGCCAATTGACTTATCTGCCCAACACCTCCGGGGCCAAAACAGCAGATGAAGCCGTGCGTATCGCAAGGCTTGCCCGTGCGGCGGGGCTGGGCAACTGGATCAAGGTTGAAATCAGCGGCAATCCAAGGACTCTTCTGCCAGATCCGTTCGAGACGATGAAAGCAACTGAAAGGCTGGCAAAGGACGGCTTTGTTGTGCTCAGCTATACCTCTGACGATCCCATCCTGTGCAAACGGCTGGAGGAAGCGGGAGCGGCGGCCGTTATGCCGGGCGGTTCTCCAATCGGGACGGGACTTGGCTTGCTTAATCCCTACAACCTGGGGCTTATTGTGGAGGAAGCCAACGTTCCCGTAATCGTGGACGCCGGCATAGGCTCGCCCAAGGATGCCGCAGAAGCGATGGAGCTGGGGGCAGCTGCCGTTTTGGCCAATACGCCAATTGCCAAGGCTACTGATCCCGTTGCAATGGCTCGCGCATTCCGGCTCGCGATTGAAGCGGGGCGTTTGGCAAAATTAGCCGGCAGGATACCGAAGAAGAGATATGCCTCTGCCAGCAGCTCGGAAAGCGGCTCCTTGTTTGGCGCAAGCATCCCTCCAAAAATCCCACCCGCGGAGGGGATTGCGTGGTAAGCGTGCTCCCGCAGGAAACGGTTGTGCTAGGCGGGGGGATTATAGGGCTATCCTGCGCTTTTGAAGCAGCGCGCCGGGGACACAGGGTAACGCTGCTGGAAAGCGGCGAGCTTGGCGGCCAGGCTTCGGGAGCTGCGGCAGGCATGCTGGCTCCCTTTTCCGAAAATACGGAGCAGCCCGATCCGTTTTTTCAGCTCAGCCTGAACAGCCTGCGGCTTTTTCCGCAGTGGGTGCGGGATGTCGAAGAGGCGTCCGGCATCAAAGCCGAGCTTATGCACACGGGAAGCCTGTCGCTCATTCAGCATGAAGCGGATTTGCTGCCGGCCCAAGGCCGCCTGGCTTGGCAAAATCAATGGGGAGCGGGGGCGGAGCTGGTGCAAGGAAGCGCCTTGCGCAAATTGGAGCCGAATCTATCCCGGCATATTGAAGCTGCGGTATTCAATCCGGAGGAAAGCCACGTTTATGCGCCAAAGCTGGTAGCCGGGCTAATCCAGGCTTGCCGCAGACTTGGCGTGAGGCTGGGTCAGCATGCCGGAAGGCTGGCAAGGCTGGAGCTTCGGCAAGGCGGCGGCGCTGCAATACAAATGATGAATCTGGAGAAAGAGATACAATGTGATTCCCTGCTGCTGTGCTCGGGAGCATGGGCCGGAGAGCTGGAGAGCTGGCTTGGCATTACCATTCCCGTTCATCCCATTCGGGGACAGATTTGCTCCTATCCAGGCAGTGCCGAGGAGCTCCGTCATATGGTGTTTTCCAGCCAGGCTTATTGGGTGGGCAAGCAAAATGGTGAAATCGTCTGCGGAGCGTCGGAGGATGTGGCCGGATTTGCAACCGGAGTAACGGAAAAGGGGATTGCCCGTCTGACGTCTGCAAGCAGCAGCTTTTATCCCTTTTTGGACAATCGGGCCTTGATACGGCAATGGGCGGGCCTGCGGCCTGCAACCCGGGACGGTTTTCCGCTTTTGGGCAGAGTTGCTGGAAGGAGCGGCATTATTATGGCTGCGGGCCATTATCGGAACGGCATATTGCTAAGTCCCGTTTCGGCCAAGCTGGCGATCGACGAACTGGAGGGACGAAGCCGCTCCGATGAACTGCGCCCCTTTTCTCCCAATCGCTTCACGTACATTTAAAGTCCAGGAGGGGCACTTCCTCTGTTAAACTAAAATGCCGCAAGAACCTTCAAAACCACGTTGTACGAAGTGGCTCTGAAGGTTCTTTTTTCATTATTCTTTTGGGGCATTATATAGACCAGCGCAGGACGACTCCGGCTTGCGTCAATCCGCCTCCAAAGCCGTACAGCAGCAAGAGATCCTCCTTTTTGACTGTCCCGCTGCGCACAGCCTCGCTAAGAGCGAGCGGAATGGATGCTGCTGATGTATTGCCATAATAGGTGATGCTGGACAAAACCTGCTCAGGCTCAAACCCGGTCCTCTCGCACATGGCGTCGATAATACGCTGGTTGGCGCTATGAGGCACAAACCAGTTGATATCGCGCGGGGTCATGCCGCTATTTTGGATCAATTCCTCGATGCCCTGTGTGACCTGGCTAACCGCCCAACGGTAAACCTCCCGGCCATTTTGCACAATCTTTCCGCTAGTTTGCAGCGGCAGGCCATTCAGCGTTGAGGAAAGGTTGCTTAAATATAGATGATGGCCGCCTTGCCCATTGGTATGGCTGTAAGCCGCCAGCAATTGGCCATTGCCATCTGGTGAAGCCTCAAGCAATACCGCGCCGGCTCCATCGCCGAATAAAATACAGGTGGTTCGGTCGGTGTAATCCGTAATTTTGGACAAAGCATCTGCGCCAACGATCAGTATCTTCCGATATAACCCCGACAGCAGCAGACCATTGCCCATTTGCAGAGCAACCGCAAATCCGGCGCATGCCGCCTGCAGGTCGGCGGAGCCGCATGCCGCTATGCCGTAGCGTGCCTGTACCCTCGACGCCATGCTTGGGAAAATCGTCTCCGGCGTGGAGGTGGCCACAAGAATATAATCCACATCCTCAAGCGCTGAACCGTAACGCTTCACCATATCGTCGATAGCGCCAAATATAAGGTCAGCAACGCCTTCATCGCTTGCCGAAATGCGACGCTCCAGTATACCTGTCCGTTGTCTGATCCATTCGTCGGAGGTTTCTACCATGGTTTCAAGGTCCGCATTGCTTAATATTGTGGATGGTACATAGGATCCGATTGCGGTAATCATGCTGTTGGATGCCATCATGAATAATCACTCTCCTCATAAATTAGTACCAAGTACTAATACTTGATACTAATATATACGTGCAATAGACGGCTGTCAATAGAGCTTTTGTGATTGATGAATACCGTTGATGCTGTCCGCAAAACATAATTGTGAAAGCTGATGGCAAAGACGTTGCGGAAAGACAGAGGAGGTAGTCATTGATGTCAAGCAAAATAAGGCTTCGGCCTTTCATCGCAGCTCTGCTATTGAGTGGAGCCGTTGCCGCGCTGGCTGGCGGCTGCGGAATGGAAAAGGTGGGCGATCTCGGTAACAAAAATATTCGGGGCAATAGTGTGCGTTACGATGCTAATGGCAACCTGCTGCGGGATAAACGGTTTGCCGACGATCAAAGAAACGAGATGAACCGGGTTAACGGAAACCGGCTGCACAGCAACAATCTAATCGGTTCCCACAAAAATTATAGAATCGAAATGAATGGGGAGGTATCCAATAAGCTGACGGAGGAGCTTGCGCCCGTAAAGGCGTCCTACGTGCTGCTTGCCAACCAAAATGCATACGTTGCTTTGTCGCTAAACGAATCGGAGGCCAAAGGCAACGCTAAATCCTGGAGCAGAACCGGAGTAAGCATGCTTGGAGAAGGCGACGCCTTACCGTCTAAAGGGCTTAAAAGCCTGTCAACCGGCGAGGAAAAGCTGAGCGATACAATAAGGGCCGAGGTAGAGGTTATTGTCAAAAGGCTTCGCCCCGATGTTGAGCATGTCTACATTTCCGCACATCCCGAATTTGTAGGGCGGTTAAACGCTTATATGAACGACGCCAAGGCGGGTTATCCCGTTCAAAATTACATTATGGAGTTTAACGCGCTGGCAGAACGGATTTTCCCGGCAGGCTCCAAGCCAACCAGCGAAGAGCTGCTACGGCCATATGGCGGACGAGGCGGAAGATTGCTGGAATAGCCTGAGGGGCGGGTAAGGGAGCTGCTTTGACGATGAATTAAAAGATTAACGGACCTAAGCTCCGGCCGCAATATGGCTGGAGCTTATTTGGGCAATCCGTATAAAATAAATATAATTGTTATTTATTAACCGTTCCTGAGTAGAATCACCTAAAATAATGATGCAATTACATGAGGCTAAGGGGGAAATAAAGTTGAAGATACGTTTTGCAACAGACGCAGACTATGAGACAATCCGGACTCGTGATCATCATATTTCTGAAGATATTATTCAATTAAAAATTAATCAAAGAGAAATTTATGTTTTGCAGAACGAAGACGAAGCTATAATAGGCTGGTTGAGATATGGACTATTTTGGGACAACATTCCTTTTATGAATATGTTATGGGTTGATGAGCCCTATAGAGGCAGGGGCGCGGGAAAGCAACTGGTTCTCTTTTGGGAAGAGCAAATGAAGAAATCCGGCTTTAACCTGATTATGACATCCACTCAGGCGGATGAAGACGCCCAGCATTTTTATAGGAGGCTGGGTTATGTTGATGCCGGCTGCCTGATTCTTGATACCCAGCCCTTGGAAATACTCTTGACCAAGAAGCTGATGTGATGGCCTGTCCCTGAAAAGGCTCGTCATGTCCCGGAATAATCCAATCGATAGTTGTTCGTTGATAATAGCCCGGTTGTTAACATTTTATAGTCCAATTGTTCTATTGGTAATATCTCCTATAATGGCCTTCTCCATAATGAAGTCATCCATTACATAGCCGTTGCCGATATCTCCGACCTGCTCGCGAATCTTAACAAACCCCTTTTTTTCGTATACGGCTATAGAAGCAGCATTGTAGCGGTTGACGGTCAGCCAGATTGTTTTCAAACCGCGCGTGCTGCATATCTGCTCCAGAAAGCTTATAGCCTTGCTAGCGGCTCCTTTTCCCCGATGCCTTTTCAGGACATACAATTTGCTTAAAAATAACGCGCCGTCCTTTTCCGCAAAGGCAAAATAGCCAAGAGGAGCTTGCTGCTCGGTCATCAAGTAATAAACCAGCTCCCCGCGCCGAATTTGGGAGGTTATGGCCTCCTGAGACTGGAACTTGTCCAGCATATAGGAAATTTGCTGCGCCGAGATCAAGCTAGTGTAATATTCCTGCCAGATTTCATTCGCCATTGCTGTCAAAAGGGAGACATGCTCCGAAGAATCCGCCAATGTAAATTCAGGCATCGTCATTAGTCATTCCTGCCTCTCCATTATTAATAATACGCAATATCCATTGAACAGCCTCTTTGCCCGCCACAACGGGTGAAAAATGAATTTGTATGAATTTAAGGCTGTTTCTCCATTATAAAAGGAGGCGGCCCGGCGGTAAATGCGAGGAATTAATACAAATGAATGGCAGGGCTATACTGGCAAGGTTAGATAAAAGGACAAATAAGCATAAATATCCTGCAAAAATGACGTGATTTTACCGTATCCTAAACATTCAAATCCCTGTAAAATTAAAGACAGGTTAACGTTAAGCAATTTGCACAGGAGAAAGGAAGAATTCAAATGGCAAACAAAATTTATACTATGGCGATTGTTGGTTACGGCGGGATGGGCTCTTATCATACAAAATTGATTGAACCTGTGGATAACATCCAGGTAACAGGCGTATTCGATATTAATAAAGACCGGATGAAAGCGGCTGCAGAAAAGGGCTACAAGGCCTATGAAAGCCTGGATGAGCTGCTGGCGGATAGCACGGTGGATATTGTTCTGATCGCAACGCCTAACGATGTGCACCGGGACCTTGCGATTTCCTCGCTGAGAGCCGGCAAACACGTCATTTGCGAAAAGCCTGTAACGATTACAAGCGGCGAATTGCAGGACATTATGGCTGTTCAACAGGAAACAAACCGGGTATTCACTGTTCATCAAAATCGCCGTTGGGACGAGGATTTCCTGACGATCAAGCATTTAATTGATACCAAGCAAATCGGAGAAACCTTCCATCTGGAATCCCGCGTTCAAGGAGCAAATGGCATTCCCGGCGACTGGCGTCAGGTCAAAGCTCCCGGCGGAGGCATGCTGCTGGACTGGGGCGTTCATCTGCTGGATCAGCTGCTGCTTATTACGGACAGCAAAATCGACAGCGTATGGACGGAGCTCAGCTTTATTCTCGGTACAGAGGTAGACGACGGCTTCACCAGCTTTATCAAGTTCAAGGACGGCCTGACCGCTTTGATCGAGGTAGGGACAACCAACTATGTCAAGCTGCCGCGATGGTATGTGAAGGGCACAGAAGGCTCCGCTATTCTTCGCGACTGGGATTTGAGCGGCGAAATCGTCCGCAACAACCCGGATGTAGCCAAGGTTGAGCCTAAACCGATTAAAGCAGGACAAGGATTGACCAAAACGATGGCTCCGCCATCCGAGGAATCGACGCTGAAGCTGCCTCTGGAGAAGCCGCCCGTACCGGAACAAAGCTTTTACGAAAACTTTATCGCCGCCATTGAAGGCACATCGCCGCAGCTTGTCAAAAATGAAGAAGCGCTTCGCGTGCTGCGCCTGATCGAAGCTATTTTTGAATCCGCCGAAAAACGCGCGGTTTTGAACGATCTGAATTTGTAGGCTGATTGTTCTGTCTTTTGATAGTGTTTAGCACTATTGTGGCGCTTGCGGACATTCACGGCTGTTAGGAGCTAATTCCTGTAGAAGACCCGCTTCTAATGGCCGTAAGTGACCGTTGCAAGGACGAATGCTGTTATTCTGGCCTGCTGCCGGTCATAAATGACCGGCAGATGCTTTACCTCATACAGGTTGTTATAGCTCCCTTTTTTTGATAGAATTTTGAATGAACGTTCATTCATTTGATATCGGCATTAAATAAATGAAATCTGAGAGGCGGATAAACAAATGTCGGAGGAAAGCAAGCTGCTGATGCAGCAATTTATGGAGGCCTTCCAGAATGGAGCGGGGGATGTGAATCGCCGCAACATTATGCTTCATGCGGTAGATGTATTTTCAAAAAAAGGCTATTCGGGCGCTAAGATCAAGGATATCGCTTCGTCTGCGGGCTTTAGTCAAGGGTATGTATACAGCTATTACAAATCCAAGGACGAGCTGTTTGTCAAAATAGCGGAAATTGCGTTAGACGGAGCGGCCCAATCGGTAATCTGGGCCTCCCGGCTGCAGGGCTCTCCGCTAGAGCGGATCACATGGCTGACCGAAGCCTATTTGTCTACGGACAGCGTTGCGCTTCAGCATTGGAGATTTAATTTGCTGCTTTCCGCCGCAGCGGACGGGGTTCCTGAAGAGGCAAAATTGCTGGCCCAACAAAAAAAGAGCGATCCCATCGCAAATCTGGTGCCCCTCCTTCAGGAGGGCCAGACGCTTGGAGAAATCGTGGAAGGCAATCCTGTTTCGCTGGCTATTGCTTATTTTTCGCTAATACAGGGACTGGGACTAACCCGTTCGGCGATGGGGAGCGATGGCGGGTTGTTTCCATCCGTGGAGATGGCGCTGCGCTTGTTGAAGCGGCAGACTTAGAGCAAAGGGAGACTTTATAGCTGCCGTAACCGATACGATACGAAAATGAACGCGAGAAGGAGGAGTAAATTGAAAAAGTTATCGCCATTCAAAAATAATAAGCAGCGCGCCAAGGTATTGGCTTCTTATGATGAATTGCTGAAGCTTTGGAATGCCAATGCTGAATCTCGTTTTGTAGAAACCTCGTACGGCAGGACGCATGTGCTTCTGGCTGGCGACCCGGGCAATCCGCCGCTTATGCTGTTTCACGGCGTTGGAGACAACTCCGCGTTAATGTGGGCTCTTAATATAGGGAAATTGTCGGCGCATTTTTATTGCATTGCGGTGGATACGCTTGGCGGACCGGGCAAAAGCGAGCCGGGAATACGATTTAACGGAGAGGAATTCCACAGTATTTTGTGGATGGAGGAGGTCCGGGAGGGGCTGGGACTGGACAGTCTTTATGTGGCGGGTGTGTCTAACGGAGCGTACATGGCTTATCGTTATGCCACTGCCAAGCCTGACATTGTTCGTAAAGCGGTTTGTTTGGAAGGCGGCATGGTTCTCCATCCTCTCAAAGCCATGCTGGGTACCGTAAAAATGATGTTCCCGGAGCTTTTGCTGCCAACCGACCGGAATTTGCGCCGCATCATAACCAAGCTTAGCTCGCCGGAAAGCGATGTTTTCGAGCGTTATCCAGCTTTAGCCGACCATCTGGTATTGCTGATGAAAAGCCATAATCAACGCGCCATGTTTCCCCATAAGCTGCAGAAATACGTTGTCGGGGAAGCGGCTGGTTTGAAGGAAAAGCTCTATTTTCTGCTGGGCGATCATCATACTGTAGCGGGTCCGTCTTTTGTCCATTTGCTTGAAAGCGAAGGCTTCCGGTATTGCATGATCAAAAAGGCGGGTCATGCGCTTAATCACGAGCAGCCGGAGACGGTACATAAAGAAATGATATCTTTTTTCTGCAAACGTCTGAGGGCTGAAGCGCGTGTTACAATGATGCAACATGGAGAACCGTATCACCGTTGATGGTAAAGCGGAGAATAGAAAAAAGTATCGCAGCATTGCTACTAAGAGAAACTAACGCATTGGAGATGCAGAGTGGTGGATGTGGACAATGGAGAAAATAATGGAGGTTTGGTAGTGGTGCTGGGATTTGTATGATGCTGAACGATATGGGGACTATAGAGTCTTCCGCGGAGGCAGTTGGGCTGAAGTTGAAAATAAATAGCACTTACAAAACCATGAGAATACGCATTTACCTGTCTTGAGATTTAATTATTACCGACATAATGGTGCATGAGATGTCGGATGGCGTGCTGTTAAATTTGCTAATCTGTACCTGAAGGGAGGTCATTCTTATGGGAGGGCTTGCAAATCTGAATCGAGCTTTGCAATATATCGAAGAGAATCTTGCTGAGGACGTGAATTTGAAGGAAGCGGCTAGACTTGCATGCTGCTCCGAATACCATTTTTCAAGAATGTTCTCGTTCCTTGCAGGCATCCCGTTATCGGAATATATCCGCAGAAGACGACTAACGCTCGCGGCATTTGAGCTTTTAACCGGTAATGTGCGAATACTGGATGTGGCGGTGAAGTACGGCTATGGCTCTGCAGATGCCTTTTCCAGAGCTTTTCAAAGCTTACACGGGTTCCCGCCTTCTTCGGTAAAATCTCAAACGGGGTCCATTAAAGCCTATCCTCGAATGACTTTTCAATTAACTATTCAGGGAGGAAGCGCGATGAATTATCGTATCGTTGAGAAGGAGTCTTTTCGTATCGTAGGTATCATGAGAAGGGTACCCATCCAGTTTCAAGGTGTGAACCCGGAAATTGAGTCCATGGCGAGCAGCTTAACACCGGAGGACATTGTAGAGCTGAAGGCACTTTCGGATAGGGAACCGCGGGGAATGGTTCAAGCCTCTGTGAATTTCTCGGAGGGGCGTATGGAGGAGAAGGGGTCCATTGATCATTATATCGGAGTAGCGACAAGGAAGGAATGTCCAGAGCGTTTTACGAAACTGGAGGTTTCGGAGGCAACTTGGGCTGTATTCGAAGCGGCAGGGCCCTTCCCGGAAACGTTGCAGAATATATGGGGACGGATTTATTCAGAATGGTTCCCATCCGCGAGTTACGAGTTGGCAAGCGGCCCGGAAATGGTATGGCATGAGAGCAAGGATTTTTCCTCCCCCACATTCCGTAGTGAAATTTGGATACCAATTATTAAAAAATAAGTCTGCGGTGAATCAATTTTGGAATTGGAATAACAGAACTTTTTTCCGAGGGAACACTTTTGTGTTCCCTCGATTTCGTGAGTTTGTATAAATCCGGTCGTAGAGAATGTGTATTGCTTCTGCGATCCAATATAGAGTAAAATTTAGTTCATAACAATGATAATGATTATCATTTTAAATGAGTGGTTTTTTTGTTGGAAAGCATAAAACGCAGGAGAGTGAACTTAATTATGGCAGGATCGGGATTAATGAAAGCAGGCTGGGTAGGTCTTATAACGGCCGCAATGATTATGATGGCGGGCTGCGGCTCGACAGGAGATGAAGCTGTGGCGACGGCAACTAGCGAGCAGTCAAACCAAGCAGCAGCAACGCCAAGTGCAGCTTCACCTCAGACGGAAACACGCATCGTTAGCGATGCTTTCGGTGAGGTCGAAATTCCAACAAATCCGAAGCGAATTTCAGCTCTTTATCGTGAAGATTATCTGGTTGCGCTTGGGGTAACGCCTATTGTGCAATATTATAACCCTATGTGGGGTAAGCAGGATTATTTGAAGCTGGAGGTGCCGTTGTTTGACGTGACGGGCAGCATCGAAGCCTTGATGGTGTCCGAGCCGGACTTGATCATCGGCGCGGGAGAGGTGGATGCAGCGCAATACGAGCTTTATTCCAAGGTTGCTCCGACGTTCCGCTTGCCGGATGACGTGCTTGCGGATTCACGCAAAACGTTGACCCTAATTGCTGAATTGCTTGGGATCAGCGACAAGGCGGAGCAGGTTCTTAATGATTATGAAGCCCGTATTGCTGATGTAAAGGCGAAACTGAACGAGGCGATTGGCGATGAAAAGATTGTTGTTCTGCGGATAAACGTGGTCGACCAATCAGTTAATATTTTCGGCATTCATAATACGTTTGTTGGGCAGCTTTTGTATGAGGATCTTGGGCTGAAGGCTCCGGGGTTTGCCGAGGCTATGACAGAGGGCAATATCGTTTTGTCGCAGGAGGTCATTCCGGAGCTGGACGCGGATCATATTATTTTGCTACCGTCCAACGGGACCTGGGAGGATGAGAGCATCGCGAAAACGCTTGAGGATATGAAGGCAAGTCCGTTATGGCAGTCCGTCCCCGCATTTAAGAATGGCCATGTCTATCCCGTAGAGAGATCATATTGGCAGACCGGAGCCATTACGGCTAACGGGTTGAAGATGGATGATTTGCTTCGATTGCTGGCTTCTTAGCAGCAGCTAAAAATGATCAGGTTTAATGTAGAGAGTGATTTCCATAATAAATATTGATGAGAGAGCCGCTTTCAACGAAGGTTGATAGGCGGCTCGTTTTGATTTACACTATATTAATTGAGAATCAATATCAATTAAGAGGCGGTTGATAGTCACGATGAATATTGAACAGCACAAACAAGACGGGACTGCTCCTTTAGCCCCATATGTGCTGCGATCGATTCGCTTAATCGCTGCGGGCGAGCAGACAGGTATGAGTGATGTGGACGGCAGTAATAGAAACGATACAGAAGATTTTGAACTGCTAATAGTGAAGAGCGGGATGGGACAAGGGAAATGTTATTTGCAGAGACCTGGCAAATCCTTATCCCTTGACCAGGAGGTTATGGGGTGCAGCTATTATCGAGTGAGCTTTGTAGCGAGCGGCGACGCAGCTTCCGGCTTGCTGCCGGACAAGCAAGATCTTGCCTGTGCACCCTTCGCAAAGGCGGTGGAGCTGCTTGACGAGCTGTACCGGCTCCGCGAGGCGAGCGACCAGCTTGAGCTATTCCAACGATTTGTGAGGTTTCAAGAGCTGCTGCTTTTTCTTTTTCGCCAAAATGCTCCTGCTGCCGAGGAGAAGGAAACGGATACCGAGCGGTATGGGGTAGAGGCTAGCATACGACATATTCATCAGTATTACCGTGAGCTTCTGACTGTGGAGGAGCTGGCCTCGCTCGCAGGCATTGACCGCTGGAAGTATACCCGATTGTTCAAGGAAGCTACAGGCCAAGTTCCGCTTCAGTACTTGAATGAAGTGCGAATTAATCAAGCCAAGAAGTGGCTGGCCAGCGCCGATGACAAGCTGCTTGATATTGCGCTGAATGCAGGTTTCAACAATGAATATTATTTTAATCGTCGCTTCAAGCAGACGGTAGGCATATCGCCAGGACAATACCGCCGCAGCCGCAAGGGGCAATTGAGATTAGTGGCGCCGTATTTGGAGGATTTCATAGTTGCGCTGGATATGCTGCCTATCGCCCAATATTGGCATGCAAAATGGGGAAAACAAGACTATTTGGGCCTGCACCACATTCCGACGTTCGACGAGAGCAGCGGCAACTTCGAGGCGCTTTCCGATTATAAGCCGGAATTGATCTTGCTTATGGATCGTTACAAGCAACAGCAATATTCCCAGTGCAGACGCATATCCAGCACATGTATTCTGCGTGAGCAGACCCATAATTGGCGCAAACTGCTGCAAACCGTCGCTCATTATTTCGGTCGTACGGAGCTGGCCGACGAGGCTATTGCAAGGTATGATTTCAAAGCGCGGAGCGCAAGTCACAAGCTGAGTCGGGTTATGAAGGATGAAACGGTCGCTTTTTTGCGTATATCGGCGGATCACATAATTCAATATACAGACGAAGGGCAAGGTTTTGTATCGACGGTTCTTTATGGCGATGTTGGCCTGCGCTCCCACTCCGCAGCAGGTGCAGCTTCAAAAGCGTACAGGCCGGGCATGTTCAATCTCTCTGTAGAGGATTTGTGCACGTTAAACGCAGATCACCTGTTTATTACTTTCGATAAGTGGCACAGCCAGGCAGAAGGAAAGGAGAGGGAGCTGCTGGGGCAGCCAGAATGGCGTGATCTGCCCGCTGTACGAAACAATCGCGTTTATGAGGTTGATTTTCTAACCTGGCTGAACAACGGAATTATTTCCAACGGGAAAAAAATTGATGATATATTGCGAGTGTTGGCTTGATTGGTTTTTCTGGCGGCTGGCCAGCAGGGGAAGCTTGCGCAGTGTACCTCTTCTCGCCTTCTTTTTTGTCCGCAAGCCGCATAGGTATGGGTAAGGCTGGACAGGATCGGGGGAATGCAACAATGGCAAAATGGGGAAAAAGAAGGCTGCTGCCACGGCTCGTTTTAGACCTTAGGCCATGGCGCGGCAAGCGTCAAAAACGGCGTTCTTTTTTTGCTGGCGGGACTGGTTATCGCAGAAGCAGCAGCGTCCGCTGGGGCAACGGGGGAAAGCAAGGCGGGACGCTGTTTTTGCGCGGCGCTGGAAGCAAACCTCCGAAGCCTTGGGGAAAGCCCTCCGGCGTCTCCTTTGCGTCGTCCTCATGGGGGATGAGACCGAAGGCGCATACGCCAAAACCGAGACGTCCTAAACCGGCAGCAGCATCCCGCCCGCCTGGAGCGGGAAGACCCGTTTTGCGCAAGCGGACTATGTTGCTGCTTTTTCTGGTGTCAATGCTGGTGTTTTCCGTGCCTTCGTTTGTATTTATGGAGCGCAACTTGCGGCCGCCGCTAATGGTTATTGCCAAGGTCAGAATAAAGCAGGTTGCAACGCAAGCCATTAACAAAGCCATCACGGAGCAGGTTGCCCGCCAATCGGATACGGAAAAGCTCATTGATTGGAAAATGAACGACAATGGCAAAATATCGGGATTTATGCTGAACTATGGGGAGCATATGAACATTACCTCGGAGACGATCAAGACCGTTCAATCGACGCTTAACGAAATAAAGGATATACCGGAACATATTCCAATCGGGCATGCTCTTAACAGCGCTATTATTTCCTCCTTCGGCCCCCGCGTACCCGTTAAATTCGAGCCTGTGGGCGCGGTAAAGGTCGAGCTTGGGACGCGGGAACGGAATTCGGGCATTAATATGGTGCTGGTGGAGGTTTATATTACCGTAACGACGGAGGTTTCCATCATCATTCCTTTCGATACCGAGCCGGAGGTGGTGCAGACGGAAATACCGATCTCCTATTTGCTGGTCGTTGGGGATGTGCCCATGTATTATTACGACAGCAGCGGCAAGGCGGTTGGCGATTCCGCGCCTCAAGCTCCCAATATTTCCGTTCCGCTTGCGCCAGGCACCGGTCTCTCCTCCTCGGGCAATAAGGAGGGGAGCGGCGGCGAAAGCGGGCAGCCTGCTGGCTCCGGCAGCTTGCATACGGGGACTGACTGAATAGGGCTGCTTAACGCTTGCGTTCGGACTGCTCCCAGCGCTTGAGCATAGGGTACGGGTCGAACGCCCACTCTACGAGGCCCCGGTCGCTATAAATGCCGTAGTGCAGATGAGGCGGGAATTTGCCGGAGGTGCCGGGTTTGCCGTACCCGGAGCTGCCCACCCAGCCGATAACTTGACCGGGTTCCACAATCTGGCCGGCGGCAAGCGATTTTTGAAAGCCGGACAAATGGGCGTAATAGTGGTAATGATTGTTCAAATCCCGGATGCCGACTCGCCAGCCTCCGTATTTGTTCCAGCCCTTGCTTTCAACGATGCCGTAGCAGGTGCTGCGGACCGGCGTGCCATGTCCGGCAAAAATATCGGTGCCTTCATGAATACGCCGACCGCCCCATCCCCGCCGGTCGCCCCATGTATCCCTGTACGAATAGGAGACGCCTTGCGGGAGCGGGAAGGCATGCTGGAATAAATCGAGGTGGCCGTAGTGACTGTAAATGGCCGCAAACTGCCCGATACGCTGAACGGCGCGGCTGTTACGGTAATATTCCCATACGCCGGCCGGAAAACGGCTTTCTGTCGGCCCGTACGAGGACATAAAGGAGATTAGCGAATAGAGCAGATCAAAATCACTGCTTCGAGCTGCCGCTCCATCTCCGTCTCCATCTCTTCCGATTCCCCCGAACAACCGGATTGACAGCGGGGAAATATCTTCCTGATCGGGATTTAATCCCCCGGCCCAGCGCTCATGCTCCACAAATACGGCAGAATACTGGCCTAAGGCAGCCCTTGCTTTCGGCTTGGCCTTTGATATTGTCCGCTCGTATTGATCCACCGCGGCAGACCAGTACCAGGGAACGCCGGTAACCAGTTCTACCCGGTCATACAGCTCTCTGCGCGCATCGTAAGCCTCGTTGCCCAAAGCGGCTGCTTCCATCGTTTTCCCGTCCGCCTTCGCAGCCCTCTCTTTCTGCAAGACTGCCGCAGATGCCGGAGCGTATTGGTGCGTTGGCGCAAAGGTCCGAGCTTCCGGCGTAATTGTAAGCAGCAGCCTATACGGAGATGCGCCCTGTCCGGACTGAGCTGCCGGCAATGCCGGGACAGACAGCAGTGCTACAGCGACGGCCGTTGCATGAAGGATCAGTTTCAATAGTCCCACCCTTTCGCCATACAAATGATACAGATATGGTTTGCAGTGAGACTTTTTTTATCCCTGTATGGGGGATTTCGGGAAATCCGGCTAGCCGATACATCTCATTTTGAGATAAAACAGATAATAATTAGCTATCGTTATTTGCTGCAGACAAGCGGGACTTGTCATTACTTTTTGTGGGCAAAGCGTGTTATAATGGGTGCGATGAGTTTTTTAAACAACCTCTTATAATTGGACGCGAAAGCAGGTAATGATAAATGAATCAGCGTGAAAAGCTGCAAAAGCCGGACTGGCTTCGGATCAAGCTTACCACTGATGGTCACTATTCGGAAATCAAGGACATGATGCGTTCCAAGACGCTGCATACCGTATGCGAAGAGGCCCGTTGCCCCAACATTTATGAATGCTGGTCCAATCGCACGGCGACCTTTATGATTCTAGGCGATATCTGTACTCGGGCTTGCCGTTTCTGCGCGGTCAAGACAGGTCTGCCTACGGAGCTGGATTTGCAGGAGCCGGAGCGTGTAGCCGAAGCGGCTGAATCCATGGGGCTGATGCATTGCGTTGTTACATCCGTAGCCCGCGATGATCTGGCTGACGGCGGAGCCTCAATCTTTGCGGCAACGATTGCCGCAATCCGGAAGCGGATGCCGGCTTGCCGGGTCGAGGTCCTAATTCCAGACTTTATGGGCAATCGGGATGCCCTGCAGGTTGTCATGGACGCGAATCCTGACATTCTTAATCACAATATCGAAACGGTTTCCCGTCTTTCCGATCGCGTAAGGGCGAAAGCGAAGTATCAGCGCTCGCTTGAGCTGTTGAAACGGGCTAAGGAAATGAAACCCAAAATTCCGACCAAGTCCAGCATTATGCTTGGCGTGGGCGAGGAATGGGATGAAATTTTGGAGGCTATGGACGATTTGCGCGCGGTTGACTGTAATATATTGACGCTGGGACAATATTTGCAGCCAACGCCAAAGCATATGCCGATCAAGCGTTACGTGCATCCAGACGAGTTCGCACAGCTTAAAATCGAAGGCAAAAAAAGAGGTTTCCGCCATGTAGAGTCCGGGCCGCTTGTACGCAGCTCGTATCATGCGCATGAACAGACGGATTCCGCACATGCAGCCATGGCCGCCGATGTTGCTTCGGGAATGGACAATGAGTTTGTGCTTGAGCCCTCCGGCTCCTGTTCAACCGCTGCGGCAGGCATTAAGTAACGCAGTTTTTAGCGAGGTGAAACTATGGCATTGATTCATATCGGGGGCAAATCCTACGAGCTTGTCCACGAAAATAGAAACGGCTGGAATCCGGAGTCCTTCCGGAGCCGATACAGCGAAGTGCTGGAGCGTTATGATTTTATCATTGGCGACTGGGGCTACAATCAGCTGCGGCTTAAAGGATTTTTCCGTGATAATCATCAAAAGGCCAATCGCGATTGCTCCTTTTCGAGCATTAGCGACTACATTAATGAATATTGCAATTTCGGATGCGCTTATTTCATCCTGGAGAAAAAGCAGGGGGCCGTCAAGGAATTCGGCGATGACGATCTGGATTTGAATGAAGCGCCTCCCCTTATTGCGCTGGACGGCATGGAGCTGAGGGCCGCCGCTGAATCGGCCGCAACGGCCGAGGCGGATGTATCGGTATCGGGCTTGATCGTAAGAGAAGCCTCAAGAGAAGCTGCCGTCCTTCCGCAGCGTAATCGCCATCGCTATCAGCCTCCGCGTTCCGAGGCGACTGCAGAAAAGCAAGACCAGCAGGAGCAGCAGCATAGGTCTGGCAGGCATGAGAAAGAAGGCAGAGGCGCTCGTGATTCCCGCAGCGGACAAGGAGAAGGCCGCAGACGGGACAAGGAGCATCAGCATCGCAAAGGAAATGCCCGCAGCCATGAGCACAAAGGCAAAAAAACGTCTAGACATGCTCCAGGCGGAAGCGGATCGCACGAGGCGGCGGCATCGGCATCGGAGCCGCGGCAAAACAGAGGAGCTTCGCATAAAGGGAACGCCGAGTCCGAATAAAAAAAGCTGGAGGTAATGGTTATTATATCCATTTCCCTCCAGCTTTTTTGATATTTTAGTATTTTAACATGTGTTAAGTGGATTTGTTTTTAATGCCTGAAGTGGATTTGTACGAAATTTCACTCAAAATGTGATTGCATGAACGTTAATAGAGGTGCTTTGTATGAAAAATCGTACAAAAGCAAAGCATTATTTTCCACAAGAGATATTTTTGTATGATAAATCGTACAAATGGTAATCGCTGCAATGAAAACCTATGTGTTTTATACGAAAAATCATACAAACCTGACATGGCTTCGCCGGCCTGTCTTACTGGCCTGTCTTACTGGCCTGTCTTACCGGCCTGTCTTACTGGCCTGTTTTGTTGATCTGTTTTGTTGATCTGTTGTTGATCTGCTTTATTGGCCGGTCTTATTGGTTTGTTTTACGGCTTGCGTTATTGAACGTCGTAGCCAAGAAACGCTTCGCGAACCCGGTTCCAGAACGGAAAAGGCCGATACCTTGGAAAGCTGACCTTGCGGTTGCTTACACTGCAGCGGATGGAACGGATATCGCTGTACATCATGCTGATATGGTCGATGCTGAGCTGGATTCGCTGGTCTTTTTTTGAAATAATGTCGCAATGATGATGCTTGGGCAGCAGAACGGATGAACCAAGCGTGCGAAATACCCGATTATTAATGGATGCAATTTCCGCAATCTGCAGCGACTCAATGGAGGGATGAACAACGGCTCCCCCAAGGCTTTTGTTATAAGCGGTGCTGCCGGAAGGGGTGGAGATGACGATGCCGTCTCCCCTGAACATCTCGAACAATTCATCATTAACATCAATTTGCGCCATAAGCGTGCCGTCTACGCCTTTGAGCGTAAATTCATTCAAAGCCAAATAGTTTAACGTTTCCGTGCTGGTTTCGATCTCAATCTGGGCTAACGGATACCGTACCATAATAGGCGTTTCCTTGGCCATAAAGGAAACGAGCTCCTCTAGCTCATCCGCATTCCAGTCTGCGTAAAAGCCGAGATGTCCGGTATGAATCCCAATAAATGCAACATCGGAAATGGAATTAACATAATTATGAAACGCCTGAAGCAAGGTGCCGTCGCCACCGATTGAAATGACGATTTCCGGCTTGGCTTCATCCAACTGGAAGCCGTTTTGTGCAGCCAGTTCATGAAAACGCCGGGCAAGCTCCTTTGAACGCTCGTCTCCTCTGTCAACCACTGCATATTTCAACGTGGAAATCTCCTTCCGGGTTTTACAAGGCTTTTAACAGCCTCTATAAATGATATCGGAAACAGGCATGAAATTCAATGATTAAGGGCCGAGAACTCCCCAAAAGAGGTAGACAAGTCCCATCGCAATAAAACCGTGCAGAAGGCGGGCCAGCAAGAGAGGGGTGTAGCGAAGCGGCGTTCTGCTGAGCAGGCTTGCGATTTGGGCATGAACGGATAAACCGCCCCATGAAAGAACCCAGGCGGCAATGGCGGCTTGATGCATCAGGCTGTTACCTCCGGCTCCGGCTGCTCTAGCTCCAAGCGTAACCTCGAATAGTCCAAATACCACAGCATCCGCGAGCTGAACAGGCATACCAGACAGCTCAAACAGAAGGCGTAGCACATTGGACAGCCCCTCCAGCAGCCCCGCAAGGTCAAGCATCTCCATCACAACGGAAAAAAACACAACAAGACCGCCTACAACAATCATAAGCCTAAGCGCCGATTGTATGGATTCCTGGAGGAGCTGGCCAAAATTCCGTCCATCCAGCAAACGGGCGTCATGCATAGCGCGAAACGCCGATTTAAGCCTGCTGCCGCTATAATTTCCGCTGCCGGATACCGGAGAATTATAGGCTGTGCCTTTTGCGGATGAAGGGCTGGAGTCCTCTTTAGCTGCGTGGAACCGCATCAGCAGGCCGATGACAAGCCCTCCTCCGTAATGCGCGGCCGCCAGCAGAGGCGCCAATGCGACCTGATGAAAAAAACCGACCGAAACGGCGCCAATTAGAAAAATAGGGTCAGAGGTTGTCGTAAAAGCGACAAGCCGCTCTCCCTCCGCCCGGTTGATCAGCCGCTGCTCCCAGAGCTGGGCGGTCAAGCGGGCCCCCACGGGATAGCCGGATATATAGCCCATTGCGACCACAAACCCGCCAATGCCTGGAAGGCGGAACAACGGGCGCATCAATGGGTCCAGAAGCCTGCCAAAAAAATGGACGATGCCAAGTCCCAGCAGCAATTCGGAAATAACAAAAAACGGGAAGAGGGCCGGAAAAAGCACCTGCCACCATATCGAAAGGCCGCGCAGGGAGGATTGCAACGCTTCCTCTGGAAAAACGGCCATCAGCAGACACAGGAGCAATGCCGAATAAGCAATCAGCGACAAGGGGTGTAGCAGGGCTCGAAGCATCTTGAGAACCTCCTCGGCATGTAGACCATAGGAATAAAAGCTATTCCTAAATCCTATGTTTCAAGTTGGACAGCCATCACAAACTTTGAAATGTTACAATGACATTACAGTTTGGAAAACGCTATCATTTTGCGTGTTATAGGACCGGGTTTATGGTACAATAAAACTATCCTTAAAGCTTGGAGTGGTGAGTATGAGTATTATCGCTGGCATTCTTGTCTGCGCTTTTGTCTACGTCATCCGTGAGTCCATTGCATCGCCAAACGAAGAGGATTACAAAACCTGAATTCGTGTCCGAAAACCTGGATATCCTTACCGGGCGAACACTTTTTGAACAACCTCTTAAAGCTTGGCGTCAAGAAATAGCGCCCGCATGCATGCATGCGGGTTGTTTTATTTGATGAGGCTGAAAGTTATCTCCTGATCAGTTCGCAAGTAGGATAATCAACATTGTGATATTCTTCGCGGACAAGCAGAGGAAAAGTGTGATATAATTCAAAATACCTACAAAATGGAGTTGGATATGCCGATGAATAGGAATATAAGCCTTTACGATGCATTGGGCGGCGAGGCTGCGATTAGGTCTATAGTCGAATGTTTTTACCCGAAGGTGCAAAATCATCCGTTGCTTGGTCCTATTTTCCCGGAGGATATTAATCCGGTCATGGAAAAACAATTTTTGTTTCTTACGCAATTTTTCGGCGGGCCCCATCTGTATTCAGAGCAGCACGGCCATCCCATGATGCGCGCCAGACATTTGCCTTTTCCCATTACGCCGGAAAGGGCGGAAGCATGGCTGTCCTGCATGAGGGAGGCTTTAAAGGAAGCAGGCATTGATTCCGAGCTTGCCGCTTTTGCTCTGGAGCGACTTTCGGGTCCGGCTCATCATTTTGTAAACACAACAGAGTAGGAGACGTGATGTTATGGAGCCGCTGTATGAGTCGAAAATAGAGTGCATCTGCTGTGAAACCACCTTTGCCACCTCTCGGGTTCGCCCCAGCTTCAAAAGGGCGTCAACCACCGACTCCGATTTTTGCGGACATTATGCAAATGGCATTAATCCGGATTTTTACGTGGTGCGCGTATGTCCGCATTGCGGATTTGCGTCTACGGAGAACGGTCTGGATAAGCTGAGCGACGCGCAGAAAATGCTCTATTACGAACGAATCGGCATGAATTGGAAGGGCGGAGATTTCAACGGCGAGCGTAGCAGGGAAACGGCTATGTACTGCTACAAGCTTGCGTTGTTGACGGCTCAGACAACTGGCGCCAAGGATCGCGTTATAGCGGGGCTGCTCCATCATATCGCATGGCTATATCGTTACGAAGGCAATAAAATCGAAGAACGGCGTTTTCTCGCTCATGCGCTGGAGTCCTATGTTCGCGTTTATGAAACGGAAGGCGTGTCGTTAAATAACGCACGTTTGATGTTTCTGATCGGGGAATTGAACAGACGGGTTGGTAATGATAAGGAAGCCGTAAAGTGGTTTTCTCGCATCATTAACGATAAACGCATTATGGATGCCGCAATGATCCGTGCAAGCCGCGAGCAATGGCAGCTGATCCGCGAGGAAGCCATGCTGCGGGAAGATGGTAATAACGAGGATTTTTCACAAGCCGTAACCTCAGCCTGAAGCAGCCGCTTCAGGCTTTATTGTTTCGCAAGGCGATATCGGAAAGCAGGTAATCCCGGTCGGTATCAATAATGGTTAAAACGTTGCGGCAGCAAGGGAAAACAAGCCGCTTTTTTTTGCCTTCCGCAATAACCTGCAATTCCGAAGGCTTCAGCGGCAAAAGCACGTTTTCTGCATCGCAGAAGGGACACTTGGATACATAAATGTCTCCCATGACCGTTTCATAAGGCCAGGTATTCTGGAACGGATGCATCATTGGCCGGAACCGTCTGTCTTGTCTTCGACGCTAGCGTTGACATGCCCTTGCTCGCCGGTTTTGCCGCCTTCTCCCTCTGCTGGTTTGGCGGGCGTATAGTCGGCTTTGTCCGGGGTGTCGGAGAGCGCTCCGCTATTTAATGACGCCAGCTTTTGGAGCAGGATATGACGAGGCATATGCATAAGATGCTCGATCGGAACGCCCAGCTGCTCGGAAAGCTTGATTGCGGTATCCGCCGAGATTTGTAACGGTTTAGACATGTGTTTATCCTCCATTTGGGTTATACTGTATCCATTATTCTATAACGAGGTGTGTAATTATGTCCAATCAATATCCATTAACATGGGACCTGGATTCCATTTATCCCGGAGGCTCGTCCTCCAAAGCATTTTCGGCAGAGCTGGATGAAATAGCAACAAATATCGGAAAGCTGACGACTCTGCTGAACAAAAAAAATCGCCCTTCGCTTGAGCTTGTCAAAGAGCTGACCGGGCTGGCTCAGCGCGTGTTGATTGCGCTGCGGCAATCGGAGTCATTTGCAAGCTGCTTAATGGCGGAAAATGTGAAGGACCAAGCTGCTGCTGCTTTGAGCGATCGCGTTAATACATTAAGCGCCGACTATATGTCCGCGATGGCTCAATACGACGATATTCTTCGCAACATTGGCGATAACGAGTGGGAAGCTATGCTTGCCGACCCGGAGCTTGGCGCCGTCGCTTTTTATTTGAATGAGCGCAGGGAGCTGGCAAAAATCAAGCTGTCTCCGGAGATGGAGGCGCTGATTGGCGATCTCTCCATTGACGGTTATCATGGCTGGGGCTATTTCTACAACACCATTGTTGCCCAGGCTCAATTCAAGGCAGTGGAAAAAAGCGGCGAATCCGTATTGCTGTCCGCAGGGCAAATGTTTAACCGGTTAAGCGACAGCGATCGCGAGGTTCGCAAGGCCGCATTCCAGGAATGGGAGCGCGAATGGGCGCGCAACGCGGATTTATGCGCCGACGTGCTTAATCGCATCGCCGGCTTCCGGCTTAAGCTGTATCAGCGCAGAGGCTGGGAGCAGGTGCTTCAGGAGCCGCTGCAAATCAATCGCATGAGCGAAAAAACGCTGTCCGCCATGTGGGAGGCTGTAAAGGAAGGGCAAAAGCTGCTTCAGCCTTATTTTCAGCGTAAGGCCGAGCTGTTTGGCCTTGAGCGGCTGGACTGGCATGATGTTGCCGCTCCTGTTAATACCTCGGAACGAATTATTCCGTTTGCGGAAGGCGCCGATTTTATTTTGGAGCAGTTCCGCGAGTTTGATCCGCGGCTTGCCGATTTTTCCGAAAAAGCATTTAAAGAAGGATGGATCGAGGCGGAGGACCGTCCTGGCAAACGTCCCGGCGGATTTTGCACTTCATTGCCTAAAAGCCAGCAGACCCGTATTTTTATGACTTATTCCGGGACGATGGACAATTTGTCAACGCTGGCTCATGAGCTTGGCCATGCCTATCATCAGCATGTAATGGATGATCTGCCTCCGTTTGCGCATGAATATGCAATGAACGTGGCGGAGACGGCATCTACCTTTGCAGAAATCATCGTGACCGACCGGGCGCTTAAAGCCTCCAAGGACAAGGATGAAACGATTAGCCTGCTGGAGAGCAAAATCGGCAATGCGGTGGCGTTTTATTCCAATATTTACGCCCGCTTCCTGTTTGAAACGCGTTTTTATGAAGCGCGCAAGCAAGGGCTGGTTTCGACTGAGGCGTTAAATGCTATGATGGAGGAAGCTCAAAGGGAAGCGTTCGGCGGAGCCTTGGGCGAGCTTCATCCCCATTTCTGGGCGGCCAAGCTGCATTTTTATTTGACGGATGTGCCGTTTTACAATTTCCCTTATACGTTTGGCTACTTGTTCAGTGCGGGCTTGTATGCACGGGCGAACCAGGAGGGAGAAGCCTTCCGCGACAAATACGTCGCTTTGCTTCGCGACACCGGCTCCTTGACCGTTGAGCAGCTTGCGAAGAAGCATCTAGGCATCAATCTGGAGGAGCCTCAATTCTGGAAAGAAGCCGTTGCTCTGACAGCCGACGATGTAGCTTTATTTTTGGAGCTGACAAAAAAATAATAGTCTGGAAAAACTAGGGCGTGTCTGAATACTCCGAGAGGAACAAGTTGTGCCGAATTTTCGTTCCCTACAAGGAAGTTTTGTGCAGGCTTACCGGGGGTAAGTCAAGCAAAACTGACGCAGCAGGGGGCGAAAAGGCGGTGCAAGATGACCTCAAGCGGGTTTTCAGACACGCCCTAAAGGCTCCCGAGCGCAATGCGGGGTATTGATCGAAGGATCATTGACCATGCTGCGTAAGGGGGCTTTATTTATGCGAAAAAAGCATATGTTGTACATGATATTCCAATGTGATATTTTATACAGGTGTATAGTTAGAAAAATGCTACACTTTAATTGTCTTATAGGACGTGTTCAAATAGTCCGGAAGGTATAATTCGCAATGGAAAGCGGATAGTTCGGGAGGGGAAAACGATTCAGCTCACATCCAGACAGTTGGAACTGATTGAACTGGTCAAGCAGCATGCGCCGGTGACCGGCGAGCAGCTAGCGGAATATTTGGGTGTCAGCCGCCCAACGCTTCGTTCGGACTTGTCTCTGCTGGTTATGCTGGGCATGCTGGACGCCAAGCCGAAGGTCGGTTATTTCCTTGGCACTCAATATCGCGCCGGCAACGCGCCATTACAACGTTTTCACAATTTGAAAGTAAGGGAAGTGCAAGGCGTTCCCGTCAATATACCCGAAACGCTTTCCGTACACGATGCCGTTATTACTTTATTTATGGAAAATGCGGACACCTTGCTGGTCGTGACGGAGAGCAACCGGTTTGCGGGAATTATTACGCCCAAGGATTTGCTTAAAATTACGCTGGGCAATGCCTCTGCGGCATCTATTCCTGTCAGTATGGTCATGACCCGTTATCCCAATATCGTCACCCTGAGTCCGGAAAATTCAGTCATGGACGCCATTGTCAAAATGTCGCAGCATCAGCTGGATTGTTTGCCGGTGCTTATGCCGGAGGAGGAGCCGGGGGCAAATCCGGTTTTGGCGGGATGGGTTTCCAAGTCCAGCATTATTGCTATTATGGCGGATATGGCCTCGGACGGAGAAACGGGGGAAGGCGGACGATGACCAAAGGTACCATTTATGTGTGCTCCGACGCAGTTGGCGAAACCGCGGAGGCGGTTGCCAAAGCTACGCTCCGCCAGTTTACCGAAGGCGATGTCAAGATTAAGCGGTATGGGCACATCCGAAGCGAGGAAGAAATTGTCCGCATCGTTTCAGAGGCAGCGGAAAGCGGCGGTTTTATCAGCTATACGCTGGTTCAGCCGGAGCTTAGGGAGCTGATGAAGGAGGAGGCTGTGCGGCTGGGCGTACGTGCGGTTGATGTAATGGGTCCGATGATGCAGGCCTATATCGACACGTTTGGCGATTTTCCCAGCAAGCAGCCGGGGCTGCTCCACTCGGTTAATGAGGATTATTACCAGCGGATGGAGGCCATCGAGTTTGCGGTTAAATATGATGACGGCAAGGATGTCAGAGGGCTGACACAGGCCCGGGTTGTTTTGATCGGGGTATCGCGCACATCCAAAACCCCGCTTAGCATCTTTTTATCCCACAAGGGAGTTAAGGTAGCTAATCTGCCGCTTATCCCCGAGGTTAATGTGCCTGCTGAGCTTCAGACAGGCCCGGACAGACTGATTGTGGGACTCACCATGCAGCCGGAGCATTTATATGAAATTCGCACGGAACGGCTCAAAAGTCTGGGGCTGCCGGCCTCGGCCCATTATGCCTCGATTGAGAGGATCCAGAGCGAGCTTCGATATGCGGCCTCCGTCATGGAGTCGCTGTCTTGTCCGGTCATTGATGTTACCAACCGCGCAATCGAGGAGACCGCGGGCATTATCCTGGAGTGGTTGAACCGATAAGGAACAAGGATGAAAGTTGAACTATAGAAACTAGCGTTTGACCAGAAGGTGTATGGTTCTGGAGAAGCAAAATTTATAAAACGGAGGGAATTATCATGGAAAAAACATTTGTGATGGTTAAACCAGATGGCGTAAAACGGGGATTAATCGGTGCCATCGTGGCCCGTTTTGAAAATAAAGGCTTTACGCTGGTCAAGGGCGAGCTGATGCAGCTTTCCAGAGAAAAAGCGGAGGTTCATTACGGCCACTTGCGCGCAAAGCCGTTTTTTGGAGAGCTTGTTGACTTTATCACTTCCGGCCCGGTGTTTGCGATGGTGCTGGAGGGCAAAGACGCCATTAAAAATTCCCGCCTGTTAATTGGGGCAACCAACCCTTCCGAAGCGGGAGCAGGGACCATCAGAGGCGATTTTGCGCTTGACGTGGAAGCCAATATCGTACACGGCTCGGACTCCGCCGAAAATGCAGAAATCGAAATCGAGCGCTTTTTTGGCAAGGGGTAGTTGACGGGAAGCAAGTTCTTGTGGTAGATTTTTACCAAGTAAATACGCAAACACGGAAGCACCGTATAGGAGCAGCAGACCGCTGCCCTTGTACGGTGCTTTTTTTGCGTATTTTGCTCCTGTCGGAGCAGTGGAAGTAAAGGGGCAGCTGATTAATGAGGAAGGGAGGAAATAGAGATGGGCAAGATTCAATTGGGATTGGCGGTAAGCGATATGGAATATACGCGAAGGCTTGCGGAATATGTGCGATGCGGACCGTTTCGGGATCGCTGCCAGCTTGTTGCCTTCACGAATGCCGAGGCCTGCCGGCGTTATATCAAGCAAGGCTTTGCGATGGAGCTTGTTGCGGGCGAGCCCGCTCTGCTGGAGGAGCTGAAGCCCGAGCTGGCGCAGACGCGGCAGGTTGCTCTGGTTGGCAGGCTGGGAGAAAGCCGGATTCAGGAGGAAGCGCTTCGTTATCAGGCGCTTCCGCAATTGCTGCAATCGCTGCTGGAACGTAATGTTGCGGCATTGGCTGGCAAAGTAATGGCGGGAGGCGCTATCGGCGGATATGAGGAGGGGCCCGTTGTTATCGGCGTCAGCTCTGTGTCCGGCGGTGTCGGAGTTACGGCGCTTTCGCTTCATCTGGCTAACGGTGCCGGGAGCATGGGTCTGCAAACCTGCTATCTTAACCTGGAGCGCTGGAATACGGCAAACTTATGGCTTGACGGCCATCATGCTTCCGCCAAAGGCGGCGGATTATCGGAGCTGTTATACGAAATCAAGGCGCACGGGAAGGCGGACAAGGAATGGCTTGGGGCGAACCGTAATCACAATACCACGCTCAAGGGAGATTATTTGACGGGGTTTAGCCATCCCGGAGACCGTGAAAACCTAACGGCCGAAGATGCCGTTGCCTTGATTGACTACATTGCAGGCTCGGGCCGTTACAGGGTTATTATTGTGGACCTGGACCACGAGCTCTGTGAATTGCATCTATCGGTGCTGGAGCGCTGCAATACCAGCTTCTACGTTGTGGCGGATGAAGCTTCCTCGCTTGGCAAGCTGTCGCTTGCATGGGGGTACGCCAACCATAAATGGGGAGAACGCCATAGCCGCATGCTTGCAAGCAATTGGGTTGTGCGCAATCGCATGACGGGCATGGGGACGCTGGCGCTGCCGCATGAATACCGCAGTGCGCCGGGCGGGCTTCCCGATGTGGAGGCTTGGCGGGAAGGGCGGCGGGGCAAGCTGCTGGAGTCCCCCGCCTTCCGAGCCGCTTCGGCGGAATTGCTCAAGCTGGCGCTAAAAAGCGAGGCGGCCCGATATGTCCATTGACGGGGCCGTTAGCGAGCTGAGGGAGGTCATCCGCTCTGAAATCGATTTTGGCGGGGCGATCACCGATGAAGAGCTGTTGCGGAAAACAGAGGAGGCTGTGTTGAATTGGTGCGGCCAAAACCCGCTTCCGGCAGCGGAAAAGGTTAACCTGGTGCGCCGAATCTATCATTCCTTTAGAGGGCTGGACGTTTTGCAGCCGCTTATGGATGATCCATCCGTTACGGAAATTATGATTAACAGCCATGAGGATATTTTTGTGGAGCGGAACGGAGAAATGGAGCGTCATTCCGTCCGTTTTGAAAGCCGGGAGCGGCTGGAGGATTTGATCCAGCACGTGGTAGCGGAGGTCAACCGCGTCGTTAATATGTCCTCGCCTATTGTTGACGCTAGGCTTCGCGACGGTTCTCGGATACATGTTGTACTTCCGCCAATTGCGCTTAAAGGTCCTTGTCTGACGATCCGAAAATTTAGCGATCAGCCTATAACGCTGGAACGGCTTGTGCAGCTTGGAGCATTAAGCCAGGAGGCTGCTGATTTTCTGCGGGTGCTGGTAGAGGCCAAATACAATATTTTTATAAGCGGCGGCACGGGAACGGGAAAAACGACCTTTCTTGGCGCTTTGTCCAGGTACATTCCGGCTGACGAAAGGGTTGTAACCATCGAGGATTCCGCCGAGCTGCAAATCAGGACGGTGCCCAATCTGGTATCGCTGGAAACCAGAAACGCAAACACAGAGGGCAAAGGAAAAATCGGCATCGACGATTTGATCCGCGCTTCGCTCCGAATGCGTCCCAACCGGATTATTATCGGGGAGGTGCGTGGGGCGGAGGCGTTTGATCTGCTGCAAGCGCTGAATACCGGCCATGACGGCTCGATCTCCACCGGTCATGCTAACAGCGCAAAGGATATGATGCTGCGTCTGGAAAGTATGGTGATGGGTGGAGCGGAGCTGCCGCTTCCGGTAATAAGGGCGCAAATTGCCTCCGCGCTGGATATTGTTGTCCATCTTTCACGGTTCAGGGACAAAACCCGGAAGGTTGCGGAGATTTGCGAGGTTTGTGGTGTTCAGGAGGGCGAAATCAGGCTGAAGCGTCTTTATCATTTTGAAGAAGAGGGCGAGCGGAACGGGAAAGTGATCGGCGGGCTGAAGGCAACCGGAGAAACGTTAAGCAATACCGATAAGCTGCTGCTTGCCGGAAAGGGACAATATGTCAAAGGCTGAGCAGGGAGTTTTGGCGAAATGGGCTTATTGGTGCGGATGGGAACGTGTTTGGTCCGGGACCAAGGCTGCGAGCCGGATAAGCGCCGTTAATTACGGCGTCTACACATTAAGTGTCAGAGAGCTGCTGCTGTTTGCTTTAATCGGCTGCGGGGGCATATTCGGCGGAACTTACATTTTTTATCATTCCGTATGGGTTGCAGGCTTGGCGGGGCTGCTTGGCCTTGCTGCACCCCGCTATGGACGCGCATTGCTGCTGGACCGGAGAAAAAAACAGCTGAAGCTGCAATTCAAGGAAGCGTTGTTTTCGTTGACCTCGTCGCTTGCTGCCGGACGGTCTATTGAAAATGCATTTCGCTCATCGCTGGAGGATTTACATATGCTCTTTGGCGATTCCAAAAGCGATATTATTGCCGAATTTACAGTCATTTGCCGCAGGCTGGATAACGGGGAGCCGCTTGAAGCCGCGCTTCGCCATTTTGCAGAACGCGCCCATAGCGAGGAAATTACGCAATTCGTCGATGTCATAGGCGCCTGCAAGCGGTCTGGCGGCGATTTGGTAGAGGTGATGAGACGGACTGCAACCGTAATAGGGGAAAAGCTGACCGTGGAGTCGGATATTATGGTGCTTATTGCTCAAAAGAAACTGGAATCACGCATCATGATGGCGGTTCCGTTTGTATTCATGGGATTTCTGTCCTTTGCAGCCCCGGACTATATGACGCCTCTCTACAGCGGCATCGGCTATGTTTTGCTGACGGTGACCTTGGGATTGCTGCTTTGCTGCTATTGGGCGATGGGCAAGCTGATGACATTTGATATCTAGGAGGCTACTATGGGGTCAATTTTTGCCTGTTTGCTCACGGCGGCATGGGCTGCGCTGTATATCGGATCATCGGGAAAAAGCAAGCCGGGCGGTCAAAAAAGGGGGAAAAGCCGCCGAGAAGGAGAAAAAAGGCGGAACTCAGGAGGCGGACAAGCTTCGCAGCTGAAGGCAAAGTGGCTGACAGAACCGTTTGTATATGCGTTATCGTCAGTATCCCATTGGCATTTGACTCAGCAATACACCAATAGCTACCATGCCCGGATGATGGTGCTGAATGGACCCGCATGGAAGGGGGATGCCTCCCGCGAAAAGCTTGCCGAAGCGTTTGGAAGCGGCTTTGCCTTGCTCTGGTGCTGCTCCTGGATTTCCTGGATTGGCGGCGAGAAGCTTGTGCTCCTGATTGGTTTTTTGCTTTTTATCGTTCTAGCATTCCGTACCTACGTGGAAGCGGGCCGCGAGCTGGAAAAAAGAAGAAGGCTGATTGTAGCTGCTTTGCCGGACAAGTTAAGCAAGCTGATGCTGCTTGTTGGAGCAGGAGAAACGGTGCAAGGCGCGTTTCACCGATGCGCGGACGGCTTAGGGGACAAGCCTGTCCATCCGCTTGACAGGGAATGGCTCAAAGCAAGCCTTTCGTTAGCAAACGGAGAAAGCTTCAGCGTTGTGATGGAGCGCTTCAGCCGACAATGCGCCGTTCAGGAGGCGGCTGTTTTTACGGCGGTGCTGCTGTTGAATTATAAACGGGGCGGCGAGCACTTTACGCTGGCGCTGCGCGAGCTTTCCTATTCTTTATGGGAGAAGCGCAAGGCCTTGGCAAGAATCAGAGGAGAAGAGGCTTCGTCTAAGCTTGTTTTTCCTCTTGCGGCTATCTTGTTCATCATGATGATTATTGTTGCCGCTCCTGCTGTTTTGATGATGTCTTAAAAAACAAAAAAAGGATGGTACGCCATGTTGAAACTTTATGGAAAAATGAAATCGTTTTGGTCAAATGAGCAAGGGCTTGGCACATTGGAAATTATTTTGATCATTGCTGTTGTTATCATTATTGCACTGCTCTTCAAGGACTGGATTATCGACCTGATCGAAACGTTGATGGGAAAAGCCGATGATGAGGCCTCCCGCATTTTTGAAAAGTAATCCCATGAAGCGGTGGCTAAAGGACGAACGAGGCAGCTTTACGATGGAATCATCCTTTGTTTTTCCCGTTTTGTTTGCTATGGTGATGCTTTTTATTGTTTTGGGCTGCTACCTTTATCAAAAAACAATCGTGTTTTATTACGCCTCGGCGGTTGCGGAAAGAACGGCTTTTGGCTGGGACAACAGTAATCGCCATCCCGCAACGGGCATTCTTTCTGAGCCGGCTTACGATCCGTTATATTGGCGCATGAGCAGTGATGGCGTGTTGGGAAGTCTGCTAAAATCCGGCTGGCGGGGCGAAACGGCGAGCATCAAGCTGCCCGAGGAAATCGGCATGGTCAAGGACGGCTATGCGGGGCTTGGTGAGCGGAAGCTGGCTTTAGGCGCTGGCTCCATTACAGCAGGGGGGCTTTCGTTTAAAGGGGAATCGGGAGTTATAAATGCCGGGTTTAGCCGTTATGTGGAAATAAAGCTTAAAAAGCCGATGGAGCTTGCCCCTCGGCAATCCGGCTGGTCCTGGGATGAGCCGGCCGGAGCGGGTAGAGGGTATTTGTCTGATCCGGTGGAGTTTATTCGCAGTGTCGACCTTGTACGTTATTACGTCCAGCGGTTTTCAAGCGACTCCGCGCAATCGGAGGGCGGCAAAGAAAATGCGGCCAAAGCGCTGGCGCCCTATAGGCCGGATGCGAAATAGGAGGATGCCGGATGAAAAATGTGCTGCTGAAAAGTAACGGAACGGTATCTATTTTCGGGGTAATTGTACTTTCGTCATTGCTGTTGTTTTTTGGCGTTCTTATCGACTATGCACGTATCGCTGCTTTTCAGCTTCAATCGGAAAGCAGCGTGCGCTCTGCCATCCGCTCCGTTTTATCGGCTTACGATGAAGCGTTGTATGAGCGGTACGGGCTATTCGGGCGAGGAGGTACGGAGGGAGACCTTATTTTTCAGGAGGTGCTAAAGCAAACGCTGGAGAGACAAGCCGTTTTTTTGGAAGGCGGATTTGATCTTACGGCAGCTCGGGTGGAGGAAACCTCGCTGAATACCTCTTTGACGCTAGGACGGCATGATGTTTTCGCAAGAGGCGTTTTGGAGGAAATGAAATATAAGGCGCCTATTGATTTTACGCTGGAGCTGTTATCGAAATTTACTCCGCTTGCCAAAACCTTGAAGGAAAGCTCGGCAGCGGTTGCTTCGCTGGAACAATTGAGGTCGCTTTATGAAAAACGGGAAAAGCTGCTGGAGGAGGCGTTAAGCTTGCAGTCATCGGCAGGCCGGGAAGCGGCGGCAAGTACAGTCATCGGCCTCATTCCAGCTAGCGGCAGACCGGCTGCATCGGGTTTGACGGCCGCCGGGTACGCATCGGGTGTCGAAGGGTACGTCAGCATGCTGCAATACGAAGCAGCCTTGCCGCCGGAAGAGAAAAGGGTGTTTTGGGCGGAAATCTGGCGTTTCCAGCAAGAAGCAAGCAAGCTGTCGTCCGCGCTTCAGGGAGAAGGCGCCTCAATGGAACAGATGCATACAGCCAAGCTGGAGCTTGCAAGGCAGCGCGTTCAGGAAGCGGAGCAGGTCAATCAAGCTATGGAGACCTTGCTGCAGAAGGTTGAGCATGCGGCTGCGCAAAGCTATGAGGAGGTTGCGGCTAACCAGGCGCAGGGGACGGCTTCCGCCGAAATTTCCGGGGGAGACGATATCAAAGCTATTGTAGAGGACGGAGGCAAGCTTATAAGGGAGGAAGGGTGGTTTGCCGCCTACCGTAATGAATTGGATGGACAGAGGAACGAGTTAGCTGCCCTGTCCGGGCAATTGCAGCAATTTGGCAGAAGGGTGCTTTCAGACATCCAGTCATCCAGTCACGCCTCCGAGATGAGAACTTTGGCTGGAACCATGTCCTCCGCATACAGCAAATACGCAGAGAGCTATGTGTCTCCGGCAACTGTATTGGGGCAACGCTCGGCAGAGCTGGAGGATCAGAATATAAAGGGCCAGCTGCGAGAACAGGAAAAAAAGAAAAAAGGGTTATGGAAGGAAGCACGGCAATTGCTGCAAGGAATGGCCGACAGCAAGGAGTCCGGGGAGCATGAGGAGCTGTTTCGCCAGGTGAAGCTGAAATATGAGAGGAGCTTGTTATACAACAGCGCAGGAGACAGAGCAACGGAAGAAGAGGGAGCCGCGTATATATCCGGCGCAGCCGATGCCAATGAAGGGGCGCTTCAAGCGTCGCAGGAAATGGACGGGCTGTTTTCCGGCATGGCGGATATGCTTGTGCGAGGCAGAGATTATTTTTATTACGGAGAATACGCAGCCGCCCGGTTTACCTCCTTTGACCCGCTTCAGCTGCGCTCATTGCTGGAGGATGGCAGCACGGAGGCATTTTCGGCCGCATCCTCGTTCCATAATCAGGAGATGGAGTATGTTTTGTACGGCTTTCATAATGCCAAAGGCAATTTGCTGGCGGCATACGGCGAATTGTTTGCCGTCAGGCTGGCTGTCAGAACGATGGAGGGCTTGATCGAAAGCCGCTCGCTGGGGCATCCGCTGCTTATTTTGTCGGCGGCTATTATTTATGGCTTGGAGCATACCATTCTGGACATGCTTTCCTTTGCGCAAAAAGGCTCGGCTCCCTTGTCCAAATACGTCAAGGTTGAGCTTTCCTATAAGGACTATCTTCGTTTGTTTATGCTGCTCCATGGCGGAAGCCAGGAGCAACGTCTGGCGCGTATGATTGCCGTGATTGAACAAAACTGCGGCATTACGCTTGCCGAGGTGCCGTCAGGCGTAACGGGCGAAGCGACGGTGTCCATGCAGCTGTGGTTTCTGCCAGGCGTCGTGAAGCTGCTGAACAGGGGGCAAAGCATGGGGGGAAGGGTGGTTGGCAACCGTTATGAAGCTTTTCATTTGGCGGGTCATTCCTATTAAGCGCTGCGCCCGCCGCATTGTTGGCCGCAATTCCCGATTCGCCGGCAGCAGCGGCTCTATTGTATTGGAAGCCGCCATTGTTATGCCGCTTATTTTGCTGGCGCTGCTTGCTTTCTCGCTGCTGATTTCTTTATGCGCAGCGCAAATGGCGCTCCAGTCCGCTGCTTCGCAATCGCTCCTTCAGTTGTCGGCTCATATTCGTCCGGTTGAGCTTGCACTGGAGGAGATCGGCAAAAACAAAGGGGAGGCCGAGGAGGCTGTCCGTCCCAAAAAGGAACTCCCGGAATGGAGCGAAGCGGCGGCGGGCGCGGCGGAGTGGCTGCCCGAGCCGTTTGGCGAGGTGTTTTCCTCCGGCTTGAGGGGAGATTGGGGACCGGCAAGAGATATTGCCGCGACAGAGCTTGGCCGGTCCATCATGGAGCCGTTTATTAGACGGCAGGCCAATCCATATTTGTTGAAGCCGGAGGCTATATCATTGTTAAGGCTGACGCTGCCTGACCTGCAGAAAAAAGAAAAGCCTTATGCGGGAATCGCGCTTACCTATGAATATCCTATCGCTGTACCTCTGCTTGGAAAAAGAATTCAGCTTCAAGCCTACGCTTACGAGAGAGTGTGGGTAAGCGACGCTCTGGCGGCGGCTTATGGCGCTTCAAATAATGAGGAAGACCCATTTTTTCTGCAAATTGTGTCTATTAACCCTTCACCTGTCAGGCCAGGACGCAAAGCGACGGTCGTTGCTTTGACTGAACCGGGCAAAACCATCTCCTTGGGAGTGATGTACAAAAGCGGCGCAAGCAAAGCTCGGAATTTGGGCGATGCAACAGCAGATGAGAACGGATATATTAGCTGGACATGGCATGTATCAGGCAATACAACGCCTGGGGTTTGGGAAGTAACGGCTACAGCGGCCGATGGCGGAGGGGAGAAAAAAATGCACTTTCTGGTTGAGAAGAAACAAGCCGACGGGACGGAGGAGAATTAATATGGCGATCGCGGCCGTATCCTTGCTGCTCCTGATCGCTTTTATTACCGACATACGCACGCAAAGGATTCCCAATGGACTAAATTTGATCTTTTTTTGCGGAGCGCTTCTGTTTTATGTGAGCTATGAAGGAGTGGGAGGCTTAAAAGCCTCATTGATAGGCGCGGCAGCAGGCTTTATCCCGCTTCTGCTCCTCTATTGGGCAAAAGGGCTTGGAGCAGGAGACGTTAAGCTTTTTGGAGCAGCTGGCGCCTGGCTGGGGATTCTTCCTGTGCTTCAGCTAATGCTCTATTCGTTTCTGTATGCGGGAGCGTTGGCGGCTCTTTTGCTGCTTGCCCGGAAAATGAGTCTTTTTCGTGAGTGGCAGCAGCTGCCCGGATCAGCAAATGCGAAACAAGCCTGGATGGAAAACGCGCGTTGGCTGAAGGAGGGGAAAAGCTTCCCTTTTATGCTGGCTGTAGCGCCCGCTGCTGTCACCATTTTGTGGATGGCTTTTTTTCAATAGATGGTTTTTTTGTGCAGATGAGGAAAGGAGAAAGGGAAAATGCTGCGTTTTGTGATTGATTTTGAAATGAATGCCGGGCATGAGATGACGCTGGGACGAGAACCAGGCATACAGAGAAGCGAATTGGTGGAGCTGGAGCTGAATATGCTTCAAGCGGCTCAATTATCAGCGCTTCTGCGTGTGGATTGGGTCAACATCGACGGCTCCGTTACGTTCCGTTATTCGTTGTCTGGCTGCAAGCTCCTGCTTCACCGTCTTCAGCAAAATGCCATTACCATGGAGCAGTATTACGGACTGCTGCTAAGTACGGTGGACGCGTTGACGGAATGCGGCGATTATATGCTGCGGCCGGAAGGATGCCTGCTGGATGAAGGGTTTATTTATGTTGGCGAGAGGCTGCATGAGTTGCGGTTTGTTTATGTTCCCATTGACCATAAAGGGCATCATGGCTATGACAATGGAGATTTGCTTTCTCTGGCTGTAAAATGGCTTTCCTATGTTGAAAAGGTGGATGGGGAAGGGCTGCGCAGCATATTGCAGATGTTCAGCGACAGCAAATGGCCGCTGGAAAAGCTCCGTGCGCTTTTATTGGAGCTCATCGGCAAATCTATTCCAGGAGGAGCATTGCAAAATAAAAAATCAACAGATGACATTTCAATAGGTGAAATGTCAACAGATATAAATTCTGCCGGTATTAATTCAACAGCCGCGAAATCAATAGGTTTACAGCCAACAAATGCAAAGCCGCCGCATGCTGGGCCGCAAACGTTAACGTCTATGCGGGGAGATGCAAGGCTGGAAAAACTGGAGATAAGGCAAGCGATACAGCAAAATGATCAGCTATCCGCATCAAAAGCGTCCGCTTGGGACGAAAGTTCACAAACTTTGGAGAAAGAGCGTTCCTATTTGGAGCCTGACGAAATGGAGGATGAACGCCAAGGCAAGCGGGGCAAATGGCTGGCAATGGCTGCTTTTGCTATTGGGACGGCTCTGATATGGCGGTTTATTTATATGACGGAGCCATCCTCCAGAAATCTGTATCTAAGCCTGGGTCTTACTCTGGCTGTATTGGCATTGGTTTTGTTCGTCATGAAACGGGGTCAGCGGATTTTTTTGGAAAAACAAGAGGAGGATATGGAGGCGGACTGGAGCTCCTTTGATCCCGATACAGGATATTTGCCCCCCGTAAACCGGCGGTTCCGAGCGTTGAAGCAACCCGAGCTTCATGAGAAACCCCAGCGGCCTGGACGCCATGAGTACCTGGATGTAAATAAAGCGCGTACCGAAGAAGGTACAACAACCTCTATAGGGGATTATTCTCTTCCTGCCAGGCCGGTCCAAAACGAACCTACTGTGCTGCTCTCCCGTAGCGGGGAAAAAGCAGGGGGTACAGCTGCAGGCAGCGAGGGCTGGAATGCGATATTGCGCAGAAAATGGAAGGGCGCCGAGGAGGATATTGATTTGACCGCTGACATCTTTAGAATCGGAAGGTCCGGCGAAGGCGCAAACTATACCGAAAATGCGGATGGCGTTTCGCGCATCCATCTGGAGATTGGGCGAAGCGGCGAGGAGCATCATGTCAAGGATTTGGGCTCCCGAAACGGGAGCATTCTTAATGGCGAGCTGATGGTTCCCTACAAAGTCTATAAGCTGGACAAAGGAGATGTCATCCATCTTGGCGGGGAAAAGGGTCCGGAGTATTGCCTGGTTTAATGTATATTTGCCAGCCATTTCCTCGATTAACGAAAAGGCCGTTTCCGGCCGCTGGCTCGTGGCTGGCGGATCAGAAACGGCTGCTTGAAATGGTCAAGCGTTATTGTGTCATTTGCTCAATGGACTGAAGCCAGTTCTGATGTGCGGCAGGATCGTCCTGAACAGGAGTAACCGTATATTGAATAAACACCTTGGCATCCTCAGGAAGCTCATTCACCGCAGCAGACAGCTCTTCGGTAAACCGATAAGCGTCCGTCCCGCTATCTGTAGTAATTTCGATTGAATTATTATCAATAATTCCGTTAAATGTGCCAGTCGCAATTGTGACTGTCCCCTCCGGGGTTTCTTGATTACCTTGTTCATCCGAGCCGCCGGCGGTTTCGCCGTTTTCAGCTCCGGCATCGTTGCTTTGACCGCTATCGCCAGGGGAGCCAGGCTCCATAATGCCTCCCTCGGCCGGCAGCTGATCGCCCTCCGAGTTGTTTCCTCCGGCGTTCTCCACAGATATCGGGTCGATTTTGGTTACTCCGCATGCCGATAGGGTAAGTGCAACAGCTAACAGCACGGCTGTGGCTATTCCTGCTTCTCTGCGTTTTTTCGCTTTTGAAAAATTCATGATGAAGCACCTCCTCCATGTTTTAACGAATCTGCCGCCCGGTGGGTTGCATTTTTTTTGGTAGACGGCAGTGAAAGGGCGTTATTTGTTGAGTAGATGCTCGTATGCGCTGTAGTCGATGCCTTTCCGATTCAGAAAATTAACCAGGCTGCGATAATCCCGGCTCGGGGTTGCCCGAATGTATCCCTCTATACAATGCTCTCTTGTTACGGCTTCAGCGCCTTGCTCAATTGCTACCTGGCCGATTTTTGCAGCGATGGAATGTTTGGCGATATCACGGAACGCTGACGGAACCGGTGAAACCAATTCATCCAGTAACGCTTTGGCGTCGTCGCCCCACATGCTGCGGCTGCGATCCACCCAATAATTTTGCCAATCCAGCTTTGACTTGCCGTCCCGCATGGGAAGCACTTTCAAAAACTTGCGGAACATAAAAAAACCGCCGACAGACATAGCCAGAACCATAATAATCGCCCAAAACACGATAAAATACATAAACCAGCTGGATGTTTCGCCCATTTGATTTGTCACCTCAATTGTAAATTATACTGTATTTTAAATCATATTTCGATATGGATTAAAGAGGAAAGAAGCCTTTTTGTTCCAGATAGCGTCCAATCGATTGGAGGTGGCATGATGAAAATAAATTTTTTATAGGAACAGACGATGAAGTTCGGGTCGCCCAATATTCAATTGAAGGCGTCAGGCCGCAGTAAACTAAATGCATGCACGGGAATTGAAACGAGGCAAAATAACAACGGCGGGGAATCTTATGCTTTATCGGATTGCGAAACCGATAGCGGCAGAAGCTTCTCGTTTCCAAAAATAAGATAAATTACAAAAGGAGCCGATGGAACTTTATTCCATTGACTCTTTTTTATTAGGTCGTGTTCGAAAAAACTCTCAACGTCATTTTGCAACGCCTTTTTGCCCCCTGCTGCGTCCATTTTGCTTGACTTCCCCACGGTAGGCCTACACAAAACTTCCTTGCATGAGAAGAAGATTTGACGAAGTCTGTTCCTTCCAGAGTATTCGGACACGCCCTAGATTTATTTCGTCATTCCCTGTAAAATAAGCTTTGATCAACTTCAGTGGTCCGTTTTTTGTGAAATCTTACTTTTAAAAAGGGGTGTTCGCTCATGTTGAAGATAGGTTCCCATGTGTCCTTTTCGGACAAGGGGCTGATTACTGCGGCCAAAGAAGCTATTTCCTACGGCTCCAGCACATTTATGATTTATACCGGCGCACCGCAAAATACACGTCGCAAGCCGATAGAATCCTTATATATTGAAGAAGGCAAAGCCTTAATGGAGGGGGCGGGCATTAACGAAATAGTTGTGCATGCGCCCTATATTATTAACCTGGGCTCCTATAAAGAAGACACCTTTGAGCTGGCGGTTAATTTTTTGCAGGAAGAAATCCGGCGTACGGCAGCCATTGGCGTACGCAATATCGTATTGCATCCCGGAGCCTATACGGACAGGGATGCCGAATACGGGATTAACCGTATTGCGGAAGGCTTGAATATGGTGCTGGACGGAACAGAGGGGCTGGACGTAAACATCGCGCTGGAGACAATGGCCGGCAAAGGAACGGAAATTGGGCGCAGCTTTGAGGAAATTGCATCTATTATAGAAAAGGTGCGGAATAATGAACGTCTGACGGTATGTATGGACACCTGCCACATGCATGATGCAGGGTATGATTTAATTCACAATCTGGACGGCGTGCTGGAGGATTTCGACCGGATTGTAGGTCTTGAACGCGTAGCCGTTGTTCACGTCAACGACAGCAAAAACGGACGCGGCGCGGGCAAGGACCGTCACGCGCCAATCGGCGCAGGCTGGCTCGGACATAAAGCGCTGTCGGCAATCGTTCATCACGAGAAGCTGCAAGGACGCCCTTTTATTCTGGAAACGCCATGGATTGGAAAGGACGATAAAAAAGTTCGTCCGATGTACGAGATCGAAATTGCGCTGCTGCGCGGCGAAGTCGAGTCGCGCTTTGGGGCCGGCTTCCTGGAGGATGTTGAACGGCTGAACGACTTTTTTGCTACACGTGAAATTGACCGGCGCCAGTTTGTACTTGATACCTGGAACCTTCTAAAGACTGATGCCAAAGCCAAAAAAGCCGATCCGCGCGAGCCGATGGAGCGGTTATATGATCTGGTTGTGGAGGAACGGCCAATCAGCGCCGATCTGAGCGAAGAAGAAATTAACCAGCGCCTGACGGCGTGGTTTGCTGGCTAGGCCAAATCCAAATCCATGTGAGAAAAGGAAGATGAATGTGACGCAAGCTGATGTAACCAATAATCCAACCGGAAAAGGCGGCCGTGCAAGAATGCTGATTTCTTGCCCTGACCGGTCCGGTATCGTGGCTGCCGTATCCCATTTCCTGCACGAGCACGGCGCAAATATCGTGCAGTCCGATCAATATACGATGGACCCCGAAGGCGGCATGTTTTTTATCCGCTTTGAATTTGATTTGAATGATGTAGAAGTTGAACTGCCAATTTTGGTGGAGGATTTTACGCGTGTGGCGGACCGCTTCCAGATGAAATGGCATATTTTCCGCGAAAGCCGCAAAAAACGGCTGGCAATTTTTGTTTCCAAAGAGGATCATTGCTTGCTTGAGCTGCTGTGGCAATGGAGAAACGGCGATTTGGATGCCGACATCGCTATGGTGGTCAGCAACCATCCCGATATGCGCTCGCTGGTGGAGCCTTTTGGCATTCCCTTCCACCATATTCCCGTCACTCCTAGTACTAAGGATGAGGCCGAACGCAAGCAGATGGAGGTTGTCGCAGGCAAAGCGGATCTGATCGTTCTCGCTCGCTACATGCAAATTATTTCGCCCAAGTTCATCGAGCAGTTCCCTAACCGGATTATTAACATCCACCATTCCTTCCTGCCTGCATTTGTCGGCGGCAAGCCGTATGCCCAGGCTTATACCCGCGGGGTAAAAATCATCGGCGCAACGGCGCATTACGTAACGGAGGAACTGGACGGCGGGCCGATCATCGAGCAGGATGTCCAGCGCGTCACGCACCGCGACAACGTGGATAACCTGAAAAGAATCGGCAGAACGATTGAACGAGTTGTGCTGGCAAGGGCCGTCAAATGGCATATCGAAGACCGCGTGCTTGTGCACCAGAACAAGACTGTTGTGTTTAATTAACAAGGAATGATACAATGAATACAGAATTTGAAATTGTCAAAATGAGATTTAAACAGAAAACAGGAGGGTAATAAAATGACGGTCAGTCAAAAATCGATTCAACAGCTTTCAATCGATACCATTCGTACGCTTGCGATTGACGCGATTGAAAAAGCTAAATCCGGCCACCCGGGCATGCCGATGGGCGCAGCTCCGATGGGGTATCAATTGTTTGCTCAAAATATGGTTCACAATCCATCCAATCCGGAATGGGTAAACCGCGACCGCTTTGTTTTGTCCGCGGGACACGGCTCCATGCTGCTGTACAGCCTGCTGCACCTGTCCGGCTACGCGCTGCCGCTGGAAGAGCTGCAAAACTTCCGTCAATGGGGCTCCCTGACACCGGGTCATCCTGAGTTTGGTCATACGGCTGGCGTTGACGCAACAACCGGACCTCTGGGCCAAGGCGTAGCAATGGCAGTTGGCATGGCTATGGCAGAGGCTCATCTCTCCGCTGTTTATAACAAAGACGGCTTTGACATTATCAACCACTTTACTTATTCCATCTGCGGCGACGGCGACCTGATGGAAGGCATTTCCCATGAAGCGGCTTCTCTCGCTGGCCACTTGAAGCTGGGCAAGCTGGTTGTTCTTTATGATTCCAACGACATATCGCTGGACGGCGAATTGAATTTGTCTTATTCCGAAACCGTTCAAAGCCGCTTCGAAGGCTACGGCTGGCAAGTGCTGCGCGTTGCCGACGGCAACGATGTAGAGGCATTGGCTGCTGCGGTAGCAGAGGCTCAAGCGGAAACAGGCAAGCCAACCCTGATCGAGGTTAAAACTGTTATTGGCTACGGCAGCCCGAACAAAGGCGGAAAAGGCGGCCATGCAGGCCCTCACGGCTCGCCGCTCGGCGCTGACGAAACCAAGCTGACCAAACAATTCTACGGCTGGAACGAAGAGCATCAGTTCCACGTGCCTGACGAAGTGCGCGCCCATTTTGCTGATGTTAAGGCAAAAGGCGAAGCGGCTAACGCAGCATGGAATACTCTGTTTGCGGCTTATAAGGAAGCACATCCTGAACTGGCCAAGCAATTTGAACTGGCTACCAGCGGCGATCTGCCGGAGGGCTGGGATGCCGACCTGCCGCATTACACGACTGAATCCAGCGCGGTATCGACACGTGTTGCTTCCGGCAATGCGCTGAACGGCCTGGCCAAAAACGTACCTAGCATTGCTGGCGGCTCCGCCGACCTGGAAAGCTCCACAATGACTCACCTGAAAGGCTTGACGCAATTCAAGCCCGGCAGCTACGACGGCCGCAACATTTACTTCGGCGTACGTGAATTCGGCATGGCTGCCGCAATGAACGGCATCAGCCTGCATACCGGCATCAAGGTATTCGGCGGAACGTTCTTTGTGTTTACGGATTACCTGCGCCCTGCAATCCGCCTGGCTGCTCTGATGAACCTGCCGGTTGTTTACGTGCTGACGCATGACAGCATCGCGGTAGGCGAAGACGGACCTACGCATGAGCCGATCGAGCAGCTGGCTTCCATCCGTATCATCCCAGGCTTGACGGTTATCCGTCCTGCTGACGGCAATGAAACCTCTGCCGCATGGGCTTATGCCGTTGAAAACAAAGAAAACCCGGTTGCTTTGGTATTGACTCGCCAAAACCTGCCGATTCTGGAGGGCACCGTTCAAGGCGCTCGCGAAAACCTGCGCAAGGGCGCTTATGTGGTTTCCGATGCAAAAGACGGCAAGCCGCAAGCACAATTGCTGGCTACAGGCTCCGAGGTTCAACTGGCGGTTGCAGCTCAAAAAGCGCTGGCTGAAGAAGGTATCCAGGTTCGCGTAATCAGCATGCCAAGCTGGGATCTGTTCGAGAAGCAATCCAAGGAATATAAAAACTCTGTACTGCTGCCTGACGTTAAAGCACGTCTTGCTATCGAAATGGCTCATCCGTTCGGCTGGGAGCGTTACACAGGCGATGGCGGCGACATTTTGGCGATCGACCGTTTTGGCGCTTCGGCTCCTGGCGACCGTGTCATCAAGGAATACGGCTTTACCGTAGAAAATGTAGTAAGCAAAGTCAAAGCGCTGCTGTAATCCCATTTTAAAGAGGTCGTTTTAGAACCCTAAAGGAGAATCCTCATATGTCGCAATTCGAAAATGTAACGGTTGTTAAAAAAGCCAATGTGTATTTCGACGGCAAGGTGACCAGCCGCGTCGTTTTGTTCCCTGATGGAACGAAAAAAACGTTAGGCATCATGCTTCCCGGCGATTATGAATTTGGCACGGACTGCGTGGAAATTATGGAGATTCTCGGCGGAGATCTCAAGGTGCTGCTGCCAGGAGAAACGGAATGGCTGCACATCCAGGGAGAAGGCGAATTCCAGGTGCCTGCCAACACCAAGTTTAAGCTGCAGGTAACGGAAGTAACCGACTATTGCTGCTCGTATATTTACGAGTAATTGAAAAGAGGGGCCCCACGTTGTTCGTGGCGGCCCCTTTTGCTTTTTGTAGTGTTTTTTTTGTTGTGCTTTTTCTGTAGTGCTTTTTTGTAGTTTTCGATTTTTGCTTGATAATCTCTTCATGTCCCCTATACATCTCTTTAGATCTCTTCGAATCTGTATATACACCTTTTATCCGGCACACTAGCGAGCGCTGGCGTAGCAGAACTTATGGACGAATCTAGAAATCGGCGCTTGACTGCTAGTGAAAGAGCATCTTGTGTCTAAAGACTACTTTGATTGCATCGTTGGGCTTACAATCAACAAGCGGCCTCTTTCGAGCGGTATTCTTAGACAGGATCACTCTCTTGCGGACAATTATGACCGTTAAAAGCTACTTTTTGAGGATTTTCACTTTGTAAAGGACATTGATGACCGTAAGACCTCATTATCCCGTTCATATGTGCTACTTTTAGGCTGTAAAGGTCACGGGTGACCGTTGCTCACAGCAAATCTAGCAAAATTGGCCTGTGGCGGTCATCAATGACCGTTAAGCTAAAGGGAAAGCAAAGCGAAGGAAGGGAACCCTTCACTCATGAGTAGGTGTGCTAAGCTCTGTGCAAGCCATTACCTGGAGTTTGTCTATCCAAATGGCAAGCCGTAACTTAGAGCGTGCTCTATCCTACTAGGGCGATCCGTAACTTAGGGCTTGTTCAGGCCCAGGATGAGCCGCAACCTAGGGCTTAGTTTAACCTAGAGGACAGCCGCAATGGGAAGAAGAGGCATCACGAGCTGCAATAGCTGTCGCAATGATATAGCAGCTGTCGCACTGATATAGTTGTCTCACTGATATAGTAGCTGTCGCACTGATATAGCTCTGTCACAATCACAATGATATAGCCGTTTGTTGAACGAGTCATTCTTTTTTGCCAGCATGAAGCTTGCGATATTGCAGGGGCGTGCAGCGCAGCAGACGCTTGAAAACGCGCTGGAAGTGTGCAAGGTTATTGAAGCCGGACTCCTGAGCCACATCGACTACCCGCATGCTGGTTTCCGCCAGCAGCTCGCGGGCTTTTTTTATGCGCAGCCAAACCAGGTATTCCGTAAACTGAAAGCCTGTATATTGGCTGAATTTTCGGCTGACATGGTAGGGACTCATATAAAATTGCTTGGCGATTTCCGTTAAGGATAAAGGCGAGGCATAATGCTCGTGCATATAACGGATCATTTCCTCCCAAACCGTCGGTTCCGGACGAAGCTCCTTTTCCGCAGCTTTTTCCGTCATTCTTGCAAGCTGAACAAGCAGCTGCGTTAGCAAGGATGCCAAAAATAGAGGTGTTGATGCTTGCGGCTTCCGGCTTTCGCCAATCATCATGTTCAATAAATATTCAATGGACTCCTGCTCCTTGACGTCAGGCGAAAGCCGGCCGCTAGCAGACAGCATTGCCAGAAGCTGCTCCGGCTCCGATCCCAGATGCTCCCGCAAGTACCGCCCGTGGAACTGTAGCAAAATCCGTTCGTGGTCGGGCTTCCCCGTATCCAGCGTCCGGTGAAGGATATGTGGCGGAATCCAGATAAGGTCTCGTGGCTGTACCAGCATATTGACATCATGAATAAAATATCTGCGTTCGCCATGCAGCAGGTAGTACAGCTCGTAAAAGTCGTGAATTTCATCCTTCTCCATCGTAAAATGGCCCTCGCGCTTCAGCCTTTCAATCTTGAACATGGAGCTGCTCATCATAGCGGCCTCCTTCCATTACGCTTTGAGCACAAGATATGCATACTTTTTTGAATATAAGCAATAATTCAGAAGAATATTGACTTATTTTGTTCTACTATGAGTATAAGCTTAACATCAATCATTGGTAAAGGCGGGTATGGGATATGGGGAAAAAGAGATATGCATTGGTGGGCACAGGTTCGCGGGCAGAGTTTTTTTATGGGGCGCTGGTTCGGGATTTCAGGGACCAAGGCGAGCTTGTCGCCTTCTGCGACAGCAACGTTACACGGATGAATTACGCTAACTCCTTGCTGCAGGAGCGCTATGACCATGCTCCCGTCCAGACGTACCGGGCAGAGCAATTCCAGGAGATGATTTCCCGGGAAAAGCCGGATTGTGTAATCGTAACCTCCATGGACCGCACGCATCATACGTATATCATTAAAGCGATGGAGCTTGGCTGCGACGTCATTTCCGAAAAGCCGATGACTATAGATGAGGATAAATGTCAGGACATTCTGGACGCTGTTGAGCGGACGGGCAAAAATCTTCGGGTTGCGTTCAATTATCGCTACGCGCCCCATAATACAAAAATCCGCGAGCTGATTATGGACGGAGTCATCGGCGAGGTGAATTCGGTTCATTTCGAATGGCTGCTGGATACGCAGCACGGCGCCGATTATTTCCGCAGATGGCATCGGGACAAGCGCAACAGCGGAGGGCTGCTGGTGCATAAATCGACGCATCATTTCGACCTAGTGAACTTCTGGCTCGGTTCGGAGCCGCAGACGGTATTTGCGATGGGCGATCTTCGCTTTTACGGCAAGGAAAACGCCGAACGCCGCGGCGAAACTCGGTTTTATCAACGGGCTTTTGGCAGCCCGGCCGCCAAAGAGGATCATTTTGCCCTGCATCTGGACCAAAATCCTTATTTAAAGGCGATGTATCTGGATGCGGAGCATGAGGATGGCTACCAGCGCGATCAAAGCGTATTCGGAGACGGCATCAACATCGAGGATACGATGGGCGTTATGGTGCAATACCGGAGCAAAGCTATTTTGACCTATTCGCTTAATGCGTATTTGCCTTGGGAGGGCTTCCAGGTTGTGTTTAACGGCAGCAAGGGCCGTCTGGAGGTAAGAGTAGTGGAGAAGCCATACGTAAACGGCGGCGGTGAAAAATCACAGGAGGGTGCGGTGAAGGGCATACGGCTGCTCGTTATTCCTATGTTTGATCCTGCCTACGAGGTTGAGGTAGAGACGGGCGAAGGCGGACATGGCGGCGGCGATCCTGTTCTGCTGCGCGATTTGTTTGGTCCTCCGGCATATGACCGCTTCAATCGGGCAGCGTCACATATAGATGGAGCCATGTCAATTCTGACGGGCATCGCGGGAAATCGCTCAATCAAAACGGGGCAAGCCGTCAAGGTGAATGAGCTGGTCCGTTTCCCATCGGGCAAATAATTGGCGAAGGCACTGGCAAGGAAAAGCACGCTCCGCAAAGGGCGTGTTTTTTTGTCGAGGGAACCGGGAGGAAGCAAACTTTCGTTAAATTGTTACAATCAAGGCGAGAGAATGCATTGTATACGCAGGGGGGATTGAGATAAAGTTATATAGACTGCATAAAATATAGCTTTTGAACACGCACTATATGATGGAGGTTTCCTGATGAAGCAAAAGAACTATACGCCGCTGGTCGCAATCCTGACGGTGGTTATCGTGGCGCTGGTGGCAGTTTTGTTTTTTCTGCCGGCCTATGACGGAGAAATCGGCTTTAATGTCAAAATTTTGCCTATGCTAAACGCGATTTTCAACAGCTTTACCTTTCTGTCACTGGTTGTTGCGCTAGTGGCGATTAAACGGAAAAACATTAAAATGCACCGTACCTTTGTTGGCATGGCGTTCCTCACAACGACCCTGTTTTTGGCTTCCTATGTGACGTATCACTACTTGACGGAGTCGACGCCATATGGTGGCGAGGGTATTTTGCGCGGCATTTATTTCTTTATTTTGCTAACGCATATCGTGCTGGCCGTTGTTGTTGTTCCGCTGGCGCTTCTGTCCGTGGTACGGGGAATGACGGGGCAAATCGAAAAACATCGCAAAATATCCAAATGGACTATGCCGATCTGGCTGTATGTCAGTCTGACGGGCGTTATCGTTTATTTGATGATTTCCCCCTATTATTAAGGAAAAGCCGGTTGCTCCTTCATCAATCGTTCATGTTGAACAGGCTTGTGTTCTAGGGGTAAATTGGCTATCCTTAAGGAATAGCCGAAGCTGGTAACTGGCGAAGCCAAGGCTTCGTAAAATACGTTGGGAGGCAATACGGGATGAGTAAAACAGTAAAGTTTGACTACAGCAAAGCGCTTGGCTTTATCGGCCAGCATGAAATTGATTATTTAACGGCGCAGGTGAAGACGGCGCATGATAATTTACATAACGGAACGGGAGCCGGCGCGGACTATCTGGGCTGGATCGATCTTCCTTCCAACTATGACAAGGATGAGTTTGCACGAATCAAAGCGGCAGCTGAAAAAATCAAAGGCGATTCCGAGGTTCTTATCGTAATCGGCATCGGCGGCTCCTATCTGGGCGCGCGCGCTGCCATCGAAATGCTGTCGAACTCCTTCTATAACATCCAATCCAAGGAGCAGCGCAAAACGCCTCAAGTGCTCTTTGCTGGCAACAACATCAGCTCTACCTATGTAACGCACCTTCTGCAGCTGCTGGAGGGCAAGGACTGGTCGATTAACGTCATCTCCAAATCCGGCACGACAACTGAGCCGGCTATCGCATTCCGCGTGTTCCGCGCCGAGCTGGAGAAAAAATACGGCAAGGAAGAAGCTCGCCGCCGCATTTACGCAACAACCGATAAGGAAAAAGGCGCATTGAAAAAGCTGTCCAATGAAGAGGGCTACGAGTCCTTTATTATTCCTGACGACGTGGGCGGCCGTTATTCCGTTCTGACGCCGGTTGGCCTGCTTCCGATTGCCGTTGCGGGCATTGACATTGACGCCATGATGCAAGGCGCGGCTGATGCTTCCAAGGAATACAGCAGCCCTGATCTGGCCGAAAATGAAGCTTACCAATATGCTGCGGCAAGAAACGCGCTTTACCGCAAAGGCAAAGCAACTGAAATTCTTGTCAACTACGAGCCAAACCTGCATTTTGTATCGGAATGGTGGAAGCAGCTTTTCGGCGAAAGCGAAGGCAAGGACTACAAAGGCATCTATCCTGCATCTGTCGATTTCTCCACTGATCTGCACTCCATGGGTCAATTTATTCAGGAGGGCAACCGCAATATTTTTGAAACGGTTATTCAGGTCAATGAGGTTCCTGAGCAAATTACCATTCAATCCGATGCAGATGATCTGGACGGCCTGAACTTCCTGGCTGGCAAAACGATGGATTTTGTCAACAAAAAAGCATTTGAAGGTACGCTGCTTGCCCATACTGACGGTCAAGTGCCTAACCTGATTGTCAACATTGCCGACCTGACTCCTTATACGTTTGGCTATCTCGTTTATTTCTTTGAAAAGGCCTGCGGCATCAGCGGTTATCTGCTTGGCGTCAATCCGTTTGACCAGCCGGGCGTAGAGGCATACAAAAGAAACATGTTTGCGCTTCTGGGAAAACCTGGTTATGAAAAAGAAAAAGCGGAGCTGGAAGCGCGTCTGTAAAGTACGGAGGGATAACATTCCATGCTGAACAGATACCGAACGGTACGACAGGAAAATCATGAAGAAATCGTGGTCAAAAAATCCCGTTTTATCGGCTATGCGAAGCCGGTGGAATCGGAAGAGGAGGCTGTCGCGTTTATTGATGAAATAAAGCGGCTGCACCGGACGGCGACCCATAATTGTTCCGCGTACATCGTAGGGGAGCGGGATCAGCATCAAAAAGCCTCGGACGACGGCGAACCAAGCGGCACGGCCGGGAAGCCGATTTTGGAGGTCATCCGTAACAAAGGACTAAAAAATGTTGCGGTAGTCGTTACCCGCTATTTTGGGGGCATTATGCTTGGAGCTGGAGGACTTGTCCGGGCTTATACGGACGGGGCGGTCGCGGGTATCGAGGCAGCTGGGGAAATTGAGCTGGTCCTGCATCGCGAGGTTTTTGTCGAGGTGGATTACACGTGGTACGGCAAGCTGGAGAATGAGCTTCACGCCCGGGCCATGCGAATTGGAGGCACGGAGTTTACCGATAAGGTAACGGTTTGCTGCTTGCCGGAGGAGCCTGACAAAGAGAGCTTTATAGCCTGGATGACGGAGCTGACTGCAGGCCAGGCCGTAATAGCCGAAGGAGAAGCCCGTTATTGCATTGAAGGCGAGTAGGCATATAGCGGTTGTTCATAAGGTTAAAGCAATAGCCGAGTTTAATACTTGGCTAGCAAGCTGTTTTTTCTGCCAACGTGGCGGGGAAAACAGCTTTTCTTTTTTTCAAAATGGTAAAAACATGTTGACGTATCCGCTATCGGGATGCTACATTATCAATACCAAGTATTATAATAGGAATTGTTAAAATGGCTGGTTAATACCCTGCGGCACGAGCCGACGGTTTGGAGGGTTACGTCACAGTGAATGCGTTATTTCGGGGAAAGGCCTGGAGCTTCGGTTTTCGGAGCACAATTATGCTTTACTTTGTTTGCCTGATTGTTTTGCCTATCTGCGGGATTTATGTTCAATCTCTATCGGAGGGCTGGTCCGCATTTTGGGAAAGCATCGCCGAACCGCTTGCCTGGAAGGCTGTTATGCTTACCATCAAGCTGGCCGTTATTGCAACATTAATCAATATGGCGTTAGGCACTATGATTGGATGGGTATTGATTCGATACCGCTTCCCCGGCAGAACGATTCTGAACAGTCTGGTGGATTTGCCTTTTGCATTGCCGACCGCGGTTGGAGGCTTGCTTATTTTATTGCTGCTGGGACCAGGCAGCCTGGTTGGCGGCTTGGCGCAAGCGATTGGCATTCAAATCGTTTTTCATGAACCAGCCATCGTTGTGGCTATGGTATTTGTCACCTTCCCGTTTGTAATCCGGGCTATTCAGCCTTTGCTGGAGGAGCTGGACAAATCCGAGGAGGAAGCCGCATATACATTAGGCGCTTCCAAAGCCAAAACCTTTTTTCAGGTTATATTGCCGACTATGGCGCCCGGCATTGCCAGCGGGGCTATGCTGGCCTTCTCGCGCGGACTTGCCGAATTTGGCGCAGTTGTTCTGGTGGCGGGCAATATTCCCGGAAAAACGCTTGTTGCCTCCGTTTTTATTTTTGGCGAAATAGAAAGCAATAACCCTCAAGGAGCCGCGGCTGTGTCCGTGCTGCTGCTTACTCTGTCCTTTCTGATTCTCTGGATCGTCAGCATGATTCAGTCCAGGAGGTCGGGACAATGAGCATAAGACGGTTATGGATCGGTTTGACGTATGTCGTATTTGGGCTGCTGCTTATCGTGCCGCTGATTCAAATAGCTGTTGGAGCCTGGAGCGACGGGGCGCAGTCTTTTGTAGACGCGCTGCTTCGTCCGCAATCGCTTCATGCATTGATGATGACGGGCATCATTGTTGTAGTCGTTACCGCAATCAACACCTTGTTTGGCGTGATGCTGGCGCTGTATCTTGTACGGGGAACATGGCTTGGGGGCAAAATAAAACGGCTGTTGAACAGCATTGTGGATCTGCCTTTTGCGGTGTCGCCCGTCATTGGCGGCCTAATGATTGTTTTGCTGCTTGGACCTAATACGATTATTGGAGCTTTTTTTGAAGATATCGGCTTTAAGGTGGTTTATGCGCTTCCGGGTATGATTCTGGCGACCTTGTTTGTTACCTTCCCGATTATGGTGCGCGAGGTTATGCCGGTGCTGCAGGAAATCGGGTCGCAGCAGGAGGAAGCCGCATCCATGATGGGCGCGTATCCCTGGTATACCTTTTGGATGGTTACCTGGCCGTCCATACGCTTTGGGGTTATCTATGGCGTCGTGTTGACGGTAGCTCGTTCGCTCGGCGAATTTGGCGCAGTATTGGTTGTTTCGGGCAACATTATGAACAAAACGCAAACGGCTACAACGCTGGTTTATCAGGATGTCGAAAACTTTAATGTGGTTGCCGCAAATGGAGTTGCGCTAGTGCTTGCGGCTTTTTCCGTAGGCTTGCTGCTGCTCATGGAATGGGCAAAAAAACGAAAGGAAGTGCATTAGCGGATGCATATCGAGGTGCGGGGTTTAAACAAAAGCTTCGGCGATTTTCATGCGGTCAAGGATGTCAGCTTTGATATTGAAAAAGGCAAGCTGATTGGCCTTTTGGGGCCAAGCGGCGGCGGCAAAACATCGATTTTGCGAATGCTGGCGGGACTCGAAACGCCTTCCAGCGGAGATATCGTTTTTCATGGCAAACGGGTAAACGACCTTCCCCCGCAGGAACGCGGCATCGGCTTTGTTTTTCAAAACTATGCCTTGTTCAAGCATATGACCGTTTATGACAATGTAGCGTTTGGACTCAAGGTGAAGAAACAAAGCAAAGAGCAAATCCGCGAGCGCGTCATGTATTTGGTGGAGCTGACGGGTCTAAAGGGCTTTGAGCATCGTTACCCGCATCAGCTGTCCGGCGGCCAACGTCAAAGGGTGGCGTTTGCGCGGGCGCTTGCTCCCGAGCCTCAGCTTCTGCTTCTGGATGAGCCATTTGCGGCCATCGACGCCAAAATTCGTTCCGAGCTTCGCACCTGGCTGAAGGATTTGATCGAAAGCGTAGGCATTACCTCCATTTTCGTCACGCACGACCAGGAGGAAGCCATTGAGGTTGCGGACGAAATTATGATCATCAGCAAAGGACGGCTGGAGCAAAAGGGCAGCCCTTGGGATATTTACAAAGAACCGGCAACGCCGTTTGTAGCCAGCTTTATCGGGGAATCCACCATTGTGGAGGATTTGTCGGAGCTCAAGGGCTTCGAGCATGCCTCCAGCGAATCTGGCACCAAGGCGCTTATTCGTCCCGAATACATCGAGCTTGGCAAGCCGGGAGAAATCAAGCTGGTATCCGCAACCATGCCTGCGGTTGTGAAGCATTTGCATTTCCGCGGCAGCGAATGGATGGTTGAGCTTGAGGTTGGCTCCACCAAGCTGATCACGTACCGGTCGCTGGAGAAGGATGTGCTGCATCCCGGCGAACAGGTTAACGTGCTCCTGCATCGGGCATATCTGTTTAACGATTCCCGCAGCTGGATTCTTGAAAACCCGCTTAAAGTAGACCCAATGCCTATGTTCATTTAATGGTTTCATCTATAAGTTGGACTAAAGAATTGTCAAAAGAAGGCCAGAGTGTGCATGGTTCTGGAAAAAGCCTATGCTTACGAAGCAACGTTCTTCCAAAACGTTTTGAGCGCTCGCTTGTGTTTCTAGATTTCAACATTAAACCTATAAAATCATGAAATGTTGAAACAACTGCGATCGGAAGGACCTTTCGCATGACGGCCCTCTTCGCTGAAATTGATTTATTCAACTTATCCACTTTCACGAGAAAGAGATGTTGTGATGATGGGAATCAAAAAGGGAAGATCCGGCGCAGCGCGGGCAATCGCATTGCTTGTGCTGCTGCTCATTATAGCGGGCTGCAGCGGAAATAGCGGAAATAACGGCAATGAGGATGGTGGCGAAACACCTGCAGAGGGACAGGTAACGCTTGTTATCGGCGCTTATTCCGTCGTCAAGGACGCCTTTGCGGAGCTGCTTCCAGAGTTTAAGCAGAAGTGGCTGGAGGAAACGGGCCAAACGGTTGTGTTCCAGGAATCCTATGAGGCTTCGGGTACGCAGGCGAGAGCGATTGCCGGCGGTTTTGAGGCTGACGTTGCCGTATTGGCCATGGAAGGCGATATCGACAAGGTGGAGGATGCCGGTTTTATTACAAAGAACTGGCGCTCCCCCAATGATGGCATGATTACCGAATCCATTGTTGTTTTGGGAACGAGACCGGGAAATCCGCTTGGTATTTCCGATTGGGAGGACCTCGCTGCAGATGGGGTAAAGGTGCTTTATCCCAACCCCAAAACCTCCGGCGGCGCGCAATGGGACATCAATGCCATTTATGGGGCTGGCCTCAAAAAATCGGAGGATCTGAACGGGGAGAAATCGCCGGAATATGCCAAGCAGTTTCTGAAGTCCATTCATCACAACGTCGAGTCGCTGGACAAAAGCGGGCGGGCCTCCATGGCGGCTTTTGAATATGGCGTGGGCGATGTTATCGTGACCTATGAAAATGAATTGCTGGCGCGTATCGCCAAAGGCATTCCTTATGACATCGTTATTCCGAAGTCAACAATCAGAATTCAAAATCCTGCTGCCGTAGTGGACAAAAATGTCGACAAGCATGGCACGCGCGATGTTGCGGAAGCATTTGTAGCCTTTCTGCACAGCCCCGAGGCGCAGCGCAAGTTTGTGGAATACGGCTTCCGCGCCGTCAATGAGGAAGTGGCAAAGGAAACGGCGGATCGTTATGTCGTGCCGCAGGAGCTGTTTGATATTTCCTATCTTGGCGGCTGGCAGCATGTACGCGAAACGCTGTATTCGAAGCGTGGAGTTTGGTATCAGGTGCTTGCCGACCTGTAACATCGCCATTCCATGCGCGAAACCGCAGGAAGTCGCCCTTGATCGGGTTACTGACACGCCTCAGTGGAATAGAGCTAAATAAGCACACCGCAGTAATGTTGCTATATGCAGCAATTGCGATGTGCTTTTTGGTATAAAGCTGCATGTATGAGAACCTTGAGGTTTGGCCCTGCTATTAAACAACTCTGATTCATATAGAATTAAAGTGTTTGGTTACGGAAGCTAATTGCTCCTGAATTAGAGTTTTTACGGAGTCTGGCTGGATGGACCTAATCGTTGCTCCATAGCTCATCAAGTAATTTGCAATAAACCGCTCTTCGCCTTTGTTGTAAAAGCCTTTAATGAAGTAACGACCTTGCTCCTGCAGCAGCTCCATTGAAGGATAATGCTCCTTATAAAAAAGATCGACTCCTCTGCTTGAAACCTCTGCCTGAAAGGTAATGGCCTCTTTATCCCGAAACATCGCTTTGGAGGCATTAAGCAGCTCGGAAAGCGGTTTGGCTAAATAGAGATTACAGGCTTTCACAGAACGGATTTTGTCGCAACGGAATATTTGCGGCTTATTGCTCTCGAAATTATAGGCTGCTGCATACCACTGTCCGTGAGCAGAGGTAATGTCAAAAAATTGGACATGATAGCTCCTCAGAGCATCCCCCTTGAAATAATGAACCTCACAGCCATTTTCATCTATCGCCATTTCCAAAATAGTCTCCAGCCAGCTGCATTCATTTAGATTTTGATAACGGCCCAAGCTGAAAATCATCTCCATTTTTTGCAGTTTCTTTTTACGTTCCTCTGAAATGCAGCCTTCGAACTTTTCCTTTAGCCTTTGAATGTTCAAGCTAAAGGGGGTCGACTGATAGCCGTTAAGAGTCTGCATAGCAAAATACAAGGCATGAACCTCGTCTATTGTAAAAATAATAGGGGACAATAAACGATTGGGAAGCAGGTTGTAGCAGCCGTTTCTTCCAGCCGTGGAGTAAATAGGCATGCCCATCTCCTCCAGAGCCTGAACATCGCGAAGCGCCGTGCTTTTGGAGATGGCGTAGCGATTCATTATTTCTTTGAGGTTAAATGACTTCTTGTCATTAAGATACAGCATCAGATCCTGAAGCCGGAGTGACTGTTTCATGGCCGATCCTCTTTTCGAATGAAAGGTTTCATGTTATGACACCATTATAGCGTATACTACAGAAAACAGGACAACACGAAAGGAGCAATGATGAATGAAAAGGATGTTTTTGGCATCATCCTTTGTGGATGTAGCGGATAAATTTATACACTTTGAAGGAGATTTGAGAGGAAAAAGCGTAGCCTTTATTCCTACCGCAAGCAAAGTCGAGATGGTTGTTTTTTATGTGAATGCGGGAAAAAAGGCGCTAGAGCAAATAGGCCTGGCTGTTGACGAGCTGGATGTATCGACAGCTTCAATCGACGAGATGATCAGCAAAATAAATAATCATGATTTCATTTATGTGTCAGGGGGAAATACGTTCTTTTTGCTGCAAGAGCTGAAAAGAACCGGCGCAGATCAAATCATTATAGAAGCGGTGCATTCGGGCAAGCTCTATATCGGAGAATCTGCCGGAGCTATTATTACAGCGGCTACTATTGAATATGCAGGGGCAATGGACAGTGTGGAAAAAGCGCCTGATTTAGAAAGCTTCGACGCATTGAATCTGGTAAACTTTTATACCATTCCTCATTATGGAAATCCGCCTTTCCAACAAACAGCGCAAAAAATAATGGATACTTATTCATCGGCTTTGAATTTGCTCCCTATCAGCAATAATGAAGCAATCGTAGTAAACGGCAATGTTGTCAAAATAGAACGAAACGAGGCCCCCGGCTAATGAGCCTGAAGCCTCGTTGCTGCAACTATTCTTTATTTGACCAGCTTAAATGGCATAGCCGTGTTTTCTTTGCTGTTTGGTCCAACAAAAGCGATGAACGCTCCGGCGTCGCTGGATAAGCTCAAATCGGAATGATAATACCGAAGCTGCTCTTCGGTCAATGTAAAGGCGACACGTTTGCTTTCGCCTGGCTGGAGCTCTATTTTGCGGAAATCCTTTAATTCCTTGACGGGGCGCACCACCTCGCCGGAGAGATCGCGCACATAAAGCTGTACGGCTTCCATTCCCGCCATTTCACCGGTATTGGTTACCGTTACCGATATCGACAGCTCCTCGTCAGATTTCATGGTTTTGGAGGAAATGGCCGCGTCGCTGTAGTCAAAAGCGGAATAGCCAAGCCCAAAGCCAAACGGAAGGAGCGGCTCGTTTGGTATGTCGAGATATTGGGAAACGTAACGCTCTTGGGCGTCAGGCGCGCCTTGCGGCCTGCCTGTGTTAAAGGCGTTGTAATAGACCGGAACCTGGCCAACGCTGTATGGAAAGGACATCGTCAGGCGGCCGGACGGATTGGCATGGCCGAGCAGCAGATCGGCGATTGCACGGCCGGCCTCGGAGCCGGGGAACCAGGCCTCCAGCACCGCATCGGCTTCGTCCAGCACGCCGTGCAGGTCAAGCGGACGGCCGTTGAACAATACCGCAACAACAGGTTTGCCTAACGCCTTCACTTTGGCTACAAGCTCCAGCTGAGCCTGCGGTAAGCGAATATCTGCGCGGCAGCCCGCTTCGCCGCTCATATCGGAATCCTCGCCTAGCGCCAATACGATAACCTCCGCGTTATGTGCGGCGGCTAATGCCTCTTCCCACTGGGAAGCCGTGGGATGCTCCATGATGCCGCAGCCTTCCGCAACATACAGCTTGCCCGAGCCAGCCGCAAGCCCAGCGGCCAACCCCTGATTCAGCTTGACGGCATCCTCGCGCGAGCCCGTCCAGGACCATGGTCCAAGCACATCGCCGCTTGCTGCAAACGGTCCGATCAGAGCAACTTTGGCATTCCCTCGCAGCGGGAGAACGCCGCCTTCATTTTTCAACAGCACGCAGGATTGCAGCGCCAGCTCGTAAGCGGCATCGCGATGCTCCTTGCTGAACACAAACTCCTTCTCCCGATCGGGGTCGGCGGCCCGGTAAGGCTGCTGGAACAAACCAAGCTTTTCCTTCAGCGTCAAAATCCGCAGCACGGCTTCATCAATTAACGCTTCATCCACCTCGCCGGTTTTCACCAGCTCCTCAAGATGATTGACATAACAAGGGGTCATCATTTCGATATCAACCCCGGCCTCCATGCTTTTTAATGCGGCTTCGCGTTCGTCTGCGGCTATACCGTGCGCAATCAGCTCTCTTACCGCTCCCCAATCGGAGATGAGAATGCCGTCGAAGCCCCATTCCTTCCTAAGCAAATCCCGCATCAGCCTGCGATTTCCGGTAGCAGGAATGCCGTCGACCGTATTGAAGGAGGTCATCACCATTTCGCAGCCTTCATCCAGCGCGGCTTTGTAGGCTTGCAGATAAAACTGTCTAAGCTGCCGCTCCGACATGTCCACCGTATTGTAGTCGCGTCCCGCTTCTGCCGCGCCATATGCCGCAAAATGCTTGACGCAAGCCGCAACGCGGCCCATGTCGCCCGCCAGATCGCTGCCCTGAAAGCCGCGAACGAAAGCCCGGGCGAACAAAGCATTCAGATGAGGGTCCTCTCCGGTTGATTCCATTACGCGGCCCCATCTTGGATCGCGCACCAGATCCGCCATCGGCGCATAGGTGACATGAACGCCGGAAACAGCGGCCTCCAGCGCCGCAATTTCCGCGCTTCGCTCCGCAAGCTCCATATTCCAGGAGCAGCCGATCGCCAGCGGCACCGGGAATATCGTTTTGAATCCGTGCACAATATCCGCCATCATCAATAGAGGAATGCCCAAGCGGTTGTTCTCCAGATGGGTGCGCTGCACGGCAATCACTTCCGCGGCGCCCGCCATGCCTAACACGGACCCGGCATTGGCCACCGTGTCACGGGTTATGCCCATGGCTTCCATAGGGCCCGTAATAAGTCCGGCGCTTTCCGCCCCTTCGAAAAAGGGAACGGCCAGCTGGATCAATTGGGCTATTTTTTCATCCAGCGTCATTTGAGCCACAAGCTGCGGCAAGGTGCCTTTGCCTTGATAACCGAGAGTTTGCGCACCTGCGGCTGGTGTCGATGCTTGTTGCTGCAGGGGTGATGTTTTGCTCATATAGGAGAAACCTCTTTTCTGTCAGTATGGGTTATGCCTATTCCTTGACCGCGCCGATTACGATGCCTTTGACGAAGTAGCGCTGCAGGAAGGGATAAGCAATCAGGATCGGCAGCGAGCCGATGAAGATTTGCGATGCCCGGATGGTGCGCTGAGACAGCTTTTGAACGACGGTTGGATCAAAACGCGTCATGTCGGCCTGTACGATAATGGTTTGCAGGAAGCTTGCCAATGGCAGTCTGGCCGTCTCCTTGATATAGATCAAGCCGTCGAAGTAAGCGTTCCAGTGCATAACCATTGTAAAAAGCGAGATCGTCGCCAGCGCCGGCATCGACACGGGCAAATAGATTGAAATAAATGTGCGGAAATGGCCCGCGCCGTCCATAAACGCTGCTTCCTCCAGCTCACGCGGCACGGTCCGGAAAAAGTTAAGCAGCAAAATCAGATTGTAGACGGATACCGTCACGGGCAAAATAAGCGCCAGCAGCGTATCCATCAGTCCCAGCTTCAGAATCAGGATATAGTTTGGAATCATGCCGCCGCTAAACAGCATCGTGATGACAAAATACCACATGTAAACCTTGCGGGCCCGGAAGTCGCGAGTTTCCTTGGACAGAGCATATGCGGCAAGCGATGTAATCAGCATCGCAAAGGTTGTGCCAAGCACCGTCCGCTGCAGCGATACCCACAGGGAGGAGATAAAGTTTTCATTCTCAAAGGTGATGGAATAAGCCTCCAGCGTAAAGCCTACAGGCCAGAAGGTAACCAAACCGCCGTTTGCCGCAGAAGCGGAGCTGAGCGAAACCATCAGCAAATGAAACAGGGGAAGCAAGCAAACAACGGCAACTACGCTCAGAAAGATATTGTTGAAAATGCTGAAGATGCGATAGGATAACGTTTTGTGATACAAAATAGTTCCCCCTTTCTAGAAAATCCGGTAGCCGGCGAATTTGTAGGCAAGACGGTAGGAAATAATGATCAGTACCAGGCTGATGCCGGATTTGAACAGGCCAACCGCCGTTGCAAAGCTGAATTGTCCGCTGAGCAGGCCTTCCCGGTAAACGAAGGTATCAATAATATCGCCTTGCTGGTAGATCAGCGGGCTGTACAGGTTGAACACCTGGTCGAAGTTGGCGTTCAGCACGTTGCCCAGCGCAAGCGTTGCGATAACGATCATGATTGGAATAAGCGCCGGAATTGTAATATGCAGCGTCTGCTTCAAGCGAGTTGCGCCGTCCACCTCGGCCGCTTCATACAACGACGGATTAATTCCCGACAGCGCGGCAAGGATAACGATGGTATTAAAGCCGAATTCCTTCCACACGTCGCTGAAAATGATGGTCATGCGGAACCAGAAGCCATCGCCAAGGAAAAAGATCGGCTTGATGCCGAATACGTTGCTTAGAAATTGGTTTAGCAGCCCCGTCTGGGCAAGCACGTCGATCAAAATGCCGGACAACGTCACCCACGACAGGAAGTGCGGCAGATAAACCAGCGTCTGAATGCCGCGTTTTAGCCCCATATGGCGCACCTCGTTCAGCAGAAGCGCAAACAGGAAGGGAATAATCAGATTAAGCGCCATTTTGGAGCAGGCAAACAGCAGCGTGTTCCAAGTAATCTGGATAAAATATTCGTTTTCAAACATGCTGCGAAAATGCTTCAGGCCCACCCATGGCGAACCCAGGAAGCCCAGCCTGGCGGAGTAGTCCTGAAATGCCATCGAAATTCCCGTCATGGGAATATAGGCGAATACAAAGACAAGCACGACAGCGGGAAGCACCATCAGATGCAGGCTCCAGGGCTGTCTTTTTGATTTCTTTTTACCCTTGCTCTGCGTGAGTCCGGGGGGTGTGTTCTGCAATGCGGTTGCTTTCATCCGTCTCCCTCTCCCAAAAAAACATAATTGTGTATTGCGTCAATCCCTGATATAAATAGTACCAAAGCGAGTTGATGGCGCTCTATAAGACAATATTAGGATCGATAGCGTTTTGTTAGGGTGTGTATTCAAACTCCGCAGGGAGCAAATGTTGCCGAATTTTCGTTCCCTGCAAGGCGCTTTTTCGAAGGCTTACCGGGGGTAAGTCGAGAAAAAGTAACGCAGCAGGGGGCGAAAAGGCGGTGACTGATGCCCTTGATTGAGTTTGAAGACACACCCTTAGACGATTCATCTAGAGGGGGAGAAGAGAAATGGCAGCAGCTCCAGGCAGCCAGGATTTCGTCAATCGGAAAACCGCAATAAGATTCAGCCTGTTTCTCAAAATGAATGCCTTGATTATCCTTTTGTTTGTGCCTATTGTTATCCTTTTTGCCTATTCCAACGGGGTGACGAATAATGTTATCAGCAAGGAGCTGAAGGAGTCCAATATGACGCAACTGGTTTTCCTGTCGAGCCAGCTGGAGAACCGGATCTCGCAAACGGTGAACTTTGTTATCTCCTTTTCCCGCGATCCCAACGTAGAGAAATTCAACGGTCTGAATATATGGGACGACCGATATGACCGGATGCAGACGCGATACGTCGTACAGGAAAAAATGTCATTACAGTCCGGCTTGAACAATATATGGCCCGTGGATTATTCCGTTTATTCACAGCAAAACAAAGAAGCGATTTCCAATGCAAAGGCCCCCGTTGCCTATGACGAGGATTATTTGAAAGCCAATATGTCGGGCAAATGGACCTATGGCGATGGACGGAGCAGCGGCTCTGCCGAGAATGGCACCTTTAACTGGTTTTATGCGGCGTCCTACGGTTACCAGGGTACGCTGAAGGGCAGCGATCTGGTTGTTCAAGCCAGCTTCAGCCATGACAATATCCGGAAAATGCTGGATGAATACAAGGCTGGCGGACAAGGCAATGCCTTGCTTTACCGGAAGGGAGAAACGCCGATTGTCAACGAAAGCGCAGCGCCGTCCCTGCTGGCTGACCTGGCGAACGATCTGGATAGCCGGGAATTGGGCGATAAGGCGCAATACATCGCTTCGCTGGATGGGCAAAGCTATTTGATCAGCTCCATTCGGTCGACGCAGCTGGACTGGTACCTTGTGGACGCGGTACCTCTGGATCAAATGCTGGGCCCGATCGCCGCCAGCCGAAATCTATTTTATTTGACTATGGCTCTGCTGCTTGCGGTAGGCATTAGCGCCTCCGTGCTGCTATACCGGAATGTGCAGCGGCCTATCATTCAGCTTATTCGCGGCTTGCAAAGCGTGCAGCGGGGCGATTTTTCCGTCCAGATTAAAGCAAAGGTGAACAACGAGTTTTCCTTCCTGTTTTACCGCTTCAACGAAATGTCCCGGGAAATTCAGGAGCTGGTGGAAAAGGTTCTGGGCGAAAAGCTGAGAGCGCGAGAGGCAACCCTGAAGCAGCTTCAGGCGCAAATCAATCCCCATTTCCTCTACAACTGTCTGGGCTTTATTATCAACATGGCGCAGATGAAGGAGGAGGAGGCGGTGGTGTCGATGGCCTATAATTTGAGCGCCTATTATCGCTATACGACCCGTATGGAGCGGGAAACGGCTGCGCTGGAGGAGGAAATGAAGCTGGTCGTCAACTATCTGGAAATTCAGATGTTGCGCAACAGCCGTATTCGCTACCGGATTGACCTGCCGGAGGAAATGAAGCGGCAGCAGGTGCCGCGCCTTATTTTGCAGCCCCTTGTCGAAAATGCAATCATTCACGGCATTTCCAAGTCGTATGCCGCTGGTGAGATTGTTATTACGGGGAGCATGGGGGACGGCTTTTGCAGGATTTATGTGGACGACGACGGTCCGGGGCTGGACAAGGAGGGACAGGAGCAGCTGCTGCGCAAAATGCAGGAGCCGCTTCAGGAGGAAATGGGCTGTGGTCTCTGGAATACCAACCGCCGCCTGATGCATTTGTTCGGTGAAGGCTCATGCCTCCGGTTCTGCGATTCGCCGCTGGGCGGCTTCCGTACAGAGCTGATCTGGCGGCTGCCCGAGGAAAAAGAAAAACTAGCCATGGCTCTGCCGGAAGTAAAAGGAGTTCCTGCATTGGCTTGAATGTTGTAATGTCTATAGAAGTTTACCAAAACAAGCGTTAGGCCATAGGTCTGGACATCAAAAGGGGGAGCTGGCATTGCAACTGTTAATTGTTGACGACGAAGCACATTGGGTAGATAATCTGGCGATGAACAAGCCGTGGCATACATTGGGGATTACCGGCGTGTTTAAAGCCTATTCCGCGCGGGAGGCGCTGGAGCTGATTCAGGCCAACGGCATCGATATCGTTATCTCCGATATCCTGATGCCGGAAATGACGGGCATACAGCTGATCGAAAAAATTCGGGAGCTGGACAAGAGCATTAAATGCATTATTCTGTCTGGCCACTCCGATTTTGAATATGCCAAAGAAGCGGTTCGCCATCAAGCGGTTGAATATGTGCTGAAGCCGCCTTCGGACGAGGAATTGTTTGCGGCGGTGGAGACCGCAAGAGACCAGCTTCAGGCGGAATGGGCAAATATCAGCTCCTACGAGCGCACGCAGTTTACGCTGCGGGAAAATTTGCCGCTGCTGCGCGGACAATTGCTGCTAGGGGCTTTGCGCGGCGAACGGCTCCACAGAGAGGAATGGACGAGGAAGCTGGAAAGCTACGCCTTGCCTGTCAAATTTGGAGACAGCTGGCTGATGCTAGTGCGGATGGAAGAAGAGTTTGGCCAATACCGGAACAATGGACAGCATCTGGTGGAGTACGCCGTTATGAACATTGCGGAAGAAATTTTAGGTGAATACGCGCATGTGTGGGGCGTCAAAGATGAACACGGTTATTTGGTTTTCCTGCTTCAGCTCAAAAGTGAAGGAGACAGCCGCCGCGGCGACAAGCTGCTGGAAGGGTTGATGGTAAGGCTGCAAAGCAAAGTGAAGCAATATTTGCAAGGGTCGTTGTCCATTGTGATGACGGAGCCGTTTCAGTTCCCGGAGGAAGTGCCGGCCTGCTACCGCCGTTCGGTGAGCAGCTTTCGCCAAATTGTCGGGGACGAGCGCGAATTTATTATGGTGCTTGGCGAGGAAGAAAAATCGCCTTCGCACGGCACGCTGGAGAGCATTCATATGCCGCCTTTGCTAGGAAGCTTGCTGGAGGCTGGCCGTTGGGATGCCGCAGAGGAGAAGCTGGGGGCTATTTTTGGCGAGCTTGACGAGCATTATTCCGATTCTCTGGAGCACTGCATGGAAGCGGGGTTTCTCATTGCGGCGGCTTTTACCCATATCGCCCATCGGAACGGGCTGACGTTATCGGGGCTTCAGGGAGGCAATACAGAGCAATTGATGAATGGGGAAGCCTTCTCCTCCATCAGCAGATTAAGGGCATGGTCCTTGGGGGCGTTGTCGGCGCTGCGTTCGGCGACCGCTAATGAAATGAACGATACCCGCTCCCGCTATGTGAAGAAGGTGCAGCAGTTTGCGGAAAGAAACCTGCACCTGGACGTTTCGCTGCGGGCTTTGGCGGATCATGTGAACCTGCATACGACACATTTGTCCAAGATCTATAAGCTCGAAACGGGCGAAGGCATCAGCGATTATGTGGCGCGGCTTCGAATGGAGCGGGCCTGCCATTTGCTGAGGGCAAGCGAAAAAAAGGTGTATGAAATCAGTGCTGAAATCGGTTATTTGGAGCCCGCTTATTTTATTAAAGTGTTCAAAAAGCAATTTGGGGTTACGCCTCAGGAGTACCGGAACGGAGCGCAAACAACATGACAGAGTGCTACGTAAACTAACAAAATCATATAGATGGCATCCCCGCCATGTTGATAAAGTTGTTTATGAGGCCGTTCGGTAAAGCAATTGACCTGAACGCGCTAATCAGCTCTATACTTCACTACAAAGGGGAATCGCAATGGCTACTTTCAGAAAAACGTTTGCGCTTTTGCTTTCGCTGGTTATCGTTTTAAGCGCTTGCAGCAGCGGCAACGGCAACAACGCAGGCAAGGACAATGGTTCCGGCAGCACAACGGAGCCTGTAGTAGAATCGGACGTGGCAAAAGCAGCGTTTGCCGCCGGCAAATATGATCCGCCGATTGAAATCAGCACCGTTATTATGCCGAAAAAATACACGAACGGCGACACAAAGGAAAACAATGTGCATGACCGCTGGATGCTGGAGACGCTTGGCATCAAGCATAAGGATACCTGGTATCCTGCAGGCAACGACCCTTATAAGCAAAAGCTGCAGCTTGCCCTGTCCTCCGGCGAAAAGCTGCCCGACTTTGTTTTTGTGCCGACAGACCCTGTTCTTACAAACCAGCTGATCGAATCCGGCCAGTTCATTCCGGTTGACGAGCTGTTCGACAAATATGCGAACGACATTTGGAAGGGACATGCGGAGCAGCATCCCGAGCTCTGGTATCCCTTCACGAAGGACGGCAAAAAGTGGAACGTGCCAATCATGGAATATACAGACAATGACGACACGATCCTGTGGCTGCGCGAGGATTGGATGCAGAAGCTTAACCTTGAAGCGCCAAAAACAATCGCCGATCTTGAAGTTATCATGGACAAATTCAAAAACGAAAATCCGGACGGCTTGGCTGCCAAGGACGTATATCCTCTAGCCGTCTCGCTGAAAAACAATACAAACACATGGATGGGTTCGCTGGATTGGCTGTTTGGCGCGTATGGCACCATCGAGGAGCAGTGGAACAAGGATGCCGACGGCAATCTGGAATACGGCTCCATTAATCCAGGCGCCAAGCAAGCGCTCGCCAAGCTGCAGGAATGGATGAACAAAGGCTACATTCACCCCGATGCCGCGCTTTGGGATGAAGGCAAATCGGCTGAAATCTGGACCAGCGGCAAAGCCGGCGTATTGCCAGGCGCCAACTGGGTGCCGGACTGGCCTGCTCCGGACCTGCTGAACAACGTGCCGGGCTCCAACTACAAGGCTTATCCGGTACCGGTAGGACCAGACGGCCATGCAGGAACCAAATGGCAAAATTCCGGCGTCAACAGCAGCTTTATGATCAACAAGGAAGCCAAAAATCCGGAAGCCATTTTCCTGTATTACAACTATCTGCTCGACAATCTGGCTAACCCGGCTGAAGGAAGCCCGTACGAATACGGCTTTGCCCAAGGCTATGACTGGGATATTGTTGACGGCACGCCAACAAACAACAAAGACAAAATCGCTGACTTCAACAATGAATTTCCGTTTATTACGGGACCTGCGCGTATTCCTGATCTGTATATGAAAACGCTGGTGAAGCTGGCTGACGGCGAAGAGCCATCGACGCCTTACGAGAAGCAGCAAGCCGAGTTCCGCAAGCCGGAAAACTGGTATTCCGCCAAAGTGGTTATGTCTCAAATGGACGTGCGCAAGCAAAACTACTTTACGGGAGCCGCAACCGAAACCATGATTACAAAGTGGAGTCTTCTGCGCCAATCCGAGCTGGAGACGTTTAACAAAATCATTTACAACAAACTTCCGATTGATGCCTTCGACACATTTGTATCCAACTGGAAAGCAAACGGCGGCGATCAAATTACGAAGGAAGTTAATGAATGGTACCAGTCGGTAACGGCAGCTAAATAAACTCTAGTATTTCGCCTAACTTTTCGCGAAACGTTTCGCCGCTATTCTTTTTTGAACCCAATCGTTTGCAGCTAAGCTATCTAGATCAAGCACCGCTGTTCAAGCGCATTAGATGATGAAAATGCAAAAGAACCTTCAAATCCGCTAGGATTGATATGCTCCCTGTCAACTTGACGGGGAGCATGTCAGGAAAGTGGATTTGAAGGTTTCTTTTTTTGCGAAAGCAGCGCAGTTCCCTCATTTTATGGATGGTATTCGCCGACAGTCATGGGAGATTTGTACGATGGATCGTACAAAAGTACTGTGACCAGCTATGGCGTGCGCCGTTTTGTACGATGAATCATACAAAATCGCTACGATAAGCTTCAGCGGTCGCTGTTTTGTACGATGGATCGTACAAAATCGCTATGATCAGCTTCAGTGTGCGCTGTTTTGTACGATGAATCATACAAAATCGCTACGATCAGCTTCAACGGTCGCTGTTTTGTACGATGGATCGTACAAAATCGCTATGATCAGCTTCAGTGTGCGCTGTTTTGTACGATGAATCGTACAAAAGCACTGTGATCAGCATCGGCGTTCGCTGTTTTGTACGATGGATCGTACAAAAGCGCTGTAATCAGCATGGTCGAACGTCGTTTTGTACGATGAATCATACAAAATCGCTACGATCAGCTTCAGCGGTCGCTGTTTTGTACGATGGATCGTACAAAATCGCTACGATCAGCTTCAGTGTGCGCCGTTTTGTACGATGAATCATACAAAATCGCTACGATCAGCTTCAGTGTGCGCTGTTTTGTACGATGAATCGTACAAAAGCACTGTGATCAGCTTCGACGAGCGCCGTTTTGTTCGATAGATCGTACAAAAGCGCTGCCCGTTTGTTCATTCTGGAGGACTGCAATAGAGTTCTTTTTATTCCGGAAGCCCAAATATGCGGAAAAGCGTCGCCGCCGCTTGCGCTCGGGTAGACTTATCGCGAGGGGCGAATAAGTCGTTTTCTTTGCCATTCATTGCGCCGTGGCGCTGCAGCTCGCTTACAGCTTCCAATGCATAATCTGCAATGCTGCCTTGATCCGCAAACTGGCTTGCAGCGGTTGCAGGTTTGCTCCATTCAAGCTCCATTGCCTGGGCGGCCCGATAAAGCATAACCGCCATATCCTGCCTGCTAATGGTATCATTAATGCCGAATGTGCCATTGCCATTGCCGTTAACAATCCCTAATTTTTGAGCCGATGCAATGGCGCTGTAATACCATGCGCCGCTTTTAGCATCAGTGAAGGATGCAGCAGCTGTTGGATCGGCCAGATCAAACAAATTGACGAGCATTGTAATGAATTGGGCGCGCGTCACTTGACCGTTAGGATTAAACAGGTCATTGCCAACGCCGTTAACAGCTTCTCTGGCAGCCAGCGCCTCAATGTAAGGCTTCGCCCATGCCGCTTCGTTCAAATCGGTGAACGATTTGTCGGAATAAGCCGGAAAGTTTGGCTTCAAATAGGTTGGGCTAAGCTTCAGCGTGCCCGTTTCCACACTGTATACGGCGTTTTTAATCACTTCGAGCTTGCCTTTTTCATTGACATAATAAAGAACGACTTTGCCCGGGTTTTCGCCTGGCTGCAGCGTATATGGAATTTCTATTGTTACTTCTCCCTTTTTAAAAGAACCGATGGAACGGCCGTCCAGCTTGACATCCATGTCGTACACTTTAGTGCCTGGCTTCAGCTTTTCCTGTGCAGCAGCCGGAAGAGTGGATTGGTCTACCTCGGACACAGACAGCTGGAGATTGCCTGGATTGCCTTGCGTGAGCAAGCTTCTGTCCAGCAGGATTGTGGAGCTTCCGCTGTCGATAGCGACCTTACGAACCTTTTCCGCACCAGCCTTTTGGATGATGTCAAGCGGGATGCTCAGCTCGATGGTTTTAACTCCTGAGTCGGGTTTCATAACAACAGACAGAGTATTGCCGGTCATCACATCAACCGCATTTTGCAAATGGGCCGAAGTAAGCTTCAGCGAAGCCAGTCCGCTCTCATTTGGTTTGGCTCGCAGTTGAATGGCAGTGCTTGTAATGACAGGCTCTGTTCCGTTATCAGGCTTTGGATTAGTTTCGCCGGTTATGAGAGGCGGCTGTGTCGATGCGACGGTATTGGTTAGCGCGACATTTGCTTGTTGTCCAGGGGTAAAGACCGTCCAGCTATCGTTGGATTGTCCGATCTTGATTCTGTTCAGCGTTATGGTTCCCGTCCCGGCCGCAAGCGCAGTAAGCTTGACCTTGGCCAGAACTATGGCTCCATTTGCGCCTCCGTCATTGCCGATTTTAGTAAATGCGGCCCGGAGTTGTCCGCTGCTCAGCAGCTCGGGATTTACGATTGAGCTGAAGCCGTTTAAGTCTGTTACATAAGTGCTCCCGGTAACCGTCCATAATTTCGGGTCAAACGTAACATTAAGCTCATAAGCAACCCAATCATCGGCGTTTTGCGCTCCGATGACCAAATCGACCTGGTCGCCAACATTCATTGCCGTTTTTGATGCATGGACGTAAAATGCCGGATCAGCCGCGGCTTGCAGCGTCTGGGGCAACGCCGGAAGCAGTAGAAGCAGCGCTAAAGCGATGGTTAGCCATTTGTTTTTCAAAATTTCTTCTTCCTTTCCTTTGGAACTGGGCCGGGTTATAACCCGGCCTCATGTAGGATTGCTGGATCATGTAGGGTTGCTGGATCATGTAGGGTTGCTGGATCATGTAGGATTGCTGGATCATGTAGTGTTGCTGGCCGTCTGATATTACTTAAGTTCTGGCATTCATTGTGTTCGTATTATTATTGGACAGGGGTTTCATGTTGAAGCTCGTTTTGTTCTTGATTATGATCCTCGTTTTGCTCATTGCTGGTTTCTTCATTTTGCTCATCGTTTTGCTCTTTGACGGTTTCTTCAATTTGTTCTTCGCCTTGCTCTTCATTTTGAGCTTCGTTCCGAATATGCTTGGCTATACCGCGTAAATCTTCGATATCGATTACGCCGTCACCGTTCCAATCGGCAATTTTGTACAGCTCCCATTCGGAGTTTGCTTCGCTTTTTCCATAGTAGGTGGAGATTAGCAAATGCAAATCCTCGGCGCCCAGATGTCCGTCTCCATTCAAGTCGCCTTTAGGAGGGAGAACAACCAGAGCTTTGAATGCCTGGACCGCATCAAGCAAGTGGAGAAGCGCTGCTTCAATGCTAGACAGCTCCGGCGTATCCTCCACCAGCAGAGCTTTGGCGCTATCAATGGCGGTTTGCAGCATGGCTTTGGAGCCTTCCGCATATTGCCCGATCAAGACGCCTTCAACTGCTGCATCGTGAATGGCTTGCGCGTTGTCAATTGCATTGCTCAGAACCGTTAAATCTAGGACAACAACAAAGGGCACTTCAATGACTTGGCTGGATTCGCCATCTACAACCGCGAGCGCTTTGATCGTCGTTTCACCTATTGGCAGAGAGATAGGGCCGGTATAAAGCCTGTTTGTATCGCTTGGTACATCGGAAGGCTCGCTTCCATCCAGCGTGTAATAAATTGCTGCTCCGTCTACTAGATGTGAAAGCTTCACTTTTTTGGGATAGTCGTATGTGCCAGCATTAGAATCGGTTGTTGGAGGCGTCAGTACATAAGGCTCTGCTGATTTGGCATATACCTCAACCTCAACAAGACCGCTTCCCCAGCCGTTGCTCAAAGCATTGTTGTCCGCACGGCGAACTTCTAAGACGTCCAGTTTTACGTAACGGTAACGACCATCGAGCTTGCTGGAATTAAAGCCGACCCAATTGTTTGCGGTTCCATCATATAGCTGAGTCCAGTTTTGGCCGTCATTGGAAGCATAAATCTTATATTTATGGTACATTTCTGACCCGTTGTACAACCGGTATGCCACATCGATTCGGGACAGATCGTACTTATCGCCCAAATCAACCGTATATTGGTACGGTCCAACAAGTCCGCCAAAATAATGGGTGGAATCACCTGTTGTACTTAAGCTGTAGGCAATGCCGTCATTTGTTTTAGCAATTTCCGTTTGATCATTGTTAGTTATAGCTGCTGTCTTGCCGCGAGAAACCAAGTATGATTGCGGTAATTGCACACTTCCGTCTTCGGCGTTGAGCTTCCATCCAGTGGTGTATGTCATGGAAGCGGTTTGGTTAGGTTCGTCTAGGGTCATCGGAAGCCAGATATAACGAGAATCGGATAGCTGACTTGCGCGCCATCTGTCGCCCATATAGACAAAGCTTTTGTTGCCGTTGCTGTCAACCAGTCTCATAATATTGGTCGGCTGGCTATAGAACGTACTGTTATTTCCAAGCGTAAAGCCAGGGATAAGGAGGTTGTTGTCCTTAACAGGCGTCCAGCCGTTTGGATTTTTCAGATCGGTTGTATAGCTGATCATCGTTTGGTTCGGGAACCAGCCCGATTGTCCGGAGGTGGCCATATAATAGCCATTTTCCGCACGGACAATTGCAGGGGCTTCACGGCCGACATGATCGTAGAACAGATAGGATTCAAAATCGGCTGCTTTTGTTGCAGGATCGCTGTCGGCATAAGTGGTAAAGTCGACATCGGTAAACTCCTCATTCAAGCGGTGCACCCTCATGGAGTGGCCTTCCGCATTGACCAGATAAGCTTTCCCGTCGTCATCCATAAACACGGTGTAGTCTCTGAGCAGCTTGCCCATTTGCTTTTCATCGTTTTGGATGTCTGAAGGAATGGTTGTTTTGACTCCGCTCGTTTTGTAAAACTCGGAATCCATGTAGTTTCCGCCGTCGCTCCTCCAGTTGCGCAGCGTGCCGCCTGGACGCCAGTGGCCCAGGAATGTATATGGCCCGTTAACCTGATCGGCGGTAGCAACCGCAATTTGGCTGCTTGCATAGCTGTTTGCCGTTTCCCAGTGGCCGTAAAGCACGTATTTTTGAGTTTTTTCGTTGTAAAGCAGCTTAGGACGTTCCCATTTATTATCCAGCAGGCCAAATTCTGCTCCGGGCACCGTTTGGGTAAATTGATCCACGATGTCGCCTTCATTAATCCAGTTGACCAGATCGCGCGAGGAATAAAGTGAAACGGCGTGGAAGACGGCACTATTATGGATTTTATTTTCGCCTACCCAATAATAAATCGGTTTGCCGTCTGACGCGGTTTGCTGAAGGAAGCCGCCCCCGTGTGCTTGAATGGCGTTGCCTTCCGTGTCGTACCAGGTTTCTCCCACAGGTACGCCAGCTTCAGTGTAATCTACAATTTTGTCTTCATTGATAGTCAGCGCCCACCTGAAGGCTTCGTCGATTTGCAGTGCAGCGCGGTCCACTGTCCATTGAGAAGCGGACTGGCTGGCCAGCACAGCTTCGGCATTGTTAAGTGCCGTAACGATTTTGTTCCAGGTGGATTCCGTATAATTGCCTTTGACCGTATCTTTCTTTTCGTTGTATTTAGCTTCGAGCGCTGTTTTGTTCACATCCGGCGTACCGAATACAGCAAGCTCGATTAGACCATCGGCCCAAACCGCGTCATTTCCGTTATGAACATTTTTGATTGAGGTTACAGTCAGGCGAACGTAACGGAACGGCGAGTCGCTGCTAATTGGATTCGTAACAAATCCAAGCACGTTGTTTTGAGAGCCGTCGACCAGTTGAGTCCAGTTTTGATTATCCTGGCTGCCAGACAACGTGTAGCGGAAAACGGTGTCGGAGCCGCCTACCAGTCTTGTTGTAAAGTTGATTTCTTGAAGCTGGGAAGATTGCTCAAGGTCAATAACAACGCTATACGGCAAGTTGGCATGATTCAGCTGTGGAGAGGAAGCCAGATCGGCGCCGTCCGTTGCCGCGGAAGCGTTTAATCCTTGGGAATCGGAAGCATTTTTGTTAAGTGAAATGTATTGTCCCGACTGAACTGGGATTAGACCGCGCACAGGATCAAGATCAAGCTGCGGGAACCACTCGGCGGCCGCTATTCCATTATGGAAGACCAGCGGGAACAAGCGGGCATACGTGCCCATTGGATCCTGGAAGCCCGCATGATGCTGATTGCCCCAGTGAAAGCCATTTAATACAAAGGCCTTATTGTTATTCGTTCCAGCGTAGCTTAATACGCCATTTGCCTGTGTAGCAAAGGTTGCGCTATTCGCGATTTGCCGCAAAGGAGTCCATTCTCCTCCTAATGTATCGGCGGAAGCGTATTCTGCCTGACTTGGATACCAGCCGCTTGCCGTGGAGCCAAAGAAATAATAACGCCCTTCATGTTTGATAATAATGGGTGATTCCTTGTGTTTGCCCTTGAAAATAGTATTTACAAGCTCGACTGGCTCGGTCCAGCTTGAATTTAGCTTCACAATCGCCAAATCACTGTTGGTGTTTGTTGCAAAAACGAGATAAGCCGTGTTGTCATCATCAACAAATATCGACATATCGCGGGAATCATGACCAAGCGGCTGCCCACGGAAGGTATCCTCGAAATCATTGCCGCCCGGTGTCATGGAGCCCAGAAAAACGGCGCCTCTGTTATAGCCGCTGCTTGCTTCCTCATGAGCCATAAACACGATTTTTCCAGTGGAGGGATTCAAACGGTAGCCTTCCATCTCCACGCGCATATCCTGAAACGATTCCAGCAGCCGTTCATTGCCGTATTGAATGCCGTCGTTACTTGTTAACTCGTAAATGCCGGTGGTGACAATGCCCGTGTTGTCGTTGCGTGCAGCCTTGTATTTATAATGGTACCAAGTGCCGCCTACCTCTACGCCATACGGCTGACCTGCCGTTAAATCATCTTCGCCCGTGTAGTTGTTCTTGACCCGTGTGACAGCGGATGGATCGTAAGTAAATGTCTCAATAGCGTTTGTTGTTGCTTCTGCTATGGCTTTGCCTCCGCGAATAGCTTTGACACGGTAGACATAGGTAGCGTCTGTATCCAGCCCATAGTCGTCCGCAACATCGCCGCGTACTCTGTCGATCATAACATTGTCACGGTATACCTCGTAATAATCGGTTCCGGCAATGATTGGCCATGAGATTTTGGCATTATTGACCGTTGATTCTCCCTGCAGCCTGAAAGCAAGCGCCGTGGCTGCCCACTGGCTGCCATAATATTCAACCGTTCTGACGGAGCTGCTCTTGCCATTTGGAGCAATAGTGGCCGCCTTGACAACGGTTCCATCCGACACAGAAAAAGGACCCGTATATTTCGTGCTGGATAATGTTGGATCGCTGCCGTCGGTTGTGTAATAAATGTAATCGATGCCTGTCGGGTGAGTAATGGTAACCGGTGTATAAATCTGTCCGGCTGCCGGTGAAATGGTCGGCATGATATTCGTCAGTCTGAAATCGGTAAGCTCTTCCAGTGACAATGCTTTATTAAATATCTGTACATTGTCGATGAGGCCGTTGAAGTATTCGCCTCCGCCCCAGTTGCCTTTGCCAAGCTGCAGTATACCTCCCGATTGGGAGACAATGCTGGACAAGGCGTGATTGCTTGCAACAGTGGCCTTAAGTTGATTATTGACATAAAGCTTTGTATCGGTGGCCGACACCACAACGTCGATATGCTTCCAGGCGTTGCTGCTCGCCGTTTCTGCGCTTTGCGGCCTGGAGTTCGTATTGTTATAGCGCTCAACGACAATTTTGCCCGGCTGATCGAGTATGCCCAGGTAGCGTTCGTTGTTATAGGTTTGGGCGGTTGTATTTGTAGCGGCAAAGAAGGCCCAGCCCGGATCGGCATTGGATTTGCTATCATAAGAAATAGTGATTTCGTCTAGTCCTGCCAGAAGAGGCGTTCCATCGGTTTTGGTTACGTTCAGCCAGAAGCTGCTGCTGAGATTGGCAGCTTTGCCGTTGCCATCAATAGAATCGCTGTAGCTTGCAGTGCCCTGGACAACCGCTTTGGCGCCATTGCCTTGAAGTCCAGTCGTGGAATCATCAAAATTAAAGTTGGCGATTAGCAAATCCCAAGCATCAGGAGGAGGAACGATAACCGTATAGCTTGTTGAAAAGTTGAACCAGTTGAGCGTCAAGGTTACTTCCTCGGTAGAGGAAGGTCTTGTTACGGCGCCTGTTGCGGCATTGATGACACTGTTGTTGCTGGACGTCCAGGTAAGGTTGGGGTCCTTCATCAAGGCCAAATTGCCGCGCACCTCCATGCCGTCCGATAGTCCGGTTGAATGGACCAAATCATTCCAGGCGAAGCTGCGAATTTCATTGGCAAACAAGGTGGCTGCATTACCGTCCACGGCTTTGTTAAAAAGACGGACATCCCGGTAATGCGAATCCAGATTGGCAAAAGTGTTAATAGTACGGTTAAGCCGGAAATGCCCATTGCCGATTTGATCGGCTCCTATTCCATTGGAGGACACCTCAGCAGCTTTTTCGCCATCCACCCAGACAATAAGCTTGCCTGTATTTGCGGTACCGTCCACCGAAATGGTGTAGTTATGCCACATATCTGCGGCAGGGGCAGGGAAGGACGCTACTGCTGCATCGCTTCCGTTGCGTCTGAGCACAACGGCGGCTGTACCATTGCTGTAATATGGACGCAGCGTGATGTTGTTATTTTCATTTGTGCCAAAAGATAAAAGGGTATTGGCAGAGGTTACGGCTCTAGTCTGTGTTTTATTAAGCTTGGCGTTTAGGGAAAATGAAATTTCCTTGCCCGTCACAGCCGCTCCGGGGTTTGTGCCCGCGATATGTCCATTGTTGGCATTGCCTGGATTAATCAGTGAAACATAGTCAGCGCGCCAGACGGGATCGCTGCCGCTTAATAGCTGTGTTTCGTTCAGCTTGTTTTTATACTGATAAACGCTATTCAGCGGATAGTAGGCAATTAAGCCTTCCGGTTCGTTATCCGCTGCGATTGCAGGGGGGGCTGGCGGGAACAAGCTGGTCATCAAGCTGGCTGCAAACAAAAGCAGCAGCGGCTTTCTTATACTCTTTTTTATTTTCTTCCAACGTTCGGCTTTCATCTAACCTCTCCTCTTTTATATAGTTGTTCACTTGGATGCTAACGTGTCGCCGACCCTCCTTTAGTATTTTTGAAACGCGTTACAGAAAACGCTTTCAATATTTTTGATAGTAACATGCGAACTCTTTCTTTTTTAGTGAAACATTGCTTCATCCATGAACATTTCGGCATGTGAACAGTGAACAATACTGATAATGCTGGACAAAAGCAGCATTTTCCACAAAGTATACGAGCAATCCTCAACCGTTTAGTGTGAAAAACCTCACTGCGGCCCTTCAAGCAAAAGGAGGAAAATGGAGGCATAAGGACGAATAAGGTGTAAGGTTGGCTCATGCATGTGCAGGATGAATGTGGAAATAATGTCAAAGAGGTTTATCTATTTTGATGTCTCCTGTTGATTTATGAGCGAAAATGACATACCATTAGATTAGAATGATTCTAATATGTTGCCTTCACATATAGTGCTGCCAGCATCAAGGGGGTTTGGTGTATGAATGTATCTGCCGAAATCGACAAAATAAAACGCAGTCTGATGGAAAATGGTTCCAAGCTGACAACGCAGCGGGAAATCATCGTTAGAGTGCTGCTGGAAAACGAAAAAGAGCATTTGAGCGCCGAAGATGTATTCATGCTTGTAAAGGAAAAATTTCCGGAAATCGGACTGGCAACCGTTTACCGGACGCTTGAGCTGCTGGCGGAGCTTCAAATCGTAGCCAAAATGAACTTTGGCGACGGCGTTGCCCGTTATGATCTGCGGGGCGAGGAGCATGAGCATATGCACCATCACCTCATTTGCCAGAAATGCGGCTCGCTTGAGGAAATTAAAGATGATTGGCTGACGGAGCTGGAGGAACGCGTGGAGCGGGAGTATGGCTTTAAGGTGCTGGACCATCGGCTTGATTTTATGGGCTATTATAAAAACTGCGATAACGGCAATTGCAAAAAACAGGGTAATAAAGCGGTATCCTGATGATTAAACGGCATATCCATCTTGAATAGAGGCCATGGCAGGAGAGTTCATCTCAGGCTATGGCTTTTTTACGCGTCTTTTCCATTTGACGGTGAGAATGCTTATCATTAAAATGAGAATAACGATTTTGGATAACAGGCAGCTGCTTGTTTAGGAGGAACTTCCTTGAAGCGGATATTAATAATAGAAGATGAAATCAATATGGCCCGATTTTTGGAGCTCGAATTGAGACACGAAGGTTTTTATGCTTTTGTCACGGGCAATGGGCAAACTGGACTTGAGCTGGCGATGGCGGGGGAGTGGGATCTTGTGCTGCTTGATTTGATGCTTCCCGAAAGAGGCGGGCTGGAAATTTGCCGAGAGATTCGTACCATGAAGCAAACGCCGGTTATGATGATTACGGCGCGAGATAGTATTCATGATCGTGTATCCGGCCTGGATAGCGGAGCGGATGATTATTTGCCCAAGCCATTTGCAATTGAAGAGCTTTTGGCAAGAATTCGAGTTATCTTTCGCAGGCAGGAGGCTGTAGAGGCGGGGGGACACATAACCTATGCTTGTGGGGATTTGCTGTTAAATCCTGATTCACGGCTAGTCACAAAAGGCGGAAATCCGGTGGAGCTGACCAAGCGGGAGTTTGCCTTGCTGGAGGCGCTTATGAAAAATGTGAATCGGGTGTTGTCCAGGGAAACACTGCTGGATACCGTATGGGGGTTTGAAGCAGCAGTTGATACCAACGTAGTAGATGTATATGTTCGTTACTTGAGGAACAAAATTGATGCCAAGGATAATCCTAGCTTGATTCAGGCTGTGCGCGGGATTGGATATGTGATGCGCAAATGAACAGACTTCGCAACGGCTACGCCGCACTTCCTATACGCTGGAAGCTGACGCTTTGGTCCTCGCTGCTGTTATTTCTTTTGTTCGCCGCAAGCAGTTTAGCGCAATTCTGGTTTGTCGAGAAATGGATGGTTAATCAGGAGGAAGAACGCATTGAACATGACATGAAAGAGCTGCTGAATGTGCTTCTTGCGAAGGAAATCACGATGAAGCCGGAGCATTATTCCGCGATTCAGGCTCATCTTGACAAGGCTAATGTTCGCAACGGCATGATCCGCATATGGAGTGATGAGGGAGAACCCATCGTAACAGTAGCTGACAATATGCCGCAATCATGGATTTCCGGGGCAAGCCGAGCAGAAGGGAACCAGTCTGCAAGCGTTAAAGACGGCATGCTTGTTATGGCGAGCCCATTAACCGTTTTTCAGTTTAAAGGCACCGTTGAAATGGTTCGAAGCATGGGGGACATCAACCGGTTGATCAGCATCTTAAACCGAATCATGCTGGCTTGCGGCGCCATTGCGCTTATGCTCAGTGTGATAGGAGGCCGGCTGCTTGCCCGTATTCTCATTAATCCGCTGAGAGTGATGAACGAAACAATCAGCCGTGTCAAACAAAAAGGCTTACAAGAAAGAATGCCCTTGGAGGGTGCAAGGGACGATGTAGCTGCGCTCAAAATGATGTTTAACGATATGATGGATCAGGTGGAGCAGTCTTTTCGACAGCAAAAGCGATTTGTGGAGGATGCTTCCCATGAGCTGCGCACGCCTATTGCCATTATGGAGGGCCACCTTCATATGTTGCAGCGTTGGGGGAAAAATGATGCTGAGGTTCTGAACCAGTCGCTTCAGAGCTCAACGGAGGAACTGCTGCGTCTCAAAAGGCTGGTCGAGGAGCTTCTTCTGCTATCCCGCGCAGAGACGCCCGATGGAACGCTTGGAAATGTTGTGCCGTGCAACAATCTTGCAGGGATGATTCAATCGGCGGTTTGGCGGACAGCCGTTGTACATCCCGAGTTTCATATCCAGGTATCCGCGGAGCGGGTTGAAGGCTTGGAGGCTGCGGTTAACGAAGCTCATCTGGAGCAAATTCTTAACATTTTGCTGGACAATGCGGTCAAATATTCAGGGAAAAGCCGAACCATACAAGTTGCAGGCTCTATTGCCTTCAGTGAAGCTATTATCGCTATTACTGACGAAGGCATCGGTATTTCGGATGAGGATTTGCCCCATGTCTGGGACCGCTTCTACCGAGCGGACAAGGCGCGCAGCGGCAAGTCGGGATACGGCCTGGGCTTGCCAATCGCCAAACGCCTTGCCGAAAGCAGCGGCTGCCGCTTGACCCTTGACAGCAAGCTGGGGCAGGGAACAACGGCACGGCTTTTTATTCCGCTATAATTTTTTTTCATTTTCACAGTGTTTTCTCATTTTTGTTGGATACAATATTCGGTAATGATATTCATTATCAAAAAAAGAAGAGAGAAATGAGAGGGACTTGAAATGAGGAACAAGATAGTAGCGGGGGTTTTGACCTTTTTGTCCGCAGCGGTCATCGTAACAGGCTGCGGCGGTACAAATGGCGGGACCAAGGGTGAAAATAACAGCGGGACTAACGGCGCCTCGCCGAGTGCTTCCGCCGAAGCGACGGCGAAGCCGGAAAAGAGCGGGGTTGTTAATGTGTTTACGGCCCGGCATTATGATATCGACTTCGCCATGTTCGATCAGTTCGAGAAAGAAACCGGTATTACTGTGAATGAGATTAAAGGAACAGCGGAAGAGCTTGTGGAGCGCATGAAGCGTGAAGGAGAAAGCTCGGAAGCAGATCTTTTCATTACAGTGGATGGCGGGGTTCTGAACTATGCAAAAGAAAGCGGCGTGCTTCAGCCAATCGAATCGGAGACTCTTTTCTCCAATGTGCCGGAGAAATTCCGTGACAAGGATAACAACTGGGTAGCGCTGGCCTCCCGAGCGCGCGTTATTGTGTATGCAAAGGATCGTGTTAAGCCGGAGCAGCTATCAACCTATGAGGCATTGGCTGAACCACAGTGGAAGGGCAAGGTAGTGGCGCGTTCCTCCACGAATATGTATAATCAGTCGCTTATTGCTTCTTTTATTGAATTAAACGGAGAAGCCAAGACGGAAGAATGGGCAAAAGGCATTGTCGCCAACTTCGCCCGCGATCCCGAAGGCGGAGACCGCGACCAGGCAAAAGCGCTTGCGGCTGGCATTGCGGATGTAGCGATTATGAATACCTATTACGTCGGCCAGATGCTTCATTCCAAGGATGCGGAAGAAGTGAAGGTGGCGGAAAATATCGGCGTCTTTTTCCCGAATCAGGAAACGACAGGCACTCACCTCAATATTAGCGGCATCGGCCTTGCCGCTCACGCCAAAAACAAGGAAAATGCGCTTAAGCTGGCGGAATATATGACTAGCAAGGAAGGCCAGGAAATGCTGACAAACGGCAGCTTTGAATTTCCGGTCAATCCGGCAGCAGAGCTTCCGCAGCTATTGAAGGAATGGGGCCAGTTCAAGACGCAAGACATTCAATATGCCCAGCTCGGAGTTAACAACAAGGCGGCAACAGAGCTGCTGAACAGAAGCGGCTGGAAATAAGAGATGAAGACATTGCTTCTGCGCAGATGGAAACAAAGATTCGGCGCTTGGAGCGTAATTAGCGGAATCGGGGCCGTATTGGCCCTGCTTCCGTCACTTTACATTTTGGCGGGTTTATTAGGCAAGCCGGGTGAAAACTGGGCGCACATCACCGAATACATGCTGCTGGATTATGCTCTGGAATCGCTGCTTTTGACTGGCGGAACCGTCGTGCTGGCTTCCCTTGCCGGGATTGTGCTGGCATGGCTAACCGTTGCCTACGACTACCCGCTGCGCCGTTTTTTTAGTTTTGTTTTTCTGCTTCCGCTTGCGATACCGCCTTATATCGCTGCTTACACGTACAGCTCTATGCTGAGTTATACAGGGAGTGTTCAAACCTGGCTCAGGGAGATGGGGGTAGCCGTTAATCAGAACTATTTTGACGTGATGTCGATGAAAGGCGCAATCATCATTTTTTCCTTGTTCCTGTTTCCATATGTCTATTTGATGGTGCGTTCCTTTCTGGAAAAGCATAGCGCATCCTTTGTTGAGAGCGCACGTTTGCTTGGAAGGAATCCGTTATCGGTTTTTTTTCGCGTAGCATTGCCGTTGTCAACGGGGGCTGTCGTCGGGGGAGCCAGCCTGGTCGCTTTTGAGGTGCTGAACGATTACGGCGTTTCTAAGCATTTTGGGCTTCAGACGTTTACGGCGGCTATTTTCAAAACCTGGTTCGGGATGTACGATATTGATTCCGCGCTCCGGCTTGCCGCGTCTCTTATGGCTTTGATTATCGGTATTTTTGTTATCGAGCGGCTGCTGAGAAGGCGCAAGCGATATCATATTCCCGCTAATCGGAGCGTGCCGCTTACGCGGCGAAAACTCAAAGGGCCTGTGGCCTGGCTTGCAGTTATTTTTAGCAGCTTTATAGCTCTGCTGTCATTTTTTTTACCGGTTGTCCAGCTTCTGATTTGGGCATGGTGGACGTTTGAGGACGTCTGGAATGAAAAATTTGTCGGCATGTTGTCCAATACGCTGCTTGTATCCTGCTTTACTGTCGTTATTACTATGTTTTTTGCCGTTGTTGCGAGCAATGTGAACCGCCAATGGAGAAGTCCGCTTTCCTTAACTGTCGGCAGGCTTCTGTCGATGGGTTATTCCATTCCAGGCGCTGTATTGTCCATCGGCGTATTGGCCGTTTTTTTGTCCGTGGATAAAAGGTTGGCCGGCGTTTATGCCGCACTGGGGCTTGGCCACAACAAGCTGGTGCTCAGCATGTCGCTTGTAATGGTAGTGTTTGCCTATAGCATTCGCTTTCTCGCGGTTGGGTACAATGCGATGGATTCAGGCTTCGACCGGATCGGCAACAAATACAGCGAAGCCTCAAGAACAATGGGCAACGGCATGACGGCGACTTTTTTTAAGGTGGACTTGCCGCTTGTGAAAGGAGCCGTGCTGGCAGGGGGCATTATGGTTTTTCTAGAGGTGGTCAAGGAGCTTCCGCTAACGCTTCTGCTGCGTCCCTTTAACTTCGACACGCTGGCGACAAAAGCGTATCAATATGCCAGCGACGAGCAAATTCATCAAGCGGCGCTTCCTTCACTTTTGATTATTGCATTGGGGATAGGGTCCGTTTGTCTCTACCATTGGCTGGGAAGGAGGAAGAGCTAGATGGCGTATGTAGAGGTTAGCGGCTTGCGGTATGCCTATGGCGGAGGTCGCGATAATGTATTTAACGGGTTTTCATTAAGTCTTGAAAAAGGACAAACCGCCGGCTTGCTTGGTCCTAGCGGCAGCGGGAAAAGCACGCTGCTGCGGCTGCTCGCTGGCCTGGACGCTCCGCTGGACGGAAGGATTGCCATTGGCGGCACGTTAATGGCGGGCGGCAGCGTCTTTGTCCAGCCGGAACGCCGGGGAGTTGGACTGGTGTTTCAGGATTATGCGCTGTTTCCCCATATGACGGTGGGACAGAATGTCGCTTTTGGCCTGCGCGGCATGAGCAGACCTGAACGCCGCAAAGTAGTGGGGGAGATGCTGGGGATGGTTAGGCTGGAGGATTTCGCCAAACGTTATCCGCACGAGCTGAGCGGAGGACAGCAGCAGCGTGCCGCCTTTGCCCGCGCGCTGGCTCCACGGCCCCGATTGCTGCTACTGGACGAACCGTTCAGCAATTTGGATGCCGACCTAAAGGCCAGCATTCGGAGGGAATTAAAGCAATTGCTGCGCCAGACGGGCATAACCTCCATCCTGGTGACCCATGACCGCGAGGATGCCGAAGCAATCTGCGATACCATTATTATGATGCCTTCGGGAGACAAGCGAGAGACGGTATCGGCACCCGAGCCTGCCGTTGTCAGGCTGTAGGCTGCAGGCTGTGGCCATTGTGCGAAACGAGACTAAGTGGGTTCTATTGGGGGGCATTATCCCCGTCTAGAAAGCTTTGGACGCAGCTGCCGCATACGCAGGCTTTGCCCCGCTGCTCCGCAGGGATGCGGGCAAGCAGCTCTTTTGGTATTGAAGCGTGGAAGCACCAGCAATCCAGGCTTGCCGTCTCTTCTCCTGGGGTCAGCTTTTCGGCTGCGCAATGGTTATTCCCGCCGCATAGCGGACAATTGCCAGGATTCATATTTTTTCCTCCTTTGCACAAATCAGCCCTGCGGCATTTCTCCGCAGGGCTGGTTTTCTTTAATTTTTTTCTTAATTCTCGGGCAGCACGAATTTTTCGATAACGTGTCTTACGCCGTCCTCGTTATTGGATAAGGTCACGTAGTCCGCCAGCTCCTTCAAGCTGTCGACGCTATTTGCCATCGCAACGCCCAAGCCGGCGGCTTGAATCATTTCGCGGTCGTTCCATGCATCGCCGATGGCGATGGTTTCATCCATGGAGCAGCCCAAATGCTCTGCCATAAATTGCAGGGCATGGCCTTTTGTGCCTTCCTTATGCATAAACTCCAAATAATGAGCTTTTGATTTGGTCATATGCACCCGATCGCCGATTAGCGGCTGCAGCTCCAGCGCGATCTGGTCCAGCCGCTCAGGCTGGTCAATGATAAGCAGCTTGTTCAGCGGCTGCGTAATTAATGCGCTATAGTCCTCCTGAATCCTGTAAGGGATTTTGGACAAGGCGGAATAGGCTTTAATTTTATCGTTATCCTCGGTTCCATACAACACGTCGTTGACGTACACTTGCAAATGGAGGCCATGCTTCAGGCAGTAGTCATACAGCTCGGCCGCTGCGTCCGTCGGCACGTTGCGCTCATATAAAACCTGGCCGTCGAGCAGTGTTTTGACGAGAGCGCCCTGGTAAGTAATAATAGGTACATTAAGTTCAATCTGCTTGGCAATTTTTTGCGCTGAAGCGAACATGCGCCCGGTAGCCAGCGTAACCGTCACCCCTTTTGCGATCGCGGCTTCCATGGCCTTTTTGGTGCCTTCGCTTACGGTCAAATCATCCCTCAGCAGAGTGTCGTCTACATCAATTGCAATCAACTTGTACATACTGCGGAAAAGCTCCTCTCCCATGCATAAAGCAGTTTCTCTGTAGCTGTGCGTGCGGTGAATAGGTTGATTGTAGCGAAAATTCAGCTTTCATACAAGGAGATCATGACATGAACATCAATGATGCGCAAATTCGAAAGCAGCCCTCCGGCGTATGGTACGCTATCGGGGCCGTTGTACTGCTGCTGGCAGGTTTTGTTTTGGGGATGTTATTCGGCGGGGCCCGATACCCCATTACAAAAGAACCGGAGTTCAAGCAGCTGAGCAATGCCTACAATCGCATTTTGAACGATTATTTGGACGGCGCTACTCCAACTCAGCTCATTAACGGGGCGGCTCAAGGCATGACCGCTTCGCTGGAGGACCCTTATTCGCAATATTTGGCGGGAGAAAAGGGAGAGCAATATACAGAATCCTATGAAGGCCAGGTATACGGCATAGGCGCAGAGATCCGCCAGGAGGAAAACCTCTTCATTATTCAATCTGTTTTCAAGGACACCCCTGCCGAACGGGGCGGCCTGCTGCCTGGCGATATTATCAGCGGCGTTGACAGCGTGGAGCTTCAGGGGAAATCGCTGCAGGATCTGCTAGGCCTCATCAGAGGGGAAGAAGGAGAAGCCGTAACGTTAACTATTTTACGCGGCAGCGGAAGCGAGCCGATTGAAATGACGCTGAAACGCGCTGCCATTCCTATCCATACTGTAACCTCGGAAATGCTGGAAAACGGGATAGGCCATGTGACCATAACCCGTTTTGGCCAAAATACCGCTGTTGAATTCAAGGAGGAGCTGGCGAAGCTGAAGGAAAGCGGAGAGCTCAAGTCCTTGCTCCTGGATTTGCGTTCCAACCCCGGGGGACTGCTGGATTCGACGCAGGAAATAGCCAGCGTCATGATTCCGAAGGGCAAAAAAATATTGGATATCGTATATAAAGAGGAACGCCGCACCGTCAGCCTGGTATCCAACCAGAAGGAGGAATGGAAGCTTCCCGTCGTTGTACTGGTCAATGAATACTCCGCCAGCGCAAGCGAGGTGCTGTCATCGGCGCTGCAGGAATCAGCGGGGTTCAAAATCGTTGGCAAACAAACCTTTGGCAAAGGCGTAGTCCAGCAGTTTTTCTCTTACCCGGACGGTTCCGTATTGATTCTGACGGAGGCGCAATGGAAAACGCCGGGCGGCGCCTGGATCAACAAGCAGGGCGTTACGCCGGATTACAAGGTTGAACTGCCGGCCTTCGCCACGCTTCGTCCGCTGCCGCTGGGAGCAAAGCTTGCAATCGGCAGCTACGGCGACGACGTATCGGCGCTGCAAGCCATGCTTCAGGCATTGGGTTATGAGGAGACAGGGCTAAAGGGACTGTTCGACGAAGAAACCAAAGCCGCGCTGAAGAAGTTCCAGAGCGATGAAGGATTGGACGCAACAGGAGAGTTTAATGACAAAACGGGTTACCGGCTAACCGAATTGCTGCGGGAAAAGCTGATCCGTGAAGATACGCAGCTGCAAAAAGGCGTCGAGCTGTTGAAGGCGGCTTCCTGAATAAATGGGAAAAAAACCGGAGAAGGTCAAGTTGTGCAGACGGAACTGGGATAACGGGTCCAAACAGCTTAACAAGGCGCTAAAGAAGGATTATCCGGAGCTTAAGCGTAAAAAGAAGGATTGTTTGGGAAAATGTAAAACCTGCAGAAGCCAATGCCTGATTATGGTGGGTTCGGATTATATCAGCGCGGCCTCGCATCAGGCTGTGCTCAAAAAGCTGAAAAAAAGAATGGATTAAGGTCAAATAGCATGTAAGTCGTACCCTAATGCAAGTGAGCACAAGAGGCGGGCTTTTGCCGTCTCTTGTTTTTGTGATAAGATGGCAATATAACACATAAGCGAGGTGCCTTCCATGAATGATAATCTGGCAAAAGCGTTAAACGATCAAATGAACTTTGAATTTTACTCTGCTCACGTTTATCTGGCCATGGCGGCCTATTGCTCCGGCGACAGCCTGGACGGATTCGCCAACTTCTTTATTGTGCAAGCAGAGGAAGAGCGATTCCATGCGATGAAAATATACAAATTTTTGAATGACCGGGGACGCCGCGCCACGCTTGACGCGCTGCCTGAGCCAAACAACGAATACTCCTCCATGCTGGATGCATTCCAGCAGGGCTACAAGCATGAGCAGCAAAATACAAAACGTTTCTATGATCTGTCCGATATCGCACTGAACGAACGCGAGCATGCAACAATCAACTTCCTGAAATGGTTCATTGACGAGCAGGTTGAGGAAGAAGCTTTGTTCGACAGCATTATCAACAAGCTGAAGCGTATTGAGAAGGACAGCAACGCGTTTTATATGCTGGATGCCGAATTTGCAGGCCGCAGCTTTACGCCGCCGGCTGAATAGGAACATTCTTATGACAGGAATCATTGGCGAGGCTCGTCCGCAGGATGCGGACGAGCTTCTTCCCATGCTGTTGTCGGCTATCGGCTCGATTGCCTATACGTTGTCCGGGTCGACAAATCAGGAAGAGACTGAAGCCGCATTGCGGGACTGGATCGCTAAGGATAACAACCGCCTCAGCTACTCCAATATGCTGGTTGATCGCAGGGACGGCCGCATCGCAGGCATGCTGATTTGTTATTCCGGCTCCGATGCCGAAAGGCTGGATGAACCTATCAAGAAAAGACTGCAAGAGTTGTATGGCTCGCAGGCTGCGGAGCAGCTAGTTGCAGAATGCTCGCCAGGCGATTTTTATCTGGATTCGGTGGCAGTTGCAGAACATTATAGAGGACAAGGAGTTGCCAAAGGACTTTTGGCTGCTTTTGAGCGCCGGGGCAAGTTAAGCGGCTGCAAGCGCCTTTCTCTAATTGTAGAGCCTAATAATGAAAAGGCCGCTTCCCTCTATCAAAGGCAGGGCTATCGCGAGGACGGCAAGCTGCCTGTTAGCGGAACGCTTTACACAGTAATGGTAAAACCATTGGCGTAATGCTATGTTGAAGCTTTTGTCACAGCCTCTATGTAAACACCTTTTTTAGGTGAACACATAGAGGTTTTTTTGTTACAGAGATATGGAAAGATCAGATAGACAATAATAGAGCCGGAATGATAGGATAAATTGGTAATGATAGAGTTGGAAAATGAAGGAGAGGCGGTTAGAGATACAATGACTACAGGAAATTGGAATAAGGCTGCTGTAAGCACGGTGCTGGCAGCGGGCTTGCTGCTAAGTCCTCTTGCGCCTGCCCTGGGAAACGTTGCTTCAGCAGCAACGGCGCAGCAGCAAAGCATTCAGCTTTTGGTGGATAATCAGAGCATTCAGCTGTCGGCTCCCATTTATAAGGAAAACGGTATCGTTATGGCGCCAATGAAAGATGTGCTAGATGTATTGGGCGTTACTTCTGTTTACGAGACGAAGAGCGGAACAATCATTATCCGCGACTTGGATGTAACGGTATCTATTTCGGTTGGAGGGACAAAAGCCATTGTTAATGGCGCAACTCTGCAGGCTCCGGCAGCCCCTGCCGTTAAAAATGGCGTCGTCTACATTCCTGTCCGTTTTATCGCGGAGAAGCTTTTTATTGATGTTAGCTGGGATGCGGCAAAAAACGCAGTTAAACTGCAGACGTGGGATTTCTCCATGGCCGAGGAAGAAGAGACGGATGACGAAACCGAATGGATCGACCAGACAGCTGACGTAGTGATGACAGGGGAAGAAATTGCGTCGATGTTCGACGAAAGCGTCGTCATGATTATGACCAACAATGCTCAAGGAAGCGGCGTTGTGATCAGCGATCATCTCATTTTGACCAACTACCATGTTATTGAGGACGCAACATCGGCGACGGCTTATTCTATTTATTCTGATGAAATCAAAATTAAAGGCATTGTTGCCTGGGATGAACAAACCGATTTGGCCATCATTACTACAGAAGACCCTATTGACCTTAATTATGTAAGCCTGAATTATTCAACGCCCTCCAAAGGCAGCAAGATTTATGCAATAGGCAGTCCGCAGGGTCTGCAAAATACGATCTCAGAAGGCATTGTCAGCAATACGCGTTATGAAGAAGGCGTTCGCTATTTGCAAATCAATACGCCTATCGACCATGGCAGCTCAGGCGGCGCATTGTTTGACGCCTACGGGAATTTGGTAGGCATAACGACAAGCGGCATCGGTAATACGCAAGCGCAGCTGAATTTTGCGGTATCCGTTCTTCATGCATCCATTCTTTATGATACGGTCACGGAAACATTGATTAAAGACGCCGCCTTTCTGGAGCCGCGGCTCCCGGCAACTTTGGCAGATGCACCGCTTTCTACCATTGAAAAGCTTTTGAAAGATGAGTTCGGATATGCGTCAACGAATTATGGCAGAGCTGAATTTTCGAATTGGGAGGCCAAACGCGACGGGGAAGGCTGGCTTGTGCTGAGCGCAACGATTGATCCCCGATTCTATATTTACAATGGCTCTGCCGCCGAAGTCGAGCTTCGTCTATGGAGCATTAATCTGGGTCACGAGCTGCATCGCATGCTGCCGAAGGAGCGCATCCAGGTGGCAATCGACTTTGTTCGCGATTACAGCTTTAAGCCTCGTGGCTTTGCGACGAATGAAGTCTCTCAAATCGAAGCAGGCAAGTGGAGGCTTCGCCATTCCGTTATAGACATGCAGTTGCAAGACCAAATGTACCTAAAAACAAGATTCTAGAGAGGTTGCTCAAAAAGTCCGCTTCCCATTACGGGTCATGACTAGCGTCATGGCCGGCGTCGAATATGGCTTTCAGCCGAAACTTCCGTTGCTCACGTAGCTTCCACTACGCTCCGCTACTCAGTTTCTAGCTTCAAGCCATCTTCTTGGTACTGGGAACCGGACTTTTTGAGCTTTTATTTGAATGAGGTTGCTCAAAAAGTCCGCTTCCCATTACGGGTCATGACTAGCGTCATGGCCGGCGTTGAATATGTCGTTCAGCCGAAATCTCCGGTCCTCACGTAGGTCCCACTACGCTCCGGTCCTCGATTTCTAGCTTCAAGCCATCTTCTTGGTACTGGGAACCGGACTTTTTGAGCTTTTATTTGAATGAGGTTGCTCAAAAAGTCCGCTTCCCATTACGGGTCATGACTAGCGTCATGGCCGGCGTTGAATATGGCTTTCAGCCGAAATCTCCGGTCCTCACGTAGCTCCCACTACGCTCCGGTCCTCGATTTCTAGCTTCAAGCCATCTTCTTGGTACTGGGAACCGGACTTTTTGAGCTTTTATTTGAATGAGGTTGCTCAAAAAGTCCGCTTCCCATTACGGGTCATGACTAGCGTCATGGCCGGCGTTGAATATGGCTTTCAGCCGAAATCTCCGGTCCTCACGTAGCTCCCACTACGCTCCGGTCCTCGATTTCTAGCTTCAAGCCATCTTCTTGGTACTGGGAACCGGACTTTTTGAGCTTTTATTTGAATGAGGTTGCTCAAAAAGTCCGCTTCCCATTACGGGTCATGACTAGCGTCATGGCCGGCGGCGAATATGGCTTTCCATTGCATGTAATAATATGCGGCGTCTGCTTTTAAGCTGGCGTCGTTTTTTGGTGCATGGCCGGAATGATTTGTCCATCTTGGGTTATTGGTATATAATATGCTCGCTATACAAAATGCAAAAGCGGGGAGAATCTTTTATGAAAGTTGTCCTGTCGACGTTAAACGCCAAATACATCCATACTTCGCTTGCTTTGCGCTGCTTGAAGGCCTATAGCGAGCATGACTTTGATATCGAAATTGCAGAATATACCATTAAAGACCCGGCGATGAATATTGTGTCGGATTTGTTCGCTAAGGAACCCGATGTCATCGGATTTTCCTGTTACATCTGGAATATTGAAGAGACCATTACTGTCGTCAACATGTTGCGCAAAATTAAGCCGGAGCTAAAGATCGTGCTGGGCGGGCCAGAGGTCAGCTATGATATCCAACAGTGGATGGAGCGGCTTGTTGATGTAGATTTTATTGTGGCCGGGGAAGGGGAAGAGACCTTCCACCATCTGCTTCAGGAATTGGAGGGAGACTCCAAGTTTCATATGGTGTTTGGCCTTGCTTACCGAAAGCAACGCGCGGAGGGCGCGGAAATCATCATTAATCCGCCCCGGCCCAAGCTTAATTTGAATGAGCTGCCTTCGCCGCACCGTTTTGCGGAGGATTTGCCGCATTTGGGCAAACGCGTCGTTTATTTTGAGACGAGCAGGGGCTGCCCGTTCAGCTGCCAGTTTTGCCTCTCAAGCATCGAGGTTGGCGTCCGTTATTTTGATATCCAGCGAACGAAGGACGATATCTTGTATTTGATTGATCAAGGAGCCAAGCTGATTAAATTTGTGGATCGCACCTTTAATATCAAAAGGGACTATGCGCTGGAAATGTTTCAGTTTTTGATCGAAAACCACGGGGGCTGCGTTTTTCAGTTCGAAATAACGGCGGATATTATGCGTCCCGAGGTGCTTGATTATTTGGCGGAGCATGCGCCTCCCGGTATATTCCGCTTTGAAATTGGCGTTCAATCCACCAATGATCCAACCAATCTGGCCGTGCAGCGGCGTCAAAATTGGTCCAAGCTGGTGAGGACGGTTACCAAGGTGAAGGAGTCCGGCAAAATTGATCAGCATCTGGATTTGATTGCCGGTTTGCCGCTGGAAAATTATGATACGTTTCGGGGTACCTTTAATGATGTATTCGAGCTTCGTCCAGAGGAGCTTCAGCTTGGGTTTTTGAAGATGCTGCGAGGTACGGGCCTGCGGCTTCAAGCTGAAAAATGGGGCTACATCTATATGGATCGCGCGCCATACGAGATGTTGGGCAACGAGCTGATGCCGTTTGCCGATATTGTGCGAATCAAGCGCGTTGAGGATGTATTGGAAAAATATTGGAATAGCCATAGATTGGATCATACGCTGCTTTATCTGGTCGATCATGTGTTTGCTTCACCGTTTGATTTTTTCCAGCTGTTCGGCGATTATTGGGAGAGCCGGGACTGGTCCAGAATCGGACACCAGCTTGAAGATTTATTCTCAAGGCTCTGGGACTATTTGAATAGTCTGGCTGCGGGAATGGATGGAGAAACGCTAAGGCGCAACGGCGTTTTAAGAGACGGGGCCGAGCTGCGTCTTGACGTTGTGCTGGGACTGATGAAATACGATTATTTCCTCAATCATCATTATAAGCCCCGCAAAACCTGGTGGGAGCGGACCATGGAAAAGCCGGAGTGGGGAGAATGGGTGCGCAAGCTGTCTGATCAACCGGATACGATATCGGGCGATTTTGCCTCATTGGGATTGCGTGAACGAGAGCTGCAAAAACATGCCGTCATGGAGAAGCTGCCGTTCGATCTCGGCAAATATTTGAGTACCGGCGAGCTGGCATGCGACTCGGAATCGCTGCTGGTTATGTTATATGCGCTGGATCAGAGCGACAGCAAGCCCAAACCGCGAGCATACTGGGCCGCTATTTCTTAACGACTGACGGATAGGGCAAAGTAAAACCCCCGCATGAGTCATTCTGGCTGTTACAGACCAGGCGATGACCTATGCGGGGGTATTTGCTTATGTTAAGCCTTTATTCTTTTATTCAGGCACAATACTGCGCAGTACGGTTAAATTGCCGGAGAGCTCATAGGCCCCAAGCGTGGCAGGAAGCAGGAAGCATTCTCCGGCTTTGACGGCTTGCTCGCCGCCGTCCCATTTGAGACTGCCGTTGCCATCGGCAATAACGAGAATAACAAAGCTTTCGGGAGAAGTAGACAGGGCTACTGTACCGGCAACCACGCCTTTTTCAACCAGGAAATACGGCGAAGAAGCAATGGTCAGCCATTCTCCGTGTTTAACGCCGTCTGTTTTCATGCGCTGAGCGCCTGCGCCTTCATAGGCAATAACATTCAGGGAATCTTCAATATGAAGCTCGCGCAGCTTGCCGTCTAGTCCGGGACGGTCGTAATCGTACAGACGATAAGTCGTGTCGGAATTTTGTTGAATTTCCGCGACCAGAACGCCGGAGCAGAGAGCATGCACAGTGCCGGCTGGAATGTAGAAGGCCTCGCCTGCCTGTACGGTAATCTCCTGCAAGGTGTCGGTAATGCGGCCTTCTGCAATCGCGGCTTCCATGGATGCGCGGTCTACGCCTTCTTTTAAGCCGTAAATAATTTTTGCGCCTGGTTTGGCGTCCAGAATGTACCACATTTCGGTTTTGCCCAGCTCGCCCGCAGGCAGCCCTTCGTAGCTGTCGGTTGGATGAACCTGTACGGACAAGTCATCGTTGCAGTCCAGCAGCTTGATAAGAAGGGGAAAACGCCCGTTTTTCTCCGAGAAGCCCCGGCTGCCGAACCATTCGCGGCCGAATTGCTCCCGAATTTGATCCAAGCCTTGTCCCGCCAGCTCGCCATTAATCACCTTGGTAATGCCGTTAGGATGGTCGCCGATCATCCAGCCTTCACCGATTGCGCCCTCCGGCAGCTCCAGACCATATTGCTCCAGCGCGCGGCCTCCCCAGATTCTTTCTTTCATCTCGGCCTTGAATTGAAGCGGGTATGCTTTAACAGTTGTCATGTTGCTCTCTCCCTTATCTGTTGTTGATTTCTATGATGTTTTCCCCGGCTGGAACAACTCCAGCAATTCTCCGTCCGGCCCGTACAGGAAAAAATAGCGCGCGCCATTCGGAAGCGTTGTAATTTCAGTGTCGCGAAGCGGCACGTCCAGCTCTTTGATGCGCAAAAATTCGGCTTCGATATCATCAACCGTAAACGCGGCATGATGCACCTTGCCTTCGGCAGGCAGCTCCGGATTATATCCTTCCACCAATTCAATTTGTGTTTCCGAAGAGTCGGCGAATGCCAGGAAAGCCAGCCTGATTACGCCGTTAGTATGCGTCATCGTGTATAGATGCTTCAGTCCTATCACATTTTCGTAAAACGGGAGCGACTTGTCAAGATTGGAAACCATAATGCCCAGATGCTCGATTTTTTTAACTGCCACAGCGGTTTTGCTCCTTTTCTGTAAAAGTTCACGAATGATTGTTTGCAGGAGTCCCGGCCGCCGCGTACATGATTCCTCTGATCGCAGTTGTTCCAGAAACACAAGCGAGCGCTCCAAAATGATCGCAGCCGGCTGTTTAGCTTGAGCCGGGAGGCCGCCGCTTCTCGATTGCGAGCAAATACGGTGCGGCGGAGCGCTGCGGCTGTCTGTAGAGAACGGCCTGCGCCTTCATTTGCGGCAAGGCAGCCGCCCAATCCTCCACGGCAAGCGCTTCTTGCTCGCCCCCGGGATGGCCGGGATACAGCACGCAAGTAATAATGCCGCCCGGACGGAGCAGTTCAAGCGCTGCATTTAATGCCAGAATAGTGCCTTCAGGCTCTGTAATGACGGTTTCGTCTCCGCCAGGCAAGTAGCCCAGATTAAACATGACGGCGGCAATTTTACCGTGCCGGAGGGGATCAATCTTGTCAAGCATCGCCGCATGACTATCCAGCATAAGATGCAGCGCAGGCAGTTTTCCTTGCTGCTTCAGCTCCTCCAGCCGGAGCTTCGTCCGCTCCAGCGCTTCCTTCTGAATATCGAAGGCATACAGGGTGCCGGATGGTCCAGCGAGTCCCGCCAGAAAGAGGCTGTCCACGCCGCCGCCTGCCGTAGCGTCAATAACGGCATCACCCGGCGATACGCGTTCCCCGATCCATTTGTGAGCCTGGCTGAGCACGGATAGGAAACCCATGGACTAACCTCCGTTCCAGAGCTTGCCTTGCCAGCTGTTGCGGCGATTCAGCTCCCGGTCGATGCCGTTCAGCACCTCCCATTTTTTCATGCTCCACATAGGTCCGATCAGCAAATCCCGCGGAGCGTCGCCGGTCAGCCGGTGAACGATCATCTCCGGAGGAAGAAACTCCAATGAATCGGCGATAAGTCCAATGTATTCGTCCTGCTCCAAAAAACGAAGAAGCCCGGCTTCGTATTGCTTGACCATCGGCGTTTTGTACATGAGATGCAGCAAGTGGATTTTGATGCCCTGCACATCCATGGCGGCAACGGCCCTGCCTGTTGCCAGCATCATTTCATGGCTTTCCTGCGGCAAGCCATAAATGATGTGCGCGCATACGCGAATGCCTCGCGCCCGAAGTCTGGAAACGGCATCCAGGTAGCAGGCCGTATCGTGAGCGCGGTTTATCAGCTCCGAGGTTGATTCATGGATCGTTTGAAGCCCCATTTCCACCCACAGGTATGTACGCTCGTTCAACTCGGCCAAATAGTCCACTACATCATCGGGCAGACAATCCGGGCGTGTGGCGATAGACAGGCCGACAACGCCGGGCTGTTGAAGTATAACCTCGTAATATTCCCGAAGCTCCTCGACCGGCGCATACGTATTTGTATAAGCCTGAAAATAGCCGATATAAGCTGCATCCGGCCATTTCTGATGCTGTCTGTCGCGGATGGTGTTGAACTGGGTGACCAGATCGTCGCGCCTACGACCCGCAAAGTCGCCGGAGCCTCTGGAGCTGCAGAAGGTGCAGCCGCCCTTGGCGATCGTTCCGTCCCGATTAGGACAGGTGAAGCCGGCGTCCAGCATCACTTTGAAAACCTTGCCGCCGAATTGCTGCCTCATTTCATAATTCCAGGTATGAAATTTTTTGTCCCCCCACAGCAGGGGCTCCTGACGGGGCTCTTGAAGCTCTATCATCGTTTTCCCTTCTTTCCAAACAATCACCTTCCATTTTAGCGAAAAATGAGCTGAAAAGCCATGCTTTGAACAGAAGGTGTCAATGAACGTTCGGAAAATTGAAAAACTGGAAATAATAAAAATGGAATCGCATTTTAGGCTTGCGTAACCTGACATGGTGTGTTATATTAAAAGTGCGACAAAACAATAAAAATACCTAACATAGCCTAAATGTAACCGCAACCATCAATTGTCGATAAATTGGAAACAAAAAACAATCTGACGAGGTGATTTCGATGAGCATGACTAAAGTTCCCGGCGGCGACGAAAAAGTAACAGTTGAATTGACAGTGAAAGAACTGCTGGCTCTGACCGGCGTACATTTCCATTCCAACCACGACGTTAAAATATCGGCACGCAAAAAAATCAATTCCGCACTGGAAAACAAGTGGGAGCAGGAAGCAAGAGACAATGCGCCGATTCCTTATCAATTGCTGAACTAGCAGGGAGCAGGGGCGTTGCGACAGCAACCCCGTTCTATATAAAAGGACCTCGATCCACTTCGCAGTGGGGCTAGAGGTCCTTTTTTATGCCATATGAAGGCTGGCAGGAATGAGCGGGCTGTCCGAAAAGTCAAGCGGAACGAAGCATGATTCAGCAGAGAAAGCGGATAAAAATGTTTGAGCTTCCAAGACATCAGACAGCCCCTTGAAAGGCTGCCCGTCCGTTTATTGACACAGAGTATTAACCGGAATGAGCCGATCCAGGCCGCGCATATAAGGCTGCAGCGCCTTCGGTATCACAACCGAACCATCCTCCTGTTGATGATTCTCCAGCAAAGGGATGAGAATGCGAGGGCTGGCGACGGCTGTATTGTTAAGCGTATGGCAAAATTTCAGCGTTCCTTGAGCGTCGCGATAACGAATATTACAGCGCCGTGCCTGAAAGTCGAGCAGGTTCGACGACGAATGCGTCTCGCCGTAAGCGCCCCTGCTTGGCATCCAGGTTTCCAAGTCATATTGCTTATAGGTTTTTTGCGACATATCCCCTGTACAAACAGCGACCTTCCGGTATGGCAGCTCCAGCAGCTGGAGCAGCTGCTCCGCGTTGGCTGTAATTTCCTGAAGCAGGTCCTCCGAATGCGCCTCGTCGTCCCGGCAGATGATCACCTGCTCCACCTTCGCGAACTGATGCACGCGATAAAGCCCGTGCACATCCCGTCCGGCCGAGCCGACCTCGCTGCGAAAGCACATCGACGCCGCGGCCATGCGGATAGGCTGCTCCACATTGACCACCTCACCCGCGCAATAGGTAATCAGCGGCACCTCCGAGGTGCCGACGAGATACTGCTCCTCCTCCGCGAGGCGGTAGGTCTGATCCTTGCCAAGCGGAAAAAATCCGGTGCTCCGCAAAGCTTCGGGCCTTGCCATCAGAGGAACCTCCATGGGCATGTAGCCCTTGTCGAGCAGCAGGTCCAGCGCCAGTTGCTGCACGGCGCGATGCAGAAGCGTGCCTGCACCCCGCAAGTAGTAATGGCGGCTTCCAGCCGTCCTCACGCCTCTTGGCACGTCGATCAAGCCGTGAAGCTCGCCCAGCTCCATATGATCCCGAACCGGGAATGGAAATGCCGGCGGCTCTCCCTCTACCTTGAGTATGAGATTGTCTGCATCACTAAAGCCGATTGGCGTATCCGGCGAAACGCGGTTCGGTACCAGCTCCATCAGTTCCGCAAGCCGCTGCTCCGCCTCGTCCAGCCGAGGCTCCGTTTCTGCCAGAGCTTTAATAACGGCAGCCACCTCTTCCTTGCAGGCGGCAAGTCTTCTTTCCAGACTTTGCGTAGTCAGTTCTCCGTCAACGTCGATTGCTGCGTCCGACGCCTTCCCGGCTCCTAAAAGGCTGTCCTTTACATCCCGCGCCAATCCTGTCTTGACCAAACCGCCGGGTTTGGCTTCCGCGCTGTCTTGCGATACGCGCAGCGCTCCCATTAGGCGCCCGATTTCGCGCGACAGCTTGTTGCGAGTCTCCCGCAACCCATCCGTCGTCTGCTGCAGCTTCCGCCTCGACTCATCCCGGCGGAGCAGCTCGTCGACCGGCAGCGCAATTCCTTTTCGATCCGCCGTCCTCTGCACCTCTTCCGCATTTTCCCTGATCCATTTCAAATCCATCATGTCTGCTGCACTCCTTTTCGAGAGAAATATAAAAAGCGCCCTTATCCCACATGGGACGAGGAGCGCTTCTCTCGCGGTGCCACCCAAGTTGACCAAGCTGTGTAACGGCTTGATCCTCTTTGTTCCGCGGTAACGGGCGGGTCCGGTTAACTTAGGAGAGACGGCCGAATAATACGGCTGTCCACTTGACGAAAACGCCTCCGAGTTGGATGCTCTTCACAGGCATAATGTGCAATTCAGTTTTTTGTATTATAGCTTATGTTGGTTTGGAGCGCAAGGTACGGAGCGCGGTGTGCGGGGATTATGTTTTCTGGCAGTGAGAGGCTTTACAAGACGGGAAATGTTCGTCAAAATAGGACTATCCATATGTAAGAGGAGCTGTAACCGATGCGTTTAAGAGGAAGAAAAGGCATTCGCGAAAATTTGGAGGCACAGCCCGAGCTTGTTGTGCTGGACGCTGCGCCGCATAAGGGCAAATGGCGTGACTTTTTCGGCAATGACAATCCCATTCATGTTGAGCTTGGCATGGGAAAAGGGCGATTTATCAGCCAGATGAGCGTTCGCAATCCCGACATTAATTACATCGGAGTCGATATGTACGACGAGCTGCTGCGCAGAGCCAGCGAAAAAGCCCGTTTAGCCTGGAGCGAAAAAGGCGAGGCGTCCCCTCCCAACCTGGCCCTGCTAAGAGCCAATATTGAAGGAATCGAGGACATGTTTGCGCATGGAGAGCTGGAGCGCATCTACTTGAATTTCAGCGATCCGTGGCCAAAAAGCAAGCATGCCCGCCGCAGGCTGACGCATTATCGCTTCGTAGAGAAATACAAGGAGATTTTGAACGAGCGCGGAGAAATTCATTTTAAAACGGATTCGTTGACCTTGTTCGAGTTTTCCTTAAACAGCTTTGCCGAAATGGAGCTTGTGCTGCGCAACATCTCGCTGGATCTGCATCGGGATGGCCCGCGCGAGGATCTTGTGTTTACCGAATACGAAAGCAAGTTCATGAACAAAGGTCAAAATATTTACCGGCTGGAAGCCGTCATCGGCAAAGAGGCGTTGCGCCACTACCGGAAAGAGAAGAGGGAAACGCGGAAACGCGAAGCGCAGTCTGTTCGTTTTCCATCCATTCCTGGCGAAGAAAAAGGAGACGGCCAAGCCTCATCGCCTCAAGACGAAGCGAATTCCTAGAATTCATCGAAAAAATCCTCCATTCCACAGCAAGGCTTCAGTGGAACCGGAGGATTTTTTTGCGCATGGGCCCGCATCAAATGGCAACAGGAGCAACCCAGAAATAATGAACGGCCATAGCGGACAAGGTGCCCACAAATGCTCCCGCAGCTACATCTGTAGGATAATGAAGTCCTAAATACATGCGGGACCAGCCGACCGAGCAGGCAAGAAAAAGTCCTAACGGAATGATTAACAGATTCCAGGCGCCGCTTGCGGTCAGCATAATGGGAACAGTCCAGGCAAAAATGGCGGTAGTATGGCCGGATGGAAAAGAAGGGTCCTGCAGCGGTCTGGAAACGGTTGTGACGTTTGACATGGACTGATAAGGCCGCAGCCGCCGGTATGCCCGTTTGACTATGGCGACAGGTATATGGCTAATGACGACCGCCAGCAGGCATTTCCAGCCCGTGGAGCTCCAGGGAGAGGGGGCCAAGAGGGCGAACAGCAGCGCTGTAGCAAGCGTAAAGGTAGCTCCGCCCATATGTGTAACGCGGCTGAACCAGCCGCGCGCGAAACGATGGCGCATGCTGCTGCCCGTCCGGCTGTTGGCCCACAGAAGCACCCGGCGCTCGCTATTTATAATCCAGCGTATCAGTTTATTCACGAGTCATTCACTCCTTTGCATGTCTGGGCGCGTTTTTTCTATTGTAGCATTGAATTGTTAGAAGAAAGCTCTGGTTTTGAAAAATCTGCATTAACCATACCACGCTGATCCATGTCGCCACTCCTTTTAATCTTGGCCTCTGCGGTATTCATTACGCCAAAAAACACGAAATTCTCCTTGTCGCTTCTTATCATACCAATTTCGATTATTATTTGCCGTTTTACAATCTGGGCGGAATGGAAAAGCTATTATGGAGATATATGGATGGGTTTCTCCCTCCTGGACGAGTATAGATTAATTAATTTTAATTCAACCCCATTTATCAAGGACGTTTGTGCTAAAAATGCAGAAAATGGTTGAGAATAAGACAGACACGAAGCAAAGAGCGGGGAATAGAGCCCTGGTCTTCTGCAATGCCTTTTTCTGACTCAAAAGAGTGAAAAGCAGTCGAATTCCCATTTTGACAAAGTAGTGGTTTCAGAGGAAAATCAGTAAATCAAACAGGGCACACTATGCACTGGATAAACTTGCGCCCCTTTTAATCAGGGTTCAAAAAGTTCGGCTTCAACAGGCATGCTTCATAATGGGAAGCGGACTTTTTGAACAACATTGTCAGGGGATAGAAGCAAGGGGTCAAAAATAGGGGTTTCAAGGGGGCAATGCCATATGGGTTTTACAATTGCTTTTATCGCACTACAGGTCACGCTGGCCTGCATCGCCGTTTACCAGTTTGGTCTTTCGTTATTCGGCTTTATGAAGCACAAGGCCCGCAAGCGGCACGAGCCGCAAAAGTCCTTTGCCGTGCTTGTCGCTGCGCATAACGAGGAGCAGGTGGTAGGGGCGCTCATTGAAAATTTAAAAAATCTGGATTATCCCAAAGAGCTTTACGACATTTTTGTCATTTGCGACAACTGTACCGACAACACCGTGCAAATCGTCCGCAGCATGGGCGTGAAGGCTTGCGTTCGCAGCAATTATCATCTGCGGGGCAAGGGCCATGCCATTGAATGGATGCTGAAGGAGCTTTGGAGCATGCCGCGCCAATACGATGCAGTGGTTATGTTTGATGCCGACAATCTGGTCAATCCCGACTTCCTGAAGCTTATGAACGATGATTTGTGCGCAGGACACAAAGTAATTCAGGGGTATCTGGATACCAAAAATCCTGGCGATTCCTGGGTCACAGCGGCTTATGCCATCACTTACTGGTATTGCAACCGTCTGTGGCAGCTGTCCAGAACAAACCTGAACATGAGCAATTTTCTGGGCGGTACGGGCATGTGCTTTGATTCTGCCTTGCTCAAGGATATGGGTTGGGGAGCAACGAGCCTGGTAGAGGATTTGGAGTTTTCCATGCGCTGTGTCAAGCGAAATATCTATCCCGTCCTGAATTACGACGCCAAAGTATTTGACGAAAAGCCGGTTACGTTCAAGGCATCCGCCCGCCAGCGCCTTCGCTGGATGCAAGGGCACTTTAATGTGGCGCGCAAATATTTTTTCCCGCTGCTGTGGGCAGGCATCAAGGAGCGAAATCTGACCAAGTTTGACGCCGCTATCTACAGTATTTCGGTATACAACACATTGCTGGGCTTTCTCCTGATCGTGCTTCTCTGGGCGGATATGGCCATTCCGGCGTTTAATGTCTTTCATTCCGTTTATGACTACCTCCCGAAATGGCTGGTGGTTGTCGCCGCTACTGCTACTCTGCTGCAATTTCCAGCAGCCATGATGATGGAGAAGGTCAAAAGTAAAAAGATGTACGCCCATTTGCTTACGCTGCCGTTTTTCCTGATTTCCTGGTGGCCGATTACCTTCTATGCCTTCTTTACACAGAACAACAAAACCTGGAGCCATACGCAGCATACCCGAGTGGTGCGCATTGAAGAGGTGCAGGGCAAATAAAGCTTTTTGCAAAAAGTCGCTTGACAGCGATTGGCAAGTGCGTTATATTAATTTGGTACTGTTTAAAACATACGCAAAAGCAGAAGCACCCGCTTCTCACCTCTTCGGCGCAGGCTGACAGGTTCGCGATCATGGAATGATAACTGCATTGCCTTTTATCGGCATGCAATGAATTTCAATGGACGTTGATGTGATGCGGGTTCTATGAGCCCGCATCTTTTTATTTTTGAGAAGCAAAACTATTTTGGAGGTGGCACGTTATTAGCAGAGAACATCAAATCAACGATGAAATCCGGGCCAGGGAAGTTCGCTTGGTAGGCGCTGACGGAGAGCAAATCGGCATTAAATCGATTCGCGATGCGTTGCAGCTTGCAATTGATGCTAATCTGGATCTGGTGAACGTCGCGCCAACGGCCAAACCGCCGGTTTGCCGCATTATGGATTACGGCAAATTCCGCTACGAGCAACAGAAGAAAGAAAAGGAAGCGCGCAAAAATCAGAAAGTCGTTGATCTTAAGGAAGTTTGGTTCCGCGCAAACATCGAGGAGCACGACTATCAGGTCAAGTTCCGCAATGTTGTGAAGTTCTTGAATGAAGGCGACAAGGTAAAGGCTTCCGTTCGTTTCCGGGGGCGTGAAATTACGCATGCAGCGATCGGGCAGCGAATTCTGGATCGTCTATCCAAGGAAGTTGCCGAAATATGCAATGTCGAGCGCGCTCCCAAGCTGGAAGGCCGGAGCATGATTATGATTTTGGCACCGAAAAACACCGCCCAATAAAAGGCTGGATACAATTTTAAGGAGGAAAATACTGACATGCCTAAGATGAAAACACACAGCAGTCTGAAAGACCGTTTCAAAATTACCGGTACTGGTAAAGTGAAACGCTACAAAGCTTACAGAAACCACTTGCTTTCGCACAAATCCGGACGCCAGAAGCGCGTTTTGGCTGGTCAGCCTTTGATGGCAGCTGGCGACGTTCGTCGTCTGCAACAAGGTCTTTCCAACCTGAAATAATAGCACGGCATATAATGTGAGTTCCCATATAAAAAGTTTATTCAAACTACAGGAGGTTTCCACTCATGGCAAGAGTTAAAGGCGGCTTTGTCCGCACTCGTCGTCGCAAAAGAATTTTGAAGCTGGCAAAAGGTTATTTCGGTTCCAAACACCGTCTGTTTAAAACAGCGAAGGAGCAAGTTGGCAAGTCGCTTATGTACGCATACCGCGACCGTCGCAACAAAAAACGCGATTTCCGCAGACTGTGGATCGTTCGTATCAATGCGGCTGCTCGTATCAACGGCTTGTCCTACAGCAAATTCATGCATGGCCTGAAGCTTGCTGGCGTTGAAGTAAACCGTAAAATCCTGGCTGACCTGGCTGTTAACGACATCGGTTCGTTCAACTCCCTGGCTGGCATCGCCAAAGAAAAAATTAACGCTTAATTAAAAAAAGCCATTTCGTCCGCAGGTTGTTGCCTGTGGCGAAAGGCTTTTTTTGTTTTACCCGTTATTCGCTTGTTTGCCTAGCTCAAGCTCCGCGCCGTGAGATAACTTGGGGTCAAGCGTTCTTGCTGGAGAGGGCAGCTTGCTTTTTAGAATAACCTTTTCGATACCATCGCTGGTACCCTTTTTCAGAGTAAGCAACGTATCGCCCAGCCGAAAACAGCAGCGTGTACTACTATTTTCACCCGTTTCCAAAGGTGGGCTTTGCCTGAGAAAAAACCGGTAGCTTTCAAAGGCAGTATTCCAGTCAGTGGTCGCAATGACCAACTCTTGAAAACCTTCGCTGCCATTTGGATGGGCTGTCATAGCATCATTCAACACAATTGCGGGATGATAGGGACTCATAAAAAACGGGAGATTTTCGTTGCCGGGATAATAGATGGACCAATTTACAGCAGATCCGTCCTCGTTTTTTCTTTTCATTCGTTTTGGTCCGTATACATGAAAGCCCGATAAGGACAGAACCTTCATATTATGCTGGAAAGCGTCACTTGGGAGGCTGTCCAAGGCATAATCTCTGAAGCCTTCGCCAGCGCGTATATAATTGTCGTAACGGCCGGCATCAGGCTTTTTGAAGATCCGCATAAAACGCACCACAAGGCGCATCAGGCTATTCAGCGGCTGTCCAAAATTAGTGCAAAACAGCTCCAGAAAGGAGCCGTCGTTAAAATAAATCATGGCATTAACGGATTTGTCCGGTTTGGTCGGGTAGGTTACGCAAAACCCCAGTTTTGTGAAGTTATTGACGGCCGCCTTTAAATTATCGACTTTAATCAAGACATGCCCGATTTGAAACGGCGGGTTTGCCTGCATATTCGTTTCTCCTCTCCTGTTCATAATTAGGAATTGTAACGCAGAAGCAAAAAAAATGTGCTCCAAAGCGGAGTTTTTTATATCCCGATCGGAAGTTTTGGACAGTAAAAATCCCGAGCAAGCGGCGCGGAGTGCGTTGTAGGGCAAAAAAACCGTCCCTGCCGAAATTTTAGCTTGCTCGGTTTCTGGAGTTGAAGCTGAAATGAACGATACTAATGCCTCTGCCAATTTCTTGAGCGACGGCACGGCCACAGGAGCAATGATTATAAGCAATATCGCAACCGACTTGACGATATGCAGGAGTAATTTGACCTTTCAAAAAAATGGAGTGATTCATGAGCCGCGCGACCCGCGCCTATTTGTGCAAATCAGCTTTTGTCTGGAGGGGGGCTTGTCTTGGAGCTACTCTGATTCCTCCGGCGAACAGTCAATTAGCCGCTGCGAAAGCGGGATTCAATATGGATTTTTGGAGGATTGTTTCAGCTCGTTTTATGCGGGTCAGCATTGCGAGGGACTGAGCATCGGCCTTGGCCGGGAGCGTTTCGGGGAGATGATTTCGTGTTTTCGTTCCAGACATGCATCAGCCGCTGATTTTGGAAAATCGACAGTTATTTCGCCAAAGGTACAGCTGCTGATTAAGCAACTTTATGGGCAGCTGAATGAAAGCTCGATTTGCGAAAGTCTTCGCCCCATTTATACAGAGGGAAAAATATTGGAGCTGCTGGCGGTTTATTTTGATGAAAGGATCGGCATGGGTTCCCGGAGCGGCGGCAATCCGCCCCTTTCAAGGGAGGATTGCGAGCGGCTGTTGCTTGCAAAGGGCATCATCGACCAAAAATATGCCGAGCAGCTGACCATCTCCGGCTTGGCGAGGACGGTTTGTTTAAATGAATACAAACTGAAGACCGGCTTCAAGCAAAGCTTCGGCCACACGGTATACGGATATATCGTTTATAAACGTATGGAGGCTGCGGTTTTGCTGCTGGATTCCGGTAAGCGAAAGGTGAAGGACGTAGCGTGGCTGGTCGGCTATTGCAACGTAAGCCATTTTATTAAGGCGTTCAAGAAACAATATGGGCGCACTCCTGGCGAGATAAACCGGACCATGCGCGATTAAAGTCGTTTAATGTTCACGAGCGGACAAACATACAGGCATTCCCTCCTTCCAGCGAATAAGCTATAGGATAACAGGGAAGGGGGGAAACGGCATGCGTGGCAAAGTTTCCAGGGAACAAGCCAAAAAGCTTTTGGGAAAATCTATTTATGCGGTCAAGAGAGACGGAGCGGTCGTCACGGGACGTCTGGTTAGAATAAGCGGCAACCGTCTTTATCTGTCCCCAGGCAAATCGTCAAAAGGAAAAAAGGTTAAAACAAAAGCCTTTATATTACCGCTTGTTTTATTTGACCTGCTTGCTATCGGCACACTAGGCTTCTGGGGAGGCGGCTGGGGCGGTGGCTGGGGCGGCGGCTACGGAGGCGGCTGGGGCGGCGGATGCGGATGCGGCGTTCCAGGCTGCGGCGGCGGATGCGGCTATGGAGGTTATGGCGGCAAAGGCGGCGGTTACGGATTCGGCGGCTTCTAAAGCAGCCGTCATTAAAGCGGTTTAAAGCGGCTTGATCAGCTCATGGCATTGCAGATCAGGCCAGAAGCGTAACACGGAATAGCCAAGCTTGTGATAATAGGCCATGGCGCGTCCGTTGCTTCGGTCAACAAACAGCCGGCTGACGGCGCAGCGATGCTTGCGGCCATAGGCTTCGGCGTAGCTCATCAATGAGGTTCCGTGTCCGCAGCCCCGGTGCTGCGGATGCGTAACCAGCATATCCACCAGCAGCTCGCCGCGAGAGGCGCTGCAGTGGACGAAAGCGACAGGAGGGCCCGTCTTGCCCTTTGCGGCTACATAAGTGACGCCCCAGCGGAAACGTTTGGGAAGCTCTCGTATGGTATGGGCGTCATGCGGCCTGACACTATGGGAATAGGGAAGCAGCTCTGCTTTAATTAACCGGACAAGCTCGGTATCATCACTTGGTTTGCGAATTCGGATCATGTCGTTCCTCCAATCGTAGCGGGTGAAAAAGACGAATGATTTCATGCTGTATAACGCCTTAATGCCCTGGTTATAATACGATATGATGCCATATCCAAAATGTCCCTCAAAGAGGTTATTCGCACCTACGTAAAAAGAGGGTACAATTTTCAATGGTTATTGTTCTTGACGAACAGAATGAATCGGACTATAATGATGAAAAGTCATATCAATCAGCTATGATGAGGACGAAGTGTTAAGGGCTCTTTTGTTCAGAGAGCAGACGGATCAGCTGCAACCGTCGCCAAAATCCCTTTTCTACGAGCTCACCTCGGAGCTATTCTCCTGAAAAGCGGCAACGCGTATTAGGGAGCATCGCAGGGCAAGCGTTAACGTGCCACTGGCAGAACGTCGATATGTGCACAGCGTTCTGACCTGTAGAGGTTATATATCGGGAGATATATAACGAATTTGGGTGGTACCACGGAAGATCAACCTTTCGTCCCTTTCAGTTTAAGCTGAGGGATGAAAGGTTTTTTGTTTTGCTTTTTTGAGAGGAGGAGCACTAATGACAACAGAAAGCGCAACATTAAAGTCAAAAGAAGAGTTGTTGAAGAAACTGTCCAAGCCCGAAGTAATTTCCGGTTCCGAAATTCTACTCCGCAGCTTATTGCTGGAGGGTGTGGATTGCGTCTTCGGTTATCCGGGCGGAGCGGTTTTGTATATTTATGACGCTATGCATGGCAATACCGATTTCAACCATATTTTGACCAGGCACGAGCAAGGAGCCATACACGCTGCTGACGGCTACGCTCGCGCAAGCGGCAAGGTTGGCGTATGTATCGCTACTTCCGGCCCCGGTGCAACCAACCTGGTAACGGGGATCGCGACCGCTTATATGGATTCCGTTCCGCTGGTTGTCATTACGGGCAACGTCATGTCGACTCTGATCGGCACAGACGCTTTTCAAGAAGCTGATATTACCGGCATCACGATGCCGATTACGAAGCACAGTTATCTGGTGCGCAATGTCGAGGATTTGGCCCGCACCATTCATGAAGCGTTCCACATTGCCAATACGGGACGCAAGGGTCCGGTGTTGATTGATATTCCGAAGGATGTGTCCGCACAGCAGACCTTGTTCCAACCGGTTACCGGAGTTAACATTCGGGGTTATAATCCAACGATTAATCCCAACAAGCTGCAAGTGGACAAAATGATCAAAGCGATTTCGGAAGCGGAGCGGCCGCTCATTCTGGCAGGCGGCGGCGTTGTTTATTCCGGAGCGCATGAGGAGCTTCTGGAATTCGTAACAAAAACGGAAATTCCGATTACGACAACGCTTCTTGGACTCGGCGGCTTCCCGAGCGGCAATGAGCTGTGGCTGGGCATGCCGGGCATGCACGGAACCTACACCGCTAACACATCCATCCAAAACTCGGATTTGCTTATCAACATCGGCGCGCGGTTTGATGACCGCGTAACGGGCAAGCTGTCCGGATTTGCACCGCTGGCAAAAATTATCCACATTGACATCGATCCTGCGGAAATCGGCAAAAACGTACCGACCGATATTCCGATCGTCGGAGATGTGAAGACGGTTCTGGGATTGGCCAACAAAACAGCGGTTCGCGCCGACAAGGCAGATGAGTGGAGAGCAAAGCTGAAAGCCTCCAAAGCGCAATATCCGTTCCGCTACAAGGATTCCGACACAGAGCTGAAGCCGCAATGGGTTGTAGAGATGATCCACGAATCGACTGGCGGGGATGCAATTGTCACAACGGACGTAGGCCAGCATCAAATGTGGGCCGCTCAATATTATCCGTTCAACAAGCCGCGTTCATGGGTAACGTCCGGCGGCCTTGGGACTATGGGTTTTGGTTTTCCTTCCGCAATCGGGGCTCAGATGGCAGAGCCTGACCGCACGGTTGTTTCCATTAATGGAGACGGCGGCATGCAGATGTGCGCCCAGGAGCTGGCAATTTGCGCGATTAATAACATACCGGTTAAAGTTGTTATATTAAACAACCAGGTTCTTGGCATGGTTCGTCAATGGCAAGAGCTCATTCACGGCAATCGCTACAGCTATATTGATCTTGCCGGCAGCCCGGACTTTGTGAAGCTTGCTGAGGCATACGGAGTCAAAGGGTTCCGCGCCTCCAATAAAGAAGACGCCAAGGCGGTATGGGAGGAAGCGCTCCGTCATCCAGGCCCGGCCGTAGTGGAATTTATCGTACGCAAAGACGAAAATGTCTTCCCGATGGTCGCGCAGGGCAGCACGATCGATCAAATGATCATGGGGGATGCGGAATGAAAAAACATACTATCGCAGTAATCGTTAATGATCAGCCGGGCGTTCTGCAGCGTGTGGCAGGATTGTTTGGACGCCGCGGCTTCAATATTGAAAGCATTACGGTTGGCGCAAGCGAGGAGCAGGGATTGTCGCGTATGGTTATCGTCACCTCCGGCGATGATCATACACTGGAGCAAATTACGAAGCAGTTGTATAAGCTGATCGACGTTATCAAGGTCATTGATCTTAGCTCCAATGCTATGGTGGGCCGTGAGCTGGCGCTTATCAAAGTATACGCCGAGCCGTCCAGCCGTCCCGAAATATTGGGCGTGGTTGAAACCTTCCGCGCATCCGTCGTTGATATCGGCACTCAGTCATTGATGGTTCAGGTTGTTGGAGATTCCGGCAAAATAGATGCTATGATTGAATTGCTGAAGCCTTATGGCATCCGAGAGCTTTCCCGCACTGGCGTAACTGCGCTTAACCGCGGTAACGTAAAGCAATAATTATGCTGCAATAAAAAACAGAGCACACAGCCGCTTTTGAACGGGCGTTTAAGAGGGGAACCGGCGTCAGAAAGCCCGACTTCTCCGCTTAAACACCCGTTCAAAAGGGTTAAATCAAAGGAGGCAATTATTAAAATGGCAGTTACATTGTATTATGAAAAAGACGCTGATCAAGGCGTGCTTCAAGGCAAAACAATCGCAGTAATCGGTTATGGCAGCCAAGGCCATGCGCAAGCGCAAAATCTTCGCGATAGCGGCCTGAAAGTAGTTATCGGCCTTCGTCCCGGCAAATCCGCTGACGTTGCAAAAAAAGACGGCTTTGAAGTTTTGACAGTTGCTGAAGCAACCAAAATTGCTGACGTAGTTCAAATTTTGCTTCCAGACGAAACGCAAGCCCAAGTATATAGAGAAGAAATCGAGCCTAACCTGAAGCAAGGCGCGGCTATTATGTTCTCCCACGGCTTTAACGTACATTATGGTCAAATCGTGCCAAGCGCGGACAAGGACGTATTTTTGGTTGCTCCCAAATCGCCGGGCCACATGGTTCGCCGTACGTATCAAGAAGGTTTTGGCGTTCCAGGCCTGATCGCTATCCATCAGGATGCAACAGGCAACGCCAAAGCAATCGGTTTGGCTTATGCCAAAGGTATCGGCTGTACTCGTGCAGGCGTTATTGAAACCAGCTTTAAGGAAGAGACTGAAACGGATCTCTTCGGCGAGCAAGCCGTATTGTGCGGCGGTGCTTCCGCACTGGTTAAAGCTGGCTTTGAAACGCTGGTTGAAGCAGGTTATGCTCCGGAAATGGCTTACTTCGAATGCCTTCACGAGCTGAAGCTGATCGTTGACCTGATGTATGAAGGCGGACTTGCTACTATGCGCGATTCCATCTCCAATACAGCTGAATATGGCGACTATGTAACAGGCCCTCGCATTGTGACAGATGAAACGAAAAAAGAGATGAAGCGTGTTCTGGAAGATATCCAATCCGGCCGTTTCGCTCGCGACTTCATCCTGGAAAACCAATCCGGCCGCGCTATGCTGACGGCTACACGCCGTAACGAAGCTGCTCATCCAATTGAGCAAACAGGCAAACAGCTTCGTGAGCTGATGCACTGGATTAAGAAATAAAACATTCTACATGTATAAGTGCAATTAAAAACGGCAGAAGCAGGACGGAAGAACCATTCACACGGCGGACTCCTGCCAACGCTATTTAGTTGCACTTATATAGAATAAAAACCGATCCCGGTTCATTGGGGCGGCCGCAGGAGGAATTATGATAAATCAGCCTGCGGCCGCTCCGTATGCAATCGGGATAATTCTGTTCACGGAGGTGCAATGGAGAAATGCGTAAAATCTATATTTTTGATACCTCGCTTCGCGACGGCGAGCAATCTCCCGGCGTCAACCTGAATACAAAAGAAAAGGTCGAAATTGCGCTACAGCTTGAAAAGCTTGGCGTAGACCGGATTGAAGCAGGCTTCCCTGCCGCATCTCCTGGAGATTCCGCTGCGGTTAACGCCGTAGCGCGCGCAGTCAAAAATGCATCCATTATCGGGTTGTCCCGTTCTCGCGAAGGCGATATTGATGCTGTGCGGGAAGCGCTTATTGGCGCTCAGGATCCTTGCATCCACCTGTTTCTGGCTACAAGCCCCATTCATCGCAAGCATAAGCTGCGCATGGAGAAGGAGCAGGTGCTGGAAGCGGCAGACCGTGCTATCCGTTATGCCCGGCGCTATTTTGACAAGGTCGAATTTTCCCCGGAGGATGCAGGCCGAACCGAACTGGACTTCCTTTGTGAGGTAACGGAAATGGCCATTAAAGCCGGTGCTACCGTGGTCAATATTCCCGATACGGTAGGATATCTGAACCCGCAGGAGTTCGGTAACATTTTCAAAACGTTAAAGGATAATGTACCAGGTATCGAAAAAATTCAGTTAAGCGCCCATTGCCACGATGATTTGGGGATGGCGACAGCCAATTCTCTAGCCGCGATTCTGAATGGAGCTGATCAAATCGAAGGTACCATTAACGGGATCGGCGAACGCGCAGGCAACACGGCTATAGAAGAAATCGCAATGGCGCTGGCGACTCGTCCGGATTACTTTAACGCTCACACCACGTTGAACCTGAAGGAAATTGCTAAAACCAGCCGTCTTGTCAGCAAGCTGACAGGCATGCCCGTTCCGGGCAATAAAGCAATAGTTGGCGCCAATGCATTCGCTCATGAATCCGGCATTCACCAGGACGGCATGCTGAAGGAAAAAACGACCTATGAGATCATTTCACCGGATGTGATCGGTCTGAAGGATTCCAAGCTGGTGCTTGGCAAACATTCCGGCCGTCATGCCTTCCGCGAAAAGCTGATTGATATGGGCTACGAACTCGACGATGAATCCGTTAATCATGCATTTGCCAAGTTCAAGGATTTGGCGGATCGCAAAAAAACGGTTGGCGATGAGGATATTCGTGCAATGCTCGAGGAGCGCTTGATTGATACGCCGGAGGTATTTGCGCTGGAAACCATCCAGGTCAGCTACGGCAATCGCTCCACGCCAAACGCAACGGTTGTAATTCGGGCCGCGGACGGCGAAATTCGCGAGGAAACAGCGGATGGAAATGGCTCGGTCGATGCCATTTATAATGCTATCGATAAAGCGACACGGGAAACGGTGGAGCTTGAGGATTATTCCATCAAGTCGGTTTCGCAAGGCAAGGATGCTTTGGGCGAGGTGCATGTAGTCCTGAAGCAGAATGAGCAATCGGCGCAGGGGCGCGGCCTCAGCACCGATATATTGGAAGCAAGCGCCAGAGCTTATCTGGATGCAGTAAATCGGTTGCATGACAAACGAAATACGCCGGGCCGCCGAGACAATATCAGCTTGATTTAGGCCCCAGCGCTAGAAACATACACAAAAAAAGTTGGAAGGAAACATAAGTTTCCGTTCCAACTTTTTTTTATATCCAGGAGGAGGTGTGTACGATATTTCACTTAGTTATATATGGCGTCCCAGGGCAGGTAGCTCATGTGATATGATTAATCGTACAGCCCTTTAGCGGAAGGGCTGGGGTTTCTTTTAAATAGCGGCAGGGAGGTTATGGATAAAAGGCAAAAAGCCGGGGTCTCTGGTGAAATGGAAAAAAGCTTCAACAATTTCCGGATCAAACTGGCTTCCGCTGTTTCGCTGCAGCTCATGAATCGCTGTAATATAGCTGAGGCCTTTCCTATAACCACGGTCTGATGTCATGCTGTCAAAGGCGTCGATGACGGAGCAGATTCGGGCCAAATAAGGAATCTGGGAGCCGGATAGCCCATCGGGATAACCGCAGCCGTCCCAACGTTCGTGATGATGCATAACGATATTCCGCACAGCCTCATCCAGTCTGCATCCGTTGTAATCCAGCAAATGCCCGCCGCATACGGGGTGAAGCTTTAAAATAACCCAATCCCTTTCTGTCAGCTTGCAATTGCAGTGCAGAACACTATTCGGAACAAGCAGCTTGCCGATGTCATGAAGCTGGCAGCCTTGAATGAGCTGGGTTAAATGCTGATCGTCCAGATTCATAACACGGCCAAACTGCTTGGCTATGATGGAGGCTCGTATACAGTGAATGTAAGTCGAGGGACTCTTCCGTTTCAGAAGCTTCAGGCACAAGCTTGCGATCTCGTCTTGCTCAATATCGGAATTGGAGTTATCGACCGATGTAATGCCTGTAGTCATACCGGATCTCTCCTTCAAATTTTCGCTTAACCGATTGTTGGCAGGCCGTTACGGGTATACTGCACGTTAAGAAGCTATATTCTGTACGCTTTCAGGGTCAATCTCAAGCGTTTCAAGGATTTTGGGCAAATACTTTTTTCCCGAACGCTCGCCGTGCAAAATGTAATTTAAATATACTTTTGTCGTTCCTACATGCTCAGCAAGCCAGGCTTGACTATGTCCCTTATCAAGCAGACGTTTTCGAATGAGCATGCCAAGAGGGGTTAGTTTCCTTTTCTTCAACCGAATTCACTCCTTATTCACAACCAGATATATGTAGGTGTTGTGAAACGGGTTTCTGGTTTAAGTGCTAGATCCAGCCCAAGCCGAAAAGACAGACCGATCCCGTTAATGCTGCTCTGTTAGTATATCTGTATATCTGGTATGATGAAAAATATTAGCCTAATTATAGATTACACGTATATTCGAGCATTGTCAACAAAATGGCGGTTTATTCGTCATTATTTACTGGATTTTACACGAAAAACCATACAACGGAGGCTTTTATGTCGGGAATTGGAACACGGATTAAAGAATTGAGAAAAAGACATGACATCAGCCAAGAGGAGCTGGCCGCCCAAATCAAGGTTTCTCGCGGAAATGTCGGCGATTGGGAGCGGGGCCGGGCAAAGCCGGGAGCGGATGCTCTCATCGCATTGTCCAGTTATTTTTCCGTTTCCATTGACTGGATTCTCAATGGACAAGAGTTTCAAACACCCCACATGAAGCGCTGGCCTCAGACCATGCCCGGAGATAACATTACGCCTGAAGATATTGAATTGCTGGCCAAGCTAAAACGGCTGTCTGAAAAAGAGAGATGGAAGGTTGAGGGGTACATAGATGCTATTGCGGGTGGATCAGCGATTCAGTCAAAAAAACCGATGGAAAAGTTATCTCCATCGCCAAATGGAGAAGAAGCCGCCGCCAGTGAAGGGGCTTAATTTTTAGCTCGAATTGATTAACTTTTTAACCAGCTGATAGCTTTTTGCGAGCTTGATTATAGCTTTTGACTATAAAGCTCATAGAATTTATATCTTTGTCTTGTTCGCGTATTTGTGGTACAAATGATAATAGAATGAGAATGATAAGAGGAGAGTTGAATGTATATGTCGGAAGTTAAAAAAATTGCGGTTTTGGGCGGAGACGGTATTGGTCCGGAGGTTGTAGGCGAAGCTCTGAAAGTATTGAAAAAAACAGAAGAGCTGTTCGGCTATCAGTTTGAAACGGAGCATGGCTTGTTTGGCGGGATTGCCATCGACGAAAAGGGCACTCCGCTGCCGCAGGAAACGCTTGAAATTTGCCAAAAGGCTGATGCTGTGCTGCTGGGTGCAGTTGGCGGCCCTAAATGGGATAACAACTCCAAAGAGCTTCGTCCCGAAACCGGCTTGCTTGGCATTCGCAAGGCGCTTGGACTATTCTCGAATATTCGTCCGGCAACTGTATTTGACTGTCTGAAGGAAGCTTCCACGCTGAAGCCTGAAGTATTGGAAGGTACGGATCTGATTGTTGTCCGCGAATTGACTGGCGGCATCTATTTTGGCGAGAAATTCCGCCGCGAGGGAGCAGGCGGCGAAGAAGCGGTTGATACTTGCGTATACAATGTGCAAGAGGTTGAGCGTATCGTTCGCCAGGCGTTCGATATTGCCATGACACGCGGCAAGCGTCTGGCATCCGTCGACAAAGCCAACGTTCTGGAAACATCGCGTCTGTGGCGCGAGGTTGTAAACCGGATTGCGGTTGAATATCCGGAAGTGGAGCTTGAGCATGTATTGGTCGATAACTGTGCGATGCAGCTGCTGCGTCGTCCGTCCAGCTTTGACGTTATCGTTACAGAAAACATGTTTGGCGATATTCTTAGCGACGAAGCGGCTATGCTTACCGGCTCCATCGGCATGTTGTCGTCGGCATCGCTGGGTGAAGGCAGCTTTGGCCTTTATGAGCCGGTGCACGGCTCCGCGCCTGATATTGCCGGACAAGGCATCTCCAACCCAATTGCTACCATCCTGTCCGTAGCTTTGATGTTCCGTTTGACTTTTGGCTATCACGAAGCGGCGGCTTCCATTGAAAAAGCGGTGAAGGACGTATTGGATGCAGGCCATCGTACCGGCGATATCGCTGTGGACAAGTCCAAAGCTATCGGTACAACCGCGATGGGCGATCTGATCGTTGCGGCAATGACTAAATAAACGAAATATATAGAGAACGATAGGAGGAGCTACAGATGGCAGAACGTTTAGTTGGACGCAAAGCTCCAGACTTTACAATGGAAACGGCAACTGGCAACGGCGGGGATTTCGGAACGGCTTCGCTTGCCGATTACAGAGGCAAATGGCTCGTATTTTTCTTTTACCCGCTTGATTTCACATTTGTATGCCCAACTGAAATTACGGCGCTGAGTCTGGCGGCTGATCAATTCAAGGCATTGAATACCGAGATTTTGGGCGTTAGCGTGGACAGCAAGCACAGCCACCGCGCCTGGATTAATACACCGGTTAGCGACAACGGCCTTGGCGAGTTAAACTTCCCGCTTGCTTCGGATTTGACCAAAAGCGTTGCCCGCGATTATGGCGTGTTGATTGAGGAAGAAGGCGTTGCGCTGCGCGGATTGTTTATTATCGATCCCGAAGGCGAGATCAAATACCAGGTCGTTAACCATAATGATGTAGGCCGCAGCGTTGACGAGACGCTCCGCGTGCTTCAGGCGCTTCAATCCGGCGGATTGTGCCCCATTAACTGGAAACCTGGCCAAAGCAATCTGGTTGCTAAATAAGCGAACAGATATCATTGAAAACAATGTAAACAACTATTAAGAGAGCTACAGTTATCTGCAAGTGGATAACTGCAGCTCTTTTTTTCAATGTTCGGGCTTCACTATAAGTCAATCATGCAGTGATCATGAGCTGGAAGACTACAACATCGAGTTATCTTTGTCGCTCAACTGAACACATCCTCCTGATTCAGATGCTCAACATCCTTGAGCAAATCGGGTATCCAGGAGTCTGAGCCAGGGATGATATCTGTACCGCCATAAACAAGCCAGCGCAGTGTCTTAATCAGCCAGCATAAACCGCCAATCCGCAATTGCCAGTTAAGCTGCTTCATTTCAAGCTCTGCGGCATCAAGGTAAGCTGAAATGATATCTTCTTTTGTAAGACTGCTCCATGTTTGTGCTTCCTTAATCAAGCAATACAGGTCGCCAAGATGGGGACTTAGATAGGCGATGGACCAATCAATCGGCATTATGCCATTGTTTTGGATTAACAGGTTTTTTGCGTGGTAATCATGATGAACGATTGAGATGGGCACCGTTTGATAAAGTTTATCTAATTGACAAGGCAGTACATGCTTGAGTTTCACTAAAACGTTGGCGCCCGCTAGTTTGTTTGATTTCAGCAGATCATCAAGCAGCTTTAGAATGTCGTCCATTGAAACGTAGTAAGCATCAAAATCCACCTTTGGAAGCATCCCGCCTTGTAAGTTTGAAGTTGCCCTTGCTCTTAGACTAGCCAGTTCCCTCGCCGCTTCAAGAAAATAGGCAGGCTGCGGCTGCTGCTCTATATTTTTTTCGCCCGCATCCTCCATAATCATGACTCCGCTGTCTTTCAGGCTAACAAAATCAAAGATTCGCGGGGCCTTGAGCTGCAGAGGTTGTACTAAACTTCGATAAATTTTTGCTTCTCCCGCCATTTCACTTCCGCCCCACTTAATGATCAGCGTTTCTTCTGTTTTTAATGTTGCCCTGTAAACCTCTGATAGTGACCATTTCCTTAGCAGGGTCCATTCTTCAACGTTATTTAGCAACGGCATCTTTGAGCTATATTCTGAAAAACATGCTGGAATCATGTTGGCCTTCCCTCTTCCCTATAGGATTTCAATACATATTTTTGCATATGTAGCAATAAAAATATAGACTTATCTTTTTCTGTTTGCTATGATGTTGAATTAAGTCTTGGAAAAAGTTGAGAGAGCTTTGTTTATCCGTCTGAGGTAGATAAAGCTCTTTTTTGAATACCTGTACGGCGCTGGAGAAATGAAATAATGAGTCATATTAGTAATGAAATATCAGTAAAGGAAGAGGATAGTTAAAGCTACCGACTGATGCGCATAGGGAGGAATAGCCATGGAAGAAGGGGTTGTTAATGGTATGAAAATGAAGCTGACAGCAAGCTATATTTTAAAAAAAGCAAACAAGTGGGCTTTAGTGGCGGCAGCTTTTCTTACTGTAATGACTATTGTGGCTTGTAAGGCAGATTCCGAAACGGGAAGCGGCAGCAAGGGGCTGCAAGCGGACAAGGGGAACGTAGGTAGTTCTAGCACGCCTGCTGCATTGGGAATGGAGGACCCGCTTGCATATGTTGACTTGGCAGAGGCTAACGTTATTGGAGAGACGTATCGTTTTGACAAAATGCTATATTTAAATCTATTAAGCTCCTTTTATCCCGGCTCGGACTTTGTTGAATATTATACCTTTAGTAAAGATAGCTTATTGATTACGGATCGAGAAGGCGGGCAAGCGCTGGTGTCTGCTAGATATGAAAAATCAGAGATTGAGCCGGAGGCTTTTATTGAAGCCTTTGGAAGCAAAGTGCCGGATAATATAATTCCGGAAATTAAGGATTATTCAATTCGTCTTCAGTATGATCTGAACCGGATTGAAGGCCAGCCAGCGTTTTTCCGTCTCTATATTATGAATGAACATGTTTGGCTGGCTCGTATGTTAAACGATGAAATATGGTCCCTATACCAGCTTGTGCCTTATTCCGGAGAGCTGCCCATTAAGGAATAAGCGGGGAGCGACAAGGGCGAATATCAAAAAGCAAGCTTGAAGGATGAAGGAATTTGCCGGAGGCATATCGAATAGGTTAAGAAGAAAGCGGCGTTTTGCAGTTCAGTTTCGAAAGTACATCCAACAGATTATGAAGGAGGTCTTCCGATGAGCTTTTGCTGCGGGGCCAGCATGATTGGAACAAAAGGAACGTTGAAGCATCATAGTACGCATGTTCATAATGTGCCGATTACATTTTGTCCGGTATGCCATCGGGTGGACATTCATTATCTTGCCCAGCATGAATATGACATTCTTGCGGAATATGCTTTTGGCGATGGGGCTGCCGAGGTTGATTTTACGGATTATGTAGAAAAAAGGAAGCAGGACCTGATTGAAAACTGCGTGAACGATGAAAGTGAAGAGCCGATGGAGGTTGTGCGAAGCCAAATTGATATGGCTCTGGATTTGTTCAGCTTCGCCAAAGGCATTAACGACAGGGACTGGCAAGTGATGCTGATGAAGCGGCTTGCTTCATTAAATGAGCGCCGCAATAAGCTGATGCAAAGACGCTCCTCTGTTTAGTCTCTGCCATATTGCACGCTCCGATATACAGAACATGGAAGGCCTCCCCTTTACAGGAGGTCTTTTTGATGTTTTCGCGGATTAGAATTGTTTCATTTAGCCGCTTTCGGTGTAATCAGGGATGTGAGTGGCCCGGCAATTAGTGTATAATCGGCAGGATGTTGCGGATGATTCAAAAAAAATGAAGGTTTTCTCATTTGCACCCCCGCAAACCGGAGAAGATAGGCGAAATCATATAGTAGCGAGGTGGAGCGATTGTTGCTGATCCTGTTGGAACGTTTTCTGCGGAAATCGTCTTCCTCCAAAAAAGGGCCTGCCAAGCAGGCGCCGAGCCCGGAAGAGGCGGTTTCCGAAATTAAAAACGGCGATGAAAGCAGACGCGATGCCTTAATCGCAGCTTATTCGCCATACATAGCCAAATTAACAAGCAAATTCTGCAAACGTTATATCGATCCGAAGAAGGATGATGAATTCAGTATTGCGCTGCTGGCGTTTAATGAAGCGATTGACAGCTTCAACGCCAGCGCAGGCAAATCCTTTCTCGGCTTCGCAAAAACGGTCATTCAGCGCAGGCTTATTGACTATGCCCGAAAAGAGAAGAAGCATCGCCAGGATGTGCCTTACAGCGTGTTCGATTATGAAAGCGATGACGGCGCGGTTTATAATATAGTGGAGACGCGGCAGTCAATCGCCGCCCATGAAGCGGGAAAAGCCGAAACGGCTCGCCGTTTGGAAATCGCAGAGCTAAACGGCGAGCTGGGCCGCTTCGGCATTACCTTTCAGGAGCTTGTAGAGCTGTCTCCCAAACATTCCGATTCAAGAGAACTATTGATTTCTATTGCAATTCAATTAGCTGAAAATGTGGAATTGGCGGGGCAATTGAGAGCTACAGGCAAGCTGCCGGTGAAAGATCTGATGGAAGCAGGCAGCGTATCCCGAAAAACGATAGAACGCAATCGAAAATATATCATTGCGATCGCTATCATTAAATCCGGCAATTATCCCTATATGAACGATTATTTGCGTGTCGAAAAAAATGACAATAAATCCTTGAAGGAGGTGAGCCGATGAAACGTGGCGTAGTCATGAGTATCCATTCCAAGCATGCAGTTGTAATGACGCGCGACGGACGCTTTCTGAAGGCTCCCCTTCGCGGCAATCCCCAAATCGGAGAAGAGATGGTATTTGAGGAGGAGATTCCTTCCAAGGCGGAGAGAAAACGGCTGCGCCTCCCGCTGCGGGGCGGATTTGTGCGGTATGGCGCGGCAGCTGCCGTGTTATGCCTGCTGCTGGCTTCATGGCTGGTTTATGCGGCAAGCAGCGCAAGGAGCGTTGTTGCTTATGTCACAATTGATATTAATCCTAGCATCGAAATCGGCATCGACAAAGCGGAGAAGGTGCGCGAGCTGCGCGCCCTGAACAGTGACGGAGAGATTGTTATTGAAGGGATAAAATATCGCGGGATGGACATTGAATCCGTAGCCGCCTCCATTCTGAACGTTGCAGGAGACACGCATTATCTGGATACTCCTTACAAGGATATTTTTATTACAAGCATGATGGTGAACAGCTCAAGCTCTTCTGCGCTGGATTTTGAAACCGTGCTGGCGCGTAAGCTGGATCACAAGCTGCAGGAATGGCTGATTGAGCATGGTACGCCTTCCGAAATGGTGCATATCACTACCTTGCTTGCTCCGGAGGAGCTGCGGCTTGCCGCCGAAGAAAACGGCTTGTCAGCGGGAAAAATGGCCGTTTATTTGATGGCCAAAAGCGAAGGCTTCCAGCTAGGGCTGGATGAGCTGCGCTCCCAATCCATTCATGACGCCACGGAACCGATAGGCGGCGTCAAAAGTCTCGTTGACAGCGAGTCCGAGGGTGAAACAAGACTGCGGCTGCAGGAGCTCTTGCAGCAGGAGCAAAGTGCTGCAGCGGCTAGCAATAAACCCGCTGCTACGCTGAAGCCATCTCCGGCAGCCAAGCCTGTCCTGCAGCCGGAGACAGCTCGTCCCGGCGGCCCAACGGCCAAGCCGGACCCAGGGGCTGCGCCAGGGCCATCCGGCAAGCCGGGCGGCCGGGGCGATAAAGGCCGCGAAGAGGACGATCGCGGCGGCAAGGGCAAGGGCCGCGAAGAAGACGATCGCGGCGGCAAAGGCAAGGGCCGCGAGGAGGACGATCGCGGCGGCAAGGGCAAGGGCCGCGAGGAGGACGATCGCGGCGGCAAGGGCAAGGGCCGCGAGGAGGACGATCGCGGCGGCAAAGACAACGGCCACGGAAACGGCGGCCGCCATTGAAAAATGTAAGTCAATGATTGTTTTTACCAAAATTCGACAGAATTTCTGATTGACAGCCCTTGCAAAGTAAACCTATGATGAGGTATGGTGTTTTGAACATTCCATAATCCATAGTTTTGCCGGGGAGGAGTAGTAGATGCAAGCCATTCGAAAGCGGTATTTCCCGGCGCTTGCCGAATTTGTTCGTGGCGGCGGAGAAGCATCGCTGTTTCATGCCAGTGAGCTTGGCAAACAACTTTACGACTTTCATCCTGAAGCGATTTTTGCCGTTCATGAAGAATGCCTGGGGACACTTGCCGCAAATATGGAATCACACGATGCGTTAAAGCTTTATCACGACTCTTTTTCTTTTCTAAAAGAGTTGCTCGCTGCCCAGCATGAAAAGGTGGGCATTGACGCCAGTGGAGAAATTATCGACTTGCGCCGCAGAACCTCAACTTTGGATGTGCACGGATTACTGCCGGTTCAATACCCTACGGATTCCGAAAGAGTCAAAAACAAGTATGAAAACGTGCTGCAGCATATGGATAGCGGAATTGCGCTGTTCGACGATGACGGCATCCTGACGTTTATTAACGTGCAAATGGCCAAGGAACTTAATATATCCCGGTACGAGCTGGTTGGCCATAACATCAGGGGCATTTTGCTTCACCCGGGCCTGCATATCGGCACCAAACGCATCATTTTGCGCCTTTACCGGGAAATGTTCCGCAAGCGAAACCGGTATTACGAGTTTCAGAATCGCGACGGGAGACATCTGCTGGCAACCGTTACTTATGGCGATCAATTAAACGGCGATTTCCTGATTAGCGTCAAGGATGTTTCGGAGTACAAGCAAATTGAGCAAAGCGCGCTGCAAAACGACAAGCTGGCCATGCTGGGCAAAATAGCCGCGGCAATCGCCCACGAAATCCGCAATCCGCTTACCAGCATCAGAGGTTTTATTCAGCTCCTTCGCCCCTATCTGCTAGAGGTGGGGAAGGAAGAATACGCTCGTATTATTTTGACAGAAATCGATCGCGCAAACGACATCATATATGAGTTTCTGAATTCCTCCAAGCCATCCGCGCCATTGAAAAAAGCAACCTCGGTTGACGGTCTGATCCGCGAAGTCATCATGTTGACGGAAAGCGAAGCGCTGCTCCGCAATTGTGAAATCACATTTGAATCGCTTGAGCCCGATGCATTTATTGCCGTGGATGTGAAGCAGGTCAAGCAGGTTATGCTGAATATGGTCAAAAACGCGCTGGACGCGGTGGAAGAGGTCCGGTCTGATAGAAGAGGCAGCATACATATTTCGCTTTCTAGCGACGGTCAATACGTGGAATTCAAAATCAAGGATAACGGCAAAGGAATGGACAAGGCCGTCATGAACCGCCTGTTCGATCCCTTCTTCACCACCAAGCAAGCCGGAACAGGGCTTGGATTATCGGTCAGCTATCGCATCATCCGCAACCACGGCGGCACCATTAGGGTAGACTCCCGCGAAGGCTGCGGCACGGAATTTATCATTTATTTGCCATTGGCGGAATAAAGGATTAGAATCGAATCGGGGCATAAGTTCCGATTCTTTTTTATGGGGAAAAATGAAAGCGGGGAACGGCATGATAAAAACGAAATTGACATACGGCGAACCGGCCGCAGACATAAGCGGAGCCAGCGCTGGTGCGGCTGGAGCCGGGGTTCATATTCTTTTTTTAACCGAGGAGGAAGCCGGGGGAACAACGCCTCTGGTGCAGGAGCATATCGACGCCGAGCTAAGGAGAGCGGTGTCCAGGGGGCTGTTCAAGGGCAAGCCGGAGCAGGCGTTTAGCGCGCCTACGCTTGGTTTGTTCAAAATGCCTTATGTGCTATTTGTAGGCTATAAGCCGGGAGAAGGCCGCGAGGGCTTGCGGCTTGCGGCAGCGGCAGCGGCAAAGGAGCTGAAAGCATTGGCGGCAGAGACGGCCTCCTTCGATTTGCGGGCTTCTATTTTGCAGGAGGAAGTAAAGGCACTGGGAGCGGCAGCCGTGTCGCAAGCGCTGACAGAAGGGCTGCTGCTTGCGCTGCATGACCGTCTTCCGCTCAAAAGGGAACCGGCAGTGCGTTATCAGCCGCTGCATGTGGGCCTTGTACCGGATGCCGGATTGCAGCAGCTGGCTCCGCAAGGGGAGTGGGAGCAAGGAATCGCGAGCGGACTTGTCATCGTGGAGGCTGTTGCTTATGCGCGCGACCTGACTAATCTGCCCGGCAATGATCTGACTCCGGAGCGGCTGGCTTTTTTTGCTGAGGAACTGGCTCATGAATATGAGCTGGATGTTGAAATTATCGATGAATGGACGGCAGCGGAGCAAGGCATGGGCGGCTTGCTTGGCGTAGGGCAAGGCAGCGTCAATCCGCCCCGCATGATCGTGCTTCATTATAAAGGAGATCCAGATAGCGACGAGGTTTGGGGATGGATCGGCAAAGGCATTACGTTTGATACCGGCGGCATTTCGCTCAAGAGCCCTCCAGGCATGGAGGAGATGATTTCCGATATGGGAGGCGCGGCAGCCGTGCTTGGCGCATTGCGGGCGGTTGCGGAATTGAAGGCAAAGGCCAATATTGTGGCGGTTATTCCTGCCGCCGAAAACATGCCGTCGGACCGCGCATTAAAGCCTGGCGATGTTCTGACTACGATGAGCGGTTACACCATAGAAGTGGTCAACACGGATGCGGAGGGCCGCATAGTGCTGGCGGACGGTTTGACGACAGCTATACGCAGGGGGGCGACCCGTCTGGTCGATGTTGCTACGTTAACGGGAGCCGTCATGCAAACGCTCGGTTATGAGGCGACTGGCGCCGTTACCAATCACCCCGAGCTGCTGAAGGAAATAATGGCTGCCGCAGATCGTGCCGGAGAACGCGTCTGGGAGCTGCCTGTGTATCCCGAATTCAGGAAGCCGCTGAAAAGCGTCGCCGCCGATTTGCGCAATGGCGCCGGACGCTATGGAGCAGCCACGACGGGCGGTTTGTTTATCGGGCATTTTGCTGAAGGTTTGCCTTGGGTGCATCTGGATATTGGCGGCTCCAGCTGGCTGGAGGAAGATAAAGCGCTTGAGCCTAAGGGAGCTACTGGCTCCATTACCCGAACATTAGTGGAGCTTGTGTGCCGAAAATAGAAGAATGCCGGGCGAAAGTCCGGCTTTTCCGCCAACTTTTGTAAGCTCTTTCATGAATTCAGGCAAGCATCTCTATTGATGCTGTAAAACGATGAAACCGATGCCAATATGATCATGGAAGGCAATCCGTTATTGTACTAAAATATGAAGAAGCCAAGCAACAGCAAAAATCACAATTTTATTTCTTTTTTTTGTGAAAACGATGTTGCGGGGCATGCTTCGCAATGGAAAGTCAACGATTGAGCAATCTCTAGAAGCGCAAGCGGGCGCGCATGGTTTGGTCCGCAGCAGGCAATAATGAGATGGTTATCAATAGAGAGGGTGGAAATTTCTGCAATGAGCGTCCATGATGAAGTCAATCATTCGCCTTGGAAAAGCTATTATGGTCCCAATCTTGGTTATGTTCAGGAGCAATACGAGCTTTACTTGACAAACCCGGAAGCCATTGAATCATCGGTTCGCGAGATGTTTGAACAGTGGGGCCCGCCTCCCGAGATTACAGAGACAGCCAATGCCGTTTCTTCGGGACGAGCTGACAGCGCTTTAAAGCAAGCGCCAGCTTCCGCGATCGACAGCAATATGTTCAAGAAGGTCGTTGCCGCGCATCAGCTCATGCTGAATATTCGCAGGTACGGCCATTTAGGCGCGGATATTAATCCGCTTGGCATTAGCCAGCCCGCCGACACCAAACTGCTGGAGCCGGAAACCTTTGGACTGACCAAAGAGGATTTGGCCAGCATTCCGGCATCGTTGATCTGGGACAATGCTCCGGAGTCGCTGGCAAGCGGCTGGGAAGCCATTCAGCAGCTCAGGAAGATTTACACCCGCTCGGCTGCTTACGAATTTACGCATATTCATGACGAGAATGAACGAAACTGGCTGCATCGCCAGGCCGAGTCCCGCTCGTTCCCAGCCCCTCTGACGGGCGAGGAGCGCATTGCTCTGCTGGAGCGGCTGATGCAGGTTGAATTGTTCGAAAACTTTATTCATAAAACCTTCGTCGGACAAAAGCGTTTTTCCATCGAAGGCCTTGATATGCTTGTTCCTGTGCTGGACGAAATCGTTCGCAATTCTGCGCAAAGCGGCGCAGAGCATGTCCTGATCGGCATGGCGCACCGCGGCCGCCTTAATGTGCTAACGCATGTGCTGGGCAAGCCGTATGAAAAAATCTTTTCGGAATTCCATCATTCGCCCAACAAGGAATTAGTGCCGTCCGAAGGCTCCATCGGCATCAACTTCGGCTGGACAGGCGATGTAAAATACCATCTGGGAGCCAATCGTTCCGTTCAAAGCAGCGAAACGGTGTCCACGCGTCTCACGCTGGCGAATAACCCGAGCCATCTGGAATTTGTTAATCCTGTAGTAGAAGGATTTACAAGAGCGGCTCAGGAGGATCGTTCGCAGCCCGGCTTCCCGGTCCAAAACGTGCAAAGCGCCGTTACGGTTTGCGTCCATGGCGATGCGGCCTTTATTGGCGAAGGCATTGTGGCGGAGACGCTTAACTTTAACAATCTGCAAGGCTACCGCAATGGCGGCACGCTGCATATTATCGCCAACAACCGTCTTGGCTTTACGACCAACAGCCAGGACTCGCGTTCGACTTATTATGCAAGCGATCTGGCCAAAGGCTTTGACATTCCGATTGTACACGTTAACGCCGACGATCCCGAGGCTTGTCTGGCGGCAATCCGTCTGGCCTGCGAATATCGCTCGATTTTCAATAAAGGCTTCGTTATCGATCTGATCGGCTACCGCCGTTATGGCCATAACGAAATGGATGATCCCGAAGTAACTCAGCCGCTTGTATACGCCAAGGTGCGCAATCACCCTACGGTAAGCACGATTTATGGCAACAAGCTTGTTGCCAAAGGCGTTGTTGGCGAGGAGCAGGTAGAGCATCTGCGCCAAAAAAGGCTCGGCGAGCTTCAAACGGCATATGATTCCATGAAGGAGCAGGAGAGCAAGAAGCATGCTCAAGCGCCTCAGGATAACGGCAAAATCGTACCTGAAAACGTGGCGACGGCCGTACCAATGGAAACGTTGAAGGAGATTAACCTGGAGCTGCTTAATCGTCCGGAGTCCTTTACGGAATACAGCAAGCTGCAGCGTATTCTCCAACGCCGCTCCATCGGCCTGAACGATGGGGAAAAGCTGGATTGGGCGCACGCGGAGTCGCTTGCATTCGCTACGATTCTGGCGGATGGAACGCCGGTTCGCTTAAGCGGCCAGGATTCGGAGCGCGGAACGTTTGCTCACCGCCATATTATGCTGAATGATCACGTCACAGCCCAAAAGTTTTCGCCGCTTCATATTTTGCCGCAAGCAAAAGCTTCCTTTGCGGTTCATAACAGCCCGCTGTCGGAAACGGCTGTACTGGCTTTTGAATACGGCTATAATGTGTTTGCGCCGGAAACCTTTGTTATCTGGGAAGCGCAATATGGCGACTTTGCCAACGTGGCACAAGTTATTTTTGACCAGTTTATTTCGGCCGGCCGCGCAAAATGGCTGCAAAAATCCGGTTTGGTCATCCTGTTGCCGCATGGTTACGAAGGTCAAGGGCCAGAGCATTCCAGCGCTCGTCTGGAGCGTTTCCTTCAATTGTCTGCCGACAATAACTGGACCGTAGCCAATCTGACGACATCGGCTCAATATTTCCATATCTTGCGCAAGCAGGCGGCTATGCTGGGCAGCGACAATGTTCGCCCGCTGGTGCTGATGGCTCCAAAAAGCTTGATCCGCAATCCGCGCGTAGCTTCTCGCGGCACGGAGTTCAGCGAAGGCTCCTTCAAGCCGGTGCTGCCAATGTTCGATGCCGGAGAATCCAAGGATGCCAAGAGCAAGGTTAAACGCCTGCTGCTGGGTACAGGCAAGGTGATGGTGGATATTGAAGAGGCCATGTCAGCCTCTGAGGCAAAAGAATTTGAATGGCTTCGCGTAGCTCGCGTGGAGCAGCTTTATCCGCTGCCGAAGGCAGAGCTTGAAAATATTCTGGCGCAATATCCGCGCTTGTCGGAAATTGTCTGGGTTCAGGAAGAGCCGAAAAACCAGGGCTCGTGGAATTACATGGAATCCCGCCTGCGCGAGCTTGCTCCGTCGAAGGCGACGGTAAGCTACATTGGCCGTCCGGATCGTTCAAGCACGGCAAGCGGACATCAGGAGGTTCACGCTGCAGAGCAGCAGTTTATTATCACTTCAGCGCTTAATGGTCAACCAATACAATCCAGCTTGGTAGGGAGGTAGCCACACATGGCAGAAATAATCGTACCTGATTTGGGAGAATCGATCTCGGAAGGCACTATTTCAAAATGGTTTGTGAAGGACGGCGACACCGTCAATCAAGGCGACGTGCTCCTTGAGCTGGAAACGGATAAGGTCAACATCGAAATTAGCGCGGACAGCAGCGGCACCGTGTCCGGCATTACGAAAAAAGACGGCGACGTTGTTCTGGTTGGCGAATCGATCGGCACAATCGGGGCCTCATCCGGGGCTCCTGCGCCAGCAGCGGCCGCTGAGCCGGCACCGCAGCCTGTTTCGCAGGCAGCAGAAGCTTCCGCTCCAGCGGCCGCAACACCGGCTTCGACCCCTGCTCCGACCGTCGCGCCTGCTGCAGGAAATAACGCCGCAAGCGTAAATGCTTCTCCGGCGGCGCGCAAGCTGGCTCGCGAGCAAGGCATTGATTTGACCCAGGTGCAAGGAAAAGACGGCATTGGCCGCATTTACCCGGACGATGTGCGCTCGCATGGCACCAAGTCGGCTGCTCCGGCAGCGTCCGCCCCGGCTGCTTCAAGCACGCCGGCAGCCCAAGGCTCGTCCCCTGCTCCGGTTGAAGGCGGAAAGCCGGTTGAGCGCCAGCGGATGTCGCGCAGACGGGCAACGATCGCCAAACGTCTGGTTGAAGCGCAGCGTACGGCTGCAATGCTGACTACCTTTAACGAGGTAGACATGACGGCGATTCTGGATTTGCGCAAGCGCCGCAAGCAAACCTTCTTCGAGAAAAACGAAGTGAATTTGGGCTTTATGTCCTTCTTTACAAAAGCGGTTGTTGGCGCCCTGAAGGCGTTCCCTCTGCTAAACGCGGAAATCGACGGCGACGATGTTGTTGTTAAGAAGTTTTATGACATCGGCATTGCGGTATCGGCGAAGGAAGGACTTGTTGTTCCTGTTGTCCGCGACGCTGATCGCCTGAGCTTTGGAGAAATCGAAAAAAATATCGTCGATCTTGCGAAAAAAGCTCGCGCCAACACGCTAGCGCTTAGCGATCTGCAAGGCGGCAGCTTTACGATTACAAACGGCGGCGTTTTTGGCTCTCTGTTGTCCACGCCTATTTTGAACACGCCTCAGGTAGGCATTCTGGGCATGCACAAAATCCAGCTTCGTCCTATTGCGATTGATGAAGAGCGGATGGAGAACCGGCCGATGATGTATATCGCCCTCTCTTACGACCACCGTATTGTAGACGGAAGCGAAGCGGTTCGTTTCCTCGTAACGGTTAAGGAATTGCTGGAAGACCCTGAGCAGCTTCTGCTGCAAGGCTAGAGTTGGTTCTGGGCAACTTAATATGCCGCTTAATATGCAAAACTCCCTGCAAGCAGATGTTCAATCTGCATGCAGGGAGTTTTTTTACATATGGCCTGTGCCGGGTTCTTAAAAAATAGAATGGTTTGACTGTCGTATGAATCTTCATGGAGAGTAAGGAGCGGGCGAGTTATACACTTTGTATGTTTATTCGTACAAACGCTGCACTTTTGATGGATATTTTGATTGTTTTATACGATAAATCGTACAAAATTTTGGTATAGGGGTAACGGCTGCTTTGTTTTTGTATGAAATTTCGTACAACCTGTACGTTAATAGGGTTGGTGATGCCATGTTTGTACGATAATTCATACAACCTGCTGGTTAATACAACTGGTGATGCAATGTTTGTATGATGCATCGACCCTCCGCGCTTTAACCGTGTCCGTTTATCTGATGCTGCTTGCGGTACTGCTCCGCTGTCAGCCCGGTGTGGCTTTTGAACGAGCGGCTAAAATGGGAGGGATGCTTGAAGCCAACCTCATAGCCGATATCGGTTATACTGGCGTTTTGCTGGAGGAGCATCAGCTTGGCTTCGTAAATCCGGCGATGCATTAAATAGTGAAAAATGGTCATGCCGGTTACTTCTTTAAAGGTTTTAGCCAAATAATATTTGCTTAAATGCAAACTATCCTGCAGCATGTCCAGATTTATATCCTCTTTAAACCGAGCCTCCAAGATGCTAATAATCGCTTGTGTATGCTGCTCCTTGGAGGAAGGGAAGCTTGGTATATCCTTTAGCGGATTTTGACATAATTCTCCGATGATCAGCAGCAAATCCAGCAATCCGGCTTGAAAGCGCTGATGGGCGTAAGGGGTTCCTTGCTTGTACAACTCCTCCAGCCTTGTCAGGGTTTGCTCCATCTCATCCTTGTCAGAGCCCTTTAATTGAAGACGAATGTTGCGAAGCTTCAGGAAAGGCTCAAGCAAATTGCCGGCAAATCCTGGCTGTATCAATTGACTGAAATAGTGGGGATCAAAATGAATTATGGTACGTTTGTATTCTACCTTGGGATCATTATGCGCTTTGTGAAGCGTCATGCCGTGCATGAGCAGCAAATCGCCGGGCTCCAGCGTATAAACACGGTCATTGATTAAATAATTGGCTTTGCCATGGTGAAAATAATAAATTTCATAATGAAGATGGGCGTGATAGGAGATGATTGCATTATAGGTAGCATTAGTGCTGATGCTGTATGGCGTGGAAATCGAATACATGACACTCATAGGATCCCCTCCTGTGCTACTCAAATTATACACCAACCAGAGTTAAATGAAAGAGAGGAATGCGTTAATCCTGTAGAAGCCGAAGCTATTCCGTTTTGTTACTATAGCAGTGTACCTAGGCAAAGGAATGGATAGTTTATTTGTTTAAATCAGGAGTATTCGGCACGACTATCTTTCACTTTTTAATGCAGCGCAGGCAGTGAATATTTTTAGTGCGATTATAGGAATAAAAGGGAGAGCTGAGGCATGGAAGCTGTGAGGCTGGGCATTATTGGGTTGGGAAACATGGGCAAAGGGCATATCGGCTATTTGAACAGAGGTGAGGTCAGTAATGTGCTGCTCACTGCTGTAAGCGATTACGATCCAGCGGGGTTAGAGTGGGCGAAGCAGCATGTTGGCGAGCAGGTGGCTTTGTTTGCTGATCCTTATGAATTGATGGCATCCGGGCTTGTGGATGGAGTTTTGATTGCAACCCCGCATTATTCTCATCCTGAGCTGGCAATTGCCGCCTTTGAAAGAGGGCTGCATGTGCTTTGCGAAAAACCGGCTGGCGTCTATACGAAGCAGGTGCGGGAAATGAATGATGCGGCCGCCCGCAGCAATACCAAATTCAGCATGATGTATAATCAGCGCACCAATCCGCTTTACCAGAAGCTAAAGGACTTGAACGACAGCGGAGAGCTTGGCGAAATCAGACGCACTAACTGGATCATTACCAATTGGTATCGCTCGCAATCCTATTATGATTCCGGGACATGGAGGGCGACCTGGGCCGGAGAGGGCGGCGGCGTGCTGCTGAATCAGGACCCGCATCAGCTGGACCTGTGGCAGTGGACCATTAATATGATGCCAAAACGGGTGCGCGCTTTTTGCTATTTTGGCAAACACCGCAATATCGAGGTTGAAGATGATGTAACAGCTTTTGTTGAATATGAAAATGGCGCAACCGGCGTGTTCGTAACGACGACGGGAGAAGCGCCTGGCACCAATCGTCTGGAAATTAGCGGAGATCGCGGCAAAGTGGTTATTGAAGACGGCCAATTGACCTTTTGGAGGCTAAGAACGCCGGAGCGGGAATTTAACGCCGCTTTTACGGGCGGATTCGGCCAGCCGGAATGCTGGAAATGCGAAATTCCGATCCATGGCGAAAATCCCGATCACAAGGGCATTACGCAAAATTGGGTCAACAGCATCCTTTACGATGAACCGTTGATTGCACCCGGCGAAGACGGCATAAAGGGCTTGATGCTGTCCAATGCGATGCTGCTTTCGACATGGCTGGATGATTGGGTGGATTTGCCGATTGACGAGGAGCTGTATTATTCGTATTTGCAAAAACAAATTGCGGCCTCCCGCAAAACAAACGGAAAGGGTGTTTTATAATGAGCAAAAGCGATGGCATGAATTATGCGCCGACAGGCGAAGTAAGGTCAGTTGTTGAGCCGGGCCAATTTGTGTTTGCTGCGATGAATCTGGATCATGGGCATATTTACGGCATGTGCAATGGATTGATCGAGGCTGGCGCCAAGCTTAAATGGGTTTACGACAATGATCGGGCCAAGGCGGAAGCGTTCCGGCGAAAATATCCCGAAGCGGAAATCGCGGAAAGCGAGGAGCAGCTTTTGGATGATCCCGAGGTGTCGCTGATTGCAGCCGCGGCTGTGCCCAATTTGCGAGGACCGCTTGGCGTACGCGTCATGCGGAGCGGAAAGCATTATTTTACGGACAAAACGCCGTTTACGACGCTGGAGCAATTGGAGGAAGCGCGGAAAACGTCTCGCGAGACGGGGAAAAAATATGCGGTTTATTACAGCGAGCGGCTGCATGTGGAAAGCGCCGTACACGCTGGAAATCTGATCTCGCAGGGAGCAATCGGGCGGGTTGTGCAGGTTATCGGCTTTGGTCCGCATCGGCTGAATGCGCCTTCGCGCCCGGACTGGTTTTTCGAAAAGGAAAAATACGGCGGCATCCTGTGTGACATCGGCTCGCATCAGGTAGAGCAGTTTCTGTATTTTACGGGAAACACCGAGGGCAAAGTCGTTAACAGCAAGGTGGCCAATTACGCCAATAAAGATTATCCCGAGCTGGAGGATTTTGGCGATATGACGCTGGTTGGCGAAAACGGAGCAACGGGGTATTTCCGAGTGGATTGGCTGACGCCGGACGGTTTAGGCACATGGGGCGACGGCCGCACGACAATTTTGGGCACGGAAGGGTATATTGAGCTGCGCAAATATATCGATATCGGCAGGGAAGCCGAAGGCGATCAGCTCTACCTCGTCAACCGTGAAGGAGAGTTTCATATGAAGGTTGGCGGCAAGGTGGGCTTCCCTTATTTTGGCCAATTGATTCTGGATTGCTTGAACGGCACGGAAAACGCAATGACGCAGGAGCATGCCTTCAAGGCGGCTGAGCTATGTCTGATTGCCCAGCGGGATGCGCTTGTTGTTGAAAAATAAAGCTCCGGCAGCAGGAGCGCCAAATAAATGTAAGCGCTATTTTTCATAATTGTCTACGTTGACAATCCTATAGGCGATTGCTACGATTAACTCGTGAACACGTGTTAATCGTTTTTTTTATACAAGCTGTTATGCAAGCGCTTTATTGTTTTATGCCATTATGGAATCGAAGGGGCTGGGCAAATGGGTAAGCAAACTGGAGGCAACGGAACTTTAGGCAACCATACTATTACGCAAATCGGATTGCTTGTTCATGATATTGAAGCGGTATCGGCGGCATACGCCCAATTTTTTGGCGTGGAAAAGCCGAATTGGTTCTGGACGGATACGGTAGACAAAGCCCAAACGGAGCTCCGGGGCGAATCCACCGAGGCACGGGCCAAGCTGGCTTTTTTTGATATGGGCTCACTGCAGCTGGAGCTGATCGAGCCTGATCACAACCCCAGCACATGGCGCGAACATTTGGATCAGCATGGAGAAGGCATTCATCATATCGCATTCGGCGTTGAGGGCATGAAGGAGCGGATTGCGGCAATGGAGAAAGGCGGCATGAAGCTGATTCAGAAGGGCGAATACACAGGAGGCCGTTACGCTTATCTGGATACGTTTGGGCCGCTTAAGGTTATGCTTGAGCTGCTGGAAAATGACAAGTAGCGCCAGGGCGTGTCTGAAAACCCGCTTAAGGTCATCTATCGCTGCCTTTTCGCTCCATGCTGCCTTACTTTTCCTCGACTTACCTCCGGTAAGCCGTCAAGATGATCCAATTGGAAAAGCGAAGCCTGGTCGGAGCACATCCTGCTAAGGAGGAAAGCTAATATGAATTTGTTAATTACGGGAGCGGGTAGAGGCTTAGGCCTGCAATTGACCCGCGAAGCAGCAGAGCGCGGACATACGGTTTGGGCAGGCGTTCGCGCCCCGGCTTCAGCCGGAAAGCTGAAGGAGCTTCAGGAAAAACACGGCGATGCCATCCGGCTGTTGACGCTGGATGTGGAGGACGAAGGATCCATCGTGCAAGCTGCCCAGGAATTAACACACCAGGCCGGTGTGCTGGATGGCGTAATCAACAATGCGGCGGTGCTGCTGGGCCGGGAGCAGAAGCTGGAATCGGTAAGTCTTGAGGAGCTGGAGCAATCGTTTCGGGTTAATTTGTATGGCCCCATAGCGGTTGCCAAATACATAATGCCTTTGCTGCGCAAGGGCGAGCAGCAAGCCATTATCAACATCAGCTCCGAAGCGGGAGGTTTTGCGGGCGCCTATGACGGGGATTATGGCTATGCCTTGAGCAAAAGCGGGCTGAATATGTTTACGGCTCAGCTGCATAAGGCGTTAACCCCGCAGGGCTACGCGGTTTACGCCGTTCATCCCGGCTGGATCAGGACCGATATGGGAGGCGCTTCAGCGCCCGGCGATGCGGGAGAAGCCGCAAAGGGCATCCTGGATTTGATCGAGCGCAAGGTTATTCCGCCGGAAGGGGCATTTTTCATCAATGCCGACGGCAGCCCGCGAGCGCTGTAGAGCCGCAGACTGCCGGCATCAGCTCGCCAATCAGAGAGCAAGCCTTAGCAAACAGGAAGCAGCCGATGCTTCAATCAGGTTGAGGAGGAGATCTCTTTGAAGTACAGAAGACTGGGTAAAACGGGATTGAAGGTCAGTGAAATCAGCTTGGGTAGCTGGCTGACTTACGGCAACTCGGTAAACGATGTGACAGCGGAAAAAACAATTCAGCAGGCTTATGAGCTAGGCATCAATTTTTTTGATACCGCGAATGTCTACATGCAGGGCAGAGCGGAGGAAGTGGTGGGAGAGGCGCTGCGCCAATATCCCCGCGAATCTTATGTCTTGGCGACAAAAGTATTTTGGCCGATGGGAGAAGGTGTCAACGACCGCGGGTTATCCCGCAAGCATGTGATGGAGCAGGCAAACGCAAGCCTTAGACGGCTGGGCCTGGATTATGTGGACATCTATTATTGCCATCGCTACGATACCGAAACGCCTGTGGAGGAAACGCTTCGCGCTATTGATGATCTAATTCGAGCGGGTAAGGTGCTGTATGCTGGAGTAAGCGAATGGACAGCTGCACAAATTCAGGAGGCGTTAGGAGCAGCCGACAGATATTTGCTGGACCGCATTGTCGTTAACCAGCCTCAATACCATATGTTTAATCGGGGTATCGAAAAAGAAATTGTGCCCCTTAGCAGCCGACATGGCATAGGTCAGGTTGTTTTTTCTCCGCTTGCTCAAGGCGTTTTGACCGGCAAATACAAACGTGGAGCTGATGGCGTGCCGCAAGGCAGCCGCGCACTGGATTCGTCGGCAAATCGCTGGATTACTTCTCTCTTGAGCGACTGGCATTTGTCGCGCGTGGAGAAGCTTTCGGCGCTTGCCGCTGAAATTGGCTGCACTACGGGCCAATTGGCGCTTGCATGGGTGCTCAGGCTGGACAATGTCGCCAGCGCTATTGTAGGCGCCAGCCGTCCGGAGCAGATTGCCGAAAATGCCGGCGCTTGTGAAATCAGCCTTTCTGCTGAGCATCTGTCCGCGATTGAAGATATTTTGGGAGAGTAGCCAATGATGTCGGGCAAGCGGCGCCGGATCGCCGCAATCGCAGGAGGGATCGCGCTTGTTATGGCCGCGTTTGTATTGCTTCTGCTATTCAAAGGAGGAGCGGATAATATGGAACGAGGTCTGGATCAGGAAAAAGAAGATGTTATTGGTGCAGCGGCATCCCCGGAGGGGCAGTCAAAGGATGGGGAAAAAAGCAGCGACGGTACTGATACTCAGCAAGTCATCATTGATGGAGGCGATTATAAGGAAGGCGAAGCCGTTAAGGTAAGCCAGGTCGGATACCCCGTGGGAGCTGCCAAAATCGGTATTGTTGGCGGGGAAAAATGGGAGGACGGCGGAGCCGCTTTTCAACTGATCGAGGTGGAAAGCGGGAACCCTGTGTTTAGCGGTACGGTAACAGAGCCTTTATTTGATGCCGCGGCAGGCGAAAAGGTAAGCAAAGCCGATTTTTCAGCTTACAACGAACCTGGAGTATATCAGCTCGCCGTTGCGGGAGCGGGCCGTTCGTTTCCTTTTGAAATCGGCGAAAATTTATACGCTAAGGAATTGACGATGCTTCTCCGCTCTTATACGCTCCAGCGCGTAGGCGTTGATATTGATGACAGCATCTCCGGCGTCAAGGTTCCGGCAGGCCACTTGCAGGATCGTGAAACAATAGTTTCCTTTGACGACGGCATTTCCAAAAAAGGCGACATCATCGACGCCTCCGGCGGCTGGTACGACGCAGGAGATTTCGGAAAATATATTTCGCCTGCAGCAGTGACTGTAGCGCAGCTGCTGCTCGCCTTCGAGCTGAATCCGGGCGCTTTTCCCGAAGGGCAAATGAGCTTTCCGCCAGGTCTGGAATCAGCGCAGCCGGAGCTTCCCGATGTGCTTGCGGAGGTGCGTTACGAGCTGGATTGGATGCTGAAGATGCAGCGTGAGGATGGCGCAGTTTTTCACAAAATGAGCGGTGCGGCATGGCCTGGCTTTATAATGCCGCATCAGGATAAGCAGCCACGCTATATGTACGGATTATCTACATTCAGCACGGCGCAATTTGCAGGTGCCATTGCGCAGGCTGCGCGTATCTATGAGCCATATGACAAGGAGTTTGCAGCTGTTTTGCTGGAAGCGGCTGAACGGGCGCAGCGTTATCTTGACGCCAATCCTTCCTTCAGCTACCGGCAGGATGAAGGCCAGGATGACGGTTCTGGCGCATATGGCAAAGGCTCCGACAGAGAAGAGCGCCTGTGGGCCGCCGCCGAGCTGTTCCGGACAACGGGCAAGGATGCTTATCGGGATGCTGCAAATGCTTTTGACGATCTGCTCGGCAAAAACGCCCAGGTTGTCAGCTGGTCCGATGCCAGTCTGCTTGGGCTATGGGCTTATTACCATGCGGAAGGAGCAGACCCGGAGCGCAAGGGCAAAATAATGGATGCGATGACGCGCAGCGCCGACGCCATCGTTCAACGCTCCGCTGCCGACGGTTATTTGACCGGACTCCGTCTTCAGGATTATCACTGGGCATCGGCCAAGGTTGCTGGAGCTTACGGCTCCTTGCTCTTGCTGGCTAATGAGCTTAAGCCTGCGCCTGCCTATGAGCAAGTTGCGCTGGAGCATCTTCATTATTTGTTCGGAAGAACCGCGACCGGGTATAGCTATGTCACGGCCGTTGGCAAAAAATACCCCAACAACCCGCATCATCGCACCGGCCATGCATCAGGCGTGCTTTTCCCTGGCTTGGTAGTGGGAGGGCCAAACCGTGAAGGCGGCGATCCCGATCTGAACGAGGTGAAGGATAAGCTGGCTCCCGCCAAAGCTTATCTGGATGTGCTGGGCTCCTACTCCAGCAACGAATACGCGATTGATTATAATGCGCCTGTCGTTTTCCTGACGGCACATTTTGCCAACCCGGGCAGATAAGCAGCCAGGCGGTGAACAGGCAAACCAGGTAAACCAAGTAAACCAAGTAAACCAAGTAACCTGGCAAACAGATAGACAAGTAGACAGACTTAATCCGAATTAAAGCGCCTCGGGCAGCTATCGCTGTTCGGGGCGTTTTTTTGTAATACGTTTCCTTTTCATCTATAATCTTATTTGAGAAGCTTTTAAGTGAGGTGATGTTATGCGAAAAACCGCTGATTGGCTGGTTCATCTTTTTGTTTTTTTATCTATTTATTATTTGCTGTTTTATGGAGCAAAGCTATTTTTACAGGACTGGTATATATCATTGGCCTTTACCAACGTAATTCAAACTGTCATTTTAGTGGTGTTGGGCATTATTTCTTTTGTTGCAACGGTTAAGCTTGTTCAACTTAGCCGGAAAAAAGAATATTAAATTTTTGTCTGATTAATTTGATCAATTAATCATATGTGTTCCCAATCTTTCCAAGCTGCTTATGGTAAAAATGACTGTAAGCGGACTTTTGGCGTTCAATTGTTCATTGTTGATCAGAATGTTCAAAACTGGCTAGTTTGTTGCGGACATTTATGCCCGTTAGAGTCCAATTATTGCGGAAAGTCACATTTTAACGGTCACGCATGGCTACGCTTGACCCATAACGCTTCCTTAAATTTACAGTAAAAAGCGATAGCTGCTCAAGACGTTTTGGAACACTTGGAGTCC
>NZ_LYPA01000048.1 GCF_001675045.1 Paenibacillus oryzae
TCCATTAAAGTGGATAGTTAACACTTCGACAGAGGCTTATGGAAATCCTTGTTAGTTAATTGGTCCGTCGTAGAAAAAAAATGCCGCCGCCAGGCACGAACGTGCAAAGCGTCGGCATCTGTTGCCGCTTTATGTATAGAGCCGTTTACTTCTGCAATGTCGGCAATCCAAGCCGTTCATGCAGGTAGCTGCGAACCTGCTCCGCCAAATCCTCGCGCTCCAGCGCAAAATCAATGGTCGCCTGAACAAAACCAAGCTTGTCGCCCACGTCATGCCTGCGTCCGTCAAAGCGCATGGCGGTTAACGATTCCAGCCGGTTCAGCTCCTGCAAGCTGTCGGTCAGCTGAATTTCGCCGCCTTTGCCAGGCTGAGCCTTCTCCAGCAAATCAAAAATGGCCGGACTAAGCACATAACGTCCCACTACTGCATAATTGGAGGGCGCTTGGCCCGGAGCCGGTTTTTCAACAATATCGCGTACCCTGGCTATCGCCTTTCCTTGCTCGATATCAACAATCCCGTATTTATGGGTTTGATCCCATGGAACCTCCATAACCGCTACAACAGAAGAATTTTCCGCCTGATAAACATCCACCATTTGCTTGATGCAAGGAGGGTTGGAGGTCAAAATATCGTCTCCCAGCAGCACCGCAAAAGGTTCATTGCCGATAAATCTGCGAGCGCACAATACGGCATGGCCGAGGCCGAGCGGCTCCTTTTGCCGGACGTAATAAATATCGGCAAGCTGCGAGATGTCGCGGACTACCTTCAGCATCTCTTCATTATGGCGCGCCTCCAGCTCCGCTTCCAGCTCTACCGATTTGTCAAAATGATCCTCAATTGCGCGCTTGTGCCGTCCGCTTATGATGACTATGCTTTCAATGCCGGATTGTACAGCCTCTTCTACAATATATTGGATTGCAGGTTTGTCGATCAAAGGCAGCATTTCCTTTGGCTGAGCTTTAGTTGCCGGCAAAAACCGAGTGCCTAAACCGCCGGCAGGTATGATAGCTTTCCGGATAACATTATTTTTCACTTGCATTTGCTCCCTCCATAAACGGCTTTAATAATAACCAACATTATAGAAATCATAGGGCGTTATTTTTTCATACTGCCTACATCATACCCTTTTTTCCCAATTCATGCTATCTAAAAGACCCAAGATGAATGTTAGATGAACTGTATTGACAGCTATTACAGTTTGCATTAACGTAAGGACATAAGATTTGCGGAAGCAACGTTTCAGTATATTCTCGAAGGAGGCGCTTTAGATGCGCAAAACAATTATTATTGGTACGGGACCAGCGGGACTAACCGCCGCTATTTATTTGGCAAGGGCCAATCTGGAGCCGCTTGTTATCGAAGGCTGGCAGCCTGGCGGCCAGCTTACCACCACAACCGAGGTTGAAAACTTCCCCGGCTTTCCAGAGGGCATATTGGGCAGCGAGCTCATGTCCAACATGCGCAAGCAAGCTCAGCGATTCGGAGCTGAATTCAAAACCGGCTCCGTCAGCAGCATTGATTTTAGCAAACGTCCCTATACGTTGCAAGTGGAGGGGATCGGCGAGCTTCAAGCGGAATCCGTCATCATTTCCACTGGAGCTTCTGCCAAATATCTTGGCATCCCCGGCGAGCAGGATAATATCGGACGCGGCGTCAGCACCTGCGCAACCTGCGACGGCTTTTTCTTCCGCGGCAAAAAGATTCTGGTCGTTGGCGGAGGAGATTCCGCTATGGAGGAAGCCGGCTTCCTGACCCGCTTTGCGTCAGAAGTGACGCTGGTGCACCGCCGCGAGGAGCTGCGCGCCTCCAAAATCATGCAGGACCGCGCTCGCGCGAATGAAAAAATTTCATGGAGCCTGAACGTGACTCCGCTTGAAATGGTTCCCGGCGAAGTCGGCTTAAAAGGGATGCTGGTGCGGGACAATGTGACCGGCGAAGAAAAGCTGCTTGAGGCGGACGGCGTTTTTGTCGCAATCGGCCATACGCCCAACACCGGCTTCCTTGGCGGGCAAATTACGACCGACGAGCAGGGGTATATCGTTGTGGAGCCAGGTACGGCCCGCACCAATATTCCCGGAGTATTCGCCTGCGGCGACGTCCAGGACAAAAATTACCGCCAGGCCATTACGGCAGCGGGCAGCGGCTGCATGGCAGCGCTGGACTGCGAGCGTTTCCTGGAGGAGCTGTCGCATGACGCTGTTCATGCCTGACCAAGTATAAATTTGTTACAGAAACCCGTCCGTCTAATTAAGGTAGAAGCAGTTTTTTAAATATTCCAAAATTTTATTCATATTGGTATAAAAAAATCTGGTGCGAAGCTCAACATTCATGTATAATAATGGTTGTTGAGAGTTCAAAATATAAAGGCACTGCTACCGCAACCTCTGTTCCTATACGCCTCGCGAGAGCGGCGCTAGGTTAGGGAAAGGTACAACCTCGGTCATTAACCGACGGTTGTGCCTTTTTTCGCGTTATCCAAACTTTTTTAAATGGGAGAGATGTGTCATGTTGCTTGAAGCCGTCTATCATCGTCCGAAACAAAACTGGGCTTACGCCTACGACCACCAAAGCATTCACCTTAGAATCCGCACCAAACGCGGAGATGTTCATGCCGTCGAAGTCATTGCCGGAGACAAATACGCATGGAACGAAACAGTCGTCACCGTACCTATGGCGCTTCTGGCCTCTGACGGCATGTTCGACTATTGGGAAACCTCTCTGGTTCCACCCTTCCGCCGCTTGCGGTATGCCTTTAAGCTGCTGGGAGCAGATTCGACGCTGATAATGACAGAAAGAGGGTTTGTAGAAGATGTTCCCGAAAACTCGCTAAGCTTCTTCGACTACCCCTTCATTAATCCGGCAGATGTCTTCCAGCCGCCTGCGTGGGTTAAAGACGCGGTATTTTATCAAATTTTCCCGGAGCGCTTCGCAAACGGCGATCCGTCATTAAGTCCGGAAGGCGCTCAGCCATGGGGCGGGAAACCAACGCCGGTCAATTTTTTCGGCGGCGATCTTCAGGGCGTAATCAACCATCTCGATTATTTGTCCGAGCTTGGCATCACTGCGATTTATTTTACCCCGTTGTTTGAAGCAACAACCAACCATAAATACGATACCGAGGATTATTTGCAGGTGGACCGCCATTTCGGAACCAACGAAAAGCTGAAGGAATTGGTCGATTTATGCCATGCACGGGGTATTCGCGTATTGCTTGATGCCGTCTTTAACCATTCCGGCCGCACCTTTCCGCCGTTCGTGGATGTACAGCGCAATGGAAAGGATTCCAAATACGCCGACTGGTTCCATGTCCGGGAATGGCCGCTTGAAATCGTCGACGGCGTGCCTACCTACGAAACCTTTGCTTTTGAACCGCTTATGCCCAAGCTGAATACGGAAAACCGGGAGGTCAAGGCCTATTTGCTTGAAGCGGCCCGCTACTGGATTCAGGAGGTCGGGATTGACGGCTGGCGGCTCGACGTAGCCAACGAGGTAGACCATCAATTTTGGCGCGAATTTCGGACCGTCGTCAAAAAAGCCAATCCCGAAGCCTATATTTTGGGAGAAATCTGGCATGACTCCATGGCGTGGCTGCAAGGCGATCAGTTCGATGCGGTTATGAATTATCCCTTCACAAACGCGGCGCTTGATTTTTTTGCTTATGAAAAGCAGGCTGCTTCCAGCTTCGCGGAGGCGATTGGAGCGTTAATTGCAGCTTATCCCCGCCAAGTGACCGAAGCGTCATTTAATTTACTCGGAAGCCACGATACGGCGCGGCTGCTGACCCTTTGCGGCGGCAATACTCAAAAAATGAAGCTGGCGGCCCTGTTCCAGCTCACGTTTCCCGGCGTACCATGCATTTACTACGGCGACGAGGTGGGCATTGACGGAGGCTATGACCCCGATTGCCGCAAATGTATGGAATGGGACCCAGCCAAACAGGACGCCGGATTATTATCCTTCTTCCGCGAAGCTATCGCGCTTCGCAAAGCTCAGCCAGCGCTTCGGGCTTCCGGCCTTACCTTCCTTTATGCCGGCACGGAGCAAAGCGATGGCGGCGCCTTGGCCTATGCACGTTCAGACGATAACGAGCTGCTGCTGATCGCCCTTAACGCCCGTCCTGTTGAAAGCGAGCTTGAGCTTGACCTATTTTCGCTTGCCGGTATTAATCGTGCGGGCGGAGGCGGAGCGATCATCCCGTTTCGCGGCTTCACATCCGCAGCGGCCGACGATTTGGAGGTTCAGCCAAAGGCTCAACCTGCGGCTGGGGAAGACTCCGCAATACACTCTGCGGCAGCCTCTTGGGCCGTGTTGTTTTCGGGCTGTTCCGCTCTGCCCCCCGGCAGCGAGACTTACGCCGATGCAAACGGAAAGCTGGAGCTAACATTAGGCGGGTACGAGTTTGTTGTTCTAAAACGGCAATATTCTTAATTGCAGGTCTTGTAAGTCTTTATTTCATATAATCGCTCAATTGTCTCTGAACAAAAAAGGACGCTTAGAGCAAATCGGCATGTTAGCCAGAATTCCTCAAGCGTCCTTCTTTTATTTTATAATAACGGTGCTATACGGAGGAAGCGTCAAAACGGTTCCCTCCACCGAAGCTTGCGGATTGGAGCTATGCGCCAGCTCGCCAAACCCTCCATAAAAAGTGGACGGCTCAAGCGCTGCCTTATGCTCCTTGCCCGATAAATTATGGACAACCAGCACGCGTTCCTCGCGAGTAACGCGTACATAAGCGCTTAAAGCTTCACTAACACCGTCGCTTGGAGCCGAATCATCCTTGACGGCTTTCAGCTCGTATTCGCCTATCGCGCCGTCACGCAAAGCAGGCTCCGCGTTGCGCCAGGAGATCAGCATACGGTAATGCTCCAGCAGCGAGCCCTCCACTCCTGCCTGCGACTCCACCGACCTATCCCCGGCTTCGCGGTTGTGACGAGAAGCAAGCCATCTGCTCTCTCCTCTTCCGCCAGCAGGGTCGGCATACCATAACATCGGCTCGCGTATATATTCATCCGGCTTGACGCCTTTCATTCCAATTTCCTCTCCATAATAGAGATAAGGCGTTCCCGGAAGCGTCAACAGCAGCGCCGCCGCCATCTTTGCATGGTTTATATTGCCGTTCAGGACGCTCATTACTCTGTTTTGATCATGGTTGCTTAGAAACGGGGCATCCAGAAAACTGCCGCCCGAGGACTGCTCATAAGCCCGATGAATCCTCCCCAGTGAAAAAGCGAGATCGGGATCGCTTTCGTTCCTCGCCGCGCCGAGCAGCTTGCCCGCCAGGTCAAAATGGAAAGCGGAATCCAGAGCCTGATCAAAATAAGGAGCAATAATGGAAGCGGAATCCCAGACCTCACCGATCAAATAGGCATCAGGATTAACCTCGTTAAGTCCTTGGCGGAACTCCTGCCACCATGCCCGGTTTGCCGCCTGCACCTCTGGCGAGCTTGCCGTTGATTTGAAATCGCCGTAAACATGTTTGGCTGCATCCAGCCGGAAGCCATCCAGCCCTTGCCCCAGCCAATATTGCCCGATCCGGATCATTTCCTTCCGCACGGCCGGCTCGTCGAAGTTCAAATCCGGCATGCCGCTCCAGAAGATGCCCAAATACCGGCCGCCGTCATAGCTGTGCCACGGATTGCCATCCACCGCTCCGTCTGCGGGAACTTTATCCTGCTCCGAAGCGAATGTATACCAGCTGCGGTAAGGACTGGCCTCATCCGCCAGCGCTTCCTTGAACCAGGGATGCTGACTGCTGGAATGATTAACGACCAAATCCATAATGACCCGAATGTCGCGTTTTTTGGCTTCGGCAAGCAGATTATGCAAGTCCTCCAGCGTTCCGTAGTCGGGATTAATGGCGTAGTAGTCGGTAGTGTCGTATCCGTGATAGCTTGGCGACTCCAGAATGGGCATCAGCCAAATGCCGCCTATGCCAAGCTCCTGCAAATAATCCAGCTTTTCGGCAACGCCCCGAAGATCGCCAATGCCGTCCCCGTCGCTGTCATAAAATGATCTTACGAATATTTCATAAAAGACGACTGAGGGCTGTTCATCCACATCATAGAGCGGAGCGCCAGCAGACTCCGCGTCAGCGGAATGGGAGTTGCTGCTCCCTGCTTCAGCTGCCTCAGCAGAATGCTTACCGTCGGCCCCTGCTTCGCCCGCTCCGGAGGAATGATTCACAGCATGCCCTGCTTCGCCCGCTCCGGCCTTGTGCTCCGCCTCGCCAGCCCGGTCTCCTGGCCTGGCGCTCTCCTTGAAGCCGGAGCCGTCGCCGTCCGTTTTTGAACAGGCGCCAAGGGGCAGAATCAGGCATACGAGCCATATAACCAGCGCAGCGAGCCCGATATTTCGCCCCGCCTTCATCCCTTGGAGGCTCCTGCTGTCAGACCCTGCACGAGGAAGCGCTGAAGGAACAGGAACAGAATTGTAATAGGAATCGCAATAATGACACAGCCCGCCGCAAACATCGTGAAGTTGCTATTTTGCATGGAGCTGATCAATTCGTACATGCCGACGGCCACCGTCATGTTTTCTTTGGATCGCAGCACCAATCGCGCAAAAATAAAGTCGCCCCATACCCCCGTAAAGGAGGTTAACGCCACATACGTCAAAATCGGCCTGGATAACGGCAGCATGATTTTTACAAAAACCTGCAGATGGCTTGCCCCATCAATGCGGGCCGCCTCGTCCAGACTGCGCGGAATGGTATCATAATAGCCTTTTACAATAAAGCCGCCCAGCGCCGCGCCCGCGGAATAAACCAGAATCATTGCGGCATGGGTGTCCAGCAAATTGACCTGAAGCAAAATAATGTAGATGGCGATCATGCTCATAAAGCTTGGGAACATGCCCAGAATCAGCATAACCGTCAGCATGCTTTTGCGCCCCCGGAACCGGAAACGCGACAACGCATACATACTCAGCGTAACCAGAATAACGGAAAAAACCATCGTAAAGCAGGCGATTTTGAGCGTATTCAGGTACCAGATGCCAAACGTATATTGCGTGCTCGTAAACAGCTCGATGTAGTGCTCAAACGTCCATTCCCGAGGCCAAAAATGCTTGCTGTACAACGAGCCGCCGGGCCGGAACGAGGAAACGACAACCCAAAGCGCCGGATATAGCGCGCATACGGCCAAAATGATAAGCGTCAGGTAGCTGAAGGTCAGGCGCACAACGCTGTTCCTCTTTTTCATGACAGCATATCCTCCTCTTTAAACGACTTGGAGCGGCGGAAGCTCCAGATAGAAATGCCGGCAATCATAATAAAGATGAGAATGCCGATTGCAGCCGACATATTGTATTTGTTATTGACCAGCGTCAAATTGAACAGCCAGGTTACAAGCAGGTCGGTGGAGCCTGCGAATTGATATTCGCCTTTTGCCGGCCCTCCGCCCGTCATTAAATAAATAACATTAAAATTGTTGATATTGCCCGCAAACTGCATAATGAGAATCGGCGCTGTCGCAAACAGGATATACGGCATTGTTATAATGCGGAATTGCTGCCTTCTGCTAGCTCCATCCACCTCTGCCGCTTCGTACAGATCGCGCGGAATTGCTGTCAGCACACCCATAACAAGCAGCATGCTCACCGGAATGCCGATCCACATATTAACGAGAACCAGCGTAACCTTCGCCCAGAACGGATCAGTCAGCCACGGCAAACCGTCGAGTCCAAAATAAGCAAAATATTGATTGATGGGGCCAAACTTGGCATTAAAAATATTGCGTAGGATCAGCAGTGAAATGAGCTGCGGGATGGCGTACGGAATAATAAACAGGGTACGCCATAGTTTTTTGAAGCGGATGCCCTTGGATTCCACCAGCAAAGCAACGAGGATTCCTCCGAAATAACAGGTGACGGTCGCCAGAATCGCCCAGATAATTGTCCAGACCAAAACGCCGTAAAACGTCTTGCTCCACGATTTCATCTGCAGCAAATCAATAAAGGATTGAAAGCCGACCCAATCCACCAGCTTGGCGGGCGGTATATGGTTAGGCGCCGAATAATTCGTAAACGCCAGCATAATCGAAAACAAAATAGGCATGATTGTAAAAAACAACACGCCCAGCACCGGTATAAACAGCAGGAAATACGGAAAATGATGAACCGTTACATTCCTCCACGACTCGACAAAGTTTGGAACCCGTTTCCCTTCATCGCGTTTTTTGCCATTTTGATAGGCATCATAAATATTGGAAGCATAAATGATGGCAAACACAATAAATACAAGGAGCACAATAATACCGTTCAGCATCAAAAAGATGGAATGATCGCCCTTGACAAGCTGGGTCGCCTTGCCCACCTTTACAAATTTTTGCGTCGTTTCCCCCAATGTGGCAAGGCCCCATAAAGCGCCGCCGAGACGCGGGATCAAGTAATAAAGACCTAACCCTTGAACAAGCATAAAAATAATGCCCTTCAGCCATTGCCGGTTGTACAATTGACCAAGCCCTTGCAGCACAATCGACAGGACGGCCGCAGTTATGCGATGCCGTTTCATATTTTCCCAGCTCCTCTCCCCAATATGCAGTAATAAGAAGGGGCTGCCCGAAAAGTCTGTTACGGTGAATCATTATTCAGCAAAACCAGTCCCTCCCGGAAAAGGGTGTCTTGGAAGCTCAAACATTTTTGCGCGCAAAAAAACTCGCCCTCAAGACACCCTTTCCCGTCCGCTTCCCTCTGCTGAATAATGATTCGTTCCACTTGACTTTTTGGGCAGTCCCGCCAATGAATTCGTTATAACATGCAGGGCGTTAGTTGGCCCCGATGCTGTCCTTGATTTGGGAGACGGCATTATCCAGCGCCGTTTTGGCATCCTTGCCGTCATTCCAGATTTCCGAAATGGCGGACGTAATCGGATTCCATACGCTGCCCATTTCCGGAATGGACGGCATCGGCGTGGAGTTTTCAAACTGGGCAAGGAAACCTTTTGTCACCTCGTCATTGGATACCGCCGGGTCATTCGCTGCCTCCTTGTTCGCAGGGATCAGACTGTTTTGCTGGAAGTTTTTCATTTGCGCTTCCTTGGTTGAGAGGAACCGCGCCAGCAATTGCGCCGCCTGCGGATATTTGGAATTCGCGTTGACATAATAAGCTTGCACGCCGGAGAAAGAAGTCATGGGATTGCCTGCAACCTTCGGAAGCGGTGCTACGCCAAAGTTCAAGCCGGCAGCCTTGTAGTCTGCAATTGCCCAAGGGCCGTTAATATCAAGTGCAAGGGAGCCCTCCAGGAACAAGCCCTTTTTAATATCGAAGTCGATATCTCCGGTATTCAAAGGAAGCAGCTTTTGCTTGATTTCCTGCAGGAATTTCGCGCCTGCAACAGCCCCGTCATTGTTCAGGCCGATATCGGCGCTGTTTGTATTGTCGTCGCCAAACATATATCCTCCCTGGGAGGCAAGGAAAGCGAAGTTGTAATAAAACTGCTGCAGCTCCCATGCAAATGCATATTTATGCTGCGACGGGTCGTTAAAGGTTTCGGCAAAAGCAAAAACGTCGTCAAACGTTTCGGGCGCTTCCGCAATGAGGTCCTTGTTATAAATCAGGGCATAGGTTTCAACCGAGCGGGGATAACCGTACAAAATGCCATCATACGATACGGCCTTGACCGCATTTTCAACATTCTCCGCTACCACTTCGTCCTCAAACACTGTATTGGGCAAAAGCAAACCTGCCGTCGCCGCATTGCCGAGATGGTCATGAGGGAATAAAAGAACATCGGCGGCAAGTCCGGCGGGGCCATCCGTCATCAGCTTGCTGACCTGATCCGTATTGCCAACCTCTTCAAACTTGACCGGAACTCCGTATTCCGCTTCAAAGGCTTTGCCCATTTCCTCCAAAAACGCTTTTTGGTTATTGGCATCCCAAATAACAAGGCTGGCTCCCGGCTCCGGCGCAAACTCTTCCTCTGCCGCTCCTACTTCATCATTGCCGGGAGCTTCCGTGTTCCCTGTTTCGCTGCTTGCCGCCGGACTGGCATTCCCGCCATTTCCTCCGTTGCCGCCTCCGCTGCATGCGCTTGTCACCAATAACATAGATGCAGCCATCAAAACCATCCACTTTTTCATTGCTTGATCCCCTTCCCATCGTTTAATACTCTTTGCCTGACGCAACGACCTTTCGCTAAACGCCTTTTGCTTGTAATACAGCCCTTTACCGTTTGAACAAACGTTTGCTCAAAATTCGAAAAACAGTCGCTTATCAATGAATCGAACCCCTCTAACAACTATTTCCATGTCGTTTATATCAATTGTAAGCGCTGCAATTCTGTAATCACTATACATCAGCCTATCCCGTTTGTTAAAACGTTTGCACAAACTGTTTTTCCTTATATAAGCAGGTTTTTGCCGGTTTATCTTTTGTTTTCTCTTCCGTTCTCAGTTTTTCGCTATTTGTGTCTCTGAAGGCAATCAGGCTATACTTACAGGTAACAGGTGTGCAATCGTTATTTCATGCTACTGCATTGGGGGCTTCGAAGGAATATGATAACCATTAAAGATATCGCCAAAGCGGCGAATGTATCGCCTTCCACCGTATCTCGGGTGGTATCGGGGCATACGCGCATCAGCAAGGCAACCACCGACAAGGTTAAGCGGATTATGGAGGAGATGGGCTACCATCCCAACGCAATGGCCAAAAGCCTGGTCTCCAAAACGACCAACACGCTTGCCATTCTTCTCCCCCGCCCCGCGGAGGAGCTGTTTCAGGACCTTTTCTTCGGCGAGCTTCTGCGCGGCATTCTTGCCCAATCCTCCAAAGCAGGCTACGACATGCTGCTATCCGCGGCAACGTCGCCGCAGGATGAAAACGATACGATTTCCCGGCTTGTATTCGGTCGCAGGGTCGACGGCATTATATTGCTGTCCGCTCGCATCAACGATCCCTTGATCGCTATGCTGGATTCGCATCAATTTCCTACGGTGCTGATCGGACGCGACGAAAACTGCTCCACTATATTGACCGTAGACAACAACAATGAGCAAGTTGCATTTGACGCAACCCAGCATCTCATCCAGCAAGGACATGGGCGTATCGGCTTTGTCAGCGGCCCGCCCGATTTGACCGTATCGCGGGACCGCATGGCGGGTTATCGCCGCGCGCTGGAGGAAGCCGGTCTGCCCATTCGGAGCGAGTGGATCGTCGAAGGAGATTTTTTACAGCATAGCGGCTACCGCGCCATGTCCTCCATTATGGAGCTGCCTGAGCGCCCGGATGGTCTGGTCGTCATCGACGACGTTGTCGCCTTTGGCGTTCTTCGCGGCTTAAACGAGCTGGGTTATCGCGTACCTGAGGATATAAGCCTGGTCAGCTTTAACAATATTGCCCTGTCGGAGCTTGCTACTCCGCCAATCAGTTCCGTTGACATCGGCACGTATCAGCTCGGGTACACGGCATCCCAGCAATTGATTCGGCTCATTCAGGGCGAGCATCATTTCCAGAGGCGGACGCTCATCCCCCATCGGCTTGTCGTCAGGGAATCATCTATCCGTCATTATCACAAATAGGAGCTGACAAAATGTCCAACACCAACAAGCCTTATTTGATTGACGCTATTATCGGAAATTCTTCACTCCTTGCTTCGCTTGGGCGAAACGGCAGACTGCATAGAATGTGGTGGCCTCATATCGACACGCCTCAGCATATCGACGCCATGCGAACAGGCATCGCTTATGAAGACGGCCGTCTTTCCTGGTTCGATGATGAGGAAAGCGGCTGGCGGCATAGCTGCGCATACGCCGAACGCAGCAACACCGTTGCCATTGCGGCAATCCATGATACGGAGCCTTTGGCTGTCGACACCCTGCATTTTGCCGTTCCCGGCCAAAATCTGCTTGTTCGTCAATACACCTTTACAAACAGGGGGACTAGTCCCGCCTCCTTTCATTTTGTCGTGCATTCTTCCTTTTTGATTAGCGAAAATACGCTTTACAACACCACCATGTTTAACGAAAACGACGATGCATTGATCCATTTCCGGCACCGTTATTTTTTTGCGCTTTCCAGTGCAAACGTATGCAGTAAATTTCAGGCAGGGCTTCCATGGCATGAAATGACGGGCGGAGCATTACAAAAGCTGAGCGGGAAAACCATCGAAATGAGCGGAGACGGCGCTATGGCGTGGCAAATTAACGGACTGGAGCCCGGGGCATCCGTAACTATTCCTCTATTTATCTCTGCCGGACATAACGAGCCGGAGGCATTGCAGGCGCTAAGGGAAGCAAAAGGTAAAGCAGCAGCCGAGTGGGCCGCCTTAACCAACGCGTATTGGCACGGCTATTTGGAGGAGGCAGCGCCTTGCCCGCTTCCCGATATTAAAATCCGTTCCTTGTATGAACGCTCCCTGCTTATGTTCAAGCTTATGGCGGATCGCGATAGCGGCAGTATCATAGCAGCCCCTGAATTCGACGAGCATTTCAGCCGCTGCGGGGGGTATTCCTTCTGCTGGGGCAGGGATGCCGCGTTTATTACGTCGGCGCTGGATCGGGCAGGGTTATACGAGCTATCGGAGTCCTTCTATGAATGGACGCTTCAAGCCCAGTCTCCGGACGGCTCATGGCAGCAGCGCCATTATCACGACGGCTCGCTGGCTCCTTCCTGGGGCTTGCAGATTGACGAAGGAGCTTCGATTCTGTGGGGCATGAGGCAGCATTATTTGGTTAAGAAAGACGAGGAGTTTGCCCGAAGGGTGTGGCCGGCCGTGGAGCGCGGAGCAGAGTTCCTTGAAGCGTTCCTGGACCCGGACAGTGGCTTGCCGCGGCCCAGCATTGACCTGTGGGAGGAACGCGAGGCTTCCCATACCTATTCCTCCGCTGCCGTATATGGCGGACTCATGGCAGCAGCCGACTTTGCCCGAGACGCAGGGGAAATCGCAAAGGCAGAACGTTGGAGTAATGCTGCAGCCGGCATAGCGCAAGCCATTAATGAAACCTGCTGGAACGCGGATGCGCAGAGCTACTTCCGGGGACTGCATCTCACCGTTCCACAAAGCCATTATGAGGAAGCTGTGGCCACTGGCAAATCGGGTTTTACACAGAAGCTGAACAAAGGTTATGTACGTCATGTGCTGAAGCACGATGATATGCCCGATATTAGCCTGCTGGGCATCTCACATCCATTTGGAGCCGTTGCCCCGGACAGCGAGCAAATGCGCAGCACGGCAGATGCACTGGAAGCGGCTTTGACCGTCCCCCTCGTAGGCGGCATCAAACGGTACGGCGACGATCATTACATCGGAGGCAACCCGTGGATTTTGACTACCCTATGGCTTGCGCAATACCGGATTGCATCAGGTGAGCCGGATAAGGCGCAACAATGGCTGGACTGGGCAATAAACCACGCCACGGAAACCGGTCTGCTGCCTGAGCAAATAGACAAAAACACAGGCGAGACCGCTTGGGTCGTTCCTCTGACCTGGTCGCATGCCATGTTTGTATCAACGGTTCATATGATGGCCGAAGCAAAAATCTTGCAGCCTACCTGCGAATCGCAGTCAACCTCGGCATCATTGTAGTCATTTATTGCACAGGCTGGTTTTTTAACCGGAACCTTTAACCATTTCATAGCTAAAAGCCGCCGTTTTTTACTCAAGGCGGCTTTTTAAATATCTTCTTTTCTGGTTCATCCTAATAATCTGCGTTTGGCATTATCTGTCTTCTGTCGGTCATTCATGACCGTTACAGAGTAAAAATTCTGGATTTCTCTTGAGAAACGGTCACTCGTGTCCATTAGAGCTCTGATGTGGCGCATATAAGCGGGATTTGGGCATGTTACGGACGCCAATGTCCACTACACATTTATTTTACGTCGAAAACAACTCCTACCGGTCATCCTTGTCCGCAGGAATGGGGCTCCCACAAAAATCCTTAGCGCTCCTCAATAGAGTAGCTTGATATCCTTTTCAAGCTTGATATCTCCTTCAAAGACTTGACAAATGATTATTAATTTATAATAATTATAAATAAGGATTTAGTATAAGTCTTTATTTGATGCGATAAAGTGCCGATTATGGCTCATTATCATTTAACCAGGGTAACAAACTTCACTGATTCATCATCTTCCGACATGTTTAAATAAGGACATAACGGAGCAAACCAATAAGAGAAAGGATGATTTAACATGACTATTCAACAACATCTCAACCGTCAAATCGCAAACTGGAGCATTCTTTACATTAAGCTGCATAACTACCACTGGTATGTCAAAGGCTCGCAATTTTTTACGCTGCACGAAAAGTTTCAGGAGTTTTATGAAGAAGCCGCGCTGCATGTCGATGAAATCGCCGAGCGTCTGCTTGCCGTTAAAGGCCAGCCGCTTGCCAAAATGAGCGATTATTTGGAGGCATCCAGCATTAAGGAGGCAGGAGGCAATGAAACGGCGGTGGAAATGGTGGATCAATTGATTCACGATTTCTCCGTTATCATCGAGGAGCTGAAGGCGGGCATGGCTGCCGCACAGGAGGCCGGCGACGAAACCACTGCCGACATGCTCCTTGCCATTCATACCACGCTTGAAAAGCATGTTTGGATGCTCAGCGCCTTTAACGGAAGATAAGGAAGACGCAACGGCCGCCCCTCCCTCCGGTTTTAATTGCCGGAAGTGAAGGGCGGCCGTTGTTCTTTTCAAAAAAACCATTCTTAATCTTCGTTCATTCGCAGCGCATCGGCGGCTTTCAGACGAAGCGCCGCTTTGGCGGGCAGCATATTGAGCAGCAGCGACAGAAGTAGCAGGGTGCCTAATATCGGCAGTACGACTTCGTATGGGTACGAGATAGCAAGAGCTTGCTCGTAATCCGGCACATCGCGCTGGGCTGCGCCTATAAACAGCTGCGAGCCGGTAGAGCCGATGGCCCACCCTGTCAGCAAGCCCGCTCCGCTAATGAAAAGCCCCTCCAGCACAAAGATCCAATAAAGCTGTTTGCCGGGAACGCCAATACACCTCATCATGGCGATTTGCTTGCTTCTCTCTCTTACAGATCGGAACTGTACAACAGCAAGTCCCATCAAGCTGATCAAGCCCGAAAAAGACGCAAAGCCTACAAAGCTGTAGACAAGCCGTTTTGTAAAAAACTCTTGCGCCCCGTTATTCAGATAAGGAACCGTAAAGTTCATTACGCCCCCCACGGCAAATCTTTGCTCCAGCTCCTGAGACAAGCCCACATCCCTGTAATCAAAGCGGAGCAGCACAAAGCCTTGCGTATTTTGATTGCTCCACTTGAACCCGAATTCCGAAAGCTCCTCGGCAACCGAAGCATGCATATAAGTCGTATTATAAAAATCGATCTGGTGCTGTTGGGCCTCCGGAGGCAGAAACCCAGCGATACGGAACGTTACGGCAGCGCCTTGCTCCATAGGCTCGTTCTCCATCCGCAGCTGCTTGTGAATAAATACCGGAAGCGTCACTTCGTCTCCTGCTTTAAGGGAATGCCACCCCGGCAAAGACTCTACTTCCTTAATAAAGGCCATCGGCAGCACAATGGAATCGGGATTATTCAGTACGCTCTCCCACGCCTCCTGATCGCTTCCGAATTCAGGGGAGCGTCCGGCTAGAGGAGGAAGCTCGCCTTGGAGCAGCTCCTCTGTTACCGGAATGACTGCTTTTGCCAAGCCCTCTTCATTTGGGCCCAGATTCAGCATAAAAGGCTCCACAGCCAACATACCGTCTATTACGCCTGCAATATCGGGATCTAACCGTGCGACGTTCAAAATTTTCTCCCGCTCCGTCTCGCTTTGATAAGGCGCATAACCTCCGCTGCCAAGCACCGTTTGCGGAACGCGATGCACCGATTGCATAGCGGTCACCAGGCTTATGATGGTAACAGTCATCGTCACGATCATCATAATCAGGCTGAACAGGAGCGAGGTTGTATAAATGCGTCCCATCCCGTTACGAGGATATTTGACTGCCAGCATCAGAGATAGCTGCGGTATGCCGATCCGCTTCAACAAGGCAATCAAGGGTCTCTCAAGCTTGCCAACGGCATAAATAACGGCAGCCAATATTGCGCAGCAGGTACCAAGCCAGGTAATTATAATCAAGGGCATATTGCCCTCCTTGCTTAGATCGGGAGGAAAAAGAAACGTCAGACCAAAATGAAAGAGGACGGCATAGCAGCTCAAACCAATAAGCAGCCAGCGGAGGACCCTGGATTTTCTTTTACGAGGCCCGCCGTTATTGCCCGCTCCTCTGAGCGCTTCCACTGCGCTGAATTTCCCCGCCTTTCTTGCAGAGAGCACTGAAACCATTCCAAGAAAAGCGAATACTAGCGCAAACAACAACAAAACTCCTATCCACGAAATATGAGGTTCAATAAGTATCGCTTGCCCCACCATCCGCTTAAGCTCATCATGATAACCCCCATAAAACAGAGAGACAAACGCAAAGCCGGCCCCAATACCGGCAGCGCAGCCGACCAATGAGCTAAGCAGCGACAGAAGCATGGCTTCCATTGCAAACATGCCTGCAACTTGCCTCCCTGATAAACCAATGGCCTTTAAAACACCATACATTTCACGGCGGGAATCCGCGATCATAATTAGCACCTGACGCATAAACAGCATGCTGGAGAAAATGGCTACAGCACTAATAAAGCCGATAATCAGGGTGAAATTCATTTTTCGGCCCGTGCTGCGCAATTCTTTTTTCAAATAGTGGACATTGTAATCTACCTCTTCAATCCGAAACATGGCATCTTCGGATATATCGGGATTATCCGAGCCCGACAGGATGGCAGGATATACCCCCTCAGGCAAGCCCTTTAACTCACGGACCAGGCTTTCCGCAACAATAACCGTTCCTCCATAAACTCCGCCTTCGGCAAATCCGGTCAGCCCCTGCTCCTTCACAACATCTCTGACCCGCAGCAGCCTGTCCGATTCCCCCGCTTCCAGGCTGATGACATCGCCCTTGGCAGCGCCAAGCAGCTCCGCCGTTGCCGCGTTCAGAATAACCTCGTCATCGCCAACTGCTTCTCTCCATAAACTGGCGCGGCTTGGGCTTGGATCAAAGTTAGCCGCCGCTTCGCCAGGATAACTGATTGCCAATACGGATTTTACGACAGATATCTTATTGTCGTCTCCATCCTCCATTCGCAGCGTCACTTCGCTGGACACATATGGAAGCATTTTATAGGAGTCGGTTACTCGTTCCCCCGCTTCTACCAGCTTGTCCACCTGCTCTTGCGTAAAACCAGGAAGTTGATCATCGGTTGGCTTCAGCATCCAGGTTATCGGCCCAAGCTGCCGGTCAATGGTCTTTTGAATGCTATATTGCAGCGAATCATAATTGACGAAAGTAACGGCTATCAGTATAGCGCCTATCGCTCCAGCTCCAATGGTGAGCAGCGTCTGCCGCCAATTTCGGAGCAAATTGCTCCATGCCATTCGCCAAATCATGCCGGCCCCCATCATGGCCCGTTTCCTCCATCATGAAGAATGCGGCCGTTCCGCATGCTGATTGTCCGGCTGCATCTGCCCGCCACTGCCGGATCATGGGTAACGATGACGATCGTTGTTCCATGATGCTTGTTCAGCATTTCCAGCAAACCAATAATCTGGTCCGCCGTATGAGTATCCAATGCTCCCGTAGGCTCGTCCGCCCATATGATTTCCGGATTGCCAACGATCGCTCTGGCAATCGCTACCCGCTGATTTTGCCCGCCTGAAAGCTGGGAAGGATATTTGCCGGCTTTGTCTCCAAGCCCAACCTCCTTAAGCGCCTCCAGCGCCCGCTCCTTCGCCTTGCCGGTTGGCGCGCCGGACGCAATAAGCGGAAGCGCCGCATTTTCCCATGCCGTCAACACAGGGATCAAATGATAGGACTGAAAAACAAAACCCATCTTCTCCAGACGGAGTCTGGCTATTTTTTCATCATCCCATTCATGCAGCGGCGCGTTCCCAATCCATACCTGACCGCTGTCTACCGACTCAATGCCAGCCAATACGTGCAGCAGCGTCGTTTTTCCGCAGCCGGAAGGTCCGGTTACGGCAATCATCTCGCCTTTGCCGATTTCAAGCTGCACCTCTCTCAGCGCACGCGTGGCGGCTTCGCCTATGCCGTACGTTTTTGACAAGCTCTCTACTCGGATTAACACCTGCATCATCACCTCTTGTTCAACTTAATGCCTTAACATTAGCAGAACATTTTGCAATCCTGATGGACTGAATATGCAGAACTTGTGCAGAGGCCTATTCCTCCATCACCGGTATTTTTACCCTGAATATCGCACCCTGTCCGTAAATGCTTCGTACCGTTGCTTCCCCTCCATGCGCACGCGTAAATTCGCGCACGATTGCAAGCCCAAGCCCCAGACCTGCGCTTCGTTCCTTTCGCTGCATGGCATCCGTGGAGGCAGATCGGTAAAAGCGTTCAAAAACGGACTCCAGCTCCTCCTGTTCCATGCCAAGCCCATCATCGCCAATTTCCAGCACAACGCAATTCTCCTCCCTCAAAATACGCGCCTCCACCTTGCTGCGGGCATGACGAAAGGCATTTCCGGCCAGATTGATCACGATTTGTCTAATTCTCGTCTTATCCCCGTAAAGCATTGTGCTGCCGGTATCCTCCAGCCGGTAGACAATACCCCTTTCTTCTCCCTCCACAGCAAGCGTCTCAAACACTTCCTCTACCACCTCAGACCATACAAACCAAGATTTATCCAGCGGCAGGTGTCCGCTCTCCGCAAGCGACAGCTCTTGAAGCTCTCTTACCAGCCTGGTCAAACGAAGCGTTTCGTCATGCAGCGAAGCCGTCTTGGCGGCATCCATCATAGCTCCCTTCTGCAAGGCATGGTCCAGCGTTGTCCGCATAATGGAAATTGGCGTGCGCAGCTCATGGGCTATATCGGCGACCATCCTTCTCCGCACGGTTTCCAGCAATTCATTACGGGCTAATAGTTGACGCACCCCCGCCAAAGCGACAGCCCAAGCTTCATCAGCTTCTGCCTGACCAATCGCCCAGCGCAAGGCCGGGCCATTTTCCCCCCCATGTCCTCTTGAAGCTGCAGCCTTGGCATGTTTCCGCGTCCCTGACGCCCCGGACAGATTCGAGGCAAGCTCCCCCGACAAAAAGATGCGTTCTTTTGCTCTCGCCTTGGCCAAAACACGTTTTCGCCATTCACCGAGGCCATACAGCAGAACCGCCAATCCACCAGGCAAGCCGTATTGCATATAGGCCAGCCCTGAAGGAGCGGCAAAAAAAACCTGAGTATATCCGATAATGCGGCGCTCGCTCATAACGAGAAGCTGGCGCCCAGGACTGAAAGCTGCGTCCTCTCCCAGCAGAACCTCCCGCTTTCCCTCCATATCGATCCAAACAAGAGAAAGCCGGCCTATATCCCCGGCATGCAAATACCCTTGGGCGTTAATCCGCTCTCCCAAACCGTCAACACGGCCCGTCAAATCCATATACATCTGAACATAGCCGTTCCAGAACAGCTCCGTCTTCTGCCGCTCTCCCCGTTCCCAATCCAGAAGCAGCGGACGCAGAAGCAAACCGGCAAACAGCGCAGCCGCAAGGCACGCCAAAACAAGCCGAAGCCGATAAATGGAGCCTGTTCCATCCCTTTTAACGGGCCCTTTCATTTGTTATCCTCCTGCTCCTCCGCAAACCGGTAGCCGACGCCATAAACCGTCTCGATGAGTTGATGCTCCGCTTCGTTATCCCCCAGCTTTCGGCGAAGATTGCGAATATGGGAGTCCATGGTGCGCTCATAACCCAAGTAGTCGTCCCCTAGCGCTTCATCCATTAAATTCGCCCGGGTAAATACTCTGCCGGGATGGCTTGCCAGCTTCCAAAGGAGCTGAAATTCCGTTTTTGTTAACTCCAGCCGCCTTCCATCCAGCTCCGCGGCAAAACGCTCATTGTCCAAAAAAAGCCTGCCCCGGCGCAGCTCATGGACTTCCCGCTTCTCCCCGCTATGACTGGAGGCTTTGCCGGAACGCCTTAGCACCGCCTTAATGCGCGCGCTTAGCTCCCGCAGACCAAACGGCTTGGTTAAATAATCGTCCGCTCCAAGCTCAAGCGCCAGCACCTTGTCGAATTCATCGCCTTTTGCCGTCACCATAATAAGCGGCAGTTTCCAGCTCCGCTCGTTCCGCTTGCAGAAGTCAAGACCGCTTTCCCCTCCCGGCAGCATCCAGTCAACCAATAGGAGCTCCGGCCGATGCTTTTCGATATACGCATCCGCTTCTCCCGGGTCCGATGTACCGTACACCTGTATGCCTTCGCCCGACAAATAGTTGGAGCATTCCCGAAGCAGCGCGCCTTCATCCTCAATCCATAAAACCTTCAATAATTGCCAGCTCCCTTCCCTGCTTTATTCCAAAACACTGCTTTATAGCAAAAAAAAGGCCCGCAAGGAGCTGTTTTCTCCTGCGGGCCGGTCATCCCCGGTATACCAAAACGATCCAGCGGGGCCTTGCTTCGGACACAAGAGCTAGACAAGCCGCACCGAGCAATGTCCCAGCCTGTCCTGCCCCCAAAATGCCTCAAGCCGGTCGCCGTCCTTCAGCGCAGCAACGCCTGCAGGCGTTCCCGTAAAAATAAGATCGCCAGGCCCCAGGCCAAAATGGCCGTCAATATACGTCAACAGCTCCTGCACGCCAAACAGCATGTCGGACGGGCAGCCGCGCTGAGCCACCTCGTCATTGCGAAGCAGCGTAAAGTGGCGGGTCTGCAAAGTCTCCAGTCCCGGAAACGGAATCCATTGGCCGAGCGGAGCCGAGCCTTTAAAGCCTTTGGCCGGAAGCCACGGATGCCCCTTGGTCTTCAATCTGGACTGAACATCTCTTAAGGTAAGATCAAGGCCCAGCGTCAATGCGTCGATGCTCTGCAAAAGCGGAATGCCGCTGCCGCATGCTTCGCCCATTCGGAGCACAACCTCCAGCTCAAAATGAACCTCGCCCGCCCCGCCGGGAAGCTGAATCACTCCGCCATCCATCGCCGCTGCTGAATGAGTTGGCTTAGTGAACACCATCGGCTCATCCGGCACCTCGTTTCCCAATTCCAGCGCGTGCAGCCTGTAATTGCGTCCTATGCAATAAATGTTGCCGATCCTCTCGTCCGTAAGCTTCATACCGTCGCTCCTCCCCATCGCTACCGCGATAGAACCTTCTGACCTTCTGACAACCGCATTTGCCCATCTTGTAAACGCCGTTTCAATCTTGATTTATCCTTTGCGCTGCGCCTCGATTTCTTCAGCCAGCATGTTCAGCTCTGTCCAGCGCTCCATCAGCGACTCCAGCTTTTCCTCCAGCCGGCTCTGCTCCCCGGCCAGCTCCTGCAGCGCTGAGGAATCGCTTGCGCTTTCCTCCATCCTGCGCGCTACCGCAGCCAGCTCCTCTTCAGCATCCTGAATCCATCCGTCAATCGACTCAAAATCCTTTTGATCCTTGTACGACATCTTTAGCGCCCGTTCCTTGCCCCTGGAGCGGCCGCCGCCATCCGGCGTTCCTCCGTCTCCCGAAGCTTTGGCAACGCCGGAGGACGCTGTACCAGAGGATGCTACGGCCTTTGAAGGCTGGGCCGACGATCCAGCGGAGCGGCCCTCTCCGGAATCCGGCAGGCTGCGCTTAACGGCCTGCTCCTGATATTCGCTGTAATTTCCGGTATACAGGTCAATCATTCCATTGCCTTCAAATGCAATTATTTTATCCACGGTGCGGTCCAGAAAATAACGGTCATGGGACACCACAAAAACAACGCCCGGGAAATCATCCAGATAGTCCTCCAAAACGGTCAAGGTTGAAATATCCAGATCATTTGTTGGTTCATCCAGCATCAAAACATTTGGCGCGTCCATAAGCACGCGGAGCAGCTGCAGGCGGCGCTTCTCTCCCCCTGAAAGCTTGCCGATTGGCGTCCACTGCATTGCAGGCGAAAAGAGAAAACGCTCCAGCATCTGTCCAGCGGAAATGGTCGTGCCGTCAGCCGTCTTGACCTGCTCCGCCCCTTCGCGGATATATTCGATGACCCGCTGGCTTTCATCCATTTCCTCGCGCTCCTGCGAAAACCAGCCTAGCCTTACGGTAAGCCCCAGCTCAACCGTTCCGCTATCCGGCTGAAGTCGTCCGGCCAGCAGCTTTAGCAGCGTAGACTTGCCCATTCCGTTGCGGCCAACGATGCCAACCCGATCCTCCGGCACGGCAATATAGCTGAAATCCCGGATCAGCTGGCGGTCGCCCATGCTTTTGCACACCGCCTCGGCTTCCACAATTTTTCGGCCGAGCCGCGAGGATGCCACAGACAGCTCCAGCTTTCCGTTAGCCCCTTTTGGACCGGCTTCCTTCAAGGCCTCGAAGCGGTCAATTCTTGCTTTTTGCTTGGTGGTGCGGGCCTTCGCTCCCCTTCTGATCCAGGCCAGCTCGTTGCGAAGCAGATTTTGGCGTTTGGCTTCGGATGCCGCCTCCCGTTCTTCGCGCTCCAGCTTCAGCTCCAGAAAGCGGCTGTAGTTGGCCTGGTAGAAATGGGCCTCGCCGCGGTCAAGCTCGATTACCCGATTGCTGACGCGGTCGAGGAAATAACGGTCATGCGTAATCATCAGCAGTGCGCCGCGCCGCTTCTGCAGCATGCCTTCCAGCCAGGCGACGGACTCATTGTCGATGTGGTTGGTCGGCTCGTCCAGAATAAGAACATCTGAAGGCAGCAGCAGCGCCGCCGCCATCGCAACCCGCTTGCGCTGTCCGCCGGACATCGTTTCCACCAGGTCATGATGACCGGAAATGCCAAGCTTGCTCAAGGCGGTTTTGGCTTCATTCTCAAGGCCCCACGCATCAAGCTCGTCCATTCTGGCGTTAGCGGCAATCAAGCTGCGCTGCAGCTCCTCACTGCCCGGATTCAGCTCCAGCGCCTCAAGCGCCGCGGAATAAGCCTGGACCGCCTTCAGCTCCCGGGAGTCTCCGCCCAGCACATGCTGAAGCGCCGTTTCGCCGGGCGCAAACACGGGGTCCTGGGACAACATCCGGATAACGGCGCCGCCCGCGACGGAAATATTGCCGGAATCCGGCTGCTCAACGCCTGCAATCACCTTCAGAAACGTCGATTTGCCCGTGCCGTTTACGCCGATGATGCCGATCTTGTCGCCTTCTTCAACGCCAAACGAAACGTCGCGGAACAATATTTTTTCGCCATAGCTTTTGGTTATATTCTCAATTGATAATAAATGCATGCATAAAAACCCACTTTATAAATAATGTTATCTTCTTGATCATCATATCACAAACAGGCCGCGTCAAGCACTCCTCCTCTCTTTTCCCGTTTTTAACAGATTCGGGGCAATGTGACGATATAAAAAATAAGGAAGGAGCGTGACTGACATGGCAACCAAACGTCCCTATATCTTTATATTTACCGGCACCGCAGGCTCTGGCCGCAAAACAACCGCCCATAGAGCGCTTAAGGGCAGAGACGGCATCCAGCATGTGCCCTCCTGCACCGATCGGCCGCCGCGGAGCATCGAGCATCCCGACAGCGATTACCGGTATGTCAGCCCGCAGCAATTCCAGCTTATGCTGCTAAACGATTATTTTGCCGAGCATGTTATCATCGATCGTCATTATTACGGAATCGGCAGACGTTATCTCGAAACGGCGCTGGACACCGGCAATCATGTTTACCTGATAGTAAACCGTGAGGGCAGCGACGCCATTGTTAAAAAATACGGGGACAGAGTCATTCGAATTTTTCTGTACGCGGATAAAAAAACGGTGCAGGAGAGATTGGAAAGCAAAGGCATGTCCTACGGCGTTATCGACAACTACCTAAGCCATTACGGCGAGGAGGTCACCTATCGAAAAAGCTGCGAGCATGTCATTGAAAACGTAGAAATCGAAGGCACGGTTGCCCAAATCCGAAGAATTGTCGAGGATTATATTTCAGAATAAGGCGTGTATGCATACACGCCTTAGGCCGGGGGCATCCGACCTCAAAAAGCATCATCCGTAATGGCGTAGAGGATATGATCCTCCCAGCTTCCGTTAATATGCAAATAGCGGCGGGCAAGCCCTTCTTGCCTGAAGCCGCATTTCTCCAGAACAGCGGCGGAGGCTTTATTGATCGGCATAACCGACGCCTGAATGCGGTGCAGCCCCTGCTCCCGGAATGCCATTTCTATGCAGCGGGACACCGCTTCGGTCATTAAGCCCTTGCCGCTATTTTCATGATGAATGAAATAGCCCAGATTGGCATTTTGAAAAGGGCCGCGGGCAATGCCGGATAATTCGATTCTGCCGATCAGCTTCCCCGTCCCGATTAACCATATGCCCAGCGGCAAGCTCTGCCCCAGCCGCATAGCCTCAAGGCCGGCAGCAATATGCTCCCTCTGGCCCTCCAGCGTCCAAAAGCGCTCATCCCGAATAGGCTCAAAGGGCTTCATAATGTCTTTGTTTTCCACTCTGATTTGCAGCATAGCCTCTGCATCGCTGATCTCCAGCGGCTTCAGTTCTATACGGGCAGGATTTCCCATAAGGCGCACACCTCGTTTTTCAAATTTTCAAAGCATATAAGGCTGAAAAATCGGCTGCCTCTTACGTTATAATCAGCAGCCACACATAAAGTCCAATAAGAGTAACCAGTAAAGTCGGCACAGTCAGCAAAATGCCGATGCGGAAATAATAGCCCCAGCCGATTTTGACGCCCTTCCGCGACAGAACATGAAGCCAGAGCAGCGTAGCTAACGAGCCGATTGGCGTTATTTTGGGACCAAGATCGCTGCCGATCACATTGGCGTAAATAAGCGCCTCCTTGATAACACCTTGCGCTCCGATGCCGTCTATAGCAAGCGCATTAATCATAACGGTAGGCAAATTGTTCATTAGAGAGGATAACAAGGCTGCCAGAAAACCCATGCCGATTGTAGCGGCGAACAAGCCTTGCTCCGCCATCCGGCCAATCAGCGTTCCCAGCGCATCCGTCAGCCCCGCATTTCTCAGGCCATAAACGACGACGTACATCCCGATGGAAAAAATAACAATAGACCAAGGCGCGCCCTTGACCAGCTTTTCGGTGTCGATTGTGCCGCTGGCGCGGGCCAGCATCAGAAAAATCAACGCTATCGGACCGGCCACAAGCGATACGGGAATGTGAATAAATCCGCTTATCAGATAGGCAGCCAGCAAAACAGCAAGCACAACCCATGAAAGCTTAAACAATCTTTTGTCCTTGATAGCGTCAGCGGGTTTGCCCAGCGTATCCAGCTCGTAGCGGGCAGGGATACCCTTTCGGAACAACAGATACAAAAACAGCAGGCTTGCCCCCAGGGAAACGATACCGATAACGATCATCCGGCTGCCGTATTGAATAAAGTTGATGCCAAAATAATCCGCCGACACGATATTTACGAGGTTGCTGACAACAAGCGGCAGCGAGGTGGAATCGGCAATAAACCCAGAGGCCATAATAAAGGGCAAAATCATCGCTTGAGGAAACTTCAGCGCCCGGACCATCGCCAGCACGATCGGCGTCAGAATCAACGCGCCCCCGTCATTGGTGAAGAAGGCCGACACAGCAGCACCCAGCACGATCATATACAGAAACATAAGCTTGCCGCTGCCTCCGGCCAATCTTGCCATATGCAGCGCGGCCCATTCAAAAAAGCCGATATCATCCAGGATAAGCGAAATCAAAACAACGGCGATAAATACTAAAGTGGCATTCCATACAATGCCGGTCACCGTCCAGACGTCCTGCAGGGAAACGACCTGAAACGCAAGCGCCAGCAGACCGCCTCCGGCTGCCGTCCAGCCGATGCCAAGCCCTCTGGGCTGCCAGATAACAAAAATAATCGTAATTAAAAACAACAGGCTTGCCACATATATCATGGTGCTCTCTCCCGGCTGCAGGTTATTATTCCATCCATCATTTTCGCAGCAGCCCGGGGTTTTGTAAATGGTTATTTTTAGCGCGCAGCATCAAGCTCAGGGAGCCAGCCAGTTCGCAAGCTCCTCCGTCTGGGCAAGCACGGCGATAGGATCGTAGTACCAGCTTCTCTCCTCCGGCCACAGATAGATTCGGTCCTGTTTAACAGCCTCCAGAGAGCCCCAGATGGGATCCTCTTTAAATTTTTGCAGATTCCATTCACTGATTGAGCCGACAGTCACAACAAGGTAGTCGCCCGCATATTCCGGCAAAATCTCCATTGATAATTCCTTCCATTGCTTCTCCATAATTTCATCGGCCACCTCTGCTTTTGGAGCGCGTCCCAATGCCTGATAAATCGGCTGGCCGCCGCGTCCAAAATTATCTCCATACACCCAAACTGCCTTGTCCGACCGCTCGAAAATAGTAAAGGTGGCATCGGCTGGAATTGCTTCATCCACTCTTGCTTTGGCTGCCGCAATTCGTTTATCGTAATCGCTCAGCCATTTGTCGGCCTTCTCTTTTAAACCGAGCAGCTCTCCAAAATAGGAAAGCTCCTCATGCGCATTTTTCAGCTCGCCATAAGGGATAGCGATCGTTGGAGCAATTTTGTTCATTTGCTGAAATCGGGCATCATCGTTGGTAGCTGTAATAATCAAATCGGGCTGCAAAGCGATTATTTTTTCAGAAGAGGCATTGCCATAATCGCCTATATCCTCCACTCCCTCAAGCGCTTCTATGTAATAGGGATTTTTAAGGTGAAGGCCCGGTGTGCCCACAGGGATAGCATCCAGAGCAATCAGACTTCCCAAATAATCGTCGGCGACAATCCGTTTTGCTGCAACCGGCACTTCAATATCACCAAATACAGTGGAAACTGTCTTGGTGCCGGATGCCTCCTTCTCTTCTGCTCCTGCGCTTGTTTCCAATGCTTGACCCTCCGGGTCCTTATTTTGATCGGCTTGGCCGCAGGCCGCAGCCAAAACGGCTGTCAGCAGCAGGGCCAGCAGCAACGCCGTTATCCTCCATTTTGGTTGTACATTTTTCATAATTCTTTTCCCCTCTCGCGATTTCTATAATGATAATCATTATCATTAGATTACTTTACCGCTGAATCCATTTAAGGGGAATGTCATTCTATGACTCGCGACCATGTTCATTTATGATGTCAAGCACTCAATCAAGCGCTTGAGCTGAAGCCTGGTCGAACCAGGATCAAATCCGTAAAAAAGCTCAAAATCGTTAATAACGTAAACCCTTCCCCGAGCAACCGCCCGCAGCCGGCCCCATGCAGGAGAATGAAAAAGCTTTTTGGACTCGATGGAATCCTCCATAGCGACGATAAACAGATAATCGCAGTCGAAATCAGCCACCTCAGATATAGGAAAGCTCAAAAACCCTTTTTTGTCCAAGCCTTGCTGCACAAGCTCCGCCGGCTTGCAAAATCCCAAATCGCCATACAATACCTGGGCGCCGCGTCCATAGGTTTCATCAAATGCGTAAGCAACTTCGGAATAGATTTCCCATACAGCCGCCGTGCCTCTGACGATGCCCCGCTTGTCCAGTACAGTGTTAGCTTCAGCTGCCCTTTGATCGTAATCCTTTAGACGCTCCTCCGCCCGCTCACGCCGGTCCGCTATGCTTGCAATGATGCGAAACTGCTCTCGCCAGGAAAGCGTCAATAATGACAAGGCCGCAACAGCTCCATAGCGATACAGACGTTTATCCTCCGCCAATAGCTCATAGCCAAGTATGACATCGGGCTTGCATTGCTCCAACTGCTCATAAGTGCCGTATCCAGCCGACCAATGCAGCTCCCATTTTTCATTTTCGCCCTCCGGCCTCTGGTGGCGCGACCACGGCGCATATGCGCCAAGCACAGGAGCAACGTCCAGCTCCAGCAGCATTTCCGTATGATTATAGTTTGAGGAAACAATGCGGCGAGACTTTTGCAAATAAAGGGACGGAGCCAGACCGATAATGCTTTTGAACTTTTTGCTAAAATAATAGCTGTCAATGTACCCGACCTGGCGGGAAAGCTCAAGCACATTATGAGCTTGTCCTGTAAGCAGCCTCAGTTGCGCCTCCCTTATGCGGAGCAAATTATGATAGGCCTTAAAGGTGCTGCCCGTTTCCTTGCGAAAGACTCTTGAAAAATGCTCAGGGCTGACGCCGGCATAATCCGCAAGGCTTTCGCGCGTCCATTCTTCAAAATAGCGGCGATGCAATAAATCCAGCACACGAGACAGCCAGGGTACAGACTGTGCTGCGCCTCCCTCCTGACGCTCCTCATGCAGCCTTGTCAGCAGCTCCAGCAAAAGGCGCTGAGGGTCCAGAGGTTTATTCAGCCGCTCTTTCCATGCCGTCTCCAGCTGCTGGCCAAGCAACAGCATTTCCTGCGAGCCCGCAAACGGCCTTAGCGGCAATGCTACCGGGGAAGGCCGCCTTCCATCAAGCGTCATTGCCTGATACTCAACTGCAATGGCTCTAAAAGCGATTGTCTCAAGCCAGCGGAAATGCTGAAAGCTGTCGCAGCATAACACGCTGCCCCTGACAAGCCTCTGCTCAGCGCCACGCAGCAAAACCCGGCTCCAGCCATCCGTTGCGATCAGGATTACCTTGCTGCTGCCCCATTCATATTTTGTCATCAGTGACGGGTTGTCGCCCGTTAACCGATGAACCGAAACCGGCAAATAATAGGTATAGTCTGACACGGCTCTGTATCCCTCCATCAACCCGGCTACCGTCACTGCTTGGGCCGGTGCTCCACAGCTACGGCTAATCCGGGCTGGTACTCATTGCTCCGGCTTATATATTGATCTATTATGCATGAAACGGAAAAAAGTGAAAAGCACCCCCTGTCCATAAAGGACAAAGAGTGCCGTTGAATAAGTCAGGCGAAATTTCGCGCTTCAAACGCAGCCGCCGTCTCTTTATTATTGCTGTTGTTATCTTTTGCCGATCATATTTTCAGGCTTAACGTATTCGTCGAATTGCTCTGCGGTCAGAAGGCCGCTAGCAATCGCGGATTCCTTAAGCGTCAAACCTTGCTTATGGGCGTTTTTGGCGATGGCTGCCGCATTTTCATAGCCGATATGCGGATTCAGCGCCGTTACCAGCATGAGTGACTGGTCCAGGTTGCGCTTGATCACGGCTTCGTTCGGTTCGATGCCAACGGCGCAATTGTCGTTGAACGACAACATGGCGTCCGCCATCAATGCCAGGGATTGCAGGAAATTATACATAATGACCGGCTTAAATACGTTCAGCTCAAAATTGCCCTGGCTCGCCGCAATTCCGATTGTGGTATCATTGCCGATGACCTGGCAGACCGCCATTGTCAGCGCTTCACTTTGCGTCGGGTTGACCTTGCCCGGCATAATGGAGCTGCCCGGCTCATTTTCCGGAATGACGATTTCGCCAATGCCGCAGCGAGGGCCGCTTGCCAGCCAGCGTACGTCGTTTGCGATTTTCATCAGGTCCGCCGCCAGCGCTTTGATTGCGCCATGCGTGTAGACGATTTGGTCGTGGCTGGTCAAGGAATGGAATTTGTTCGCCGCCGTTACGAAGGTTTTGCCCGTAAGCGCCGTTACTTCCTCCGCTACCGCTACCGCATAGTCGGGATGGGCGTTCAGGCCCGTGCCTACCGCGGTGCCGCCCAGCGCCAGCTCGCGCATTGTATCTACGCTTTGAATCAGCATAGCCCGCGTTTTGTCCAGCATCGCGTACCAGCCGCTGATTTCCTGCCCCAACGTAATGGGAGTGGCGTCCTGAAGGTGAGTGCGCCCGATTTTGACCAGATCGTTGAATTTTTCCGCTTTTTCATGCAAGGTGCGGTTCAGCACGTCCAGCGCCGGAATCAGCCGGTCCTCGACGGCAATAACGCCCGCGATATGCATGGCTGCAGGAAAGGTATCGTTGGAGCTTTGCGAGCGATTGACATCGTCATTGGGATGAATGCGCACGGCGCTGCCGCGCTCGGCAAGCAGCTGGTTGGCGCGGTTAGCCACCACTTCGTTTACGTTCATGTTGGTTTGCGTGCCGCTGCCTGTCTGCCAAACAACAAGCGGAAAATGCTCGTCCCACTTGCCGCTCAAAATCTCGTCGACTGCTTCGGCAATAACGCTTGCTTTATCTCCGTCAAGCACGCCCAGCTTGCTGTTCGCAAGAGCGGAAGCCTTTTTGATAATAGCCATTCCGTATACGACTTCGATTGGCATGCGTTCGCCGCCGATTTTGAAGTTTTGCAGGCTGCGCTGCGTTTGAGCTCCCCATAGCTTGTCTGCAGGAACCTTGATTTCACCCATCGTATCCTTTTCGATCCGATATTCCATTGCCGCAACGACTCCTTTTTTCAAATTTGCGCTTAGCTTCACTAAAAGTCCAAACCCAATTAACAACCCTTACCCTATCCTTTATAACGGAAAACGGGGCAGGAATCAAGACTTTGCGCAACGCTTTCATTCAAGTTCAATGCGCTTCCTGCCAGCTTTCTGCCTGTTTTCTGCCTGCTTCCTATCTGCTTTCTGCGTCAAGCTCTCTGCGTCAAACAAAAAGCGCCCTCCGCTTGGGGGCGCCGTCAGGATGCAGACGTCGTTACACGCCTTTGGCCTCGCGATACGCAGCCATATACGCTGCCGCTTTTTTCTCGATAAGGGAAAAATCCCCCGTTTTTACTGCATCTTTGGTCAGGTCGGAGCCAATTCCCACCGCTACTGCTCCGGCTTTGATCCAATCCTTCAGGTTATCCAGAGAAACGCCGCCTGTCGGCATGATGTTGGCTTGAGGAAGCGGTCCCTTGATGGAAGGAATGACGCTTGGCGAATACAGATTGCCAGGGAACAGCTTGACGATGTCCGCACCTAGCTCCAGCGCGGTTTGAATGTCCAGAATTGTCATTGTGCCCGGCAGCATTGGAACGGCATAGCGGTTGCACAGCTTGACCGTTTCCGGATTCAGGGAAGGTGCCACAACGAATTCTGCGCCAGCCAAAATGGCTGCGCGAGCCGTTTCAGGGTCCAGCACCGTTCCAACGCCGATAATCGCGTAGTTGTCGCTTTCAGGCGGCGCGTCGCTTGAATATTCCCTGGACAATTGCTCAATCGCCTTTAAGGCAAACGGCACCGTCATCGTAATTTCGATAACCTTGATGCCGCCTTTGACAGCCTGTCTTGCCATTTCCGCTACTTCCTCGGGCGAGTCCGCCCGCAGGACAGCTACTACTCCGGCTTCCGCCATTCTTTGCAAAATCTTTATTTTTTTCACGTGCGTCCATCTCCCCTTTGGTGCGTTTAGGTTTGAAAATGTATGTTATTCTCTTGCCATTATAGTCTTTTTTGGGGAATCCGGCAATTGCCCCGAATGCGTTTACAAACAGGCCTTAGCGAAGCTGGTAATCGATTTCAAGAAACCTCTCCACTTCAGTTTCCCAGCGCTCGCTCACAAACTTCTCATGCAGGGGATGGGCATTGTAGTCTTCATATTCATCCTGATTGGCAAATTCCATCGAAAATCCAAAGTCGTAATCATTTTTTGCGCTGACCTGCTTGTACACTTTAAAGGCCTTCACCACCGGAATGGAGGTCAGGATCGCCTCGCCGTCCGCCAAAAAGCGCTGCTCGGCCTCCGATCCCTTCTCATGCTTCAAGCTGAAAATAACAGAATGAAGAATCCAGTTTTCCTTGTTCACGCTGCTCATGGGCTCACTCCTTCAATGGTTTGCACTGCTTTCTTCAACATAACACAAGATAAGAGGCAATGCGACCCTTGAAGAGATTGACTTCACGACTATACAAAAAGGAGACCTTTTAATCAAAGAGGAAACCTTCCAACCAAAGAGGAGAAGCCTTCCAACCCGCCGCTCCGTCGCTAACCCACTCTTTTATAGTTTTAAACTATAAAATATATTCTTTTTATATATTTCCATATAGACTTAATGCCATTTATGCTTGATGTATCTTAAACAAGGAGGCGGTCGTTCATGACTGAACATGGCGTAAAATTTCAATTCGATAAGGCTGCTGCAAATTATGATGTCGAGCGTCGCGGGCTGATTCCCTGCTTTGACGAATTTTACGGAGCGGCAGTTGGCTGGACGGAGATTAAAAAGGAGAAGCCGCGCATTCTGGACCTGGGAGCCGGCACCGGGCTGTTGTCCGCCATGCTGCTGGAAAAATTTCCCTACGCTTCAATGACATTAATAGATTTCAGCGAAGAAATGCTGCAAAAAGCCAAATCCCGCTTTCAGGACGATAGCCGAGTCACCTATATCGCAGCAGATTACACCAACTATGATTTTGCCGAACCTTTTGACGCCGTCGTATCCGCCCTTTCCATCCATCATCTGTCCCATCAGCAAAAACAGGCGCTGTTCGCAAAAATCCGGGGCTGGCTCACGCCCGGCGGCTTGTTCATGAATGCAGACCAGACGGCAGCGCCGTCGGATAGCTGGGATCAAATCTATCGCCGGGCGTGGATAGATTCCGTCCGCAGAAGCGGCTTATCGGAATCAGCGCTGGAGGCTTCCCTCGAACGCCGCAAACAGGATATCAACGCCGGCTTGCGAGAACAGCTGGGATGGCTTGACGAAGCAGGCTTTAGCGAAAGTGATTGTGTCTACAAAAGCAATGAATTTACCGTATACGTCGCCTACGCCAATCCGGTCCAATAAAGCGTTCAAGCCAGCAGCGAACACCGACGCTATTCTTGATGTGTTTGTACGATTCATCGTACAAAATCGCGCATACCGACGCTCATTTCATTGCGTTTGTACGATTCATCGTACAAAACCGTGCATACCGACGCTCATTTCATTGCATTTGTACGATTCATCGTACAAAACCGCGCGCACTGACGGTAATCTCTATGCGTTTGTACGATTCATCGTACAAAACCGCGCACACCGACTCTCATCTCATTGCGTTTGTACGATTCATCGTACAAAACCGCGCACACCGACGCTCATCTCATTGCGTTTGTATGATTCATCGTACAAAACTCTCATCACTGTCGGTCGCCTTTATCCATGAAATGAAGAAGAAGACGTTTGGGTAAAAAAGCAGGCGGTCCCGCTCAGGGAACACCTGCTTTTTTGTTCTGGAGATTCGGTGATTATATGCTCCTTGCCTCATCTCATAAGCAGCAGTCGAATGTCCGTTTGACTTGGAAACGGGCTAATGGCGCGATACTGCCCACGCTTGACGCAATGCCGCACACGCTTGGCGCAATGCCGTACACGCTGGCGCAATGCCGCTCACGCTTGGCGTGTCACCCTGCCACTGCCATGCCAGACGTCAGGCCGCTTTTTTGCGCTGGCCCGTCAGTAAAACAAAGCTAACAACAGCCAAAGTGACCATAAGCAGCATGACAGCTGCCAGCGGAACGGCGGTTGTTTCGCCGCCAAGCCCAACCAGGGGAGCTGCTACTCCGCCAAAAATAAACGAAAGCATACCCAGCAGCGCCGAGGCGCTTCCCGCCGATTTGCCCTGATCCTGAAGCGATAGCGAGGTGGTCGTTGTAGAGATTATGCCGATACTGGATACAACAAGGAAAAAGGCGGGAATGACAAAAGCCAGACCAAGCTTCAGCAAAGCAGAAGCCATCAGCAGCAGCGCCCCCGCAGCAGCCATCGCAAGGCCAAAGCCGAGCAAACGCCGGGCTTCAATCCGGGCCGCCAATCTTCCCGCTATCTGTGTTGCAATAATAAGGCCAAGGCCGTTCAGGCCAAAAATAAGGCTGAACATTTTGGCAGACACGCCGAATAGCTGCTGCAGGACAAAGGTAGACCCCGATATATACGCAAACATCGCCGCCATCATAAAGCCTTGCGTGAGCGCATACCCAACGAATGTGCGATTGCCAAGCAGCTTTCTGTAGCTCATGAGCATATTGCCCATACCGCCCTTGGAGCGGCGCTCTGGGGGCAGCGTTTCTTTGAGGCCCAGCAGCACCGCAGCAAGCATAAGAATGCCCAAAAAGCCCAGCACCGCAAATACGCCCCGCCATGAAGTAAAGGTCAAAATATTCGCGCCGATAATGGGCGCAAAAATCGGCGCCGCGCCGTTAACAAGCATAAGCAGCGCGAAAAAACGGGTTAACTCTACGCCGGAATATAAGTCCCTGACGCTTGCCCTGGCTACCACAATCGCCGCTGCGCCAGCCAGGCCTTGCCCAAGCCGGAGCAGCACAAACGTCCAGATGCTAGGGGCAAAGACGCAAAGAAAGGAAACTAGCGTATAAGCTGCAACGCCAAAAATGAGCGGATAACGTCTGCCGCGCACATCGCTGATGGGACCAACGATTAATTGGCCAAGCGCTATACCAAGCAAAAATGCGGTCAGGCTAAGCTGCGTCAAGCTTGCCGAGGTTTTTAGCTCCTCTGCAAGCGCAGGCAGCGCCGGTAAATACATATCGATGCTAAGCGGCCCGATCGCCGCAAGCGACCCCAGCACGGCGGCGAGGAACAACCTGCGCGAGCGCGTTGACGAAGAATGAGATAAAGATGCGGAATTCATGATGAGTACTCCCTTTCTAGTAGCTGCTTACAAAACATAAGCTTAATTGTAAACCCGCTGTCTCATTTCGGCAAATTATTTTATCACTAAAGGACCCAATCACATGGATTAACTTGTAATTATATGGTATTGTTGGGTTGTACAGCGCTTTCATTATTTTTACACCTATTCCATAAGGAGGTTAAAGTGATGAAGCTATCAGGAAAAAAGATGTACATCGTTGTATTCATGCTAATTGGAGCACTTCTGGCATCCGGTTGGAGTTCAGCCGCCCCTCAGGGAAACAATGGCATCACCGTTCAAACAGCCAGCAGCATGCAAGCCTATGTTGAAGATATGCAGCCTGGCTGGAATTTGGGCAACAGCTTTGATTCTGTCGGTCTCGGGGGCACATCCAATCCATCCGCCGAAAACGAAACGGCGTGGGGCAACCCTATTGTCACCAAGCAGCAAATTGAACAAATTGCAAACCAAGGGTTTAAAAGCATTCGCATTCCAGTCACCTGGGAGCACAAGCTTGGCGCGGGGCCAAGCTACACCATTACACCTGCTTATCTGAACCGGATTCAGGAGGTTGTTGATTGGGCGCTCGACGAGGATTTATATGTCATGCTCAATATTCACCATGACTCCTGGAGATGGGTTAACAACATGGGTTATCAGAGAACACAGGTGCTTGAGCGGTTTAACGCCATATGGGAGCAGCTCGCCGACCGCTTCAAAAACCACTCCAGCAAGCTTATGTTCGAAAGTGTGAACGAGCCGCAATTCAGCAGTCCCGGTATAGCCGGCGAACAGGAAATGCTAAATACGCTCAACGAATCCTTCTACGATATTGTTCGTACATCCGGCGGAAACAATGCTACTCGCCCGCTTGTGCTGCCCACCATGCATACCTCCTCCGAGCAGCATCATCTTGATGCTTTATACACTTCCATCATCGGACTTAACGATCCCAACCTGATTGCAACAATCCATTATTACGGATTTTGGCCGTTCAGCGTCAATATTGCCGGGTTTACTAAATTTGACGCGACAACCCGTAATGATATCGTCTCTTCCTTCGACCGCATCTACAACACCTTTACCGCGCGTGGCATTCCCGTTGTTATCGGAGAATTTGGACTGCTGGGCTTTGACCAGCATACCGGCACCATTCAGCAAGGCGAAAAGCTCAAGTTTTTTGAATATATGATACATTACGCCCAGCTCAAGGGGCTGACCCATATGCTTTGGGACAACGGGCAGCATTTTAACCGGACGACTTATCAGTGGAAGGATCAGCAGCTGTTCGACATGATGGAAGCCAGCTGGAGCGGACGTTCGGCAACAGCCGCCACCGATCAGGTTTTTGTCAAGCAGGGACAGCCTGTCACGGACAAGTCTATCGCGCTGGAGCTTAACGAGCCTGGCAATGCACTTCTGAATCTCTCTATCGGAGGCGTCAATCTGACTGCCGGCACCGATTACACCTTCAGCTCCGGCACGCTGACGCTTAAAGCCGGGCTATTGAGCAGCTTGACCTCCTCAGCCGCGCTTGGCAGCAAAACAGCCATCAAAGCCAGCTTCAGCAAAGGGGCAGACTGGACCTTCAACGTGATGCTGTACAACACGCCCACCTTGTCTGCTGCTTGGGGCAGCACGGGCAGCTTTGCCATTCCGGCATCCTTTAATGGAGACCAGCTGGCTACCATGGAGGCCAACTACTCCTACGGTGGCAATGCCGGCCCGCAAAATTGGACATCCTTCAAGGAATTTGCAAGAACATTCGAGCCGGTTTACGCCAGCAATCAAATCTTGCTGAAGCAGGAATTTTTTAATGAGGTGCATGACGGCACCGTCATTCTGAAATTCCATTTCTGGAGCGGAGAAGTGCTGCAATATACGCTGAACAAAAGCGGAAGCAGCGTAAGCGGCACCCCATAAACTTCTTGAGAATATTGGGGATGTTGTTACACCATTTCTGTTAACTATAATGAAGGCGCTGTCACTGTATGTGTGTTAATGTAGTGCTGTACGCGAAAAACCCTTCAAGCCCTGAGGGAACAGGAGCTTGAAGGGTTTTATTTTTTTACTAAATGCAAAAAAGCGACAGCCAGGCGAAGACCTCTTACAGCAATACCAGCAGCAAAATTCCTGCGGCAAAGCAATAATAAGCGAAATAGCCCAAATTGCCCTTGGCCATAATATTCATCAGCCATTTCATGGACAAGTAGGTCAATATTAGCGTAGCGATAAACGCAATAGCATAAGGCAGCCAAAGCGTGGACATTTCGGGATCGGACGCAATATCGGAAGCGCCTACCAGCAGCCCGCCAAGGCTGATCGGAATGTACAGCATAAAGGAAAAGCGCAATGCGGTCTCCTGCTTCATCCCTACCGCTATCGAAGCAATAACGGTTGCACCGGAACGGCTAATGCCCGGAATCAGCGCCACTGCCTGAGCCAAGCCAACAAGTATGGCGTCCTTGAGCTTCAGATCCCCTTCCCTCTTTACCCCTCTAAGGTTACGAATCAGCCATAGCGCCGCGCCAGTAATCAGAAGCGTAAGCCCCACCATTTTGGCCGATGAAAAAACAGACTCGATCTGATCCTTGAACAAAACGCCGAGTATGCCTGCCGGAATCGTGCCAACAACGATATAAACGATAAACATAAAGTCCGACTTGTATTCCCTTTTGCGCGTTGTCATAAATTTGCAGCCGTTTACCGCAAGCTTCAGCAGCATCTCTCTGTAAATAAACAAAATCGCAATCAAGGAGGCGGTATTCAAAAACACTTCAAACGCCAGCCCTCTGTGTTCCATCCCCATCAATTGCTGCGCAATAATCAAATGACCGCTTGATGACACGGGGATTGGCTCTGTAACGCCTTGAATGATGCCCAATAGCAAATACTTCAAAATCAAAATAAACTGTTCCATTTTTCCACTCCCGTATGTATGAAGTTGCAGTCGATTCTTATTCTATCGTTATGCTTTTACATAAGTCAGTATAAAAAGGCGGAAATATCATCGCTATCGATTTCCCTTTCGGCAAGCTTACAAATTTGTAAGATTAAATCAGCCCCGGAATGCTGTTGCCTTATCTAACATATATAAGTTGAACAATCGAAAACAGGACGACATGCCAGCGTGTGCAATTGGCGATCGGAAGAACTTTTCACACGGCGGCCCCATTCGCTGTTATTTTTTTGTTCGCCTCATCTAGTATAGCGATTTTGTGGAGAATGAGCAAAGCGGGTCGACATCTGATAGAATAAATAAATGGAGTTTATGAAATCGGAGGTTGCTCATTTGGATTATATTATTTTGGACATTGAATTTAACGGCCGCAAGTTTGCCAGCGAGCTGCCGATGGAGGTCATCGAAATTGGCGCGGTCCGATTAAACAAGGATTTGGAGCCCGTGGATGAATTTACAGAGTTCGTCAAACCGGTTTATTTTGCAAAACTAAACAGCTTTATTCAAAAAAAAACCGGCATCCCTCAGGAGTCGATTGATACTGCCCATCGTTTCCCAAAGGTCATTGGCCGTTTTCTGGAATGGCTCGGACGGAGCGAGCAGCTGATGCTTGTAGCTTGGGGCGGAGAGGACTTGAAGCGGATTGTGCTGGATACGAGAATGCACAAGCTGGATGACAGCTTTTGGCTGGGCAACGATTATTACGATTTGCTAAAAGGTTTTTTGCGCTGCAAGGGGCTGACCAACGACGTCAGCGTTGAAGCCGCTTTAACCGATCTTGGACTCAGCAGCGACGGTTCTGCGCACCGCGCGCTGGACGATGCCCGGATGACAGCGGATATTTTCCGCGCTGTGTATCATCAGCTCGACTTCTCGTTCGTAACGCGATATAAGGACACCTATTCCAATTCCAAGGAAAGACGGCTCATCAAAAACAATATCCGTTTTTTCCGTTCGCAGAAGGTTCCGCAAACCTGGGAATCATTCCTCGAGCATGTCCTGAAGGACAAAATCAAAGGACTCGACAATCCTAAAAAAAGGGATGAATTGCAGGCTTGCTTTGAGGCTGAGATGGTTAAAAAGCCGGTTCCCAAGGAGAAGCGCGCCCCCCGGACAAGCGAAACGCAGCCTGAAACGGCTGATCAAGCCTCGCTCCATTCGGAAACAGATCTTAAAAAACCTGAAAGCCAGCCCTGATTTCTCCCAAACATGCAGGCATAAGTCAGGCCAAGGCTATTTTGGCCTGGGGCGTGTATGAAGCTGCCAGTGGAGCAGAAGATGAACACGCCCAAAAAGCCCGCATGAAAATTTTTCAAAGCTGCTCCAGCTGCTGCAGCCGGCTTTCCAAAATACGCCTGTTTCCACCCTTCGCCTCCATCAGCCGCTTCTCCAGAAAATGAATATATTTAAACCGAAGCTCCTGCCTTTTGGCATCGGCCCACTGGTAATACTCCATCTCCAGCAAATCTCCCCTGTACAGAGCCAGCATTTCCTCGATCTGTTGTTCTCCGGCGTGATCGCCCGCTCTATCCAGCAGTTCCTCAAGCCGTTCAAAATCGCTGCTGATCCAATCCGTGTTCATCCAGTAGCGTTCATCCCCAAATTCCACTTTGCCAAAAAAACCTTCCGACTTCAGTATATTCCGCAAGCTATACAAGGTCGTATGAAACAAAGCCTGCGCCTTTTCGCTGTCGATATTGGGCCATAGCTCGTCCATCAGATGATAACGATGAACCGGCTTTCCATTATGCAGCCACAAATACGCAAACAGCTCCTTTGTTTTTTTGGTTCGCCAGGTCATCAGCTTTCCGTTTTTGTCGTACAGCTCCAGACTGCCCAGCACCTTTAACTGGAGCTTCCCCTTCACCTCCGGCGTTTTTTGAAAAATAGTGCCCTCCAGCTCGCTATGTCTTAATTTCAGGCGGGCATAACGCTGCAGCGTTTCCAGCAGCCTTTCCTTGGAAACCGGCTTTAGCAAGTAGTCAATCGCGCGGGCGTCGAAGGCCTGCACCGCATATTGATGATAGGCGGTTACGAATACAATTTCGGCATCCGGACAAAGGGCGGATAATTGTTTGCCCGCATCAAGCCCGTTCATACCCGGCATTTCAATATCCAGAAAAATAATATCCGGCTGCAATTTCCCCGCAGACGCCAGAGCCTCCGATGCAAGCTGGCATTTGCTTATGACTTGAACGCCGCCAATCTCATTCAACAAAATCTCCATAACATCCAGTGCAATTTTTTCATCGTCGATCAGCATGACTTTCAGCATCGCTTACCTCCGGTACTAGAAGCATAACACGGGTGCCTTTCCCTTGTACGCTGTTGATTTCAAGCTTCAAGTTGTACAGCATTTGCAAACGCCGGTTTACATTGCGAAAACCGATACCCGAAGCCCGGTCCTGCTCCAGCGTTTCCATTTGCTGCATGCTCATCCCTACTCCATCGTCCTCCACAACAATTTGAACAGCTCCATTACGGCGGCGCGCGGTAATTCTCAACGTTCCGCCTTCCGGCTTTGGCCCGATGCCGTGCCGCACGGCATTTTCCACAATAGGCTGAAGCGTCAGCGGAGGGATTAAACATTCAATATTGTCGTCCAGATCATAGACAATTCGCAGCCTGTCACCAAAACGCAAGCTTTCAATCGCCACATAAGCCTGAACCAGCTCCAGCTCGCGTTCGAAGGCTATTCGCTCGCTATGGAACACAAAGGTGAATTTAGAGCGAAGATAGGTCGTTAAATGATAAATGGTTTCCCTAAGCTTTATTGTATCGGTATAACTCAATCCTACAAGACTATTCAGGCTGTTGTACAGAAAATGAGGCGTAATCTGGGCCTGCAGAAAATCCATTTCCTTTCGGACGGCCTGCTCGGAGGAATCCTTCATCTTGATTAGCGACTGCATTCTGGCCTTTAATTCCGCCAGCTCAAACGGCTTCTGCAAAATATCGTTGGCGCCTGCCTCGAATGTCGCCACCATATCGCCGGTTCTGCCAGAAGCGGTGAGCATCAGCACGGGCAACTCCGCCATCCCCTGCGTCAGCCGGATCCGGCGGCATACCTCCACCCCGGAAATGCCCGTCAGCATCAAGTCCAGCAAAACCAGATCCGGCATACGGCCGCTCTGCAGCACATCCAGCGCTTCCTCGCCGGAACCTACCGCGTCATAAGAATAACCCATTGCGGACACAACGTCGATCAGCACCTTCATGTTAGAAAGCTCATCATCCACAATCAAAATATGGAATAGACCGCCCGGAGCGGATTGCAGCTTGCCGGAAATCCGATCCCTGTGCTCAGCCAGCGAGTCGTCTCCCTCCACCTCCGCCTTGGTTGCCGCCACCTCCGCTTTTGCATCCAGCGGAAGCGTAAACGTAAACCTTGAGCCGCGGCCTACCTCGGAGTCTACCTCCAGTTGCCCCCCCTGCATTTCGATCAGCTGCTTGGAAATGCTCAGGCCTAGTCCAAGGCCCTCCGGAACCTCATCCTGCCCGGCTTCTCCGTATTGCCGTCCAAAGGGCTGAAGGATGTGCTCAAGCTCCTCCGCTGGGATGCCCGGACCTGTATCCGTAACAGAGATTGCCAGCTTTCCGTCTCGGCATTCCGCAGTTATGCTGACCGTGCCTTGCTTGGTAAATTTCAGGCCGTTTTCGATCAGATTATGCAAAATTTGCTTCAGCCGGTTTTCGTCGGCATAAACAAGCGGCAGCTCCGAAGGCAGCTCGTTAATGAGCCGTACCTCTCGGTTAATCGGCACAATTGACAAGGTCTCCATCACAAAATGAAGCGATGTCCCCACGTTAACGGAGGAGGGATGAATAACGAACTGTCCGTGTCTGATCCGGTTCATGTCCAGTATATCATTGACAAGGCCGGACAATCTTCGTCCCATCAGATGGAGAAGACGAATATTTTCGCGATGCTTCTCCTGCAGGGGTTGCTCCGCATTATCCAGCAAGGATTGAGATAAATTAACAATGCCGTGTAACGGCGTTCGCAGCTCATGCGACGTTTTGGCCAAAAACTCATCCTTCTGGCGGTCATATTGCAGCAGCTTTTCAGAAAGCTGTTCACTACGCAAAAAATTGTCCTGCAGCCTGTCGGAAATCAGCATCGCCTGCGACAAAAGAAGCAACAATGGCGTTACAATCATAAAATAGGGGTTATCCAGCGCAAACAGATACCTTGATTGTCCGAATATAAACCATACCATCAGGAAAAAAAAGCCCAGCAGCAAATGCTGGCTGCCACGAATGTCTTTTTGGCGTCCGCGAAAAATCGCTCTTAAAATAACAATTAAAATAAAAAGCTGCATCACAAGGGCAATCGGCGATAGCGAGGGCAAATAAGCATTAGGCAAAAAAAGCAGCACTGCCAAAAACGCCAACACGCTAACCCGCAGCCTTTTGAACAAGACGGCTTTGGCTTCATCCATATAGGTATGGACATAAGCGGCAAAGAAATAAAAGCAAAGAAAAGGCAGCAGAAATAACAGCCGCTGCAAATAAGGAAACGGCAATTGCGGAAAAATGGTTAACGCCACAATTTCATTGTCAATACTGACAAACAAACCCGTTGACAGGCAAAACAGGCAAAAATACATAAAGTACCGTTCCTTGCCCCACTGCCTGAACATGCCAGCATAATAAAGGCCAAACGTAATCAGCATCGCTAATATAGCCACGTCAGCCAGTCTTGCGCTGTCAATGCGCTTGCCCAGGTCCGCAGCCAGGCCGAATTCCGGAGCCTGAACAATCCCTCCGCCCAGCAGATTATAATTTGCCGTATGCACGATAATTTCCGCAATTCCTTTATCCAGCTGAAAGGTTTGGTAATACGGTTTATTGCTTGGCAAAAATTCCTCGGCGGAAAGCGCCGGCTTCCCGCTCCCGCCCAAATCAACCCCATTTACAAAAAAACGGCTGGCTATCCGTACCTTCTTGGCACGAAGTCCGTATATGCCGCTCTCGGGAACATTGATCAGAAGGCGAAAGGTGGCCGCACCTTCCTTTTTCGGATTTGCGGATATGATGCTTTCTTTCACATCAGTGGGCACGCTTTTAAGCGTTCGTCCCTCAACCGGATTGCCGCCCCGTGCTCTAAAGTCTGCGGGAGTCAGCAATTCGTTGTCATAATGCTCCCACTCCCCGCGCAAAAGCAAATAACCGTTTGTTTTGAAATCCCACTCCCCTGCATCAAACAAACCGTTCAGAGCCTTTACTCCATTGCTTGAAGGGGTAAGCCATTGGTAGACGCTAATAACCGTGATGAGTGCAAACATCCCGATCATAAGCAGCAGAGTAATCTCTTTTTTTGCTCTCATTATCATTGATCTCCATTTTCTTTATATCCGCTAATCATTCGACAAATTTGTCGAACTTCCTGTATTTTATAAAATCTGTATTTATAAAAACAAGGAATATGATGTTATTTGTCGAATGTATCTCTTACAAAATGGGGATTCCATAATATTCAAGACCGGGCATGTCTTCAGAAACGCCCTGCTAAGAGTCCTGCATTATACCACATTCTTTTGGAGGGAATCGTTTCATGCAAATCAAAAAATCGGTATTTATTTCTTCACTTCTGGCTTGCAGCCTTGTCTTTGGCTCTGTAGGCGTAGTTGCCTCAAACGGGATAGAGAAAATTTCCGCGTCCCTAAATCACAACATTAAATTTTTACTAAACGGAAAATCATGGAAACCGGCTGATGTAAACGGAAATGAGCTTTCCGCGCTTGTGTACAAGGGCTCCACCTATGTACCGCTTAGAGCAGTAGGCAACGCGCTGGGAGCAAATGTTGACTACGACTCCAAAACATTGGTTATATCCATTGATGGCTCCGATAGCGGTATTCCCTATTTGGACAGTTCCTCTGGGGGGAGCACAAGCGGAAGCAGCAGCAGTTCCGGTTCCGCGACAGCACCAGTCTCCAAAGGCCTGATGAGCTATCCTGCTAACTTTGACGCTGAAAAAATTGCAGACAGTGATCTGAGACAAGAAGCCGTTAAGCTGATCAAAATATATGGCGAATCGCTTGCAAGTAAAAGCACCAGCAAATTTGATGCCTATATTAAAGAAAAGGCTGCTCCAAAAACAAAAGACGGCCTCTTTACCGGGCATCAGTTTTCCATTAATTCCTACTCAGAATTAATTAAAGATACACTTAATGACAATGATGCAAAAACGATAACCGCATATTCCAACACGATGAAATCCGTAACTGCGGCTGACCTCGATATATTCGAGAACTACAAAGATGAATATACCGCATCCTTTAGCTTCAGTTTTTATCCTGAGGATTGGAATGACGACAGCGGAGCATACATCTCCTTCTGCTTTGTTGTTCAAGATGACGGAAAATATGTATTAGATTACATCTTCATGGGCTAGAATGAACAAATCAACAATGATGACACAGCAAGCTTGAACAGAACAAATAAAACTCTTCATGCCATCTCAACATTTAATAAGCCGAAATCACTGCACCGATATGCAGGAATTTCGGCTATTTTTGTTATCAGTCGGCATTATTGATGCCAGCTTAAGTTATTCTAGCTTTGCTTGAAGCGCGGATACGCATTTGTTAAAGCACCTAAGTTAAAGACCCATAAGCAATGCAAGCAGCTTGGCGCTTTCAGCACGGGTTGCGTAGCCCTCCGGCTCAAAGGCTCCATTGCCGCGGCCTTCCAGAAGACCCAGCTCGACTGCAGCTCCAACGGAGCTTTCCGCCCAAGCTGCGATCGAAGCACGGTCAGTGAATAACTCTGTGCTGCCCGCTTTCGGAGCTCGGCCTTCACGAAGCTCGAATGCCCGAATTACCATAACCGTCAATTCCTGGCGGCTGATGGCCTCCTCCGGAGCAAAATGTTCGCCGCTCCGTCCCTTAATCAAACCAGCCTCCGAAGCCGCAGACACCGCTGACGCGTACCAGGCCGAGCTGTCAACATCCTTAAACGATGTACCCACAGTGCTTGTTGTCAAACCTAAGCTGCGAACAAGCATAGCTGCAAATTCAGCCCGTGTAACAGCCGCCCCGGGCGCAAACTCCGTTTCGCTTTTTCCTGTAATGATATGTTTTGCAGCCAATGCCTTGATGTAGGGGAACGCCCAATGCATCTCACCTGCATCAAGGAAGGTTTTGTTGTATTCCAGCAGTCCATATGCGCTGAAATGCGAAACCTTCGCTGTCATTATGCCATCAGCTATTATACCTCCTGCATATTGAAGAGTACCGTCCTCGCCGATATAATAGACGCCCAGGGTGCTGGTATCGGCATCCGCAGGCACGGACCATTTCAGCTCGACAGGCTGGCTGAACTCGCTTAGCTTCGTTTCATTGCCATCGCGATCGATAACCGACAGCGTCAGCTCGATTACAGTTCCCGCTTGCTTTAGCTCCGCGCCGGCCTTTGTCCCTGCGAGGGTTAGCAGCCTGCTTTGCTCCGTTTTCTCAAGCGGAGCAGCCTCCAGTGAAATATATGCTCCAGCAAGCTTGTTCTGGAGCATCTGCTTCAATGAATCTATTATTTTACCGGGAATTTCAACAGTCAGCTCCCCGGTCTTTACGACCAATTTCCGGCTTCCGTCAAGCCCGGCCAGACCTGCTGGCAGAAGCACACGGCTTTCGCCGCTATCCAGACCTGCTTCAATATTGCCCTCCGCGTCCCGCTCCGGGTTATTGATCACTTTACCTGCAGGCAAGGACGGAGCATTCGGCAAAATAATGGGCGGATTTCCACCCGAAGGCGCTTGTGGAGCAGCGGATACAGACTGAGACAAGGCAGATTCAACGCCGTTTTTGTCAAGCGCGGACACCTGGAAGCTATAGGTGGTTCCATTGCTCAAGCCGCTGGCCCGATAGACGCTTTCCGTAACCGTCGCTTCGCTTTCCACGGCCGACTTTTGCTTCGCGCCGTTGATGTAGATGTTGTAACCAACAAGGCCTTCGACTTCAACGGCATTCCATTTCAAATCGACATAACCGTTGCCGGCCGTCGCCGTCAAACCTGTCGGTACGGCAAGAACTGGCCAACCTCCGGGGTTGCCGCTGTCCGGCAGATCGCCGGTACGAATCAGCTCCCAATCGTCAAAGTCACCGCCCGCTTCTATAGCGTCTGTTACCACGGCGCCGATTTCCAATGTTCCGTTAGAAACCGCTATGCCTGCAATTTCATTGCGATTCCAGCTGCTCCAGCCAGAAGCGGTCAATGCGGTTTTCTGCACATCATTGCCAGCCCCCGCGTACATATAGCTTTCGCCAATCGGGGCCGCATTAGCTCCAATTCTGGACATCATCGACAACGTATACACGCCGTTTGGCAGGTTTGTTACGATTTGCTTCGCAGTGATCAAGCTGCGATTCCAGAAATGAAGAGCGTAGGAGCCGGAATAAGGCGCTTCGCCAGTGCGGCTGCTATTGCTCAATATCCATGCCGACATATCGCTGCTTTCAAAGCCGGGATTCGCCACATAGTTTTTTGGACGGACAACAATGGACGCCTGCACGACGCCTCCACCCTCCAATGTCCCCGTGGCGCTGTAGGTCCCTGCTTTTTCGTAAGGGTATTCAGCCGGAGTCCAGGACAATACATTGATGTCGCGATAAGCTCCGTCCTCGTAGAGACCTTTTGTTTTGCCCGGCAGCGGGACATTAATGCCTTCGCTTGTTGCAAGAGACACATGTTCTGCCTCTACCAGATCAGGCGCTGTATAATCGCTGCCATCTCCACGGACCAGATTAAACACCTTTATGGACGGAATCGCTTCACCGAAAAAGGTAAACATCGCCTGATTGGACCAGCCGCTTCCGCCGTCCTCGGGAATTTCCTCTCCCTGATACGATGCGGCATATTTGGTGCCCCAGCCCGTATCTGCGCCCGGAAGCCATGCCGGCTCCCAATAAAACACCCCGAGGCCGCGCTCATTCGGAACCTCTGCCACTGCCGCGATTACGTCGCGGATAGCAGACGCCTGGCCGGATACCGTAGCTTTGTAGCCGCCGGCTTTTTCCGATGCCTGATTGAATACGTGGCCCGTCGGACCATTGTTTGGCACATCCTCCAGTGTATAGGCATAGGAGGTTTCCGCGATGACAACATCCTTGTTGAAGGTTGCGGACAAATCGTTCATCACCTTGCGGATATTGTCAAAGGAGCCATGCCAGAACGGATAATAGGACAAGCCGATAACGTCGTAATCCAGATCCTTATAATTGCTATAAAAGTCTACTAATCTTTCTGTTCCATGATCAGGATTGGCGCGATGCAGCAGCACCTTGATTCTGTCCCCGCCCTTGTCGCTTTGGGCCTGGCGAACAGCCTGAATTCCGCTATCAATGTATTTGACTGCCGCGGCAGGCGATTTGCCCAGCGGCCATAACATGCCATCGTTAATTTCATTGCCTACCTGAACCATGTCGGGATAAGCTCCGGCATCCGCCAGGGATGAGATGACATCCAGCGTGTAGTCATAAACAGCCTGCTGCAATTGAGCTTCATTAAGGGAAGCCCATGCCTTCGGCGTTTTTTGCCGTGCAGGGTCAGCCCAGAAGTCGCTGTAGTGGAAATCAACCAGCACCTTCAGCCCCGCCGCTTTGGCCTGCTGGGCCATTTCAATAACGGCTTCCTTGTTTACATTGCCGGCGCCGTACCAGTTGCCATTTTCATCCTTGGGATCATTCCACAGACGAAGACGAATCCAGTTCACGCCATTTTCCTTCAAAATATCCATTAACGGCTTCTGCACGCCATTCAGGTCGTAATAGCTGCGCCCCGCCTGCTGGATCGCCAGAATAGTGGAAATATCAGCGCCCATAATAAAATCGTTCCGCTTGCCATCCTGAAGCTCGGCTACAGGCTGTACAAACAGCGTGCTGTCTCCCAGCCGCTGCATTTGATCCGATACAAATACGGATGTTTTTCCGTTTGCCGGATTGCCGTCAATTGTGCCGGAAACGGTAATAACCGCTTCCCCGTTACCTGCGGCAGTAACGATTCCGGCTGCGCTAACCGTTGCAACGGATTCGTCGCTGCTGCTGTACACCGCATCGGTCACAGCAGGCGAGTTAGCTTGGCCTTTTACTTTGACGGCCAGCTGCTGAGCTGCTCCCGGACGCAAATTGATTCCGTATGGACTAATGAGCAGCGTCTTTACCGATGGCTCATGCTCGGCGGCAAAAACAACATCCTTGAAATAACCGTAATGCTCGGCCGACGCTTTTACGGTAAATCCGATAACGGCTTCCCCGCTTGCGCCAACTTCAATGCCGCCCAGGCTCAAATCGCGCGGGGACGTCCACCCGCTGCCTGTGTAGGTAACTGGCGTACTGAAGCTGTCCGCTTCCGTTTGGGCAAACATAACCGACCCTGCCGACGGCTCGCCTTTGTCGCCATAGGTTTTGGCCGTCAGCTTGTAGGTGCCCGGAGCCAGCCCCGTCAGCTTGTGCGTGATGGTAAAGTCCATGGACGAGCCGTCCCAATAACCCAAACCTCCTGCGTCCGCTGCCGAATTATCCGAAAGGGTTTGCGGCCATTCACCGTTAAGCAGCCACTCGGCGATATTGCCATTGACCTTGAGATTGCTTGTCGGAACAATATCATTAGTTGCGGCCTGCACCTTTAATCCCCCCAAAGGAAACAGCGATACCACCATAACCGCTGCGAGCAAACCCGCCATATGCTTAAACCATTTGCGTTGCATATTCTACCTCCTCACAAGATGTGCGCTGATATATAAGCGCTTGGTCATCTTATTTTACTTGTCCGGGATTAAGACAGGTATGGCACATAAGCAAGGTATCTGCACTTTTTGAAACCAAAAAAGAAAAAAGCGGCAGCTTCCTCCATGGAAGCCGCCGCAAGATGCAAATGATTGGAAAAACAAGGATTATTGAACAGAGCCGTACCAGGCATTCACTTCCTTCGTGATGTCGTCTCCCCCGCTGGATTTCCACTTATCAACAAAAGCCTCGAAGGCTTCAAGGGGCTGTTCGCCATAAATGATTTCACTCATGACTCGCAGCTCTAGCTTGTTCAAATAATCCTGCCTGACGTTCATCGTTTCGGTGGGGGGGCCCGTAAAGCGGTTTTTGAAGGAGATATTTTCCTGCTCCAGCAAAACCTTTGCAGCCGCCGGCGTCTCTAGGCCGTATGCCGTCTTGACTTCCTTCTCCAGCCTTGTCTCCGCCTTTTTGCCTTCCGCCAGGTTCAGCAGCGCCTTGATCTGGGCATCGGGGATGCGCGCTCCATCGCGGACAAGCAGATACCTTCCCGAATTGACATAACCGCCGGGAATATTCTCCCAACGGAGAAGCGAGCCGTCATCGGCTATATCGTAGTCGTAGTTTTTGAATAAGCCATTGTCAAACACGGTGCCTGGCTTAGGATCGGCGTAATGGTCGAACATATAATTCTGATAAGCGAACAACGCTTCGGGATGCTCCATATCCTTGCTGATCAGCGTTACGCCATTGGTAAACAACGAGCCGTGTCTCATGGCTATCCCATCTGGTCCCGCAGGAATGGGATAAGGCTTCCAAAGAGCATCCGGGGCATGTTTAACCGTATCGGCGAGCGGCCAGCCGCTCATCCAGTAAGGTCCCGGAATGATGCCGGCCGTTCCCGCAACAGCCGGCTCGGAGGTTTTGGTCTCATCCCATAACGCTGCCTCTTGTGGAATAAACCCCTGCGCCAGCCAGCTCTTCAGCTTCTGCAGACCCTGTTTCATTGCAGGCTGAACCGAGCCGTATTCCAGGCTGCCGTTCTCTCCCTCGTTCCATTGCTCCGGCAGCGTGCCGTAAGCGCCAAAAATCCAGGAGGGGTCGCCCATCCACGTGCTGAACGTGTCTTTAAAGCCAATGCTGAGGGGAATAACCGCCTCCGGCTCCAGCCCGTCCGGATTATTATATTTGAAAGCCTCCATAACCGTCTCCAGCTCAGCCAGCGTTGTTGGCGCCGATAACCCAAGCTTCTCCAGCCAGTCTTGTCTGATCCAGAGCAGGTAGTCATGGTTATAAGCATAGTCCAGCACGGGCAGACCCATTTTTTGACCGTTGCGCATATAGGGGTTCCATACCGTGTCATCAATTGCCATCGCTTTTTTCCACGTATCTCCCGCGTATTGATCGAACAAAGAGCCAACCTCGCGGAATAACCCGGAGTCAATGAGATCATGCGCCAATTGGGCATCCCCGATAGTCACGACATCAGGAAGCTGTCCGCCGGAGGTCAAAGCAAGCCGCATTTTGGTAGCAAAAGCGTTATTGGAGTCCGTTACGGACCACAACGTTTTAATGTCGATGCCAAGCGTCTCCTTCGCCCAACGCGTCGCCACATTGCTTTCGATGCTTTCGCCGTTTTTGAACTTTAGCTCGGGATCGATGCCCCATACGGTTGTGATGGCAATAGGGGGATCAAACTTCCCTGCTCCCGCTTCTCCCATCTTCTCCGCCGATTCCTCCTTGCACGCGACTAGGGGCAAAATAAGGATGATTAGCAATAAGAGACGCCAAACAAGCCGCACATTTCTCTCAATAGCGTTATTCATACCATTTTCTCCCGGTATTCCTGCGGCGTCATGCCGTAATGCTTTTTGAATATTTTGCTAAAATATTGCGGATTCTGATACCCCAGCTCCGTTGTAATTTCATATATTTTTTTATGGCTCGACTTCAGCATCTCGACAGCCCGCTCCATTCTCATGCGCATAATATAATCGCCGAGGCTTTCTCCGGTTTCGTTTTTGTACAGCTTGGTCAGGTAGACGGGATGCAAAAAAACTTTGTCCGCTATGCTTTTGACCGAGGTTTCCTCTCCCAGATTGCCCGTAACCAGCTCCTGAACCCGCTTGATCATATGCCGTTTGCTGGTCGTTTCGCTCTCCGCAAGCAGAGCTTCCAACCTGTCCAATATCTCGTCGCACCACGCCTTAAGCTTATCTGTGGAGCTGATCAGACTGCGGTCCAGCAGCATATGGAAGCCTTCCGGATCAACATCCTGCATTGCCATGCCTTGCTTGTGAAGGAGATACAAAAAAGCGTTCGAGATCGACAAAAATGCCTCGTGCAGCTCTTCGCGGGTTAAAGCCTCTTCCCCTTTTTCGCGATGAAGAGCCTGCGCTATTTTTCCACGGGCCGCATCCCATTGACCGGATTCAAGACAATGAATCAGCGTTGGCGGCTTGTACAGCTCCTCGATTCCTTTGCCGCCCGCGGAGCTGCGCCGGGGCAAGTCCTCCACAAACAACAGCGCGCCGCCACGGTCCAGACGGTAAAACGCAGCCAGCGCCGTGCGATATATCATTCCCAGCTGCTCCGGCATCGTAAACCACTCCGAAACAACAATTGCGATGTCCCCCTTCAAATAGGAGCTTACCAGCTCCTGAAAATCAAGGCAGCGACGCGTGATGTTTTCCTTGCGGAACAAGGAGTAGTCTCCGCCCTCGGGAACCGAGGCCACAATGGCCAGACAATCATGCGGCGCCTTGCTGTGCCAAATCCGGTAGGACGGTCCAAAAACCTCCTCGGCGATGTTGCCAACCGCATATTCCATCAGCGCGATGGAGCGGCTGTCCATTCCAGTAAAGCTTCGGCCAAGCTGAACAAGCATCAGAAGCGCAGAATCTTCCGCCTCCACCTTTATTTCGTATTGCAGCAGCTTATCGCGCAGCACAGCGAGCGACATTTGCCGTCCGAGCAGCAGCTCCTGCATCAGATTTTGGCGCAAAACGGAACGGTCGGATTTAATTGTATACATCAGGCGATGATACTGGTCCGCTTTCTCCCATTCCTCCTTCAGCTCTTCGATGCTGCCAGCCAGACAGCGAATAAATGCCTCGTCGTTAACCGGCTTCAGCAAATAGTCGAGCGCCTTGAGCTGAATCGCTTTTTTGGCGTATTCAAAATCGGAGTAACCTGTCAGCAGAAGAGAGCGTATATGGGGCCAACGCTCTTTGACTAGTCCGATCAGCTCCAGTCCGTTCATTTCCGGCATGCGAATATCCGTTACCAGAATATCTATCGCCTGTTCCTCCAAAAGTGTCAGCGCTTCGACGGGCGAAGCCGCCTGATAAACGCGGGCAACGCCAAGCTCCCGCCAAGGAATCGTTGCTGCCAAGCTTTCCGTCACATAGCTTTCGTCATCCACCAGCAATACCTCGATCATCGTTTCACCTCCTCAAGCTTTACCGCTTCCGGCGACCAGGTCAATACAACCCGAAGCCCGCCCAATGGAGACTTGGCAAAAGTCAAGCCCGCCTCCGCGCCGTATCTCAGCTGCAGCCGCTGCTGGACATTCCATAGTCCGTAGCCGGCTTCTCCATCCATCGGAAAACGAAGCTTTTTCCCAAGCTCATGCAATGCTTCCTGCGACATTCCCCTGCCGTCATCGTCCACAGTAACGGACAACAGCCCCTCTCCGGCCTCTTCAGCTGTAATCATGATTCGGCCCGACTCCAGACATGGCTCAATGCCATGCTGCAACGCGTTTTCCACTAACGGCTGGATGACAAGCGGCGGTACGGGCTGCTTTCTGAGCCAAGGCGGCACAGTAATCTCGTAATGAAGCCGCTTCATCCTCATTTTCCCGATATCCAGGTAATTGACGATCAGCTCCAATTCCTCCTCCAGCGCCACAAACTCCCGCTCCTGTCTGGTCGCATACCGATAATAATCCGACAGATTTTGCGACATCGCGATAATCGCATTGTAATTTTGCAGCTTGGCCATGCTGGAAATAAAGGAAAAGCAGTTATAAATAAAATGGGGATTAATTTGTGATTGCAGCTGCTTTAAGCGGGCCTCCTTCACATGAAGCTTCTCCAGGTAAACCCGCTGAAACAAATCCTGGATCTGGGCAACCATCGAATTAAAACGAGTAAACAAAAAGCTGAACTCGCTGCTGCCCTTAGGCTTCAGACGGACGGTATAGTCCTCGTTTTTAAGCTTCTGGAAGCTGGTCACAAGCTGGCGGATCGGCACTTGAACCTGCGCATAAAGCAAATAAGCTACAATACCGCTCATCAGTAACAGCGCCGCGGCGGAGATGTAGAACAGCAAGCTGGATTTTCTCATAGGCAGCGTAACATCGGATAACGGAACGTAATCCACCAGCATCCAGCCCGTTGTATCCGACAGCTGGGCATTGACCAGAAAGGATTGGCCGTCTATTTTTGCAACCGCGTTCTGCGGCGGCTCCTCCGCTCCCTCCAGCAGGCTAGCCGCCAGCTTGCCGATCAGGACAGAATCCGATAATCCGTTTTTAATGACCCCTTCCGATTCCTTATAATAAAAGGGGTCGCGCTGTCCGTCCCCGCGAAATGTATCCAGCAGACGAACAATATTGCTGCTGTCGAATTCCACCTCGATGATCAAATTGGCTTTTTCCGGCTGGTGAAAGGAGGATAGCGGCGATACCGTAATAAGCGAAAAATAATGGCTTGTCTCGCCGTTTTTTTCGGCTGTGCGAACCTGCCATCCCTGCTTTAGCCTTTGTTTTACATCGGCAAAATCATATGTGTATACGTCGCTTGCCGTTATGGCCCGTCCCAGCGACGGCGAATAGATGATTAACCGGCTTATCCAGTTCAGCGAGCTTTGCTGAGCGCTCAGCTTTTGTTGAATACGCTTGACTAGCACCATGGTGTCCAGGTCCAGATAAGGGCTTGTCTGCTGAAAATAATCTTTAAGCTCCGAAATATCGGGATCATGCAGCAGCAGGTTGGGCCATAGGCTGATGGATTGAATGGTCGTATCCACCTGATGCTGAAAAAACTGCAGCTGGCTCCGGCTGGATTCATGAAGCTCGGCTCGCAGCACGTTAGTTCCAATCTGATTGGAATAAATGTACAGCCCCATTATGGGAATAAGCATAAGAAGAATAACAGCCATCATTTTACGGAATAAATTAAATTTAAGCATAGATCCGATCACCCTGTTTCTTCATATGCGCCGTCTTTTACAAAAAAATAAACAGCCGGCTGCTGTCGCGCGGACATTTACATTATATCGTCCAGATGCATGGAGTAAAGCCATAACTATAAAAAGGCCGGCAAGGCAGTTAAAAAACCGCCTTGCCGACCCCTTTCCGTTACTAATCGAAGCTAGAGCCTATAGGTCCCTTCCATTGCCGATTACGTCTTGCCTTACGGACATTTTCGGCCATCAGCCATTAAAGCTCCAAGGAAACTGGCGAATGATCCCGTTTGTAATAGTATCCGCCATCATAAGCGCCTGCTTTTGAATCTCATCGCTTATCCCAGAGCGACCGCACGGAACGGTTTAACTCTACTTTGGACGGGGTCCACATGCATTGCCAGTCCTGGCGCGGCGCGTAGTGGCCGTACGACGAATAATAACCATAAGCGGGATAATAGCTGTACAATGGAAGCACCTCTTTTTTTACCAGCATATGGGCGAAGTTACCAAGAGGTGAACGCTCAGACAAACGCGGCGTTGTTGTTTTTTTGCAAGCTTAACCTGCCGCTATGCCAGACAATGCCGCACGACGCTGAACGCTTCGAAGCCGCAGCATAAAGCCGACAGCGGCGCACGTTAATCCAATGATGATTCCGACCCAATAACTGAACGGTCCCATTTCGGTTGCAACAGACAGGACATAACCGCCAGGCATGCCGATCAGCCAATAGGATACGAAAGCAATAAGGAATGTTGCCCGAACATCCTTATATCCTCGCAACACGCCCTGCAGAGACGCCTGCGCGGCATCTGAAAGCTGATAAATAATGGCAAACAGCAGGAACTGAACAGCCAGCACCGCTACCTCGGCGTCATTCGTATAAATAGCGACAATACCCTCACGATTGAAATACATAAAAATGGCGCAAAGCCCCATAAACCCGATGCCTCCAAATGCGCCAAGCAAGGCGTACCGTTTGGCATTGTCAATCCGCCCGCCTCCAACCGAAAAACCAACCACAATGGTTAATGCCATAGAGATGCTGAGGGGAATCATAAAAACGAGAGACGAGAAATTTAAGGCTATCTGATGGGCGGCAACCGTCACTTTGTTGTATAGTCCGCCCACAATCAAGGTAACCACCGAGAACAGGCTGACCTCGAAAAAAATCGACAATCCGATTGGTACGCCGATATTAAAAAGCTCCTTCCAAGCCTTCAGGGAAGGTTTGGGCCAGCTTAGGAACAGACGATGCTTTGCCAAGGCGGGAAGCTTGACGCACAATATGATATTAATAATCAGGATAAGCCAATACGTAATAGTGGTAGCATAACCAGCCCCGATGCCTCCTAGCCGCGGCATGCCAAGATTCCCAAAAATAAGGCCATAATTCAACAAGACATTAAAGGGAACCGCAAACAGCGTCACCAGCATGGATACAAACGTATACCCTTGCGCATCGATGAAGTTACGCAGCACGGTAAAAGCAAATAATGGGACAATACCTATAAGAAGCCCGATCATATAGTGATAAGCGATATGCCTAACTCCGGCTTCAAGGCTCATCAGCTCCAATATTGGCGGGAAAACCAGCAGCAGCAATACTCCGATAATCAAGGAAATAAAAATGGAGGCGTACAAGCCCTGCATGATTTTTTGCGGGATTTCTTGCTGCCGCCCGCTTCCCGTAAGCTGTGAAACAATCGGCATAATAGCGACCAAGATACCGGTAAAACCGGTAATGACGGGCATCCAAAGACCCGATCCTATCGCTACCCCGGCCAAATCGTCTGTGCCTGCTCTCCCTGACATGATAGTATCCGCAAGATTCATGGCGCATAATCCAATCTGAGTAACGAGAATTGGCCAAAATACTTTGCAGAACTGCAGCAATCTGCCTTGCCAGCTGTCTTCGTGCTTCATTTCTACACCCCTTCGCATACATACAAGAACGCCTCCCTGCCACCGCAAAACGATGAAGGAGGCGTTCCCGCCGCTCTAATCTATTTTTCAGCATACCGTCATAGCGTTACTGTTCTATCGGTCTTATTGCCCTTCCGTTACCGTGCGGGCAGGCAGCATCTTGACGTATGCATCGGACAGCTTCATTAATTCAAGCACATAATCATAATCGGCCCGATATTGGCTGAAATCCTCGACAGGCTCGAATGTTTTCAAATCAATTGCCGTGCCGTCTTCAAAGCCTTTGCCCGGAACAAACATAATGTCGTCGTTAAAAAACGATCCCGTCGGCATATAATACCGCATGCCTATGACATTACGCTTTGTATTCAGCAGATCCTTGCCAAACACAGTATGATTTTCTTCCTTGAGCGATATGCCCAGCAGATTCGCAAGCGTAGGCATCATATCCACCTGGCCGCCTACACCCTCCATCGTTTTCCCGTCTACGCCAGGAACGCGCACGATGAACGGAATGTTGAAGCGGCTGATCTGTTCATTATAATTGACGCCCAGAACTTCCTTGACCCATTCGGGGTCATTTTCTTTGGTCTGCATGCCAAAATGATCACCGTATATAACCAGCACCGTATTGTCCCACATGCCGTTTGCTTTTAACTCTTCAATCAAGCCGCCAATTGCCTTGTCGGTATAATTGATGGCTGACACATAATGGCCCAATTGCTTGCCGCTAAGCGAAGCCGGCACCTTTATATTCAAAAACTTGGACGGTACCCAGAAGGGATGATGGCTGGAGGTCGTAACGAATTGCGCATAAAATGGTTTTTGTTCATTTTTCAGCTCCACCAGCTTTTCCATACCTACGCGATACATCTCTTCGTCGGATGCGCCAAAGCCGTTAAACTTGTCGTTATTAAACGAAGGGCGATCATAATACTTCGTAAAACCAAGAGCAGGGTAAAGATTATTGCGGTCCCAAAAGGTTACGTCGTTGACATGAAATGTATTGGAAACGTAGTCCCTTTCTGCCAAAAGGCGAGGCATGCTTGGTATTTCGCGGTCGCCGTACCCTTTTGACATGGCAATTGCTCCCGTTGGATAAATACCTGTGTTGGATATAAATTCTGCGTCAGAGGTGTTGCCTTGACCGATCTGCTGAAAGACTTTCGGAAAATAAAAAGCTTCGGTATTAATAAGCTCATTCAGCACAGGCGTCACTTCCTGACCATCAACCTCCAGGCCGATCATCATATTTTGAAAGGACTCCATTTGAATGACGATGACGTTCATCCCTTTGGCAACGCCAAAATAGTTCGGGGTTCCCGCCTCGACAGGTCCGCCCGCTCCGTTCAAGCCTTGCTCCAGCTCTTCCAGCGTCGATTGCGTCTCCCCGGCAGTAGCGCCCTTGATGGCGCTATTGACTTTACTTTCATTAATCGCCGTCGCTACCTGATAATTCAAAACGCCCAAGCGCTCGGCTTGAACCAGCTCATTGGAAATGTCCAGATCACTGCGGATATAAAGGACGGAGGCTATAAGTGAAACCGCCAGCCCGATTCCGACATAAAGCGGCTTTGCCGCCCTCTGGTATTCGCCCTTTGGCACTTTAAGGAAAATCAAAGAAACGAAGTATGCGACGGCTAATACGGCAAGATCGGCAAACAAGATGTAATATTTAAGTTGGATGGCAGAATTAACGCTATCTTTAACTTGTCCGACCTGATCCAATCCATATAAAGCCGTATAAGTTGGTATGCTGCCGAAAAAGGAGAAATAGACACAGCATGCAAACAGCAGAAAGGATATCAACGCATTAAAAAATGTAAATGCAACGCCCTTCCATATTTTAGTCGTCACCAGCTCGACTACGCATAGCAAGGTCAAAATTGCGGCTGCATCAGCCAGCAGTCTTCCGTAATCAATGCCTCCAAATGTAAATTGCCGGAACAGGCATATCTTAAGCATAATGATTATAAAAACAGTCCAAAACGGAGCTTTGCGGTATCCGTTCAATATAGCAATCAATTTAATCACTCTCCCTTAAGCTTGGGTATATCTTCAAACTCCGTCAGGAGCAGATTTCGCAATGGGTGAAAAGGGGGGAAATGATTGGTCAAAAATAACCGCCCAAATTCGGCGGTTTATAGTATTTTAATGTTGCACCTGCCCAATCCATAACATTCATCTTAACTCAAACAAAGAAATAAATAAATAGGGAACTCTATACAGCTCCAATTGCCAAGTCCTGACTTAAAGCTGCCGGCTTCATAACTGCTCTAAAACCCGCATACACTTGAAGCGACAAAGCTGTTTACGCCGCCTGCCAAATGGAACGGAAACGGAAAACTGCTGTTTATACATGGTTTTTGTTGTAAGCCATGAGTATCTCTGTTATTATTTTTACAGCATTGCAGGAACGTTTTTTGCTATTATTCGTATGAATACTTCTAGATTCGACATGTCAAAGGAGGAAAATAATAATGGATGATCATTCCAACCAGAATCCTAAATCAAACCCTGATCCCAATAATAATCCCGGCAACGCCGATAGCTGGAACGACAGTCAAAACCAGAACAAGCAGGACCCTTTTGCTCCCCAGCAGGAACGATTCGGCGGGCAGGACCGTTTTGGCTCCCAGCCGCAGGACCCGTCCAATGAACAAGGACAATTCGGCGGGCAGGATCATTATGGCTCTCAGCAGCAGGGGCAATATGCCGGACAGGACCAATACGGCGGACAGCAGCAGCAATACGGCAATCAATATCAGCAGCAGGGACAATACGGCAATCAATATCAACAATCCGGATATCAGCAAGGCTATCAAACCGGCTACAATGGACAAGGCTACTACAATCCCTATGGACAGCCTCCCAAAACAAACGGCAAATCAATCGCTTCTCTTGTATTAGGGATTTGTTCCCTTGTCATACCCTATGTTGGCTTGTTAATCGGAATTGTCGGAATCATTATTTCCAGCATGTCGCTTAAAGAAATCAAAGCCCGCGGAGAGCAAGGCAAAGGCATGTCAATGGCAGGCTTAATCTGTTCCATCATCGGTACGTTGCTATACGGTATCATCTTGCTGTTTGTTATCATTGTTTTTATTTTCGCCTTTAATTCGGATTATTCCAATTACAGCAATAACTTCTACTATTAAAGGGCAACGATGACAAAATTGATTTCGTGGAATGTCAACGGGCTTCGCGCCTGTGTCGGAAAAGGTTTTTTGGACTATTTTAAACAAGCAGATGCCGATTTTTTTTGCTTGCAGGAGACGAAGCTTCAGGAAGGCCAGATCAAGCTGGAGCTTGGCGAGGATTATTATCAGTATTGGAATTACGCAGAGAAAAAGGGGTATTCTGGCACAGCTATATTTACCAGACACCTTCCTTTATCCGTCCATTACGGCCTGGAGGAAAACAGCGAGTCCGAAGGCCGCATCATTACGCTGGAATACAACCATTATTATTTGGTAAACGTTTATACGCCCAACGCCCGGCGTGACTTGTCCAGACTGCCTTTTCGCCTGGAGTGGGAAGAGCGCTTTTTGCAGTACTTAAACAAGCTGAAGCTTGAGAAGCCGGTTGTCGTTTGCGGCGATTTGAATGTCGCCCATATGGAAATTGATATTAAAAACGCAAAAGCCAATCATGGAAATTCCGGATTTACGCAGGGGGAACGGGCTTGCATGACGCGTCTATTGGACAGCGGCTTTGCCGACTCGTTTCGCCAGCTTTATCCGGATACGGCAGGAGCTTATACCTGGTGGTCGTTTATGCCCAAGGTAAGAGAGCGGAATATCGGGTGGCGCATCGACTATTTCCTTGTATCGGGCAATCTGCAGAATCAAATCGCAGCCGCTGGAATTGAAGCGTCCATTCTGGGCAGCGACCATTGTCCCATCACGCTAGAGCTTCATGAAACGCCATATTGAATACTAACGCCATTTTGATAGACCTTTGCAGTAAAAAGAACCTTCAGACCCACTTTCAGTTTTGAAGTGGTTTTGAAGGTTCTTTTGTTCATCATATAACGATCAGTTGGAGGATTTAGGAAGGAACCGCCGCAGCCAGTTGCCGAAGCCTCCGGGATTATGGCTTTGAATGAGTACAGTGCCCGGTCCTCTGAACCGGCAAACCAGCAGCTCGCCGCTTTTGAAGCTGGATACCCAGCCGCGTGATGATTTTTCAATTTGATAGGACATATACGCAGGCCATGCCACCAGATGGCCGTTGTCAATTATAATCTCTTCCCCATGACCCAGCGAAACCTCGTGAACGGAGCCAAAGGATGACAGATATACCGTTCCTCTTCCGCTTATTTCAACAACAAAAAACCCTTCTCCCGAAAAAATCCCCCGGCTCAGGTTTTGCATTTTGGTGCTGACCTCGATGCCGCTTGTCGCTGCCAAAAACCCGTCCTTTTGAACAAGCAGGGAATAACTCCCGTCCAGATGAACGGCGCGCACGTCGCCGATTGTTTTGGATGCCAGCGTCAGCACTCCACTGCCGCGCGAGGCTGTCACTTCCTGAAAGAAAAAGCTTTCACCGCTAAGCATCCGGCCTAGGCCTCTCATTATGCCGCCGTCCGTTGTTCCATTAAGCTCCAGCGTCGGCGACATGGATACCATAGCCCCGGATTCTGCCTTAACCCGGTCTCCCGGCTCCAATTCAAGCTTCAGCAATGCAAATTGACCCTGACTCAAAATTTCGTGCCGCATGTTCAGTTCCCTCCCGATTTGGTTCAATACTCTATAAACCTATTATAACGTATGGAGGAACCGGAGCCTAACTCTATTTCCAAGAGCAGGAATAATCACGTAAGGGCTTGCTCGATCTCAACAAAAAGCTCTTTTGCCTCGATCCGGGCTTTTGCAGGCTTCAGCGGTGCGGTTTTTGTCTTCGGCTGCTGTCCGGGTTTTGCCGCATCCGACTGTAGCGGGCGGCTTTCAAGCCACAGCTCCCGCCCTGTCGCCTGGAGCGCAAACAGCTCCTCCGAATGAAAAATGCCGGCCGGGGCCGCGCCTTCATAAACCAGCTTAGCGGTTGCGGCAGCCGCCGCCGCTGTAATGTCCGATTCGTTGCGGCCGCTAAGACGAGCTCTTCGCAACACCTGATCTCCATCAAAGCTTACAACGGAAAGAGCATACACATCACTGCCCATTTTTATGGCTTCCAGGGAGCTTGCGAAAAGTTTTCTAAAAGCGCTCCACTGAAGCAAACGCCGTAATCCCAGCGGAGCAAATAAAGCTACCAGAGCTGTGACCATACGAGAATCAAAGCATAGCCGTGTAGACACCGAGGACGCCCCCAAGCTGCGCGGCAGCGCGACCTGATCCGAAAACGGAAACCGATAGCCCTTATGGCGGCCAAGCCTGGAGCCATAAAAAGCTGTTTTGCCCTCGGAAAAGGCTTGCTTGATTGTTTTTTTGCCTCGCTCCGTAACCTCAAATGGCTCCGACAATCCTTTTACCGTCCATTCAATTGCCGCCTTGCCATGACTATCTCCCAGTCCAAGCATGATGCCGATTTCGATTGACAGCTCGTCCCGGCTGCCTTCGGCAACGGTCCTTGCAAGCAAATTGGTTAACCCGGGAGCAAGCCCCACGCTCAAAATAGCCGAAGCTCCTCCGATCTTTGCGGAATCCGCCAAGCGCTCCACCTTTTCAAACCAGTCTCCGCTTGCAGCAACATCAATATAATGAATGCCGTTTTTCAGGCAGCTCTCCGCAAAAAGGGTATCCTGCTGATCCAGACACATAACAACAACGGCAACCTCGCGGAACCAGTTCTCATCGGGAAGCGCTCTGCTATCCAGCTTCATTGGTTTGACGCGGCCTTGCGTCGTAAGGCTATATGCTTCGCTTTTGTCCAGACTTCTGCCCGCCGCATACACCTTGCCGGGATAAAGCTTTCCCAAACGGTCGCAAATACCGCTCCCTACATGTCCGTATCCGCCAACAACTACAATCTTTTCTTTCATGTCAGCCACCCTCTTCTCCTCAGACTGCCCGTCCGGTACAATGAATATTAACTAAATAATAAGGCATATCCTTGGGGCAACCTTCTTCCCCTGACTTTTGGACACGTCCTTATCGCTTTCATTATATAGGGTTGCCGGAAGAACACTATCCCACATTCAAGGGATAACGCTTGCTATTGCTCACCTATACAATAAAGAAAGGAATCAGCCATGCAACTTTCAAGTCTTCAGACACGTCTTGGCAAGCTGCTTAAGCAGTCGGCTTCGGCACACGTTTATCGAAAAGAAGTCATAGAGCTGCTGCGCAGCGTTTTATCCTTTGATGCAGCCTGCTGCACCTCTGTCGATCCGTTGACCCTTCTATCTACGGGAGCCATGACGGAAGAAGGGCTGGAAAGCATCCATGCCAGGCTGCTTCAGTTTGAGTTTGGAAATGAAGATATTAACGATTACAATCGGCTTGCGGCGTCTCCGCATCCAATAGCCTCGCTTGTTTTGGCTACTGAAGGAAAACCGGAAAAGAGCCAGCGCTACCTTGAGGTTCTTGAACCAGGGGGCTTTTCTGACGAGCTGAGAGCCGCATTGATATGCGACAGCGCTTGCTGGGGTTATCTGACGTTATTCCGAAGTACTTCCCATGAACCTTTTACGGGGGATGAATTAGCTATAGTCGCTGCATTATCGCCTGTTATAGCTCATGGGCTCCGTTCCTTCACCTTGACGCTGCCCGCAGCCTCGGAAGCCGCAGGCAGCAGCGATGAACCCGGCATTATCATCTTGTCGGAGGACGCTAAGCTTGTATCCTGGAATCATCCTGCGGAAGGCTGGCTAAGTCTGCTCAGAGAATGGGAGAATATAACGGAGGATTACTTGCCTCGCCCATTGCTGGCTATCAGCGCCAAGGTGGGCAGCGGCAATGAGGGGAACGGCAAATCTGCCCGCGTAACCATTCGGGTACCGGACGGCACCTATCTCACCATTCGCGGCAGCCGATTGACAGACGCCAAGGGCGGCTATGGCGCAGCCATCGTTGTGGAGCCCGCCAAACCGGCTGACATGCTTCCGCTATTGTCCAAAGCGTATGGCTTGTCTCCCCGGGAAAGCGATATAGCGGAGCTTGTTTTTCGCGGCGCTTCCACAAAAGAAATTGCGGATACATTATTTATATCCGCCTATACCGTCCAGGACCATCTCAAATCCATTTTTCTAAAAACAAATGTCCACAGCCGCAGAGAGCTAATCTGGCAGCTATTCACAAGATTCGCAGCGGAGTAATGGGAAGTGCCAAGAAGATGGCATGAAGCTAGAAACTGAGTAGCGGAGCTTAGTGGAAGCTAAGTGAGCAACGGAAGTTTCGGCTGAATGCCATATTCGCCGCCGGCCATGACGCCAGTCATGACTCGCAATGGGAAGCGGACTTTTTGAGCTACCCTTCAAATAAAAGCTCAAAAAGTCCGGTTCTCAGTGCCAAGAAGATGGCTTGAAGCTAGAAACTGAGTAGCGGAGCTTAGTGAAAGCTAAGTGAGCAACGGAAGTTTCGGCTGAATGCCATATTCGCCGCCGGCCATGACACTAGTCATGCCCCGCAATGGGAAGCGGACTTTTTGAGCTACCCTTCAAATAAAAGCTCAAAAAGTCCGGTTCTCAGTGCCAAGAAGATGGGAAGAAGCTAGAAATCGAGGACCGGAGCGTAGTCTAAGCTACGTGAGGACCGGAGATTTCGGCTGAATGCCATATTCGCCGCCGGCCATGACACTAGTCATGTCCCGCAATGGGAAGCGGACTTTTTGAGCTACCCTTCAAATAAAAGCTCAAAAAGTCCGGTTCTCAGTGCCAAGAAGATGGCATGAAGCTAGAAACTGAGTAGCGGAGCTTAGTGGAAGCTAAGTGAGCAACGGAAGTTTCGGCTGAATGCCATATTCGCCGCCGGCCATGACGCCAGTCATGACTCGCAATGGGAAGCGGACTTTTTGAGCTACCCTTCTAGTAGCCTACTTCTACGGAGGCTATTACTATGTAGGCCATCTCATTGATGTCTTCCTTGTCCGGGAGCAAAATCCCGCTAGTCGTCAGCATCCCTCCGTCCACCACATCGAACGTAACCTCGCCATACGGCAGCTCCTTTCGTACCTCTTCGAGCTCCAGCTTGTCCCGATCAGCCGGAATGGCCAGTCGGACATTTACCTTCATTTTGGTCAAATCTCCATCCGGCAAAACAGAAACAATGCCAGGCATGGAATTGTGGTGAATAGCATTTTGTACCGCTCTGACCGCTGCTTTGGTTACATTTTGGCCATGCAAATCAATGCCCATCCCGATTTCCACAAACATTAATGTTTTCATGCTTTTATCCCCTTCCAAGTCATGCAGGCCTATGCCGCCATAAACGCTGTTTGCTTTATCGTACCATAATCAGCATATCATCCACATGTGACGCATCACACTTTTAACGATCAGCAATTCAGGTAATGTGATTATTTTCACAATAATTGTTCTTTTCCTCCTTTAGAATAGAGCATATAAATGAATCCATTACCGGGCAGAGGAGACATCAATTATGGGGAAAAGGACACTGAATGGAAAAAGCATCGAGCTTCTTGCTCCGGCGGGGACGCTTTCGATTTTTAAGGAGGTCATTGCAACTCCCTGCGATGCGGTCTATATCGGCGGCTCCATGTTTAACATGCGCATGATACGCAAAGGCTACAACTTCTCAAGAGAGCAGCTGAAGGAAGCCGTCGACATCGCCCACAGCATGGGCAAGCAGGTTTATGTAACGGTAAACAACCTGATCAGTCCAGAGGAACTGAAGCCGCTTGAAGACTATTTGGTTTACCTTGCTGCAATCGGAACCGATGCCATTATCGTGCAGGATTTTGCCGTCGTATCCATAATCAAAAGACTGGGGCTGCGCCTTCCTGTTCACTCCTCTGTGATGATGAATATTCATAATACCGGTATGGTGGAGGCTATGAAGGAGCTTGGCGTTACTCGAACCGTCGTTTCGCGGGAAATGGACCTGAAGACGGCTCAGCTCCTTCACGCTACTACCGGGATGGAGCTTGAATATTTTGTTCATGGCGATATGTGCTCCGTTCACGGCGCCAATTGCTTGTCCAGCTCCTTCCTGTTCGGGATGAGCAGCAATCGAGGAAGGTGCATGAAGCCGTGCCGCTGGGATTACCGGATCAAAAGAAACGGCAAGCTTTATCCTACCGAATATCCGCTGGCCGCCAAGGACATGTATATGTACGAGCATATTCCCGAGCTGATTGAAGCCAATATCACTTCCTTCAAGCTGGAAGGCCGCATGCGCGATCTTGCTTTTATCCAGATGATCGTGACCGCTTACGGCGATGCCATAGACCGTTATCTTGATGACCCGGTAGCTTTTAACCGAACCAAGGACGCAGACCTCCTCTACGAAAACCGCAAACGCGATTTTTCCACCGCTTACGCTTTTGGCAAACCCGGTCTGGACAATATCAACAGGCGTTATGAAGGAACCGGCAAATTTTACAGCACAGGCAAGGTCTTTAGTACGCCAACCGAAGAAAGAGAACTGACGGAGTCTAAAGTAAAGGAAGTTTTCGAGCTGCTGGAAGCCGTTAATCGTCCCGCCAAAACTCCGGCGCGGCTGACGGTCAGAGTAAATAACATGGAGCAGGCCGAAATGGCGATTGCAGAAGGCGTCGATACGGTTTATTTGTCGGGGGATGTATTTTTTCCCGATCTTCCTTTCTCCAAGGAGGATATCTACAACCTGCTGGCCATTAAAGGCCCCACAAAACTAGTGCTGGGCATGCCGCGTATGATGACGGGCCTTCATATGGAGCAATATGGACATTTGCTGGCAGCCGGAAATCTGGAGCTGGACGGCATTCTCATTACTCATATCGGAGCCGCTTATAAGTTTGCCCCGCTAGGTTACCGGATGATCGGCGATTTTAATCTCAATATTTATAATCAGGAAGCAGAAAGACTTTATGCTGATTTTGGCTTGGAAAGAATGACCGCTTCGATGGAGCTCCACCGCGACAAGCTGGCAGATCTGCTATCTCATACGGAGCTTACCACAGAATTAACGGTGCATGGCTCGCCGGCCATTATGTATCTGGAGCATGATCTCTATGCAAATACAGTCGCCCTCGAGCCAATTGCCAATGCCGACAATCAATATGTCGATAATTCCGTACTGGTGCTAATGACTGACAAGGGCGAAAATCCGGTCTATCGGGATCACCACGGCCGCAACCATCTTATGTTAGCCAAGGAGCTTTGTTATCTTCCGCTCGTCCCGGCGCTGCAAAAAGCAGGCGTCACCCATTTTCGGATCGAGGGATGCACCTATTCCACCGAGCAGCTCAGAAGCATCATCCGCGCTTATCGCGATTGCCTGAAGCAGCCGGAACGCGCCGAAGCCATTATGTCAGCCATGAAACCAATTTATGGCGGCTATACGTTAGGAACGCTGGATTTTGCTGTAGAAGGAGGTGCAAAAGGAAATGAAGAGGAACCGATGCCTGCAGGGGCCGGAACAGGCGCTTGAGCTTAGAAAGTCATATTTTTATCCCTGTACCCAACATTTCTATAAGGAGCCGCCGCTGCTGGTCAAGGGGAAGGGGCAATATCTGTTTGATCACGAGGGCAAAAGATACACTGATTTTTTTGCCGGCGTATCGGTCATGTCATGCGGACACAGCAATGAAGAAATTACGGCAAAAACCAGTCATCAGCTGCAGGAGCTGCAGCATACCTGCACCATCTATTTAACCGAAGCCAACGTCAGGCTGGCTGAGCGGCTTGCCGGGTTGCTTCCCGGAAATCTGAACCGGACTTTTTTCTGCAACAGCGGGTCGGAGGCCAATGAAGGAGCGCTGCTTCTGGCGAGGCTGCATACGGGCAGGCGGGGATTTATATCGCTTACGCAGTCGCTGCATGGACGCACTTATTTAACGATGAGCGTAACAGGGCTTGCCATGTGGAGAGCGGATCGTTATTTGGAGGAGGAGCCTGTTTATTTTATCCCGAGGCCGTTTGACGATAATCACGTCGATCATGAGGAGGCCGCGCGGCATTCCATAGCGGCATTGAAGACACTGCTGGAGCTAAAGGGACATGAAATGGCCGCTATGATTATCGAACCCCTTCAGGGCAACGGGGGGATTATCGTTCCCCCTCTCTGGTATTTCAAAGAGGTCAAAGCAGTACTGGAGAGCTACGGCGTATTGCTGATTTGCGATGAAATTCAGAGCGGCTTTGGCCGGACCGGCAGCCTGTTTGCGATCCAGCATTACGGCGTTGTACCAGACATTCTGACAATGGCAAAGGCTCTTGGTAACGGCACGCCCATCTCCGCGTTTGCCGCCGCCGACTCCATCGCCGCATCACTTAACCGCCCTTCCGCTTCCACTTTTGGCGGAAACCCCGTTTCGTCCGTTACGGCGCTGGCTGTTCTGGATTACATTCAAGAAAACGGACTTGTGGAACGGGCTGAACAAATGGGCTGTTTACTGCTAACGGAGCTTAACGGGTTAAAGGAAACCTTTTCCTTTATTAGAGATGTGCGCGGACTAGGACTAATGGTTGGAATGGAACTGGACTTTGACGATCCTGCAATTAACGCCGTAAAATGCGATGAACTGCTGGAATTGATGAAAAATCGCGGCTTTTTGTTAGGTAAAAACGGAGTTGGCCGCAACGTCGTTGCGTTCCAGCCCCCGCTCATTATTACAGAGCAAAATATTGCCGATATGGCCATCGCTATGAAGGATTGCCTGCTGGCGATTGGAGGCTGATGGTTATGTCGGTAGCCGCTGCAGTTTGGCGCAAAACCAGACATTTCGGCGAGCTGGTTATGTTTTCGCATACGTTGTTTTCGCTGCCCTTTGCTTTGATATCGCTAATTTGGGCGGCTGAAGGCTTGCCGCCCCTTTCCGTCTGGATATGGTCGCTGGTTGCAATCGTGGCAGCCCGAAACGGGGCCAACGCCTTTAATCGGCTGGCTGATGCGGAGTTTGACAGGCTTAATCCCCGCACCAGCCATCGCCATCTTCCGCAAAACAGGTTGAAATCAAGGGAAGTGGCATGGTTTGTGCTGATTAACTATAGTCTGTTTATCGGTGCGGCAGCCATGCTGAATACGTTATGTCTTATTTTATCGCCGGTTGCGATTGTCCTGATTACATCATATTCCTACACGAAACGCTTTACTTGGCTCAGCCACCTTTATCTCGGCTTTGTTATTGCCTCCGCCCCCATCGGGGCATGGTTTGCCGTAACCGGCCAATTCGCCATAACTCCCTTTATGTTGGGAACCGTGGTTATGCTGTGGATAGCCGGTTTTGACATTATATATGCTACACAGGATATCGAATTTGATCGAAAGCAAGGCCTATGGTCCATTCCCGGCACCTTCGGCATGAATTCTTCGCTTTGGATATCGCGTTTACTTCATGGAACCATGCTGCTCCTTTTGGCGGGCCTTGGCTTTATACGCGGCGCGGGCTGGATTTATGCCTTAGGTTTAGGATTAACGCTGATCCTTCTGCTGGTGGAGCACGGGCTTGTCAAACCAGGAAGCCCGCGGCTGATGAAAATTGCCTCCTATAATCTGAATCAAGTGATCAGCGTCATTATTTTAACGGCAACCATGCTGGATTTTTTCCTATAAAAAAACAGCCGCTGATGGCTGAACCGCATCATCCTTGTTAGTCGTGTCTAACGAATGAATGCCGTTCATCCTGTCAGCGGCTGTTTCTGCTTTGCAAATAAAGACCTTTCAATACCGGTCCTCTTCACTAAAATTCTTTTGTTTAGCCTATAGCTTTCGTTTTATTCTGATATCTTCAACCTCCGCATGCGATAACCCGCTTGCCTTCACAATCGTAGCCATGTCTATGCCAAGCTCCAGCATGTTGCCTGCAATTTCGGCTGCTTTTTTATATTGCCCCTCGAGCCTTCCTTGCTCCAAACCTTTTTCTATTCCTTTTTTTATTCCTTGTTCCAAACCTTGTTCCAAACCTTGTTCAAGACCTTGTTCAAGACCTTGTTCCAGACCTTGTACAAGCCCCTGCTCCAAACCCTTTTTTAAACCATTATCTATTGCCCAATCCAGCATCGACGCTTGATCATGCAAATATTTTTGCCGTTGCTCATATAAAATTCGCGCCTCTTTGTCTTGGCTTAGAAATTGGAGCGTGTCCATCGCTTTGTCTAATTTAGGTTCATTCAACCTCAACGCCTCCCAATCATAGGAATCATCATTTTTTAAAAACAGGAGCCAGTTCAACAGCCCGCTTCCCGCTGGCATAGCGCAATGATTCAGCTTGGAAAACTCCATAATATGCACTTCAATATCATTGCATAAAATAATGCCGCTGCTTCTCTCCCGCAAATGAAACACATTATGATACAGATCGTTCGGGATGATTGAAAAGTTAAGCAGGTTAATGGTAATGCATCTATTGAGCTCTTTATACGATTGGCCTTCCTGCAGCTGGCTGCTGTACCGTTTGCTCCAATAGTATAAAGTCCTCTTTTCTATATCATACTTGTTAAACAACTGCATCTCAACATCAATCAAGCTTCCGTCGGACGCTTTGGCCCAAATATCAAAAATAGACTGCTTGTCAGACGGCGAATCCTTGTCTGTATACGGATTTTGCACCTCAACCTCCGTTAAAAGCGGACCTTCTCCTGCCGCCAGCACGCAATTCAAAAACGCCAGAAGCACATCCCGGTTATCCTCGCTTCCAAAAATACGCTTGAATACAAAGTCATTACGAGGATCAAGCAACTCCTTCATTCTGTCACTCCCTCCCTCTGTCCACACAAAAAACGCCCTTTCCATAATGGAAAGGACGTGCTTCGTCCGGTATATCGTTGATTCAAAATCTTGATAACCTCATCATAACGAACTCAAAGACAAAAGTACAGCAGCTATGCCGCGGCCTTCCGTTTTGAAGCGACAGCCTAGTACTCTGTAAACCTTAAATTACAGGGTATAGCTTTCTAAGCCTGATCCTAGCGTCTGCTGTAGTAAATTGCCAATT
>NZ_LYPA01000049.1 GCF_001675045.1 Paenibacillus oryzae
GGTGCCTAGGCATCCTCCGTGCGCTCTTACTAGCTTAACCTAGTTATCGCTCAGCGTGAGTTTCCTCTGCTGGCGGGTATTACTTCAGCTAAAGGATGTTTCAGCAGAAGATTTTCATCTTCTTTTCTTTCGTTATCCAGTTTTCAAGGTGCAAAGTGTGCCGCATTGCTGCGACAGGATTTATATCCTACCATGCTTTTTCGATTCCTGCAACATCGAAATGTTACCTTTATCAAAAAGCTTGCAAGATAAAATCCGCTTGGCGACGTCCTACTCTCCCAGGACCCTGCGGTCCAAGTACCATCGGCGCTGGAGGGCTTAACGGTCGTGTTCGGGATGGGAACGCGTGGATCCCCTCCGCCATCGCCACCAAACGGAATTTCAATGAAAGACACATCAAAGCGCCGTTTCCGGCACTTCTTGTTCTTTCAAAACTGACAACGAGTGAGCAACCTNCATGATTTATGCAACATCTAAATGCTGCCTATACCGAAAAGCTTGCAAGATAAAATCCGCTTGGCGACGTCCTACTCTCCCAGGACCCTGCGGTCCAAGTACCATCGGCGCTGGAGG